>JAIYCY010000014.1 GCA_027487775.1 Planctomycetaceae bacterium
AGACCTGCCACAGAGTCGCAAAGATCACAGAGCAAGACACAGAGAGATTCGCAATTGACCGAGAGATTCAAACAGACGAATCCTCCGATCGGCCGCTTCGACGTTGCTACGCCCCATGTCCTTCATCCAAGACGCTCCGCCTCGTCCAGAGTGTCTTCCTCCGTGTCTGTCTCCGTGCCCTCTGAGTCTCTGTGGCGAATCGTATAGCACTTCGATCGGACAGAGCGCTACCCCACGCACTCATCGGCTCGCCGTCCGTTGCGTGCGTTGTACACTGCGGGGCAACCTCGTTTGGCTTCGTTCCACAGCATCGTCGCCGCCACTGCAGGTGCGATCGCCAGCGCAATAAGCTCCGGCCCGCCACGTGCGATGCCCATGCCCACGAGCCATCCCGAACACAGCAGCGCGACGCCGGACACCACATACTTCGCCTTCATCACAAACCTCCCGACGTTGGAATCACCTCGATCCGAGCAGCCATCGTTGTTCCGTCACACACACCAGACACGCGGCAATCCATCACTCTAACCGCACGCCTCGACGCTGGAGCGCGATTTTGGGATAAACTGATGCGTCGTCGAAAGCGTTATCGAAAGCGGCATCAAGCCTGCGTGGAGCGGTGACCCATGAAGCCAGCCATCGAAGTCGATCACGTCACCAAAATCTTCGGCACCCGGACCGTCCTCGACGGGATCAATCTTCAGGTCGATGTCGGCGAGACGCTTGTGATTCTCGGCGGAAGCGGTTCGGGTAAGAGCACGCTCCTTCGCCTGATGGCCGGCACGATGAAACCCGATGCCGGCGACATTCGCGCGTTCGGGAAGTCGCTCGGTTCGATGTCCGAGGACCAACTGGCCGACTACCGCAAGCGGGGCATCGGGATTCTCTTTCAGTCAGGCGCACTGTTTAACTCCATGAGCGTCTCAGACAACGTCGCGTTACCGTTGCGTGAACACACCGACCTCCCGGAATCCACGATCGACGTGATTGTCAAGATCAAGCTCGAACTCGTCGGGCTGCGCGAACACGGCAACAAGCTCCCCGCCCAGATCTCAGGCGGGATGAAAAAGCGCGCCGGCCTCGCCCGCGCGATGGCCCTCGACCCGCGCGTCCTCTTCTACGACGAACCCTCCGCCGGTCTCGATCCAGTCACCAGCGCGGAAATCGATCATCTCATCATCAGCCTCAACAAACGACTCGGCGTCACCAGCGTCGTGGTCACGCATGAGATGGACTCCGCCTTCCGCATCGCCGATCGCATGGTCCTGCTCGATCGCGGAAAATTCGTCTCCAGCGGATCGCCCGACGACATGCGCAACAGCACCGACCCGCTCGTCCGACAATTCGTCCACGGCCTGACCGAAGGCCCTCTCACCCAGCGACGACGCGAAGGTGACTACGAACAAGACCTTCTGCAAGGAAGCAACCCATGAAAGACGCCAACCCCTTTAAGGCCGGACTCTTCATCATCACCAGCTTCCTCATCGCACTGGTTCTTTTCTTCGGCATCACCGGTGCCGATGTCATCGGCCCGCCCGGGGCGACTTATCGCGTCGCCTTCGATCTCTCTGAAGACGTCAGCGGACTCAAACGCGGCAGCGATGTGCGCATCGGCGGAATCCGCGTGGGTAAAGTCCGCGCCATCACGCTGGAAGCCCATACGCCTGCAACAGCCGATCACACCGATGGCTCGGTTCCGTCAAACGAATCGGAAAAGCCAGTTCAAAAACTCCGATCTGTCGTCACCTTCACCGCGCCCAAGGCCCACGCGCTTCACCGCAACGCGCGCATCAGCATTCAGACCGGTCTTACCGGGCAGGTCAATCTCAACATCTCCGACACAGGCAGCGGCGAGCTGCTCAGCAGCAGCGACATCCTTGACGGCGCTGCGAGCCCGCTCAATCTCGCGGTCGCGGGTCTCGGCAGCGTCGCGGACGAAATCTTGCCGCTCGTGCGTGACATCCGACAGACTTCCGTTCCCAAGGCGAATCTCGCACTCGACAACGCCGCCACCGCGTTCGCCACCGCCGACAAATCCGCCGAGCAAATCCGCATTTCCGCCGCCGAAGCCGATGCGCTTCTCAAGCACGTCCGCACCAAGGTCGATCCCGTCACTGAGCGCTACAATACCGTGGCCGACAACGCCGCCGGCGCGATGGCCAATCTTCGCGACATCCTCGGCGATAGCAGCTCGGACATCCGCTCCACGATGTCGAACATGAATAGCGCGACGACGACGCTGAAGGATCGTCTGCCCGAAATCGCATCCAAAGTCTCCGACACACTCGACAGTTTCAAGATCGCGCTCGACAAGACGAGCGTCGCGCTCGACGACATCCAAAAGACCGCCGCCAACACCAGCGCCATCACCGGCGATGTCCGATCACTGCTGTCGCGTAACCGTTCTCGCATCGATGAGATCATCCGCTCGGTCAATCTCACCGCCTCCAACCTCGAAGCCGCAAGCACCGAAATCCGTCGCTCACCCTGGCGACTGCTCTACAAGCCAAAGGCCAGCGAAGTCGCCAACCAAAACCTCTACGACGCCGCCCGACATTTCGCGGACGGCGCACGCCGACTCCAGGACTCCGCCGCCAATCTGCGTGACACGCTCGCCGACCCCCAAGCCCCCGCCGACCAAATCCAAAAGCTCCTGAACGACCTCTCCACCACCTTCAACGACTATCAGAAAATCGAAGCCCATCTCTGGGACCAAGTCCAGGAATGACACGCCCGATTCACGCGGGCATTCTTCTCGGTCGGTGTCCTCGTGGCCACGCCCAATAACGCATTTATTGAGTGGATCCACTCAATACGCTCGTCTGACGGACCGATGCTGAGGATGGTGAATTCTGACTCAGGCGAATCTCCGCTTCCCAGCCACGTCGGCGCATATGCCGTCGATCGGCGACGCTCGCATCGTGAGCCTGTCGTCACCATCGCCCGCCTCACACCGCTGGAGCCCAGCGACACGAGTCCTCGTCCGCGGCCTGTGCAAGTGTTGGTGACCGATGTCAGCCTTCACGGCTGCGACTTCCGAACACCGCTCCCGCCGCGCGACGGCGCGTTCTATCGCATCGAGATGAACGTCGGTCCGCTTTATCTGGCCTCGAGAATTCGGGTGATGCGGATCAGTTCGCGGAACGACGGCAACTTCGACACCGCCGCCGAGTTCATTTAGCCCCCGCGCCCGCCGTCACCTCCACCAGCCCATTCACCAGACCCCGCGCATCGGCGTCTTCGCGCCACTCCACATGCCCGTCCGCATACGCGAAACCCGCCCCCAATCCGCCCGCCAAACCCGATTCGTCGTACGCGATCACCACCTCGCCCGCATTCCGCACGCGCTGCATACGCCCCTGCGAATCCTCAGGTAACTTCACAAACACATAATCGCTCGACAGCTCTCCATACACCCGCTTCGCCTCACCCTCTGCATTCAACGGCGACCGAAACACATCCGCAGATCGCAGAATCCCGCGCTCGCCCACGAGCAGTTCCGGCGTCGGCGGGACGTAGCCGAGGTTCTCGTTCGAATACATCACATACGCTGTCGCAATCTGACGGAGATTCGAAAGCGACTGCACCCGCACCGCCGACTCTCGCATCCGCTCGAACGCCGGCACGAGGATCGCGATCATCCCCAGCCACAACACGATGTTCGAAGCACCCAACGCCATGCCAGCAATCGCAAGGCCGCGTCCGCTTCTCACCACGCCCGAGCCGTCCATACCCGTCGATCTCGTCCCCGTATGGCGCAAGCCGAGCACGCCCGCAATGATCGCGATCACACCTGTGATAAACGGCACGAAGAACAGCACGCCGCAAATCAGGCTCACCACGCACACCGCGCTTAACTTTCGCCGACTCGTAAGCTCATTCATCGCCTGGCTCATGGCTGCATCATAGCATCGCTTCTCCTGCTATGATTTCAGTTTGGCGTATTCCGATCGATCAGGCGATGTCTCGACTGATTTCATTTTCACTGGAGCTTGTCCATGTCACTGACTTCACTCTCTTCTTCCGCCCCACTTCTGTGCCTCACGCTCCTCGCATTGGCCATGGTTTTCGCGGGCTGTCACGCGTCGCACGGATCCTCTCACGACGCGTCCAACCCTTCCGATGGTCGATCCAATGCGGGTATCGCCCTCCGCGGGACGACATGGGATCTCACCGAGTTGATGGGCGAGGCTCTGGTTCAATCCGATCGTCCGCGCGGGCCATATCTCCGCATTGATCCGGTCGAGCCTCGTTACAACGGCAACGCGACGCTCAATTCCATCTTCGGGCCTGCCGAGGTCGATGGTGATTCACTACGTCTAAAGTCCGGCGGAATGACGAAGATGGCCGGTCCCACAGAGCTGATGCAGCAGGAAGGCAAGTTTGTTGCAATGCTCGATCTTGTTAGGTCTTACCGGATCGACGCATCGTCGCTGATCCTGCTCGACGCAAAGGGGAATGCAGTCGCCCGCCTTTTAGCCCAAAAGCCATAAGCCTGCTCGCGGCAGCGGATTTTACGCTTCTCCGCGGATGTAGTTCGGCCTTTCCGAGAGCTCGATCATCCGCGAGAAGCCGCGCATCAGCTTCACACTGAGCCACGCGGTCGGCAGCAGTCCCGCCACTGCCAGCCCGACCCACACGTCCACGTGCGTCATCACAAACGCTGCGTCATAGACGATCAACCAGAGCAGTCCCAACAACATCAACGCTCTCCCCGGCGAACGCTGATCTCCCGCGCCGACATAGCTCAAGGTTCCCCTGCGAATCATCACCGCTGCGATCACCGCAAAGACCGCCACTGCCACCGCGGGCCCGAACAACCGCTCGCCAAATCCAAGCTCTGCGAGGCTCGGCAGCGCTCCGTCGCCGCGCTTAAACACGAGCCACGCAAACACGCTCGCATTCGCCAGCACCAAAATCCCCGCCGTCATCAGAACGTGCCGCCTTGTCAGCACAGGCCTTTTCCGCTCCATCGCGTAACAAATCGCTGACAACACCGTCACATGGTTCAGCAGCAGAAGCGGATGCCAGACCATCGGCAATCCCGGCGCGGGGATCGAGGCGTGCAAGAATCGAATCACCCCCAACAACACCAATCCGAACGCGACCAGATACTTCCCCGCCAGGTCATAGCCGGCGATCAACATCGCCACCACGCCCGCAAGCACCAGCGCCACATGATCATCGCCCAGATGCACACTCAATCGCCACGCACCCACAGCCGCGATGACCAACATCAGCCCGCAGATCAGGTGCGCGGTCCACAGCCCGATGCGCCCCGACGGCAATGGCCTGTCCGCGGCCAGCTGCGCGTCGCGCCGCCGATCAATGATGTCGTTCAGACTCATCCCAAACCCATAAAGCCCGCCCGAGACGACCACGGTCCAGATCAACGCTCGCGCTGACAACACCGATGCCCACCCCAACGCCTCCGCCTCGCCCGACACGCCACCCATCGCCCCCACCAACTCCAGCGAACCCACGACCTCCACCGTTCCGTCCGCCAGCACGCGCGCCGTCTCCTCACCTTTCACAGCCCGTGTCGCAAGCTCCGCCTCATGCCCCGCCCGCAACAACAAACTCGCCGTCGCGTTGCTGATGGCCGTAAACACCAGTGCAAACCGCGTCAATTGCAACATCCCCAACACCTGTCGCGAAATCGATGGCATGAAACCATCATAACGCACCCACAGAGCCTTGGCCCCTCTACCTCGCGCTGCCTCAACTCAAACCCGCCATTCATCTTTCCAACCTTCTCATCCGCTCATCCCACCCCGAGCGCATCCACTCTCCAAAAAAATCCGCGTCGTCCTTCGGGATCTCCGAGCCTCCGTGGCGAATGCACCCGGCTCCGTGGTGGATTGATCCCGCCCGAGTCTTGACAGCCTGCCCCAACCTCAAGAGCATCGCGCGTGGAGACTATGTGCCCATTGCATGCGATCCGCATGCGCAACCTCGCTGATTGAACCACCAACCGGAGATACATCATGGCCAGCAAAACGATCGCCGAAATCGATGTCAAAGGCCTTCGCGTTTTGATGCGTGTCGATTTCAACGTTCCGCTGGATAAGCAGCTTCAGATCACGGACGACCGGCGAATCGTTCAGGCGTTGCCCACCATACGCAGCGTGATTGATCGAGGCGGGCGGCTGATTCTTATGAGCCACCTCGGCCGTCCGAAAGGCGGCCCCGAGCCGAAATACTCCCTTGCGCCGTGCGCTGCGCATCTGGCGAAGTTGCTGGAACGACCTGTCGCCTTCGCGGGCGATTGCATCGGCCCGGAGGTGGAGAAGCAGGTCGCGTCGCTGGCAGACGGATCGGTTTTGCTGCTTGAGAATCTTCGGTTCCATGCGGGCGAGGAGAAGAACGACCCGACTTTTGCCGCCGCGCTGGCCAAACATGCACAGGTTTACGTCAACGATGCATTCGGGACCGCACACCGTGAACACGCCAGCACCTACGGCGTTCCGCAGCGTCTGACCGGCTCGCCGCGCGTTGTCGGCTTTCTCATCCAGCGCGAACTCAAGTTTCTCGGCGATGCCGTCAACACACCGACAAGGCCCTTCGTGGCCGTGCTCGGGGGGGCCAAAGTCTCTGACAAGATCACCGTCATCGAACAACTTCTGGAGAAGGCCGACACGCTTCTGATCGGCGGCGCGATGGCGTATACGTTCTTTCTGGCCCAGGGCAAAACGGTGGGTGGCAGCCTCGTCGAACCCGACAAGGTCGATCTCGCCCGCTCGCTGATCGCCCGGGCGGGAAGCAAGCTCGTCCTCCCCGTCGACACGACCGTCGCCGACTCCATCGAAAGCACGGCTACGCGCATCGTCGAAGGCAACATCCCCGATGGACTTTCCGGATACGACATCGGGCCCAAGACGGTCGAACTCTTCAAGCAGACACTCGCCCGGGCCAAGACCGTCATCTGGAACGGTCCGATGGGCGTCTTCGAAAAACCGCAGTTCGAAAACGGCACGAAGCAGCTTGCACTCGCGGTCGCCGGCATCACCAAAGCCGGCGCAACCACGATCATCGGCGGGGGTGACAGCGCCGCCGCTGTCGAACAACTGGGCCTGAGCGATCAGGTCAGTCACGTCTCCACCGGAGGCGGCGCGAGCCTCGAATACCTCGAAGCCGGACATTTCGCGACGCTCGATATCCTCGATTGACGCGTGCGAAGGCGTGCGAAGCGTGCGAAAGCGTGCGAAGCGTTTCAATGTGCTCGCAGGCCAACGAAGCGTCATCGGTCCGTGTCTAAACCTCGGTGGCCAGTTGGGCCTCGTCCAGCGCACGCGCGAGCCGGTCCAACACGGCATCACTTGGCGCAGCTTGATCCAGCCGCGTGATCGCCCATTCGATCTGCTCGGCCACCAGTGCCGCGTAGCGCATGCTGATCTGAGAGTTCGCCTGACTGGTTCGTCGCACGACGGCGTTGTTGAGTTTCTCGCCACCCCATGCCGCGAGGCTGAACCCTCCGATCACCAGCAAATCGATCGGGATCGGCGAGAGTCGCGTCGTCAAAAAGCCAGCGGCGATCAGGTAGGGCGTCCATTCGGAATATCGTGTGAGCTTGTCTCCGCCAGGAACTGCGCCGAGCAGTTTTTTGACGATTCGCGTGTCGAGCGGATCGCGCCCGCGATGATTTTCGAGCCAGTCACGCAGCTGATTCATCTCATCCGTCACAATCCCCGCCGCCCGCTCTGCGTCGATCTCGAATGTGATAGGCGGCGCACCTTTGGGCATGGCGCTAGAGATCGCTTCGCGAATCGTCGCCTGCACGACGCGAAACTGATCGGCGGCGAGTTGTGGAAAATCCGGGACCTTGGATTGCTCGCGATCGACGTTCTCATCGGCTCGCGCCGCGCGTTTTCCCGATCCGTCGTTGGATCCGCGCAACAGATCGAGCGTTGATTTTGGCAGCCGCGCGAGTCGGCCCGGCAATTCGCGGAGCCGCTCGATCGTGCGCTGCGGCGACATCAGATAAAGCACGCTGCGCTCGCGCATCTGTCGATTGAATTCCGCAGTCACCGCATTGAGCGCCACGCCCGGGTCATCGGGCACCAGATCGCGGAGTCGCTGCTGTGTTTGAGTGATCTTCGTTCGCAGCGTGCGAAGCGGATCGAGCACGCGATCCATCACGCTCTGATTCACATCCGCCATTCGCCGTCCGATCCCGCCGAGGGACTCACCCGACCGGGCTGAGTCGGCGAGATGATCGGCCAGCCGTGCGACGCTCACCCGCATGTCATCAAGCGAAGCAGACGCTTCGATGGAAAGGCTCGACTCGTCCCGCGCGATTTTGAACAGCTTTTTTGCCGGCGATGAATCGATCGCGTCTTTGAATTGCGTCTCGACATCATGTGCAACGGCGAGGTCGTCGAGTTTGTTGATCGCGATCAAGACGGGCACTTGGTAGCGTCTGGCAAGGTTCAGAAAGCGACGCGGTTCGGGGAGCTGATATTTTTCGGGGGTCAGTGCGATGATGACCGCCTCCGCCCAGCGAAACGCGCGGTCGGCGGTCGCGTGATGGTCTGGCTGATCGCCGTCGATGTCTGGCGTGTCGACGATGGACACGCGTTGCAGCCATTCGCTCGCTGCTCCTTGTTGCGGCTCCGATGGGTAGTTTACGACTGAAAGTGCATCTGACGTGCCGCGCGCCGGCAATTCGTGGGCTGCCACGATGCGCGTTGGCAGGCCCATCCATCCTTCGGGCAGCCCCGGGTTTGCGGTTGCGTGCCCGTGGATGATGGCGACCGCTCCGCTGGTAAAGGTCCGCCGGAAGCTGGACGCGGTCACCATGGCCCCGCGATCGCTGAGCAGTCTGTTGACGATGGTGCTTTTACCGGTGCCTGTCCCGCCGAGCATGACACACACGACGGCGGGGATTTCCCCGCGCAACCGCGTGATGATGCGTCCGGCATGAAACACGACGGCATCGAGATCCAGCGCAAGCTGCCCTGCGCGGCGAACCGGGTCGAGCAGGTTGGCGGTTGTCGATTGCGCGTCCTGTTTCGGGTCAAGATCAGGCCTCTCCGAGGACGCGACGTCCCGCAGCACTGTTGCCAGGGCCCGGGCCGTCCGATCGAATTCATGAGCATCCAGCACGGCCGAGAGTGTAGCCCAAAGCATCCGACTCTTCCCTCTGCGTGCGTTGCGGTTACGATGAGGGGATCGGAATTTCGTCGTGACCTTTGCAGGAAGTCTGGAATGAGCTTGATCGAAAAAATCGAAAAACGGACGGCTGTGGTCGGTGTGATTGGCCTGGGTTATGTCGGCTTGCCGTTGCTAGCGGCTTTTCATCGGGCGGGGATGCATGTCATCGGATTCGACATCGATCCCATGAAGATCAAGCTTTTGCATCAGGGGGAGAATTATCTGAAGCATCTGGGTGAAGATTTGGTGAGGAACATGCTGGGCGATCGTTTCGACGCCACCGCCGACTTTTCACGGCTCGGGGAGGCTGATGCGATTATCGTTTGCGTGCCCACGCCGCTCGGACATCATCTTGAACCCGATCTCAGCTACATAGAAAAGACAGCAGACGCCATTGCCCGGACGCTTCGTGCGGGTCAGCTTGTGGTGCTTGAATCGACCACATATCCGCGGACGACGCGTGAGGTGATGCTTCCGCGATTTGAAGCCACCGGCCAGAGGTTGGGTCGGGATTTTTATCTGGCGTTCAGTCCGGAGCGTGAGGATCCGGGTCGTAAGGATCACAACACGGTGAGCATTCCCAAGCTCGTCGGCGGGCTTGATGCGGTGAGTGGGCGGCTCGCCACGGCGCTTTACGCGACGGCGATTCGTCAGGTCGTGCCGGTGAGCAGTGCCGAGGTCGCCGAGGCTGCGAAGTTGCTGGAGAACATTTATCGCGCGGTCAATATTGCACTGGTCAACGAGATGAAGGTGGTTTTGGACGCGATGGGCATCGACATCTGGGAAGTCGTCGACGCCGCCAAGACCAAGCCCTTTGGATTTCAGGCGTTTTATCCCGGCCCGGGGTTGGGCGGACATTGCATCCCGATCGACCCGTTCTATTTGACGTGGAAAGCGCGTGAATACGGCCATGCGACGCGGTTCATCGAGTTGGCGGGCGAAGTCAATCGCGGGATGCCTGATTACGTGGTCAGCAAGGTCGGTCTTGCGCTCAACGACGCCAGGAAGAGTGTCAAAGGCTCGAAGATTCTGATTCTCGGGCTCGCTTACAAGCCGGATGTCGACGATGTTCGCGAAAGCCCAAGCTTTGAGCTGATCGAAAAGCTTGAGCATCTCGGTGCACACGTTGATTATCACGACCCGCACGTGCCTGCCACTCACAAGATGCGGCATCACGATCTGAAGATGGAATCCAAGCCGCTCACCGCCCAATCGCTGGCGGGCTATGACTGCGTGGTGGTCAGCACCAACCACAAGGCGATCGATTGGTCCATGGTCGCCAATCATGCGAAGCTCGTCGTCGACACGCGCAACGCGCTGGCGGGTCAGTCTTCACCAAAAGCGATCATCGTTAAGGCGTGATGCGGTCGAGATAGCCATGAACGTTGATCGAGCGCTGAACGTTGATCGAGCAGAGTCGGACAACGTTGGACAACGTTGGACATCGTCGGACAACGTCGGACGATCGGTCCCTCACGTCTCGCGAATAAAGCTTAATTCTCGCCCCACAGGGGATCGGGCAAAGCAGACATAGCCCATGGTGCTCAGCGTGGCGATGGCGTCGCGGACGGCCGTCACCGACGCGGGCTTGTTGAAGTCGTGATGAAACTCCACCAACAATTGGCGAATCGGTGTCTTGGTGGCTGCCAGCGAGGCGATCACGCCCAGTTCCGCGCCTTCGATGTCCATTTTGAGCAGATCGATGCGATCCTGACCTAATTCCGAGGCGATGGAGTCGATTCGCTTGACGGGAAACCGATGACCGTTGGCCCCGAACTGAAACGACACGTGTCCCGGTTCGGGTGGGAGTCCGAAATCCGCCAACCCGTCGAAATCTGCGAGTCCGACCGCATGATGCTTGAAGCCCGGCGGCAGTTTTTGTTTTGCGAGCCATTCGATGGAGAACGGCGTCGGGTCGAACGCATGCACGGTCACGCCGAATCGCTCGATCAATCCGAGGTCAAAACTGATATCCTGCCCGACCCCCGCGCCCCAGACCACCGAATCGGGATTCAATAGGTCCGCCCGAACCGTCCAGCCCCCGTAGGCGGTCCCGAGGTGAATCCCCTTGGCGTGCCGACGCACCGGGACACGAACGTCCCGCCCCATCGATTCATAGTAAAACCGCCTCGCCCGACGGATCGCATCGATCAACATCCCGCCCAAACTAGCCATTCTCTGAGGAAAACGCGAGTCATCCGCGCATACCCTCGAATCCTCGTCAGCCAGCACCTTCTGTCAGGCCATTCTGACCCGCACATCCGACCCAAGGGTGCATCACAAACTCTTATTCAATATCGACTAACAAGACATTCTTCGAACACCTCGTTCGCCCATCTCCCGCTCTGCCGCGCCGACTTGGCGTCAACACCGCCATGCATGATTGAAACTGAGTCTCAATTGTGCCATAGTCTCGGTTCTATGAGTTCTTCGCTTCCCCAGGCCCCGCACCTCGCCGCGCAGGATCCCAAGCCTTGCGAGCATGGCTGTCAGCTCCCAGAGGACCTTGCCTGCCACGCCGGCACATGCACGCTTGATTGTCTCGGCATTGGTCGAACCGGAAGCGTTTTGGACATCATTTCCAGCCAGCCCGATGCCTCGAGCAATGACGATGTGCGACGACGACTCATGGAAATGGGCCTTTGCAACGGCACTGAAGTGACGGTCGTTCGCAAGAGCCCGTTCGGCGATCCGATCGAGATTCGGCTTCGTGGTTACCACCTCAGCCTTCGCAATCAACAGGCTCGCTGCGTCCGCGTTCGACCCATCTCTGCCTGATCGATGCGTTGTCGTGAGAATGATTGGATCCCGACATCGATCCGGTCCCTCGCTCGTGTGACGAAACAGAGTCCATCTGGAAGAACCCTGGCGGCACGTCATGAAAAGCTACGCCCTCGTCGGAAATCCCAACTCCGGCAAAACGACCCTCTTCAACGCCCTGACCGGCCTGCGTCAAAAGACGGCCAACTATCCCGGCGTCACGGTCGAGAAACGCACCGGCCGCGTCAATCTCCCGCCCGTCACCTCCGATTCCTCGCGCACAAGTGCGGTCGATACCAGCTCGCCCGAGATCCAGATCATCGATCTCCCCGGAACCTATTCGCTCTTCTGGCGGAGCCCCGACGAACGCCTCGCCGTCGATGTCATCTCCGGGCATCTCGACGACACGCCTCAGCCGGAGGCGATCGTTGTCGTGGTCGATGCCTCCAATTTGCAGCGGAACCTTTATCTGCTCACGCAGCTCATCGAGACCGGCAGGCCTCTGGTGGTCGCACTCACCATGACCGACATTGCCGAGCGGCACGGTCATCGCGTTGATGTTGGAGCGCTCTCGATGGCGTTAGGCGTGCCTGTGGTGCCTGTTCAGGGGCATCGCAATGCCTCGCAACGCGACCACGGCATCGAACAACTGAAGCGGGCACTCGCCGACGCCCGATCCGCCATCGAACCCGACTGGCCGCTCCCCGAGCCGATGCGGCTGGCCGTTTCGGATCTCGCACCGCTCGTGGAGCCTTGCGCGAGTCGAGCCTGTCTGACGCCGCGTGCTCTCGCCGAGCGGTTGCTCATTCAGGGCACCACGGATTTGAGTCGATCGATCGTGCCTGATCTTGATCCCACGATTCGCGACCGCGTCGAGAAGCTGCGAGCCAATCTGATCGCCGCGGGCATCGAGCCGATGAAGGAGGATATCGAAGCGCACTACCGCTTCATCGAAACGCTCGCCTCGCGGGTGCTCATTCCGACCGTCGATCTTCGCGTGCGTGGTCGGCCGCAATCGCTGTCGCCGCGCGAGCAGCCCGCAACAGCCTCACCGGCTTCACCGGCTTCACTCCCGTCAACCGACCTCCGATCCGATCGGGGCACGTTGCCGGTATCGAATCCAAGTCCACCCGATCGCTCGATCCATCGCTCACCCCATCGTTCTCCGACGTTCAGCGAGCGTCTCGACAAGCTCCTGCTGCATCGCGTCTTCGGGCTCGCGGTGTTTCTTGCGGTCATGTCGTGCCTGTTCATCAGCCTTTTTTATCTCGCCGCGCCGCTTCAGGATGCGACCGAAGGCATCGTCAGCTCGCTGGGCGAATCGGTCAGTACGATTCTTCCGGAAGGCGTGCTGAAGGATCTCTGGATCGACGGGATCGTCGCGGGCGTGGGTGGAGTTTTGGTCTTTGTGCCGCAGATCGCGCTGTTGTTTTTGCTGCTGGCCGTCCTTGAGGATTCCGGCTACCTCGCCCGCGCCGCGTTTTTGATGGATCGCCTTCTGTCGGCGGTCGGTCTGAGCGGCAAGGCGTTCGTGCCGCTGCTTTCAGGCTTCGCCTGCGCGATTCCCGGGATTATGGCCACGCGCACGATGGAATCTTCTCGCGACCGGCTCCGTACGATTTTCGTTCTTCCATTCATGAGTTGCGCTGCGCGACTGCCTGTCTACACGCTTCTCATCGGCGCATTTTTCAGCACCTACAGCGCCTTTGCGCAAGGCGCGCTGATGCTGAGCCTCTATCTCCTGGGCATCATCGCAGCATTCGTGACCGCCTGGGTCTGGAAGTCGCGCTCGCGTGAAGCGTCGTCGAGCTTCATGCTCGAACTTCCGACTTACAAACTGCCGCGGGCAAGCAACGTCCTCCGCGTCGTCGGCCGCAGCACCGGGGCTTTCATCGCCAAGGCCGGGACGATCATCTTCGCGCTCAGTGTGATCCTTTGGGCGATGACCTATTGGCCGCGGTTGCCCGAGCAGAAGTCAGCCGAGGTTGCGCAGGCGTCCCGTTCGATCTGGACGGAAGCGGTCGCAGCGGCATCCACCGGCGCGACTGCGGAGGAGCCCGACGAAATCGTTGTTCACGGCGTGACGACCGAGGAAGAACTCATCGAAAAGGAACTCGCCTCGGCGCAGCTTCGTAACAGCATTGCCGGACGACTGGGTCGCGCTGTCGAGCCTGTCATCGCGCCGCTCGGCTTTGACTGGAAGATGGGCGTCGGTCTCGTGGGTGCGTTTGCGGCCCGTGAGGTTTTCGTCAGCACCATGGGGATCGTTTACGCGCAGGGCGACGAGGAAAACACCGAGCCGCTCGCCGCCGCCATGCTCGCAGATCGCTACCCCGATGGCTCGCCTGTTTGGACGCCCCTGATCGCGATCAACCTGCTGATCTGGTTCGTGATCGCGATGCAGTGCATCAGCACGGTCGCCATCGTCAAGCGCGAAACCAACACCTGGCGTTGGCCGATCCTCCAACTTCTCTACATGAACGCTCTTGCGTGGGTTCTCTGCTTCGTCGTCTTTCAAGTGGGTAGCCGTATGTTTTAGCGTTTACATGACGCACGAGAGTCGTGATTCGTTTCTGGCATCGCAGGCCATGTGAAGTCAGATGGGCAGAAGTCAGGCCGCGCAGAACAAAGAGATCATCCACGCCAAAAGGCCAAGCATGTCGTCAACACTTCAGCACATCATCGTCTTTGTGATCCTGGTGGCATGCGTTGCGTATGTCTTTCGCGCGTTCATTCAAAGCGCCGGCCTCTCTGGCAGGCGTGGGCACAGTTCGCTCGGTCGCTGTTGTGATCAGGGTTGCGAAGCGACGTCAAAGGTGATGCCAGATTCAATCAGCGGGTCGACAGCGGGCGTTGAATCTGATGATTCATCCGCTCGTCCCAAGGCGACACACTTCATCCCTGCGAGCGATCTGCGACGTTCTGCACGACGATGAGTGGTCGCCGGTGATGAGGGATCACCGGCTTTCGTTGTCCTTTGCGCGGAAGGCGAGAGTTGCGACTTGATGCTTCACGCCGGGTTCAGCAATTTGTCCGCGGCTTCGAGCAGTCGATCGATTTTGACTGGCTTGGTGAAATAGTGATTCACGCCGTAGGTGTCGGCGAACATTTTGTGTCGTGAGCCTTGATTGCCGGTGATCATGATCACGAACGGCTTGTCCGTCGGCTTGCGTTTCTTCAGTTTTTCCAGCACGAGAAAACCGCTTCGGCCTGGGAGCATGAGATCAAGCACCATCAGATCCGGCACGTTTTTTTCCGCCAGATCGACGGCTTCGTTTCCGTTCTTGGCCTTCTCGATGGTGGCCCCGGTCGGCTCGAATGCCGCCTCAAGGCTGAAAAGAATGTCCGCGTCATCATCCACGAGCAGCACACGACGACCATTTAGCGAAACACTCATCAAACACCTCCAGCCAAGTTGTACAGCTCTCGCCCCGCCACCACTGCATTGTAGCTTTTGTCCAATCCCTTGCCCGAAAAATGTGCGACAATATTGAACATTGAAGTTAAGCGCCGTCTCTTGCCGATGCTGGCCGAGTGGCGATGCTCTCGGCCCCGATCCTCGTGCTTGACAGTGCCTTGGCGGGCTTGCGCCTGATTGGAAGGTTGCGCGACAAGCTGCCGGAGGAGCGGCTGCTCTTTTTTGCGGATGTCTCTCGACATCCGTATCACGTCCGATCAGTCGAGAGTATTGAGCGGTTGGTCCGACAGAATCTGAAGTTTGCGGGTCGGGACGGATTCAAGCACGTGGTGCTCGGGTGCGATATTGCGTCGGCGGTCCTTGCGCCGCTTCCGCCGGGCTGGACGGGTGTGATCGATCCCGCCGCTCGTGCGGCGGTCGATGCGGCGGGCTCGCTCGACAAGCCTGTGATAGGCGTGCTGAGTTCAACGCCCGCCATCGAGCGTCGCGCGTTGGAGCGAGCTCTGATGAAGCGCCGCACCCGCGCCCGGCTTCACCTCCGACCCGCTCACACCCTCGCGATGTTGGCGGAGGAAGGTCGTGATCACGACGATCCGCTGCTCATCCTCGCGATCGAGCAGACCATTCGCCCGCTGCTGGATCGCGCCTGCGATGTCATTTTGCTGGCGTCCACATCGCTTTGCACCATTCGCACCTCGATCGCCTCGGTTGCGGGCCCGCACGTGAGAGTCGTCGATGTCGCCGACGCTGTCGCGGATGATGTTGCACGAAGACTCACGCGTGCCCGACTGCTTCGCCCGGCCTCTTCACACGCCCCGCACGCCCCCACGCTCCGCTGGATGCTCACCGACGAATCCCCCGCCATCTTCGACCGCGCCGAACGACTTGCAGGTTTCGAGCTCCCTCCACCCACGATCGTCAACACCGACGACCTCGATCAACTCCCCAGCGACAGCCGCCTGCGACCCACTGCCTAAGCGACTATCTCAGAAGCCGGGCATTCTTGAGGGCCTCCACATTCACCACATCCCAGTCGCACCCGTCCGGATGTTTTTCCTTGGGTGTCTCGAGGATCTTCGGCACGTTCTTGAATCGTTTGTCTTTGATGATGGGCGCAAATCCTTCGAGTCCGATCGTGCCCAGCCCGATGTGTTCGTGCCGGTCCACGCGCGAGCCGAGCGGTTTTTTGGAGTCGTTCAAATGCCACACCTTCACGCGATCCACGCCGACGGTTTGGTCCACGTCGCGCATCAGCCCTGAGAACTTCCGCCCGCGAAAGTCATAGCCCGCCGCGAACAGGTGGGCGGTGTCGAGGCATATGCCCAGCCGCTCCGAGTTGCCGCACAACTCGATGATTGTTCCGAGATGTTCCAGCCGATGCCCGAGCGATGTCCCCTGCCCGGCGGTCGATTCGAGGCAAATCACCGTTCGCCCTTTCGCATGTCGCTTCAGAAGTCCAGACAGCGCATCAGCGATCCGCTCAAGCCCCGCGGCCTCATCGCTCGCGTCGTCGCGCTTGCCCATATGTGCCCCCGGGTGCATCACCAGATACGGAATCGCGAGCAACTCACATCGCGAGATCTCATCGTCGCACAACCCGATGCTTTTGGCCCGCAGCATCTCATCCGGGGAGGCCAGATTGATCAGATACGAATCGTGGGAGACAGTCTGATCAAATCCCGCCTGATCACAGGCACTTTTCCACGTGTCGACGGCTTTGGGATCAAGAGGCGGGGCTTTCCATTGTTGCTGGTTCTTCGTAAAGACCTGCACGGTCGAAAGCCCCAGTCGCTTGGCTTCCGCGACTGCTTTCTCCATTCCGCCCGCGATCGACAGATGACTTCCGAACATGCCTTCACTCCCTCACGCGCCCACGCGCCGCGACCGCGACCAGCAACGTCGCACTCGCCGCCGAAGCAAGTGCGCCGTAGATGAACGTCAGGCTCGGGGGCAACAGATACATCAACACGCACATCGGAACCCAGTATCCCCAGCACGGGATCAACACCGGGACGACTTCCCGCACATACCAATCCCGCCCGATCCGTCGCATCAAGCTTCGAATACTGTATCGAACCTCGCGCAAGCTGTAGCAGATCACGATCCACGGAATCCCAATCAAGGGCGTGTAGACCAACTGATCGATCCCCACCTTCAGTGCCACCACGCCCACCTCGCGCGAATCCCCAAGCCAGCCGCCGAGAAGGCGATAGAACAGATCGATGTACAAACCCGCAAGGCTAAAGATTCCCATGTTGAACAGCACGTCGCGCAGGCGTTGTCGATCCAGTTTGCGGTCAACGCCGGTGATGAACTTGAAGATTTCCGGCACCACGCCGGCCATGATCGGCATCACGATCATCGGAAAGGGCCAGCCCACCTTCGCCTTAAGCCCGGCGGCCGCGTCGCATGCGCGAGCGAACCCTGCGTGATTGAAATAAGCGATCACAACGCCCAGCCCGATCAACTGAATCAGCACGAACGGTTTCCAGAGTCGTCGCAGTTGAATCCACGCCGGGCGAGCCAGTTCGCCGAGACTCGGTCTTGAATCGATTTCGATGGTAGCATCCGAAGGGTTCACATGCACTCCGACGCAGAAACTGATTCAGGCCGCTTTCGAACCGTCGCGTCATCGCGTCGGGAGTGGGGATGATAGTGGAATCAGAGCGGTTGACCATTGATCCGTCCTGAAGCGTAGGATCGAGTGTTGGTCAACTCGGATCGGTTCGTGGTACACCACGCCGATGCTCAAGATCGAACGCCTGTTGATCGCCACCAAAAACGCGGGGAAGACTGCCGAGTTTACGGACATGCTCGGCCCGGTATTGCCTGGTTGCAGTTGTCTTGATCTTCGACAGTTTTCTGAGATCCAGGACGTTCCCGAGACAGGCAGCACGTTCTCCGACAACGCCTGCCTCAAGGCCGCCGGCTATGCGCGGGCGCTGGCGAGCCTTCATCCGACGCTCGGGCCTTGCCACGCACTGGCAGACGACAGCGGGCTCGAAGTCGACGCGCTAGGCGGATCTCCGGGCGTGCGATCGGCGCGCTGGGCCGAACTTCATGCACGCGGAAAGGGGGACGCGGACAACAATCGACTTCTGCTCGAGCAACTCGCTCAGACGCCCGAAGCCGCCCGCACCGCGCGATTCGTCTGCACGCTCGCACTGGCGGATCCCGACGGAAACATCCTTCTTACGACTTCCGACACGATCGAGGGTCGGATTCTTACTGAGCCTCGCGGTCACAACGGATTCGGCTACGACCCGTTGTTCCTCGTGCCGCACCTCCATCGCACGACTGCCGAGCTCACCCCATCGGAGAAGCACGCCATCAGCCATCGCGGTCGGGCGCTTCGCCGCTTGTCAGCTCTGATTCATCGCCTGAGCGTATCCAAGACCTGAAGGCAGGCTTGTTGGCTTTTGAGACGGATCGTGGCTTCTGGATTAGTCCGCCATCACGCAGCGGTCGTGGGCCCAGGCGCGTAGCTCGGCGACGCGTTCTGCCATCGTCACGCTCAGCGGCCTCGTTGAACGAATCGCCTCGACCAGTCGCTCCGTCGTCAACTTCGATTTGTCTGCGAATGACTGATACATCGCGCTCTTGATCGATTCCTCGATTTCCGCCCCGCTGTATCCGGCCGTCGCTTCGATCAGTTTCGCCATCTCGAGGGAGCTCATGTCGGCTTTTCGTTTGCCGAGATGAATCCGCAGGATCGCCTCACGAGCCTCGTCGCCCGGCAGATCGACGAAAAAGATTTCATCGAACCGTCCCTTGCGGACAAGTTCCGGCGGTAGGCTCGCGATGTCGTTGGCGGTTGCGATCAGAAACGTGCTCGACCGATGTTCCTGCATCCAGGTCAGCAGCGTGCCGAACATGCGCTTGCTCAGTCCGCCGTCAGCGCTTTCGGCACTCGCGCTTGCGAATGCTTTTTCGATTTCGTCGATCCACAGGACGACCGGGGACATCATCTCGGCTTGTCGAAATGCGTCGCGTAGGTTTCGTTCGGTTTCCCCGACGAATTTGTTGAAGAACGCCCCGACATCCATGCGTAGGAGCGGTCTTCGCCACGCGGTCGCACACGCTTTGGCGGCCAGCGATTTACCCGCGCCCTGTACGCCGAGCAGCAACACCCCTCGGGGCGGTTCCAGGCCGGCCTCGCGTGCGCGATCGCTAAACGCCTCGCGTCGCAGGTTCAGCCAGCCCTTCAGGGTCTTCAATCCCCCGATCTCATCCATCGACGCTGGCGCATCCACAAACTCCAGCAAGCCCGTCTTGGACAGGATTTCTTTCTTGAACTTCAGCACATTCGCCACATCCGCCGCCGACAACGAACGATCGCTCGCCATCGCCTCCAGCATTGCCTGCTTGGCTTGTCGCCGCGTCAGCCCGCGCATGTTTCGCAGGACCGCGCCACGATCCTCTGGCGAGAGTCGATCAACGATGCGGTTTCGCTTCCCGATCGTCTGCAGCAGATCGTTCAAAATCTCGTCCAGCTCATCTTCGTTCGGAAAGCTGAGTTCCATCCGCGCGCAGGTCCCCTGAATCACCGCCGGCAGATTTTCGCCCGCATCCACCAGAATCAACGTCATCGATCCCGAGTCCCCCGCACGCGAGATCACATCCCGCAAGAGTCGCAGCGTTCGAGGCTTGTTCAGATGGCTCCCCAGATCCAGCATCACCACCACACCGCCGACCGTCGCGTTCCGCAAGATGTGTTCAAGTGCTCGTTCGGGCTCCTCGGTTCCGGGCACGACGCTGTCCTTGAGATCACCGTCGCGGAGGCCCTCTGAATTGCTCCACACCCAAAGCGGAAGCTTGAATCGTGCCTGCACCCCGCGAACCACATCGAGGGCGTACTCCTCCTCGAACGTGATGATCGAAACCGCCGGATGGCGGGCGGACAGTAATTGCTCGAGTCGGGTAAGGTCGCTTGCGGGCATGGGGTCGATTTTACTGGAGTTTCAAGCAAAGCGGGAAGAAGTTCCGATAAAGCCAACATGAGCATTACCGTCGATGACCAACCCGTCGAAGCCCAACAGCTCGGCGTTCGCACCGTCGGCGAGCTTCTTGCGCGCATCGCTGACGACAATCGGCTGGTCGTCAGTCTGATGGTCGACGGCATGCGCCCGCAGGCTGATGCGCTCGAAGATCTCCGCGCGCAGCCGCTCGAAGGTCGCGTCGTCTACATCGAAACGACCGAACCCCACGAAATCGCCGGCGAGGTCATCGACGAAGCGCGAAAGCTTCTCTTCGAGGCCGAAACGCTCCGCGGTCAGGCGGTCGAGCATTTGCAGAACGACAGGCCCGCCGAGGCGTTCAAACGGTTGGCTGTCTGTTTCCGCACGTGGGGCTGGACGCGTGAGAGCATCGAAAAGCTCGCCTTGCTTCTGCGTATCGATCTCGAACAGGTCCGACTCGATGAGCAGACCCTCGCCGACTGGCTGATCGCCTTCACGCAACAGCTCGAAGAGATTCGCCAATCCCTCGAAGCCCGCGACTACACGCGTCTTTCCGACGTTCTTGCCTACGAAGCCGACGCCACCAACACCCGCTGGCAGGAAGCCCTCGACGCGATCGAGTCCACGCTCCGCCCGCCTCATTAGCAGCATCTCGCCGAGTCATGGCTTGCGTTGATGGCGTGAGTTTTTTCTTTCATGTCCCGGGGCGGGACGATCGTTTCGGACACTTTCGCGATCGTCGGGGTCGCGGAATCGCCTTGATGCTTGGGGGGACGTGGGTATAGTTTGACCATGGGCACGCTCACCGAAATCGAAGCTGCAGCCGACAAGTTGTCGGCAGAGCAGAAGCAAGAGCTGCTGCTGTTCCTCGCCGAGCGGTTGCGTGCCCAGGGCGCACCATTGCCCGCGCCCCGACAGATGGCGCCGGCACAGATCCAGCAATGGATCGCCGAGGATGAAGCCGACGGGCAACGATTCCGCGAGGGCGCGTGAGGTTGTTTCTGGATGCAAGCGTGCTGATCGACTGAATCCCCCGCCTCCGATCGCCCGAAACGGACCGTCGCAGCGGGTGCGTGACATGCGCCGTCGAGTCGGCATCGTGGCGGGACGGGGGCGGTGCGTTGCACGACGGGCGTGTATTGATCGGCCCGCGCTCGGCATCCATGCGCCCGCGGGTGATTTTTTCTGACGTCATGTTCCTTTTGGTTTTTGGTGATCGTCGGACTCAAGCGGCGTGGCTTTCGGAGCGATTTTTCGGGTGTGCCTTGCGGCTGGCGATCGGCGGGTCGGTCGCCCGACTTGTGCCGAGCGGCCGGGACGATGGACGCAGACGCGGCTTGTTTCGGTCCGCTTGGTGATGCGACGTTCGCGCGACGCGAGGCGTGTCGACTTGTTTACATTACAGAGTGGGTCGTTGCATGGCTTGGACGATTTGTTCAGCGAGTTCGACGGCAGCCAGTCCGTCTTTGCCCGGTGTTGGCATGGCACTGCCCGACATGACGGCGGTGACGAACGCTTCCAGCTGCCCGCGGATCGGGTCGTGTTTGCCGTTTTCTTCGGGCATTTCGAGTTCTCTGACATCGACGAGTTCAGCGTAGTTGACCTGAGAGAGATCTTCGATTTCACCGACCTGGATTTGTCGGACGACGTCTCGGATTTGTCCGAGATTTTCGCCGCGTCGGATGACGATGCCGTAGCGTTTTTGGTAGTCGAGTGAGACGTAGGCATCGGCGCTGAAGACGCGGAGTTTGCGTTCGGTTTTGAGGGCGAGCCGTGAGGCCGTGAGATTGGCGACGCATCCGTTTTCGAAGCGCAGGCGTACGTTGCAGATATCTTCGGCGGGTCGTTGATTGGAGGCGTCCTGTCCGATGACGGAGACGCCTGTTGCGTCGATGGAGCAGACTTTGGATTTTGCGAGCAGTTGGACGATGTCGATGTCGTGAATCATCATGTCGAGTACGACGCCGACATCGATCGATCGGAAGGTGAGCGGGCTGATGCGTGTGACTTCGATGAAAGCGGGTTTGAGTCCGAGTTCGAGCATGGCGCGGACGGCGGGGTTGTAGCGTTCGATGTGTCCGACCATCAAGGGCGTGTTGTGTTTGTGGGCGAGATCGACGATTTCGCGTGCGATGTTGGAGGTTGGTGCGAGGGGCTTTTCGATCAGACATGCGACGCCGCGTTCGAGGAAGGGCCTTGCCGCCTCGAGATGATGGACGGTGGGTACGGCGATGCTGACGGCTTTGACGCGTTCGGCCATGGCTTGTAGATGAGTTGCGGTCTGGCATCCGAAGTCATGCGCGGCGGCGATGGCCGCGCTGGGGTCGGCGTCGTAGACCCATTCCAGATGTGCTTCGGGCATTTCTGCATAGGTCCGGGCGTGCAATCTTCCCATCCGACCACAACCGACCACCCCGACCGGAATCCGCCCAGAACCAGCCCCCTCGATGCCCGCGACCTTGTTTGCCTGTGCCATGCTCAAATGCTCGCACGCCCTCGCTCCACGTCAACCCGTTCGGCACTTCAAACTTCTGATTTGAAACCGATCGCAAGATCGCGCACACTACTTCGCTCGGAATCGTCTTTGAACTGTTCGATAGAGTCCCTTTATGTAAGGAGCACCATGGCCGAAGAATCCAATCCCGCGCAGACCCCCGACCAACAAGTCCAGGTCCTGCTCGACGAGCGTGAACTCAAGAGCATGTACGCCAACGCGTACCGCATCCACACCTCGGCGGAAGAGGTGATCGTGGATCTGGGCTTCAACATGCCCAACCCGAATCCGAATCCGCAGAACCCGGGCCAACAGCAACTGCTGTTCAAGGTCACCGATCGCGTGATCCTGAGCTACACCAACGCCAAGCGTCTGGCGATCAGCCTCACGCAGTTGGTCAAGCGCTTCGAGCAACAGTTCGGCGAAATCCCGCTCCAGCCGGGCAAGCGCTGATTGTTGGCGCTGATTGTTGGCGCTGATTGTTGGCGCTGATTGTTGGGCGCTGATCTTGAGCGCTCAATTGATGTCTGTCTGACGCGGCTCCCCGCATCGTGTTACAGTCGTGATGCCTTGGGGACCCAATCAGGCGGCATTCGTCTCGATCATGGGGGATGCGCCGTCCGAGGCGTTTCGGCTCATCGGTTCGAAGACGTCATGCAATTCCAGACCCGTCGCGTCCCGAAAGGCATCGCGACGGGTCTTGTTTTGCGCCGGCGAAAGGTTCGACAGCAATGCGACATCGACGGCCAGCCCTCGCGCTTCTTCCAAACGCATCACTGGCACGCCGTTCATCGTCCGCCCCACACGCGCTAGCCGATCATCGGCGATTCCGACCACCGTCAGGCCCGCCTCGCGTGCGTTACGTACAAAACTCCCGACAGCCTTCCCCGCCTCCACGAGCAACACGCGCTTCGCACCTTGCGCCCTCCATCGCCTCATGCCCTCAAGAATGTCCGGCTCGCGAGAGAACGCCGCAAACGCCTCCGCACCGATCGCACGACGCGAGGTCGTCACATCCGATGGGTCCGGGTTCATTCGACTTCTGACCCACCCGCGCCAGAATCCTTCGACGCATCCACGCAGAAACGCCCGTCGATGTCCCTGCTGTCTGGCGATCCACCAGTATCGCTTCATCCATTCGAGCGCGAATTGTTTGCGAACGTTCTTGGGAAACCTTCGACCGATCAACATCAGGTTGTTCCGCACGTCCAGCCGCGTCGTCCGCGCCGGTCTTCGCGCAGCAGACGTCTTCAAATGATGCACCCACAGATCCTCGAAACGCTTCACGTCCCATCCACCATCAAGTAGCCGAAGCGAGAGGTCATACTCCTCCGCCTGCATGAAGAAGTCCGCGGGGAGCATTCCGACTTGATCCAGCGCCCGCCTTCGCAATCCCGTTCCGCAACCGATGAAGACGTGCGGATAGGCACTTGCCTCCTCGCGTCCGTCGGGCAGCGTCACGCCAAAAACCGCCGCGCCGAGTTTTGGATTCTGTTCAAACTTTCCCAGCATTCGCCTCATCGCGCCGGGCATCGGATACGAGTCGTCATCGATCATCATCACGATCCGGCCGCGCGACCTCTCCATCGCGAGATTTCGCGACACGCCTCCGCCGTTATGGTCGAGCGCGATCACGTTCACCGCGGGGAAATCACGTCGCAGCATCGCGCGGGTGCCGTCTGTGCTGGCGTTGTCCACCACCCACACATCGAACTCGCTGCGCGATAGTCCGCACGCCTCCACCTGGCGCAGCGTGCGCGACAACACCTCACAGCGGTTCATCGTCGAAAGCACAAAACTGACCGCCAATTCGCTCATCCGGCCACGTCCTGATTCAAATTCATCCACCGCGGACTTCATCACGCTGCCCGCGTCTGACTCACGGCGCGCATCACCGGTCCGTGGCCCGGCAGCGTGCAGGGTCGATTCGCGTCAAAATCATTCACATCCGACTTCGCCGGCAGTTGCCACTTTTCAAACAGCCGTCGATTGTCGTTCGCCGCCCGCTCCGAATCCTCTGCCCGCCGATCATCGGCCACTTCATCATGGTCGATACAGCATCCCGGCGCGGGTAACACCAGCATCCCCGCGTCCCATGCCTTGAGCGAAAAGTCCGGGTCCGCGCCGCACATGTAGAATCGTTCGTCGAAGTAATCGAGCTTCTCAAACACGTCCCGCCGCGCGAACCCGAAGTTCGCATACCGCGTTCCACGCACATGACAGACCTGATAATCGCGCTCATCGAGCCGGCACGTCCCCGCGACATTCTTCGATCCGCTCCATCGATGAAACAGCGCGAGCAACACACTCGGATTCATCGGCCTGCTTTCGAGCAGACCGATCGCGCGGTCGTAGCATCCGTCCATCGGCCGCGCATCGTCGTTGATCCATGTTACAAAATCCCCGCGGCACGCCCGCAGCCCTTTGTTGGCCGCACGCACAAATCCCTCGCGTTTCTCTTCGCGAATCACCCGCAATCGTCCTCCCATCACCGACCGCGCAAGCTGCAGCACTTCGCTCGTCGCGTCGGTGCTCGCTCCATCCACCACCACCACCTCATAGTCGCAATGCGTGTGATGATGAATCGCCATCAAGCTCCCGAGCAAGAGCTCCGCCCGATTGCACGTCGGCAGCACGATCGACAAATCCAGCACGGGAGATTGCTCTGACATCTTCAATACCTCGGTAAGGACACAATCACATCATTCTCTGATCACACGCCTGCACGCACACCGCCTCGATCGACTTGGTCATGTCGATCTCGACTCGGTCATGCCGTTGGCGACTCACACTGCAATCCGCAAATCCTGTCGCACGTTCGGCTGATCCAGGAGCCAGGGTTCCAGATCGCGAAGCGTGATCGGCACATTGCCCACACGGCTCACCTCGACCGCCGCCGCGTACGCGCCCAGGAGCGCCGCCGCTGCCAGCGATCCGCCGCTCGCGCGAACTGCCGTCGCGGTCGCGAGCAGCGCGTCGCCGCAGCCCAGGGGATCGATCCCGCGCTCACACATCGCGGGCACATACTCACTCACAAGTCGCCCGTCATCCCCCATCACCGCCGGTCGTTCGTATGCAATCAAACCCTGCCGTCCAAGCGTGATCATGGCCTCGCGCGATTCACATCGCCTCATCAACTCTGCAACCACCGCCCCAAGTCCGCTTGTCGTGTCCCCGATCGCGCCACGCGCCTCGCGCTCAGTCGGCGTGAGCAAATCCGCACCCTTAAACTTAAGAAGCGACGCCTGCGCGCCCGAAACATCCGCCGCGATAAACTTCCCCGCCGCTCGCAACACCGGAAAGCTCGCCTCGATCAACGCCTCACTCACACACCCATACCCAAAATCCGCGAAGATCACCGCGGCTGCGTCTCCGGTGGCTTCCAGCAGCGTTTCGACAAACTGTCTTTGCTGGCGCGAATCCATCGGCACAGGTGCGCCCTCTTCCACGCGCATCACCTTGCTTTCTTCGACGAGATAGCGTTCTTTCACCACCGTTGATCGCCGCGTCGACAGGCCGCGCAGTTCCACGCCCGCTTCCTTCAATCGATGCTCCGCCGCCGCGCTAAGATCATCTTCCGCCCACAAACTCACCAGCGTCGGCCGACACCCCAGCCCCGCCAGATGCCGCGCGATCACCCCTGCCCCGCCGTCGTATTCACTTCGCCGCACCGACCGCAAACTCATCACCGGCGCTTCACCTGCAATCCCCAGCGCTTCACAAAAATGATATCGATCGAGAATGTAATCCCCGACCACCACGACTTTCATTCCAGCAAAGCCGTCCACCATCGATGCCAGTCGCGCTGGCGAAAGCTCATGCCGCTCGATGAGCCGACGCAGCTTCTCGTCATCAAACCGCGCTGTCGTCTCCATCGCGTGAATCAGCGCCGTCGAGCTGTAAACGACCTCTCCGCCCGTAAACACCACACGCCCGCCCGCCGACTCGACCGCCGATCGCTCGCGCATGAAGCGCGGGTCGACCGACTTCTCATACTCCCGACCCTTTACAAACACATCCGGCCGAAGCTGCTCGAGCAACTCCACCGCCGTCGGATGATCGTTCAGATAAACCGCATCCACACACTCGAGCGCCGCCAGCGATCGCGCCCGCAAATCGTCCGGAATCAAAGGCCGATTCACGCCCTTGTTCACATGCGGATCCGCGCTCACGGAAACGATCAACATGTCTCCCAGCGATCGCGCATATTCCAGATGGTGAATGTGCCCCGGATGCACGATGTCAAAACACCCATGACAATGCACCACGCTCCGCCCGCGTCGCTGAGCCTCCGCCCGCAACTCCAGCAACTGCTCCAGCGATACCACTTTTCGATGAACCGACATCCGGACTCCTGGCGCAAAAACACCGTTCGTCCGTGTCATCGACCCGATCAAACCAAAATCTTGAGATTTATGGGACGCGATCCGCCCGAATGCCTCGGCTCGAAATCGCCTTCCTGCCTGCATCCGAATAGAATCCGAACGCGTGTCGATGGTGGATGACATTCTCTCGCCCGGCGGGGCGGTCGCGCGGCGGCTTGGGGATCGGTTCGAGGCCCGGCCCGAGCAGATCGCGATGGCGCACGCCGTCCATAAGGCGATGCTCGCCCCGCATCACCTGCTCGCCGAGGCGGGCACGGGCGTCGGAAAGTCGTTTGCCTATCTCGTCCCTGCCATCGAGTTGGCCACGCGTCACAAAAAGCGTGTCGTCATCTCGACCCACACCATCAATCTGCAGGAGCAGCTTTTCGAGAAGGACATTCCGCTCCTGGCCAGCGTGTGGCCTGATGAGTTCAGTGCGGTGCTGGTGAAGGGTCGGAACAATTATCTGTGCAAGCGTCGGCTCCAGAACGCGTCGGCGGGTCGCATGCAGCTTTTTGATGAGGACCGACAGATCGAATCGCTCGCCCTGGTCGAGGCGTGGGCGGATTCGACGACTGACGGCTCGCTGGCGACGCTGCCGCAGTTGCCGAGGCCCGGGGTGTGGGAGGAAGTTCGGGCCGAGCACGGCAATTGCATGGGCAAGCGGTGCGAGCACTACAACGCCTGCTTCTGGCAGGCCGCCAAGCGTCGCATGAACAGCGGCAACATTTTGATTGTGAATCACGCGCTCTTTTTCTCAGATCTCGCACTTCGCAGCGCGGGCGTGCAATATCTGCCCAAGTACGATGCGGTCATCTTCGACGAGGCCCACACGATCGAGGACGTTGCGAGTCAGCACTTTGCGATCAAGTTGAGTGAGTCGAGCCTGCGCTATCAACTTCGTCAGCTCTTTGATCCACGTCGAAGCCGCGGGCTTCTTTCCACGCATGGGACCGCCGCGTCGGATGCCGCTAGCGCCGTCCTCGAAGCCAGTTCCGAGGCCGAGGTTTTTTTTCACGACTGCGCCCGTTGGCAGGAGAAGAAGGGCCGCGGCAACGGTCGAATCCACGAGCCGAACATTGTCGAGTCGGATCTGGCCCCACGACTGGCCGACTGTGCAAAACTCATCAAGGCGCTTCTAAAGAACATTGAAAAGCCTGATCAGCAGATGGAGCTGTCGAGCAAGGCGGATCGACTCATGCAGACCGCGCAGACGGTCGATGTGCTGGTCGGTCAGCAGATGCCGGATGCGGTGTATTGGATGGAGCTTTCGCGAAGATCGCCGCAGCGTGTGACATTGTCGGCGGCGCCTGTGGATGTCAGCGCGGGCCTTCGGCGACATCTGTTTGAGCCGATTCGCTCGGTGATCCTCACCAGCGCCACGCTCTGCACACGACAGTCGTCGTCTTCCGTGGTCGCCTCGACCACCGAATCAACGACCGGCGCGCAGATTCCGCAAGCCAAGCCGCTCGCAAGTGTTGCCATCGAAGGCGACGGCGGATTTGGTTTTGTTGCCCGCCGGCTTGGTGTGGATGAGGCGATGACGATTCAGGTCGGCTCGCCGTTCGATTACGCCGAGCAGGCGACGCTCTATCTCGAGACCAACCTCCCTGATCCGAACGAAGCTCGCCGGTTCGTGCCCGCCGCTTGTGAGCGTATTGAGGCCTACCTTCGCAAAACCGACGGCGGGGCGTTCGTCCTCTTCACGTCTTTCTCGATGCTGAGGCAAGTCGCCGAGTCGCTTCGACCGATGCTTGAGCACCTAGGCATGCGAGTGCTCGTTCAAGGGGAGTCTGCTTCGCCGAGGCAATTGCTGGATGAGTTTCGCAGGCACGATCGAGCGGTTTTGTTTGGCACATCGAGTTTCTGGCAGGGCGTGGACGTGCAGGGGGATCGCCTTCGGAATGTGATCATCGTCAAACTTCCGTTCAGCGTTCCTGATGAGCCGATCACCGAGGCGCGTCTTGAGCACGTGCAAAAGATGGGCGGAAATCCGTTCATGCAGCTCAGTTTGCCCGAGGCGATCATCCGTTTCCGGCAGGGCTTCGGGCGGTTGATTCGATCGCGTGCGGATCGCGGGATCGTGGTCGTGCTCGATTCACGAGTGAAAACAAAGCGGTATGGGCGTATGTTTCTCGAAGCGTTGCCCGCCGTCCGGGTGGTTGAAGTCACGGAATGAATTGGCAGCGAAGCTGGATCGCACCGAGTCTGCTGAAATCAGTCGAGAGGAGACGGTAGAAAAGATGTTCGGAAGCAAGCGAGGCTGGTTGATCGCGGGGGCGGTTCTTGTTGTGGAGATCGGGGTTCTTGCGTGGTTGTTCACACTTGATGGGACCAGTGGACAGACGGTGTTGGTGTCGGAGAAGAATCTTGGAGTGATCGCATTACCGACCGACGCGCGTTCGCTCGTGCCGAACGGAACGAGCGGAGACGCCGGAGCGCGTTATCGAGAGATCATTGAAGACTATGTCCGGAACGAATTCGACTATGCGCGCTTCGACCGTTCCGGCACGATCGCCGAGGCTGATCGGATTGCGGGGATCGGGCTGTTGCTTGAGGCCCGCGGCGAGCGATTCAAGTCAGCCTTCGAGCCGGAATTGCGATCACAGATCGTCAGCTATGACGCACGAAAGCCGGCGCTTCAGGCGATGCGAGCGGCGGCGAGTGCGGCGAGTCGTGTTGCGACATTGCAGTTGAAAGAGGGCGACTTCGCGCCAGCGCTGGAGCATTATGAAGCGATCTTTGCGATGGGAATCGCGATGTTTGAAGAGCGACTCACGAGCGAGCAGATGCTGCTGGGGATCGAGATGATGGGCCTCGGCGCGGCCGGCATGCGTGCGGTTGCCGATCGGTCGGGAGAATCGTCGCGTGTTGTCGAGATCGAGAAGTTTCAGGAAGACTTTGGTGCGTACGTGAAGGATCACATTCGTCCGTTGCAGAAGGCTTTGCTGACCATTGACTCGAACTTGCTTGCACAGCACGCGGGCGATCGGTTTGCTTTTGCCAGTCGTTCGACGGAGCGTGTCTGGCGTGTGACGGCGGTGCAGGGACTGGGGCTTATGCGTGAAGACGTGGGCGTGGGTGGTGCGCGTCGGACTGCCGACCTCAAAGGTGCCGCGCGTCTGTTGAAGACGCTGGCAGAATCGGACCCAGACCCGATCGTACAACACGCCGCCCGCGTTGCCGTGAATCTCACCACCGACGAAGCACGCATGGCGATCCGAGCCGTTGCGGCCCAGTAGTCGTGAACGATCCGCCCTGCGCGAATCGTTTCTGTCGAACGTGTTGGCGTTCGATCGAAGAAGCTGTGCGTTTGCAGCAAATCAGCTTTGACTCGGGATCATCGGCCCGCGGGCATGGGTTCGCCCAGTGGGCCGCTCGCCGGTCGGAGGGGTTCTTCGTCTTCCATGTCATCGCCTTCAAGTTCGCCGTATTCCCCGTTGAGGTCGTCGGGCGTATCGCCGTAGTAGGTCGAGTCATACGCCTGCTCAGCGGACATCAGTTCGCGGTGTTCGTCTTCGAACAGGGCGGCCAATCGACCGATGATAACCGCATGGACCATGGTTAAGTGTGAGAAGAAGAACGATCCCTGTTTGAACGACAGCACGACTTCGAACAGGAAGATCGCACATGCAGTCGCCAGGACTCCGCGCATCTCGCTGTCATTTTTCACAAACGGCCAGCTTCGACGGGCGGCGGTATATGCCATGATCGGAATCAGCCACAGCAGCGTGAATCCGACGAGCCCAAGCTCACCCAAAACCTCCGCCATCACCAGGTGCGGATAGAACCAAAGTCCCTCGATGTAATTGCTCGCCCGCGCACCAAGCCCGAAAATCCATGCGATCGGTCCGCCATCAAACCATCGTTCAATCAGGATGAGACTTGTGTTCAGACGACCTTCCGTCCAGGCGGTCCAGAACGCGTCGCGTTGCCAGCGATCCTCCTGCCAATCGGTCGATGCAATCAATGTGTCATACAGCACAGACGACAAGCCAAGGATCAACATCAGCGCGATGCCCAGGCCCAGGAACTGACCCATATTCTTGATGCGACGGCTCATCGGCAAAAATGCCAGTGCCGCGATCAGCATCGCAACCACCTGACCGCGCGATCCGCTCATCAAACCGATCGCCAAGCCGCCTGCCACCAATCCCCATCGCACGATCTGAAAGAACTTGCTCGCACCCGAGAAGTGCAACAGCAGGGCCGCCAACATCACATATCCGCCGTAGGTTGCGACGGCCAGCGGATTACCACCCTCGCCCGCTCGGATGCTTCCCTGACCTGCACCTGCTTCCACAAACTTCACTGCCCGACCACTCCAGTCGGCGAAAATCGTGAAGATCGGAACCAGCACCAACCCCGAAATCAGCAGGGCTTGATAGCTCGCCCGCAAATCTCGCCAACTCGCCATCAGAAATGCAGGCGCGAAGAAGAAGACCACCCAGTACGGCCCATAGTCAACCACCAGGACATTGAACGTCATGTCCGGATTCATGGTCCAGAAGAACGACATGCACCAGAACACGAACAACGCCGTCGCCACCAGATACACCTTCGGCGTCAAATCCAATCGAAGCGATCCCGACATGAATCGTGACAAAATCCCCATGCCAACAAACAGTGCGATCGCGACGTTACCCACCCACGGATATGTCGTGAAGATCGCATGCTGCGACTGCAGCCATTGCTCCACTGCAAAGCCCGCGAGCAATAGACCAAACGCAACGCCGGGACGTTTAAACGTCCATAACGCCAACACTGCGCTCACCAACATCAGCAAAACAAGAAACGAGATATAGCCTCCCGATGCCAGACAAGTTCTTTACTCTACCCGCGGTCCACCTCGCTCGCCAACGTTTTTTCTCCTCACACACCCCTCATCCCGCACCCAGCTACGCCCCATAATCCTTTTCCAATCCTTAACTTTCACTCCTTTCACGGTTGCCCACAGTCTGCCTGTCCAGGGCTTGGCTCGACCTCGCCCTACAACCCGACTCCGAACTCGCTACACTTCAACCCGCCCATGGACAGTCCCACCCCGGCCCTTCCCGACCACAACCAGACCGGCGTTGATTACCTCGCGCCCTGGCCTCGGCCTCCCGTTCGCGGAACCACCATCGACGGACACGTCCACCTCGTCGCGGCGCGTCACGCCGACCTCTTCTTCGCAGCCGCCGACCACTTCGGTTTCGACCAGATCGTCTCCCAAACGCCCCTCGAGGAAGCCATCCCGCTTCTTCGACGTCACGGCCATCGCATTCACCTTGTCGCCATTCCCAACTGGCAAAAGCTCGCCTCCCCCAACCGGCTCGACGACTGGATCCGCCGGCTGGACGCCTTTCATCACCTCGGCGCGAAAATGGCCAAGCTCCATCTCGCCCCCGGCACGCTCCATCGCACCGGGCTCTCCATCGATTCGCCCGACGTCGCCCGCATCCTCTCGGAGATCCGCGCTCGCAACATGATCATCATGACGCACGTCGGAGACCCCGAGATCTGGTATCAGGGCAAATACGCCGCCGACCCCACATTCGGCACCCGCACCGCCCACTATCAGCAATGGAACCACCTCCTCCAACAACACCGTGACTGGCCCTGGCTCGGCGCCCATCTCGGAGGCTGGCCCGAAAATCCCGACTACATCCACAACCTCCTCACCCAGTTCCCAAACCTCTACCTCGACCTCTCCGCAACGCGCTGGATGGTCCGCGAAATCTCTTCGCGACGGGACGCCATCCGAAACCTCATCCTCGCCCACCCCGATCGCATCATCTGGGGTTCCGATCAAGTCTCAGGCGATACACGCGACTTCCATTTCTACGCCTCACGCCTCTATTGCCATCGAAAACTCTTCGAATCCGCCCACTCAGGCCCCTCCCCCATCCGCGACCCCGACGTCTCACCCGGAACCCCCACACTCAACGGCCTCGCACTCCCGACCCACATCCTCCAAAAGATCTATCGCGACAACACCCTCAAACTCCTCGCCTCCACCACCCACCGCGCTTCGAGTCCGAGCTAAGCCCTGCCTCCCGACTTTCCCACCGATAATCCATCGGCCCCCACACCTGATAGCCCCATCTTGCCCGCCCGCTTCATTCCCGTTCTCGCTTCGACTTTCTCCCGCTCGCGCCCGGTTTTCGTCCACTCGCGTTCACGTTCCTCACGCCCGCGCACACCCTTTTTCCGCTCCCCAACCAAAGTCGTAACCCCTTTTGCTCGATGACATTCACAGCAGGCTTACACCGCCCGCAGGAGCATCGCGCGCATGAATTCATCCAGATCGTCCATCCTCATCAAGGCCACCTTCCCGCTCACCGCCCTGGCGATGCTGATCGCGTCCCCCTACTCCTACGGGCGCGCTGCGCCATCAGAGCCTCAGGCGCGCAGCGCCAAATCCGAAAATCACGACAATTCCAAGAATCACACCGAGTCCGGGAATCACACCGAGTACGCCCCAAGTCCCACCCCTTCCAAAGACCCATCCGACGATTCCACCAACGGTTCAGCATCTGACAAGTCGACCGCCCCGACCCATATCCAGCCCACCCCCGCCGCCGCGCTGGCCCACACCGCCGACACCGGACTTTCCCCCTCAGCCTCTCTCGACCTGCTGCGTGAGGGCAACGCGCGCTATGTTCTTGGCGAGACGCTCCATCCACGCGCAGGCGCTGATCGTCGATACGAAACCGCCCAGCACGGCCAGCACCCCGTCGCGGCCGTCCTCTCCTGCGCCGACTCACGCGTTCCGCCCGAAATCCTTTTCGATCAAGGCGTCGGCGATCTCTTTGTTGTCCGCGTCGCCGGCAACGTCGTCGATCCGCACCAGCTCGCAAGCCTCGAGTACGGCGCTGAACATCTCAACATTCCTGTCCTCGTCGTCATGGGGCATACCAAGTGCGGCGCGGTCGCGGCCGTCGCGTCGAATGCACAACTGCACGGCAATCTCCCCGCCCTTGCGGAAGCCATTCAGCCCGCTGTGGCAGCCGCCCGGCGTGACCTCGAGTCCTCCGCCACATCGTCGAAGAACCCATCGACGACCCCTGCAACACTGAACGCCGACCGTCTGACAAGCCTCGCGGTCCGTTACAACGTCCGACAGGCCCAATATGACCTGCTCGCCCATTCCGATGTGCTGCGCGAGCTTGTCGCGCTCGGCTCGCTGCGCGTCGTCGGGGCGGTCTACGACCTTCACTCCGGCTCGGTGCTCTGGCTCGGCGAACACCCCGAACAATCCGCCATCCTCGACGGCCAAACCCCAACCGACTCCACAGTCACACTCAGCCACACCCCCACCCCCACACCGGCCGACTCACACGCCGACGATCTCGACCACACCCATTCCGACCCGCACACCAAGTCAGACCCGCACGGAAAGTCAGACCCACACGGCAAGTCAGACCCACACGACACCCACGCCAAAGCCAAGCCCAGCCACGCTGCAGACAAGCAAGGCGCAGCCGGCGCTGCTCACGGCGAGGCCGAAGCGCATGGCGAGACCGAAGCGCATGGCGAGACCGAAGCGCATGGCGAATCTGAAGCGCATGGAGAGTCGGAAGCGCACGCAACGAAGGTCGAGAAGCATGGTCTGTGGGTGCCCGCCGCCTTCATGCTCGGCGGCGTTGCTCTCTCCAGTTCCATCGTCGTCGCCCTTCGCGCACGAAGGCCGACACCCATTCCCACACCCGCGTCATCGCCCGCACCGGACGATCACGCCGCCCACTGACAGCCGACTGAACTCGACTCAAACTCCCCGCCGTCGCCTCAATCTGAAGGCATCCATGTCTTGCTCGGCAATCTCGTTGCCCGCAGTGGCAGTCGCTGGGGTTGATTCATTGCTCGATGGAGTTGATGACGTCGCGCATGACGCGTGCGGAGGTGCGGAACTGTTCGATTTCGGCTTCGTTCAGATCGATCGGCAGGGTTCGCACGATGCCTTCGCTGCCGACGACGCACGGCACGGAGAGGCAGACATCCTCCACGCCGTGCCAGCCTTGGATGAGGGTTGAGAGTGGGATGACTGAATGGCTGTCGTCAGCGATGGCTTCGACGATGAGCGCGGTTGATTGTGCGATGGCGTAATTGGTATGTCCTTTGAGGCGGAACACTTCGTACCCGCCGCGTTTTGCTTCGTCTGCGGCCTGTTGGACGAAGGCGTCGTGCTCGTCGAATCTGACTCCGCCTGCGCTTGCGACGCTGAGTGCGGGGAACTGGCTGTCCCCGTGTTCGCCGAGGATGTAGGCGCGGACGTCATAGGCATGGATTTGCCAACGTTCGGAGAGGATGGCCCGGAATCGTCCGGTGTCGATGAGGGTGCCGGTGCCGAAGACTTTTCCTGGTGCAAATCCGCCGAACCGCAGGGCAGCGTGAGTCATGACGTCGACCGGATTGGTGATGACGATGACGATTGCGCCGGGTGCGTGTCGCGCGAGTCGTGGGATGAGGTCGCGGTAGAGTTCGTAGTTTTTGCGGGCGTAGTCCAACCGCGGTCCTCCGCCGGAGACGCCTGCGGTCAGGATCACGATATCGCTGCCGGCGGTATCGGAGATGTCGCCTGCGCGGATCTTCATCGGTCTGACGAAGGCGGCCGCATGCATGAGGTCAGCGGCGTCGCCCTCGATCTTGCTGCGATCGCGTCCGACCAGCACCAATTCGTGTGCGAGCCCCTTGAGCAATATCGCAAACGCCGTCGCCCCGCCCACTCGACCGACGCCAATGATCGACACTTTCATGCCGACATCCTACACCAACGCCGGCCCGCAGACGCGATCGATGGACGAACGACAACGAAAGCGAAACGATGACGACTGAGAGTCGTGCCTTTGAGGAGTTTTGATCGTGGTCGATCAGACTTGATGTGTGCGGGAAGAGGTTCGTTCGTCCGCCTGGTCTTTTGTTGGTGCGTCGAGGTGATGTTGCGAGGAATCAGGCAGATTGACTGCCGGCTCGACACGGGCGGGCGTGCTGTCGCGTGGTGTGGGTCGGGTGGGTGCTTGCCACCAGTAGACGCGTAGGTAGGAGATCAGCAGCGTGACCATTGCGACGATGACGGTTGCCCACAAGCTGATTTTGAGGATGCGGATGCGGTTGGCGATTTCCTTGTCGCGCCATTCGCCGAGCCTTCGATCGATTTCGTCGAGTTTGCGGTCGATGCGTTGTTCGATTTCGTCGAGTTTTTGGTTGATGTATTGATCGGCAGACCGCTTCACGCGGCTGGAGATCCCCGCGATGAGTCCCGACTCCTCGATCTCATGCTGGATCGGTCGATCTCCCTCGTCGCGTCCGCCTGACGCATTTGATCCGCCCATGCGTCCGCTCGTTGCGTTCGTGCTGCTTGTTCCCGCCCCGGCCGCGCCGGTTCCGATCGCGCCTGCTCGGTTCTGCCCCGGCGTCGCGCGTCCGGTCATACCTGCGCCGGTTCCGCCTTCATCATCACCCAACATGCGCGACACCAGTTTCCCCATCATGGATCGTCGCTTGCGTGCCAGCTTGGCGAAGAATCCTTCCTGCTCTTTCAGTCGAACGATCACTTCGGGTGTGGGCATGGCTTCGTCACACGACACGCCACGCAACCGGCCCAGCGCCACGAGTCCGCGATGTGACAGGCCGGAAAATCGCATCGACTTCACTTGTGCGATCTCGACAGCCAACTGTTCATTGGACGCGATCGGGTTGACGCGTCGGCCTGCCCATCGCATGACATCGAGCAGGGCTTCGCGATTCAGATTAGCGATCAACCCCCGCCGATCCTGAATGGCGGCCACCAGCGTGCTTCGTTCGAGCAGCCCGCGTACGTCGAGTCCCAGTTCGGTCGCGATCCGACGAAGCTCGGCATCCGAAACATCGGTCAGCCGTACCTCGGCAGGACGCACGATCATGTCCGCCGAAGACGCTCCTGCGCCTGTCGTCGTCTCGCCTGTCGAGTTGTTTTTCGGATCAAGTGACATCGCGCAGAACAGCGTAGGCCGCCTCCAGTGTCACGTGAGCATACCAGAGCAACACAAACACCACCCCCAACATCAAACAGACCAGCGCATCGCCCCAAAACCGAACCAGCTTGACCCGTAGCGTCTGTACGAGCAGGTATCGCCTGAGCATCCCCGTATACCGATCCCGCCGCGAGAGCATCCCATACCAATGCACCACGGCCTGTATCGTCGTGATGCAAAAGTAGATCGTCACGAAGACGAACAGAAGCCATCTAAAGATCGGAAAGAAATCGGGCATTGCTTCGTCCGCCTAACCCATCAACCCAATCGGAAACCATTCGAACCGCTGCACGGCTTCATCATACGCCTCGAGTTGCGATCAGCACCTTCATCTCCCACCCTGCGAGCGTCAATCGCACCCACCCTGAGTCATCCGCCACCCGCGCATTTGTCTTGTCGGTTTCATTTGTGCAATCTGCGAGCCCGTTTACGCCCAGAGTCGTGTCCACCCACCGCACGATCCTCTGTTGCTCGCGCGGCCCATTGCTTACCGCTGTGGCGTTGGTTTGGATTGGTGGTTTGATCCAGATCTCAGTATCGATCGCCTCGCTCGTTTCATTGAAAAGGAGCCAGGCCACAAGCGAGTCCGCACCGCGGGCCCCATCGTCGGCGGGGAGTTGCTTGATGAGATGTCGATAGCGGAGCCCCGGTGTTCGATCCTTGACGCGTAGCGCGCTGGCGCCTGCGTCGTGCAGTTGCATGGCAAGCGCTTGGTCCCATGCGTCCATCGATGCGCGATCGTCGTTGCATGGTTTTGGTTCGAAAAGTCGATTGGTTTTGCGAATCCGCTCGATCGCTTCGCGATATTCAGGGGCCACGTGCGTGTCGGGGTCGAGGATCAGGTGTCGATACCGCATCTCGCCCACGGCGGTCGGTATCCGCACGCCGTATTCATCGACATAGTGGGGATGGGTGAGGATTTGTTGCAATTCGAGGTAGTTGAAATCCACTTGATGTCGAAAGCACGCCCGCGCTGCGCGCCAGGGTGTTCGATCGTCGGTCAGGATCGCGACATCGCAGATCGGCAGTGCGTCGGTGTTGAGGGCGCTGATCGTCGCGCAATGCCGTGCGAACTTTTCAAATCGGCCATCGTCCCACGCCGCTGTATGCGGCCCGACCTGCGGCGGGCGTTCGTGTCGGCGTGGCCCGCGTACGCTGTAGTAGAACGCGTGTGGTATCAGCAGATTCACGCCCCGCACCAGACACCAATCCGCGAGCCACTTGACCTCTTCGAATCGTGTTGCTTCTCCGTATGCACCGGCAAACTCATTGCTGTTGAATCGTCTTTCATGATGCAGCATCGCCGAGCTCGAACATTTTGCCTGCGTCGATTCCGCGCCTTCGATCGCTGTGGGTCGATCTGGTTCGACGAATCGCCACACCAGATCCTGTCCGGGACACTGAAAGAATCGCTGCGCGCCGATCTCATCACCGCGATCCGGATGGCCACACAACAGAAGTCCGCGCGACTCACAAAACCGGCTCAGTGGCGCGTACCAGGTTTCCTGCAGCCGCAGCCTCACTGCGCGGTGGTATCGCTCCCGAAGCTGCTCATCGGAGAACAATCGCGCAAGACTCGTCGAAAAATCTTCTCCGGTGATTCGCTTCAGTTCGTGGAAGATGCCTTTGGTGAAGGGCAGAGCGCCCTTGGTTCGACATTTGCCGAGCGGATTCGGCTCGTCGGTAAAGATTCCCCAGACGGTTTTTCCGATGTGCCGAGCGAATCGATCTGCGAACGGTCGATAGACCAGTTCGATCACGATGTCTGTGGTGCGCGGATTCAAGATATCGCCCGCCGGGGGCTCGTCCTCAGGCGGATCGCGCCACGCTTGGTCGTGTGACTTCGTCCATCCGACCGGGATTGGCGATGCGCGCGAAAAGTCGTCACACAAATAATGAAGCCCTCGGATATAGGAATCCGCCGGCGCGTCTTCGATGACCACTTCGACCCCGTCTGGGCGTTTTCCTCGAAACAATTCCACAGCGTCGACGCGCCCCGGTTCGTCGGCGTGGCGTTCGAGCAGGCATCGACATCCCAGGGTCGCATCCCGTGCCACGACCATGCCCGAGCTCGATCCCGACGGGTACATTCCTTCGTCGTACAGAATCACCCGCATCCCACGCTCGGCTGCCTCCTCGATCGCCACCTCCATCAGTTCGAGCAGACCCTCACTCATCCACCCAAGATTCCAGGGCAGTCCGACGCGCGGATGAATGACAAACCCGTCCACACCGTGGAGCTGAAAATCTCCGATCTGGCTGACGATTTCATCGGCTGATAGGGCGTCATTCCAGAACCAAAACGGACAAAGACCGGTCGGCCCCAAATTTGCTGCAATATTCGATCTTACAGGCACTTAAACCTCCACTTTGGGTCAGCATACTGGCCCTGACAAATCATGGAAAGATGATGAAATTCTTTTCTTGAAAATTACCCGAATAGCTGCGACACTCGTTCGCCGGGAGCAGACGATGCAGCATGCACACACGCCCGAGTCTACCGTCGCGTCGACGACTGTTGTAACGCCTGCAACTCCTGCCGTACCAGCGTTCCACGCCCGCCGCGCCCATGAAACCAACGATCATCCCGCTGATCGTCCCATTGATCGACAGGTTTATCGCAGCGTCCAACGCACCTCCCATCGCGCGGCCTCGCGTACGCTGACCCGGGCTGTCCACAGGTCGATTTCCGAGGCCCGCAAGACCACGATCGCGTTCCTCAGTCTCGCGGGGGATCACCGGATGCCCAACCCCGCTTTCGGCAGATTGCTCACCAGTGTCTCACAAGCCGCCAGCAAGCTCGACATCCAATTCCTTTACTCGACAATCCACCACCCCGGCCCGAATGCCGCGCATCAACTTGCCCCTCCCATCCTCCCGCCCGAACTTGATCCGGCCTCCATCGACGGCCTGCTCCTCCACGGCGATCACGACGGGATCGATATCCAGCAACTCTGCCAAAGCAAGCCGACCGTCTGGCTCATGGCCAATCGACGACCCTCTCCTTGCGGTGACCAGATCACCCCTAACAACCTCGCCATCGGCGAGCTGGCGGTCGATTTCATCGCCAAGCGTGGGCACCGCGTCGCCGCATTCCTGAGCCTCGGCGACTGGTCATGGGCGTTCGACATCCGCGGCGTCGCATTTGAGCACTACGCCCAGGCTCATGGCATCACAGCGACTCAGATCTTCTCCACGCCGCCCCGACTCGTTCAAGGTTGGGGCCCGGACCTGGTACTTGCAGCCCAAGAGCTGGTCGGTCGGCTGCTGACCCTCTCGCCGAGGCCCACCGCCGTCTTTCTTTCAGACGATCGACTTGTCCCCGCCATCGAAGCCGGCCTCGACGCCGCGGGTCTGCGCACCGGGCCCGCTGCCGACATTGAACTCATCGCCTGCAACCACGAATCCGCCATCACTGGCTTTTCGCGCGGATTGCTTGCCGTGATCGACACCCGGCCCGACCGCATCGGCCGCTGTGGCGTGCAGCAGCTGCTGTCCCGCATTCGTGGTGAGAACGGCCCGCGTGTCTGCATTCAAACCGATCCGACGCTCAGGCTCATGTCACCGTCACCCACCGAGATGATCGAGCACACCCTCGCCGACCTCACCCCCAGTAGCCCCGGCACACCGCACGCGGTTTCCTAGAATTCGCACGGTCTTTCCCCGATTCATCGCACGCAGCCCACGTCTCGCCTTATCCTCGCGCCTCGCGATCTTCATCCGACACGCTACTTTCACCTCCCATGAACTCGCCCACCCAACCACCCACGCCGCCACTCGAATACGCCACACCTCAAAAACGCATCTACACGGCCGGCTCGCTTTCTTACACCTTTAGCGGTCTTGTGATTCTTTTTTGTTTGCTGCTGTTGGGCGATTTTGCATTTTCGATGCGTGAGCGTTCTGCGCAGCCCGTCGTACAGCTCGCCATGCAGCAGTATGGCGCGAGCGCGACGTACATGTCGGTGGTTCTGGCCGTCATTCCGCCGGCGATCGGCATGACACTCGGGCCGATCATCAGCTATCGCTCGGATCGCCACCGTTCACGGCGCGGTCGACGTATTCCGTTCCTGCTTTGGACCACGCCTGTCACGTTTTTATCGATGGTCGGCCTGGCCTTTTGTCCTGTGCTTGGAGAGCGCACGCATGAGTTGCTCGCCGACAGTTCGCCCGGTCTGAACGCGATCACGCTCGCCTACTTCGCGCTTTTCTACACCATTTTCGAGTTTGCCTGCATTGCATCGCTCGTGCTGTTTGGCGCGCTTGTGAATGACGTCGTTCCTCGCTCGCTGATCGGAAGATTTTATGGACTGTTCCGCGCGGTGAGTCTGGGCGCGGGGATGATTTTTAACTATTGGCTTCTCGGGTGGAGCGAGACCCATTTCACCATCATCTTCCTTTGCATCAGCCTGCTGTTCGGCGTGGGTTACACGTTTATGTGCCTGGTCGTCAAAGAAGGCGAATACCCGCCGCCGCCTCCCGTTGATCCCGAGCGGACCGGGTTTTTCAATGCGGCCGGGCGTTACCTCAAGGAATGCTTCTGCAACAGCTACTACCGCTGGGTGTTCTTCGCCATGCTGATCGCCGGGCTGGTCTTCATGCCCTACAACACGTTTTCACTTCCGTTTGCCAAGAGCATTAACGTTCCGGTCGATCATTACGGGAGACTTATCGCCGGAAGCTTCGTTGTCTCGCTTGTGCTGGCCTATCCGCTCGGCTGGCTCGTCGATCGATATCATGCGCTGCGTGTCGGCATCGTGACGATGGCGATCTACCTCGTCTCGACGATTTACGGATGGTTCTTCGTCAAGGACCCGGCAACCTTCGGCGTGGCGCTGGTGGCGCACACGATTCTCTCTGGAGCCTATTTCACCGCCACCGCGGGTCTGGGCGCGTTCCTCTTCCCCAAGAGTAAGTTCGGCCAGTTCGCCAGCGCTGCGGGGATCGTTGGCTCTCTCGGCGTCATCGTCGCAGGGCTGATCATCGGGCCGGTTCTCGATGCGACGGGCAAGAATTACCAGCTCACGTTTCTGTTCGGATTCCTGCTGTGCGTCACGGCACTGATCCTGCTCACGATCGTCTATCGTCGCTTCATGAAGTTAGGCGGGCCTAAGCACTACGTCGCCCCCGAAACGTGATACGAGATTCGCCGATCCTGCATCGGGCCCGCCTGCGCGATGACGTATGCTCAGGCGTTGGGTCTCCGGCGCGTCGACGAACGCCGGCGCAGGCTCATGGCAAGCCCAGCCATGCCGACGAGCAGGGTGCCCGGCTCGGGCACGGTCGCACGTGCGAGCGTCCAATCCGACTCAAAGTCCGCCGGGCTGAGGTTTGATGTTCCGAAACCATAGTTCCGCGCCATGGTGAGCAGGTCTGCAAAGCCGACGACGCCATCGCCGTTAAAGCTTCCTTCCAGCCAGGTCTTATCGCCTGCCATGCTGTAGTTTCGTGCAAGCGCGAGCAAGTCGAGGAAATCGATCCGGCGATCGAGGTTGGTATCGCCATACTGTGTCTGCATCAGCGACCTGACCCAGAAGTCTGCATCGCTGCCCGAGACATCAGGCGATCGATTCACCACGTAATCGTCATTGAGATCAAACAACGCCCGCCCGGTCGGCAGCGTGCCGGGCGTTGCTCTGAGCAGCAGTTCGATGTCCGACGGTGTTCGCAGCGCGTCGCCGGTGAAATCGCCAGTCAAGACTGTTGCGTCCCATGCCAGCGCGTACTCCTCGACCACGCTCGACGCCGACCGCACGACGAGCGTGTACGCACCGGCGGGCAATCCGCTGAGTCGAAGGTGCTCGGTGCTGTTGACGTTGCTGATGGATCGGGCGTAGACGCCGCCGTTGAGGACCAGTTCCAGGTCGAGATTGGCGATGCTGCCCGAGAATGGAAAGTTGTCAGCCGCGTCGATCACGCCATTGTTGTTGACATCGTTGTAACCCACCTTGCGATACCAATTCAGGGTCGCGGTGACGCTCGCTCCCTGTGGAAGCTGACCGAGGAAATAGCTGCGCGAGGAGGCATTGGTCACCGTGCTGAGGTCCCATCCGGTCGGATCGATGAGTGTGTTCGGCCCGAGTGCGTTGATGTCGCCGGGCACGTACTGTTCGTACAAGTCCACACCGTCGATGATTCCCGTGCCCGAGTCGCGATCGAGTCCGGTGAACACGTTCAAGCCGCTGACCGACTGCGCCCAGGCCGATCCGTCACGGCGATTGACCCGGGCGGCGCTGTTTTGGATAGTCGATTTGATCACGAGCGGGTCGATGGAGTATCCCCATCGGCGTCCGGCTTCGATTTGACCTGCGATCAGGCCTGACGTGTTCGGCGCGGCGAAGCTTGTGCCGGTCCAGGAGTTTTGTGTGGACCCGGACTCCCAGAACGCGTTGGCGGTTAGGATGTTTGTTCCCGGCGCGGCGAGGTCGGGCTTGCTGCGACCGTCAGTGGTCGGGCCGTAACTGCTGCTGCTGTTGATCCGACCATAGTTGTTTGTGGTTGACACGTTGCCGAGCGAGATGACGTTAAACGCATCGCCTGGGCCTTGTGGTCGGACGTTGCCGCTGTTGCCGGCGTTTCCCGCGCTGATCACGATTGACTTTCGCCTGTTGAACGCGATCGAATCAGCCATCATCGAGAGCGTCGACCTGCCGCTTGTATCGGAATTGAAGTAGCCGAGCGACATGTTGATGACATCCGCACCCTGCGCGACGGAGAATCCTGCTCCATCGATGACCCAGTCTTGTGTGTTGAATGAGTTGCTTGAATCCAGAACACGTGCGTTGATGAATCGTGTATCGGTGCCGATGGTCACATTGGACGAATCGCGCAGCCCGATGACACCCATGACCGCCGTTCCGTGCCCGTGGGTATCGTCGCCCGTGTTGGCGGGTTCGGTCGTGACAAAATTTGCCTCCGCCAGCATGCGTGGTCGACCGAGTGAATCCAAACCCGACAACTGCGGATGCGTGTCATCCACGCCGCTATCCACCACGGCGACGATGACATTCGTCCCGTCTCCGAGCAGCGTCTTGGCTTGATCACCGCGAATCCGCACGACATCCGGTCCTGCGCCATACGAAGTCGCAGCCACCCCCAGCAACACCACGCCCACCACCGCCGACCTGAGCGTGGGTGATATCAGCCTCAGACGATCGCGTGATCCGGGCGTTTTAGACATCCGCATATGCTCGCGCGTAACCATGTGCACCTCCTGGCAGGCCAGAATTTCTCCGAGGCTCGAAGGACGACCCTCGGCGACTCGAAGCTATGGGGAGGCTAGCCGTTTGTGCGGGACGATCCAAGCAAAATCTGGATCGCAGGCGGCGGCGTTGGTTTTAGGAAGCCGTATTGGCTTCGAGTTGTTCTCCGATGAGCGCGAGACACTGAATCGCAGCCAATCCCCATTGGGACGCGCCATTGGTGCCGACGCGACCGTATTCGATGGGCTGATGTACGGCCGGCGGGTCGATCCGCGTGGATTGCGATCGCTCGGCGAGTCGTGTTGCAGTCTCACCCGCCCAGAATTCCGACCACGCCCGCGCCGCCAGTTTTGGATCTTTTAATCGCCATGCCGCATATGCGGTCAGTCGGCTGTAATTCTGCGTTAACGAATTGCCCCGCAGTGCTTGTCCCAGTTCCGCGCGTTGTTCTTCTCCCGGTGCGTTGTAGAGCCTGCAATACTGCACGAACGCCGCCTCGAACTTTTCATCTCCGTAGAGATCGATCAGTTCGCTGTAGATTTCGAGTTGTCCGAAGACGCTGCTGAGGTGAGAGATTCCGATGGATCGATCGGGCGCGATCGAATAGGTTCCGTCGTGCATGTTGTACATTGCGCCGCGCGAGAAGAGACCGACCGGCTGTTCCCCGATGGTTCGCATGCCGTTCTTCAGTTTCATCAGACAGCGGGCGTCGCCCGTCCGCTCGATTTCTGTCAACCATGCCGCCGCCAGTGCGGTCCAGTCGGTGCCGAATCCGATTCCCAGTGCTTCTGGCCGCGGCACATAAACATCCGTTCGGATCTTTCGCGCCAAGTCCAGCACCATGGCGGTCTGATCGCTGTCGATTTGATCGCGTAGGAGGTCGCCCACGCGTTCGTCTGCGGTCAGATAGTAGTAAAACCTGCGATACACCGCCGTGCTGATGCGTAGCTGTTTGCACGAACATCCCCAGTGCTGCACGTTGTGACGTGTGCCGAGGCCCTTGTACTTGCCGGCATGATAGATATCGACTTCAGAGGTGTGGCGTGTCATCGCCTCGGCCAGTCGATACAGATCGCCGTCGCCGGTGCGTAAGAAGCTGTACCAGAGCCACAGGTCAGGTGACAGCTCGCTGTTCGCCCATGCGAATCCTCCCACGTCGTATCGCCACATGTGCCGATCTGAGTCGTAGCTGTGCATGACATCGCCGAAATCCCAGAAGCCATACCAGCGATGCTGTTCGACTTCCGTGCGATACTGGTCGAGCACGAATCGATGATGCGTCTCGATCGTTCGACGCGCAGCCGACATCTGAGCCGCCGCGTCTGATTCCATGGCCGTCCAGATCGGTCCGAACACGCGAGTCATGGCCATATGCGTTGGTTCGGCACAGATGAACGTCGGATCCTCGGTCTCGATCGCCAATTTCGACATGGCTTCATGGGAAGGCGTTGACGCATGCATCGCCAGCGTCAACTCGTGCGTGTTGGCGACTCCGTATGGGGTGCCGAAGTCCTTTTCGTAGTCTTCGTAGGTGATGTTCAAGCCTTCGAGTTCGGCCGGATGATCATTCATCCCCATGCCGTCGTGATAAAAGCGAAGATCCATCGCGGGCACGTCCGGAGAATAGAGCCAGGCCGTCACGGTGGCCCGATCGCCAGCAGCATCCCGTACGTCGAGTTGTTTGGGGTACTTCTGCCAGAAGTGTCGAATGCCCATCGAGATCCCGCCCGAAGCCCCGCCGAGGTATACGGTACCGAGCGCTCTTCCGCCTGCGGTGCTGCGAATCCATCCAAAGCCTTCTGCCGTGCGTTTGCGTATCTCGAAACCGTCCGCGGTCGGTTGCACCAATGTGTAGTCGCCCCACTTCGGCACATACTTCATTCGATCGCGCACCGTTCCGGGCCAGCTCTCGATCGCGGGTAGCCGTTCGCCCCGGATCTGCGCTTCGCGCACTTCGCGCCCGGGATCACGGCGTAAACCGGTGACCCCTTGGATCGCCTCACCAAAAATCCCTGCCACGCGATGGCTTGAGCGGGTCGCACCGTCATTCGATGTTGCAATGTTTTGATGCCCGCCTGCATCGTTGGATGGGGCGTGCGCGTCATCGAATCGCGCGCCCGCGATCCGCACGTGCCGGTCATACGTCGCATCTTTCATCACGACGCCGGCCCGTACGCCCAGGCCGCTCAGGAACTCTTTCTGTTCGTCCAGATCAAAAATGAAGCTGTGCACCAGTCGAATCGCCCCCGAGCCGGCTGTCACATAAAACCTTGCGACGAAAGGCAAGGCTCCGCGACCCGCACGGGTCAGGTGCACGCCGCGCACGCACACCACCGCCCGCACCGGGCCCGACTGTTCAAGCTTGACGTCCTGCACACGCGACTGCATCGACTCCACGCGACCGTCCGTTGCCGCATCGTCAAATCGTCCGACCAGCTCCACTCCGTCGCATCGTGTCTGGCCCATCGTCCAATCTTCGATCAATCGCGTCGAACCGATCTTGCCGAACCGCACGCGCATGGGCCCGGTTTCGATTTCGATTCCACCATCCACCTCGCGCGCCGTGATCGCATCCACCACCGCCGGCCCGGTCGAATCGCCGGGCACGAGTTCCAGGCGCTTCGACGGCTCGACGCTTCGCTCGGGCAGCGCATGGGCCGTCCATTTGACCGATCCGTCCGGCCAGCGTGCGGTCACCCACGTCTGCGTCGTGCGAGGCTCACCCTCCACGCGAACGTGGAACTGGGTCGAATCCTTGATTGCTCCGCGAGGCCAGGGCACTCCGAATGTCACAGCACCGAGCCCTGATCCCACCACATGCTTGAGCTTCACGGGTTTGCTTGCATCAAACGACGTTGCACCGATCGCATCCATGCCGCGTACCTCCGACGAACTTGACCCCAACATCACCAGTGACCCGACGGCCGCTGCCCGAAGAACATCACGTCTCGACATCCCTTCCGCCGGGGAGTGTTGAACTGTCAACGGCTCACGGGCGTCTGATGCGAGTCGATGGTCGCCTGCATGATTCGCTCGGGTGTTGCCCGTCATTTCGACATCATGCGGTGGCGACTTCGTCTTGTCGATTCGATCCATGAATACTCCGGGACTAGAAATTTTTCGTGTAGCCGCTCGCGGCTTGGTTCGAGTTCGGCGTTGGTCATCGATTCAGTGCATTGATTCAGTTTACTGATTCAGTTGACTGATTCATTGGTGCTTGGGCGGGCGGGTTCTTGTTTGGCAGGCCGCTCGTCAAGCAAAGCCGCCGCGCCTGGTTTGAGCAGACGCGGCGGCGGGCGGAGGAGAAAGTCAATCGGGCGACGTGTACACGATTTGTTTTCGCGTCGACCGTTTGTGGATCAGGCCCGACGACGACGGCGGCTGAGCATCGCGACCGCGCCGACGCCCAGGACGGAGAGCGTCGCGGGTTCGGGCACCATCGACATCGCGAGAGCGAACTCGCCTGCGAAGTCGGTGGGCAGTTGGCCGGCTTCGCTCGGCGTCAGGGCGAGGTTGTAGTTGCGTGCCAGGGCGAGGAGGTCGGCGAATCCGACAGCGCCGTCATAGTTGACATCGCCCTGTGCCCACACCGCGCCAGTGGCGAGGTTGTAGTTTCGGGCGAGCGACAGGAGGTCGCCGAAGTTGACTGTTCCGCTGAGGTCAAAGTCGCCGGGCAGGACGTAGGCGACGGTGACTTGCTGTGCGGTGGTGTTTTCGACCCAGCCGAGGATGCGGTTGGCTTCGAGGGTAGTGCTGCGGAGCAGACCGCTGGCGAAGTTCACATCGAACCCGGCGTCGAGGAGGCTGAACACCTGCGAGGCCGGCGAGCTTCCGCCGTTGTAGTCAAGCACCAGCCGACCGCCGCGGATATCCGCACCTGCGCTGGTCAGGCCGAGGCCTTGCATGACGGGTCCGCCGAGCACGGGTTCGTAGCTGTTGACGTTCATTTGCAGCGTGCCTGCCTGAATGATCGTGTTGCCGGTGTAGAAGTTCTGCCCGTTGAAAGTTTGTCGCCCGGTGCCGACTTTGGTGACCGAGGTCGCACCGATGATGGCGAGGGTTGAGGTATCGAGTGAGTCACCGACGATGCCGTCGAATTGTGCGTCGATGTTTTTGCCACCGATCACGTAGGTGGTTCCGCCGGTTGCGGCGTTGACTGCGTTGATGTTGCCTTGTCCGGTGACGGCGCCGAGGTTGATGGTGGTGATCGTTCCACGGCGGGCCAGTCCGGTGCCGAGGCCGATGTCCCACGTGGCGTTGGGTGATCCGTTGGTCGTCCCGAACAGTCGGACGGCACTGCTTCCGTTGTTGAGGAAGCTGATGGTGCCGGTGAGGCCGTTCATATCACCTTCGAGGTCGAAGACGCCGGAGGTGATTTCGACGGTGAGTGTGCCGGGGCCGCTGACGTTTCGAAGGTCGGCCAATCCACCGCCGCTGCCGCCTTGGACGGTCGCGGTGCCGCTGACCAACAGGTTGTTGGCGAGGGTCGTCGCGCCGATGACATAGAGGCCGCCGGCGAGTTCAACTTGGCCGGTGCCGAAGGCGTTGGCGGTCTGCTGGATGGCGGTTCCTTCTTCGAGTTTGAATCCGCCGGTGTTGGTTGAAGAGATGGCGCTGTTGAGCGTTCCTGGGCCTCGTTTGGTCAGCAGCCCGTTGCCGGAGATGCCGCCGCTGGTCAGGAGCGTTTGCGCGTTGGCGACGCGGATGGCCCCGCCGCTCGTTCCCATGACGATCGGGCGGTGGTTGGTTCCACCGTCGGCAAGCGTGAAGCCGGTGGTCACATCGAGTTCGCCGCCGTTCAGGTTGATGGCGGCCGCGACCGTCGGGTCACCGAGGCGGTCGTTTGAGGCGACGCTGAGCACGCCGCCCCTGATGGTCGTCGCGCCGGTGTAGGCATTCGGGACGGCGAGGGTGAGTGTTCCAGCGCCGGCTTTCACCAGTCCGCCCGTGCCGGGCAGCGAGGTGTTGAAGGTGACGTTGTTGCCATTGGTATCGATACCACCACCACCCGCACCGAGCGTGACGGTCTTGGCGGTGGAAAGGTCATTGGTCATGCCAGCGGCGTATCGAACGACCGCTCCGCCGCTGAGGTTCAGCGCGGCGTTGTTGCCGAGCGAGCCGAGGCCGGCGACTTGGACGACTCCGCCGCTAAAGTTGTTCGCGCCGTTGTAGGTGTTGGAGGCCGAGCCAAGGACGAGAGTACCGCCGCCCAGCTTGGTGATTCCGCCTGCGCCGGAGACGGGGTTACCGAGTGTGAGTTGTGCGCCGGTGGATGCATCGAGTACGAGGGTGGAGGCGAGGTTGACGTTGGCGTTGATCGCGTGCGATCCGACTTGAGCGAAGGCGAGGGCGTTGTTGGTGCCGTTGCCGATCGTCAGGGATCCGCCGCTGCCTGGCGTGATGGTGTAGCCGCCGGCGTTATTGAGGGTCAATCCGCCGAGCGTGCGGTTGCCATCGAGTGTGATGGTTCGATTCGCTGCGGTCGTGAGGGTGAAGTTGGCGCTGTCTCCGCCGCCGTTAGGAATGCCGCCGGACCAGTTGCCTGAGGTTCCCCACGAGCCGTTGCCATCGAGGGTCCATGTTCCGATGGTACCGAGGCTGGTGACGATGACACGGACGAATCCGCCTGATGTGTCGAACGAGTAGGCGAATCCGGGGAGTTGGTTGAGGACGGACAAGCTGCTCACACCCGTGCCACCGATGGCGCCGGAGTATTGGAAGATGTTGTACGTGCCTGCGATGCCAAACGGATTGACGGTGTCGGCGACGAGGAGGTTGAGTCCGCCGCCGTTGATGGAGAGTCCGCCGGAGTTGGTGACGACGGTGAGGTCGTTTGCGGCGGGCGAGGTGCTGAACTCATAGTTCAGGATCGAGCCTGCATTGAGCGAAAGCGATCCGGTCGTCAGGGTTCCGACGCTGTTGCCCGGCGAAAAAATCCCGCTGGTGTTCACGGTGGTGGTGCCTGCGATGGTGCCGGATCCGCCGAGCGTTCCGCCGTTGCCGACGCTAGCGCCACCTGCGAGCGAGCCGGTCACGTTGACGCGTCCTGCGTTGACAGTGGTGGTGCCTGCGTAGCCGTTGGCTCCGGCGAGCGTGAGGACGCCGTCGCCGATCTTGGTGAGTCCGCCTGCGCCGTTCATGGCGTTGGCGTAGGTGACGTTATTGGCGTTGGTATCGATGGTCGCGCCGCCGGCGTTGATGGTGACAGGCAGCGTGGTGATGTCGTTGGTGTTGCCCGTGCCATGGCGTAGAGCACCACCGCCAAAGCTGAGTCCTGAGGTCGCGCCGAATGAGGCGGCGTTGCCGAGGACGGCGGTTCCGCCGTTGAGTTGGGTTGCACCGGTGTAGGTGTTGACGCCGTTGAGTTCGTACACGCCTGCGCCTTGCGTGCGAAGGACGCCCGTGCCGCTGATGACTTGGTTGAGGATGAGGGTACCGGCGGAGCGGTTAAGGACGAGGTTGCTGAAGTTTCGGACTTCACCGCCTGCGAGTGTTCCGACGGTTCCGCCGACTTCGACAGTTCCTTCGATGATGGTGGTTCCGCCCGAATGCCCGTTGGGACCGGAGAGGATGAGTTTGCCCGGTCCATATTTGAGCACTTCGGTCGGCACGTTGCTTGAGCCGTTCGCGATGACCGCGCGAATTTCAAAATCGGCGGCGCTGTTTTGGATGATGGGGAACACGTTTCGGTTGATACCGGTCGTTTGTGTTCGGTTGTTGCGGATGAAGCCGTTGTTGGCGGTCAAACCGCCGCCGGCGTTGGTGATGATGCCGCCGCCGGAGTTTTCGGTGACAAGGATTCCGCGGGCGGTGAGGGTTCGCGAGGTTCCTGAGTTGCTGATGACGAAGGTGCGCGGCGTGGGGTCGTTGAACCGCATGGAGTTGATGAAGCCGTTCGAGCTTGCTCCGCCTGGTGCGTCGAGGTCGACATCGACGTTGGATCCGAGGAGGGGCTGGCCGGGGGTGGCGCTGGCGCTGGTCAGTGCGTAGGTGGCTGCGACGACTTGTCCGCTGGCATTGGTGGCGGCCCAATCGTTGTTGCCATAGAGGGCGTAGGGGTTTCCAGCGTCATTGGAGAGGACGCTGATGTTGGGGGTGGTGAGGTTGATGGTTCCGGTCGTGCCGAATCGGACGAGACCGAGGTGATTGCTGTTCATGCCCAGCTTGGTGGGCGGGGCGCTCAAGGTGAGCGTGCGGCCAGCGGCGACGTTCCAGTTGTAGATTCCCGCGCCACCGCCGATGGTGACGGGTCCGGTGATGGTCAGATCGCGTGTAGCAGCCGACATGTCGACGCCGAAGTTTCCGAGGGTCAATGCGGCGGTGGTGTTGATGGTCAGGTTGCTGGCGGGGCTACCGACGCGGATACCGCCCCAGCTTTGTGCGGCGCCGAGGCTGAAGAGGGCATTGTTGACCAGAAGGTCATTGAAGAGTGCGACGTCGGTCACGCCCGGGGCGAGCCCGCCGCTCCATGCCGAGCCAAACTGCAGAGCGTCGGCGTTGTCCAGTTTCACGATATCAGCAGCTCGCACAGAGCTCACCGACACGACACCTGCGATTGCCAAACTAAGAACGACTCCCGCGCGCAGGCGGGCATGGGTCAATTTCCGATCCATCTTCTGGTCCTCCGATGGGATGATGATTTCTCCTCGAACCAGTCCTCGCGCGACAAATGCCGGGCGGGACTCCGCTGTCCCGTTAGATTACCACGCCCCGCCCGCAGAGCAAGAAAAAACTCCCATGAAAGATCATGAAAGACGTACTGCGAGTCATCCCCATGGGCGGGAGGGGCCCCGATGCAGGCCTTGTCGCTGCTCGCCCAGAATCGCCTATCTTATCGGCACCGGACTCACCAAGGTCGCTTGCAGGACGCTCGCCCATTCACTCCGCTTGATGATGAGGGCCCGTGAGCTGAAATTTCTATGAAAATCCCAAGTTGATTGATGCGGCAAGGCTGATTCAATCGGCCGAAACGGGGTGTCGCTTGGACCAGTCCTCATAGATTTTCAGCACCCTCTGCCCGCGATCGGTCCACCACGCGTAGCCCATGTTGCGTTCCAGGTCGACCTCCTCGAATCGATATCGGACCACGCCGTCGCGATTCAGAAAGATCGGGCGATTGGTTTGGAGTTCGTAGAACCGCGCCCAGAGTCCCCGGGCCGACTCGTCGGCGACTTTTACGCGTCTTTGTTCCCGCACCAACGTGCCGGATTCGTCTTGACGCTCGACTTCTTGTACTTGGATCCGAACACCCCATTCGCACGTTCGCTCGAACCATCGCACGGCCGATCGGATGGATCGCTTGACGCGTTCGTCTGGTTCTGGGAGGGACATGAGGAAGATGACCACGCCTGCGCTTTCTGATCCGCTCATTGAAGGCGGTTCATATGATCGCGCCCACGTCGGGGCGAGGGTTTCGGCGTCATGCTGCGCGCACCAGACGGTCAGTTCTTCCCCCATTCGAATCTGGGCTGCAAGAACACATTCGATGCCTTTGCGCAGTGAATCTGCGACGCGTTGGCGTTGAACGTCATCCAGCCAAAGATCGCCAGCGTCGGAGGTGTGCAACTCCAACAACCATTCCAGGACGCGGGTCATGGCTTCATCGTTGAATGTCACATGCCGCGCGTAGTCGTTCGGCTTGAGTCGGTAGACAGGAAACTGCTGCGGCCATCCGCCGTTCGGATACTGTGCAGCGAGCAAAGCGTCCAGCCCGCGGCGGAGTGAGTCTTTCAGTCGCGTGAGCTTTGCTTCGTTTGCATCAGGGCCAGTTCGCAGGCTCAGGGCGCGATTTAGAAAACGCAATTCGTCGATGGTTGCGCGGTTGTCGATCGTATCGATCGCGCGATCTCCGCGCCGACGGTCACTTTTGCCGGTCGCGTCGTCCCTTTCGCGTGGATCACGATCCCGAGGCCAGCCTTTGCGCCAGGCTCCGACGTCGCTCTGCCATGCCATCACTCGTTCGCACAACGTCCATGCCTCATCGCCAGTCCACCAGTCGGTGTCGCGTTTCATCGCCTCTTGCATTGAAGGAAGAGCGGTGGCCATCCCATACGTGCTGGCGGCACTTAGAGCGTGGATGCCAACGATTAAACAGAATGCCGACGACATCGAGAATCGAATCCACCCGCGCAGCATAGACGCTCCTTCCACGCCATCCGATCCGCCCGGCGATCACGTCCATCGCGACCGATCAGGCCACGACGTCATCCACGACCCTTGCGTTCGCGCGTGTTGTTGAACTGCGATTTGTCGACGTGTTGCTGGCTTGGGTGTCGATGAGCGATGTTCCTCGTGCGAACGCCGCGCCGGGCTGTTGCGGCAAGCCCGCCGGCCTGGGTGCGGGGAGGCTCAGGCCATACTGCCTCGCCAGGATCAGCAGGTCGCTGAAGTTCACCGCGCCATCGCTTGAGTAGTCGACGTTGCCGGTGCTGAGTGTTTGACCCGAAGCTGCGCCGTAATTTCGTGCGAGGATCAGCAGGTCCGAAAAATCGACCCTGCGATCGTTGTTCGCATCACCGGCGAGTTGATGGAAGCTCAGCGAGATCGCCGAGCCCAGCGTGTTCCCCGACGCATCTCTCAATGCGCTGGCGGGGATGTTGAGTCGATAGTCTCCGTCCGGTAGCGTGGGCAGGTTGACGATCAATCGCGTGCCGTCATTCACCCACGCGAGCCCGGTTGGAGTAAAGGTTCCGACGCCGAGCCGAGTCAGCGTCAGATTCGCGGGTGAGAATCCGTCAGAGACGCGTTCGCTGAAATCGAGCACGAGTCTCTGGGGCAGATTTTCGTTTTCATAGACGGTCGATGTCGCGAGGGGCGCGACCGAATCCCGCTGCCGCATCACCTGCATTTCATCAACATTTCCCAAATCCTGTCCGGTCGATTCGAGTCGAATCGTGTTGGTCGCACCGGGTAGCAGGTTGGCGGACACGCTGTTTAGGAACCATGTATTCCATGCGGTGGTTCGATCGAAGGTGATGTCCTGTGCTTCACCATTGACGATGAGCCGTCCCGTACGGGCGGTGTTGCTGAGGGCGTATCTGAACCGCAGCGTTGCCAGTCCGCCGTCTCCACCTTCGACGTTCGTCCATGTCACACTGGCTCCGGTGGTAGCGAAGTCGACAAATCCGCTTCCGCTGAATCCTGTGTGATTGCTCGCGACGGTTGTATTGACGAGTTGGGCCGACTCGGCCTGATGGCGATCTTCGACGCGGGTGTCGGTCTGTGGGAAGTAGAGCGGTGTGCGTTCGACCGACCGCATGCCGTCGCCGAGGAAGAATCCCGTGTGCGGCCGCTGGTTGTAGGCGCCGTTCTGCCATGCCACTGCCACCCGATAGGTCATGTCATGCATCAGTGTCGGCATGCGTGTGGTTGCGGGGATGGGCGTTGTAAAGATGCGGAGCCTTGTGCTGTCCGAGGATCGATGGATGACTTCTTCTCGCCAGTCGCCCCACAGATCCAGGGTCAGGCCGGGTGTGTTTTTGGTTCCGTTGTTACCCGATGAATTTGGGAACCCGCCTTGCGTGCCGCTGGTCGCGGGATCGAGATCAAAATTGATGCGTCCCCCGACGCCTGTTGTGGCATTGATCAGCCAATCCGAGATCGTCGCGCCTTCGAGCAGTTCGCGTAGCGGATCGGCATCCCACCAGATGCCAAAGTTCTGGAAGATGTTGCTCGGTTTGGCTTGAACGATCTGTCCCTTTGCGTTGTAGATGTTGCCGTCCGCGCTCGTCCAGCTTTCGTGACCGAGATGCCGCGGATCGATGTCAAAGCTGTTGCCGCGTCCGACGTCCGCGCCATTTCCGGGGATGCCGAAGATGATTTCGCCCGTGCGTCCATTCCTAAAACTTCCGCCGTTGTTGCCGTAGCTGGAGGCGCTTTCGTGCACCATGAAGATTTCGATGCCCGGTCGCGTGGGATCGAGATCCGACACATGAAACGCATCGCCGTGTCCCAATCCTGTTGAATGGAGGCCGAATCCGTTGTCATTGATCACCGACGCGCCATACACAACCTCATCACGTCCATCTCCATCGACATCAGCGATACTCATTCCGTGCGGGCCCTGTCCGATGTAATTGGAATTGATGTTGCTGTTGATGTTTTGCCCGGCGCGGAAGTGCCAGCGCAGGGTCAACTGGCCGTTGCGCCAGTCGTACGCGGCGATTTCATTCCGTGCCTGGCCGCTTGACGATTGCGGCCCGTAATAGCCACGGCCCATGATCAGGCTGGGGCGTTCACCGTCGAGGTATGCGACCGCGCCGGTAAATCGATCCACTCGATTTCCATAGCTGTCCCCCCACTGTGACGCACTTCCCCGCGCCGGTTCGAAGGGAACGGTCGCCATCGCTGCACCGGTCAGGCCGTTGAAGACTGTCAGATACTCGGGCCCGGTGATGATGTAACCACTTGAATTTCGGTAATCGTCATTCACGCCATCGCTGCCCAGAAGCACGGTGTTGCCTTGTCCATCGAGGGTGCCTGGCGCTGTCTTAAGCGCCATCTCTGCGCGACCGTCGCCGTCAAAGTCGTACACCATGAATTGCGTGTAGTGCGCTCCGGCGCGGATGTTGCGGCCCAGATCGATCCGCCACAGGCGTGTTCCGTCGAGTCGGTAGGCGTCCATCAGGACGTTACCGGTGTAACCGGATTGCGAGTTGTCCTTGGCGTTGGAGGGCTCCCACTTCACAAAGATCTCGTACACGCCGTCCCCGTCCACATCGCCGACCGACAAATCGTTGGCCGAGTAATCAAAGCTCAATGTTTGCCCGGGATTTGCGTGGTCCGGCACGGTTCCGCCCGGGGGCTTTTGCAGCAGGACTTCGTTTCCGAAGGAGACCACGGCGTTGGCGGGGATCACCGACGCCGCACTGTTTTGCCCCTCAACGCCGCCGATCACCGGCCTGACGAAGAAGGTCAGGTCCGACGTGAAGCTCGACCCCGTGATGTTAAAGTCTGTCGTTCGGGTGATCGGCGTGGCGTTGAGTTTTATGGGTGCGCTCGTGCCGATCTGACGGTAGACGTTGAAAGCGATGTCGGTCGGATCCGACGCCAGCAGTCGCCAGCTCAGGTAAGCGGTCGTTGATCCCACTCGCCGCGCGATCAGTCCGCGATCCAGGAGTTCTGCTTGTCGCGATGGGACTTTGGGCGTCGCCCGCGTGGCGCCTTGGGCTGCGTGTTGCCCGATGGTCGTCGCGTCCAGCGCCGAGCTGTAGATCCGGATCTCATCCACCGATCCCGTAAAAGCCGGCTGTGCATCCGTGATGGACCGACCGACATAGGCGAGCGTCGCAGCGATGTTGTTCAGTCCCAGCCCGTTGAGGCTGTTGCCGGCCACCTGCGATCCATCCACGTAAAGCAGGAGTTGGTTGGACGCGTTGTTGATGACGATGCTCGCCATCCGCGCAAATCCTGAGTTGGTTCCGCCGGTGAGCGTTGCGCTTCGTTCGGTGCCACCCGCCGGCTTCAGCCCTGCGACCGCAGTTCCTGCCGACGATCGCGGCGTGAGGTACAGACTTGAATCCGCCGACGCTCCGACCCGACTTCCGAAATCGAAAAGTCGTGTGTCGTTCTGAATCGAGCTGCTCGAGGTGTACCACACATGAATCGTCGCGCTGCCACTGGTCGGCAACACACCTGCGGGCAACTCCACATGCTGCGCCGTCGCGGCACTCGATCCGACATTGGTGATCGATCCGCCGTTCTGCAACGTCAGCCAACCGTCCACGATCGTCGCGGCGTTGCGCAAGGCTCCATGCGCCCCGCCCACCGAATCATTGGCCGTGCCGTCGTTAAACGTCCAGGCGTGAATCAGCGTCAACATCCGACGCTCCTCGAGACGTTCGATCCGAATGCTCATTGCAACTCCTCCAAACCAAGACACCACCCCGCCCACACCAATCCGCTCCGTCGTTCTGCCTCGCACTGCAACCGCTTTTTCATTTTGCCTCGCTTCTCGAATCACGCAACAATTTTCACGGATTTGTCAGACAAAATGACAATTTCATGGATCGCGGCATTCTCCGGGCAGGCATCTGCATCCGCCCGCGCTTGGGCGTTACCGTTCATCGCTGCCGTACGCCCCTGACGACGCGTCCGTCGCCGTTCATCCCCACGAACCACCATTTTCCACCGGCAACATGCGCCCAAACCTCTATCCGACCGACTTTTATCTCCAATCGATCCCCCGCCAGCCGCCACGAGCCCAATTGTCCGGTGCCGCCGGCACCGGCCGGCGTTTCAAGGCGTGCTTCCCCACCCTCCAGCAGTCTTAGGACCTCACCCTCACGTCGTTCGACCCACACCGTCCACTCACCCACCACGTCGGAAAATCCATCCGATGGCGCTTCTGCGATCGGCTCACCCACCAGCGGCCAACCCTCCTCCCACACCACCTCGCGGATCGCGAGCGTGGGTCGTCCGTCCAGACGACCGTCATAATAGTGATGTGCCAGATACTGCCTCCCAGCAAGTTCCACCATTGAACTCTGGCCCGGCCCGATGTGAGACCCGTAGGTGCTGACCACCAGACTCCCCCCACCGTCGGCCATCGATCGACCCTGCCGATCCAGATAAGGTCCGCGGACATCCCGACTCCGTCCCATGGCAAGTTTGTAGGTACTCGACTTCCCTGCGCAGCATCCATCGAAACTCACCAGCAGGTAATACCAACCCTCGTGGGACATCAAATGCGCCGCTTCGATCTGCCCGTTGAAAGGCCTTGCGGCCAGATGCACGCGTTCGCCGACCGGCTTGCCAGTTGCTGCGTCCAGTTGCAGGAGAAAGATGCCCCGGTTGTACGACCCATACGCCATCCAAGGCACGCCAGCATCATCCACCAGGACCGACGGATCGATCGCGTTGAAATCTGAATCATGCTCCGATTCCACGACCGGCCCGTGATCGGTCCAGGCATAGCCCGGCTCGCGCGGATCGGGCGTCGCGCCGCTCATCACACCGATCGAACTCCGCCTGCTCCCCCACGTGGAGAAGCTGTAATAGAACCAATACCGGCCGCCAAAGCTCACCAGATCGGGCGCCCACTGACCGACGCCTTCGCCGTATTTCTCAACGCCCCAGGCCATCGGTTTTGGCATGGGCGGTTCGAGTCGGGTCCAGTGGAGCAGATCGTTGGAGACGTAATGGATGTATCCTTCATGGCTCGCGACCAGATGATATCGATCCCCGACACGCACGACGGCCGGATCATGGACATGAATCAGATGGGTCGGGATCACCGCCTGCGGATCTTCGACGAGGCTGACGGCTTGATCGGCCGATCGAGGCTGATGGGACTTGACGATATCTGCGACGGGCACCGACGCCCGTGCAGTTTCGGCGGGCCATCGTCCGTTCATCAGCCATCGTTCAGCCGGCAGGGCGTCGGCGGTGATGCGTACTTCGTCGATCCATGCGAACGCCTGCTCCATCACCTGATTCGTGTAATACCCGCGACCCACCGACCACGATCCGCCGCCGTTTTTCATGGCACCGTCGAACTCCACCTCCGCGTGCAGCCGCGCTTCGGTTTCGTGATCACCCCGCACATACAACCTCAGCATTTGTCCATCCGAAACCGCGGCCAGATGGTACCAACGACCGGGCTGCGCCTGCTCGATCGATCGTGCGACGACGTAACGTCCGGTTTGATCAAAGGCCTCGACCGAAAACCCCATCGTGTCGCCGCGCAGTTTCAGGCCGAAGTTCGCGAGAGGACTTTCCTCCAGGGGCCCGCCATCGTTGACATTAAAACCGTCGCGCCCGACGAACGTCTGAAATCGCCCCTCGCGAAACTGTCGGGGGTCCAACTTGACCGACGCCTCCACCGTCCAGCGCTTCAGAGGCTTCTCGACGAGCCAACGCGCAACGTCTCCGGCTGCGAACACATCACGCGTCGGGAATCGCTCCGGTTCGGCGGTGTTGTCGAGCGACCCCCGACTCCGACCCGCAAACAGCCCTGGCACGTCGCGACTGAAACGCGGCGCGGTCCCACGCGAAAACGCCCGCAGCGGCTGATCGAGCGGCCCGGAGTCCACGACCGTCATCCCCGGCTCGATTGCACGCGTCGACTCACCCTCACCCCACGCTTCCGCCGACTCGAATCGCCACCACGCGAGCGTCGTATCAGCCTGCACGACATCTGCAGCACCCGCGCGTACGCTGAAGGAGGTCGACGCCAACACCAGCGCCACGACCGCCGAACAACACCTTTGATTCTTGTGCATTCTTGCCTCCCGGGCTCCGTCCAAAAGAGGTTTTTCTCGACGACATCAGGAATCAGCTCAAGATCTCATGCTTTGCATCGCGTTCATCTGCTGGCAACTCGGCAGTGCTCGTTGAACCCGAGCGTGCGCCACCGAATCGGCTGGAGACACCGACTCCCAGGATCGGCAACGTCTGGCCATAGCTTCGCGCGATCGTGAGGAGGTCTGCAAATTCGACACGTCGCTGCGCGTCCCGATCTGCATTGCCTTGAGCAAGAACACGTCCGTCGAGTCCGTAGTTTCTCGATAGGATCAGAAGGTCGCTGAAGTTGACGCTTGCATCGCCGTTCAGGTCGCCGCGCAGCACGTGGAAATCGAACTGATGCGCCGCGCTCATGATGAGCCCGCTCGCATCACTGACGGCATTCGCGGTCACGCTGAGCCGATATCGGCCATCAGGCATGGCCCCACTTGCATCGGCTGGCAGATCGATCCAGGCACGATGAGCGATCGGCTCCCACGAGAAACTCACCGGGACACTCGCCCCGCCCACGAGCGGAGTCACGACAAAATCTCCCGCGCTCAAACTGGCAGAGACGTCTTCACTGAACGTCACCGCGAGTCTTGTCGGCGAGGTCTGACGATAGATCGACGATCCGACGATGCGTGGCGATTGATTCACCACTGGCGTCATCGACACGTTCGAAAACACACCGGCGGTATGACTCAAGGTCGTGCCGCTCACCATAAGCCCCGCGGGGATGGTGGCGGGCATGCTGATCGTTCGGTTGGTTCCGATCTGCGTCCACGTTGCGCCGTCCGTGCCATAGAACGCGGCAAAATCGTTACCGCGGCGCGTCAATCTGAGCCACACCGGCAAGGCGTTGTATCCGACTGACCAACTGCTGGATCCGCCGGTTGAGCTGCGCCATCGGAAGAAGATCCGATCGAGGTCTGTAGGCTCCGCCGCCACTTGTGCGAAGGCTGCGTTGCTCGCGGTCGATGCGCGGAACTGCAGCCCTGCCGCACCGATGCGGTTGCTCTTTCCGTCGATTCGAGTGACGAGATCGAAGTCGCCGTTCGCATCCTGCGAGAGCATCCGCAGTCCGTCGCCGCTCGTGGCCGCGCTGGCACGAATCGTGAATTTGCCGTCAGCAAAGCTGCTGCGTGCATCGGTCGTCATCGTGCCGATGTCGCGAACGATCCACGGACTCGGCAGTTCGGTCGTCGCGATCGCAGCTGATCCGACACCTGCGTCGATGCCGTTGAGCGGCATCACGCGATAGACGAATGACGCCCCGCCCGAGACGCCCTGATCCAGATAACCAAGCGACTGCACATTTTCCGCGATCGTATAAAACGTCCCGCCGGCATCGGTCGATCGCTGCACGCGATATCCGGTCGCACCCACCACCGGTTGCCAGGCCACATTCACCTGCGTCGGCGAGACCACCACGATGTTTAGATCACCGGGCGTGCCGGTCGGGGCTTGTGAGACGTATTGTGGCGCATAGACGTTCGCATGCGGAAAGCTCGTGCTCTCTGCGCCGATATGGAAGCTCGGAAGCGGGGGTTGGTTGTAGCCATTCGCCTGCGCGGCCACTTGGACTCGATACTGCGTGTCGTGCATCAAGGTGACCATGCGATGGGCCGTCGGCACGACCGTCGTATAGATTCTCAGTTCGCTCGCGTCCGCAGCTTTCCAGACCACTTCTTCGCGCCAGTCCCCGATCAGGTCTGCGGTTAATGCAGGGAACTGCTTGGTTCCCTCGCTGGTCGCGACGTTGCTCGCCGTCAGGAGTCGATCGCTCGCGCCGGTGGTTGGGTTCCATTTGTTGATGTAGTTTCGGTCCAGCAGTTCGCGTGTCAGATCGCCGTCCCACCAGACCAGAAAGTTGTTCGATGTCGGGACGGCAATGGGTGATCCCTGCGCGTTAAGGATGGTGTTTCCATTGACATCGCGCAGCACGCCCGCGCCTTGCGAGTTATCGATCGGAGGCCCGCCCCAGTTTTCATAGCCCGGCCGAGTCGGATCGATGTCAGCGGCATTTCCGCGGCCCACGTCGATTCCTCGCCCCGCGCCCCAGATCGTTACCCCTGTCAGCGGATCATACATCGCCGCCCCGAAGGGCCTCGCCGGGTTGTACGTTCCTTCGTTCTCATGAATTCCAAAAACCTCAAGCCCGGGGCGCGACGGATCCAGATCTCCGACGTGCATTGCGTCCCCGTGCTCAAGCTGTGTCGATGCCAGCGGCAACCCGTTGTCATCCACCACCATCGAGCCATTGATGATTTCATCGCGGCCATCAAAATCCACATCGGCCACACTGATCTGATGATTTCCCTGCCCGACAAAGTTGGAGTTGATATTGTTGTTCAGGTTGAGCGCGGCACGGAAATGCCAGCGTTTGACCAACTGTCCGTTGCGATAGTCATAGGCGACCTGCTGCGTTTGCGATGCGTAACCTGATTGGTTGAAGTAGATCCCGCGTGACACCACCAGGCTCGGCCGCTGCCCATCGAGGTAGGCGGGGACGAGGAACATCTGTTTAGCGCGTTGGCCGTAGTTGTCGCCCCATTCGGTCAGTTGTCCTCGCGCAGGTTCCATCGGGATGCTTGTCAGCAGCGCGCCGGTCTGGCCGTTGAAGACGCTGAGAAACTCCGGCCCGCGCACGGTCCAACCGACGGGCCACTGGGAGGCGTTGTTCACATGATCCGCGTTCGGATCCCCGATCACGGTTCCGAAGGCGTCGCGGGTCCCGTCCGCCGTTCGCATGATCATCTCAGCGCGGCCGTCACCATCGAAGTCGTAGACCATCGGCGCATCAATCGGCCCGGCGATGTTTCTCCCGAGATCGATTCGCCACAATCGCGTCCCGTCCATGCGGTAGGCATCCAGCATCATCGGGGCCGAGAACTCACTCGCGGCGAGTTCCACGCCGAACCATCTGACCAGCAGTTCGTATTGCCCGTCACCGTCCAAGTCTGCCGGGCTGGCGTCGAGGATGTCGTATCGAAACGCCGCGCCGTCGCGTAGCAATCCGCCCGGCGGGATTTGCATCGGAACGCTCAGGTACTGCTCTGTGCTGGCATTCGCGCCCAGCGTAAAGCCCCCGTCCTCAGCCTGCTCCACCCCGCCGAGCACCGGTCTGACGAAGTAGCGATACGCGAGCTTCATGTTCAGCCCGCTGTCAGAATAGTTGGTCACCGCAGAGAGCGGATTCGCATTCAGTTTTACCGGCGGTTGCCCCTCGGCCTGTCGATAGAGGTTGAATGCGACATTGGGTGAATCGGTTCCGAGCAATCGCCAGGAGACAAACGCCTGTCCATTTCCGCGTGAAATCGCGACGACGCCCCGATCCAGCCGTTCCACCTGCCGTGTCGTCGGGGTGGCAGGCAACCTCACCGGACCGGCCGCTCGTGATGCCGCAACTTCGCTGGCGTTCAGCGCGCGATTGTAGATTCGCAGTTCGTCGATCGATCCACTCAACCCGGCATCATTGGCGAACTGACTTCGTCCGAGGTACGCGAAGACTTCATTCGCACTCGAAATGTCCACGCCATCCAACGTGGTCGAACCCGCAAGCGTTCCATCGAGGTAGAGTGACATCGCGTTGCCCGCGGGGTTCAAGGTGACGACCACATGCCGCTGAAACCCTTCATTCGCCGCGGCGGTTGCGCTCGCGAGCCGGTCCGCCCCGCTGGCCGGCCGAAGCGACGCGCGCGCCGTTCCCGCCGAGCTTTTCGGCGTGTAGAAGAGATAAGTTCGGCCGTTGGTGCCGTTCTGATCTCCGAAGTCGAACACCCGCATCCAATTCGGAGTTGCGCTGAAAGTCGTGTACCACGCCTCGATCGATGCTGCGCCCGACGCGGGCAAGATCCCGTTCGGCAGTCTGGCATACTGCACCGCCGAGCCGTTACCGCTCGTCACGCCCGCGTTCTGCAGGACAAGCCGGCCGCTATGGATGGTTGCTCCGTTGAAAAGCGTTCCATGGGCATTGCCCACTGAATCGTTGGCCGTCCCGTCATTGAATGTGTACTGGTGCGTCAGCGACAAATGTCGCCGCGGTTCGAGCACTTCGACGCGCGGGCGATCCGAAGTTGGTTCTGTGGGGTCTCGAAATGACACGACGACTCCGATCTGAGCAATCTGATGTTGATCCCCCGGGACCGAGACGAGTTCCAGATGGCTCGGCGAGACCATCCAAGAAAGCGCCACGCCGGCAACCGATCGGAGATACGCACCGAGCGGGTACCGGCGTGGCATGGTTTTGGCCTTTCGGTTGAAAGGTTGAGAGACGATCAGGTCAGCACGGACCGAAATCGAATCAGCGACGACGCAGCGCGATGAGCCCGACCGAGGCCAACAGACCCAAGGTCGCCGGCTCGGGGATCAGGACGAGGGCGACGTTGTTGCCGCCGAAGGCGTACTGAACTTCGTAGTTGGCGGGCAGTCCGGCGACGCCTGCGAAGGTTCCGCTCAAGGAGCCGTAGGTTGCGATGATGTAAGACGGATCGTTCAACGTGGAGAGGACGCTGAGATTCAGGGTTGCGGCGGTGATGTTGAGTGCGCCGGTGACATTCAACCGGTCGGCGGATCCGGCGCCGGTGCCGTCTGCCTCGATGGCAAGAGTCCCGCTGAGCGTGGCCGATCCGACGGTGAGGCTGCCGATGGTCACGCCGGGGCTGACTGTTCCCGCGCCACTGACGGCCCCGGCAATCGAGCCGGTTCCGCCGAGGGTGCCGTTAGCGCCGACGCTCACGCCGTTGTTCCACGTGCCATTGACGTTCAGCCGACCACCCGTGACGGAACCCGCACCCGGGGTGACCACCGCGCCGGAGAGAGTCTGCGTGCCCAGGCCGACTTTATTGACTGTCGAACCACCACCGCCCGTGCCTGTCATGTTGATGCTGCCGGAGAACGATCCGTTCGCATCGCCATTACCAAGCGTGAGGCTTCTCGAATTGGCCCCATCCTTGGTCACCGAACCCGCCCCCCCGGCGAAGTCATTGAGTCCATTGATCTGGATATTGACGTTGTTGATCCGGAAGTTGCCGCCCGAGCCGACGAACATATTGCCAGCGCTCGCACCGAACGGAAGAACGTTTTCCGCCGACACATCCAGCAGCCCACCAGTGATGATCGTGGAGCCGGTGTATGCTTTTGCGGGTGAGACCAATCGGAGGCGTCCTGCGCCGGTTTTAGTGATGCCGAATGCGCCTGTAATCGTACCATTCATCTCAAGCCTGCCCGAACTCGTGTTTGCCGAGACATCGATGCTCACATCTTGTCCGAGCACAATCGGAGCCGAGATCGTTGTGGCGTTTGAGCCACCTTGGATGCTTGCGATATTGCCATTGAGCAAAATCGAGTTGCCCGCAATCGTGTTCAGATTGTGCGTGAGCGTAATGCCCGTGATGCTCGTGCCCGCAGGCAGGTCATTATTCGTGGCACGCGATCCGCCTGTGACAGGGAGGGTGATGCGCACCTCATCGCCCGCCACCGGGGCGACGCCGCCAATCCAGTTGTTTCCATCGCTCCACAAATTGGTGCTCAATGCGGTTGACTGCCACACCACCAGTGCACCTGACGCTTGTCCGATGCCCAATCCTCCGATGACTCCAAGGGCCGCCACCATCACAGCCACACGATTCCGCTTCGAGACGTTCTGCATATTCCTCACTCCTCAAAAGAGATGTTCCAAAACACAAACTTCTTCCGCTGGCCCAAAATTTACCTCGTTCCTGAAATGTGTCAATGAAAATCTCTGATATTTAGCCGGAACAACGCCGCTCCATTTTTGGCAGCAGAATCAAAACATCCGAATTCGGCCGCAAAATAGTCGAATTATCGGGCAGATTGCCAGATCGGTGAACCCCATGAAAATTGCTGAGATCATGTCAGGCTATTCCACGGTCGGCTTGCGGTCGTCGCGGAAAATCGGTCGACCGGCTGTATCCCAATCCAAGCGCGTCAGCCGTGCGTGTCGGTTCGGGTCTGCCAGCGGGCTCGGATACGTGCCTGCGTATTCCCGCGCGTGATAGACCATCACGTCCGTTCCCCCATCTTCAGTCACTGTAAAGCTGTTGTGTCCGGGCCCGAACCGCTTCAACGCCGCATCGGTACTAAACACCGGAACTGACGATTTGGTCCAACTTCGTGCATCCAGCAGGTCTGCGTCTTCGTCGGTCCACAACAGGCCCATGCAATAGTTCTCGTCGGTCGCACTTGCGGAATAACTGATCCAGATCCGCCCGTGCCGGATCAGCACCGCCGGCCCTTCGTTCACGTTGAATCCCACGCGTTCCCAAGCCTCGGTCGGCTGACTGATTCGCGTCGCGGGCAATTCCAGTTCTGTGGGCGATCGCATCTTTGCGATGTACAGGTCGCTCGATTCCTCCCCGCCGATCGTCTTTTGGGCCCAGACCATGTACCTCGCGCCCCGATGTTGGAACGTGGTTGCATCGAGGCTGAACGAGTCGAAATCCGTTTTGATTTGCCCGCGCTCCACCCATTCATCCTTCAGAGGATCCTGACCCATGCACTTAAGTGCCCAGATTCGAATGTTCCAGATCCGCTCGCGCTCGCCGGCTGCAAAGTAAATCCACCACGCGCCATCCAAACGATGAATCTCCGGTGCCCAGACATGCCAGCTCATCGGTCCGCTTTCATGTTTTCGCCAGACCGTCACCGCCTCTGCCTGGGCGAGGCCAGCGAGCGTCGCGCTTCGCCTCAGCTCGATCCGGTCATGCTCGGGCACACTCGCCGTGAACAGATACGAGCCGTCATCTGCGCGAAGAATCCACGGATCAGCCCGCTGCTGAATGAAGGGTTGCGGAATCCGGCATAGATCGTTTTCGTTGCACAACATTTCTGTAACTCCTGTTCGGGTCTGGTCGCTTGGTCTTTCGGCTTTGGGTCTACTCTTTCAGTCCGCTGCTCGACATGCTTTGGATGATTTGCCGCTGAAACACAGAGAACACGATCAGCAACGGAAGGCTCGCCAGCACGCTCGTCGCCAGCGTCAGTCCGTATTCGGTGTAATAGCTGCTTTGGTAGAGCGCGATTCCGACAGGCAGCGTGTAGTTCTGGATCGAATCCATGTAGACCAACGGCGCGAGGAAGTCGTTCCAGCTTCCGATGAATGTAAAGATGCCGAGGGTTGCCAGTGTGGGTGCAGAAAGAGGAAGCGTCACATGCAAGAAGACGCCGAGACTGGAACATCCGTCCACGATCGCGGCCTCTTCGATGGCCTGCGGGATCGCGCGCATGAAGCTGGCCAGCATGAACACGCCAAACGCGCTCGCGGCCGCGGGCACGATCAGCGCCGTCGGGGAATCCAGCCAGCCGAGTCTTCCCAAGAGCAGATACATCGGCACGAGGAACAATTGCCCCGGCAGCATCATGCTCAGAACCACGCCGCCCAGCATCCGATCTGCTCCCGCCAGCCGCAGCCTGGTCAACGCATACGCCGCCGTCGACGAGACGATCAGCACCAACAGGGTCACGCTCGTGGAGATGAACAGGCTGTTGAGCAGCCAGCGAACAAACGGCGCTTCTTCGGCATGCTGAAGCACGTAGAGATAATTCGATGTCGTCCAGGGCCTGGGCCAGAGCGATCGCGGATTCAAAACCTCCGACTCGACTTTAAAACTGGTCAAAATCATCAGCACCAGCGGCAGCAGAAACATCAGCGCCACCGCAAACATCAGGATTGCAAATCCGCGCATCATCGAGCGACGACTCATGACGCCACCCTCCGAATGATCCGAAACTGAACCCAGGCAAACCCGGCGATCAAGAGAAACAGCAACCAACTGATCGCCGCTGCATAACCCAGTCGAAAATCTCCGAACGCCGTATCGTAAATCAGCGAAACCACCCCGCGTGTGCTCATCTCCGGCCCACCGCCCGTGAGCATGAGCGCCTGTCCGAACATCTGGAACGCGCCGATCGTGTTCATCACCACCATGAACAGTAGCACGGGCTTTAACATCGGTAGCGTGATGCTCCAGAACCTTCGCCACGCGCCTGCACCGTCCATCTCCGCCGCCTCCAGAATCGTGGGCGGGATTTGCTGGAGTCCGTTCAGCACCACCACCGCTGATCCTCCGAGCGTCCACCACAGCGTCATCAGTACGATGCTCGGCATCGCCCAGTTGACATCCGTGAGCCAGGGCATCCCCTCGATGCCCAATTGCCTCAGCAGAAAGTTGAACAAACCAAACTCACGATTGTAAAACCACTGCCACAAGATCCCCGCCACTGCGATGCTAAACAGGCCTGGCAGGAACAGCAGCATGCGTACGAGTTGCTTCGATCGATTCATCACGCCCATCGCGTTCATGCCCACAGCCAGCAGCGTCGAGAGCACGATCTGCAGCGGAACGATCCACAGCGTGTACGTGAGCGTCACCCCGACAGCCTTCCAGAAGAATCGATCCGACAGGGCTTCCGCAAAATTGGATAGCCCCACGAACCGCATCGGCTCGCCCGCAGTGAGGTCATATCGACAAAACGCCAGCACCATTGCAAACACGAGCGGCAGCAACACGAACGCCCCGAACGCGAGCCCGAACGGCATGAGAAACAACCATCGTGACGCGCCTCGATGATTCATCGACTGCCTCCCGACGCATCGACTGAATCCGCTCGCCCCACCCGTCGCTCGCGTGCGTCTCTTTCGAGGTATTCCAGGTAATCGCGTTGCGCTTCGCCGAGTGCCTCTGCAGGACTCTTTCGCTCGCGGAGCGCCTGCTCAACCGCCAATCCGAGCTTCAGGGTCAGCTGTGCGATCGAAGGCGTCTTCGGCGGATACATGACAGCATCCAGTTGCTGCGCGAAAGCGTTCTGCACCTGCATCCGCGCGAACGCTTCGCTCTCTCTAACGCTGCGCCGCGCCGGCACCTGGCCTGCATCCGACCACTCCACGCCATGATCCGACAAGAACCGGACGAATCGCCATGCCGCTTGACGTTCGCGTTCGCCGAGCCCCCGCCGCACCGACAACACATGTGAGTCCGCCAGCGTCCCGCGTTGCGGTCCCATTTGCGGAATCGCCGCCCCCACATACGGATGACCCTCAAGGCGTTTCAAATCTCCCAGCATGTAAATCCCGTCAAACACCATCCCCACGCGCCGCTGTCTAAATCCCACCCAACCCGCAACGCCACCTTCAGGAGACGGCGCGACCTCATGCTTTCCAAACAAGCTCACCATCCACTCCAGCGCCGCGACGTTCCCCGCATCATCCAAAGTCGGCCGCCCGCGTTCGTCTTCCAATCGCCCGCCAAATTGCGGCACGATCGTCATGAAGTTGTTTTGCCAGTGACTGATCGCAAATCCCCATGTCTCGACCACACCGTCCCCATCCACATCACTGCGCATCGCCCGCGCAAGCTCAATGAACTCCTCGCCCCGGGTCGGAATCCTTAGCGACCCATCCGGTTTCACCCAACCCGCTTCCCGCAGCATCTCCGCGTTGAGAAACATCCCCTGCGGCCAGACGTCGAGCGGCACGCCCAAAAGCGGTGCCTCTTTTCCTTCTTCCTCCCCGCGCGGTCTGGCACGATCCAACAGCGTCTTATCAATGTCCGAGAGCAACGCTTCATCGATCGGCCCGTCCGCGCGCACTTCGACTTCTTCCAAGAAACCCGCCCGCGCCATCCTTGTCATCATCCCCGACTGCACCACAAACACCTCAGGCCCACGATCATCCACCGCCGCCACCATCAGTTTGTTGTAGTACGTCCCCCAGGGCAGTCGCTGCATCATCACACGAACGTCAGGGTTTTCTTCGTTGAATTTCCTCACGAGCCCCAACATCACGCGCCCGTCCGGGCCGGTAAAGCCGTTCCAAAATGTCAGTTCCACCACTTCGGCCGCGCCCGCGCCTAGTCCGCCCGCCCCGCGCGCACGCTCTCTCGCCGCGTACAACGTCACACACGCAGCCAGCAGTCCGACAAAGAGTAGCAGCGCTCGATTCAAGCAACCTCACTTGATCCGCTCATCGTTAGAATTTTTCGAACGACCCGCGACTGCAATCATTCACGATTCACGCAACCAGACCACCATCTGACCCACGCCCCGGTTCGCCCAGGCGTAGTACGGAACCCATCGGATCGTCACAGGCTCAGCTTTTGGCGCAACGGTCACATACAATCCCTTGGCCGCGCTGCATCTTCGAATGCCCCGCGCTTCCAGCATCATCACCCCGCCCAACAGTTTCGGCTTCCACTTCGCCTCCACCTTCGCCCGTCGCGGCAATTCCAGGGTTTCAACAGGCGACTTCACATCCGCCTCCTCCACGCAATACAAGATCGGCCCGCGCATCAAAGCCACCCGCCCCACATCGTGACGGACACGCACATCCGCATACACACGTTCCACCGGCATCGGAAACGTAAGCTCCACGACATCCCCTGCCCCAACCTCGACCGAGGCATACCCCTTCACCACGCGCCCGCCACGCAGCGACACGCCGCGTCCGTTTAGCTTCATCACGGGTCTCCGACACCATCCCGGTATGCGCAGATTCAATCGGGCTTTCCCCTCACCCTCGATCGATAGCCGCACACGCTCATCCCACGGATAATTCGTCGTCTGCCGAATTAAGAGCCCTTCATGCTCGATGATCGAATCCGCATAGAGGTTCACAGACACTTCACCCGGCGCGACCGAATACATGAAAGAACCCAGCGACGCCAGCAATCTCGCCACGTTCGGCGGACAGCATGCACATCCAAACCACGCCTGACGCTCCGCCGGGTAGGCCCGCTCGAACCTCTGCCACTTCGGGTCTGTGGCCAGATAGTTCGCGTAAAAATAACTTCGTCCGTCCAGACTCACGCCCGGCAACACCGCATTGAACAACGCGCGTTCCATCGCATCCGCATAACGTACGTCCCGGGTCAGGTTCATCAGCCGCGCGGCCACAAACATCAGAGAGATGTTTGCACACGTCTCGGCGTATGCACTTTCGTTTGGCAGATCAAAGTCATACGTAAAGCGCTCCCCATGTCGTGTCGAACCCACGCCGCCATTCACATACATTCGGCGGTCCACGCAACTGTCATACATCGCAAGACACGCCCGCTTCAGTGCCTCATCGCCTGTTGTCCACGCCACGTCCACCACGCCAGCCAGGAGATAGAGCGCCCGCACGCTGTGCCCCTCGATGTCCCGCTGCTCGCGAATAGGCGCGTGCGCTTGATAGTAGTCGTATCGCAATCCATGAAAGTCCGCGCCATGCGGCTTCTCGTTCCGGGCCTCGCTCTCGGCATCGAAAAAGTGCGGCGTTGTCCCCCGCGCGTCGATGAAGAACTCGGCCAGCTTTAAGTGCCGTTCATCCCCGGTCTGTCGATACAGCCGCATGAGCGCAAGCTCGATCTCGGGATGCCCGTCATACCCGCGTTTTTGCCCCGGTCCATTTCCAAAGACGCCTGCGATGTGCTCCACATAACGCAGCATCACGTCGAGCAGCGATCGTTTACCCGTCGCCCGCTCATACGCCACCGCCGCCTCGATCAGATGCCCGGCGCAGTAAAGCTCGTGCTGATCTCGAAGGTTCGTAAACACGCGTTCTGGTATCACCGCCTGAAAAAAGCTGTTGAAGTAACCGTCTGCACGTTGCGTCGCGGAGATATCGCTGATCACCGCATCGATCCGCGCTTCGAGATCGGCGTCCCGCCTTTGCATCAACGCGTACGACGCAGACTCGATCCACTTGCCGATGTCCGAATCCCAAAACTCGTGCGGCCTGGGATGGTCGCTGCCTTCGCGAAAGACCAATCGCATCGCGTCGAGTCGACCGGTCAGTTTCAGTTGTTCGTACTGCTGCTCGATCGAGTGTCCGATCACCACCCGCTGTCGATCTCCCAGCAATCCGTCCCCCAAACGCACGCGCGAAACAGCAGCACACCCAAGCCCCGCGAATCCCCTGGAAATTCGAGCACGCTTAGCCTTCATGTTGCCCTCCAGACACTCTGTTCAATCTCACGATTTCGATTCAGTCACTGGCGTTTGGATCTGTCACAATCTCCGCATCCCATCGTTTTTCCGGGGCGGGGCATATCGACTCACGCACCCACGTTCGCACGCCGACCAGGCATCCGCAATGTCGGCACGTTGTGCCCGAGTAGACAAGCGCCGGGCACGACGCACACACACTGAGTCGCGCCGCCCGGGTCGCTGTGCTCGCACGATGCGCGCTCGGGTTTGCCCGCAGATACTCGAGGAGGATTCGCTCCGCCTCCGCCTCGGGCAGATGCGTCGTCATGTGCTTCTGACATCCCGGGCAATCGTGCGAACTGTGTCTGTCATCGCGTTCGTTCATCTCACTTCCAACACGACGACGCTGTGCGCCGGCAACTTCACCTTCAGACCGGAACCGATCACGGTTGCACCGGAAAACGCTTCGGGCTTGACCACATCGGACGCGGTGAACGTGTTGTGCGCATCGAGCGATGCGCCCGCCAGCACCCGGCCGCGCACTTCCTTCACAGATCCGCCGCGGATATCCACATGGAGCTCTGCCTCATCCGCATGATGCATGTTGGCAAGGTTCAGTCGCACCACGCCATCGGTTCCGCGCGTGGCCGTCGCGCTGATCTGCTCCAGACGATTTTCACCCTCGCCGTACTCGACTGTTTTAAGGTGGCCGTCCAGGAGCGTTGCGTCCTGATTTTTCTTCATCATTTCAAAGACGTGATAGGTCGGCGTGAGCAGCATTTTGGCTCCTTCGGTCAGCGCCATCGCCTGCAGCACGTTGATGGTTTGCGCGATGTTGGCCATATGAAGTCGATCCGCATGTCGATGAAACACGTTCAGCGAAAGCGCCGCCACGAGGGCATCTCGAATCGTGTTCTGCTGATACAAAAATCCGGGATTGGTTCCGGGTTCGACATCGAACCACGTCCCCCACTCGTCCATGATCAGGCCGATCCGCTTCTTCGGATCGAACCGATCCATCTGCCCTTTGGTCCGAACGATGAAGCCTTCAATATCGGCGGCCTTCTTGAGGGTCAGTTGATGGTCCGCCACACCGAACTGCGTCGCCGAGCCTTTCTTTTGCCATGTTCCCGGGACGGTGTAGTAGTGGACGCTCATCCCGTCCATATGCGGATGACAATGCTGCAGCAGCACTTGGTTCCAATCTTCCCAGTATCCGCACGCGACCTTGTACAGTTTTTCGTTGGGCGTGAAGTGACGGCAGTATCCCGCGTACTGCCGATACAGATCGCAGTAGTACTCCACGCGCATGTTTCCGCCGCAGCCCCAGTTCTCGTTCCCCACGCCCCAATACTTCAATCGCCAGGGCTTCTCACGACCATTCGACTGGCGCAGGCGCGACATGGGGCTCTCGCCCGGCATGGTGATGTACTCAAGCCACTCTGCCATCTCGCGAACTGTTCCGCTTCCCACGTTCCCTGCGACATAGGGTTCGCACACGCGATCAGGCGTTGAGAGTTGCTCGCATAGATCCAAAAACTCGTGCGTCCCGACGCTGTTGTCCTCGGTGGTGCCGCCCCAATGCACGTTGATCATGCTCGGACGCGATGCCTTCGGACCGATCCCGTCCCGCCAGTGATACGTATCTGCAAAACATCCGCCCGGCCAGCGGAGATTGGGGATGTCCAGTTCGCGCAGCGCGTGCACCAAATCCTTCCGAAACCCGCGCACGTTCGGAATGGGCGAGTCATGCCCGACCCACAAACCGTCATAAATGCACCGACCCAAATGCTCGGCAAAATGCCCATACACATGTCGCGAAATCACATGCGACGAAACATCCAACTGCACGATGAACTGATGACTCACAACCCTTGCCCTCCGCGCGCCCGCCGATCCTGACAAGGCCCGGCACGCGCAACGATGCACCGAACACCACTCACCATCACGCCCGCTGCACACCACAAGGCCTGCAACCACCCGGACGCAATCGCTTTCCCCTCACTGATCACCCGCACCAGCATACCCGCATTTTCCATGATGTCACACGACCATTTCAGAATCATATTTCATGACCAAAAGCAAATCTAAATTCATGTTTTGTAGACTCTTATGCCAGTGCGATAGCACCACAATTCCCAAGATCTCTCAGGCCCGATCGACGGATCGGTCAATGGCAAAACAGAATCCGCCCGCAGGCACATAAGCACCTGCGGGCGGAGCGTTGATTGAGAGGATTTGACGGATCGATCACCGGCTCAAGCGACGCGAGCGACAGATCGCAAGTCGGGCGGTGAACCGATCAGCTTCATCGACGCCGACGGGTCGCAAGAAGACCCGCACCCGCGAGGAGGCCAAGAGTCGTCGGCTCGGGAACGTAAGTGACCGTTACAGTCAACTCCTCAACGGCCAAACCATCATCAGAACCAGCTGCATCGAAGTCATTCCATCGAATCCAAACAGAACTACCTGGGTCAATGCTAAGTCCGGTGAGCGTGCTGGCCACCGCAACCCGGTTGAAGATGCTGTTACCGTTCAACGCACCTGTAGTGCCAGTCGAAATAGGCGCCACGAAGTCAAGTGCATTTAGATCAGTCCAGGTCCCTGATGTAAGGGATGTTGCATTCGTGCTGAATTGGAAGTCGAGACGATCGAATCGACCCGTAGCACCTAAACGCCATTGCTCGCCCGTGTATTCGATCCGAATCGAACCGATAAACTTGTTGTACGGGGCGACGCTGTCGTTCTTGAGTTGTGCTCCGATTGTTGGAATCAAATTTCCACTTCGAAGACCGCCCAGAGCGCGATCGGTCGAAAGATTCGCACCAAAACTATACGTATTGCCAGCGGAATCAGATCCAGTCCCTGCTGCATACGTCGTATTCGCATTGGACCCCGCTTCAGAGAAGAACCATCCGGTGGGCAGAGTCGTATTGGTGGTTCCGCTATTCGCCAGCGAGTTAAAATCCTGAAAAACCGATGGTGCAGCGTTCGTGAAGGTCACCGCTGCGCCCGCAGCGCTGGCGAGGATCGTGGACGAGGCGACGGCGACTGCGAGCGTATTCATTCGAAGCATGTGTTCTCCCTGAGTATCGTTCGGCCCCACCAACCATCCCCCATCGGACACCCCCAAAACACGACCGCCGTGCCGGAATCGTCCGAATAGGTCACTACCGAAGCAATACAATAACAGCAAGATCGCCACATTTTCCAGCCAAATCACACGAAACAGCGCGAAGATTGCGCTAAGATGACGCAAACCATTTGTTGTCATGATTTTACAGGCAGAGTGGCCGCAGCCATTTCAACAAGAATTGACACAGAACCATCATTATACGGCACCACACTTGTGACACGAGCCAATGATTCGCCGCCTCCTCATTCTAGCAGGCTTGCCCATTTTCAATTTGACCTCGCTCGTCTCGAATCCGACCTCTTAACTGCCCACGTCATGCCCATGATGGGCTGACACAAACCAAGGACCCGCGAGCGATTGATTCGATTGACTGATCGACACTCGCGTGTCCGAATCGGAGAGCAGAGCGATGCCCAGCAAGACGTCCGCCCGATCGAAGAGCCACCCCATCCGCCGAGCGTCGTCTGCAGTCATCGACCGACTCGAAGAGCGCCGGCTGCTCTCCGCGACGATCGTGTCCGGTTCGCTCAAGATCGGCACTGGCCTGTGGATCAACATCACCGGCACGGACGCGAACGAGTCGTTCACGATCAACCGCCTGAATGCCACCACGTTCCAGGTCACAGAATCGACAAGTGGGTTTTCGACGACGCGTACCGGCAAACTGATGGGCGTTCGCATGGTGGGCGGCGGGGGCGATGACACCGTCCGCGCCGACGCATCGGTGATGGCGGTCAACGTGCGTTTCCACGGCCTGGCCGGGAATGATCTATTTTATGGCGGCACGGGGAACGACTTCTTTGAAGGTGGGGATGGCGACGATCACGCCTACGCGGCTGCGGGCAATGACACGCTGCTTGGTGGCAACGGGAACGACACGCTCCGCGGCGAACTCGGCAACGATTCCATCAACGGCGATGCGGGCAACGACCTCATCTATGCCGGCGACGGTAACGACCGCGCCGACGGCGGCGCGGACAACGATCTCCTCGACGGCGACGCCGGCCTCGACACGCTCCTCGGCAACGTCGGCAACGACACACTCCATGGCGACGACGGCAACGATCTCCTCGACGGCAGTCGCGGAAATGACTTGATCTACGGAGGCGCCGGCAATGACGGCCTCACCGGAGGCGTCGCGCTTGCCGTCCTCGGCGACGACGACCACGACACACTCTACGGCGATTCGGGGAACGACATCATCTCCGGACTTCGTGGAAACGACCTCCTCTACGGCGACGACGGCAACGACACGCTCGATGCAGGCCTCGGCAATGACACCGTTTACGGCGGTGCGGACGACGATCGCGCGCTCGGTGACCTCGGCACGGATCTCATGTACGGCGACTTCGGATTCGATCTCATCACCTACGGAACGCGCGCCACGCCCGTCGTCATCAACCTCAACTCCTCCGACAGCATCAACGGCGCAGCCGGCGAACTCGACACGCTCTACGACTTCGAAGCCGCCGAAGGTGGCAGCAGCCACGACACCATCACCGGCAACGATCAAGGCAACCGACTGCTCGGCAACGCCGGACATGACACGATCCACGGCCTCGGCGGAAACGACACCCTTTTCGGTCACGCCGGCAACGATTCGCTCGTAGGTGGCAGCGACGCTGACCGCATGTACGGCGGTAACGATCACGACCATCTCGCAGGCGAGGCAGGCGAAGACTTCCTCGACGGTCAGGCGGGCAACGATCACCTCCTCGGCGGCGACAATCGAGATACGCTCATCGCCATCGGCGGCGGTGCACTGGACTCACTGACAGGCGGCGCGGGCCTCGACAGCTTCTGGCTTGACTCCAACGTGACCGAGACGATCTCCGACCTATCAAGTGAGGAAGCTTCTGCACGTGCCGAGCATCGCGTTGGCAGCTTCGTCAACAACGGTCGACTGGCCGTCAGCAAGGAGCTGCTCGGTCAAAACCTCACCGATCCGACAAGCGCTGGGACGAAGCGAAACTTCAAACACCTCCCACTCTTCAGCTCCGCCGGTCCGAGCCGCGACGACATCAATCAAGGACAGACCGGCGACTGTTGGTACCTCGCCACGCTCAGTGCCGTCGCGGGCGTAAACCCGGAGGCCATCCGACAGATGGTCACCGACCTCGGCGACGGAACCTACGCCGTCCGCTTCTTCAGCAACAACACACCGCAATATGTACGCGTGGATGCCGACCTCCACACCTACACGTGGAGCACAACGCAGCTTTACAACGTCTCTCTCGGTGCCGAGAACAGCACCTGGGCACCGCTGGTCGAAAAGGCGCTCGCCTGGGTGCGCGGAAGCAAACTCGGAACCTATGCCACGCTCAACGGCGGATGGATGAGCGAAGCCTTCAACCGACTCGGCTTCACACCGACCACGCACTCACGCAGCACCTACAGCACCCCCAACGCGTTGATCGCCGCCGTCCAGGCCGATCTCGCCGCCGGACGCGCTGTCACCACCGGGTTCCTCTCGGTTCCCGCAGGCTCGGGCCTCGTCGCGAGTCACGCCTACACCGTCGACTCACTGGTCAACAACGGCGACGGCACATTCTCTGTTCGCCTGCGAAACCCCTGGGGCACCGACGGCCTGAGCTCCATCGACGGATCCAACGACGGCTACGTCACCATCAGCGCCACAACCTTCTTCAGCGCCGCAGTTCAAACCACCAGCGCCGTGGTATGACCACCAGCACCGCGGTATGACCACCAGCACCGCCGCATGACCACCAGCACCGTGGTATGACCACCAGTACCGCGGTATGACCACACCAACGCAGCCGCCCGATCCTCAATCAACAAGAGACGGGCGGCGCTCGACGAAACTCCCTTCCCCTTGGTCCGCGTCGTCGGTGTACTTTCCACATCGACGACGCTTTTTTTCGTCCTCTGATTCATTCCCCTGATCGATTAACCCTTATTGATGACCCTGCTCTATTCCCCCGCATAGTGCGCCGACGTCTTGGGCGTCTCCCAGACCGTCACGCCACGCAGCTTAAGCCCCGCCATTGCAAGCGGCCCGTGGAGCCGCTTGTACGCACGCATCGCGATGTGCTCCACGCTCGGATTCAGATCGCGAAATTCCTCCACCTCTACATTCAGATGCTTGTGATCCCACGCATCGATCAAATGCTTCTCCACCAGACGCTCAAACGACGGCACGTCGATCGAGCTCTGTTCGTCAGAGGTCGCGGACGATGCCTCTGATGACTGCGCGATCGCTTTCGACACTGTGATTTCCAGTTCATAGTTATGTCCGTGTCCGTGGGGGTTGTTGCATTTGCCGAAGGTGGCGCGGTTGGCTTCGTCGGATTGCCCCGGATCGTGCAATCGATGCGCCGCCGAGAACTCAAATCGCTGGCTCAGTCGAATCATCTCCGGCTCACTTTCCAAAAACGTCCATGTCAGGAAGGGCGAGAGCAACAGCTCGGCCCGCTCGATGGTCGCGCCGGGAAGCGCATTGGCATCGCGAATCCAAGTGACACAATCGCGCACGATCGAAAGATCGCGCGAGCGCCGGGGCGATTCACGCAAGGTCTGGGCGAGCCTGGGCACGACGACGCGTCGAACCGCGCGGTCGATCTCCGTGATACTCATCAGATATCCGCTGCCCGCGTGCGGTTCGCCGACGAGTGTGAGTCTCAGAACCAGAAAGACCCCGATCCCCGCAAGCCCCGGCCGCCCGCCCCACCCGTTCCCGCCATCCTCAAGAATCATCTCATCTGAGAACGGGTCAATTGCAAACCGAACTTCCCGAGTCAATCGAATCATCCTTCCATCTTAGGCGCTCCATCGCCCGCTTTGCTTCTTACAATCTCTGCCCAACGAGTCCCTTGATCCGATCAATTACGCGCGGAGAAACAACACGAGATCGGCGAGGTATCGCACAAACTCAGAAATTCCCTAGCAGCCGTCTTAGCTTCGCTCTCACCATCGCTTTGCCTGCTGTGCGACTTTCATCGGCAGGCCGAAGAGGTCGATGAAGCCGCGCGCGGCCGTCACGTCGTAGCCTTCCATGCTGAAGCTTGCCAGCTTGCTGTCGTACAAGCTGTTCGGACTCTTTGCCCCGATGGCCTGTGCGCGACCCTTGAACAGGCGGACCCGCGCCATGCCGCTGACCGACGCGTTCGTGTTGTCGATAAAGGCCTGCAGCGCCTCGCGCAGTGGATGGAACCATTGGCCGTTGTAGACCATTTTGGCGTACTGCAATGCCACTTGTTGTTTGTAATGAAGCGTGTCGCGCTCGATGCAGATTTGCTCGAGCGCCTTGTGGGCAGCGTACAGAATCGTTCCGCCGGGCGTCTCATAGACCCCGCGACTCTTCATCCCCACCAATCGATTCTCCACCAGCAGCTCCACGCCCACGCCGTGCTTTCCGCCCAATCGATTCAGCTCAGCCAAAAGCGCTTCGCCCGCCAGCTTTTTCCCGTTCACCGCCACCGGATTTCCGCCATCGAACTCGATCTCCACCACCTCGCTCTCGTCCGGTCCTTTGTGCGGAGGAACGGTCATCGTCAGACACTTTTCCCAGTCCGGTTCCGCATCGGGATGCTCGATCTCGGCCCCTTCGTGTGAGATGTGCCAGAGGTTCCGATCTTGTGAATAGATCTTCTTTTTGCTCACCGGGATCGGGATGTTCTTTTGTTTGGCATAGTCGATGGCGCTTTCACGATCGCGCAATTCGAAGCTGGGATCTTTCCACGGTGCGATGATTTTAAGGTCAGGCGCAAGGGCCATGTAGGTGAGTTCAAATCGCACCTGGTCGTTGCCCTTGCCCGTCGCGCCGTGCCCGACCGCATCCGCGCCCGTCTTCCGCGCGATCTCCACCTGTTTGGCGGCGATTAATGGACGTGCGATGCTAGTGCCCAGGAGGTAATCCTGTTCATAGATCGCGTGGGCCCGCAGCATCGGAAAGCAGTATTGCTCGACGAACTCGCGTCGCAGATCCAGCACGACGACTTCATCCGCGCCGCTCTTTTTGGCCTTTTCTTCGATGCCGTTCAGCTCGCCTTCGCCTTGGCCGAGGTCGGCGGCGAACGCGACGAGCTTGACGCCCTTATACTTGTCTTTGAGCCAGGGCAGGATGACGCTCGTGTCGAGTCCGCCGCTGTATGCCAGTACGATCTTCTTCGGTGCAGATTGCATGACGCATAGTATGAAGCAAGTCGTTTCCAGAATCGAGCCGACCCCGCGTCGCCAGTTTTCGGCGGCGTTCGTGCGATTTTTCACGGCAATTTTGCTCACCGCCGGCCTCGTTTCGCTCGCCCCGTCGCACGCCGAATCGCTGTCGCATGTGACAGCCATCTCTCGTGAGCCCGCCCGCATCACCACACTCGATCCGCTCGCCGGGCTGACCGACGCGCGCATCTCGCGTATCCTGCTTTCGCGTGATGGCGCGCGTGCTGCCTTCGCGATCGATATGCCCTCGTCTGCGGGGATCATTCGCATCGTCGATTTGAAGTCCGGCTCGCGCGTCGCTCAGATCGATCTCACGACCGATCCGGGTCAGTCTCCGGACGATTCGCTCAGCCTCACTTCGATCGATTCGGTCGGCAGTCGTGTCGTTCTGTCCATTACGAGGCCGGGCTCTCGCTCGGAAGCGCGTGTCTACGACATACCGCCCCTGCGATCACCCACATCACGCGAAAAGCTCCGCGTCCCGTTCGATGCCTTCGGCGAAGCCTGCATCGCACCTGACGGCCGACAACTTCTGACCGTCCAAACCCCCGCCGGCGATCTTCGAAATCTCGCGATCCATAGCGTCGAATCCGGCGAGATCATCTGGCGCGGCACCGTCCGGCGATCCGTCTTTGTGCCTGTTCTCCTGCAGCCCCTCGCACCCAAGCTCCGCGCGATCTGGATGTGGGACACCTCCACACGCCCGGCCACCCATGGCCTGTATGATCTTGAGACCAAGCAGTTCAATCCCCTCGACACCGGCGAATCCACACTCACCTCCGCGCGTGTTCTGTTCACGGACAACGGCGAGCTTCTAGCCCTTGATGGTGCGTCGGTTCTCTCGCGCTACGATCTTCGCAAGGCAAGACGCGTGGAGCGCATCGGTCTGCCCATCGAAATCCCCGCCAGCCGTCGCATCGCGTTCTCCGCCGATGCACGCTGGCTGCTGGCGGAGAACCCCGAGCGAAAGATCATTCAGATCATCGACATCAGCACCGGAAACCTCGCCGCATCGATCCCCGCCGACCGACTCCACGCCGCCGCCGCAGGCGTCGCGCTCGTTGAGCGCAACAACCGGCTCGAGTCCTGGTCTCTACCCAACTGATCCGTCATCTCTCATGCGACTCACTCACACGCCTGACGATCTCATCCAATCGTTCACGCAATTCCGCTTCCCCCGCATCACCTCGCACCACGTCACTTGCCCGCGATCGCTTTCGATCCAAAGGCCACTGCGCGGACTCTCGCCTGAACAGCTCAGCCTCGTCCCAACCTCTCGCCCGGACGCGCTCAAGCCTCTTCGCCTGCGGTGTGTCCACAAACATCACCGCATCACAATCCCGATCCAAGCCCGCCTCCAAAAGCAGCGGACTGTCCCACACAAACGCACGCAACTCGCTGACATCACCCATCGCCTCGCGCCGCAACGCTTCACGCATCCGCTCATCACGCAGACGCTCGATCACCGGATGGACAATCCCCTCCAGTGCCGCCCGGTCATTCGCATCCCGAAACACCCTCCGCGCCAAAAAGCCGCGATCGACCCGTCCATTCACCACCGCCAAAGGCCAGCGCTCCCCCACCTTCCTCACTACCTCCTCAAGTTCATACGCTTCGCGCGCCAGACCATCCGAGTCGATGACACAACAACCCAACTCACCTAAAACGCGCGCAACAAAACTCTTTCCGCTCCCGATCCCGCCCACAATTCCAATCACCGGCCTCTTCCGCATCTGAACCTCTCCTCCGCCTTCATCGAGACCCATTTCAATACCATTGGTCTCTATCGACCAAACGGTCTACGTCCCGCGACGTTTCGCGCCGCGAATCGCCACCGCGGTCAACGGATCGTCCGGCCAACTGTGCCTCGGATATCGCGCGCGCAAATCCTTTCTCACCTGCGGATACGTGTTCTTCCAAAAACTCCCGAGGTCGTCAGTCACCTGCACCGCTCGATAATTCGGACCCAACAAGTGCATCACCACCGCCACACGCCCGCCGCCCACACGAGGCGTCTCGGCCACCCCAAACATTTCCTGCAACCGCACCGCCATCACCACCGACTGCCCCGAATAATCCAACTTGATCTTCGACCCCGTCGGAACTTCCATCACCTCCGGCGCCAGTTGCTCCAACAACCGATCCAGAGGATAGACCAATCGATTGCGAATCGATTCCTCAAGTCGAATCTCGCCCCGCGAAACACACCCCGCGCACGCCGCCCGCAACACATCTGCTGCCTCGATCTCCGGCCAAGCTTCCTTCGGCGCAACACGCCTCGCGAACCGAATCCGCGCCACCAAACCCGCCGCCGACTCATCCCCGGACAACATCGCCTCCGCCTCGCCCGCCAACGCATCCGCGAGGCATGTACCCGCGCGCTCAGCGTCGCGTGCCGGGCCGCTCACTTCACGCAACGTCAATCCAAGAAACGTCCGAACACGCTTCTCGTTCACCCGCCCGGTCTCCCGATCAAACTCCAGCCTCACCTCATCCCCAACAGCATCCGGCAGCATTGCTTCGATCCACTCGCGCTCCACCCGCGAAGCGATCCGCACAACAGCCTCCGCCCCCTTCACCACATTCCCTTCACGCCTCACTCGCGCTTCATCCCGGGCATCGAGTGCCAGAAAGTATTCGCCATCACGCACGACCGAGCCGGCATCAATCCTCACGCCACTCCCGCCCACCATCGTGCCCGCATCATGACCCCGCCTTCGACACACACGATCCGGGAATGCCACCAGCGGCAGGCACAACATCATCTCACCGGCGGACAATCCGGTCGGCCAACGTTCTGCGGGCAGTTCACGCGCATCGATTCGCCGCGCAAGTCGCAACAGTTCGTCTCGAACGCGCCGCACGGTCTGCCACGCAAAACGGTCGACAAAGCCCGGCGGACGCGGATCATCGAGCAGTTCCAATCGCCACACCAAGTCGCTTGATCCCACCGTGCGCGGTCCGCGCGCACCTCCCATTCCGAATCCCTCATCCCGCACGAAATCTCTCTCACTCAAAACCGCTGCAAACCCGCACGCCTCCTGCAGCAATCCCACCCGCACGCCGGCTACCAGCATCCGACCGATGCGTGGATGCACAGGCAGCCTCTCCACCGCCCGTCCCACCGCCGTGATCGCCCCCCAATCCGATCGCACATCTGGATCATCTGCTGCGTCGGCTTCAATGCGCTCGATCAATCCCAACAACCCAAGCACACGCTCCGCCTCTGCCAACCTCGTTTCGCCGGGCGACTCGAACCACCCGAATCGTCGCGGATCATTTTGTCCCCACGCGCGTAGTGCGAGCACGGTCGATGCGAGGTCGACCCGACGGATTTCCGGCTCGACAAACGCATCGAGTCGCGCCTGTTCACTCGGCGTCCAGAGCCGTATACACCGACCCGCCGCCGTTCGTCCCGCCCGACCGCGTCGCTGTTCCGCGTTTGCTGCCGAGATCCTGCGGAGCTCAAGCCGATCCAGTCCGCGTCGCTCGTCAAACCTTGGCACACGTGCAAAGCCTGAGTCGATGACCGTCCGGACGCCGTCAATCGTGAGCGACGTCTCGGCGATGTTCGTGGCCAGTATCACCCGCGGGCCGTCGGTGCGTCGGAGGGCTCGTTGCTGCTCTTCAAACCCGAGCGATCCGTGGAGTTCCACGACTTCCACACCCGTCCGCTGCGCCCAGCCTTCAAGCAGTTCGCCCGCCGCGCGTATTTCTCCCGCGCCGGGCAAAAAAGCCAGCACGTCGCCGGGCGGATGCTGTATCGATCCGTCAGACGAATCGATGACCGCACGAGACGAATCCATGGCAATGCGCGACATATCAAGAGCCGCGCGACATTCCTCGGCGACGCGTTCTGCGAGTTTCAATCCGCTGGCGGGTCGATACTCCACATCAACCGGAAACACTCTCCCCGGCACGCGCACGATGGGCGCTGGGTGCACACCGTCCCCGAGGGCGTTTGCGACTGCCTCCGCGTCGATGGTTGCGCTCATCACGAGGATCTTCAGATCAGGCCTGACCGTCGCGCGAATCTCGCGCAGCAACGCAAAGGCCAGTTCGACGTCGAGCGACCGCTCATGAAACTCATCGAGAACGACGCATCCGATCCGATCCAGAAACGGATCGGCCACCAGTTGCCGGGTGAGCAGTCCTTCGGTGAGGACGCGAAGTTTTGTATCGGGCGCGAGTTTTTTATCAAAGCGTACGTGATACCCCGCTTCTATGCCGAGCGTCCACCCGCGCTCCTCGGCAATACGAGCCGCCGCCGCCCGCGCGGCCACGCGTCGCGGCTGCAACATCACCAATTGCCCGTGCTCGCCCGACAGCATTCCCGACGCCAATATCGCCGGCGGGATTCGTGTCGTCTTGCCGGCGCCTGGATCCGCCACCACCACGCACGCGCCGCGCTCGGATAACCGGGCGACGATCGTGTCGGTGAATGAATCAATCGGCAGGGACTGCATCGACGCGATCGTATCACGCTTCAAGGTTCAGCCACTTCATTTCCTCAGGCGTCAGCGTGACGTCCAGCCCCGGCAGGCTCGTGCGTGTCTCGCTCACCTCACGCGGACCGATCAACGCAAAGCTCGGGAAAGGCTGCCCCAATACCCACGCCGCCGCGATGTTGATCGGCGCAACGCCCTTCCGTGCAGCCAGCTCATTCGCACGCGCGAGCCGCTGGAAATTGTCATCGCTGTACCAGCTATGGACCATCTCCCGATCGCTCGTCTTCTCGGGCGTGGCCCGACCCGGCAAGAAGAATCCACGTGCCTGACTCGACCAGCTGAAATTCGCGATCTGACGCTCGGTCAGCCATGCCCGACTTTCCGCGCTGTGCACGCTGATACAGCCCGTCCAGACCGGATTGACCATTCGTGCGAGGCTCAAATTATTGCTCAGGACGGTGAAGCCGCGCAGTCCTTTGCTCGCGGCGTATTCGTTGGCCTCTTGCACGCGCGAAAGCGACCAATTGCTTCCGCCAAACGCCTTGATTCGACCTGCCTGCACATGCTCATTCAGCACGTCCACGAACGCACTCGCCGGATACTGCGGATTGTCGCGGTGCATGAGATAGATGTCCGCACACTCCATCTGCAATCGCTCGAGCGAAATCTTCAGTTCGACGCTCAGGCTGATCGGATCGCATCTTGGCGTATGACATCCTTTGACGATCACGTTCACCTGATCACGCACGCCACGATGTTTCATCCATTGCCCGAGGTAGCGTTCGTGCAAACCCCCGCCGTAACCGTGTGCGGTGTCGAAGGTGTTGCCGCCCTGCTCGAACCAGTGATCAAAGAGCACCGCCGCCTGCGCGAAGCTGATCTGGTTGTCGCATCCCATGACGAGTCGACTGACCGGTCGATCGACATGTTCCACACGCCCGTAATTCATCTTCGGCTTTTCGGGTGCAGTCAGAGGGAATCCGTTCACCGTCGTCGTCGCGTAGTGCTCCGGCTTCTCCATGTCGTAGGTCAGACCCACCGCCCGGCGCCAACGGTCGAGGGTACGCATGTTTCCGAGTGTGTCCTCGATCGATTGCGATGGATAGGGGGGCCTTCCTTCACGAACGCCTGCGGCAAACGCATCGACTTCGTAGCCGAACGCCGTCTTGTCTGCCTCCACGGGAACTTCATACTTCGGTTCGCCGTTCCGTGCGACAATGATCAGGCCCTGATCGGACGCCTGACGATTGGCCACATACGGATTCGGCACCGTGATGCGCCCCTCCGATCCGAAAATCTGCAACGTGTTATCCTGATTGATCAAGACACCGGTTGCGATCTGCGCCAAAATCCCGCCCTCAAACTTCAGTGTTCCCAGCGCGTACTCATCGACACCGGTCTTGCCGAGTTGCGCCACGCCGCTCACATCAATCGGCTCCGCCACACCGCATCCCAAGGCCGCGCCTGCAATCAGCCTCGCGATCGAGGTCGTATAGCACCCCACGTCCAAGATTCCCCCACCGGCGAGATGATTGGCGAAGAGTCGGCTGTTTTCATTGAATCCCGACTGGAAGCTGAACGTCGCGCGAATCACTCGCACATCACCAATCACGCGCTTCTGAATCAGTTCCACAAGTTTGGCGGTCTGCGGATGGCAGCGATACATGAACGCTTCCATCAGAAACACACCCGCCTTGACCGCCTCCTCCACGACGGCGGTCGCCTGCGGATGATTGACCGTGAACGGCTTTTCACACAACACATGTTTGCCCGCGCGAATCGCCTTGATCGTCCATTCGGCATGCAATGGGTGCGGGGTGCAGATGTAAACCGCATCCACCGACGGATCAGCGATCAAAGCCTCATAGCTGCCATGACTCGACGGCACGCCGTTCTGCTCGGCAAACTGTTTCGCCTTCGCCGCATCTCGCGACCCCACCGCCTGCAGGCGACCCGTCGCACTCTCCGACACACCCCGGGCAAAGGCCTTGGCGATCGCTCCGGCTCCCAAAATCCCCCAGTTCAACTTGCTCATCGACGCATTTCCTTTTGTTACGAATGGTCTGCTATCAGAAGACAAGCCGCCCATCTCGTCAAACATTCAAATGGGCGTCCGCATGGGCGTTGGGTCGGTGGTGATCAATCGCCTCAGATGAATTGCAGCAACTCGAGCGAAGTGATCTGCCGCGGGTCAAAGTCGATCCGCTGTTCAAAGGTTCCGCCGAGATGTTCGCGAGTGAGCGCGATGATCCAACCCTCCTCGACGATCAGTTCATCGACCACGCGTCCACCGACAAGCGTGATCCGACAAATCGCGGTGTACTTCCGTCTCGGCACGCCGAGCGAAGTGAGGTGGTCGCGCCACTCTTCTGGGAGAACTTTCGCAAGCCGATTACGCGGCGGATACTTCGAATGCATGAACTCCACCGTTTTGATCGTCGATCATCCGACCCGCGCAGGATTCACGGATTAGCTGCCGGCGCAGGCTGCGGCGCTTCGGGCGCGGTCTTGGGTGCTTCCGGTGCGGGCGTGGGTGCTTCCGGTGCGGGCTCGGGTGTGGCCGGCGTTTCCGGTGTGGCCGGATTTTCTGGTGCTGGCGGGAGGTTGTGTTTTTCTCTGACCTCGCGTTCGAACTGTTTGATTTCCTGTTCGAGTTGTCGCAGTTCTGGGGGCAGTTCTCCTTCGTTGATCGGGCTGAAGTCGAAGCGTTTCAGTTCAACGCCGTCGTAGGTGATATCGTCCTGAGTGTTCAGGATCGTATCCGGTCCTGCTGATCGGATCTGATAGCTGGTCGCGCCGGGTTCGTAGACGAGTTGGGTGTTCCATCCGTCGAGTTTGCCCGCGATCAGTTGGTTGCCGATCTCTGCGGCGGGATAGTTTTCGTTGGCTTTGCGATGTTCCTCGATGAGCGTGCTGGCGTCCCTGGCTGCCGACATGGTCGTGAGCTGCGCTCCGAGTGCTTCAGCGCCCTTCTTCACGCCGATCATGGCCAGGACAAAGCTGGCACCGACCAACACCAGGGCGATCGACCCGATCACGCTGATGATGGTGCCCGCGACCGCGAATCCGCGCGGCCGTTTGAAGAGCGCGATGAACGAGATCAACAGCGCGATCGGTGAGAGAATCCCACAACTCATCAGCCCGATCAGCGACGTCACGAACCCTGCCACGCCCAGCCCGTTGGACGGCCCGGGCTGCACATACACCTGGGGCGTGCCATACGGAACCGGAGGGGATGACTGCGAGGGATGCGGCTGATTCGAGAACGGCGGTTGCGTGTTGCTCATGTCGTGTTCCGTTTGAGAGATCCTTCGAATCGTCTCAACGCAAGTCGATTCATCGCTGAATGATCCGCAGAGTCGCAGCGATTGCAATCCGATTTAAATCGCAGGTGGAAACAGATTCACCGGGCAACTGAGCCCGGCTGGATCGTGCTGCGGCTCAGGCACGCGCACCGAGCACATACGAAGTCTCGCATCCTGTCATGACAAAGTTACGATTCGCGATCACATGACATGGGTGGCGCGGTTATTGCAATTCTTCGCTGCACTCTTATGGTCGGGATTCGGTGTCGGCTGAAACGGAATTCGGAGCATGAGTGAATCAACGAATCAACATCTGAGCGGCCCGGCACAGGCGGACTGGCGGTGGTGTTTGCTGGGCTGTGGCATTCTGCTGGCAGTGTATTTGTTGATGCTGAATCCGTATTGGGTTCCGAGCGGTGACGGCGAGGTTTACACAGCGATGGCGCGTTCGCTCGCGCGTGGCGAGGGCCTGCTGTTCAACGGCGCGCGAGCGGCGATTGCCCCGCCGGGCTGGCCGCTTCTGCTAGCCGGCGCGATGCGAATTCTTCCGGAGTTCTGGTTCCTCAAGCTGATCAACATTGTTTCAATGACCGCCGGCCTTGGCATCTGCTTCTGGATCGCCCGCCGATTTGTCTCCGCGCGAGTCGCCTGCCTCGGCATGCTTTTAGCGGGTACACTTTCGACTCTGTATCCACTCACCTATTGGATGCACACCGAAGCCAGCTTCATTTTCTTTGCATCGCTGGCGATCCTGTTGGCATTTCGCATCGGTGAGAATCGTGCTTCGAAAGTCGAGTGGATCCTGATGCTGACCTGCCTCGCGTGGGCAAGTTTCATCCGTTGGCCCGGTGCGCTCACGGTGCTTCTGGTCACCGCGGGTCTGCTGAGGCCAGGCGTTCGGCTGTTCTCCCGGCCAAGCCTTCTCGGAGTCATCATCGCTTGGGGCGTCGCGTTTGGAACATTCGCAGCAACGCACCAATTCCTCTCTCTTTCCAAGGAAGAGGCCAAACTCGCCCGCGCTGCAGGCGGAACCGGCGAATCAGAAACAGGCACCGATGTCGTCACCACCGCCACGACTGCCTCAACCATCATCACCGACGACCAGCTCACGCCCACCATCTTCCCCCCGCCCACCGATAAGAGTCTCGTCGGCGAATACGCTTCACGCGTCGCGTCAAGCGGAAAGTGGTTCGCATGGGTGCTCTGGCAGCCCACGCGCTTCGGCGAATCCGTTCGACCCATACGCGTCGCGGGGCTCATTTTCGGAACGCTTGTCATCGTACTGCTCGTCTGGACGCTGTTCGATGCGCTCAAACGCCGTGAATGGTTTTGGCTCGCCTTGGCTGGCTACACCGGCGGACTCGTGCTGATGTGGCCCAATCCCAACGCCCGCTATTACGTCCCTGTGGTCATCTTCATCATCGCGGGCGTCTTCAATGCCCTTCGTCTGATGCACGCCATTGGATGGCATCGACTCGCTTCGGGATTCACCTACGCGTTCGTCATCGCGACCCTCGCGTCGAACCTCCCGCTTTATCTGTATGAGGTCTGGGTGTTTCGATCGGGGGATCGTTTCTACGATCGCTACGAGGCCGGCAGCAATGCGTCTCTGATCGCCTCGATTCAATGGATTCAGGCGCGAAACCAGACGATTGGCACGCCGCTGCGCATGATCGAGAGCCCGATCGATCCTTCCGAAGAGGTCGCGCCGGGTCGCATTGCGGTCAGCGAACGCTACGTGAACATGGGACGATCGCGCTACAGCAAGTACGGTGTCCGCGCGTCGCATTTACTCTCGGACGAACCGATCCTTGGCGTCGATCGCACGAGCAGACTCAGTCGCAGACCCACCGAAGATGCCGCCCGGCGGTGGGCGATTCGCAACGGCGTGACTTACTACCTTTACCAGGTTCCGACCGAGCCCTGGCGCGTTGGCAATTTCCGCCTTACGCCCTCGCTTCAAAGGGCGCTGACCGGACGCGAGCCCGACGGCAACACGATGGGCTGGGAACTCTACGAACGCATCGACGGCTCGTCGCGTTATCGTCTGATCACCGACCTGCCCGAGATCGATCTCAAGCCCATGCGCCGTGTCCCGGGCTTGTGAACGCCGTGGTGATGTTCGTCACCGCGCCGAGTTGCATCGATGCGGTTATGCTCTCTGACCTCGTATGCACACCAGCCCCGCCGGCCCGATGATTCCAACGCACGCGATCCACCGCGTGGTCGTGCCCGTCGTGGCGGGGATTGGCAATGCGCTGCTCGCCTGTCCGATGCTGCGTCAGCTTAAGCGAGGGATTCCGCATGCACATCTCACGGTGCTGGCGGGCAATGCGCCGATGGGCGAGGTTTGTCGTCGTCAGCCGGGTGTGGACGAAGTCGTGGTTTGTTCCCCCGGCGGGGCCAAGCGGCTCGTTCGTGAGGGTCGATCCCATCGACCGGATCTTTACGTTGTCCCGTTCCCGAGCAATCGGTGGCAGTACAACGCGCTTCAGTTCACCAGCAGCGCGCGATACCGGCTCATGCACAGCTACGCGGTCGGGGGATTGACGACCGCTTCGTTCCTGCCCGCCGTCCGTGTGCCGGCGCAGCGTGGCCTTCACGACGTCGTGCAGAACCTCCGGCTGCTCCGCGCGCTGGGCATCGAACCTGACGAGTCGGAGGCTCCGGACTTTCCGCTCACCGACGTCGATCGATCGAGCGCCGAGCACATGCTCCGTGGCGTCGGCGCGATCGATGCCGAATCCAATAGGCAAAGGCCCTTCGTCGTGATGCACGCAGGCAGCGCCCAGACCGTCCTCGCCGAAGCCAAGCGCTGGCCAGTCGATCGGTACGCCGGACTGATCGAACAGATCGTCACGACGTTCGGCCTTGACGTGGTGCTGGTCGAAGGTCCCGACGAGCGCGGCGTTGCCGGCGGAATAGAGTCGCAACTGCCGGGAACCGTGGGGCGTTTTGATCCTTCGTGCGGGGAGGATCGTGTTGCGATGCGATCATCGAACATGTTGCGAGTGATTCGTTTGACGGGTCCGATTGGAAACGCAGCGGCTCTGCTCGCGCGTGCGGTGGCGTATGTCGGGACCGACTCCGGGCTCGCCCATCTCTCCGCCGCGGTCGGCACGCCAGCGGTGACCCTCTTTGCCCCCGCCGATCCGGATCGCGTTTGCCCCTTCGGCTATCGTCATCTGGTTGTGCAAGCAGAGCGTGACTGCTCTCCCTGCATGAGATATCCGTTTGCGGCATGTCGCCCGGGCACGCAATGCCGCCCGCCGATGTGTATTGAATCCATCACCGTCGACCGCGTCGTCGAATCGCTCCGTCGCGCACTGGAGTCGCGATGAGCACTGACGGGCAGCCCGCCAATCCTGTGCGAACGTCCGGCAGTTTCAAACGAATGGTCCTGCGCGCCGGCAAGCTCACGCTGCTCACCGCGGTTCTGGTTTTCGTCGTTTTAGCGATCCGTCGCGACCTGAATCGCATCGAAGATTGGTCAGTTTTTCGACCCGATCCCGCATGGATTCTGTTATCACTTCTGGCCGCCCTTGGTGTCGCAAGCGTGCAGATCATCAGCTATCGACATCTGCTTCGATGCTACGGCCAATCACCGACGTGGAATCAGATGATGGCCATTGCATGGGTTCCACCGCTCGGCAAGTACGTTCCAGGCAAAGTCGCTGCCATTGCGGGAGCGACCTACATGCTGAGGCGTTACGGTGTCAATGTGACGATCGCACTCTCGGTTGTACTGCTGATGGACGCGTTTCCGGTCCTGCTGGGACTGGTCATCGGATCCCCCGTCCTCACGAGTGAGCCGGTGTCGAATCTCGTGCCCGGCGGGGCTTGGATCGCGTCAGCGGTCGTCATGTGTGGCCTCGTGCTGCTTCATCCGCGAGTCTTTGGGTGGGTGGTGAATCGAGGTCTCAAGCTGATGGGCCGCGCACCATTGGAGCGGATGCCGAGTTTGGTTGAGTATCTCGTGCCGCTCGCGTGCGCGGTGGCGCAGTGGGTGCTGGCGGGCATTTCGCTTTGGTGCATGACCCGATCGCTCGTGGACATTGAATTCGCATCGACGTGGAGGTTCATCGTGATTCAGGCGGCGGCGGGGTCGGTCGGATACCTGGCACTTTTTGCGCCTGGCGGACTGGGCGTCACTGAAGGCGTCCGCATGCTTACGTTGCCCGCAAGTCTTCCCGGTGCGCCGGCCGGCACTGTCGCGTTGATCGTCGTCGCCATGCGACTCATGCAGGTCGCAATCGAACTGACACTCGCATCCGTCGGGGGTCTGTTACATCGCCGCGAAGCCTGGAAGCAATGATACGAGTGGCTTGCGGGCCTTCGAATCGCCTGTCGCTCGAGCGACTCGCGCTGATTTTTACAACAGCGCCCTGCGCGCCGCGCCGCGTGCCGCGTGATGATCGTCAGCCGCCGTTCGGAGCGTCCAACCTTGCCGGGCCACCGACGTCAGATGCGTCTCCACGCGTTTCCGCAGAACGTCCAAATGCGGCAAGAGCCTCACGCCCACCCCGCCCGCGAGCACCACATGATTCGGTCGATACATCGCATGCCCGATCCGGATCGCTCGTGACAACGCCTTGATCACCACATCGTCAGCCGGGAGACTTGCGAGGCTTGGGTTGATGTCCGATCCGAACCGCTTGCGAAGCGCGGGCACACCGAGATAGCCCTCGAGCGACCCCGCGCCGCCGTCCGGTCCGATCGTCGGCGGATCGTCGCACGTGACGTCGATCATTCCGATATGCCCGGGCGACGCCCCGCTGACCTCCAGCGGTCGCAATCGTCCGTCTTCCAATCGATCGATCACGCCCGCGCCCACGCCCGTGCCGAGCGCGAGCAGCAGCGTGCGCCCATCCAGGCCGAACATCTCGATCACGTCCGTCGCACAACTAAGGGCATCATTCTGCACGCGCGCCCCACGCGCCTCAGCACCCAACGCACTCTCGACGAGCTCCGCGAGCGGCAGATTCATCAGGCCCGGCACGTTGATGCTCAGCGTCACCGTGTCACGCGCTTCATTCAAGATCCCCGGCACACAAATCCCCACCGCATCGACTTGCCCGATCAAACCCGCACACGCCTCACGCATCGCCTCGCGTAGACGCGCAGCATCGGGCTTGGCATAAAACGAACTCTGGCCTAGCCAGATCGATTTTGATCCGGCACCACTCGAGCCAGCCGGTGTCAATTCCACCGACTCGATCAGGGCCATCTTCACACTCGTTCCGCCGACATCGATGCCTAGAGCGCGCATGTCCGGATGTTGCCCGAGATCGGAGGGAACGTCCACAACGCTCTATGGATCGCTGGCGTTGGCAACACAGCACGCATGTCGCGGGGCAGATGTCGCGTCTTGCGTGGCATGTCACGCGCATTGCAGCGCGCACGTCATGACACGTTCATGACGACAAACAGCGAATCAGAGGTGATCGCTAAGACTGTCCCGGCCAGCGTCCTGCGTAATGTCGATCGACGACTCGCGCGAGCGTGTTGAGTAGTAGAGTCAGATCGACGGGTTTTGCCAGGACGCTGAAGACGCGCATCTGCAGCGCCTCGTGCATCAAGCTGCTCGATACCTCGCGTGCCAGCAGAATTGCCGGCGGGGCTTTTTCGCGTGTCCGCAGCATCTTCACGACCTGCAGCCCGCCCAGCTGAGGCATCTGCGCGTCCAGAACGGCCACATGCACCTGCTCATGCTCCAGACGATCCAGTGCTTCTCGGCCGGTCCGCACCCCGATCGCCTCCACCCCCCGCGGTTCAAGAAGCGCAACGGCCTGCCGATGCCAATCCCCCTCGGGATCGGCAAACAGCACGCGAATTCGATGCGACGACTCAACCATTTCTCGTCTGACCTCAATCTAGATCATCGGCCAACACCCAAGTGAGCAAATTCTGCACCAATCATACAATCTGACTAAATCGATGATCCAAGAGCACTTAAGAGTTTAATCGCCGTCTCACTTCCCTGACATATTGGCGGTTTTTCGGTTACGCGAAACGTGCTCCGAATTGACCCGGCGAGGCATGATCGAAGGAGTGAACGCCCGTCACGACTCATCGAACCCCTCGAATAAAGTCGATCACCAGTGGCATTGCGTGAACCGCGTGCGCTTCGGAACGAGGCCCGCCGTCCACCAAAGCCGGTACACCTTCCACGCCCGCCTCTCGCATGACACTGAGGAGCTTCCGCGCGCTCTCCTCTCGGCCGGCCTCATCCCCACTGCTCGCAAACACCATCACCGCGCATCGCAACTCCCTCACCAATCGCTCCGGCGCATGCTCGCTGGCCCACTCACGCAGGCCCACCACATGACCCGCCAGCGCCTCGGTCAACACCCAGGCATCCTCGCCCCCGCCTTCGCTCGTCAGACTTGCCGGCGCACTCAAGAGCACCACGCCCCTTACATCCTGCAACCGTCCGTCCCGTGCCACACGCAGCGCACCCACCGCACTGTAATCCTCTCCCACCACCACCAACTTCGCCCGCGAAAGTCCCTTCTCCTCTTCTTTCAATCGCTGCATCAACCGACTGAGCCGACCCGCCGGTTCGTCCAGCATCGTTCCTCGCGCACAGGCTACAAACGCTTCCAGACGCCCCTCATTCATCTCCGGCGATTTTCCATACTCAAAACCCACCACCACAAAGCCCGCTCGCGCCAAATCCATTTCCACCTGGGCATCCATCTCGTCGAGCCGCGCCCCAAAGACACCCTGCCCCCGCGCGGCTGCCCGTAACACGATCACCGGCTTCTCGTCAGGCGCCCGCTCCACATCCGCCCACATCCCCGCCGGCCGGGTCAGCCTCATGCGCTGTCCATCCTCCTCCACGACCACACCCTCAAGACCCGCGCCCATCGACACCCAACGCAACCGCGCCCCATGAGATGCCTCGCCCGACACAGGCTCCGTCGCCCGACACCCCGCCAACAAGACCACCAACAATCCCAACATCGTCAAACGCATCACACCCATCCCGCCGATCGCTCTTGTCCGGCGAGCGCTGCGCCCGATCCGCTCGCGTCCGAGAATCGCAATCATCCGGCTCGTTCGACGTTCGATCTTCATCTCTCGGAGCCTATCGCAGTTTTGATCGGACGTGGAGAAGCGTTCCTCGGCGCGCGCGGAATCTTTCCCCCGATTTCACTTGCCCGCGTCGTGTGCGAATCGGACATCCGACACAGCCATTGTCTTCAAAGAGCAGGAGAGATTCATGCGCCCAGTGATGCCCACAGTCGATTCACTCGAAGGCCGTCGACTGCTCGCCGCCGTCGAGCCGACCGCCTTCGAGCAGTACATGATCGAGATGGTCAACCGCGCCCGCGCCAATCCCGTCGCCGAGGCTCAACGCTACGGCATCGATCTGAATGAAGGCCTCGCCCCCGGCACGCTGTCGACCGCCGCCCGTCAACCGCTCGCGCTGAACCTCTTCGCCACTGACGCGGTGCGATCGCATGTGAATTGGCTGCGCAGCGCGGGGCAATTCTCACACACGGGCTCGGGCGGATCGAACGTCGGTCAACGCCTCACCGCGGCCGGCTATACCAACTCCACCGGCTGGAGCGAGAACCTCGCCGTCAACATGAGCAGTTGGAGTTCGGTCGATCTTCGGGCCCGCATGGAGACGCAGCATCGAAACCTCTTCGTCGACCAAACCATCCCCGGTCGCGGGCATCGTCTCAACATGCTCGGTGCCGGGCATCGCGAAATCGGCTCGGGTGTCTCCAGCGGATCGTTCACCTTCAACGGAACCAACTGGGCGAGCGGTGTGCTGTCGGGCCAGAAGTTTGCGTCCCGCGCGGGAAATCCCTTTCTCACCGGCGTCGCCTACACGGATGCCGTTCAGGCCAACAGCTTCTACACGCCCGGCGAAGGTCTGGCGGGCATCACGATCACCGCCGTCAATTCTGCGGGTCGAACCTACTCGACCACCACCTACAACGCCGGCGGATACAGCCTCCAACTCCCGGCCGGCACGTATCAAGTCTCGGCCTCGGGCAACGGGCTCGGCGTGGTCCGCATCGGCGCTGTCACTGTGGGTTCAGAAAACGTCAAGCGCGACTTCACCCCCGGCATGGCCCAAGCTCAACAGCCCGAGCCGCTCGTCGTCAACGGAACGACGGGCAACGACACCATCAACATCAGCATATCGGGCAGCGAACTCGTGATGACGGTCAACGGCACCACCACACGACGAGCGCTTGATCTCGTGAGCAGCCTCACCGTCAACGGACTGGAAGGCAATGACAGCATCACACTCGCAGGTGACGTCGTTCCCGCGACTGTCAACGGCGGGGCGGGCGATGACTCCATCACCGGCCCGAACAACGCCAGCCGACTCAACGGCGACGCGGGCCATGACTACGTCCTCGGCGGATCGGGCAACGACAGCATCTACGGCGGGACCGACAACGACACGCTCACCGGCGCGGCCGGCCGGGACATCATCCACGGCGAAGACGGCAATGATCGCATCAACGGCGGACACCACGACGATGCCATCTACGGCGGCGCGGGCGAGGATCGACTCTATGGCAACGGCGGCAACGATGTCCTCGACGGCGGCGGACACGTCGATCGCATCTGGGCCGGCGACGGCGATGACATGCTCATCGGCGGCGGCGGAAACGATCGACTACTCGGCGAAGTCGGCAACGACACGCTCGTCGGCAACGCCGGCACCGATTTCTACGTCGGCGGTTCCGGCACCGATCGCGTCCTCGACCGCACCACCGGCGAACTCATCGACAGCATCGAAACGGTGGGATGATCCGGATCGAGTGCGGAGATGAGTTTAACCCAGCGGCAACGACCGCGCGAGTTTTTCGAAGCTTTCCAGATTCGCCCGAGTTTCGGTCATCGAATCCCCGCCGAACTTTTCGAGTAAGGCATCGGCGATTTCGAACGCGATGACGTTCTCCATGACCACGCCCGCGGCGCTGATCGCGCTGATGTCGCTGCGTTCCCAGCCCGCTTCTTTGGCCTCGCGTGTATTCAAATCCACGGATCGCAGAGGCCTGCCGAGGGTGCTGATCGGCTTCATCGCACCACGCACCACGACCGGCATGCCATTGGTCATTCCGCCTTCTAGTCCGCCTGCGTTGTTGCTGCCTCGTACGAATCCGAGCGATCGCTCGTCGCGTTTGTCAGCATCGAAAAAGATCTCGTCATGCACCTTTGAACCGGGCAGACGCGATGCTTCAAAACCGAGTCCGATTTCGACGCCCTTGAACGCCTGAATGCTCATGACCGCCTGCGCGATCCGGCCATCGAGCCGTCCCGGGCCCGACATGCTCGACCCGAGTCCGATCGGACACCCAAAGACGTGACATTCGACGACGCCGCCGGCGGTGTCTTTGTCCTGCTTCATCTGCTGTACAAAGGCGCGCATCGCCCCGCTGGCAGTCGGATCCGGGCAATACAGATCATCGTCATCCCGCACGCGAACCAGCTCGCGCCAATTTCGGGCATGGATTTGAATCGCCGTCGAGGCCGGCCCGACTGAGCGTACGAATCCGAAGGTATCGATGCCGAACGAGCGGAGGAGGCAGCGAGACAGCGCGCCTGCGGCCACGCGACTGGCGGTCTCTCGGGCGCTTGCGCGTTCGAGTGTTTCGCGGCAGTCTGTCGTGAGCCATTTCAGACTGCCCGCCAGATCGGCATGGCCTGGCCTTGGTTGACTGAGGGGCGGGGTTTTGTCCGGGTCATCGAGTCGGTTGTCCTTGTTGGGGATCGAAATCGCGACTGGAGCGCCAAAAGTCCGGCGTACGCCGTCGGCGTATAGTCGAACGCCCGCGAGGAAGTTGACGGCATCGGTCTCGATTTTTTGTCGGCCTCCACGCCCATATCCGCCCTGACGGCGTTTGAGTTCGTGGTTGATGAAGTCGGTATCGACGACCAGTCCTGCGGGCAATCCCTCGACGAGAATGACCAGGCTCGGACCATGACTCTCGCCGGCGGTGGTGTAACGAAGTCGGCTCATGCGCGTCTATCAATATAGCGGTAAACTGCGGGTGAAAAGCGCGGAACAATCCGCATGCCAATGATTTGCGGTTTTGCCCAAAATCGGCTAGACTCGCTGGGCTATCGCCGGGTCGGCCTGTTTTCGATGGGACAGATCGGCCTGTCGGAGAGCAATGTGGATATTCGCGTGGTGGACTGATAGCGGCGGAAAATCGAATTTGTACGGGGTTTCGATCCCGGTGGTTTCGTCAGGAGCCTTCGCAACGTGGCCAAGCCAACTTCCAAATCGACCGGCAAGCCCAAGCCGAAACCCTCCAAGACCGACGCCAAAAAGCCGGCCGCCAAGCCTGCCATGAAGTCGGCGGGGAAACCGGCACGTGCAGGGTCTGCTGCATCGTCATCCGGCAAATCACCGTCGGTCAGGACCGCGCAATCCGCGTCCAAGGCCGCCAAATCGAACCATGCTTCTCCCACGAAGCCCGCTGCCAAGAAGCTGTCAACGAAGGCCGGGTCCAAGTCCTCTGCTCCGACGAAGGCCTCTGCCTCGAAACCCTCCGCTAAGATTGCCGACGCAAACAAGAAGGGCTCGTCCAAACACGTCGTCGCCGACAAAGGTGACAAAGGTACAGACAAAGGCTCTGACAAAGCCCTTGACAAAGGCTCAGATAAGGGCGGTCCGGACAAGGCTCAATCCAAGGGACATGACGCCGGACTCGTGAAGGGGCGAGGCAAAGGTTCTGCCAAGGACCGAACCAAAGACTCTCCCGCCACGCCGCAGCTTTCCGCCAAGGCGGCTGCCAAAGCCGCTCGCGAGGCCGCCAAGAATCCCAACACGCTCATCACCGCCAGCGGCAAGACCATCGTTCACAAGCCCGGCGCGATCATTCTTCGACCGATCGCTTCCAGCACAAAACCCGGAGCGGATAAATCCAAATCCGCCAAGACCGACACCAACGCGCAGCCCCTTCCGTCGGCCGGCGGTAAATCTGTTTCGGGCAAGTCCGCCTCGGGCAAGCTGCTCCCGGGCAAGTCGGCTTGGGATAAGTCTGCGACGGGCAAATCCGTGACGGGCAAGTCATCGTCATCGCAATCATTCTTTGAACAAGTTCCCGCGATCAAGCCCGCACCGGCGCCCGCGCCACCAACCAGCGAAAAGCCCAACAAAAACCGCGCGGGCCTCAGCGTCGCCGAGCTCTCCACCTTCCGCGAGCTGCTCCTGCAAAAGCGTCACGAAATCCTCGGCGACGTCTCCAGCATGGAACGGGAGGCACTCGCAGAATCCAAGAGTGATCTCTCCAATCTCCCCGTCCACATGGCCGACCAAGGGACCGACGCCTACGAACAGGAGTTCACCCTCGGGCTTGTCGAGACCAACCGCTCACTCCTCAAAGACATCAACGCCGCGCTGGCCAAGATTCAGGACGGCACGTACGGCCTGTGCGAGGGCACACAAAAGCCGATCTCCAAACCGCGACTCGAAGCCATCCCGTGGGTCAAATACTCCCTCGAGTACGCCCAACAACTCGAAAAGAAGCAACTCCCGTTTCGCCGCTGATCCCGCATAACACCCCACTGCCCCCTGTCGAACCACTCATCTTCTCATCTCGTCTCAACGCCTACACTCACCCATCCCGTGGCCAAGACTCCCACAACCCGAAAGTCGACTGTCGCCAGGAAATCGCCCAAAAAGACGGGCGACCGCGCCCGCACGGATGGTGGGATTCGATCTGTCGCGTTTGTGTCGCTCGGTTGTCCGAAGAATCTCGTCGATTCTGAGCGCATGCTGGGCCTCCTCGCTCAGGACGGGCTCGCGATCACGCCCGACGAGTCGCAAGCTGACGCGATCATTATCAACACCTGTGGATTTCTAGAAGCCTCCAGGCAGGAATCGCTTTCGGAGATCGAGCGGGCCGTCGAGCTGAAATCCAAAGGCCGCTGCAAGCGAGTGATCGTCGCGGGTTGTTTGGTGCAGCGTCACAAGACCAAGCTGCTAGACGACGCGCCGGGCATTGATCGACTGGTCGGCGTTTTCGATCGCGAACACATCGTCGAAGCCGTACGAGGCCGCGAAAATCCCCGCGCCGAACACGGTCACTACCTCGGCAAATACCACGATCTCAGCCGCGAAGAGCAAAAGGTCGCCAAGACCGCATCGCGTATCACGCTTCCGAAGTTTGAAGATGATCGCGCGCGGCTCCGACTCACGCCCCGGCATTACGCGTATCTCCGCATCAGCGAAGGTTGCAACCAGGGCTGTGCATTCTGCACGATTCCCGGCATTCGCGGACCCATGCGCAGCAAGCCGCTCGAGCAGATCCTCGCCGAGGCCCGCGAACTCGCCGCCGACGGCGCTGTCGAACTCAACCTGATCGGTCAGGACACCACCAGCTTTGGTCTGGATATCACCAAAGCCACCGGTCTCGATGCCCCCGGCCTCGATCAGCTTCTCAAATCGCTCGACCGCAAACTCCCCGCGGACGTCGCGTGGGTGCGGCTCATGTACGCCTACCCCAGCACCTTCAGCGACGACATGATCAAAGCGATCGCCGACGCAGGTCGCATCGTCAAGTACATCGACATGCCCCTGCAACACATCGACGATCGCATGCTCACGCTGATGAAGCGCCGAGTATCGCGCAAGCACATCGAGACGCTGCTCGAAAAGCTCCGCAAGTGGGTTCCCGGCATCGCGATCCGCACCACCTTCATCGCCGGTTCTCCGACCGAGACAAAGGCCGAGCATCAGGCGCTGGTCGATTTCGTACGCGACTTCGGCTTTGATCACATGGGGGTCTTCCCCTACAGCCCCGAGCCCGGCACGCCGATGGGTCGGCTCACCGAGCAGCACGACGAATCGACCAAGCAGGCATGGGTCGAAGATCTGATGCTCACGCAGCAGGAAGTCGTGTTTGCCCGGAACAAAAAGCGCATCGGCTCGACCGAGCGTGTGCTCATCGATCGCCCGGCCGGTCGTGATCTCGAGGATGGCTACGTCGCACGATCCTCCGGTCAGGCGCCGGACATTGACAGCGTCACGTTCGTCCATAGCCCCAAGAAGCTCTCGCCGGGTGACTTTGTCGATGTCACGATCACCGACTTCCAGGCCTACGACCTCGTCGCCGAGATCCCGCAGAAGAAGTCCCGCTCTCTCCGCGTGGTCAAATGATCCGCGCCCGGCCGCCCAGCTTTCCGAGCACGCGCCGTGCGGGTAGCATCCGAGGCATGATGAAAGGATTCATCGCATCCCTCTGTCTCGCGCTTCCGCTCGGCGGCGGTGCAACGCTCACGTTCGCGCAGACCGGCGCAGCCAATCCCCCGGCATCGGGCGCGGCAGTTTCGAGCCCGTCTGCGCCGGGCGCAACAGCGCCGCAGGAACCGGGCCGCACCCTATGGACGCTCGACGCCAGCGGTGATTGGATCGCCGCCCCCGTCGCGCCCGATCCTGCCGCGGAGGCGGATGCACGTCAGCGGCTCGCGCAGAATCCGGAACTTCTCGAGATCGAGCGCCTGATCGAACGTCGCGCCTTCGGCGGGGCGGAACGTCGCGCCGTCCGCTGGCTCCGGACCAACCCCGCCTCGCCGGTGCGCGACATCGCGCTGCTGCTCAACGCCCGCGCTCTTAACGGCCTGAACAATGGCATCAAGGCCTTCTATTACTGCGACGAACTGATGGACCTGCACCCCGAGAGCCCGCTTTACGTCGATGCGCTTCGACTTCAGTTCGACATCGCCGACAGCTATCTCAAAGGTCGCAAGGAGCGTTTCCTCGGACTCACGATTCTCCCGCGACGCGATTCCGGCATCGACATGCTCTTTCGGATCCAGCAACGCGCACCCGCAAGCCCGCTGGCCGAGCAAGCGCTTCTTCGCACGGCTGATTTCTACTGGGCCAACGGGCAATTCGATCTGGCCTCCGATGCCTACGGTTTCTACGCCGACCGCTATCCGCGCAGCCCGCTCGTTCCGCAGGCGCGTCTGCGACAAGCCTACGCCAATCTCGCACAATTCGTCGGGCCCAAGTATGACCCCACGCCGCTCATCAACGCCCGCGCTCAGATGAACGACATGATCGCAACCTATCCCGATCTCGCACGACAAGAAGACCTCCGCGGAAAAGTCCTGCTCGCCGATCGCAAGATCGCCCGCAAGCTCTACCTGACCGCCGACTTTTACAAGCGCACCGGGAAGCCCGACTCCGCCTCCCATCTCTGCAAGCGACTCATCGAAAACTTCCCCGATCTTCCCGAAGCTCAGGACGCCCGCGATCTGCTGGCTCAACTCGATCAAACCGCTTCAGACACCAACTGATGATCGCATCGACCGGCTTCGCAACTGACCAGAACCGTGAATGCACCGACCTTCTCCGAGAACAAGGACCATCGACATGTCACGCGGCCCGCGCATCGCAAAACACCCAGCACTCGCCAGCCTGCTCATCAGCCTCAGCGCCGTCGGCCTTGGCACAATGAGTGGCTGCGGATATCAAATGGGCGCCGGCGTTGACGGTTCGCCTTCGCTCTACCGAAGCGACGTCTCCACCGTGGCGGTCCCGATCCTTGCGAACAAGTCGTTTTATCGCGGGATCGAAATGCAGCTCACGCGTGCGCTGGTCACGCAGCTCGAATCGCGGACGCCTTATCGCGTTGCATCGCGAGAGCGTGCCGACACGATCCTCGAAGCCACCATCACCGACATCCGCGTCAACACCGTCAGCAGCGACGTCAACACGTCGCTCCCGCAGGAGCAACTCTTTACGGTCACGCTCGATCTGACGTGGAAGGACTTGCGCAGCGGACTGATTCTTGTTGAACGCACCAACTTCGAGCAGTCGAGCACCTACTACCCCACGCTAGGTGAAGGCCGATTCGTAGGCAGCCAGGCCGCCGTCGAAGCCATCGCCGCCGCGATCGTGCAGGAACTGCAGAAGGATTGGTAACCCCACATCGCACGTCCGCTCATCCCGCTTCTGTGAGTAGCCCGTCGGGTTGCGATGATCGATCACCGCGTCTCGTCCGCATCCCGCGTCTCAAAACGCCTGCCCTCCGCGTCATACGCAATAATCTCATCCCCGGCATCGGTTGGAAGCGATGTCGGATTGAGTAAATAGTCAGGATCGAGTTTGCCGGAGGTTGATTCCATCGAGCTATCCCCATCCGAATCAAACGTCACGACCACACCGCAAAAACTAGGGTTAGACTGAACGATTGGAACAGGAGAGTTGAAGCACTCACTTCTCGCGAATCAACGGAATGAACTCGATTCCGAACTCTCGCTCAATATCCTCTATCGCGCGCCGAACATCACGCCATGACTCGCTCCCCGAGAGCCCTGCCTCTAGAACCTCAATCATTCGATATCGACACGGCAACCCTAGAAACGGGCGACCGATTGCAGTGCGCTTCGTGACTTGTGACGATCCGATCATCATGCCTTGAAGCTCATCCATGGGTTTATCATGATGTAGCCAAGGAATGATGCAGTCTTGGTTGTCTAATGTGTCGATCCATCGAACAGTCGCAGATCGGTCCCACCCAAAAAGCTCCTTCATCACTAATACATACTCGTCCAATATCATCGGCTGCATCAGCTCGTGCAGTGGTTTCATCAACACTCCTTGCTCAAGTCGCCTATCGATTGTACTCAGGTTCACTTTAGAGAAGGGACACGGGGACGTAAGTAGTATTGACGGTTGCTTTCCACTTACATCCCCGTTTCATCTCCTTGAAGTCAGATGCTCTCACGCTACTTTACTCATCCGTGAACATGAACGGCGCTTTCCAGCCCGGCTCTGAGAATCCATACAACAGGGCCTTTACCGGTGTCTCACCAAGTGCCCGGACGCACTCAATCGGTTCCATTCCGCGGGCACGAACAATCTCATTGATCACCGTTGCGGGCGCTTCGGCGATGAACTCCGGACGACCCTTACGATATTCAAAACGATCGTATCGAACAGACGACAAACAGGCCGTCATCACGTGGTCGAAGACCTGCGGATCGTCTCTATCGACACCGCAACTCACGGATTCACGTGGCTTGAAGCGAGCAATCACTTGAATCCTCTGAATCATTCTCGGAGAAAACGCCGCAGGCTCAGTCCTTCGCCAAGGTGCCGCCGCATCATCGAACTGCTGTTTGGACAACAGTGATTTGTCCCAACGTGCCTCCATTGGATACGTCGCGATCCACTCGACACCGAGTGAGTTCTCATACTTCGGCTCAGAAATCTCGGACGCGAGCAGATAAAATGCGAGCTTTGTGATGGACCACTTCACGTGCTTAGAATCGTATTCATCACACCTTAATTCAACTGGAATAAGTGCCGTCATTTCAGGGTCGCCTTTGAAAGGAAAATTGGGGCGTAAGTAGTATTGACGGGGAAGAAACGGGGACAGCCCCTAATGCCACGAAGTTAAGTCGTAAGTCCGCGCTGCGGCGCGCGTTACAATCGCTCGCGCCAGCCGTGGCCTTCTGAGAGAATGGGAAGTGTTCAA
>JAIYCY010000022.1 GCA_027487775.1 Planctomycetaceae bacterium
AATGAGGCGGCGGGCGCGCCAGTTCAGCGAACGGCGGCGGATTGGGCGGGTGGGTTGACGGATTTTTCAGACAAAATGGATTTTGCGCTGCGCGCCTGCGGACGCAATCGCGCAGCGCGACCGTTGATGTAGAGCGTCGTGTTGGATCGACTCGGGCGATCGCGGCGGACTTGGTGGGTCGGATCAGGCGCGTTGCCTGGCCATTGCAGGCGTTTTTTGCGTAGAGGAGGGCAAACAGATGTGTGCGCGAGCGTGTGAAAAGCGATTCCGAGCGGGCCGATCGTGAACACGAGCGGGCGGAAATCGACGCGGCGACTGATGGCGCTGCTGGGGTGTGATCCTGATGGCTTGGGGTCGGCTGTTGAATCGGACTTTGGCGGGTCGGGATGATTTGAACGCTGGAACGATGAGTAGACGGCCTACACTCGGACGCTGGTCGTCTAGACCGACCGGCCCTTATGAGCACGACCGCCCCACCATCGTCCATCGGCTCGGCCGCATCGCCATCCCATGCCCGAGCCGATGAAATTGAATTGCGACTCTCGCGTATCAGTGCACCTCGACGCAACGTTTATCGTTTCGTCTTTCTGCTGGCTGCGATCTACAACACGCTCTGGGGCATTGGCGTGATTTTTTTCCCACGATTCGGGCTCGAACTCGTCGGGATCAGCGATTCGGTCGGACCGGTGGGCGTGCTCTTCTGGCAGTGCATCGGCATGTTCGTGATGGTTTTTGCGATCGGGTATTTCTGCTGCTGGCAGGAACCGGAGCGCTATCGCGCGTTCATCCTCATCGCCACGCTCGGGAAAGTTTTCGGGCCGATCGGTTTCGTTTATGGGTGGGCGATTCTCGGTGTCATCCCGGGACAACTCGGTCTGACGATCATCACCAACGACCTGATCTGGTGGCCGTTCTTTTTCGGGTTCTTGTTCGAAGCCTATCGACGCAGATGAGTTTGGAGACCGCACGTCGATCAGAAGACGCGTTCGGTGAGGTTGTTTCGATTGGCTTCAAACCACGCGATGGTTTTGGATAGACCTTCTTCGAGGCCGGTTTTGGCGGACCATCCGAAGAGATTTTTTGCCCGCTGCACATCCAGGCATCGACGCGGCTGTCCGTCGGGTTTGGTCGGGTCCCATTCAATGCGTCCCTTGAAACTGCTCAGCTTGGCGACGAGTTCAACCAGATCGCGAATGGTGATCTCTCGACCTGAACCGAGATTCACCGGCTCAGGGCCGTCGTACTTTTGCATCGCAGTCACGAGGCCGTCGGCGCAGTCCTCGGCGTAGAGGAACTCACGACTCGCAGCGCCGGTGCCCCACGCGGGGATGCTCGCATCGCCACGATCGCGTGCTTCGACACACTTGCGGATCAGTGCTGGGATCACGTGCGAAGAATGCGGATGAAAGTTGTCACGCGGGCCGAACAGATTCACCGGCAGCATGTAGATCGCGTTCAGGCCGTACTGTTGTCGATAGCTTTGGCACATGACCAGAAGTGCTTTTTTGGCCACGCCGTAAGGTGCATTGGTCTCTTCGGGATAGCCGTTCCAGAGTTCTTCTTCGCGGAACGGGACGGGTGTGAATTTTGGGTAAGCGCAGATGGTTCCGGTCTGCACGAATTTCTTCAGGCCGTGCCGACGGGCGGCCTCGATCAGATGCAAGCCCATCGCCATGTTGGCGTAGAAGAATCGACCGGGGTTGTCGCGATTGGCCCCGATTCCGCCGACCTCGGCGGCCAGATGCAGAATCACGTCGGGCTTGTGATCGCGATAGAGTTTCTCGACGCCCGATTCGGTCGTCAGGTCATAATCCGCGCGGCGAGGATTCACGCGATTCTTAAAGCCGCGTGCTTCGAGGGCTTCGTTGACGAAAGACCCAAGAAAACCAGCCCCGCCGGTGATGATGATACGATCGCTCGTCGAAACGCTCATAGACCCTGACTCCGTGATTCAAGTCCGCTCACTCGATTCGTTCGTGGATGATCCGCGTCACCCGAGATGTTTCAATATCGTCCAAACCGAGACGCGATTCCAATCGCCGATCGGACCGGGGACGAATTCATTTCGTCTGCGTAGGATAAAGACGATGCCGTGGATGGAATACCAAGGACCGCAGGAAGATCGACCGAACCCGAGCCGGGCGGAACGGCTGGCCTTCGTGGGCGTCATCACCGGCGCGATTGCAGTCTTCTGGATCGCGGCGGGGGTCGCATATGTGGTGATGAGTGACCGAAATGCGACAGCGTTCGCCATCGGAATTCTGCTCGCCTCGGCAGTCACACCCAGCGGACTGATCGGCATCGGGCTCGGCCTATCGACTCGACGCGACGCAAAGGCCCGAAAATCCGCCCACATCGCGCTCCTGCTCAACATCGCCGCCGTCCTCACTGCCTGGGCTGTCACCGCCTACCTGATCGCCAGCCGCTGATGTCCCCCTCCGACGATCCGCAAGCCCCCCAACAACATCACGCCCTTCATTCTTTTCAAACTTAACAGAAATTTGGGTTGTCAAAGCGATTCCGAAAGCGCATCTTATCGGAACATGTCGATATTTCTGATGCAGGGAAGAAGATTCAAAGGATCGACCGCCATGGTGGACCAACCGGGGGAAACTCGGCCGGATGTCTCGTCGGCGTTCACGCTCGTCGAACTGCTCGTCGTCATTGGACTCATCGCAACCCTCCTTGCCATCCTCACGCCAACGCTCGCAGGCGCAAGACGCTCCGCAGACTCCACCGCCTGCGCCTCCAGCCTCCGCCAGATCTATCTCGCTCAACACCTCTACGCCGCCGATCATCAAGGTCGATTCGCGGGCATCACCTCCTCCGCCGACGAACGATGGGAACGCCGCATCGCCCGCTATATCGCCGCCGACCCACTCCGTCCCGAAGAGTCGCGCCTTCTTCAATGTCCATCCGCCCCCGAAAACCGATCAGGCTCCATGAACCCCTCCAGCTATGGCATCAACTCATGGGTCATGATGCCCGCCTGGCGCATGCGAAGCGATCGCAAAATGCCCGCCTCACAAATCATCTTCGCCGGCGACAAAAGCCTGCAGTCCGACGATTTCCTCACCACCGAAGATGGATGGTTCCTCGTTCATCCAGCCCCCGATTTCGGACGACAATTCCGCTCCGTCAGTCACTCCTCACGCAGCACCTACCGGCACGGCCGCGACAACCTCGCCAACATGGTCATGGCCGATGGTCATGTCACCACCTTCCGCCCAGGTACGCTCGGTCGAACCAGCGGACACTGGTACTGGTCCGATGTCTCGTCCATTCCCGAACGTCAAATCGATCAAGGCAACTGCTGCCCGTAAACCATCCACAAACTCTCAAAAACCATCCACACACTGAGTCCTCAAACCTCAAATCAAGTCGTCAACAAAACAACAAACCCCATCTGAGAAGGAGAACCTGCCATGAAGTCCACTAACCCGATCCGCCGTCGTCGAGCCGTTCTACGCGCCGCACAACTCAACATCGAAGGCCTCGAAAGGCGACGACTGCTCTCAACCATCAACTGGACCAACAAAGGCACCGGCTCCGGTGCAGGTGATACCGACGATTTCAACGCCATCTACGGCTCAAACGCCACCGTCGCCCGCAACATCACCCAACGCGCCATCGATGACTGGGAACGCGTCATCGTCGATTTCAATTACCCAGGCGGCGGCAACACCTATTCACTCCAGGTCTTCGGAACCGCCTTCTCCGGTGGCCTACGCGGACAAACCGACTGGCCCGCCACCAACGCCAACGAACAACCCACCAGCACACGCATCCAAATGGACGACAACGGCGGTGGCAGCGGTTGGTGGTTCGATCCCGATATCGGCAACGCAACCGTACCGGACGATGCTGAGTTCACCTCACTCGTCACACCCTTCGCCGCCGACAATGTCGGAACCATGGTCGGTCGTGACTTCTACCGAACCATGATCCACGAAATCGGACACGCCATGGGCATCCTGCGACGCGGCAACGGAGACTATGCCATCGAATCATTCATGGCCTTCGCAGGAACAGATCCTCTCGACGGCAGCGAATCCCTCTATACCGTCAACTTCGGCGGTGGCGCAGCCGAATACACCATGACCACCAGCGGCGGAGGACACCTCTTCGAAGGTGGCGGAACCTACTCTGGTCCCACCCACCCCAACGAAGGCATGAACGCCGGACGCGCCATCCCACAAACACGCCGAAACCTCATCTCAGATACCGCCGCCGAGCTTCTACGTGATGCCTACGGCTACACCATCAGGCTCCCCAGCACACTCAACACCTTCTACGCAAACCTCGATACCGTCACCAACACCGTCACCGTCCAAGGCGATGCCGGAACCGCTGTCGATAACATCGACCTCGAAGTCGACGGCACCGCCATGAGCTTTGAAGTCAACGGAACCGACGAAGTCATCGAAGGTGCTCAGTTCACCGTCATCAACGTCAACGGCAACGGAGGCAACGACGATATCGACGTCGACGAACTCCTCTCCGGAAAAACCGTCAGCGTCAACGGCGGCGATGGCAACGACAACATCTCCGTCGCGCAAGAACTCGGCGATATCGACACCAACCTTCTCTCCAATGTCACCCTCAACGGAGGAGCAGGGACCGACACGGTCGTCCTCAATGACTTCGGTGACGGCGTCGGATCGGATATCTACACCATCTCCGAAGCCAACATCATCAAAGGTGCAACACGAACCGTTGCCTACTCCAGCATCGACCGCCTCACCATCACCGGCAGCCCGTCAGCCAGCACCTACACCATCAGCTCAACGTGGTCCACCACCGATTACGTCTTGACCGGGGGGGCCGGCAGCGATGACTTCATCTTCGGTACCGGACTTGGTTTCACCACCACCGATGCCAATGTCACCGTCAACGGCGGCGGCGGCGTCGATAGCATCACTGTAGACGACTCCAGCGAGTCCCTTTCCCGTAACTACAGCGGCGGATCCACGTCGCTCTCGCGTTCCAGCTCCACCGGATTCATCAACTGGTCCTCCATCGAAGACATCACGCTCAATGCTGGCACCGCAGGCGATACCGGACAGTTCGGCGGCGTACTCAGCAGTGCAACACTCCGCATCAACGGAAACAACGGAGGCGACCTCTTCGAGTTCGGAACCGATCTCGACACCAACTTCCTCGGCTCACTCATCGTCAACGGCGGACTCGGCACCGACAGCATCACCTTCGACGATGTCGCCGACACTCTCGACGACAACTACAACATCAACACCAGCGCCGGAACGTTCACCAAGTCCTCAATGAGCAACACGCTCAACTTCTTCGGCTTCGAAGACGTCACCCTCGAAGCCAGCGACGCCAACAACAACATCAACATCGAACGCAACAGCTCCGGCATCTCTCTCACCGTCGACGGCAACGCCGGTAACGATTCCTTTGTCAACACCATCCAAGACATCAACACCAACTTCACCGGCCCCGTCACCATCGTCGGCGGATTGGGCTCGGACTCCCTGACTCTCACCGACACAGGCGATCTATCCGCCACCGCTTACACTCTCACGAACAACTCCTTCCAAGTCACCGGCGGGATTCTCAGCAGCGTACTGACCTACGGCTCACTCGAATCCTTCAACTTCACCGCGAGCGACGAGCCGACACTCATCAACGTCAACAGCGCATCGGCAGCAGTTGACTATGTCATCAACGCAGGCGACGGCAACGACACCATCGACTTCGGCAACGGTGATTTCGACAGCAACATTTCCTCCATCGTCACCGTCGTCGGCGGAGCGGGCGTCGATCGCGTACGCATCGACGACACCACCGATACGCTCGCCGATACCTACACCATCAGCGGAGGCAGCTTCGCTAAACCCTCCAGCATCGGCGGAGTCAACTGGGCAGGTTTCCTGATCGGCACCGTCAACATCGAACAATTCGTACTCGATGCCAACGCCGACAATAACACCATCAATCTCAACAGCCTCGGCGGACGCACGTTCTTGCTGCCCCCCAACCCGCCCATCGAAAATCCCGTCGCCGCTACCATCAACGCCGGCTCAGGCAATGACACCATCGTCATCGGCGGAACCAACGGCGTCATCGAAAGCCTCGTCGGAAGCGTCGTCATCAACGGTGAAATCGGTGTCGACACCGTCCGCGCCAACGACATCAACGACGCCGGCACCGACACCTACACCGTCGGCAACGATTCACTCAGCAAGACCGGACATCCCTACAACTACACCTTCGAAACCACCGAAACCTTCATCCTCGACGCCAACAACAGTGCCAACAACATCTCCGTCAGCACTGGACTCGCCGATACCATCAACTGGGTCATCAACGCATCCCAAGGCGCAGACAGCATCGTCATGAGCTCCGGACCCGAGACGACCACGCTCAACGGAGGCGACGGAGCCGACACCATCCGCGTTGACGGTAACGCCAGCGGAACGTTCGTCACCGTCGACGGCGGACCTCAACTCGATGCCGTCGTCGTCAACAGCGACGCCGCTGGCCTCGCGGGTGTCGCTTTCGCAGTCGACCAAGACCTCTTCGATCTCACACTCGCAGCCGGCGGACGCGCCAGACTCAACGCCGGTGATCGACTCGTCACCGTCGGCACACTCAACATCAGCAACGCCAGCAACACCTTCCTCGACATCACCGACGGAACCGTCGTCAACACCTACTCCGGCGGAAGCCCAGCTGCCACCATCCGCAGCCGCATCACCACCGGCCGCAACGGCGGACTCTGGAACGGACCAGGCATCCGCACCAGCCTCGGAACCGAAAACTTCGGCATCGGACACGCCGAAACCGCCGACCTCTCCGTCACCTTCCCCTTCAACTTCGCAGGACTCGCGCTCGATAACACCACCCACATCATCCGCTACACCCGCAACGGCGACACCAACCTCGATCGAACCGTCGGCTTCATCGACCTCGTCAATCTCTCCCGCAACTACAACCAAAGCCCACGGAGCTGGGTCAACGGCGATCTCGACTACAACAACGCCGTCGACTTCCTCGATCTCGTCACCCTTGCACGAAACTACAACCTCCCATTCTCCTCTGTCGCCATCGAAGCCTCTGGAACCGCCCGCGCCGACACCTCGGCTCGCTCGGTCCTCAGCTCACGAAGCGACGATGTGATCTGGTAAACCACACGCCGACCTTCTGCACCCACTCAACATCCTGCCCATGCAACAACTCCGACGAAGCCCATCCGGCTCGTCGGAGTTGTTCTCTTACAGTTCCCGATACGCCTCGCGCCGATATCAGATCGCAAATGTCGTCTTCGAAGACATTTGTTTGATAGACCCTGGCACGAGACACTTCTGACCTGCCGCAATCCAAGCCCCAACACACCTCTGCGCAGTCATCCGCTCGAACTCGGCAGAGCCGCGCGTCATGCCCCAATCTGTCCAATCTTTTCACACTCGAATTGCGTTTACTTCAATCATTCGGCGTAATGCTTCTCCATGATCGCAGAATCGATCCTCATCCTCGCTCAATCCACGGCTCAGGTCGCAGCACAAGCACCAGAAGCCGTCCCCGCGACCGATGCCGGGCCACTCGCAGAGATGGCCGCCAACTACAAATTCTCCGACTACGTCTTCAGCGTTCTCGGCAACCTCCTCAGCAACGCCATCGTCGCAGCATTCCTCATCAGCGGCCTAGCGCTCTACTACCTCCAGAAAAAATTCGAACGACTCCAGGCCGACAAAGATACTCACGTCGCGTACGCCGTCGCGCAACATCGCCGCAAGGAACAAACCCTCACCGACTTCACCGACGGCATCCCCCAGAACCTCTCGATGGTCTACGAAATCTTCCTCAAACGCAGCTACCTCCGACGGCTCGCACGCCTCAAACCCGCCGAACGCGAACCCTACAACGACGGACGCACCTACAAACAAATCTCCCTCGCCTACGAACGTGACGTCCGCATGTGGCTCACCCAGTGCCAGCACTTCACCTCGCTATGCACCCAGGTACGCAGCCGCTTCGATTCCCCAGCCATCGATGCCACCGTCTCCCGCCTGCGCGAACTCTTCGAAGCCCTCATCGAACTCACCCCAGCCGTCCCCGTCATCCAGAGCGTCCTCGAACAAGTCGAAAAAATCGACAGCCTCGCCGGCTCCGCAACCGATATGCTCCCCGAAATCCGTTCCATCCGCTCCGACCTCGCACGTGCCATCGAAGCCGACCCCAATCTCCAATTCGACCGCATGTGTTCCAATCGCACCGCACGCCTCTGCGCCATCTGGATCGACAAACTCTTCAGCCTCTGCGTCGATCAAATGGGACAGGAACTACGTCAGCTTCCTGTCGAAGGTTTGAAAGCAAAAAAACGCAATCTAAAATCAATGCAACAAAGCCTCGAACATGGCGCCCGACTCGACCAACGAGCCGATGCCATCAATCAGTCCGCAAACCCCTCTCGATAGGAGCCCTATGCGTCACGTGTTGTCCCTACGATCAATTCTCACCCTCACCGCCGTCGCGTCGATCTCGGCACTCAGCCTTGTCGGCTGTGCCAACTACGGCGGCAGCGTCCCCATCGACACCGACGCCGGCATGATCGGCAATCCCCCGCCCGGTTCCGTCGACGCCAGCGTCCCGATCGATGACGATGTCGGCGTGCAAAAAGACAACGCACCCAAGCCCTGAGTCGATGAACTGATTCACTCTACGCCTCATGGATTGGCTTCAATGCCCGACTGGTTCGATCCCGCTTCGAATCAGCCGCCTTAACCATCCAGATCAACAAGCAAAACGCAGGGCGAATCGATCGCCCTGCGTTTCTCATCTCATCACAGCGATCGCAACAAGCAATGATCGCGATGCGCGATGATCAATTCACTGCATGCTATCAACGCACCGCATTCAACTGCCGTTCCAAAATCTCCCGGCTGCGCTCTTTCGTGATGATGAAATCCACGCGATTGCGAAAACCCTCCGCGTTCAACTTGTAACGCTTCCCGTCCATCGGATCGATGTATTCGATCTCGTGCAGCACATACTTCGCAGGACCCTTGCCCACCCCCAGGGCCTCCGCCTGATCACGCCGCACGCCATTCTCCTCGCCCACCGCCTTGGCAATCTCGCCGAACAATTTGTTCATCGCGTTCCTGCCCTCATCCTGTTTCACCGGTACATAGCTCGTCGCGTAGACCACCACCGCATGTCCCATCGACTGACCCGCCCCACGCAATCCCACGATCGCCGGGTTCTTCGTGCTGATCGCATCAATCAAATCATCGCTCGACGCTGACCAGGGCGCCATCTGACCGATTGCAAAGTCCAACACATCAAACTCCCCATCGCCCGACAACAGAATCTCACCGCTGTGCTTCGCCGCACGCTCTCGAAAATCCGGATTCAACGCCAGCATGATCTCCTGCAGACCCGCCGCCCGGGCCTTCTTCTCATCTCCCGCTGACACATTCGTAATCGTCTCCGCGAGTGTCTCCTGCGTGATCTCCGTGTTGCCGTAATACTTGTGCACCATCTCCGCGCTCGCCGCCCAACACCAGACCGGCGTCGCCTGCTTCACTGCAACATCCCTGAAATCCGGACACTCCACACGCACGCGATCCGCGTTCTCCGACTTCGCCTCAACCGCCGACGCACTGTTGATCTGCGACGACGTACAACCCACAACGCCCAAAACCATCGCCGCCGTCGCTGTAAACGCCACCCACTTCAGTTCTGATTTCATCGCAATCCTTCCTTCTTCCGCTTGACCACGAATCCTCACAACCCCAACCAATTCAGACAGACCGAAACATTCACCCTATTCACAACGCCACCGATCCTCACTGTGCGGTCGATGGAGCTGAGGCTTCTTCCTGAAGAATCTTCTCCAGATCAGCCATCACTTTGGCCGGACCGACATATTTGCCGTCAACATAGCTGCCCGAGCGCACCGATCCGTCGGGGTTCAGCAGCACGAGATTCGGAATCCCGCGCCCGCCGTACTTCTGGAGTATGCCGCTCTTCTCGATCTCAGCATATGGAATCGCCGGCCAGGGCATGTTGGCATCGGTCATGTACTTTTGCATCTCCGCCGGGCTCTGGTCGCGGCTGACGAGCACCACCATCACCTTGCGGGATTCCCTATGCTTCTCAAAGAAACTCACGAGCGATGGCGTGAATCGCTTACACGGTCCGCACCAACTCGCCGAAAAGTAGAGCATGATGTGCGGAATCTCTGCCAGATCGGCGGTACGTACCAGGCTCTTGTCCGCGCGGACCAGGTTCGGGCCCAGCATCCCGATCAACTCCTCATGCCCGACAAACTTCGCCGCGGGCGCGCTAGCCTCCGGCTCCGCCGCCAACGCACGGGCCAACTCCTGCCTGAGCTGTTCCGCCGTCGCGGCATCGCCCGATCGGTCGTATTGCTGAATGATCCCGCCAAAAACACCTGACAGCTTGTCATTGGCTTCCCTGACCTGCGACTGGAAACGCTCTTTCGCGCGGGCGACTTCCGTCTGATGCATCGTCCGGGCACGCTCAAGTCGCGTCACCTCGGACGTCTTGAGTTCCGCATACCCCGAGGCTGCGGTCAGTAAACCCACGACGCCAGCGACCCATAGCCATCGAACCGTTCGCCGCTCTTCGTTCACCATCCGGCTCAAGTTGCCCACCTTGTTAGTGTTCTAAGCCTAATCTAACCGATCAAACGTCACTTCCAATATCAATCTCCAAATCGCGTCGGCAAACCTCCAAATTCTCCGGCCCTGATGTCCCCTGCCATCCCCGCATTTCGCATCAGGGGGTAGACTATCAGTGCGCAACCGCATGTCCGATCCGCTCCCGAACCATCTTCGCGACCCCGGCTGGAACCAGCTTCGCGACGCCGTCGCCGATGCGTTGGAAGCCGCGCCCGACGCGCGCGATTCGATCCTCCTCGCCCAACTCGGAAACCACGCCGAACTACTCAACAAAGCCCGAGCCATGCTCGACGCTCACGACCATGCCACCGGCGTCCTCGATCCCCGCACCGACGCCTGGCTCGGAATCGGAGGACCCGATCTCCTCGCGCTCGGCGGTCAAAAAATCGGTCGCTACCGCCTCGATGCACTCATCGCCGAAGGCGCGATGGCCGCCGTCTATCGTGCCACCCAGACCCGCCCCGATCGCGTTGTCGCACTCAAACTCTTCCGCACCGCGCTCCCACTCGTCGACGCTCGACACCGCTTCCGACGCGAAGCCCAAGCCCTCGCCCGGCTCACCCATCCCAACATCGCCCGCATTTACGAGGCAGGCCTCCACGAAACCAGTGACACAGAGGCCTCTTTCGAACGTCCATCTTCGCCTCACATTCCACGCGCACTCCCCTTCATCGCGATGGAATTCGTCGACGGAACCACCATCACCCGATTCGCTCACGCCAAACATCTCGACGATCACGCACGCATCAATCTGATGCTCCAGGTCATCGATGCCGTCGAAGCCGCCCACCAACAGGCCGTCATCCATCGCGACATCAAGCCCGGCAACGTCCTCGTCGATCAACACGGAAACGTCAAAGTCCTCGACTTCGGCATCGCCCGCGTCGCAGGCGAAGCCGACTCCGCCACATGGCAAACCACCGCAGGCGTCCTCCTCGGTACCCCAGGCTACATGAGCCCGGAACAAGCAGGCGGAAAACTCGACCAAATCGACGTACGCACCGACGTCTGGGCACTCGGCGTCCTGCTCTTCGAACTCCTCACCGGCCATCAACCCATCGACGCCAAACACACCAGCATCACCGAACTCCTCCGCAAACTCGAAACCGAAGAACCACGCCGACTCACTCAACTCCGCCCCGACCTCCGCGGCGATCTCGATACCATCCTCGCCACCGCACTCGAACGCGATAAATCCCGCCGCTACCCCAGCGCCGCTTCCCTCGGACTCGACCTCCGACGATTCCTCGCACAACAACCCATCTCCGCAAGACCCGCGACTCGACTCTACGTCGCTGGCAAATTCATCCGACGCAATCGACTTCCCCTCGCCGCAACCGCGCTGCTCATCGGCAGCCTGCTCGGCGGATCCATCGCATCATGGATCGGATTCGCACGCGCGGTCGAAGCAAAACAACAGGCCGAGGCCAGCGCCGAACGGGAACGTCAAGGCGCACAACGCGAACGCGAAAGCGCCCGACAAGCAGAAGCCGCACAAAAACACGCCGAAGAACTCTCCAAAATCTCCGACGACGCCGCCAAACGCGCCGCCGCCGTCAGCGCATTCCTCGTCGACCTGCTCCGCTCACCCGACCCCAATCGCGACGGTCGCACCATCACCGTCTACGAAAACATCAAACTCTCTCTGCCCAAAATCGCAGAACGTTTCAAAGACAGCCCAGAATCCGAAGCCGACGTCCGAATCTCACTCGCACGCACGCTACTCGAACTCGGCGACTACGATATCGCTCGACAGCAAATCGATCGCTACCTCCATCTCCGTTATCCCGATTGGCCCAACTCAACGCCCTCGCTCGAAGCACTCAACGACATCAACCTCCTCCTCGAAATCATCCGCTGGCAATATCGACCCGAAGAAGCACGCGACATCGCAGACAAACTCTGGCCACTCATTCAAAGCGTACATCCCCTCGATCACCCCGTCGTCCTAGGCTTCCGCGGCGCTCGTGCTGGGATCGCCTACGATCTCGGCGACTACGAACTCAGTGCCCAACTCTACGAAGCTCATCTCGCCGACCATCGTCGCGTCAATGCCCCCGACGACGACAACCTGCTCGCCTCACTCAACAACCTCTCCAACGTCTACGTCCAACTCTCCCGCTACGACCTGGCCAACAATCTTCTCGAAGAAGCACTCTCCATCGCCCGGAAAAAACTCGGACCCGACAGCCCCACCCTTATCGTCCCGGAGTTCAACTACGCCCGCAACGTCGGCTGGATGGGACGCGATCAAGAAGCACTCGCTCTCCTCCAAGCCAACGCCGAAAAATCCATCCGCATCTTCGGACCCGCACACGATCAATCCATCATCGTCCGCAGATCCATCGGCGATGTCCTGAGCAACCTCGGTCGCGACGAAGAAGCCCTCGCCGTCCTCGAGTCCGTCGCAGCCGACGCCGCTCAAGCCTTCGGCGAGGCACACGACATCACCCTCAAATGCAACCACAGCCGCGCTCTCATCCTTAAAAATCTCAACCGACTCGACGAAGCCGAAGCCCTCATGCGCCGAATCATCCAACTCGAAGACCAGTCCTCACCTCACGCCTCAAGAATCATCATCCACAAGCGAACCCTCATCGACATCGTCTCACTCCGTGGCGACTATGCACGCGCACTCGAAGAATACGACCAGTTCCTCCAATACGTCCTAGACGTACCCGGCGAACTCTACAGCCTCTACGCCGCTAAACTCGCCCGCGGTCAAACCCTCTATCAGCTTCAACGCTACGACGAAGCCCTCGACGACCTCCAGGAAGCTGCCGACGGATTCACCCAAATCCAAAGCCCCTACGAGTCCGCCGTCTCGCTCCGCGGCAAAGCCCGCGCTCTCATCCGCCTCAAGCGTTACGACGAAGCCAAGTCCCTCCTCGATTCCACCTGGGCCTTTTTACAAAAAGACCCGCGCGTCCCCGTCCGCGAACGATCCATCTCCGCCTACATCGACCTCTACACACAACTCAACCAGCCCGATGATGTCGCCATCTGGCAAGCAAAGCTGAATGAACTCAAGGCCATGGACGCCGAAAAGCCGCAGTAGTTCCACGTCACGCCCGGTCGGCTCTTTGCTTTTGTCCAAGACCGCGCGAAATGGCGTGCAGCAAGCCTACGCTCGCCAAACCACGCGCGCTCGTACCATCAGCGCGACCACACATGCCAGCCCGAGCGTCTTGGTCAGCGTCCAAAGAAAATCAACCCACGGCTCACTCGACAGACCGTTCATCAACCGATCCAACGTACGCGCTTCAAATCCCAGCCAGCCGAGCAACGGCAACATCACGATCGGCAACAACAGATTCCGGATCGCCACATACGCAAGCATCGGGTTCTGGCCGTTGCGCTCGAGCAGACCCAACGCCCTGCTCTGCCTCACGTCCGACCAGATCGAAAAGACCACGAGCATCATCACCGACATGCCGAAACTCGTCACGTAGTAACTGAGCGTCGACGGCGGGCCCTTGCTGATGCCGCCCTCGAGGAATCCGTTCTCCGCACCGGCGGGCATCACCGAAAGGATCAGCCCGATCGTCATCGCTAGGGCTGCCCATCGCATGAGATTCCTCCACACGCCGGGTAAACCAAGACATGCCATCCACGCCGGCACGATCGCCCATAACGCGAGCCAGGGCGTTCGCACCACCCCGGGCCATTCGTGCGGATGCCCATAATGCCGTAGGCCCGCCCAGACGATCACCAGCGCGAGAACGCTCAACCCCGTCACGCGAAACGCGATGTTTCGACCGATGACCGAGGATGAGGTGATGTCGATGGTTGAGTTCTCCGATGTCGAGGCGTGAAATGCGCGGCGTATCAGCAGATCGCCGACGACCGTGCCCGGCACGACGATCCACAGATACTTAAGCCATGTGAAGGACCAAAGCGGCGAAAGGTTCAAGATCGCCCCGGCGTGCGGGCATTCGACGCCCGACGACATGTCCAGCCCCCTGCGAATCCCATCGACGACCGGGCGAAGCCAATCGACGCTCGCGCCCCACCATCGATAGTCTGGATATTTGTTGATGTTCAGATCAAGCATATGAGCGCTCATCGCCACCGGAAGCAAAAGCAATAACCTGAGCCACCCTCGCCGAATCAGCACCCAACTGACCGCCCCGATGAGCCAAGTGTGGGCGAGCAGAAGAATGATGATGTCATGATCCGACCATCGAAACACGCGATCAACGCGAATGTTGATCCACGCGATCAATCCAACCATCCCCATGATGCCCAACACCCGCAACGCAATCGTTCCCCAACGCGAGAAACCCTTCGGCAGTCGCATGTAAACAGCAAAAAGCATCACAAACCCAAGCAGCGCAAGCCCGAGCGCACTCGGCGAAAGTGATTTGTCGATGAAGTGCGGACTGATCTGACGAACGATCACCGCAAATGCGACCAGCCCGATCCATCGCGAGAGCAGATACCGCATCATGCCCCACGCGGTCATCGTCTCACCCCGCGCAGCTAGACTCGCGCGCCGCGCCGAGAGCGCCATCGGAATCGCAGCACCCATCGCGAAGAGGAATCCGGGGAAGACCCAATCGACCCACGTATAGCTCGGCCAGCGCTCGATGAACTTGGTCGCGCCAACTTTTGTCCAGGTGGTCATGCCTTCAACGACCTCGGGGAGCATCTGCGGGTAATAGCCGTGATACATCCAATTGGGCAGCAGGCCCGGGACGTTTCCCGAGACGCACATGAGGAGAATGGCAAGCCCTCGGACGGCGTCGAGGCCGAGACTTCGGGTTGAATTTACGGGCTGTAACGATTCACCAGGCATCCTACAATCCTCCCAGAGATCGGAGATTTCCTCCATTCTCACGCAAGGCCCTCGGGTGGGCCCGGTTTCCTCGGGCAGCTTTTGACCAAGGCCTACGATTCAGCAAGATCGATCCTCGACGATCCGGACCGACCGCTCACGAACATGACCACACGAAGGCCCATCCCCTTTGATCTCGCCCCCGGCCGACGCGTCGGGAGGTACCAGATCGAACGCGCCCTCGGCTCCGGCTACGAGGGAGAGGTTTATGCCGTCGTCGAACGCGCCACAGGCATCCACCGCGCTGCCAAGTTCTACTACCCCCAACGCGACCCACGAGGCAAGGCCGCCATCGCGTACGCTCGAAAGCTCGACGCACTTCGACATTGCCCCATCCTACTCCAATACCTGCATCAGGAAATCGTCACCGTCGCCAGGCAAAAAGTCACCGTCGTCGTCTCCGAACTCGTCGAAGGCATCAAACTGAGCGAGTTCCTCGACAAAACACCCAAACTCAGCACCTTCGAAGCCTTACACGTCCTCTACACCCTCGCTCGCGGCATCGCGCCCATCCACGCTCGCGGCGAATACCACGGCGACATCCACGACGATAACATCATGATCCGCAGACGCGGTATCGGTTTCGACGTCAAACTCATCGACTTCTTCGACCTCGGAAAACCCACTCGCGCCAAAATCCGCAAAGACGTCCTCAACCTCGTCATGGTCTTCCACACCATCGTCGGCGGACGTGATAACTACGCAAGCCAGCCTCGCGTCGTCAAAGAAATCATCCGAGGACTCAAGGACAGCCTCATCCTCAAACACTTCCAAACCGCAGGCGACATCCAACGACATCTCGAAACCCTGCACTGGCAGGCAGATCGAAACTGACCCATCCTTCAACATCCGTCACACGCTCGCAACCCATCACACGCACGCTTCCAACCCCGACTGCAATTCCTACTGTCCGCCGCAACAGCATCGAACGCCCGCATCCATGCCCGATCACCTCGACAGCTCGTCACGAAGAATAAATTCTCTTGACGCCATCGCCCGCGAACTGTGAAGTGGTGCCTGTCATGAAACAGCACTTCCACACGATCATCAAACGTCGACCAGACGGCTCCTACGTGGCATGGGTGGAGGAAGTGCCAGGCAGCATCTCACGCGGCCGCAGCATCGACGAGTGCCGCCGACGCGTCCGCGAAAGCCTCACGCTCATCCTCGACGCCCGACGCTCCGAAGCTCGACGCTGGCTCGACGATTCCTGCGTCGAAGAACTCATCGAAGTCGAATGCCACGACAACTCCCCACAATCCCATCACTATGTGTAATCGACGAGAGCAAAATGAAGGGCTAAGGGACAGAGAGACAGAGAGACAGAGGGACAGAGGGACAGAGGGACAAGGGGCCAACGGACAAGGGGCCAACGGACAAGGGGCCAACGGACAAGGGGCCAACGGACAAGGGACAAACGGACAAGGGACAAACGGACAAGGGGCAAACGGGTAACCCGTCGCCCTTCCAAAAGCCACAACTCCCCAACACGCGTCCCCAACACGCGCACCTGCCCCCGCGTGCACTGACACCACCCACCGGCACTGGCACTCTTCTGCCGACATTCCGATCTGCCAACTGACAACAACCAACTGACAACTGACAACTGAAAACTGACCACTCAAAACCGAAAACGGCGCCCTCGCGATCACGTTCCGCCAGCTCGCGCACACCCGTCTCGACCTCACGCATCCGCCCGTTTACCTCCATAACCATCGGCCACGCCAACGACTACGATTCTTCCCTCGAACAAAGCGCCCGGCCCCGCGCCCGATGTTCGACACACCCGCGCATCCTCGAACCCCGCATCGCATCGACATCACCTCCTCACATCTACCCCCGCGCTGCGCGCCTGCGTCCCCACCCGCGCAGCGCCGCCGCACAATGCGTTAAGTAACTGCGAATCCAACTGATGTAGGCGTCCATGGTCGCATCCGCCATGCGCCTCCTCCGACCAACGAGAGCGACCTGATCCAGCAGTTTCATGACCCGAACAGTTACCATACTCGCGAGCGGAACGCAAGAACAAAATCCAAACATCTTGACATGTTCCGATCGGCCCGCGTGGTATCCGCCGTTCATTTTGGCGATCGCGGCAAGACCTCGTGAATCAGATGTTTTTTGGCTCCGCGGTGGATTCCTGTTCGCATCCCCGCGCCGTGCATACGAGGAAACTGCCATGTTTAGAGCGGGCAGACTCTACTACTGCGGCGGATCGATCAAGGAAGTAGGCGAGGCGCAACCATTGCCTGAGCGCTTTGTCGTGGTCGGCGCGACGGGTGAAGGCCACGTGATCGTGGACACGGCAAACGACACACCTGTCCTGTTGTGGCTCGACAATGAAGGCTACTGGCGGAATCCGCTTATCGACTTTGTGGCCCTGAGCAAGACACCCGATGAGGTGGCTAAAGTGATCATCGGTGATCCGGCCGCTGAATAACCCGCCAATGCAGTGGACCGAGCCGGCGGGTAAACTTCTTGTGGTTCGAGTGCCGGCGCGGTGCCGGCTCGGCCACTGATCGGCCTTACGTTATGTGGCCGTGGCCCCACACAATGCAGTTGACCGACGAACAGTTGATCGCTCGCGTGCGGCGGTGGCAGCGATGGCGACGTCCTGTCGGTGTGTGCTGCTTCGTCGTCGGAGCAGCATTCGTGATCCTCGTGCTGTACTGGGTGTACGACTTACGTGCTAAAACTCAGAAGATGCTCGCCGAGCTCGATCCGAGAACGCCAGTAACAACTCAACAGGTGCAGGAGTCGTTCGACAATGCACAATATAATCTAGGCTTTGGGCTTGGGTTCATACTGGCGTCGGGTCTGTCTACGGGTGCATCGCTCGCGACTACCGGTCTCGTCATGGTCTTGGCGCGGCCACGCACGGACCAGCTACTGCTACAGTACTGGGACGGCGAGACGGCGGCCACATAACCCCCCGATGGGTGCCACGACTCGTACCCGAGTCGTGGAGCACGTCATCACCATCAGTCGCGTGCAGCACGTCAGAATCATCAGTCGCCAAACTCGATCTCGTGCACCACGACTTGAATACAAGTCGTGGCACCCGGCACCCGGCGGGCTACCACTTTGACCCTGCCTGCAATAACATTCATCGAATGCTTACGCGGCTTAAAGTTTCGGGCTTCAAAAACCTCGTCGATGTCGACGTCTGGTTCGGCCCGTTTACTTGCATCGCCGGAGCAAACGGCGTAGGCAAGTCGAACCTATTCGATGCGATCACTTTCCTTCGTTTGCTGAGCACAAAACCGCTGTTGGACGCTGCATTGTCGGTACGAGATGAGAGTGCCCAGAACGGCGATGTCCGCAGCTTGTTCTTCCAGATGGGCAACACCCACGCCCGCGTGATGAAATTCGAGGCGTGGATGATCACGCCCAAGGAGGGGGTGGATGACCTGCGGCAGAAGGTCAACGCATCGAACACTCTATTGAAATACGAACTTCACCTCGGTTATCGCGGCGAGCAGGCCGACGAGGGTCCGCTGGAGATTCATCTTGAACGACTGACGCACATCACCTCTGGCGATGCGCCGGGAATGATTCGGTTCAAACATGATGCTAGCGAGTGGCGAAGCGGCATTATCGTTTCTAAGCGACGTTCTCGGGAGAAGAACGGCTTCATCGAAACCGGCGATCGCACCATTCGAGTGCATCAAGACCAAAAACAGGGCATTCCGCGCGAGTATCTGGCCACGACTCTTCCCCGCACGGTGCTCTCCTCGGTGAACGCGAAAGAGGCACCCACAGTTGTTGTTGCCAGAAACGAGATGGCCAGTTGGCGCTTCCTTCAGTTTGAGCCTACCGCCCTCCGATCACCCGATCCGTTTCGAGCAGACAAGACCGTCGGCCCGAACGGCTCGCACTTAGCTTCCACGCTTCACTCGCTGGACCGGTCGACCAACGGGAACGGTCACGCCAAACCTTCTGCGAAAGAGACCGTAGCCCGGCGGGTCACAGAGTTGGTACAGGACGTGCGCGACGTCTGGGTGGATGAAGACCCGACCCGTGAACAGTTCACGCTTATGGCTCGACTGAGTGACGGCACGCCACACGCCGCCCGATCGCTTTCCGATGGCACGCTTCGCTTTCTTGCACTTGCGATCATCGAGCAGACCCCTCAGACCGGCGGACTCTACTGTCTTGAAGAACCCGAGAACGGCATCCACCCAGAGCGTATCCCCGCGATGCTCCGCCTGCTCCGCGACATAGCAGTCGATCCCGAGGAGCCTCCGAGCGACACCGACAATCCACTGCGCCAGGTCGTCATCAACACGCACGCACCGCAGGTAGTGGCCCAGGTGGACGACGACAGTCTGATCGTGGCCAACAACCGCAGTTCGACACTCAGCGCCGAGCAGGCGCGGAGCCTCAGCATTAATCCCGAACAGGTCGGAAAGCCCACGCATCTCGCTTCATTCTCGGCGTTGAAGGGCACCTGGCGCACCCTGGCGATCAAGGGAGAGTCTGGGCTAATGCCCGAGACCTCGCGAGGAGGACTTCTGGCGTATCTCAATCCTGTGCCGATCGAAGCTGCTTCGTCCGAGGAATCTCCGAAGCGGCGCACGCGGGTCATCGATCGGGAAGACATTAAGCAGCTTCTCCTGTGGCCGAGTTCCAAGTAATGCGCCGTGATCTTCGCTACACACTCATTCCCGAAGGAACATCAGATCGGGCTCTGATCCCGATTCTGACGTGGGTTCTCGAGCAACAGTTGATTGGCATCGACGCAACGATCACGGCGAGCATGGTGCAGAGCGATCGACTTCCGGCTGGCAAGATGCAGACCCTTAGGAATCGAATCTCTACATCAATTGAAGTCTACCCTTGCGACATTCTCTTCATTCATCGGGACGAAGACGGGCAAGGTGTCGCCCATCGACAAGCGGAGATCGAGGCCGCAGTCAGTGAAGCGAGCCTACCGGCCGAGGTGTCTCCGATCGCCGTGATTCCGGTTCAGATGACCGAAGCATGGTTGCTTCTCGACGAGCGGGCGATCCGCAAGGCAGCGGGCTTCTCGAATGGAAGAATGCCTCTGAATCTGCCCACAGCCACTGAGATCGAGAGGAGGTCGAATCCGAAGGAAATCCTTCGTGACGCTATCAGATCGGCTAGCGGCCAGACCGGTCGAAAACTCAAGAGCCTCAATCTTGCGGAAGCACGTGCCTCGATCGCTACTCATATGGAAGATCTGAGCCAGCTTCGATCGTTACCGTCGTTTCAGCAACTTGAGACTCACGTTGCCACGACCGTTCAGCGTCTCCTGGCACAACGCTGAACTGAGCAGACGTCGAGTGACCGGTGATGAAAATGGGACTGAGAATGAAATGGGGGACGGCTTCCGTTCATGGAGTGGACAAGCGCGGCGGGGCGGGGATCGGATCGGAAGGGTTCGCGGGCTCGGGACTGACGGCCGGTGCCGGGTCTGCCGCCGGTGATGGGTCTGCCGCCGGGGCCGGCGGGTTCATGGAGGCGGGCATGACGGCGGAGGGGTCGACGCCATCCGGCACCACCACCGGCACGCCGTCTGCGCCGATGGGCGTCAGGCGTTTCATGAAGGGCGGGACGGGCAGGATCGATTTCGCGGCCTCGATCTCGCGATCGACCTGCTGCACACGCTGCTGCTCACGCGAAATCTCCAGCTTCAACCTCTCATTGTCCCGCTGAAGTTCATAGTAAACATCCGGCAGAGGCCTGCGAATGATTCTGCCGTCGATGTCGCGAAAGATCGCGTCGGCTTCGATCTTCTTGATCGTCGTCTCGTTGCTTTTGATCGTGTCCTGCATCTGCTGAATCCGCGTCCGCGCCGTGGCCACGCTGTCGTTGAGTTCCTGAACCTTGACCTGATACTCGCGCTCCTTGGCCTGCAATTCTTCGAGCCGGGCCTGGGTCACCCAGCTCGATCCCCAGCGATACAGACCACGCTGCTGCATCGCACGTGCGAGCGTCTGCTCCTGCTGCTCCCATTGCTTGAGCAATCGGTCGGCGGGCGTCCCGCGCGCCGGTGCCCGGCCATGCGCGTGCAGGACTTCCATCGCGTTGTCGATAATCACCTGCACATCCGGCGCCGAACGCATCGCACGTTCCATCGGCGCGATCGCCGCCTGCTCACGACCGAGCAACATGTGCGCAGCGGCGAGATTGTTCAAACTCGGCGCGTGGTCGGGCACGCTCTGCAACACACTCTCAAATGCTCGCCGAGCTCCTCCGGCATCCCCCGCCGCCAGCTTCAGCACGCCATCAAGGTACACAAACGATACGTGACCGGGATCAACCTCCAGTTCACGCTCGATGATCGCACGACCCACCTGCGGCTGCGGACCGTTCATGATCGTTCGCAATTCCTCCACCGCCGACAATTGTCCACGCACCCGCTCGACCCGCTCCTCCTTCGTCATCCAAAGTCGACCAAGCCTCACATATCCGTTCTCCAAACGATTCACCCACACCGCCAGATCCTTCTTCGCCTCCTCCGCAACGGCGGTCTGCGCATGGGTCTGGATGAACTGCTGATACCGCTCCACGATCCGCTCGATCGTCTTCTCCGCTTCAACACTCCGACGCAGCGACGCAAGCCCCTCCGTCGCCGACCGCTCGGTCACCCGCCCCGGGCCCTCAACACTCACACGTTTCACCTCGTCCGATGCAATGCGCCTCACGCTCCCATCCGCTAGCGTCACTTCATACCCGCCGTCGACGACGCGCAATCGCCCCTCGATCACCGTCCCATCATGCAACTCCAGCACGTCCCCGATCGCAACACCAACACCAGGCCCCGCACCCAACCAAATCAGGCCCGCCAAAATCCCCACACGGATCAAACTCCGCGTCTTAACCACATGAAACGCCTCGGCTGTTTCCGACTTCTTGCGTGTCTTCGAAGCCATCACAAATCCCACCTTTCCAGAGGTCTACGTCCCATACGGCGATTCAACGGATCGACCGGGATGGTCGATACATCATGAACGCCGCTCAGCCCGATTTTACACAGTGTAACGTCCGCAAACCGACAGTTCGCTTCCGTCACGCCTTCGGGCTAACTTTCTGACACGCCAGTTGTCTATTTGTTGGAACCATGACCCAAGTCCTCGCCAGATTCGTCCGACTCCCGCTGATCAGCCTCGTCGCTGCGTCGGTCTGCACCGCGCAAAACCAGAACGTCGTACCCGCACACGCAGCCACCCACCCGTCGAACGCTGCCGACCCTCTCCCCGAGTCGGCCCCATCCACGGAACAGTTACAAGCCATCGAGCTTGCCTCCCTCGACGCACGCAAACGCATGATCGATCTCATCGCAAGTGAATCGTTTCACGACCAGCTCCCACTCGGAGCCTGGCTCGATCGTGGCGGGCTGCAGGCGGCCCTTGAAGAAGTCGCCGTCACGTGGTCGATCTCCTCGCCCCGAGCGATCGCGCCGGGCATCATGCAGGTTCGTCTCGAAATCACCGGACCCAAGCTGCGGGCGTCGTTGCTGGATGTCGCGCGCCGCCGTCAGGCTCATCCAACCCTGCTCGCAAGGATCGAAGAATCACATCCGCTGTTTGATCGCGCTTACGTGGCCGTCGGAAACTCCAGCACGCCTCAGGTGATTCTGAGCATCGATGATCTGAATGCGCCGACCGCACACCATCTCGACTCGCCCGAATCGCAGGCCATCATCCGACGCGCCGCCGCAGACGCGATGCTGAAGCGGCTCCGCCTCGACCCCCGATGGCATGATCTGGACATGGACCGCAAGCTACGCGAACCCGAACGCATCGACCGTCTCCGCATGACCGTCGCTGAATTTCCCGCCGATATCACCGACGCCGGCCCGGGCCTCGTACGGGTCCGACTGAAGTTCGAAGCGCGACAACTCGTCGAAGCACTCACCGATGTCACCCGTCCGCAGAACAACCCGTCATCGCACGCCGATCATTCCCCACCAAGCGATCCTCGATCGCTGGCCCATGCTCAAATTCAGACCGATCCGCGTTTGACCGCCCTGGCCAACGAATACGCCGCGGCCGCGGTCGCTTTCGCAAGCCTGCCCTCCAACAACACGAGCACGCCCGTCATTCTCCCTGATCAACCGCCCGCATGGATCAGCATGCCGCTCACCGTCTCGGCCTCGGCACCTCCCACCGGATCCATGCTACGCACCGCTCGCTCCGCCGAACGCGAAGCACGAACCGCGCTCCGCGGTCGAATCCTGAACCTCCCGCTCAACCCATTAGGAAACGCCGGTCCTGCAAACGTCGGCGAATGGATCGCGCTTGACCCCGTCCGCGCAAGCTTTATCGACGAATGGGTCGAGGCCGCACAAACCTCCGGTATCGACTACGCCGGCGACGGCAGTGCCACCGCCCGCATCACACTCGACCCCGCCCCGATCTGGAATCTCATCCGCCCGCGCTAAACATCGCCATGCGAACTGATTCATTCATCGTCACCCCACGACAATCGATGCGTGCGCAGCGCGCATGTTGACCTGTGCGATTCCCGCGTTGTTCCACCAGCCATAGGGGTCCATCGAACCGAGATAGAGCCGCGTCGCGCCGGGCGGAAAGATCGCCGCCCGCATTCATCGATGCAGCCGCCTTACGAACGGATTCGTGCGCCGCTCCTCTCCGATCGTCGTGATCTCGCCGTGGCCGGGCATGAGTTGTGTCTCGTCGTCCAGCGTCATCACACGACGAAGGCTCGCCTCCATCGCCACTTCATCCGCATCCGGCAGATCCGTCCGACCGATCGCCCCGCCGATGATCAGGTCACCGCCGATCAACACTTTTTCATCACGCAGATAAAAACAGACATGCCCGGGTGAATGGCCCGGCGTGTGCATCGCCTCCACACGAATCTGACCGATCAACAAAACCTCACCATCGGCAATCAATCCGTCCGCCTTGCCTGGCGGAATCTCGAACGGCAATCTGAACATCGCGCTACCAGGCTTACGCAGCTTGGGCTCATCCAACGCATGAATCAAATGCCGCGCAGCCGGAAACCGATCACGCACCACCTTGTGGTCGGCCACGTGATCAAAATGACCATGCGTGAACCACAACCCGATCAGTTCGAGCGACTCTTTCGCAATGAAGTCGAGAATCGGCCCGACGGTGTGATCGGGCGCATCAAACAGCACGCAAGTGCGCGTCTCATCATCAATCACCAGAAAACAATTCGTCCCCGCCAATCCGCCGCCATGTGCTATCAATCGCATCCGCAGATCGTAGGAGCAGCCCCGCCCACGAGCCAGCCCGTGCCACCGCAACATCCACACGCAAAAATTAAGCTGACTCAAAATCCGCGCGACTCACGCTCGCACGGCAGACCGCATCAAGTCGTCAGCAGGATCGCCAAGATGATGTTGATCAGTACCGAAAGCCCCGCCACACCAAGCAGCACCAACACCCCCGGATGCTCCCAAAGACTCTGCTGCACAATCGTCACGCCCGGCGAACGACGCGGCTCCAGATCGATCGTCGCACCACTCGACTCGAGCCGACTGAGTTGCTCCAGATCGATCGCATGCCGTGCATGGATCGGCGCGCGACCCGATCGGACCGCCTTCAGATCCTCCACCATCTCTTCCGTCGAGGCATATCGCTCGGTCTTGTCCTTGTGCAACGCAAGCTCGATCACCTCACTCAAACCCGCACTGATGTCCGGATTCAAATGGTCCGGCGGAACCAGCGGATCCTTCAAGTGACGATGCATCACCGCACTCGGCGTCTCCCCTTCAAACGGAGGCCTGCCCGTCAGAAGGTGATACAACGTCGCCCCCAGCGAATAAATGTCCGAGCGGAAGTCGATGTCGATCTCACCTCGAATCTGCTCCGGACTGATGTAGTAAGGCGTGCCGTACGCCTTGCCGGCCTCGCTCTCGGCGGCCTGTTTGTCGTCGATCTCACGCGCAAGACCGAGATCTGTCAGTTTCGCAACTCCCTGCGGCGTGAGCAGAATATTCTTTGGCTTCACATCGCGATGCACCAGGCCCCGGCGATGCGCGTGCATCAATGCCTCACCCATCTGCAAGCCGACATCAATCACTTCACCTTCCGTAAACTGCTTGCCCGGGCCCTGCGGCGGAGGCTGCATCAAGTCATACAGCGTCGAACCTTCCACGTACTCCATCACGAAATAGTGATAACCGTCAGGCGATTGTCCGACGTCGATCGCCTGCACAATGTTGGGATGGCTCAACCGCGCCGCCGCTCGACCCTCTTTGTAAAACCGCTCGACGAACTCCGCACTCTCCCCACTCTTCTTCGGCAAAACCTTGATCGCCACGATCCGGTCAAGCGACACCTGCCGGGCCTTGTACACCTTCGCCATCGCACCCTTACCCAGCAGACTCTGCAACTCAAAGCCCGGAATCTGCGTCCGACGGCGATCCTCCAACGCCCGCTTGATACGCTTGGCCTGCGGAACCGTGATGAAGCTGTTCTCCACCAAGATGTCCGCCAGCGATCGCTGATTGGGATCGCTGGATTGCTTTTGCTGTTCGCGACACAGCAGAACTTCCTCACGCGTCGCTAGACCGGAGTCAACGACAAATTTCCCCACCTCCGTATCGAGGTTGGCGCTGATGCCGGTCGCGTTGAGGTCGGGCTGTGCCATTGGAAATCGTCTGCCTTCCAGCACGCGGGACGCATACCCGGAGAGCTGACACTCTATAGATTAGCATTGGTCCACCGGATTTTCGTCATCTTTACGCACTGCTCACATAACTTTTTTTTGACCCGTCACTCGATCTTCAACCCCAGCCACAATTCTCGGACGAGTCGACCGACCCTCACCGACCTCCCTCGAGCGGCCGTCCATCCGGGATTTCACGGATTTTTCTTGACCGCAAGGCCCGACGTGTTACCTCATTCACATAGGAAACATCCACACGATCCCCCCCGCGCCAACGCACGGATTCGTGTCTGACTCCGGAGGCTTTTTGCTCATGCCCGACACGTCACCTGACACGTCCTTCCCGAGCCGCCGATCATTGGCTTTCGCGGTCGTCGCGCCAAGGTCGATCCGGCGGCCGCTCCCGGCTGCACAACGGATCGGGGCAATCTCCTCGATCATCGTTTGTCTTTCCGGCGCGACGACGCTCGCCTGCGATCTCTGCGCCATCACCCACAGCAACCGCCACAATACCCACCCCGGCACGACCGCCTACGACGCGCCTCTCCCGGCATCGATCGGCCTGAGCAGCCAACATCTGCAAAATCTCGCAAGCGGGGCCGCCATCGAGTCCGCTGTCGCGGCGAGTGTGCCAGTCTACGCCTCGCGACCCTCCGCACATGCCAAACTCTTTCTCGACTTTGACGGCGTGAACTTCGGCACCAGCACATGGGGCGGCCAACTGCCCGGACTCAGACCCGCCTACGACATCGACGGCAACTCCGCCTCGTTCAGCACCACCGAACTCGCCAACATCTATCAAATCTACTCCCGTGTCGCTGAGGCCTATGCCCCCTTCGACATCGATGTCACCACCATCGACCCAGGAAACTACAACGCGTTCCAATCCGCACATGTCGTCATCAGTGGCAACAACAGCTGGTTCGGCGGAGGAGGAGGCGTTGCCTACGTCGCAGGTTTCGGCTTCGGCAGCAGGGAACGCAACACCGGATGGGTCTTCCCAGCCAATCTCGGCAACGGAAATCCCAAATTCACCGCCGACGCAGCCATCCACGAAGCCGGGCACCTCTTCGGACTCTGGCATCAATCCATCTGGAACAGCTCCAACGTCAACACCAGCGAATACGATCGCACCAACGGAAACGGCACGCCCAATACCACCCTCTACGCACCCATCATGGGAACCGCATACGACGATCAACGCGGACTCTGGGCACGCGGACGCGATAGCAACTTCAATCTCGCCAACGAAATCAACCTCATCGCAACATCCAACGACTTCGACTACGTCACCGACGAACCCGGCTCCAGCCTCGCCAACGCACAATCCATCACGCTCGCCCCCACACCCTTCCGCGGCGTCATCGCCACCTCCACCGACGTCGACTTCTATCGCTTCAACGTACCCAGCCTTGCAGATGTCATGATCGGCATCAACATCAACGACTTCGGCCCGATGCTCGACGCCAAACTCCAAATCTTCGACAGCAACCTCACGAGCCTCGCAGTCATCAATCCCACACTCAACGGAACCCGTGCAAGCCTGCAAGCCGTCTACAACGCAACGCTCGCCGCCGGCGATTACTTCTTCAGCGTCAGCGACTCAGGCCCCATCTCCTACGCCAACGGCACCGGAACACGCATCCTCTACGGCACAGGTCAATACTTCGTCACCGGATCCATCACGCCCATCCCCGAACCCGCATTGCTTTCGATTCTCACGCTGGCCTCCCTCACAGCCCTTCAAAGGCGTAGAATCAAGGCGTGAAGACGACCGAATACCCACAAACCCCGCGCCAAACCTTCCATCCGGACGAAGTGCGCCGCGACTTTCCAGCCCTCCTACAGAGCATCCACCAAAAGCCACTCGCCTATCTCGACAACGGCGCCACCACCCAAAAATCCCGGGCCGTCATCGACGCCATCTCCCGCTTCTATCAACACGACAACGCCAACATCCATCGCGCCGTCCACACCCTCTCACAACGCGCAACCGACGCATTCGAATCCGCCCGAAAGTCCGTCGCACGATTCCTCAACGCACCCTCCTCCGACGAAATCATCTTCACCCGAGGAACCACTGAATCCATCAATCTCCTCGCCCACAGCTTCACCTCTCGATTCTGCAAACCAGGCGATGAAATACTCATCTCCACACTCGAACACCACAGCAACATCGTCCCCTGGCAACTCGCCGCCGAACGACTCGGTCTCGCACTGAAAATCATCCCCATCGACGATGCGGGCGATCTCCTCTACGACGCCATCCCCGATCTCATCACCGATCGCACCAAGCTCATTTCCATCACCCACACCTCCAACGCGCTCGGCACAGAAATCGACGTCACACGCATCGCAAAACTCGCTCACACACGCGGCGCTCGAATCCTGATCGACGGCGCACAATGGGTCGGACATCGATCCACAGACGTCCAATCGCTCGATTGCGACTTCTACGTCTTCAGCGCCCACAAACTCTTCGGACCCACCGGTGTCGGCGTGCTCTGGGGCAAACGCGAACTCCTCGAAGCCATGCCACCCTATCAGGGCGGCGGAGACATGATCCGAACCGTCAGCTTCGCAAAATCCACCTGGGCCGACCTGCCCAACAAATTCGAAGCCGGCACACCTGATATTGCAGGCGTCATCGGACTCGGAGCCGCCGTCGAATATCTGAACGACCTCAGCGCCCGCTTCGATCCTGCCTCACGCATCGCTCACGAGCAGGCACTGCTCAAGCAAGGCACCGAAGGCCTCGCCTCGCTGGGCGTCCGCATCATCGGCACCGCACGCCACAAGGCCGCCCTCATCAGCTTCCGCATGGAAGAGCCCGACGTCGATCATCACACACTCGCCACCCTCCTCGACACCGAAGCCGTCGCCGTCCGCTCCGGTCATCACTGCTGCATGCCTCTCATGGATCGCCTCGGCATCCCCGGCACCGTCCGCGCTTCCATGAGTTTTTACAACAACGCCGACGACATCGACCGACTCATCTACGCCGTCAAAAAAGTACGCGACAACTTTGCACGCCCTCACATCGCCGCGTCCACTGCACACGCTCCAAACACATCCAACGGCACCACGTCTTCACAGGATCAAGACATCCCCTTCGCCCCGGCCTTTGCTTCCTCACCCGACGAGGCCGCACGCCAACTCATCGAAGACTTCGACCTTTTCGATGACTGGGAACAAAAACACGAATACCTTCTCGACCTCGGACGAACACTCAAATCCCTTCCCGCCCGCGCGATGACCGATGCACACCGCGTACACGGCTGTCAAAGCACCGTCCACCTCGTCGGTCGCGAAATCACGTCCAAGCCCCACTGTCTCGAATTCGCCGCCCACTCTGATGCCTTTATCGTCAACGGACTCATCGCCCTGCTCACACGTCTCTTCTCAGGACAACGCGCATCCGATGTCCTCGCCTTCGACACCGACGCCTTCCTCGCACGCGTCGGACTCAGTCATCACCTGTCGATGGGTCGCCGCAACGGACTCGCAGGCATGGTCAGCCGCATCCGACTCCTCGCCGCCAGCATCGCCGACGAAGCAACCATCAAACAGCTCCGCGAAAACACGCAACTCTCCTCGCACTGATACACCCTCATGCCTGAACCACACCAGCCATCACCCAACGCATCCACCCCCGCATCCACCCCCACGGAAGGCCCGGAGCCGCTCCTCCGCCTCCCAGTCCTCCCCACCGGTGCCGCAGCCGCCAAACTCGAAGAAATCCGCAGCAGCCCCCGCAATACCAATCACTCTCACACGCCCACCGAAGCCCAACGCTCACTCATCGATCGCGCGCTCGATGCCGATCTCTCCGAAGACCAAAAAATCGTCCGCGAACGCGTCATCGAAACACTGCAAACCGTCTACGACCCCGAACTCCCCGTCAATCTCTATGACCTCGGCCTGATCTATCGCGTCGACGTCTCCGAGAACTTTGACGTCAAGATCGACATGACCCTCACCGCCCCTGCCTGCCCCGTCGCAGGCACATTGCCAGGCGAAGTGCAACGCAAAGTCGAGGCCGTCCCCGGCGTCAATTCCGCGAGCGTCGAGCTCGTCTGGGACCCGCCCTGGAACCGCGACCGCATGTCCGAGGCCGCCCTTCTCGAACTCGGCCTGCTGTAAGCTCTTCCTTCGATCGCGCCCGACATTCTGCCGCAGTTCCCCTTTTTCCTTGCCGCGAATCGTCTGGCGCGCCACAATCCATCGATGCACTCTCGGTCACGCGGATTCACTCTCGTCGAGCTTCTCGTTGTCATCGGCATCATCGCCGTCCTGCTGGGCATCCTTGTTCCCGTCGTCGGCCGAGTACGCGCTTCGGGACTTGATACCAAGTGCCGTGCCAATCTCCGAACGCTCAGCCAGGGCGTGCTTCTCTACGCCGACCAAAACAACCGGCGCATCCCCGCCATCGCGCTCGGCGATACAGCGTCGAGCTGGCAGGCGGTTACTGAAACGGTCCTTCGTCGAACCGACATGCCTCTGCAATGTCCAAGCGCAAGCGCTGAGGTCGATGCCTTCGCTGATGCCTCCGGAAAGGGATATTTCAGCTACGGCATGAACGGCCACACCATGACAACCGCATGGGATCGTCGCATCGACAGACGCGTCCCGACATCCGAATTCACGAACAACAACGGCCTGCGCAAGGCCGTTCCCATCGCACAGGTCATCCTGCTTGCGGATAAGGGCGTCGGACAGGACGATATCCTCCGCAGCGACGACGGATTCGCCTACCACCCCGACAAAGGCGCGCCCGGCGGAGGCGTCTGGAATATCTACACCAGACACATCAACCACGGATTCAAATCCACCTACCGACACGGGGGTAACAACGCACACGTCAACGTCGCCCTCATGGACGGAAGCGTCACCACCCTCCGCGGACTCGACATGCAACTCCAGCCCGATCTCGATAAAAACGGCCTGCGCGACGACGGCGTCATCAACGGCCGCTGGGTCTTCGGCCCCATCGACTGGTTTAGCCAGCCCGTCGACGCAACCTGCTGCGAGTAAATCTGCTCCCGCGTACGTGCCCCAACCCCAATCCCGATCATCCAACGCTTGCGCTATCCGACTCGTGCACTTCGTTTGCTGCTCGGTTCCGTGTATTCGCCGAGATGACGGAACTTCTCGTACCGTCGATCCAGCAGATTCTCAGGTTTCACACGCTTCAAATCACGCAGCGTCTTGGCGATGTACTGCTCCAGCGCGTGGGCAGCCTGATGTTTGTCACGATGCGCCCCGCCGAGCGGTTCCGGCACGATCGCATCGATCACGCCGAGCCGCAGCAGGTGCGGCGCGGTCAGCTTCAAACTGTCCGCCAACTGCGACGCGCCGCTGTTGTCCTTGAACAGGATCGCACTGCAGGCTTCCGGGCTGATCACGCTGTACCAGGCGTTCTGCATCATCGCCACACGGTCCGCCACGCCGATCCCCAGCGCCCCGCCGCTCCCACCCTCACCGATCACGACACTCACGATCGGCGTCTTCAGCCGCGACATCTCCAGCAGATTGACCGCGATGCTCTCCGCCTGCCCGCGTTCCTCCGCTCCGATTCCCGGATACGCGCCCGGCGTGTCGATCAGCGTCACCACCGGAAGCCCAAACTTCTCCGCAAGCTTCATCGCACGCAACGCCTTGCGATAACCCTCAGGATGCGCAAGCCCGAAATTGCACGCGATCTTCTCCTTCGTGTCGCGACCCTTGTGATGACCTATCAACACCAGCTTCTGACCACCGATACGCGTTAAACCACACACCACCGCAGAGTCGTCACCGAATCGCCTGTCCCCATGAATCTCCCTGAACTCCCGACAAATCAACTCCACATAATCCCGGAAAAGCGGCCTCATCGGATGCCGTGCAACCTGCACCGTCTCCCAAGCCGTCAATTGCTCATACGTCTTTCGCAACAACTCCGTATGCTGCACTCGAAGCTGACGAAGCTCCTTGCTGTAGTCAATCTGACGCGCGGTCTGCTGGCCTTCGAGTTCACGAATCTGCACCTCCAACTGTGCGATCGGCTTCTCGAACTCCAAAGTATGGCGAAGGTCGGCGGTTGTGGACATACGATCAAGCGGTAGAGCTGCTCGCTGAGCAGCCGTTGGCAAATCGGACCGCCCCGACTTCGGGACAGCTCCTCGAACCACGTCACCATACCCGCACCACCTTCGCGGCTCAACCATGCGGCCTGTCATTCCAACAAAGCCCAAACTCGCTCATGTGAACGAACTCAACGGTTCGGTTAGATTCACGAGCCGGATCCCATACATGCCCGTTACCGCCCCCAGATCCTCTCGCAATCAACACCCCAGCGACCCGCCCCATGCGCCATCGCGCGAGGCTACGCAGGATTCCGCAACGCTCACAGACAACGACCGACGCTTGGATCGGCTCGTGCGGGACGTACAGCGATTCACCGGCGCACAGTCACCGCGCGTCCTGGCCTCGGATTCCCCAGCACTCGACGCCCGCTCCCCGATCGTCGCAAAGCAGGACACGCCATACCTCGTCGCCATCGTCGGCGGAAAAGATGTCGGAAAGACCAGCCTCGCCAATGCCATCGCAGGCGCAGAACTCGCCCAGCCCACCAACACCGGCGAAGGCACACGCATTGCCCACTGCTACGTCCACGAAGCCTCAACGGCATGGCTCGACCAACAACTCAAGACGCTCCTCCCAGGTCGATTCCAAATCCGATCTCACGCGATCCATCCACTGAGGCGACAAGTCCTCGTCGATCTGCCCGACGTCGACAGCATCTACGACGATCACATCGAACTCACACGCCAATTCCTACGCCACACGCTCTATCCCATCTTCGTGCAGAGCATCGAAAAGTACGCGGACCACAGGCCGCAGAAACTCCTCGCACGGCTCGCCGAAGGCAACGACCCGGACAATTTCGTCTTCTGTCTCAACAAGATCGATCAACTCGTCGCACGCGAAGGCCCAGCCGCCGCCAAAGTGCTGGCCGCCGACTATGCACAGCGACTGCAGCGACTGCTCAATCTCCCAACCCTCCCCACCATTCATCTGATCTCCGCTCAACAGCCCGATCGCTTCGATCTGCCAGCCGTCCGTGACATGCTCTCGCGCGATCGCTCAGAACGCGACGTTCGCCACGCCATCGACCGGGCCGGCGAGCGACGCTCACAAAGCATCGCCGACTGGCTCGACGAACAGAAACTCGACGATCGCGCGCGAGCCTCCTCTGAACGTCTCAAACTCGCCCGACGCATCTCCGATGAACTCCTCGCCGAGCCGATACTCGCACGTGTCAACCCGCTTTTACGCGACGATGCTTCCATCCGATTCTCGACCGCCGACAACGCCGCACGAGCCCGGATCGCCCGTTGGCCCCTCGTTCGGGCAATCGACCTCTTTGCCCTGCCCATCTTTTCACTCATCCGACACAACCGAGGCTCCGGCAACGATCGTGCCGCTGTCGCTGAAGCCATCGCACAACTTGACGCCGATCCCTCCGCTCTCGCCGCCCGCGCCGACGCCCGCCTGCAAAGCCTCATGCCGACGCCGCCAGATTCAGCCCATCCGCCTACAACCAACCTAAGCAGAACCCACTCGCCGGATGAGGGCATGGTGCCTGAGCCATTGGATCGACTGCTCGCACGCGCCCTCGATCGCCGACGGGAGCGTGTCGTCGCCCGGCTCGGACGTGGGCATGGTGCCTGGCTGATGCCCATCCGCTGGATTCTCACCATCGGCGCGGCGATCTGGTTCGCAATCGTCCAGCCCCTCATGTCGGCTCTCCTCACAACACTCAATCCCGCGCTTGATCTGGCTACGCTTCGCGAGGTCGTCGGCCTGCTTTCAGGCGAACACCTCCTGCAGGGACTCATCTTTGCCATGCTCTGGCTCGTCTTGATCTGGGTCATGCTTCGCTACAGCTCCCACCGATGGGCCATGGCACTGCTCGATCGAATCGACCAAAATCTCGACGACGCCGATCAACTGGATCGCGTTGTGCAACAGTGGTGCGACCTGCGACTCGAACCACTAACCATACACGCCGATCACGCCCAACGACTCGCCGACGAAGCCCGGTTGATCACCCAGCGATCGCCAGCCGATCGATCGCCCAAGCCAGCCGTCTAGGCACGTCAATCCCTTCGCACGCCAACGCCGGCATTGTTCGGTCGAGTCGATGGGTTTGACTTAGATTGGCGGGTGGCTGAAACTCCTGTACGGGTGTTTCTCGCATCGTCCACTTACGCTGATTCACTCGATTGGCCGGCTGGACGATGTGAGCAAACCTCTGGACAACGTTCAAATCCGGTCGGAAGACGAATACGCCCGAAATCGAACCCATTCTCATTCTGAGGGACGACATCATGATGAACCACCGCCATCGCCAGAGCTCGAAGAATCTCAAGCGTCACACACCAAACGCCCCGGCTTCCAATCGCCTCGAACAACTCGAACAGCGAAGGCTCCTGTCGGCGGTGTTCGATGTGGCGCGGGTCCCGACGTTCGTCCCGACATCCCCGGACATCTTCGACGCCAAGACCGGCCCACTCGCCAAGGGTGGCGCGGTCCTCGCGGAAATCTACACCGACTACCGCCGCCACGTCCGATCAGGCGAATCCGCTGAGTCGTTCGTCAGCCGCTACGACGACTCAATCCGCCGCGATGGCAACCGCATCATGATGAACCTCCGCACACGCGGATCCATGAGCGACCTGCGCACCGTCGTCCGCGGGCTCGAAGGTGAAATGGTCTACTCCAGCGGACAATTCCGAACCGCCAGCGCGTGGATCCCCCTCGGACGACTCCACGACCTCGCCAAGGATCAACGCATCGTCCACGCACGCGTCGATTTCAAGCCCAATCAGGCACAGCAGGGCTTCTTCGACAATGAAGGCAACGTCGCAGCGCTCAACACCAAGCTGCGCGAAGCTTTCGATGTCGATGGAACCGGCGTGTCGATCGGCGTCCTCTCCGATACCGTCAACGCGGTCGGTGGAGGCCTCAAGGACTCCGTACAGACAGGCGACCTGCCCGCACGCGATCTCGACGACGACGCACCCGCCGGCACAATCGCTGATGCCGATGTCCTCGTCATCGAAGACGGCGACGACGGCTCGGATGAAGGCCGCGCCATGCTCGAACTCATCCACGACGTCGCACCCGGTTCGCGACTTCTCTACGCAACAGCCGTCATCAGCCAGCAAAGCTTCGCCGACAACGTCCGACGTCTCGCGGACGCAGGCGCAGACATCATCGTCGACGACATCGGCTGGCGCGACGAACCCATGTTCCAGGACGGCTTGATCAGCCAGGCCATCGACTACGCCGTCGAGCAAGGCTCGCTCTACTTCTCGGCGGCCGGCAACAGCGGCCCCTCCGGTTATGCCACACGCGCCGAATGGGTCACTTCCGGCGGACGCACACTCATCGATTTCAACCCCGATTCCAACGCCGTCGATACCCGAATGACACTCCGCGTCCGTGACGCAGGTCAAATCATCTTCCAATGGTCAGACCCCAACAACGGCGTCGTCGCAGATGTTCGAAGCGATGTCGACATCCGCTTCTACTCCACCTCCGGCCGACTCATCAACGCAGGACTCGACGATAACTTCGCAACCGGACTCCCCAACGAGTCCGCTTTCCTCTTCCCAGGCACCTACGAAGTCGAAATCGAAGCCGTCAACACCATCGACGATTCCAACCTACCCAGCCTCATCCGATTCCAAAGCTGGGCAGGCGAAATGTTCGACGGACGCTCCGACGTCGAACACCCCGCCGCCAGTCCCACCACCTTCGGGCACGCCGCAGGCACCAACACCCTCAGCATCGGCGCAGTCGGCTACCAGATCAGCCCAGCCTTCGGCGCAACGCCCACCTATCGAAACAACGACTTCTCCAGCTTCGGCTTCGTCGAACACGCCTTCGACGCCAACGGCGACGCCCTGGATTCCATCCGCACCCTGCAAAAACCCGACTTCTCCGGCATCGATGGCGTCACCACCGGAGTCCCCGGATTCGAAGAATTCTTCGGCACCAGCGCCGCAAGCCCCAACCTCGCCGCAACCGCAGCCCTCCTCTGGGAACTCGCCCCCGACGCAGACGCCAGCGACATCCGACAAGCACTCGTCCTCTCCGCTCGACAAAATCCACTCAACGGCGCCGCCACTGGAACATGGGACACCCAAGGCGGCTTCGGACTCGTCGACGCCGTCCGCGCAGCTCACGAACTGCTGCCAGAACTCCCCATCGCTACCTTCGATCCCATCAGCCCCAATCCCAAAACCAACGGCCCGAACGAAATCACCGTCCGATTCACCGAACCCGTCACCGGCGTCGAACTCTCCGACTTCTTCCTCACACGCGACCTGCGCGGCGGAAATCTCATCGATTCCAACGTCACCCTGACCGCCGTCGATAGCCAAACCTACGTCCTCGGCAACGTCCGCAGACTCGTCCGATCCGAAGCCACCTACCGCATCGAATTCATCGGTGGAAGCGACGCCGACGTCACCGATCCAGACGACAACCTCGCCGCCGGTGCGATCGCCACTTTCGTCTCCAAACTCCCCAAACCCCTCGCTCCCAGCTCACTCATCGCCGACCCCGGCCAAAACAACACCGTCCTCCTACGCTTCAACGACAACGCCTCCAACGAAACCGGCTATCGCATCGAACGATCCACAGACCCCACCTTCCGCACCAACGTCGTCACACGAGCCCTGCCCGCCAACGACGAATCCGAAGACAACGCCATCACCTTCACTGACTCAGGCCTCCGCGCCGGCACGCTCTACTATTATCGCGTTCGCGGATTCACCGACACCAACGACAACCGTCGTTTCGGGGCTCCTTCCAATGTCGCCAGCACACTGACGCTCAGCGCCGGGGAACAAATCGTCGACAACAGCTCCGCCACCTTCCTCGGACCGTGGACCGAAGTCACCGCCACCAATGCCGAATCCTCTCCCTACTTCGGCACCTATCACCGCATCAATGCCGCCCCGTCCAGCCTCCTACCCGGCAACACACGCGGCAGCGCAACCTTCACCAGTGACGGCCTCACCAACAACCGCGAATACTGGGTCTACGCTCGATGGACCAGCTTCAACTCAGGCAGCACCAACGACAAAAACGTCTTCGTCGATGTCCTCAACGGAACACGAGTCAACCGCGCACAAATCGTCGATCAATCCGATCGAGGCGGAGGTTGGGTGCTACTCGGCAAATACCGCAACACCACCGCCGCACCACTCGCCGTCCGCATCCGGCAAATGGCCGGCGATGGCATCGTCACCGCCGACGCCGCACGTTTCCTCCCGGTCAGCGGATCCGTCGCACCTAACGCCTCCGGCTTCAACAGCAACGGCTTTAGCAGCAGCGGCTCCAGCTTCGCCAGCGGCTCGACGATCGGCGGCGCTTCCGATCGCGCCGGCGGGCGATCCGATTCGGATGACGCTGATCGTTCCAACAACCCCTCCGGCGTGATCGCTTAACTCCATCCGTTCGTCCCCTCGTGAGGTAACCTATGAATCCGTCGAAGGCCCCACGGCGTCGTCGCACCTGGCTCGTTGCCATCGCGACGCTTTGTCTCATCTCAACCCTCAGCCTCCGCTCTGATGCCCTCCTACTACGCGACGGCATAGGCGCCGTCATTCTCGACGACGGACGAACCATCGAAGGCGAAATCACCGAACGCGAAGCCGACGTCGTCGTCAAAGCACGCGGCGTCACCACCACACTCCCACGCGAACGGATCGTCCGAATCGATTACGGAACCTTCGCAGAGCGGTTCGAGCAAATGATCGCATCGCTCGCAACCGACGACTTCTCGGGTCACATCGCACTCTCACGCCTCGCCTACGATCGACGCGAATACGAACTCGCACTCCGTGCCGTCAACGCCGCCCTACTCATCGACGCCGCCAACCTCGAAGCCCGAGACCTCGAAAAGGCCATCCAACGACAAATCACCCTCGAAGCCAATCGACCCGCTCCCGCACCATCCCAGCCCAACCCGCCCGCAACCGATCCTGCCAACCCCGACGCCATCACCGAAACCGCTCCCGCCACACCCAATCGACCCGCCCGCACAGAACTCCTCACCGACGAACACATCAATCGCATCCGCTTCCTCGAACTCAAGAAAAGCGATCGCGTTCGAATCAACTTCCAAGGCAATGTCCGACAGGATTACGTCAAGACCCAAACCCGACTCACCTACCGCGACTTCGCACAAAAACCCGAAGTCGAACAAGCACTCGATATCTTCAACTCCGGCGACGACAAACTCATCTCACGCGTTCGAATCATGTCCGATCCGCCCGCCCTCGAAACCTACCTCCGCCGAGTCGGACCCGCGATCGTCCAGGGCTGCGCTACCAGCAAATGTCACGGCGATCCCAAAGCAGCCTTCCGACTCGTCTCACCCGTCAACTCACGCGAAGCCCACTACACCAACTTCTTCATCCTCTCCCAATATGCCGCCCAAGCCAAAGCACAGCCCAGCGACAACATCTTCGCCGCCCAGTCCATCGGCATGATCGAACGCGGCGCAGGCTCACGATCGCTCCTCGCAGGCTACGCCCTGCCACGCGATCGCTCCGCCAATCCCCACCCCGAAGTCCGCGGGTTCACTCCCATCGCACGCGCAGAATCCGATCCTCTCTACCAAACAATCGTCCGCTGGATGGACGAAGAACTCCAACAGATCAAGCCCGACTACGCCATCAGCTTCTCGCTACCACAAGGAGCCGAAACCGCCCCCACAGACGCTCCAACCGCTGAACCCGGCACAGAAACCGCCCCTGATCCAAACAACCCATCGCAAAACCCTTCGCCCGATCCATCACCCAGCCCATCACCCAGCCCATCGCCCAATGAACAGGCACCCGCCGATGCCCCGCCCGATACACCCGCAGCCCCGCCCGGCATGTGACCCCCGCACACAGCTCATGCCGTTCGGAGCCCTCGCATGCTCGCGCCCATCTACCTCCTGACGATCCTGATCGCCTCGCTCGCCGTCGCGATCATCCTCATACGCGTCCACCAACGACAGCTCCGCCGAAGTCTGCGCCGATTCGCCATCACCCATCGCTACCACTACGCCGAAATCGACCGATTTGATCTGGCCCATCGAACACCGCTCTCCCACCTCACCCTCGGCCCGATCGTCGAGGCTCACGCCCGTCATGTCCTCTATCGCAGATCCGGGTCGCTTCGCGAACTCATCTTCGTCATCGATCTGCTCATCGGTGGATCAAGCCCGAAACGCGATCGACTCGTCATCCGAGCCGACGAACCCTGCGACGACCCTTCCGCATGCAACGATCGCAACGATTCCACCGGCAACACGGATCCCAATGGCAACCCGCCCCATTCGGCACCGACCGACCACGCCAACCCGTCTTCCAGCCACGCCAACGCGTCCTCCAGCCACGCCAACGCGTCTTCCGTGCCCGCTCTCACGGTCCGTTCACACGCCCGCGTCGAGCGAAACATCCTCTCTTCACTTTCACGACTTTTAAGCTGAATCCCGCCCGAGCTTCATTCGAGTAAGCAAAATCCACGGCATTCGATTTTTTCCCGAACCCGCGAAGATCAAGCAAGCCCACGCTTGTCAAGTCGATCCGCCCTGGACCAGAACATATGCAGCCATGTCGTCTTTCATTCGCGGCCCGTGCGGGTAGCATAAACGGCATCGGGGCGACGATCCTGAGTCTGCACGGCCGTGTGGCGCGTGGGCATCATCGTCGACCCGATCGCTCATCCCCGCCCGGCATCACCAAGGTCGCCAGCGGGATGATTGAAATCATACGGCGGTCGGCGTTGGAGTCACCTTCGGACGGGTGATGTCGAAAACACCGACACGTGCGGACCAAGCAGCGATCGCCCCACCCCGAGGTATCGCCCGCAAGGCCACCAGCCGTCAAGGAGCAACCATGCCCGTCGATCCGCGTTTTCTCCGTGAATCTGGTCTTGATGTCTTTGCCGGTAACGAACTCCTCGTCAAAGGATGCCTCGAAACTGAAGGCGGCGTCCAACTTCTCACCGGCTATCCCGGCTCCCCCGTTGCCCAATTCTTTGACGTACTCGGCGACCTTCGCGATCTGCTGGTCGAAAAAGGCATCCGCGCTTTCCAAGCCAACAACGAAGCACTCAGCGTCGCCGCCGTCAACGGCAGCCAAATGGCGCCCATCCGCGCGATCACCGCTTTCAAATCCGTCGGCGTCCACGTCGCATCCGACGCCATGGCTCTCGGCAACCTCGGCGGAGCACACCCCGAAGGCGGCGCCATCATCGTCTGCGGCGACGACCCATGGTGCGATTCCACACAAGTCCCAGCCGATAGCCGATTCCTTCTCGAACACCTCCGAATGGCCGTCGTCGAACCAGGCACCAGCCAGCAAATGAAGGACTGGATCGACCTCTCCTTCAAACTCTCCAGAGCAGGCGGCCTCTACATCGGCTACATCGTCACCACCGCACAAGCCGACGGCGGCGGCACCGTGATTTGCCGACCCAACCACTTCCCCGAAGTCAACGCCATCCAAAAAACCACCCTCGAAACCAACAAAATCGACCTCGAAAAAGTCCTCCTCCCTCCACGCACCTGGCAACAAGAACTCAAGATGGCCGAACGTCATGCCATCACAATCCGCGCCGCTCGACAACTCGGTCTGAACAAAATCCACCCCGCTACACGCGCGGTCCAAAAAGTCAGCCCGCTCGGATTCATCGTCTGCGGAATGTCAGGACCCTACCTCCGACAAGTCCTCACCGACATCGGACTCGATGGCGTATTCCCCATCCTCGAAATGGGACTCCAATACCCCACCGATATCGACATCGTTCGCGAATTCTCACACCAGTGCCGCGAAATGATCGTCATCGAAGAACGTCGCAGCTTCCTCGAAAAAAATATCCGCGACGAACTCTTCAAACACGTCGATCGCACCGAAGCCACGCGACTCTCGGCCCGACTTTTCGGAAAACAGTTCCCTCCGCGACTCTCGTCGCGCGGAACCACCTCACCCATGCCGGGCATCCCCGAAACCCGCGGACTCAATCCCTCTGTCCTCGCGCAGATCCTCATCCCACTCATCCAGTCCACGCTCGACATCCCCGCCGACCTTCGCAACGGACGTCTCAGCGACGAACTCGCACGACTCCGCGAAACCGGACGACGTGGACTCGAAGTCATCGGACATGAAAAGCCCGAACCCGTCGTCCGCGAAGTCGTCCCAGGCGCGAGCAGCTGCGAAGCTCGATCCGATCACGATCCGGATCAACCCGTCGACGAAAACACACTCGCGCGAACGCCCACCTTCTGCCCAGGATGCCCGCATCGCGACAGCTCCGCTGTCCTCCTCGAACTCCGCAAAAACCTCGCCGACCCCAACTACATGCGCCGCCGACACAAACGCGGCCCCGTCGATCTCGTCGCGCACGGCGACACCGGCTGCTACACCATGCTCATGTTCCAGCCCACCGAACAACTCATGCACAACTACTCAGGCATGGGACTCGGCGGCGGCACGGGCTCGGGCATCGACCCCTTCATCACCAACAAACAAATCGTCTTCATGGGCGACGGTACCTTCTTCCACTCCGGACAGGTCGCCATCTCCAACGCCGTCAAAGCCAATCAAGACATCACCTTCATCATCCTCGAAAACAAAACCACCGCGATGACCGGCCATCAGGAACACGCCGGCACCGAAGTCGACCTCCTCGGCAATCGTTCCTACATCCAGGAAATCTACGACATCGTCAAAGGCATGCGCGGCTCCAGCCCCATGACCGTCCGCAAAATCGACCCCGCCGACCGCGAAAAATGGCGACGCACCCTCGAAACCACCATCCTACGCGACGGCGTGAAAGTCCTGATCGCCGACAAAGAATGCGGCATCACGCTCCATCGTCGACTCGCTCGCGCCGAAGCCAAACGCGCCAAAGAAGTGGGCTATCTCCCCGAGAAAACCCACATGAACATCACGCCCGAAGTCTGCGAACACTGCCTCGAATGCACCAAGGCGACCGCCTGCCCGGGTCTCATCGAAGTCGAAACCGACTACGGCCCCAAAATCGACACCGACCTCACCTGGTGCGTCAACGACGGCGCGTGCGAGCGTGTCACCACCTCCAACTCCGCCGGCACCAATGTGAAGCCGTGCCCGAGCTTTGAGCAGGTCACGGTGATTCGCAACAAGCCCGCACGCGCTCGCTTGCCAAAGTTCAATGCCAACGAACTCCCCGAACCCGTCGCACTCCGAACCCCCGGATCCACCGACCCCTGGCGCGTTCATATGACCGGCGTCGGAGGCATGGGCATCGGTGTCGTCGGCGCGATCGTCGTACGTGCCGGTCACTACAACGGATATCGCGTCGATTTCGCCGAGAAAAAGGGCCTCGCCATCCGTAACGGAGGCGTCTATGCACAAATCGCCTTCAGCGCCGCCAAGAATGCCCGACGCGAATCGCACGACGCTCCTCACGCCACTCAACCACATCAGCCCAACTCCGACCAACTCGTCGGCGCGGCGCAGCAGAATCCCGCTCACCCAGATCCAACAACGCATCACAACACCCTGAACAGCCATGGGAACCACTCGCAAGCCAGTGCCGGCACGACCGGTCTGATCCCCTACGGCAGAGCCGACCTCCTGCTCGGCGTCGATCTGCTTGAGGCCGCCCGTGCGATCGATCCGCACGAGCCTTTCCGCATCGCCAGCTCCGGTCGAACCGCCGCCGTTCTCAATCTCCACAAACAGCCGACCGTCTCAATGCTGCTCGGCAAAACCGACTTCAATCCCCAAAAACTCCGCGACCGCATCGCAGGCCGTTGCATGCCCGGACACGTCTACTCACGCAATCTCTCCAGCCTCTGTGAGCGATACTTCGGCTCGAAACAGTTCGCCAACATCATCCTGCTCGGCGTGGCACACCAACTCGGTTACATCCCCGTCAGCACCGAAAATCTCACCCGCGCCATCAAGGACACCATCCGACGCGACGCAGAAAAGAACCTCCAAGCTTTCCACGTCGGACGACAACTCGCGCTCGACGTCGATGTCATGCACGGCCGACCCGAAGCCATCACGTGGGAACAACTCCTCACACAAAAGAAACGCATCCTCGAACGCACGCGCCTCTGGGGCCGCAACCACGCCGAGCGACTCGACATCCTCGTCCAAAGCGCCATCCGCTACATGCCAGGCCTCTCCGATCGAACTCGATTCGATCTCACCCTCCGCATCTACGACCTCTACCAATGGGGCGGACTCATGTACGCAACACGCTACATCGATCTGCTCCGCGACCTCTATCGTCGCGACTCCGCCGACGAAAAATATCGCGCCACCACCACAGCCATCTTCTATCTCGCCAAGGTCATGCTCATCAAGGATGAACCCTATGTCGCATACCTCCTGACGCGATACGAAAAGAAGCAACGCGACATGGTCAAGTACAACGTCGATTTCGACTCAGGCGATCGCATCGTCTATCGACACCACACCAGCCCCGAATTCCCCGTCGGCCCGTATCGCGTCCGACTCAAAATCACCACACGCCAGTGGATGCTCAAACTCATGTCACGCTGCCGCTGGCTTCGCAACATCCCAGGCTGGCATCGACGCGAACGCGACTTCCGCGAGTGGTACGTCGGGCTGCTACCACGTCTCGATCTCAACACCGAGTCCGGCTACGCCCAAGCACTGCAAATCCTCCGAGCACCCGACGAAGTCACCGGCTACCGCGAAGTGCGATACCCCAAGCAGGACCAGACCCGACGCGAAATCGACCAAATGCTCGTCGGTCGACCACGCCTCGAACTCGAAATCGTCGCAAGCCCCCTCTCGCCACGCGAACCCAACGAAGAAGAGCGGGCCAAATGAGTCGTCAGTGAATTCGCCCTTCTCATGAAGCTTTGGTTCATGACGCTTCGGTCCTCATTCGACCCGAGCCGCTGATCTCTTTTCGACACATCAATCCGCAATTCTCAGCCGCCCAGTGCGAAGATGTTCCATTCATCCTCGCAACCAGCGCGTTGGGTTTGGCATTCCTTGCCTGCATCCAATCGCCTCCTCCCATGCAACATGTGCGAAGCCTCGGATGGCCTCGCTCTGACAAACTTTTCTGTGACTCGAAAGCGTCTCCTTTCAAAAAAGTCTCTCTATAGATACCCCCGCGCTGCGCGCCTGCGGACGCATCTGCGCAGCGCGCACGTCAATTTAGATCGCAATCTTGCTTTTTGGACCCCCAAGCCCCCTCGTCTCCGAAACTCCCTCCCGCCCAAACCGGAGCACACCACGGGCCAAGCTCCGGTTTTCACTCACTCGCGTACGCAGTCTACTCGTTCACGCACGCACTTCGCTGGCTCGCGCGCACGTTCTTCCCACAGCAGATCGTATTGCTATTGCAGCCTTACGCGCGATCCTGCGGGCGTGTTCGCTTGAGTCTCATTCGAAACGAAATGACTCCGATCGACCGTTCAGAACGGATCGACCATCCCCAGTTCCCGGCGGGTTTCCCGGAAATCGAGCATGAACTGGGCGATCTGATTCTGAACTTCCACCGGCTGATTGGTGAAGACGCGCACCATCTCGCCCTTGAATTGCTCCGCCGAAGGCAGACCGAACAGCTCAGGTCGGGCGGCGATCTGCGACTGCTGAAACCCCGCCATCAGCATCATCTGACGCTGCCTCAGTCGCTCGTCCTGCTCATAAAACTTCTCCAGCGCCGGCCCCACCATCTGGCTGAAGATTTCGTCACGCCCCGGAACCTGCTGCATGTTCTCAATAAACGCACGACTACGCTCGCGATTGCCCACGTTCTTCATCATCGCCTGGATCAGCTGCTGAAAATTCTTCTCCTTCAGCCGATCAACATACGCCTGCAGGTGCCTTCGCTTCTGAAAATCAAAGAGCCGCTTAAAATCCTCCGAGGCGATGAAATCGCGAATCGCTTCGTCGTCAGCCCCCGCACCCGGCCCCGCGGGCGCAGAGTAAATCCGATACCCGTACCAGCCCGATATCGGGACAGCGACAAGTGCGATGATCACGAGCAGGATGCCAAGGATGCGACGCATGGTGTTGACCTTCAATACATACAACCGTCAAAACGAAATCGGCCGCTATTGCGGAATCTGAATGTCCTGAGGACGCGCGTTATACAGATACTCCTCGACGTGCCCGTCAGCCATCAAAAAGTTCTTCCGGCTAGGACCGCCGTGATCGTTGCCGGCGTCCCACGCAACAGGCACACCGCTGGTGGCGCGGACGACCTTCCATGTGATCGATTCCGAAAGCTTCACCGTGCCAAGCTCCTGATTGTACGCATAACTCAGCCCATGCGCATTGAAGAAGACCTCGTCTGCAGGACACGACCAAACCAGCGCCGCCCGGTCGGCGGACTGGGGCGTCCAGAACTCACGCAGCGTCGGGAGAGGCGTGCCCGGATTCGGTCCCGGACCCATCCGCGCGGGCGGAAAACGATTCTGATTCGCATTGAGATAGATGACCATCGACTTGCCGATATCCGCAAGCTGGGCCTTGCACTTGAGCGAGATGCTCTGCTTACGCACCCGCTGCGTCACCGGCAATAGAATCGCCAGCAGAACCCCGATGATGCCGATGACCACGAGCAGTTCGACGATCGTAAATGCCTTGTGACTTCGCACGCCCGAATTGTAGGCATTCGATCTGAACGGGCGGAGCTTTCACCCGAAGAATCACCGGAACGATGGCAGACCAAACGAAGCAGGCGACGCCCGGAGACGTCGCCTGCTCATTGGAATTGTGAATCGGGAATTGTGACTCGGTGATCGATCCAGGATCGAGTGATCCGGATTAGCCGACCTTGGCGGGCCAGGGGTTCGGCGGGGTCGGGCTGGCCGGGTGTGGGATGGTCGAGGTGTCAGCCCGCGGGTGAGCGCGGTCGTAGCTGTCCTTGATCCGCTTGGTCGAAAGGTGCGTATAAACCTGCGTGGTCGAGAGCGACTGATGCCCGAGCAGTTCCTGCACGCTGCGAAGGTCCGCGCCGTTGTTCAGCAGGTGCGTCGCGAAGCTGTGGCGGAGCGTGTGCGGGCTGATGCCGGGATCGAGGCCTGCGATTGAAAGGTACTTATCGAGTTTGCGACGAACAGATCGCGTGGAAAGGCTCTGCCCGTGCTTGTTCAGGAATACGCGGCTGCCCGCTTCGAGTGCCTGACGACCGGTGGCTTCACGCATCATGTAGTATCGCTTCAACGCCGCGATGGCGGGCGAGCCGATGGGCGTGAGGCGATCCTTGCGACCCTTGCCCTTGACGCGCAGCACGCCCGCGTCGGCGTCGATGTCTTCGATCTTCAGTGCGACGAGTTCGCTGACGCGGATACCGGTCGAGTAAAGAATCTCGAGCATGGCCTTGTCGCGAACGGAAAGAATGTCACCGTCGCCCGGTGCATCGAGGAGCTTTTGGACTTGTTCGAGATCAAGACACTTGGGCAGGCGCTTTTCCTGCTTCGGTGTGCGGATCGTGGTCAGTGGATTGGTGGAGATCTTTCCTCGACGGATCAGGAACTTGCTGAACGAGCGGAGCGTCGCAAGTTTGCGGGCGGTCGTGCTCTTGGTGTAGTTCTGAGCGTAGAGATAGCTGAGGAACTCACGGAAGACGGCGGGATCAGCGGAGCAGATTTGCTGATCGGTGTCTCCGTCGGTCTTCGGGGCGTTAGCCCGGAAACCCGACCCGATCTCGCCACGCAGAAACTGGCAGAACTGAATGAGGTCTGCGCCGTAAGAGCGGACGGTGTAGTCGGAAAAGTGCCGCTCGTATTTGAGGTAATCGAGGAAAGCCCTGACCATGGGGCTCGCTTGCGCGAGGACGTGGGGTTGGGCAACGACTTCGGTGGGAAGTGTGTCAGAGATCATGGCGTTCGAGGAAGAACGGGCCGCTGTTGTCGGTCAGGCACACGGCGGCCTGACCCTAAAATGACGAACGGGCCGATCCTCGTCCCGTAGAAGTCTTTCTTCGGTGTGACACGTCCGAATCCACCTGAACGCATCCCCGATAACTTCTATGCTTCTTTCTTCGGCAAGAGGCCCGACATTTCCTTACTCAAATGCTGACCAAGTTGATGAGAAAGGACTGCAGCGTCGAACCAGTCGAACGGAAGGTCGCGTCTTCTTACCATTTCTGCCAGAGAATCGAGCACATCCTGCTCGCTCCCGGCTTCATAACGCAGAAGGAACGTGTGTTCCCCCTTCACGAGGCTGAGGCTGCGCGATTCCTTGAGGTCTTGGCCGGGCTGCTGCGGCATGCGGTACTTCTTCCCTTCCTGCGTTCCTTCGATATCGACCGGGTCGGGATGCGACTAAACTTCGGTCCCGAGATTCTCCCGCATTATCGAACCTGCAAGAGCAGTTCGCCGAGCAACTCATGCCAGACGAAGGCGCTATACGCTTCCGTGCTGAGCGTGATTTCTCTCACGCCCAGCGGACCATGGGGATCGGTGCGGCCCGACGCGTACGACGCGATGCGGTCACGAACCGAGCCCGCCGACGCATCAAACACGCCGGCCGCCTGTAAGAAATCGGCTCGACCGGGCAGCGACTCCATCGGACCAGGTGTGGCACTTCGTACCAATTCGCGAATATCCATCCGCGACCCTGACGCCTGTAACGATGCGGACGAAAACAGCGACAACGATCCACCCATCTTCGGAGGATCGTAAGGAACCCACAGCGTCACCGTCGGTACGATCAACGCCTCCACACCCAATTGATCACACACCGCCTCAGCCTGCTGCGCCGTCTCGATCTGCCGCAACCCCAACGCCACTAAAACCTCCGCCACCCGATTCACCGGCACAACCGTCACACCACGCACCTGACCCACTTGCGCATACACCTGATCGGCAACCACCAACGGATCTACACCCGGTGTACCCGAAAGATTGATCGCAGGCGCGACCGCAATCGTACGCGGGCCGTTGGTCGGCATGTACAGGCCGAGCTCGCGACCGTATTCAACCTTCCGAGGCCGGAAAATCGAACAACCGCTCGTCGGCAGACTCGCCATCGTCAGGCACGCGATCAGCAAAAGGTTCAGGCCCCGCTTCATCTTGAAGCCGAGGCCTGAGGCGCGGGGGTTGGAATGCTTGATATCACTCACACGTCGGCCCTCCTGGCCATTGGTTTGTCCGCTCGTCCATGACGATTGCTTTCGATCACGGCACGGGCATGAGCGGCGTGTCTGCGGTCATCGTCTTGGGCGCGTTCTCAACACCGACCGACCAGATCGCATCCGTGCCGCCGCGATCGCTGACAAAGAAGATTCGGCTGTCGCGTCCCCAGGCCGGCTGTGCATTAACACCACGGCCGTCGGTGAGGCGATGACGTTCGGTGCCGTCGGAGTTGATGACCCAGACGTCCTGCGTCGTTCCACGCGCGTGTCCGCCGAGCGTGGCAGGACTTGCCGCGTTGGGATCAACGATCGTGGTAAAGGCGATGCGCTTGCCCTCTGGACACCAAGTTGGCGCGACAATGGCTGCGTTGGTGCTGAAGGCAACTTCCGTGGCTTGACGAGCTTCACCATCGACGAGATCGACGGTCCAGGCGCTGAACCATCTCGTGCCTCGCTGGCGGGCGCGCTGGAACGCGATGCGGTCGATGTCGGAACGCGGGCTCCATTCAGGGAACAGGCCGTAACCGATCATTTTTCGTTCGAGCGTGTTCAGATCAACGATCCAGAGTTCCCACTGACCGGAGCGTGTCCCCAGCGCGGAGAAGACCAGACGCGAGCCGTCCGGGCTGAAGCTCGGATGGATTTCGTTGGCGAGTCCGCGCGTGATCTGGCGGACGTTTTTGCCGTCGGCATCCATCACATAGATGTCCCAGTTGCCCGATCGATTCGAAGCAAATGCAATCTGCTGCATCTTGGGGCAGAAGGTCGGGAAGGCGTCGTCGGCGGGGTCGCTGGTGAGCTGGGTCACCGAGAGCCCGTCGATCTTCTGGAGATACACGTCGGGATGGACGGAGTGTCGCGTCGAGGAGAAGAGAAGCCAGTCGCCGTCGGGGGAAACGCGGACGTCGGCGTCGTAGCCTTCATCGACGAAGGAGTGCTGCTGGAAACCGGCCTTGCCGAGTCCGTTGAACGGCGCGGGCGGGGTTCCGTCGAGCTCGCCGAAAGTGTTGATGTTGGAAGGTGGAGCCGCGAAGGGCTCGTCGCTGGCGAACATGAGATCGGCGGGATTGGCGACGGGAGCGTCGGTGTAGGTGTCGCCGGGGAATTGGGCGCGCTGCGGGCCGGCGGTGGTCGGAATCGTGTCGGTCGAAGAGGTCGGCTCGGGGGGCGCTTGATTGCCACCACGGAACAAGGCACATCCCCCCGTTCCAATCAGCATCATGCCCCCGATCGCGCTCAGCACGAGCGACCGAAGCGCGACAGCAGCCGCGCTTGAATGGCTTCCAGCGCGACGCGATGCGCTTCCCGCGACGCGCGCGACGCGGTGAACGTCTGACGAAAACGACCGGGCAACTAAACGATCGATGTGCATCGAATTACCTTTCATTCAAACCGACGGAAGACTTCAACCAGGCGATGGGCGCGTCGGCCCACTTGTTGATGTCTCCCGTTCAGCTATCGGCGTGAAATCGAACCGACCTGAGTCGGATCGGCATAATCCACACCGAATGCACACCTCCGATAGCCCATACCGCCACAACGAACGGCAGATCGGTGCCAATCACCGGGCCAAAATCCTTTGAAGACGGCATGACGAGCCGGTCTCCTTTCAGGGTTATCGGTCGATTGACGTTGCGAAGTTGAATTGTGGGATCAACTTGAGCCGAAACGGACACCGCAAGGAAAGAAATGTCCGATGCGGAGTCACGAAAGCTGATGCTCAGCGTGCCCGCGGCTGTTCGATCGGAAAGAAGGTCGGCATGCCTTCGATCCGCCAACCCTCAGGCTCACGCACGAAGTTGACGGATTCTTCAAAGAATGGCGGCGCGCCCGGCAGATCAGTCGTCGCCTTGAGCTGCGCCGTGAACAGACCCACCGCGCGGAGTTGTGCTGTCGTCCCGTCGCGTTCAACCATCACGCGCTGCCCTGCTTCTCCGCCGGTCATCTTCAATCCGTAAAACGCGCCCGACTGCATGCGATCAAGCGTCGTGTCGAACGTCTCACGTGAGACACGCTCCTGAAAACGTCGGCTAAAGAGCGCGTAGGCTTCCTCGAACTTGCGATCGACGGTCAGGGATGCAAATTGCTCCAACGCCTGCCGAATATCGGCGCGATGACGATCGGTCTGACGAAGATCATTGACGCTGCTGTACACCAGATATCCCCCGCACCCAATGCCCAGCAACAGGCCCAACGTCGCCAGCAGGCTGCCGGTCTGCGTGCGGTTGCTACGCGTGACTTGAATCAATCCGATCAAACCAAAAATGACCGCTGCCAGCGGAACCAACGCAAGCAGCTTCAAATCACGCAAGGTGACCGCAAGGAACGATGTCAATCCCAGTACCGCCGCCGTCACTGCGAGATTGTTGACCGCTGCGTAATCCTGCATACCCACGCCCGCGGTTCGCGACATCTGGTAGAGGCGTTTGCGATCCCCCGCTACCGGTGCTGATGACGCCCCCGATGTGACGGATTGGCCTTGGGCATCTGATGATGTCGGGGTAGGTGTTTGGCTCATGGGAGTTTATGAGGACGCTGGACAATCCATGTTCGCTTCAAGATTCGCTCGCCCGAAGGTCGATTCCAACTTCGCAGAAATCAACCCTTGACCGTAAGGCGATCATGGACAAACGTCAACTCATCGAAGCGATTCGCGAACACAACCCCACCGCCGAAATCGCTTTCCTCAATCAGTTCAACGAAGCACAACTCCAGCAATACCTCGACGCCCTCGACGCCGCGCGTCGAAAAGACCTGCTCATCGCCGGATGGGTCCGCCCGAGACCGCGACTCCGCATGGCTTCGTGATCCGCCCCAAGGCCCTAAAATCCTCGGAAGCACGCCAGGTCAATTGACATCACATCGCAGCATCTTGCTCGCCGTTATGTCAATTGAACCCCCTTTTCGTCATCCGCCCGCCAGATCACGCAGCACCTGACAGCCTGCACGAAGCTTCTCGTCTGTCGTCGCGTAGCTGATCCGGAAATGCGTGTCACGCGCACTAAAGACGTTGCCAGGGATCACAAGCACGTTCCGATCGATCGCCCGCTGACAAAACGCACTGGCCGTCTCGCCTGTCGGCACTTTCGGGAATGCGTAAAACGCACCCTCGGGACGCGCGATCTCGAATCGGTCTCCCAGCATCTCCAGCACGATGTCCCGCTTCCTCCGATACGCTTCCACATACGCCTGCATCGACTCATCCAACGCCGCCAGCGCCGCATACTGAAAAGGTGACGGCGCACAGACAAACGTGTACTGCTGCAACTTCGTCATCTGCTCAACGATCGGCCCGTACCCGAAGGCATAACCCACACGCCATCCCGTCATCGCGTGGCTCTTGCTAAATCCACGCAACACCACCGTCTTCTCATACTCCAACAGCGGGCTATACATCCCGCCTAGTCCCGCGTAGCGGAACGGCTCGTAAATCTCATCGCTCAACAACAGCAAATCATGCCTGCGACACAACGCTACCGCCGCCCGTAAATCAGATTCGCTCAGCATCGATCCCGTCGGATTGCCCGGCGAATTGAGGATCAACACTTTCGTCTTCGACGTGATCGCCGACTCAACACGCTCGATCGGGAAGTTGAAATTGGGATAGCTGTCGACCGGTCGAGCCACGCCGTCGCAAAGCGTCAGCAGATGTTTGTACATCACGAAATACGGATCGAGATAGACGACCTCGTCGCCCGGATTGATCACCGACTGCATAAAAAGCTGCAGCCCGCCGCTCACGCCGCTGGTAATCAGCACGCCCCCAACATCGCGACCCATTTCGCGCGACAAATCGAGGCGCAATCGTTCACGCAACGGCGCGATCCCCTGGGTCGGCGTGTAACGATTATGCCCCGCGTCGATCGCTCGATGGGCCGCCTCCTTACCGATCGGCGGAACATCAAAATCGGGCAGGCCGATCGATAGATTGATCGGATCCTTCAGCTTCGCCGCCAGATCAAAGACCTTACGAATCCCGGATGCATCCACGCCCAGCGCACGATCGGAAACGAATTCACGTGACATCCCGTCCAACCTAACCCGCCGACTCGGCCTTGCCAATCCTCGCCTCCGCGTCTCCACGAGCCGCACGACTCGCCCGATGACTCGCCCGATGACTCGCCCGAACTCGTCATCCAACCCGTCCTGCTGTAGCCTACAAAAAATGTTCCCACTGGTGCAGGCCATCTATTGGTTCGGGATCGCGGCGTGGTTCGGCACCGCGGTGGCGGTTCTGATTTCGATCAACTCCATCTTCCGAACCATCAAAGAGCACGACCCGACGCTACCCAAAGTGCTCAGCGTCAACATCGACGGCGATCATGCGACGCTGCTGGCCATCGACCTGCTCGTCAGCCTGCTCAAACTGCTTAACCTCGTTGCAATCTTCGGCGGAACGCTCGTCATGGTCGGCGGGGTCGGACAGCTTTTCCTCGCCGAGACAGGCGGGCCCAGACGGGTCGAACTCATCCTGCGCGGGATGCTTCTGCTCTGCTCGGTCCTGCTCGTGATCTACGGCTGGCGATTCACCACACCCAAACTCGCTCGAGGTCTCAAAACTTACATCGATCAAGCCGACGACCCCGAAGCACGCAGCAAAAATCGCGACCAGATCATCCGCTGTTACCGAGACGCCGTCGTCGCCACCGGCGCTCTCGCCTGCACGCTCGGAGGACTCATCCTCTTTAGCGCCAACATCGTCCCCACACTCATCCCTTGACACCCCAAAATTGTGCGCCCCATCGCCCACGTCCAACTCAAGATCAATCTGGCGATTCAAGATCGATCGGGCGATTCAAAACGGCTTCCACCAGACTGGCTGCGGATGACGCTCTGGTTTGAGCGGCGTGGCGAGTCGTTCAACTTCGCTCAGCTCCCATCGGTAGTAGTCCTGACCGTCACGCGGCGGAACGACCGCGCGAATGACCGCCGTCCCCACGATCAGCCCCGTCGGCAACACCTCCCCCGGCTTCAGCACGCGAAGCTGCTCGGCCAGTTCGACCATCCAGGCCGGCGGTCGAGCGACGCTGATGTCGCGCGACCAAACCTGTGCACGCCCGTCCATCACACCATCAACCGCCTCACCCACGACATACCCACCCCGGCCCGTCGCCTTGCCATCGGCGGTCGATCCGACCGACTTGCTCCCCGATTTATCAGCCTTCGCGCCGGATTTGGACGCGTACAGATAAAACCGCTCACCCACAATCCGCGTCGCACGCGAACGAAGCTCCGCACGCTTCACACCACGCAGAATGAGCTCCATGTACGGCTGTCTTATCGAGAGCGCCAGCATCCTGCGTTTATCGGTGATCCGTACCGTACGCTTGAAGCCCCACACATTTCAGCGACGAGTGAAATACAAACTCCAGTCTCGCATGGAGTTAAATCCACTCCATCAGCTCAACTTAAGTTGCCTAATATCGGACGTGAATCAGATACATCGCATATCTGTTGCAACTACGCTCCTGCATGCACATAATGCCGCCGGCCTGAAGATCACCGCGACCGACCTGCGCACCATTCTTCGGTCTTTAGGCCGGTAGTCATTCGAGCCACTTAGCTTAAGGGCGTTTATGTGCGGCATTGTCGGGTTGATCGGACAAGGTCCGCTCACCCCTGATCATCGGAATGTAGTCGATGTTCTCTCCGATATGATTGCCCATCGCGGGCCGGACGGACAAGGGGTGTACTCACCTACCGATGGCTCGCCGTTTGTGATGGCCATGCGTCGCCTTGCCATCATCGATCTGGCGGGCGGGTGGCAACCCCTTTACAACGAAGACCAAAGCATCGCGCTCATCTGTAACGGCGAAATCTACAATTTCGTCGAACTGCGCGCCGAACTCAGCGCACGCGGACATCAATTCCGAACCAAATCCGATTGCGAGATGATCGTCCACCTCTACGAAGAGTTCGGCGACGACTGCGTCCATCATCTCCGGGGCATGTTCGCCTTCGCCTTGTACGACGTGCGAAACCGACGTGTCCTGCTCGCCCGCGATCGCATCGGCGAAAAACCGCTCTATCTCGCAGAAACTCCAACGGGTGAGGTCTGGTTCAGCTCGGAAATGCGCCCGCTCGTCCGTGCAGGTGCAGTACCGTTTGAACTCGATCGCGAGGCCGTCTGGGCCTACATGCACTACGGCTATGTCCCTGAACCCCAGACCGCCGTTAAGGGCATTCGCAAACTGCCCGCCGGGCATTTGATGACCTTCGACCTCAAGGCCCACACACGACAACAACGGTGCTACTGGCGCATGGAAGATGCCCCGCCCATTGAAGGCGGTCCCGAAAAGGTACTTCGCGCCGAAATCGATCGCGTCTTTGATCTGATCGTCCGCTCCGACGTGCCCATCGGCATCGCACTCTCCAGCGGCATCGATTCCAGCGCGATCGCCTCGCTCACACAAAAGCATTATCCCGGAACCCTACATGCCTTCACCGTCGGATTTGAAGGCGTGCAACGACAAGACGAACGCGGAATGGCCAGGGAGTTCTGCAAGTACGCTGGAATTCCGTTTCACTCGGTCGAAGTGTCACACCAGGACGCCGTCCGTATGTTCCCCGAGGTCGTCACACGTCGTGATGATCCGATCGCCGATCTTGCTGGGATCGGTTACCTCGCGGTGATGCGCGCCGGTCTTGCGGCGGGCGTGCCGGTGATGATCCTCGGGCACGGCGGAGATGAGTTCTTCTGGGGATATCCCTGGGTCAAAGACGCACTCGTCCGAAACTTCGCAAAACGCGATCTGCACGACGGCACCGGTGGCCTTGGTCGGTATCTACGCTTGACCAAACCGCCCCGCAGCATCGCCCTGGGCATCAGATGGCTCAAAGGCGCAGGCGGACTTCTCAGCGGCTATCGCGACTATCTCACCGATCGAAAGTCCCCACCTGACCGACTGGTCTTCTACGACCACTCGCCAGAGTTCCGAATCGCCGCCGAAGTTCTACCGAACGTGCTGAGCCCCGAATTCCTCCATCTAGGACGCGGCGTCGATCTTCTCAAGGACCAATACCTTCCAAGGCCCTGGAAACACCTCGACGTCCACATCTCCCGACTCATCGCACAAACCTATCTGGCCGAAAACGGAATCGCACAGGGCGATCGACTGAGCATGGCCTCCTCGGTCGAAGCTCGCATGCCACTCGTCGATTACCGACTCATCGAAACCATCATCGGCCTCATGAAGGCCAACCCGCTCAACGGCATGCCCACCCCAAAAGCGTGGCTCCGCGCAGCACTCGCCGACGTCATTCCCGACTTCGTCGCCCGCAGACCCAAAACAGGATTCAACACCCCTTGGCGCATCTGGGAACCAGCCATCAACCGCGCCTACGGACACCTCATGAAGGACGGATACCTCGAATCCGAAGGTATCGTCAGAACCGACATCGAACGAGAATCCGTCAGCCGGCCCATCCTCACACTCGAAATCTGGTGCCGCTTCATGACCGGCGAAACCATTCCACCCTAAGCACCACACACGCGAATCCACTTGTCCTCAACGCAGATTGACTTCGGTTCATTCGGATTCTCTAATCGACGACCCGCGTGCCGAAAGGCCCGCAGGTCAGAACTCCGGAGTCAACCATGCGCCTTCTGCTGCAACACTCCATCCTCGCCGGTCTTGTCCTGCTCACGCTGGCCTCATTCTCACGCGCGGATGTCGTCATCATACGCAACGCGACCGGCGGACCAGGCATCCAACAGCAAAACGTCCGCATCGAAGGCATGACAGACGGACAACTCGCCTGGATCACCAGCGCCGGAATTTCCCGCTCCGAACCGATCGAACGAATCTTCAAAATCGCTCTCGACCGCGACACCGTACTCACCGCCGCCGAAGATGCATTCGCCGAAAAGCAGTGGGACCGTGCCATCGACAACTACATCCGCGTCGTCCGCGGTGCCGACGAATGGAAACGCCGCTGGGCCATCCCAAGACTCATCACCTCAGCCTCCGAAGCCAAGCGATTCGACGCAGCGGTCACCGCCTACGTCGCCTTCATCCGCATCGATCCCGCAAACGCCTCGGCATCCAAGCCGAACATCCCCGAAGGCCCCCCCGCAGTCCTCGATGCCGCCGCCCGTGATGTCCGCACGCAGGCCAACGAAACCACCAATCCCCAACAAAAGGCCGCTCTCCTCAGCTTCCTCCTCGAACTCCATCGCGCCCGCAAAAATGACCCAGACGTCGCTACAACCCTCGACGAACTCCTCAAAATACCCGGCGCAGCAGGCGACGACCCCGCCATGAACAGCCTCGCCGGCGGAATTCGACTCGGGCAGGCTCGCGTCGCGCTCGAACAGAAAAAGTTTGACGAAGTCCTGTCCATCATCCAAACCCATGCAGACCGCTTCGTCGAACCCCTCCAGCAAGCCGAAGCTCTACTCCTCATCGCCAAATCACGTCACGCTCTCGCAGGCGAAAACGCCGATCAACTCACCTCGGCAGCGGCCGATTACATGCGCGTCGTCGCTCACTTCAGCGCGACCGAAAACCGACCGTTCGTCGCAGAAGCACTTCTCGGGGCCGCCCAGTCACTCCTCAAGGCACGCCTCACCGACGATGCCCAAAGCCTGCTCCGACAACTCATCGATGAATTCCCCAACACACCGCAAGCCCAACAAGCCGCCGCCGATCTCCAAAACATTCCCGCGCCCTGACTTTCAACCCATCACCCGAATCTCAAACGACTGAATCAATCATCTGAATCAATCCGTCTGACTCATTCATCCAAGCTTCTCCCAAACCTTCTCTCAACCTCCTCTGTCAACCAACTCTCTGCCACTTAAAAGAAACATCATGACCGCCGACGCACCCAAGCCCGACGAAATCGCCCCGCAGACCTTCTATCAGCGTAACCGCCGACTCGTGATCGGTTCGATCATGGTGATTCTCGTGATCGCGTTCCTCGTCCCCACGCAGTTGCCGCAACTGATGCAGGACACCAATCGAGAACTCGGCACACTCGCCGGGAAAAGACTCCGCGCTCGCGACATCGAAGAAAGCTATCGCTCGTGGCAGGCGCTCCGCAACGTCGTGATCAACGCCAACGGCCAGGACATTCCGCTCGTCAATCTTGCCATCACCCCTGATGCCGTTCGTCAGATCGCCGACGATCCGGTGATCTGGCACTTGCTGCGTGAGGAAGCACGTCGCGACGGACCCGGCGCCAGCGAACAGGAAGTCTCAAACCTCCTCGAAGGCTCACAGCAGCAGCAGCTCGGACAAATCCTCGTCCGCCACAACGATGGGCGACTCGTTGCCATCAGCGATCTGGGATCAGCGACAGCCGCTGCATACCGCGCCTCGGTCGCGGACCTGCTCGCCGTCGTCAATCGTTTCCAGTCGCTGCAAACCACCACCAAAGTCAGCCGACCGATCATCGATCGCTACCTCGCAGCCGAGTTTCAAGCCGTCAGCGCACGCTTCGCACCCGTCCCCGCAGTCGATCCTGCCACAATCCCCACGCCGTCCGAAGCCGACATCCTCGCGCACTTCAAGAAATACGCAGAGTTCGCTCCCGATTCGGTTTCACGCGACAATCCTTTCGGCTTCGGATATCGCATCCCCAATCGCATCAAATTCCAGTCCATCACCATCCCCTTCGCGCCCATCCGCAAAGCCGTCCGTGACAGCCGCGGCACCGAATCCGATCCCAACGATCCCACGCTGCCCTACGAATGGGTCACTGAGGCTGCCAAATACTATCAATCCAACCCCAACGAATTCACCGTCACACCACCCGCCGCAGAAACATCCACTTCCCCAGACGCCACGCCAGCCACAGAATCCCCCGCAACCGCCACGCCCGTCAAAAAGTCGTTCGATGAAGTCCGCGCTGAACTCGTCAACCGACTCATCGACCAAGCCGCCGTCGCGCAAATGCGCACCATCGAACAACGCCTACGCAATCGACACGAAGCAGATTACCTCAGCTGGAAGACCGCCCGCGATCTTGCCGCCGCTTCGAACCCCACATCGGCAGCCTCGTCACCCTCTAACACCACATCCACACCAACATCCACCCCCACGGCAACCACCCCCGACTCTGCCGCCCCGGACGCCGCCCCACCCGCGAGTCCCTCACGCGCCTCCAGCCTCAATGTCCCCTTCGATTCGACCGAGTATCTGACCGCCCTCGCGCAGGAAATCGAGCGACAATTCAAAGTCAACATCCGCTGGACCAGCCACGCCGACCGCTTCTATTCCGCCGATGACATCAGCGCACTCGAGGGGATCGGTCGCAGTGTCACCATGCTCAACGCCGGTGAACGCACCCTCCCACTCCCCATGGCCAGCTATGCCGTCGACTTCTTTGAATCCTTCATGCCCGAAAATGTACGCGATCAACTCGGCACCGCTGCCCTCAGCCCTTACGAACTCTCCATGCCCATGCAGAGCTTCCTAGGCGAACCCGATCTGCATCTCTTCCGCATCATCGATACCGACGCCTCACACGCGCCCACCGAAATCCCCGAATCGGCACGCCCCACCATCATCGCCGACCTCCAACGCACCACCGCGCTCGACCAAGCCCGCACCAAGGCCAACCAACTCCTCGAACGCGCCCGCGCAGCCGGCTCACTCGACGCCATCTCCGCCGACGCACCCGCTGGCCTCACCGGCGAACTCCCACTCTCGGTACGGCTCGGCGCGCCCGAAGCCCTCAACATCCCCGAAGCCGCACGCGACCCCTTCGTCAATCGCGCCATGGAAGCCCTGCTCGATTCCTCCGCCTCCGCTGGCATCGTCGCCTTCGACGTGCCCCTCGCTGACCGAGCCTTCGTCGCACAACGCATCAGCCTCACCAGCGAATGGATCAGCGATCAGGGACTCGCCCAAACCCGCATGCAACTCGCCAGCGCTGTCACACGCATGCTCGATGACGGCCAAAACCCACAAGCCGCCGCCTTCGAAGCCCAACGCGCCTACTTCGACCTCGACGCCATTCGAAAACGCACCAACTTCATCCCACGCGATAACTGAAACCCCGTCGATCCACCCGATCGCTTGCTCATCACCACGCGATGCGCAAGCATTGTCCATCAACGCCCGATCGACGCGTTCGACCGGGCGTTGAGTGTTTTTTCAGTTTCTGCGATAGTCCATCGACTCGGGCTGTCTTCAGGGTGTCCTGTCGTCGCCCAACCGTCTTTGTTTAGTCTCTTGTTCGAGCGTGATCGCCATGTCCACCTACGTTCAGACCCGTTATCGTTCCGCCACCTGTGGCGAGCTGCGCAAAAGCGACGTCGGCCGCGAAGTTAAACTCGCCGGCTGGGTCCACTCCTATCGCGATCACGGGAATCTGGTCTTCATCGATCTGCGCGATCGCGAAGGTCGCACCCAACTCGTCTTTGACATCGATCTGCTCGGCGCGGATGTCCACGAAACCGCCCGCGCGCTGCGCGGAGAATGGGTCATCGGCATCGAAGGCAAAGTCCTCGCCCGGGACGAGAAACTGATTAACCCCAAAATCCCCACCGGCGAAGTCGAAGTCCGCGTCACCAGGCTCGCCGTCCTCAGCGAAAGCCCCACGCCTCCCTTCTTTCCCGACGATCACGAATCCATCGGCGAAGAACGCAGACTCACCTATCGCTACATCGATCTGCGCCGCAGCCAAATGCAGGAAACGCTCCGCGTACGCCATCGCGTCACCTCCATCATGCGCCATTACCTCGGCGATCTCGGATTCTGGGAAATCGAAACGCCCATGCTCACCAAGAGCACTCCCGAAGGCGCTCGCGACTTCATCGTGCCCAGCCGACAACAGCCCGGCAGCTTCTACGCACTGCCGCAAAGCCCGCAGCTCTTCAAACAACTTCTCATGGTCGGCGGATGCGACAAATACATGCAAATCGTCCGCTGCTTCCGCGACGAAGACCCACGCGCCGACCGACAGGCGGAATTCACACAACTCGACCTTGAGATGGCCTTCATCGATCGCGAAGACATCATCAAAGTCATCGAAGGACTTTTGGCCCGCATCTGGAAAGATGTCCTCGGCGTGGACATCACGCTCCCCATCCCGCACATGCCCTACGCCGAAGCCATGAACGACTACGGCAGCGATCGCCCGGACCTCCGCTTCGGCATGAAGCTCGTCGACATCACCGACCTCGGCAAAAAGACCGAGTTCAAAGTCTTCACCGGCGCAGACATGGTCAAGGCCATCTGCGTGCCCGGCGGGGCCGTGCTCAGTCGCGCTCAAACCGATGCCCTGGCCACCTGGTCCAAGGACTACGGCGCTAAGGGACTCGCAGTCACGAAAGTCATCGCTGACCCCTCCAGCCCCGGCGCACTGAAGCTCGACACCGGCATCGCCAAATTCGTCGAACCCATCGCCAAAGACCTCATCGCCCGACTCGACGCCAAGGAAGGCGATCTCCTTTGCTTCGCCGCCGACAAGGTCAAGGTCGTCCACAAAGTGCTCGGCGAGCTACGTCAAAAGATGTTCCGCGACCTCAACATGAAGCCCGAACGCACATGGGCGTTCGTCTGGGTCGTCGACTTCCCCAGCTTCAGCTACGACGAAGAAGACAAGCGATTCGTCGCCGAGCACCATCCATTCACCAGCCCCAAGGACGAGTTCCTCAAGGACATGGACTCGACCGACCGCGCGACCATCGAAAAGATTCAGGCCAAAGCCTACGACATCTGCCTCAACGGCTACGAGATCGGCGGCGGTAGCATCCGAATCCATCGCATGGACATCCAGCAAAAACTCTTCAAACTCCTCGGCATCGGCGAGGAAGATCAGCAAGCCAAATTCGGCTTCCTGCTCGATGCACTGAAATTCGGCGCCCCGCCCCATGGCGGGATCGCGCTGGGTCTGGATCGACTCATCATGCTGCTCCGCGGAATCGAAAACATTCGCGATGTCATCGCATTCCCCAAGACCCAGTCAGGCTCCGACCTCATGTGCGGCGCACCGTCGCCGATCGAATTGAAACAGCTCCGCGACACCCACATCAAGCTCAACCTCCCCGAGGCCAAGCCGGCGGTGTGAATGAACCGTGGGAAAACTGTCCGGGTGCTGATTCTACGACGTGAGACGTGATCGCGTTCGGGTAAACTACGCGTCATGTCCAAGGACGGTCGCGATTTCGTTCATCTTCACGTTCACACGCACTACAGCATGCTCGACGGGGCATGTCGCATCCCCGATTTGGTCAAACGCACCAAAGAGCTGGGCATGAGTGCGCTTGCCATCAGCGATCACGGCGTGATGCACGGCGCGATCGAGTTTTACAACGAGTGTAAAAAGGCTGGCATCAAGCCGATCATCGGCGTCGAAGCCTACATGGCGCCCGGCGACCGACGCGAAAGAACAACCCACGGCGGCGGTGCCGGCGATGCCGCGTTTCACCTCCTCTTGCTCGCGCAGAACATCGAAGGCTATCGCAATCTCATGAAGCTCAGCCGCATCAGCTTCATGGAAGGCTTTTATTACAAACCACGCATCGACAAAGAAACCCTCAAACAGTTCAGCGCAGGACTCATCTGCACCAGCAGTTGCCTCGGCGGAGAAGTCGCGAATGCCCTGACCAAGCGCGACGCCAAACTCGCGCGAAAGGCCGCGCAAACCTATCTCGACATCTTCGGCCCCGAGCGGTTTTACATCGAAGTCCAAAAGCACATCCCCGAACAGGACGCCGTCAATCCCGAACTCGTCGAAATCGCCAAGAAAATGGGCGTCGGCATCGTCGGCACGAATGACGTTCACTTCCTCAAATCCGACGATCATCACGCGCACAACTGCCTCTGCTGCATCTCCACCGGAAAACAGATCGACGATCCCAAGCGGATGATTTATCCCACCCAGCTCTACCTCAAATCCCCTTCCGAGATGGCCGAGACCATGGGCCCGTGGACCGAAGCACTCGACAACACCGTTCGCATCGCGGCGATGTGCGACCTCGAACTCGATTTCAACAAACGCTACGCCCCCGTCTATCGCGTCCCGCCGGACAAGCTGCGTGACGATCTCCCGCTTCCCAGCGCACCAACGCCGAAAGAGCAGCTCGCCGATGACGAGCGCTATCTCCGCGAGCTCTGCGAGGTCGGCTTGGATTGGCGTTACGGCACACGCGATGTCAGCACTGCCATCCGCGAACGACTCGAACACGAACTCAAGATCATCTGCATGAAGCAGTTCTGCAGCTACTTCCTCATCGTCTGGGACTTCTGCAACTACGCTCGCGATCATGGCATCCCGGTCGGCGCGCGTGGTTCGGGTGTCGGCACGATGGTCGGATATCTGCTCGGACTCTGTAATGTCGATCCGCTCCGCTACGGACTGCTCTTTGAACGATTCATGGATCCCAGCCGTAACGAAATGCCCGATATCGATATCGACATCTGCCAGGACGGTCGATCCAAAGTGCTCGAATACGTCCGCAACAAATACGGACACGTCGCCCAGATCGTCACCTTCGGCACACTGGCCGCCAAAGCCGCCATCAAAGACGTCTGCCGCGTGCAGGGCATCGACCTCGGCATCGCCAACAAGCTAAGCGGACTCGTTCCCAAAAAGCCGGGCACCACCATCAAAGACGCATTCGAACAGGTCCCGGAGTTTCGATCGATGGTCGATGCAGATCCAAAGCTCGCACGCGCCGTCGAGACCGCCGAAAAACTCGAAGGCCTCTGCCGCAACGCCGGCGTGCACGCGGCCGGTGTCATCATCGCCGACCAGCCACTCGACGAACTCATCCCCCTTTGTCGCGATAAGGAAGGAAACCTCCTCACCCAATACGAAGGCCCCGTCGCCGAAAAGTGCGGCCTGCTCAAGATGGACTTCCTCGGTCTCCGCACACTCAGCGTCATCACTCGCGCTGTCGATCTCGCCAAAGCAAACCGCAAACTCCCCGACGACTTCGACATCGAACGCATCGACTCCGCCGATCAAAAAGTACTCGACCTCTTCCGGAAAGGTCACACCGTCGGAATCTTCCAATTCGAATCCGGCGGAATGCAGGACCTGCTCATCAAAATGCAGCCCGACCGACTCGAAGACCTCATCGCCGCCAACGCACTCTATCGGCCCGGCCCGATGGACCTCATCCCCGCCTACTGCAACCGCAAGCACGGCCGCGAGAAAGTCCCGCAAGTCCACCCCATCATGGACTCCATCCTCGCAGAAACCTACGGGATCATGTGCATCCACGAGGACACTCGCATCGCACTGTCAGACGGGGGGGAGGTGCCGATCCGGGAACTCAAGATGGGACAGTACGTTCACTCCATGAATCCGGCCTCACGCCAGATCGAGTCGCGTCAATGCCACGGCGTCGGTCCGACCCGACGAGAAGACGGCCTGAAGATCACGCTCGACAACGGGATGAGCATCACCCTCACCCGGGATCATAAGGTCATGACTTGGAACGGTTACAAGGACGCCGGACAACTCGATCTCGACTCCGACATCGTTGCGATCGCGCGGCACGCTCGACAGGATCGCCCGACCGAACGACATCTCGCTCCCTGGCTGGGCGCGGATGAAGATGTGGCGTACCTCATCGGCATGCTGATCGGCGACGGCTGCCTGACATCAAGCGGGTGCACCATCGCGACAGGGCGTGAATCCGATCATCGCGTGCTCTGCCGCTGGCTCAGCGACAAAATGCCATCCCTTCAGCAACATGGCTATTTCCATGGACGCAGTTGGTATCTGTCGATTTCGCACGACCAGTTACTGTCCGATCCCGCATTCGGCAATCGAAAGACGCGATTCGGGCATTGGATCGATTCACTTGGGCTTCGCGTTCGCGCGAGAAACAAGAAGATCCCAGCTCAGCTCTTTAAGTGCAATACCCATGTCCGGGCAGCATTGCTCGCGGGTCTGCTCGACTCCGACGGATGCACAGCCGTCAACAATCGCGGACAAACCCTGGCATTTCTTTCGAGCGTTTCAACAACGCTGCTCGAAGACGTTCGGCGACTCGCGCAGCTCGAAGGTATTCCCGTCACGCTGCGTCGCAATCGCATCCAGTTCTGGAACATTCAAAGACTCGAGTCACTCATCACACCGTACGCTTTGGTCCGTTCCTTCGAAGGCAGACGTTCGGACGGCCGCACGAGCGGACGTGTCCCGCGCGCGACCGTCCTGCAACAAGTTGCACAATCAGGCGACTCGGAGCGCGCATTCTGCTCTGCGAGAAATCTACAACGACGATCGCTGCATCACGATCACCCGTTCGTCAAATCTCGCACCGCCGAGAAGGCTGGAATCAACTTAGGCGACGTGAGGTATCACCGGATCGCTCGTATTGAAGTCGTGCCCGATCAGCAGTTCTACGGAATGTCCGTGGCGGAGCATCACAACCTCATCGGCAATGGCATCGTTGTCAAAAACTGCTACCAAGAACAGGTCATGCAGGTCTTCAATCAACTCGGCGGAATCGAGCTCGGAAATGCCTACAAGCTCATCAAAGCCATTAGCAAAAAGACCGTCGACGTCATCGCCAAATTCAAACCCGACTTCATCAAAGGCACAATGGACAAGGGCGTCAGCCAGGCCAATGCAGAAGAAATCTTCGAGCTCATCCTCAAGTTCGGCGGGTACGGATTCAACAAGAGCCACTCCACGCGATACGCCTTCGTCGCTTTCCAAACCGGATTCCTCAAGGTCTATTGCCCCGCCGAGTTTCAGGCCGCGCTGCTCACCTATGAAATGGGCAGCACCGACAAAATCGTCGAATACATCGGCGAAACACGACGCATGGGACTCGAAGTGCTCCCGCCCGACGTGAACGAATCGGGCCGCGACTTCACGCCTGTCTACGCCGAAGCCGGCAAGCCGTCGCGAAAAGCTCCCGCGGCCAAGGGCAAGGCCACCCCGGCACGCACCGCCGGGGCCGGCCGAATCGAAAACGCAGGCGTCATCCGCTTCGGACTCGCAGCCATTCGCGGCGTCGGCGAAAAGGCTGTCGAAACCGTCGTCGCAGAACGCGCCAAGGCGGGACCATTCAAATCGCTCTACGACTTCTGCGAGCGACTCGACACGCGACTCATGCCGAAATCGACCATCGATGCCATGATTCGCAGCGGTGCGTTCTCCAGTGTCCACGACTCCCGCGCAGGCATGCTCGCAGCCCTCGATGCCGCCTTCGACTCCGCACATCGAATCCAGCAAGACCGACTCTCCGGCCAGAGCCTGCTCTTCGGTGGACCGACAGATTCCAACGACAACAACTCTCCCCCACTCGCCCAAAGTCTGCCCAAGGTCCCCGAACTCTCACGACCCGAGCTTCTTCAAATGGAGAAAGAACTCCTCGGATTCTACGTCTCCAGCCATCCGCTGCTCGATCGACGCACCGAAGTCGAAAACTTCGGCTCACACAGCAACAAACAAGCGATGGCCTGCGAAGAAGGCACGCCCGTCGCCATCGCGGCCATGATCACCGCCGTCCGGTCCAAGGTCAGCCAGAAGGGACAATCCGAAGGCAAACGATGGGCGATCCTCGAATGGGAAGATTTCGACGGCAAGATGGAAGGCATGCTCTATGCCGGCGTGTTCGGCGAGATCACTGCACGCGATCCCGAACTCCTCAAGGCCGACCGTATCGTCCTCATCGAGGGACGCGTCGATCGCAAACGCGAAACACCCTGCCTCATCGTCAGCAAGGTCACGCCCATCGAACAACTCGTCTTCGAAAAGTGCAACGAAGTGCTCATCCGACTCGACGAACGCTCACACAGCCCCGCAACCATCCAAAAACTCACCGACGTCATGCGCAAGCACGGCGGCGGGGTCGAGTTTGGCATATTCGTCACCACACACGCCGGGCATCGCGTTCGCCTCAAGCCCAACACCCGCAAACGCCTGCGGCCCAGCCCCGACCTCATCAAAGACATCGATCAACTGCTCGGGCAAGGCTCGTGCGAACTGCTCACCCCGCACCGTCGCCCGCGTGTCGCACAGCCGATGCTCATCGAAGCCCCGCCCGTCGAAGAGCCGGATTACGAGCAGGTACCGATCGAAGTCCTCGCGAGTGAAATGGATTGAACCCTGCCCGGTCGGTTACGGCCGCGATGCGGACTACCAATAGTTGCAGACCGATGGGTCCTGCCTATCCTTCGGTGAACATTCCGGGGAGTTCTCCGGGTCTAAGGAGTCATCACGTGGATCAAGTCCGACTAGGCATCATCGGTCTCGGCAACATGGGGAACGGACACGTATCGCTCGCTCGCGAGATCGCGACCGCCAAACTCGCGGCCGTGTGTGATATCGATCCGAAAAAGCTCGAAGAACGTGGTAAGCCCACCGGCGTTCCCTGCTTTGCCACCGCCGAAGAATTGATCGCATCCAAGACCTGCGACGCGATCGTCGTCGCCACACCTCACTACGATCACGCCCCCATCGGGATTGCCGCACTCCGCGCCGGACTTCATGTCCTCGTGGAGAAGCCCATCGCCGTCAGCGTCAAGGCTGCACGTGAGCTCATCGCCGAGTCGCTCAAGCATCCCCACCTGAAATTCGGCATCATGTACAACCAGCGCAGCAATCCCCTCTACCAAAAGCTGCGTTCCCTGATCGCCGCCGGTGAGCTTGGTGAGATTTACCGCATCACATGGATCATCACAGACTGGTTCCGCACACACGCCTACTACGCATCCGGAGGATGGCGCGCGACATGGGCGGGCGAGGGAGGCGGCGTTCTGATTAACCAGTGCCCGCACAACCTCGACCTCATTCAATGGATCACCGGACTGAATCCACATCGTGTGACAGCAGTCGGTTCCGTCGGCAAACGCCACCCCATCGAAGTCGAAGACGACGTCAGTGCGATCCTCGAATACCCCAACGGCGCGGTCGGTCATTTCATCACCACCACAGGCGAAGCTCCCGGCACCAACCGACTCGAAATCGCCGGCGATCGCGGCAAATTCATCGCCGAGAACGGCAAACTCACCTTCGTCCGAACCACAGAATCCGTGACCGAGGTCAACGCCAACAGCCCGAACTCCTTCCACAATGTCGAAACCTGGACCATCGACATCCCCTACCCCAAAGCGCCTCCCATCGGCGAACATCATCGCGTCATGCTCAACTACCTCGATGCCATCCTCAAAGATACGCCCATGCTCTCGCCCGGCGTTGAAGGCATTCACGGCCTCGAAATCGGCAACGCCATGCTCATGTCCGGCATCACACGCAAACCCATCGACATCCCCGTCGACGGGGAAGCCTTCGATCAGTTCATCGCCGATATGATCAAAACCTACGGCGGAAAAAAGACCCTCGCGACTCGCGAAGCCGTCGTCGATATGGCCGCCAGCTCCAGCAGCTTCCGCTGACCCACCCTGACCGCCATGTCGTGACGCATCGCACGGAACAACTTCGACAAGAACTCGTCGACATCGCAAACGATCCGCAGATGCGACTCGCCAGCCTCTCCGTCGCAGCCGTGCGCGATCGCATGCTCGTCTTCGATCATCACGTCGGACACGCTCGATTCGACCCAGCCCATCCCCAATGCGCGACCGCAGTCAATCCCTCGACCCTCTTCCGCGTCGCCTCGATCTCCAAACTCATCACCACACTCGGCGCGATGAAACTCGTCGAGCGCGGCCTGCTCTCGCTCGATCGCGATCTCAGCGACGACCTCGGCTTCACGCTCCGCAACCCGCACTTCCCCAACTCAGCGATCACCACACGCATGATCCTCTCGCATACCAGCTCGATGCGCGACGAGGATGGCTACTTCTGGCCTGACACGCCCGGCTTCTCGTTGCGCGACGCGCTGACCCCCACGGGTCATGCCTTCGGCGAGGGGAAAAAGTTTTCCGATCGCGCCCCGCCGGGCGAGTTCTTTCAATACGCCAATCTCCCCTGGGGCGTACTCGGCACGGTCATGGAACGAGTCAGCGGACAGCGATTCGATCGCCTCATGCACACGCTCATCTTTGACCCGCTCGATGTCGTCGGCGGATTCAATCCTTCGTCGCTTGCCGAGTCAGAGCAGATGCACCTCGCAACGCTCTACCGCAAGCGTCCCGCCGGTGTGGATGACGCACCCTGGCAGCCCGATGGTCCGTGGATCGCGCAGGCAGACGACTATTCGGTTTCGCCCCCAAAATGCCCGGCGAGCGAAGATTACCGCATCGGCACCAACGGCACGCTCTTCGGCCCGCAGGGAAGTTGTCGCATCTCGGCCATCGGACTCGCAAAGATCATGCTGATGATGCTGAACCAAGGCTCGTTCAAGAAAAAGACCATCATCGCGCCTGAGTCGTTACAAATGATGCTGACTCACGCATGGATGCTGAACGCAGATGCCAGCAACGGAAACAGCGGCGGAGAGTTTGAGTCGCGGCCGACACGCGCGATGAACGCATGGGGACTGGGCATGCAACATGTCGTCGACATCTCAGGCCCCCAATCAGGCACAGGAGATCGCGTCGTTGAATCGGGCCACTGGCAACCGTGGGGACATTTCGGCGATGCGTACGGCCTGCGATCGGGCTTCCTCTTTGACCCCGACCAAGGCAACGGCCTGATCTATATCGTGAGCGGCACGTCCAACGACCCACACCAACAGACAGGCCATTACTCCGCCAACGCCCGCTTCGAAGAACGAATCGTCTCGACGGTGTATCGGAACTTGTTCAGTTAGGCTCGGCCATGAGTGACCAAACGTCCGAGTCAACGCGCGATGCAGTATCTCCGACGCGTACTCGCGAGAACGTTCATGTGCATCGCCATGGCGCTGCCGATGATGATATCGATCTTCATCACCATGCCGCTCTGGTGGAAATGGATCGCATCCAGCGGGATCACACGAACGACCGCCATGGGAATCACGATCATCAGTGCATGCTGGCTGTACGTGCTGGCGTTCTTCGAATCGATGTGCCGTTCGCAGACGTCCGCATGGTCGGGCATCGTTGCCACGCTCGCAGCAATACTGAGCTTCATGTTGTCGCTGCTGAGCTTGCTGGTGCTGATTGTTGTGATGGAGCGTATCCACTAAGCAGAGGGAACAATGTAAATAAGCACCCGGGCGTCCTGCCCGGGTGGGTCCCTTCCACGAATCGTTTGTGACCTCTCGAACGTCCATCGCGATCGGCTTCGATCATCTTGATCTTGATGAAGCCCGAGAGGGGTCGTGTATTGCGATCGATGTGCGATCAGTCAGAGCCGTCGCTGCTGGTTTCAGCGAGGAGCTTCTTGAGATACTGATTCTCGCGGCGAGTGGCTTCGAGATCGAAGACGATGTATTTGATGCTCAGTCGAAGTTGATCAAGCGATTCCTGAAGCGCCGTCACGGTTGAGCGGAGCTTTTCGTGACGCTGGCGCGTCTCGGTGGCGAGTTTCTCGATGCCTGCCCGCTGATGAGGCGGAAGCGATTCGATCTGACCCATCAGCTCGGACATCTTGGATTGAAACTCCTGCTCGTGCATCCGACTCCCGGTTGAAGATGCCCAAAAGTGCCCCCGGTTCGGGCCGATGACAACTCGAACTCGGATTTGTTGGCACCGCGACAGCACGCCGGGCGATCCGGATGGAAAGGGTTACTGATCATGCGGAATGAATCGTTTATAGCACGAGCGAATTCGCACGATCTTGGTGATCGGACTCGGATCACGTATTCTCCACCGACGGAGGATATCCGATGGCGCGGGACAAAGACGACATCGCCAAAGCCCTCGCAGCCATGGCCGGGCAAACGCAGGCTCCAGCGCCCGAACCAACAGCCGAACCCAAGTCCGATGCCGTCGCCAACCCGACTGCAAGTGCGCCATCGAAACCGCGAGGACAAGGACAAGGACAAGCCTTTTCGGGTTCGCCGCCTACACCTGTTTCGCCCCGAAATGATTCGCAGCGCCCCGCTTCGCCTCGACCGCGGCCGGTCGCGCCGGCTCAGCCGAGCTCGCCGCCCGAATCGCCATCCACTTTTCCCACATCTTCGCCGGCCTCAAACGCATCCCGACCGGCCCGCCCCGGTTCGCCCACGCCGGCATCATCCGCCAATCCATCAGCCCTCAACGCCGGCGCATCCGCCTCGCCGAACCATCGGCCGGTCTCGCCTGAGCAATCCCCGCCCACCGCTCGAGCGGCTTCACCCGGACGTCCCACAGTTCCGGGCGCTGCCGCTCAAAACACAGCCCCCCCGCAAAGCATTCGCCACGCGCAGCCCGTCCCCGGTTCATCGCGACCGCTCACACCGATCGCACATCCGAACCCAGCACCGACCGACACACCCACCGAACCGACTCCAAAGCCTCGCATCATCTCACCCTCAACGCCCGTCCGTCCGAGCTCACCACGCGCCATCGACACTCCCGCCCCCGTCGCACCTAGGTCCCAGGACAATCATTCGACCCACTCGCCATCATCGATTCCCGGAGCACGGCTCGGTTCGGCTTCGCATCAGATGGCCGTCCGCAAGCTGAGTTCCACGCTCCGATTCCGGCAAGACGCCCTGCCCGTCTGCCTCGTTCTGGGCCTCACACTTCCGGGTTTCGCCCTCCTCTGGCTCGGCCTGCGGGTCGCAGAAGTTGATCTGGTCATGACCGCGATCCCGGTCTGGAGCATCCTGATCACAGCGAGCCTGGGCCTCCTCTTTCTCGGACTCGGCCTCTTCTTCGCGATCAGCAGTCGTCCCCTGGCTGTCAAACTGGGCAAACTCGAAAGCGCGATGACATCCGCCTAAACACTTAACACCATGGCGACGCCGCGTTGGTGATACATTCTGTCTCCGGGGTCTCCACCTCGACCTCACGACCCATACAGACGTTACAAGCCCTATCGACTCACGATAAGTAGGGGAAAATCTCGCATGCGTGACGCTAAATCCTCGTGGGTGGGCCGCTTCGGTTCGATAGCGATTGTAGGAGAGATCAAGAACCGTCCGACGGGCATCAATGTGACGCCCGTGACGGATTTGGACGTTGCGTTTACCGCGGTGAATCGTGAAGATAACGCCTCGGAAAGGTCAACGGTCGGCGGGCTCGGCTCGTCCGATAGCGATACGCTCGAAATCGAATCTTCGCTCGACTGATCAGATCGGCCGAACGAAGTGTGTTTCGACGTGTCGTCGAGTGTAAACCGGGCAGTGGGTGCCCGGATGCAACTATCGGATGGGTTGGGCGCGTTTCGTGCGATCGTGGAAAAACCTTTGGGTCAAGGAAGGCCCACGCGCGGCGTCTCTCGGGCGCGGCACCAGGTGTTGGTGCCCCGACCGTGGAACTGCTGAACGAACTCGGCATCGTGCCGTCTTTCGAGTCGTGTCCGTCATTGAGGAAGGGAAACAGGAACCGTATGGATCGCCCGTACGGACAGTCGCCACAATCTCTGACACCCGGTGCCCGCGAGCCATCCGCTGCGGTCATGGGTGATGCCGCGCCTGTCCCAACATCATCCGCCCTGCCGGTGTCAACGCCGCATTCGCATCCCGGATCCGCTTCGAATGCCCACCCAACTCAGACGCGATCAACGCGTGGTGGCGCTCATCGTCCACCTGCTCCGCCGGTCGTCCGGATTGTGGACGTCGACATCCATTCGGTCACCGAACGCGAGGCGATCGATTACATCCTCAAGTCACTCGACGCCCGTGCGGGCGGCGTCGTTGTCACGCCAAATCTCGATCACCTTCGACGCTGTCATCAGGACAAGCCTTTTGCAGCTTTCGTCGCCGAAGCGCAATTGGTCGTCGCCGACGGAACGCCAGTGGTCTGGGCGTCGCGCCTGCAAGGCACACCACTGCCCGAACGCGTCGCGGGATCAGACTTGATCCTCAGTCTCTCGCAGGCGGCGGGCGAAGCGGGTCGATCGATCTTTCTCCTGGGCGGTTCGCCAGGCACCGCTGAAGGCGCAGCGGCGGTGCTACAAGCCAACAACCCCAAACTCCGAATCGCAGGCACCTACTGCCCGCCCTTTGGATTCGAATCCGACGACGCCGAAATGGCGCGGATCGTCGCGATGCTCTCGCAATGCCGCGCGGACATCGTCTTCGTCGCGCTCGGATCGCCCAAACAGGAATATCTCGTCGAACGCATCCGATCCGCCCTGCCCAAAGCATGGTGGCTCGGCGTCGGCGTCAGCTTCAGCTTCCTCACAGGTCAGGTGCATCGCGCACCGAAGTGGATGCGCAAGACCGGCCTCGAATGGACGCATCGACTCGTCCAAGAACCCAAAAAACTCTTCAAACGCTACATCGTCCACGGACTACCCTTCGCAGGCGTCCTGTTCGCGTCGGCGGCTTCTCATCGCATTAAACGCTGGCTCGGTCGCGATACGTCCGCCTCCGCCTATCGAACTGCCGACCGTGCAGCACCAAACGCTATCGAGCCTGCCATCACGCCGGATCCGCTCGATCACGCAATGCACGGACGCGAGTCGCTCAATGCCAGCGCACACGCCAAAGCGACCGAGCAGGCTGTCATCGACCATCCTCATTCCGTATCGCTTCACAACTCCACCCCAACAGATCCGGGCGGAGTCGAAATCACATCAGCCATTCCGGTTCCGGTCCGCGGGGATCGCGAAATCGTCGGGCTCGGCGCACTGGAAAAAATTCGCGCTGTCGTCCTGCTCGGTGGACAACTAAGACCCAGCCCCCTCATGCAGGCAGTCGATCGCTCGGTGCTCGATCTCCCGCTTCTGGAAGATCGCACGCTCTTGAACCATTGGCTGACTGATATCGCTCACCTGCGTGAATTCGCAAAACTCGAACGGCTGCCAGCGCGGCTGCTGGTCAGTCGTGATGCCGACGAACCGTTCAGCGTCGTCCCAAGTCTGCGCGAGATGTTGCGTATCGAACGAGACGCCTCCGAATACCGCGGCACAGGTGGAGTCATCGCAGATGTCGCTCGGGCCTATGACCCAGACGACTTCCTTCTGGTCGCCCATGCTGCACAACTTTTGCTCGAACCGTTACACGCACTGGCCATGGCACTGGATCACAAACGCAGCGACGTCGCCATGATCGCCCACGCAGACGGCACGCCCGGCGGGCTGATGCTGATTCGCTGTGCCGCCCTGCGTCAGGTCAAACCCGTCGGCTTTGTCGACATGAAGGAACAGGCCCTTCCGCAAATCGCAAAATCCTTTGACGTACGCGTGGTGAATTGTCGTCGTCCGACCGGATTGCCCCTACGAACGCCCGAAGATTACATCAGCGCAATGCGCCAATGGCACCGCGGCGTGGGCGTGCGACCGGGAAGCCGACGAGGCCAAATCGATCCGCTCGCGGAGGATTTTTCAAGAGGCTTTGCCGTGATCGAACCGGGTGCATTCGTCGATTCGACCGCACTGCTGCACGATGCCGTCGTGCTCCGCGGTTCCAAGGTCGAAAGTCAGGCCGCCGTGGTCCGATCACTCATTCTGCCCGGCGCTGTCGTCAAGCCCAATGCCCGCGTGATCGATGAAGTGGTCCGAAAACCATATTCCGCAAAAACGGCTTCTGGAGAATCTACACCATCAGGCCGATCTTCATAAGGAGATCGGCCCACCGAGCCAAGGGGAACGTTCTCTGGGTTGGTCGCGTCTTTAGTTATCGGAAGCCTCATTTGATCGAATTGGATATCTGAACCGTGTCAGTTCTTGCACCAGAATCTCGCCCCCAAACCGGACCCACCGTCAATGCACCGTCGCGTGGCGGGCCTTCGCCTTCGTCCGGTCCGAATCGGCAGTCCTCGTCGCGCCGAAAAGCCTTTCGTCGCGCTCCACGCCCTGTCCTGGAGGGCCGACTCTATTGGTGGCACATCCCGCTCACGCTTCTGCTTCTCGCACTCGGCGTATGGATCGGTCGTGAGCAATGGGTCGAAATCTACGAATACGCAACACGCGATCAGGAGTACTCTCATATCCTGCTCACCCTCCCGGTGGCTGGCCTCCTTATCTGGGTCAGGCGACTTCGACTGCGACACTTCCGCGTCTCGGGCGCCTGGACGGGCGTTGCGATCGTCCTCGCGGGCCTCGTCGCTCGCGAACGCGGATTCGAATTCAACCGACAAATCCTCCAGCACGCCGGCACCGTCATGATCGCCATCGGTTGTGTCATGAGCGTGCTCGGACAAAGCGCCTTAACCCGATTCTTCCCCGCCGTCCTCGCGCTCGCTTTCCTCGTCCCCGTCCCGGGTGAACTTAGACAACAAATCGCAGTCCAACTCCAGCAAGCGACCGCCACCATCACCCAAGCAATCCTCGGCGCAGCCGGCGTGGAGACACGCGTCGTCGGAAACACGCTCTCGATCAACGGCAAAGACCTTATCGTCGCCGAAGCATGCAACGGCATGCGGCTGGTCTTTCCGCTCGTCATGATCACGTTCGTCTTCGCCTTCAGCATCCCCCTCCGCAACTCCGTCCGGCTTGTCCTGCTGCTCGCCAGCCCGCTTGTCGCGCTCGTGTGCAACGTGATTCGCACCGTGCCCACCGTCTGGATCCACGGACAATTCACCGACCCTGCCGCCAAGTTCCCTGAACAATTCCACGACGCCGCCGGCTGGGCAATGCTGCCGCTGGCGTTCGTCGTGCTCATGGCCCTGATCCGGGTGCTCCGCTGGGCACAAGTTCCCGTACAACGCTACACCCTCGCCAACCAATGAACATGACCCCCTAAAAACGTCCAATCCAAGCAACTGCCGATCAATTTCATACCATCCATCATGCCGACGCGATTCCGACAAACCTCTCGCCTGCTCAGCCCGCTGCTCTGCCTCGGCATGCTCGGCTTCGTCGCCGCAGAGCAACGCGGACATCCCAAGCCCGAAGCCTTCGAACCTTTCCACTCCCACGTGAGGCATCAGATCGAATCGATTCCGCTCAGCGTCGGTCCATGGCTGGGAAGTGATGTGAAGGTCCCCGAAAGTGCCCGCGCACTCCTTAGACCCAACGCACTCCGAAACGTCCGATATCAGAACATCGACGCCTATGCCGGCCGCGCATGGGGACAAGGCGTTTATCTGGTCGTCGTGCAATGCCAACGCAGCATCGACATGTTCGGACACTTTCCGCCCAACTGCTACCCCGCATACGGCGACGTCCTCATCGCCTCGGAATCCAAACCCCGCGATTGGAATGTCAACGGCATTGCAATTACCGGAATGCAGTACGTCTTCGAACGCAACATTTCCGGACGTCTGCACCGGAGAACTGTCTACAACTTTATGGTCGTCCCCGAACGAGGAATCGTACGCGATATGAAGCAACTCGTCGGAGCGACCGAAGATCAAGAACAGCGGTACTACGGTGCCGCTCAGGTTCAGGTCGTCTTCGCCTCGGAAATCGGACAAGAACCGTCCGCCACCGAACGCGATGCCGTCTTTGAAACCCTGATCAATGCCGCGTGGCCCGCAATCGATGCGATCCTCGCGGGCCGAGAGTCTTTGCCCGAAGGTCCCATTCTCAACAGCAGCAACAACTAAAATCTTGACCGATTCAAGAACGAACAAACCGAAACCCACCGCGCAGATCAACGGAGCCACGACCATGAGCCAGGACATCGTTCGAAGCAATTCGCCAGGCAACAACCCGCCCGGAGGACTCGTACCAACACAGCAGGATGCGTGGCTGCAGCAACAAGCCCTCGCAGTCGCCACCCCGCAGGCAAATCAGGAAGTGCAACCGCTCCAACTGATCCACCGCAGCCTCCGCGGTCGCTATCTCTACGCCACTGTCGCAGCACTCATCGGCGCGATCCTCGGTGCCGCTGTCGGGTGGACGTCATACTCCAAGAGCTACACCGCCGGCGGACTCATCAAGATCATGCCCTACTTCCGCGTCGCAGGCGGACCCCTCGAAACCACACCCCAGTACGAAGCACAGATGAACACGCTCGCCGCAGAACTACGCGGTGACCTACGCCTCGCCGAACGCGCAATGGCCAGCACGCACTGGCAAAAACTCGTCGAAGACGGCATCGTCCGACCCAACGCCAGCGCAGGCTTCTTCCTCTCACGCGTACGGTCCGAATACAACACACGACAATTCTTCATCCGAATCACCTACAACGGCTCGGATCCAAGACTCGCAGTCGGCGGTGCCAATGCAGTTGTCGAAGCTTTCAAAGAACTCCAGCAGGGCCGAACCGGAGACACCTTCCGACGCGAGTTCGAAGATCTCAACAAAGCCATCGAACGCGATGAACTGACCATCAACCGCAACACCGCACGTATCGACACCCTGATGGCCGACCGCGCCACGCGCGATCTCTCACACCGAATCTCCCAACTCACCCGACGATTCAGCGACGCCGCTGAATCGTATGAACGTGCCGCACTTCTGCTCGAAAACATGAAGGCAACCCGCGCCACGCCCCAACCCCTCGATCCCAGGCTCCTGCAACAATTCGACCCGAGCGTCGCTGACGATGCACGCATGCTTCGCGATCTCGAACGCAAGCTCGCACTCGATCTGGCCAGCGGTATCGGAGAAAACAACCCCAACATCATCCGCCTCAAGAGTCAGATCGCCACACTTCGCGAATCGATCTCCGGCGCTGTCGGCGCAGGAGGCGGAGCCATCTACGGCATCATCCTCGATCGCGATGCTCGCGAAGTCGTCGTCACCGATGAACGCATTCGACTTCAAGAACAACTCGTTCGCGATCTCAATGAAGAAACCGAAAAGCGAGGCCGCGAACTCAAGACCGACGAAGACCTCGACTACCAGGTCGCCACACTCCGCGAGCAAAACACGCGTCTAGAAAAGGAAATCCTCAAAAACCGCGAGAAGGCCGAACGAGCAGAACAGCTCCTGCTCACCAGCCCGGAATCAATCGAAACCAGCGCCGCCCAAGCCGCACAGGTCGCGGAGGACAAACGCCCTACCATGGCCATGTTCGGTGCTGTCGTCGGCGCTGGACTCCCACTTCTCGCCTTCTTCCTCCGTGGTCTCACCGACAAACGCGTCCGCTACTCCGACGAAGCCGCCGGCCGCTCGGGCAACAATGTCCCCATGCTCGGCGTACTGCCCAACCTCCCAGACCGGCTCAGCGACCCCTCACAAGCCAGCGTCGCTGCTCACTGCGTCCACCAAATCCGTACGATGCTGCAGCTCAATGTCCTCGATGACGGACCCAGCGTCATCACCATTACGAGCGCCACCAGCGGGGACGGCAAAACCAGCCTCTCACTCGCTCTCGGCCTCAGCTTCGCCGCTGCAGGCTCGCGCACGCTCCTCGTCGACGCTGATCTCGTCGGCGCTGGGCTCTCCGCACGACTCGGCATCCGCGAACCCCAAGGCGTCAACGAAGCCGTCACCGCACGCGATCCGATGGCCTACGTACGAGAAACCGACGTCGCCGACCTCTGCATACTCCCCGTCGGCATCGAAGGCACGCAACAAGCCTCACACTTCAGCCCCTCTGCCACACGCCGACTTATCGCAGAACTTCGCCGCAACTTCGACGTCGTCATCATCGATACAGGACCAGTCCTCGGCAGCATCGAAGCAACTCCCATCATCGCCGCCAGCGACGCCACCATCATCACCGTCGCCCGCGGACAGGATCGCACCATGGTCGACAAGGCCATCACCCACATCCGCACCATCGGCGGACGCCTTGCGGGTTTCGTCTTCAATCGTGCCTCCACACCAGACTTCGAAAAAACCATCAGCGGCATCAGCCTCCGAACCGTCAGCCGCGCCGTCAGCCGTCCAGGACAAAATCGACCGATGGACCCGACCCCAGATCCGCTGGCTCAATCCGTTCACGAGTCCAAGCCCTGAATGATTCTTCCACCAATTCGTCCAACCATCGACTCTTCACGATCGAATCGACATGGTCCAGCAGGTCCTCAATCTCACCTCCTCACGCACCCTCTGGGGTCTTGACCCGGTCCAATTGCACAGCCGATTCTGGGCAGGCTTCGGCGTGCAAGTGGTCCGCCAGGGCGAACCCTCAGAAATCGTCGCGCACGCCGAACTCTACCTGCTCACCGATCCACGCTCGCTTCCACTCTTTCGACTCGCCGATGTCATGGAAGTCCTCAACTGGGTCGGACCCCAAGTCCTCTTTGTTCGCATTCACGACACACGCGAGAGACCCTATCGCGAACGCGTCCTCCTCGAATCCGGCGATCGCTTCAAACGATTCCAACGCATCTACGACAGCGCCGACCGACTCGCTCGCGTCATCATCACACCCGATCGTGAAATCGCACGCCTCTGGCAAAAAGCCCCCGATCCCCTCGCTGGCTGGCGACGCATGAGGCGATTCGTCCGACGAAACGAACGTCTGACGCTCAGCGTCAATGGCAACGTCTTTGACCGCATCAACAACGAAGAAATCGCCGGCTGCATGAAAACGCTCATCCGAATGTGGAAGCGACCGGATTCCGTTGTGAAGCGCGCCCAACGCCATCGTGCCGACGCAGGCAGTTGGATCGACAAGTCCGCTGTCGTGCCCGCAGGCGCACGACTGCTCGGCGGGGTCTGGATCGGCGCCGGACGGCAACTCGAACCCGGTCAAACCGTCGTCGGACCCGCCATCGTCTGGGACGAACCCAACTCCAACGTCAAAGCCGAAAACCTCGATTGGCTCACCATCGAACCCGTCGAACCCGAACCCGACATCAAACCCGCACAAATCGGCACAGGACCACGCGCCGCCAAACGCGCCTTCGATATCTTCTTCGCGCTTCTGGCGATCCTCATCACCGCCCCTCTCTATCCGATCATCATGTTCCTCATCTGGCGCGAAGACGGCAGACCCTTCTTCTTCATCCACACACGCGAATCACGCGGTGGAAAACCTTTCGGCTGCATCAAGTTCCGCTCCATGTTCAACAACAGCCAGGAAATCCAGGCACGACTCATCGCCGAAGGAAAAAACAAATCCGACGGCGGACACGTCTTCATTGATCCCGAGAACGACCCACGCCAAACTCGCATCGGACGCTTCCTACGAAAAACCAACCTCGACGAACTGCCCCAATTCTTCAACGTCCTGCTCGGACATATGTCCATCGTCGGTCCACGACCCAGCCCGGAAAAGGAAAACCAATTCGCGCCCGGCTGGCGCGAAGCCCGACTCAGCGTACGTCCGGGAATCACCGGGCTCTGGCAAATCTCACGCAGCCGAAAAGAAGGCGAAGACTTCCGCGAGTGGATCAAATTCGATCTTGAGTACGTCGAAAAATTCAGCCTCTGGCTCGACCTTAAGATCATCTGGAAAACGGTCGAGATGATCTTAAGGAAAGGCCTTGGATCATGAGTCTACGTCCGAAAACCGTCAAACGCCTCGCGCTCCTCGGAGCCGTCTCCGGCCTCGGCATCGCAACCGTTGGCTCCCTCTATGTCCTGCGTCAGCATCGCGAAGAACGCGCGCTGTACCAGGCACGCGAAGCCGGCATCGAAGCTTTCGCACGCGGACAGCACGCAGAAGCCATCCAACTCCTCAAACCATGGATCGCTCAGCATCCCGACGATGCCAATGCTCTCTATGCACAGGCCGCTTCACGTTACGCCGTCGAGCTACCGGCGGGCGCTCATATCGCAGAAGCACGCCGCATGCTGCTGCAGGTCCTGGCGGGCAAGCCCGATCACATCGAATCACGCCGCCTGCTCATGGAGATCTATCTCCAAAGCGGATTCAACGCCGAGCTGCTCGAACAGGCCGACTACCTCCGCAACCTCGATCCGACCGACGAACAGGCAGCCCGCTATCGCGCCATCGCCTTGTCGCGGCAAGCCCGATCCACCGACGCACTCGAAGCCTGGCGCGAAGTCGTTCGACTCACGCCCGATGATCTGACCGCCCAGATCGAAACACTGATCGCCATGCGCCGGGCCGCGCTTCCCGGCAACGAGCTGATCGCCTGGGCCGAAGCACGCGTGTCCGAAAGGCCCGACGACGTACGCCGTCGTATCCCGCTCGCCTTCGCCGCTCGCGCCGCCGGACATCCCGATCGCGCGCTGCAAATCCTCGATGATGTCGCTTCACATGATCTGGACTCCGAAGCCGTCAATCTCGTCGTCGAACAATTCGATCGACTCGCTCAGACAGACCGCGCTGAAGCTCTCCTCGACCGCGCCGCACGACAATACCCCGCCGAACTTCTCACCTCACTTATCGAAAGACTCTGGCAAAAGGGGCGATTCATCGAAACAGCCGAACGCATCGCTTCGCTACCGGACGAAAAGCGAAACACACCACGCATGATCGGCCTCCGCGCCACATCACTCCTCTACGCCGATCGACGTCAAGACGCTCGACCACTCATCGATTCGCTCCGAAGCAGCGTCGATCAAGATCGGATCGCTCGAGCTTGGACGCTTGCCCTCGACGCACGCCTCCAATCCGAACTCAACCCCGCCGAGCGACTCAACAAACTTCGGTCTGCCGTCGAAGCCTCCCCGGACGAGGCGCTCTTTCATCTGTGGCTCGGAAGCGCACGCCTTGCACTCGGCGAACTGGATCTGGCTCTCCTGAGCTGGCGAACTGCTGCCGATCGCATGCCCGCATGGGCGCTGCCTCACGTCGAAGCCAGCCGCGCACTTCAGCAAGCCGGTCGCATCGACGAAGCCCTCGCCTCCGCAGATCAAGCTCTCCGCCGAGCACCCACCCTTCCCGGCGTTCGCATCCAACGGACGAGGATCGCCGTCGAAGTCGTCCGTCGGTCAGGCGATCCCGAGCAAGCTCGATCACTCCTCGAGTTCGTCGCTCAACTCTCTGATGCCGCGCCTGATCACATAGAGCTACGGCTCATCCGCGCTGAACTGCTCGCTCGCGCGCTTTCGCCGAAGGAAGCACTCGCGACATTGGACCAACTCCCCGCCACCAGCGCGCCGCTCTCCGGCGAAGCCGCTGAAAATCTGCGGCAGATCACACTCCTCGAACCCGACCTCGCCAAACGCGCCGCCGAACGACTACGCGCCGCCACTGGCACCCTTCAACTCGCCCCCGATGCCGCACTACCCCTCGCGCTGACCACCGGATCGGCAGACGCCGCCATCCAATCGCTCAGCCCGGCCTTCTCAACATCGACCCCAAAAGCACTGCGCCATCTCTACGAAGCACGCATCCTTTCGCATTTCGACCACCCTCGAGCACGCGATCTATGGACCGAGCTCGCACAAACTCACAGCAACGATCCCAACCTCGTGCCAGCCATCGTCCGCGAGGGGCTAACTCACATCACCGATCGCGAAGTCGCACGCAAGGCCATCGAATCACTTCGCTCCATGGGCGGCGACGAAGGACTGCTCTGGCGCGTCGGTCGCATGCGCTGGCTTCTGGCTTCGGGCGATCTCGCCCAAGCTCGCGAAGCCGCAACAATCGGCGCGGAAATCGTACGCCTCGCGCCCGCCGACCTCGATGCTCGACTGCTCATCGCCCAGGCGCTGGATCGCTGCAACAATCGCGCCTACGCCATCCAGCACTTGCGCGAAGCCCTCCGCATTGATGCCACCGCGCTCCCAGCCGCACGAGAACTCGTCCGGCTTCTGCTGCTCAGCGGGAATCCCGCCGAGGCTCGTACCGTGCTCACGCGACTCGCTTCGGTCGATCATCCCGATGCCGAATCGACCTACCGCGTGGCCATGCTCCTGCTCGAACACGACCTCACGACGCCCGCGCTCGATCTTCTCACACGCGCACGACGCATGCTTAAGCTGCGCGAGCCAGGTCTTCTGCTGCTCGCCGAACTTCGCGAAAGACTCAATCAGCTCGACGAAGCACGATCGATCTACGAACAACTCATCTCACGCTCCGAGCCCTCGCCCAACAGCCTCGCCGCCGCCGCGAGCTTCTATCACCGCATCGGAGACCCCAACACCGCGTCCACACTCCTCTCTCGCATCGATCGGGACGGACTCAGCCCGCTCGCATCCGCTCTCGCCAGCGCCGCTTACTACACTCGCACCGCAGACCTCCCCGCCGCTCGCGCAGCATGGAAACGCGCCGCCGAGCTCGCTCCAAACGACCCCGAACTGGCCCGCGCCCGCGTACGTTTTGAACTCGAGTCCGCCGACTATGCCCGCGCCATGTCACTCGCTGACACACTGCTCGTTCAATTCGAGTCCGATACCACGCTCATCAGCCTTCGTGCCAAGGCCGAACTCCTCATGAGCCCGCTCGACAACGAACAAAAGCTTGAGAAACTCATTGAGGCACTCTCCACCGACCCGGAATCCGCTCCACGACTTCGCGCACTCCGAGCCCTGCTCGACGCCTCTCGCAACGGAAAGCCGACCGAAGAACTCGCCGATTCGCTCGGAGAACTCGCACGCGCTCATCCCGACGCACTCCCCCTACAAGAACGGGCCATCGAAGCCTCCCTCGCCGTAGGTCAACGCAAACAAGCCGCCGATCTCGCACGACGGCTCGCCGAGCACCTCCCTTCCCACGCACCTGCCATCCGACTCGCTGCCACAACGCTCCTACGCGCCGGAGAACCCGCTGCCGCTCGATCGCTCTCCGCCCGCTGGCGCAGTCTCGATCCCGCCGACACGCTCGGTGCCGACCTGCTCGAAGCCGAAGCCGCTCTCATCACATTCGACCCCAAATCCGCTGTCACACTCCTGAACCCACACTCCGCAACACTCCTGCGCGAACTCGAAAGCAGACCCGATCGCGTCTGGACGCTCCTCCGCGCCCAGACACTCGCAGGCGATCCCAAACCCACAATCCTTCAACTCAATCAGCATCTGACCACGTCCATGGCCGCCAGACGACTCGCCATCGACGCCGCCCGTTGGTCGAACGATCTCGACGCCGCCTCCGATATTCTCAACGACGTCATCAACTCCACGCCCCCCAGTGAGCAAGCCACACGCGAACAAATCGTCTCCGCGCTCCTCGGCCTGAGCCAACGCTTCGACTCCGCTTCCCCCGCATCACGCGCCATCGATCTGGCCGACCAACTCGCCAAAGCGGATCCCTCATCCGCCATGGCGTCCCTGATGCTCGGCGAAGCCCTTCGTCTTTCAAATGAGCACGCCCGCGCCGAAGTCGCGCTGCGAGAAGCCGTCCGACTTGATCCCAATCAGTCCACATCACTCAACGCGCTCGCCTGGTTCCTCCACTCCACCGATCGCGATCGCGACGAAGCTCGCAGGCTCATCGAACGCGCCATCGAACTCGATCCGCAGACACCCTCTCTACAAGACACCGCCGGCTGGATCGCGCTGAAACAAAACCGACCCGTCGATGCCGAACGGCATTTCCGCCGGGCACTCCAAGGTGACAGCGAACATCTCGACGCACTCATCGGCCTCGCCCGTACTCAACAAGCCCGCGGTGAAGCCGCCAGTGCTCGCGTCACGCTCGGCCGCATCGACACCATCCTCGCCAGCGAACGCAGGCCAACTCCCGCTCGTCTTCGCTCCGACGTGCGCCAACTCCGTGATGAACTCTCCGGCGTGCAGTGACGCTTCAAACGCCAACATCGCCCCGCACATCGATCCGGTCATCAACCGAATCCACGACTCTCCCCACCACGCGCCTGCTCAACCCGGCGACAACCAATCCCTGTCTCAGGAGCGATTGCCTATCGGACGATCACCTGCTGATCGGGTACGCAGCTTGAAAGCTTGCGCCAAAACAACCGAATCAAACAATTCAACCGATACAACTATCCCATCCACCCAAAAACGCCGATGTAATGAGTGAAATCGTAGCGCGTTATCTCGGCCAACGGCCGCTTCTCGGGTCATGATGTCCCGCCACCGAGTTCGAAAAGCCCGTCGTCAAAATTTTTTGATCCGGTTCGGGCGATTGCACGAGGTTTGCTGATCCACTGAACGTCTGGAGAAGTGTCAGATTTATGCCTCAGAAACAGGCAACATCCACAGCATATCGAGGCAGACATGCTGAACGACGCCTCAGCCTCATAGGCTGCGCATCGATGCTCGCGCTCCTGTCCATGCCCGTTGGCAGGGTTTACGCCCATCAATCCACCGGCCACAGCTTCGCCGGTCAGGTCTTCGTCGTCGAAACCGTCGCGATCGGCTCAGATCCCACAGCCTCATTTTCCACAGGCTCAGTTCCCACAGGCTCGGTTTCCAGAACCACCGGCCGGATCAAATCCGCGGGCCAGGCTAGCGATCATTCTCAATCCGCCCTCGACCCTTCAATCGACCCCGTCGATCCGATCCCCACCGACATCGCATCCCTCACGGGCGGGATTCATTGGCCAAAGGCTGCGCTTCCCGGTTTCGCCTACCCTGATCAGAACGCCCCCGACCCGCTCTGGAGCACTCCAACGATCGTTCCGCTACCCCCGGCAATCTGGGCCGGATTCATCGGAACCGCCGTCATCGGAACCCAACTCGTCCGTCGCTCCATTCGACGCCCATCCCGCGCGCGGTTCTTCTGATCGCCCGCCTTCTCTCTCTCACGTACGCCGGTTTGAATGCGGTGCCACTCCTGCTCCGACTCGAGCCAATCTTTCCGCCGCACAACTCACGTTCCCGGCCCTCAACTGTCGATCATGAAGTCGCGGAGCGGATGCACTTGTGAACGCCGCTTCTGGGTGGATACAATCACCCGACAACAAGGTTGCGGACGATGACGAACCCCGGTCGCGTAGATTTCCTCACGATCGGTGAGTACGCCCTCCCGTCCCCATTAGAGGCATTGCCACATCATGCGGCCCATCGATCTCAGTAACCCCTCCAACGCAGACTACATCGAAGAACTCTTCAACCGCTACAAGCAGGACCCCGAAGCCGTCCCTGAGCAATGGCGCGCGTTCTTCACCGGTTTCGAACTCGCCAGCGGAAAGAGCGAACTCATCCTCTCCTCAGACGGCTCACAAAAACCCATCCCGATCTTCGACCTCGTTCACTCCTTCCGCGAACTCGGTCACACCTGCTGCGATCTCGATCCACTCGGTCTCCGCAAACCGCAGCAACACCCCATGCTCGATCTCGCCAACTTCGGAATCTCCGAAGCAGACCTCACGCGACGCGTCGGGCAAGGCGGCTTCGCCGGGAACACCGACGGAACGCTCGGCGATCTCGTCCAAAAGCTCCGCGAAACCTACTGCGGTTCCATCGGCGTCGAATTCACCGGAATCACCAACACCGAACAACGAGAGTGGCTCACCCAACGCATCGAGGCCGGCGAAACCAAGCCCAAACTCGCCCCCGAAGCCCTCCGCGCGATGATGTACCAACTCGTCGCTGCCGAAGAATTCGAACAATTCCTCCACCGAACATTCATCGGCGTCAAACGATTCAGCATCGAAGGCGGCGAAAGCCTCATCCCTCTGCTCAACACCCTCGTCGATCACGGCACCAATTTCGACGGCGAACAATTCATCATGTGCATGGCGCACCGCGGACGTCTCAACGTCCTCGCTCACGTCATGAACAAACCCTACGAAAACATCCTCGGCGAATTCACCGGCACCAACCTCCGCTACGAACACGACAACGCAGACGGTGACGTCAAATACCACCTCGGCTACGCCAACGCCCGCCCCGAACCCGGCGGGAAAATGGTCAAAATCAGCCTCCTGCCCAACCCCAGCCACCTCGAACTCATCAACCCCATCCACCAAGGCATCATCCGCTGCAAACAAGAATGGCTCGGTGACACCCAACGACGACGCGTCGTACCCATCCAAATCCACGGCGACGCAGCCTTCGTCGGTCAAGGCATCGTCGCGGAAACCCTCAACCTCTCCGAACTCGCTGGCTGGCGCACCGGCGGAACCATCCACGTCATCGTCAACAACCAGGTCGGCTTCACCACCCCCCCCAAACAGGGACGCTTCACCACCTACCCCACCGACATGGCCAAAGCCATCGAAGCGCCCATCTTCCACGTCAACGGCGACGACCCCGAAGCCGTCGTACACGTCGCAAGACTCGCCATCGAGTTCCGACAAAAATTCCAACAAGACGTCGTCATCGATCTCTGGTGCTACCGAAGACACGGACACAACGAAGCCGACGAACCCAGCTATACCCAACCGGTCATGTACCGCCGCATCAAAGACCTGCCCACCACGCGCGCCATCACCGCCCAACGCCTCATCGAACAAGGCAGACTCTCCGATGTCGAACACGAAGAAATGAAACGCACCGCACTCGACCGACTCAACGCAGCCCACGAAGCCGCCAAAGTCAGCCGAATGCGCGACAAAATCCCCACCTACTCCGGCGTCTGGCAAGGCCTACGCGCCGCTCGATACAACGAAGACTACGCCGCCAGCATCACCGCCGTCGCCTCCGACATCCTCAACAAAATCATCTCCGTCTACGACCGCGTCCCTGACGGCTTCACAGTTCACCCCAAACTCACCAAACTCGTCCTCGAATCCCGAAAAAATGCCGTCCGATCCGGATCAGGCATCGACTGGGGCACCGGCGAAATGCTCGCATTCGGTTCACTCTGCCTCGAAGGACATCGCGTACGACTCGCAGGCCAAGACGTCGAACGCGGAACCTTCAGCCATCGACACGCAGGACTCTTCGACTACAACACCGGCGAACCCTGGTTCCCACTCAAACACATCGACCCCAAACAAGCCGAATTCACCGTCCGATGCTCCATGCTCTCCGAAGAAGCCGTCCTCGGTTTCGAATGGGGATACCAATCCTCTGACCCTCGAAACCTCGTCATCTGGGAAGCACAGTTCGGAGACTTCGTCAACGGCGCACAAGCCATCATCGATCAAATCATCGCCGCCGCAGAATCCAAATGGCGCTACGCCAACGGCATGGTCCTCATGCTCCCCCACGGATACGAAGGCGCAGGTCCCGAACACTCCAACGCATACCTCGAACGATTCCTCAGCCTCGCCGCCGAAGACAACATGCAAGTCTGCGTCCCCTCACGACCCAGCAGCGTCTTCCATCTCCTCCGCCGTCAGCTCAAACGACCCTTCCGCAAACCCCTCATCCTCATGATGCCCAAGGCGCTCCTCCGAAACCCCGAAACCTTCAGCAACATCTCCGAATTCACCTCCCAAAACGTCCAACTCGTCATCGACGACCCTCGACTCACCGACCCATCCGCCGCTGAAAAAGTCCGACGCGTCATCCTCTGCTCCGGAAAAGTCTACTACACACTCGACGCCGCACGACAAAAGGCCAACCTCTCCGACGTCGCAATCGTCCGACTCGAACAACTCTACCCCTTCCCACAAAAACAACTCGATGCAGTCCTCGCTCGATACCGCCGCCGACAAGAAGTCAGCTGGTGCCAGGAAGAACCCCACAACCGCGGCGCATGGCGATATATCGACCCTCTCCTCCGAGAACTCCTACCCGACAACCTCGTACGCTACTTCGGACGCGAAGCCAGCGCCAGCCCCGCCGCAGGCAGCCCCAAAGTCTCCGACGCCGAAGAACAAATGTTCGTCAAAGAAGCGCTCGAACTCGATCAACAAACCACACCCGTCACACAAACCGCCGTCTCCAAATGATCAGCCGTGTCCCACATGACCGGCACTCACCAACCACTCAACCCTCGCATCGGACCCATCACCCTCGATGCGCCCTTCTGCCAGGCCGGACTCGCAGGCTACTCTGACCGCGCCATGCGCGTCGTCGCTCGCAGACGCGGCTGCCCATACGCTGTCACCGAAGCACTCCTCGACACCGTCCTCCTACAGGGCGGAAAAGGACTCGCCAACTCCATCGATATCAACGATCAAGACCACCCCTGCGCAGGTCAAGTCATCGGCAGCGATCCCGATACCGTCGCGCCCGCAGCTCGCATCCTCCACCAGGCCGGATACGACGTCATCGATCTCAACTTCGCCTGCCCCGTCAAAAAGATCAAAAACAAAGCACGCGGCGGCCACATGCTCCGCGACGTACCACGCGGCCTCGCCATCCTTCGCGCCGTCCGCGACGCTCTCCCACACGCCACCCTCACCGTCAGCCTACGCCGCGCTTTCGACGATCAACCCGATTCACAACACAACCTCTTCCTGCTCTGCAACGAAATCTGGAAACTCAACTACGCCGCCGTCCGTGTACACGCTCGCACCGTCGAACAAAAATACGCCGGACACGCCGACTGGAACATCTTCCATCAACTCCGAAACCATTACCCCAACCGCACGCTCATCGGCTCAGGCGACATCTTCTCCGCCGCAGACGCCGTCCGCATGCTCCGAACCACACCCGTCGATATCGTCTGGATCGCACGCGGCGCCATCGGTAATCCCTGGATCTTCTCCCAGGCCCGCGCGCTTCTCAGCACCAACCTCACCTCACCCACCGACCACGACCTCCACGCCCTCATCCACCCTCCCACCCTCCACCAACAACGCGACGCACTCGCCGAACATTTCGACATCGCCATGCACATCCACGGCGAATCCCTCGCCGGTCGTCGCATGCGGAAAATGGGCATCAAATACGCCCGATTCCACCCCAACGCCCCCGACGTCAAACAAGCCTTCATCAACGTCCGCAGCCTCCGCGAATGGACCAGCGTCCTCGAACAACACTACCACACCAACGCACCCGGCGTCTGGCCACCCCACAACGCACCCGACGAAGTCAACTCCTCCTGCGAAGACAACATCACCCCCGCAGACAACAACATCACCCCCAACTAAACCAACACGTCCTCCAACTAAACCAACACGTCCTGCGCAGACAACAACATCACCCCCAACTAAACCAACCCGTCCTGCGCACACAACAACCGCTCCCCCCACACCCCACACCCAACACCCCATCCCCCGTCCCCCACACCCTCCGCTCAAGCCGCCAGCAGCTTCGACACCTCCGCCGACTCGATCACACGATCCACCTCATACTTCCCGCCCAACGCCGCCCGCGCGGCCTCGCCCGCCTGAGCATTCACCTGCTCCAAATACCGATCTCTCAACTCCCGCGCTCGACGCGCTAGCTCAGGATTCGCCTTCTTCTGCCGCCGCGGCTTCACCACCTTCGCCTCCTGCACCACAACACCATTCGCCTGCACCACCACACCACCCGTCGACGCGCCATTCATCAACTGCTGCGCCGTAAAACCACCCACCGGCACGCCCGTCACCACTTGCTGCGCAGCAGCACCACTCACCTGCGCACCATTCACAACTTGCTGCGCACCATTCACCACCTGCTGCGCAGCAGCACCACTCACCTGCGCACCATTCACCACTTGCTGCGCACCCGGCCCGTTCTTCATCGCTGCCATCGCGGCCGCCACCGCCGACTCGGGCGGCCTGCCCCACGACAATCTGCTCTCACTCACCTTCGCCGGCCCAGCCTGCTGCCTCGACATCGCCATCGCTCGCTCAATCGCCTCCCGGTCCGGCGGACCAAACTGCACCGCCACTCGCTTCGCCTTCTTCACCACCACACCGGCCTTCTTCTCCATCCCCTCATTCACCCCATTGGCCCCCTGATTCAACATATTCGCTTCCTGATTCATGACTGTTCCTTCCTTCGTCAACACGCCAGTTTCCTTCGTCAACCCATTTGCTTCATTCGTCAACATCTTGATTTCCCCTGTCACACCATTTTCCTCATCATGCACCGATACCCAATGGGTCGGCGAATGCAGGACCTCACTTAACTCACAAACCGATTTCCCCGCACAGATTCACACGCAACGCCCCGCCCGAATAAAATCGGCGTTTCAACGCAAATAACGCAACGCGAACCTTCACCGCGCCGAAGTTTGCCCTCTCCGCGCCGAAGTTTGCCTTCACCGCGCCGAAGTTTGCCTTCACCGCGCCCAAGTTTGCCCTCTCCGCGCCGAAGTTTGCCTTCACCGTTCGCCGATCGATATCCTTCGCGACCCCAAACCACCCCACCCCGCCCCCGCATACATCTATATAGTGTCCCGATCCCGCGAGCCCCACGCACCGCGTCGCAGGCGCGACGGCCCGTAGGGTGCGTGCAACGCACCGCGCATATCACCACCCCCACCACACCCCATCACGCCGACAAACGTCGCGCCGCCAAAGGTGCATTGCATGCACCCCCGCATTGGAGGGAGCGAGTCCCCTCGCTCCGTTGAACGTCCATCGACATCAAGACGCGCAACACCACGATCGAGCCCCCGCGCGGCGTCGCAGGAGCGACGGCCCTCCAGATCGCAAGACACGCGGATCGGTGGCTCAGCGGGCGATTTCGCCGAGGCGGCGGCCTAGGTCGTTGTTCGTCGGTTGGCCGAGACGCGGGTCGAGCGGGCGGGCGCGGGGATCGGTGGACGCGTCGATGGCTGCGTCGGTGGACGGTTGGCCGTCCTGGGGGATGCGCACGAGCAGCGACGGGCGCGGGCGGATGACCTCGCGGCCGGTGGCGCGGTCGATGGCACGCAGGCCGTCGGCCTCGCCGTTGGTGAAGTGTTGCGGGTATTGCTGATACGCGCTCAGCAGGCTGGGGTCGCGGATGTCGATCTGCATCTGCACCAGACGCGTGCGGCCCTGGCGGGTGTTGACCTCGCTGACGGCGTCGTCGCCGGCGATGGGGATCGTGCTGACGACGACGGAATCGCCCACGCGATCGGTCCGCGGCTGGGCGCTGCCTTCGCCGAGCACGACGGCGGCCTCGGTGGGCCAGGCGCCGATGCACACACTGCTGACGCTCGGGCCGTGATAGTAGTAGGCCTCGATGCCCATCGCACGAGCCTCCTTCACGCTCTCGACGGCAAGACGCTTGCGCTCGGGACCGCCGGTGTAGGCGGCGATCTGCAGCGTCCAGTAGCCGTCGGCGCGGACGAGATTCCACTCAACCGGGCCGTCGGGATCAGGCGCGTCGAGCGGCATGAACAGCGTGGCCGTCAAGAGACGCTTGCCGTCGGGCGCGGTGAGCTGATCGATCTTCTGCTTGTCGGAGCGGGCACGATCGGCATCGGCGCGCGTGGCACGATCGGCATCGGCGCCGGCCTCGATCGCACGATAGTAGCCGTGATAAATGATGCTGCGCTGGGCGTCGGCATTGTGCACGACATACCAATCACGCAGGCCGCTCGTCTGCATCAGCTGATCACGCATGCGACTGGCCCGCTGCACGTGATCGGGGCCGGCGAAGTCGATGCAACTGATGGTGAACCGAGCGCCTTCAGGAATCTGCGGGCCGGGACGATCCGTGGCCGTGCGACCGGACGATACAGACGAAGCGCTGGGAGAGGCGTTGGGGGATGTGCTGGGAGATGTGCTGGGAGAGGCGCTCAGCGGGCCGGCGCCGAGATCGCGCGGGGCGGTGTTGTTGGTGGATGTCGTGGTGGATGCGGCGTCTTGTGTTGCGGCGCAGGAGACGAGAAGCCCACAGCAGGCGAGTAGCCCGCCGAAGGCGAGGACGGCCGAGAGGCGAAGCGAGCTTCGGAGCGTGTGGATCGCGCGGATCGGTCGGAACAGTCGTGTGATGGACTGCGCGTGGGTGTCGTTCGGCATGTGAGAGAGGATACCACGTCGGCGGGTCAAATTGCATGGGATGAGTTGGATCGAGCGGGATGTGGAGAGAGGCTTGGACGAGGAAGCGTGTGAGCGGATGGCGAGTCAGGACATGCGGCTCATGAGGCTGGCGAGGTCGACGACGGCGAGCCCGCTGCTTTTGTCGGCCTGGGCGTAAGGGATGAGGAGGTTCTGTCCGTGGAGCATGGCGCCGCAGGTGTAGACGACATTGGGGACGTAGCCGTTGCGCTCGTCACCGACGGGCGCGAGCAGCGGCGTGGGGAGATGGGCGATGACTTTGAGCGGATTGTCGAGATCGAGCAGCATGGCGCCGATGGCGTAGGTGCGCATCGGACCGACGCCATGGGTCAGGAGCAGCCAACCGTCGGGGGTTTCGATGGGCGAGCCGCAATTGCCGATCTGCATCAACTCCCAGGGCAGCCTCGGGGCGGTGAGTCGTTCGGCACGTTCCCAGAAGTAGATGGAGTCTGAGGTGCTGATGAAGAGATTCTCTCCGTCGATGCGGCTGCACATCACGTACTTGCCGTGCACGCGTCGAGGGAAGAGGGCCATGCCTTTGTCGCGCGAGGCGGCACCGTTGAGCGTGTGAATCTCGAAGCGACGAAAGTCATGACAGCACATCATCATGGGGAGCGTGCGGAATCCGTTGTAGGCGGTGTAGGTGCCGTAATGGTGGACACTGCCGTCGTCGTCGACGAATCGAACCATGCGAAGATCTTCGATGCCGCGCGATTCATCAGCGCTCATGGGGAAGATGACGAGCTCGGAGATCGAAGCGCCGGGTTCGAGGTCGATCTGATAGTTGGACTGTGCGAGAAAGATGATGGTGTTGAGGGCCTCGGCTGCGCCCGTGGCGTCTCGTTGGACGAGTCGGACGGATTCGACGGCGGTGTAGAGTTGTCGAAGTGTGAAGTGGTCAGAGACCAGCGCGGCGACGGCCGAGATGATCGAGCGATCGACGGAGAGTTCGATCAGTTTGCGGATGAACAGAGGCAGGTCATAGGTGGCGTCGGGCGAGACGCGGGACCGGCTGAGCTTGTGCGGAAGCGGATCGGTGGTGATGTGCAGATCGGCACTGACGGTTCCGGTGCGAAAGACAATGGAAGAGACGTGACCTTCGCCGGTGGCGCGAAGACTCATGAGGAAACGCACGGTTCCCTCGGGCAAACCGGTTTGATCGGGGTGGATGATGATCGACGGATTGAACAAGGCCGCCGAGTCGATGGCGTACTCCATGGTGAGATACGCCCCGGCGAGATGTCGTCGGGACTTGGACCAGTGCGAGTTCCACTCGGCGAGGCCCGCACCCATGCGATAGTGTTCCTCGAAGGTGCGCACGAGCCGGTCGTGTCGATGCTCGAAGCCGGCGATGACTTCTGCAAGCAGATCGTGGACCGCGTGTTCGGTGAGCAGGCTAAGGCGTTCAAAGAGCGTCAGCACACGCCCGTGGCTCATGACAAAGGGACGGAGAATGACCCGCTGGTCATCGCCCTCAAAGCGAATCGGAAGCCGTCGGACCGGGGTTTCGTGGGCGAACATGGATGTGATTCCAGGAGGCGGGATGGTGGGGATGAGAAGGATCGGATGGACGACACGACAGCCGGATCAGGCCAACGACATGTCGCGGGTGGAGGATTCGGAGGAGAGTTCGTCTGTCGGCAGAACGTGGCTGCGCATGATGTCGAGCATCGCAAGCAGACCGATCAGCCAGGCGAGCGTCGACTCGGCGCCCTCGTTGAGATTCGGTCCGTCCGGACTGAGTCCGTCGCGACAGCCTCCGGTTTGATAATCGTAGAGACTCAGGCCTGTGTCGTTGTTTCCGGTGAACCAGTCGAGAAACGATCGCGCGCGGTCGTACCAGACTTCTTCGCCCGTGACACGGTACGCCTCGGCGCAGGCTTCGATGATCGCCATCGCTTCGATCGGCTGTTGATCAAAGCGTGCCCTGCTGCCGTGTCGGACGAGCCAGCCGTTGTTGCCGATGAGGCTGATGCGGCCCGAATCGTCGATTTGAAGGCGAACGAGCCATTCGAGCGATCGAAGCCCCTGAGCGAGCATCTCTGGATGTGCACCCTCCTTGGCGAGCAGGATCAAGGCGTGCGGGAGTTTGGCGTTGTCGTAGGTGAGGCTGTCTTCGCACCAGGGCCAGTCGGCGGATGAATTGGCGCGGAAGGCGTCCATGAGGCGGTTGGAGAGCGTCTCGCGCAATCGCCTTGCAGTGCTGTCGCCGGCAAAGCGGGTGAGATATGCGTGCATGCCGACCAGAGAAAACGCCCAGGCGCGCGGAGAGGTAAAGCTCTCGACCTTTTCAAGCGCGTCATGGAACAATCGAATCGAGAGCGAGAGGATCGCGTCATTGGGCGCAAGCTGGACCGCAGAGCCGAGCGCCCAGATCGTTCGGCCGTGTACGTCTTCGCTGCCGATCTCCTCGAGCCAACGGCGGTCATAACTCAGAAAGTTGCGGAACCGTTGCTGACCGGGATTAAAGGCATGGTGGGTGAACGAGAGGTACTTGTCCGCCAGCGCGAGTGCTGCGTCGTCGCGGGTCAGATCGTAGTATCGCAGTGCACAGACCAGGGCACGACAATTGTCATCCGTGCAATACCCGTGGTGGCGATTGGGGATGGCGTAGACGGCATGCTGGAGAATGCCTGTGTCGTCGGTGAGACGTCGGAGGTGGGCGATGTTCACATCGGGAAGCGCTGCGACCTCCGTAGCCTCAGCGCGCACTTCGAGGGTGTGCCGGGCGTGGCGATTGCGCTCGGTGACGGCTGTCGATGCCAACTCCAGATACGACCGCGCGACTTCCTTCCAGATCATCGGTCGACCGTATTGATACGCCTTGCGGCGCATCGCCAACTCGGCTACGTCGTCGCCGAGCAACACGTTCACGCACCGTGCCAGCGCGTCCGATTGCCCGAACGGAAAGAGCATGCCCCGCCCATCGGCGAGCATTTCTTCGGCGTGTCGATAGGGCGTGGAGACGACGGCTTTGCCAGCACCCACCGCATAGGCGAGCGTACCGGAGGTGATCTGCTGAGCGCCTTCGTAGGGCGTGATGTAAATCTCTGCAACCCCCACATACCGCATGAGCTCTTCGCGCGTGACAAAGCGGTTGTGAAACATGACATGATGATCGAGTTTGAGACGGTCGACGAGCCTCTCAAGCGAATTGCGATACGCGTTGCCGTCGTTCTTCAGCACGTGCGGATGCGTCGCGCCCAGAACGATGTACACGACATCCGGATGAGCCGCGACGATGGCGGGCATCGCACGGATGGCGACTTCGATCCCCTTGCCCGGCGAGAGTAATCCAAAGGTCAGCAGAACGCGCTTGCCCTCCATGCCAAACTGCTCGGAAAGGGTCCGCGGATTGACGAACGGAACATCGGCGATCCCGTGCGGGATGTATGCAATCTTCTCGGAAGCGACGCCGTAGACCTCGCTCAGCAATGACGCTCCGATGTGACTCATCACGACGATGCGATCGCTGAGCCGGGCAAGCTCCTTGATGATCGCGCGCTGGCTGTTCGAAGGCTCGCGGAGCACCGTGTGCAGCGTGGTGATGATCGGCATCCGGAGCGTTTGAGCGAATTCGAGGACCTGCTTGCCGTCCCTTCCGCCGTAGATGCCGAATTCATGCTGCAGCAGGACGCAGTCGATCTGATTGACGTTCAAAAGATCCGCCGCCGAGATGTATTCGGCGGGCTTGTGCTGGGGGATCTGAAACTTCACCTCGCGCGGATAGGCATAGCCCGTGGTGTTGTCGTCGACCGCGATCACGCTGGTCTGCCGATCACCGATCTCCGCAGCGATGGCGTCGCGAAGATCTTTGCTAAACACGGCGATTCCGCATTGCCGCGGAAAGTAGCTTCCGACGATCGCAGCCGTCTGCGGCGACGCCGGACGGAGAGTTTCGTCAGCCATGGATTGTCCGTCCTTCAGGTAGGTGCGCGTTCGCACAAAAGGGGCAAGCGTCGAACCGAACGGTCGATGCTCACCGCCACTCCACAGTCTACCCGATCTCCGGAACTTCCGATGTCCAGAAACACGACAAATCGACATTTAATCAATCAGCCGATTTCCCCTAGTTGGTCCACGTAACGCTACCCACGTCCGGCGGATCAGAGCAAATCGTCCAATTCATCCACAAGCTCTCCGAACTTCTTCATCGTCGCCTCGATCGGCGCGGGCTTGCTCATGTCCACGCCCGCGTCCTTCAGCAAGTCGATCGGCCACTTGCTGCAACCGCCGGACAGGAACCCGAGATAGGCTTTGAGTTCCTTCGCACCGCCGCTGAGTACACGTTGGCTAAGCGCGACAGCGGCGCTCAGACCGGTCGCGTACTTGTAGACATAGAACGCGCGGTAGAAGTGCGGAATCCGCAGACACTCAAGCTCAAGCTGCTCATCGATCGCAAAGTCCGGGCCGAAGTACGCATCGAGCAGCTTGCGATACTCGCGACGCAGCGTCTCGACGGTGAGCGGCTCGCCGGACTCGACGATCGTGTGGCTGACCTTCTCGAACTCGGCAAACATGGTCTGACGGACGACCGTTCCGCGGATGTCGTCGATGAGATTGTTGATCAGATACGCGCGCTCGCGCTTGGTGTTGGCACGATCGAGCAGATGCCGGGCGAGAAGCTGCTCGTTGAACGTGCTCGCGACCTCGGCAACGAATATCGTGTAGTTGTAGTATTGATAAGGCTGATGCCGGGCGGAGTAATGCGTGTGCATCGAATGCCCGGCCTCATGGGCAAGCGTGAAAACGTGATCGAGCACGTCGGGCTGATAGTTCATCAGGATGTAAGGCTTGCACGTAAATCCGCCGCTAGAAAACGCGCCGGACTGCTTGCCGCGATTGGGGAATCGATCGCACCAACGTTCGCTGGTCATGCCCGCGTGCAGCGTGCGGCAATAATCGTCGCCGAGTGGTGCGAGTGCATCGACGACGAGCTTGACCGCATCGTCCCATGACGTGTGCTTTTGGATGTCCGTCTGGATCGGAACGTAAGTGTCGTAGTGATGAATCTCCTTGAGCTTCATCGCACGCTTGCGAAGCGCGTAATAGCGATGGACGGCAGGCAGGTGCTTGCGCACCGTGCCGATGAGATTGTCGTAGACCTTGGCGGGCACGTTGTCGGCAAAGAGCGCCTGCTCACGCGCGGACTTAAACCCGCGGGCCTTGGCGTAGAAGACGTCCCGTTGATTCGAAGCATTGAGCGCCGCGGCGATGGTGTTTTTGTGGGCTTCGAACTGCTCGTAATAAGCATGAAAGGCATTCTTACGAACCTCGGCGCTGGGGGAATGCAGAAAGACGCTGAAACTGGAATGGCCGAGCTCGATCTCGACGCCCTTTTCGTTGGGGAGCTTGCCCCACTTGAGATCGGCGTCGTTGAGCTGGCGAAAGATGTCGCCTGAGGCAGCGCTCATCTGCCCGGTCATGGCGAGCAGATTCTCTTCGCGATCGCTGAGCGTGTGCGGGCGATAGCGAAGGACGCGCTCGAGGACAAGCTTCCACTCGGCGAGGCGAGGACTTTTGAGAAACTTCGCCATCGTCTTCTCGGGAATGGCGAGCAACTCGGGCCGAATGTAGCTGGCGAGTTCGCCCGCGCGCGTGGCGGCGTGCGTGTAGCGGCCCTTCATGCGCTGACTGGCACTGTCGGCCTGATCCTGACTGGTCTTAAGGAACGCATACGTGCCAAGATTCTCGCCGAGCAGGTCCAGCTCACGATCCAACTCGAGCAGGCCCGCGATCGCATTTGGGCCGGTCTTGAGCTTGCCCTTGAACTTGGCGTAATCCTTGATCTTCTTTTCGTAACGCTTGAACTCCTTCTCCCATGCTTCATCCGAAACATAGAGACTGGAGAGATCCCACGTGTCGGCGACGGGTACGGCGGATCGGTCGAGAAGCTCGGCGGACGATGATTTGCTCATAGCCTGCAAAAGATACGCCCGAAGCCCCGCCAGCCCAAACGAGCGGATGGCGATCCGATTTTGAAGACACGCCGCACGTCGGCCCGATAAAAGGGGCATGTCGGTTGCACTGAGCCCGAGTCGTCTGGTTGTTCGCGTCTTGAGGACCGCCCTTCGGGTCGTCGGGGCGGGCGGGCACGCGGCCACCGCCGCTGCTCGTGAGCGCGGCGTCGGACGCGTGCATCCGCTCTGGGTCGAGCGCGCGAGCGTCTGTCAAACATGCCCGCTCTGCGTCGTCAAATGCGGCAAGAGCTACTGCGGAAAGCCCTTCCTCCATCAAATCGAACGCGAAGAACACACCGAAGGCTGCGGATGCCCCGTCATCCCCAAGGCCAAAGACCCCAGCGAACACTGCCCACGCAACGCACACTTTGAAGCAAGCACCAAGAACGAACACTGCGATTGCATCTGGTGCACACGCGTGGCCAAGGCTGAATCAAGTGTTTAACCAATACGCGGTTGTATGACGCATCCCACTCCTGACGATCAGCAATAGACCAAGCCCTCGTGCGGATACCGCGGATGAGATCGGACAGCCTGCACGTCGATCCGACGCCACGCCTGCCACGTTCCGACGGCGGCGATCACAGCATCCAGCGCGTCGCCACCGCGATTGCTGAGCATCCGCTTCCGATCGGGATCGGCGATCTCGATCATCGTGCGTAACCCTTCCAGGATTTCCTCCCGCACGGCGCGACGCCTGCGATCCATCGGCCCTGATCCGGTCTGCTTGTAGCGATTGAATGGCAGGCCAAGCCGTCGCAAGGTCGAGCCGGGACACGCCTCGACCACCACACGCCGGGCGTGCTCGAGCTTCCACGATTGAAATGGCATGATGCAGGTCGCGGGATCAAGACTGAGTGCATCAAGCACGTCGCGAATGCCATAAAACATCTGATGCACAATGCGATAGTGATAACAATCAAACGGCGTGCGCGTTTCGATGTCGGTGGTGCGACGAATGTGCATTCGCCCGCTATTGGCCATCGCTCGCTCGCAACAATGTCGCCCGAAACTCATCGCATCGCCGGGCCAGTCACCCACGGCCCGGCGAATCTCATCCCAACTCGGCCAGCCGAGTTCGACGGGGAGTCCGAAAGGAAAATCAATGCCGAAGAGCGTCTGATCGCGCGATGCGATTTCAGATCGGAGATGCGCATAGACAGAACCGCGATCGGCGGCTCCGAGCTGGTCGGCGGGCCTTTCGAGGCGATCGAGTCGAAGTGATCCGCCATCCAGCACGCTCGCATGCGCGCACCAGAGATTCTCGCCGGCCTGTCGTGCACCGGAAAAATCGATCCCGACGACTCGCGCGATGGGAGTGAACCCTTTCATCGACGACGACGCGAGAGCAGGAGCATCGGAGCGGCCAGAACCGCGAGCGTCGCGGGTTCGGGCACGCTGGCGGCCCACGCCTGGACAATCTCGAAGCCGGGGATGCTGGGGTCGATGCCGAGCGGCGTCTGGGCAAAGTTGTTGATCAAAACGTTCAAGTCAGGAATGCCTATGAATCGGTCGCCGTTGGCATCGCCCTGATTGATCGAACGATTCGATAGACCCCAGTTGGCCTGCAGAATGAAGAAGTCATTGAGGTCGACACGGTTGTCAAAGTTGGCGTCGCCCGGCAGACGGTCGGCGGTGAATCGGAAGACGCGACCGTTGTTCAGACTGACGATGTACATCTCGCCACTCCCATCGACACCGAAACTGGAAAAGCCGGTGATATTCACCGGCGAGGTCGGACGAAGTGAATCGCGATTGATGATGGTGGGATTGAAGCTGGAAAGGTCACCATTGGCGGCGGTGCCGACGAGCTTTCCGGTGACGGGATCGCGTTGGATCGCGCTGAGTTGACTGACATCGAGCGAACGCAAGATGTTGGTGTTGTAGTCTGCAAAGAAATACTGACCGCCGATCAGCGGTTCGAGGAACTCGCCGCGATAGACGACTCCACCGGTGATGCTTCCGCCGACACTGCGCGGATAGTCGTAGAAGGGATCGATGTTGTCAGCGGGTCGATTGCCACCGACGCCCGAGGTGGGCGTGGCGATCTTGCCTTCACGGAGACGCCATCCGTAATTCTCTCCGCCGGTGCTGGTGGCGGGATGAAGGTTGATCTCTTCGCGAGCGCCTTGTCCGACGTCGGCGATGTAGAGATCGCCGGTATTGGGATCGAAGCTGCTGCGCCACGGATTACGCAGGCCGTACGCGATCGAAGCCTGACGGACCGGATTGGTGTCGGTGGCCCAGGGATTGGAAGCGGGCACGCGATAGTTGCGACGCACATCGCCGGGATAGTCGTCGCCGTTCGGATCGATGCGGAGCATCTTGCCGAGTTCGGTGTTCCATGTTTGCGCGCGGTTGTTGGGATCGTTCCCGCTTCCGCCGTCACCGGTGGGGATGTAGAGCAGGCCGTCGTTCGGGCTGAAGTCCAGCCATCCGCCGTTGTGATTGGAGAAGTCCTGGTTGTAGATGATGACGTCGCGAACCGTGGACGTATCAATCACGTTGGGATTGGTCGCGCTGACCGTGTAACGACGCACGAAGCTCGTGCCCACCGCATAGCCTGCTGTCGAACCGGTGTTGTTGCCCGTGAGATTGACGTAAACGTGGCCGTTCGTTGCGAAGTTGGGATCAAAGGCCAGCCCGAGCAGTCCGCGCTCGCTCGAGGTATTGATGATGCTGCTTACGTTCAGAAACGGCGTGGGCAGGACCGAACCGTTTTGAAGGATCTTGATTTGACCGGTCTTCTCTACGATGAAGAGGCGGCTGTCTCCCCTTGGAGCACCGACAAAGAGCGGCTGAGTCAATCCGCTGGCGACCTCCTGCAGGCGGAGTGTCTGGGCATCAACCCCATCCGTTGCAATTCCTGTCAGAAACACGCTCGAGAGCGCGAGTGTTGAGACGCGTAGGGCGGTCAGACGAGGTGCAGACATGGTGATTCTCTCCTGAGGATGAAAAAACGTCCTGACCCCATCTTGGGCCGGATGACAACTGATCGAACACGTTCAGCCGACAACTAACGGATGCGTTAAACCGACAATTTGAGCTGGCAAGCCGAGCAACCCTTCGCAGCGTTGGGTCTGACCGGAGAGTTCATAGTAGCAGAAAACAAGCGATTCCCGGACGAAAAAACTGCAAAAATGTCCAAACTGACACCTTACACAGTCACCCCCCTGCCATGCCGATGTAACGGGATATCGTGATCGAAGTTCTAACCCATTCCGATCGACGCCAGCGGACCGGCTTTTACGCGTTCCTCTTGCTCGCCTGTCTCTTTGCAGCCGGGAAGGCGGTGATGTGGGACAATCTCGATCCCGACCTCGGCTGGCACCTTCGGGTGGCGGAACAGTTACACGAAGACGGCATCGGTCCCCTGGTCGATCGAATCAGCTACAACTCCGTGCGCGAGCCCTGGACACCCTACTCATGGCTCGCGCAGCTCGGCATGAAGTGGGTCTGGGATGTCGGCGGAACCCATGGAATGCTCGCAGTCCATGCGGTTCTTCAGGCGATGCTGTTTGCGCTGATCGGATTCAGTTGCGTCGAAGCCAGCCGCTGCGTACGCGGAACGCCGAGTTACATGCCTGCGGGCGTGGCGGTCATTCTCGCGGGGCTTTACTCGCTTCCCTACCTGAGCTTCAGACCCGTGCTTCTCGCGCTCGTCCTGCTGGCTGCGACGATCCATCTGCTCTTTCGCGATCGAAGACTCGGACGCAGCCGGGCAGTCTGGATGGTGATTCCGATCGCCATGCTGTGCGCGAACGTGCATCTCTATGTCTTGATCCTCGTCGCGACCGTCTGGGCGATGGCTTTCGGTGCGTGGATGGATCGATGGAGCAGAACAACAGCGCAGCACTTCGTTCCGTCAAGTTCAAAGAACGCCAGGCGACTCACAACGCTTGCCATTCTTACAAGCCTGGCCGCCCTCGGTACTCCAATGCTGCCCGGGCTTGTTCGGCAGGCATGGGCTTATCAAAAAGCCGACGTGATGGTCGCGTCCAGCTTCATCGATGAGATGCGACCCCTCTGGGGCGACCTCGGCATGGGCACGGGCCTTTCGCTCCTGGCTGTCGTGACCATGATCGCGATCGCGCTGCGGTTTCGTATCGTCGGTTTCGGGCCAATCCTCGTGTGTGGGATCGGGCTCGTCTGCCTGATGAAGCTCGGACGATTCGCGCCGATCTTTGCAATTCTCGGCCTGCCCATGTTTGCGTGCCTGCTGACGTCGCTCAGCGATCGCGTACTCGGACGCGCGCCGGTGCGTGCGTTGCTGATGGCGATGTGCGCGCTGTGTCTCGTGCGAATTGTCGATTCGCTTCCGAGTAACCGTACGAAGGACCGGTTTGAAGTCGTTGATCGGTTTGTCGAACGACATGGTGCAGAGGCATTCGCCTACCCCGGGGCGGCGGTTCGATTCGTTGAAGCCAACATCGCTCCCCGATCCGGCCGAATCATCAACGAATTCAACTGGGGCGGATTCCTCTCATGGCGACTCGGGCATCGATATCAGGTCTTCATGGACGGACGAACACAGCTCTATCCCGAATGGTTCTGGCGCGTTACATGCCTCGATGATGTGGCGGGCGCTCGGTCACTCCTTACTCAGAGCAACGCCGACGTCGCCATCCTGCCCATTAGAAAAAGCCGATTCGCAGACCTGCTCATCGAAGCAGGATGGCGCGAGTCCTATCGCGACGAATTCGCACGCGTGCTGGTTCCGCCCGAAACATCTGCCTTCACTCAGTCGCACAACGCCATCGACGCCACGCCCACTTCAGACAACCCGGAAAATGCGCTCGTCGATATCCGCGATTAAATCGCCATCCAACACGACGGATAGACCACGTCCACACCCGCCTCACGCTCACCGGTCCAGTTCCGCGGCGATCACGTTGATCGATCCCAGCACCGCTACCACGTCGCTGATCTGATGACCCTCGATCAACTTACCAAAGCAACTGTAATTGATCAGGCTCGGCGGACGCGTACGCACTCGCCAAGGCTTGTTGCTGCCGTCACTCACAATGTAGTACCCAAGCTCCCCGTTCGCTGACTCGATCGCGTTGTAAACCTCGCCACGAGGCGCCTCAAATCCACGGTTGGTCATGATCATCTCAAAGTGCTGGATCAGACCTTCAATGCTCGAATAAACCTGATCCTTCGGCGGAAGCACTTCCTTGCCCTCCGGGCTCACATTCACCGAGCCCTGCGGAATGCTGTCGATCATCTGACCCACAATGTGCAGACTCTGACGAATCTCCTCACAACGCACCAGATATCGTCCCAGCACATCACCCGTCGTCGCGATCGGAACCTTAAACTCCGGCGGACGCGAGCCCTTGCCGTCCCAGTTGTCCTGGAAACAGAGATAAGGCTCATCCTTTCGCAAATCACGCCTCACACCACACGCTCGCGCCATCGGACCTGTCAGGCCCCACGCGATCGCATCATGCTGACTGATCGCTCCCACGCCCGCCGTTCGATCCACGAAGATCCGGTTCTTGTTCAGCAACTTCTCCAGATCCTCCAGCGCCCGCGGCATCGTCTCGTCGATGAACTTCCTGGTCATCCGCACAAAGATGCCTTCGTCCGGCAAATCCTGATTCAAACCGCCCACACGCGTCCACGAATTGTGGTACCGCTGACCCGACACAAACTCGAAAATGTCGTAAATCGCCTCACGCTCGTTAAACCCATACAAAAACGCCGTGAACGCGCCCAAATCCAAACCCGCCGCACCCACACACAACAAATGGCTCTGCACTCGCGCCAATTCACCCATGATCGTTCGCAACGCCTTACACCTCGGCGTCAGCTCGATCCCCATCAGCTTCTCCGCCGCTCCGTGCCACGCCAACTCGTTGTAAATCGGAGCCGAATAATCCATCCGATCCACAATCGTCACATACTGATTGTAATTCAGATGCTCGCCCAGCTTCTCGAATCCCGAATGCAAATACCCGATGTGCGGCGTGCATTTCAGCACACGCTCGCCGTCCAATTCCAGCACCAATCGCAACGTCGTGTGCGTCGCCGGGTGCTGCGGGCCAAAGTTCAGCGTCCAGCGGTTCGAACCGTCCAGCTTTTCTTCATCCCGGAGCAGTTCCACCGGGGCTTCTTCGAGTGTGTAAGGCATTGCACCATCAGCATAGCCGCTCACCCGCCGATTTCGAAAACCCCTTCATCGATTTTGTCACGCCTCGATACCCATCAACCCTCTGCATGATCCTCAACCCTCTGAATGATCCTCACCATCACCCCGCGATCTGCCCACGAGCTACCTCCGCGCATCGCCCGCCCACCCCACTTCACCCGTCCACCTGTTTTTTTTCGCCCACTCAGCGTCACCGCCGTGTAACGCTAACAACGCTTCGATTATCAGATCGTAGCAACGCACCACACCCATCAAACCCCCATCACACCCCATCGTGCGCTCGAAGGTCGCGCCGTCATCGGTGCATTGCCAACATTACGCGCCGTCAGATTCTTGCGCTTGCGCTATCCACCGATCTGATCCATACTTGGCCCCTCGAATGGGCTCGTTCACACGAACAAGGTTATGGAGACATGTATGGATCAGAATCAGTGGAAAACACTTTACGCCTCGATCAAGTCAGCGGCCAGGCAGTTGCCTCGCGATTATCGACTTCAATTCTCCGACGCGCTCA
>JAIYCY010000004.1 GCA_027487775.1 Planctomycetaceae bacterium
ACGACGACGCGGTCGAGTGGATCGACGGTCAGGCCGTTGAAGACGTCGTTGTATCCGTTGCCGAGTTGGACGGAGACAACGCCGGCGTTGCCGAAGGCGGAATCGACATGTCCGGCGGGGGTCATGGGGGGGAAGATAGCAGATTCGGGGGATTGGGTTGAGGTGAGTCGGGTTTGTCTGGGGGTTGGTGGGTTGGAGCATTGTTGGTGGGGATGGCGGGTTCGGATAGGCTTTGGGGTTTGGCTGTCGGGTGTTTTGGGGTGGTGTGGATTGAAAGGGAAGCGTGCGAACGGATGTCGGGCGGATGGCGAGAGGTTCTGGGTTGGTTTTTAAGGCCGAAGCTGAGGCCTTGGGCGTTGCTCACGCCGGTGTTGGTGTTGGTGTTGGCGGTTCCGATGCTGAGGCCGCTGGTGGGCGAGGATGGTGCGAGTCGGAGTGAGCGTTTGCTGCTGGCGAGCGTGCGTTCGTTGGTAGAGGGTCGTGGGATGGTGTTGGATAGGTCGTGGCGAGGCGAGCCTGGGACGGTGGAGGTGGAGGGTCGTTTGTATGCTGCGCGTGCGCCGGTGTATGCGGTGTTGTTGGCGGGTCCGAGTTGGGCGTTGGACCGGGCGGGTTGGTCTTGGGAGCGAGATCCGGTGGCGCATGGTTTTGGGCTAGCGTTGCTGGGTGTGACGATTCCGGTGGCGCTGGGGGCTGGGATTGTGTATCGGATGGGTCGGTTGTTTGAGTTATCGAGGCCGAGGCGTGCGGGGTTGGCGGTGTTGGTGGTGATGGGGAGCGGTTGGTTGGGATGTGCGACGGCGCTGAATCCGCATGCGACAGCGGCGGCGTTGGTGTTGGCGGCGAGTAGTGCGATGTTGTTTGTGGCGGCGAGTTCGAAGCCGGCTCGTGTGACGTGGGTCTTGATTTTGGCGGGTCAGTTGGCGTCGCTGGCGGGTGCGGTGGATCCGTGGGCGTTGCCGTTGATATTGCCGATGCCGCTGGTGGTGATGGCGATGCGTTTGAGTTTGCGGGCGCGGGTGTTGGGGGTGGTGTTGATGTCGCTGGGTGCGATGCCGGTGGTGTGGTTGCATTCGGCGTGGTCGTTGTCGACGTTCGACAGTTTTCTTCCGCCGGGCGGGCGTGTTTTGTTGGGTGAGATGACGGGCTGGGGCGAGGAGGGCGTGTGGGCGCGGTTGTTGTCGATGGGTGGTGGCTTGGTATCGATGCTGGTGGGGTCGGGTGGATTGTTAAGGGGATTTCCGGTGGTGCTCGTGGGCTTGGTGGGGATGTGGATGGTGATGCGCAGGCATTGGCCGATGCATGCGAAGATGCTGGCAGCGATATCGATGGTGGGATTGTTGACGCTGGTGATGGTGGGCGCGACGCGAGGGCCGGGCCGGAGCGCGATGCCGACGCTGGTGGTGATATCGCCGTTGTTGGTGTTTTGGGCGGGTGTGATTTTCAGGCGAACGGGCGGCTGGGTCTGGCGGTTGTCGATCGGGATCGTGATCGGATTGAGTGTGCTGAATACGTTGATGATGTTGCGTGTGGGCGTGGGTGAGTCGGATAGACCGGTGAATCCGTTGCACGAGGTGGTGAATGAGCTTGTGCGACGGTCGGGTGAGCGGGGCATGGGGGACGAAGCGGAGGGTGAAGCGTAGGATTTCGTGAAAGAGAGGCGGCAGATTGACGCACCCGGTGGCTAGTGAGATTTTTGTCGTGGGTGGTGGGATATACTGACGCGGCTGCGGTGAAAATTGCGTGAGCACGGAAGAGCATGAGGGATCGGGATTGAGGTGTCGGCTTGAGCGTGATTCGAGAGAGCCATGTGGTGCAGAGTCGAGAGGATTCGCAGGGATCGTCGGGGAGGGTTTCTGCGCCGGCGTCGGGACGGGTGTTGGGACATCGGGAATCGGATGGTGGTGGCGCGGGTTCGTTTCATGGCGGATTGCATCGGCTGGCGTGGGTGCTCTTGGTGTGTACGTTTCCATTGATCTGGATGGGTGGATTGGTGACGAGCAAGGGCGCGGGGATGAGCGTTCCGGATTGGCCGAACAGTTTTGGCTACAACATGTTCGCGCTTCCGCTGGACCATTGGATCGGGAAGACGGCGGGCGGGATTTTTTACGAGCACGCGCATCGGCTTTTGGGAACGTTGGTGGGGCTGTTGTCGGTGGCGTGTGTGATGTCGGTGTATGCGCCGGCGCGGTCGGCGTCGCGGAGGCGATTTTTGGGGCGAGCCGCGGTGGCGACGCTGGGCATCGGCGGGGCGATCTGGGCGACGGTGCATTTCGGTCGGAATGGTGGATGGATCGAAGCGGACCGTGCGCGGCAATCGATGCATTTCGTGAGTTTGTTCGGTTCGATCGGATTGCTTCTGGGGATTGCCTGGGCGATGCGAGAGCGGCATTCGGCGCGATGGGTGAGGCGATTGTGCGTGGGGATTCTGGTGGCGGTGATCGTGCAGGGATTGATGGGTGGATTCAGGGTGAGCGAGACGAGTTTGTTGCTGGCGAAGCTGCACGGGGTGTTCGGGCAGTGGGTCTTCGGTGCGGCGGGGGTTTTGGTGGTTGTGACTTCGCGTTGGTGGGGTGATGTGAGCTGGAAGACGATGGAGGGATTGAAGCGTGTGGGGCGACTGCGTGGTTGGGCAGTGGCTTGCGTGGTGCTGGTGGTGATGCAACTTGTACTGGGTGCGGTGATGCGGCACGACCCGAGGCGGAACCATATCAGTGGCGAGGGGGCGGGACTGGCGATTCCGGATTGGCCGCTGCATTACGGGAAGGTGCTTCCGCCGGCGAGGGTGGAGTCGCTGGAGCGGGTGAACTGGTCGCGTGTGCAGGACATGAATTTGCCGCGTGTGACGATGGGTCAGGTGTGGCTGCACTTTTCCCATCGAGTGGGCGCGTATGTGACGCTGGCGGTGTTGTTGCTGACGGCGTGGCGAGTGGTGAAGTCTGGACGTTCGGAACTTCGCTGGATGGGTTGGACGCTGGGTTTGATGGGACTGGTGCAGGTGGGGCTGGGTGTGACGACGGTGTTGTTGCGGAAGCCAGCGGATATAGCGACAGGGCATCAGGCGGTTGGGGCGTTGCTGTTGTTGTTGGCGGTCGTGTTGCTCGTTCGGGTGGTTCGGCTTTACCATGTCGGTCGCACAGGCGGCGATGCGAGAATGGATGTCAGGCAAATGAGAGGATCATCGTCAGGTCGTGAGAAGTTTGCAGACGGGGAATTGCTGGTTCGAGCGTAGTCATCAATCGTTTATGAAGCCCATTGGTCCCATGATCGAATCCCCGACACTTTCTCGCGAGCAATCTGTGCATGCGCCGGTTCCCGTGGTGGAATCGGTGGCGGTTGAAGCGGGGTTGGTCGAGTCTCTGGCCGTTCCGTCGAAGCTGAAGGATTACTACGAGGCGACGAAGCCTCGAATGAATTATCTGGTGGTGGTGACGACGGTGGTGGGGTACTACATCGCAAGTGCGGTGGCAGGCCGAACGTTGGCTGATTGGATGCTGGTGCACGCGATCGTGGGCACGGCGTTGACGGCGGCGGGTGCGAGCGTGTTTAACCAGGTGATCGAGCGTCGGCACGACACGCAGATGCGTCGGACGCGAAATCGCCCATTTGCGGCGGGCCGTCTTTCGCCGTTTGAGGGATATGCGTTTGCGTCGTTGCTGGGCGTGTCGGGCGTGGCGTGGCTTGCGCTGCTGGTGAATCCGCTGACCGCAACGCTCGGGGCGTTGACGTTGTTGTTGTATGTGCTGATTTACACGCCGCTGAAGCGGATGAGCCCGCTTTGCACGGTGATCGGCGCGATCCCCGGGGCGATTCCGCCTTTGATGGGTGTGACTGCGATCGATGATGCGGTGACGCCGCTCGGTTGGTCGTTGTTTGCGATTTTGTTCGTGTGGCAGATGCCGCACTTTTTCGCCCTCGCGTTGATGTATCAAGACGACTACGCGGGTGCGGGTTATCGCATGCTGCCGGGCTGTCGGCATGGGCTTGTGCGGACGCGTGTACAGATCGTTGCGTATTCGATGGCTCTTTTGCCGATATCGTTCTGGCCGATCTGGACGAGTGGCGCGTCGTGGGGATATGGCGTTGTGGCGACGATTCTCGGCTTGGGATTTCTGGTGGCGGCGTATCAATGCGTGCGAAGCAGCGACCGCGCGAGCCAGCGGCGACTCTTCCTCTACAGCATCGCTTATCTCCCGCTGCTGCTGGCGGCGCTGATGATTGATCAATGAGTCGGCGGTCTGCGCCGTGCGGTGAATCGAAATTGCGTCGAGAAATTGAGGCATCAAAGTGATCGGGTTCGCGAAGGATGTTTGATTTCGCAAAGCCGTGAGTGGGTGTTTTGGACTTGTGGATTGCTTTGACCATGCGATGTTGAGTTCGATGTGTCAGATTGACGCGAGCGTGGATTTGCGGAGCGATGGGCGCGTATTCTTCGGCGAGATGAACACGATGAATCTTTGGTACACGGAATCGAAGGAAGAGCTCGGCGCGTCGCGGGGCCCCGTTGTGAACGATGGGAAGCGGCTGCGGGTTGGACGGATTGCTTTCGTCTGCCGCGTGCTGTGCTTTGCGATCGCGGGCGTTGCGATGATCGGTTGTGACCAGAAGCCGCCGGTCGATGCATCGGCACCGCCGGTGTTTGGCGAGGGTAAAGTCGAGGGCGTGGTGAAGTTTCCCGGCACGCCTCCCGAGCGGAGATTTTTGGACAACTCGAATTGTCATACGCAAATGCCCAAGGCGATTCAGGAGAGAACGATCGTGGTCGGGGCAGATCAGGGTCTGGCAGATGTGGTGTTGTGGCTCGCGGACGCGCCGGCGTCGAATGGTGCGTCGAGGCCACGCGTGATGCTGGATCAGATTGATTGCGAGTATGTCCCGCATGTGGTTGCGGTTCAGGTGGGTCAGACGCTGCGGGTGACGACCAGTGATGAGGTGTTTCACAACACGCACTACAACAGCTTTGAGAACGGTTCGCTGAATTTCGGATTGCCCAACCGGGGCGACTTTCGCGACTTGCAATTTCGCAATCCGGAGTTTCTGCGGGTGCGATGTGATGTGCATCCGTGGATGAGTGCTCAGGTGGCGGTGCTGCCGAATCCGTTTTTCGCGGTGAGCAACGAGGACGGGAAGTTTACCATCGAGGGCGTTCCGCCGGGCGAGTACACTCTGGTTGCTCGGCATGACATGCTGGGCGAGCGTCGTACGAAGATTACGGTTGGTGCGTCTGCGGGCGAGGCGGTGTTGATGGAGTTTGCTGCGCCGGATTGATTCGTGATGATCGGACGCTCGGCGCGACGGTGTCGTGATGTGTCGACATGAAGTTGCGTGAGATGACGTCGGACGAAAGATGGGTGCATGAGTCACGCAGTTGAGATTGAAGGATTGTCGCACAGTTTTGGCTTGCGGCGGGTGCTGGCGGATGTGAATCTGCACGTGGCGGTTGGGGAGTGCTTGGCGCTTTTGGGGGCGAATGGATCGGGTAAGTCGACGCTGTTTCGGATCCTTTCGACGATGCTCGTGCCGGATGAAGGCGTGGCGAGGGTGTTTGGGCGTGACGTGGTGCGTGAGCAAGCGGCTGCGCGATCGATGATGGGCGTGGTGTTTCAGTCGCCGGCCTTGGATGGTGTGTTGACGGCGCGGGAGAATCTGGTGTTGCACGCGAAGTTGAGCGGCTTGTCGCGAGATCAGATTGGGGCGCGTGTGGATGAGTCTTTGCGTGAGATAGGATTGCTTGATCGATCGCGTGATCGGGTGGCGACGTTCTCGGGTGGGATGAAGCGGAAGCTGGAGATTGCGAAGGCCATGCTTGCCCGGCCGCGATTGTTGATTTTGGACGAGCCGGATACGGGCCTGGATGTTCCGGCGCGGGCGCAGCTTCGGGGGATGTTAAAGAGATTGACGGAGTCGGGGACGACCGTGCTGCTGACGACGCACCTGCTGGATCAGGCTGAGGCGGCGGACCGTGTGGCTCTGCTGCACGCGGGGCGGATCGTGGCGTCGGACGCGCCTTCGGCGTTGTGTGCGAAGGGTGGTCGGCGTCGCATTGTGCTTCAGGTGCGTGATCCGGGCGCGACGAAGGATCGGCTGCGTCAGGCGATGTCGCTGGAGGCGATCGAAGCGGACGGGCGGCTTGTGATTCATTCGACCGAGCCGGAGAATCTGCTGCAGAAGCTCTTCGGATCATTGCCCGAACCGCCGATCGAAGTGGCGATCAGGCAGACGACACTTGAAGATGTCTATCTAGAATCGACAGGTCACCGACTCGGCGACGCGGGCGTGGCGTGAGGACGCGCGATTGGGTACTTGCGATTACTCGTGCCACTGCGACGCGTACGCGATGTCACTGCGACGCGTACTCGATGCCACTGCGACGCGTACGCGATGCCACTGGCACTCGTACTCGATGTCACTTTGAAGAAGTCTGCTCGGAAGGCTTGAAGGCGTGGGCCATCTCGCGTTCGGTGATGGCGGTCGCGTGGCGTTTTCCGGAGAGCAGGCAGCGGAACTGATAGCGACGAAGGAAGGATCGGAAACCGGGTTCTTCGTAGCGTGGGGTGCGAGTGAGCAGAGCGCGAAAATACCCCCAGAGGATTGCGAGCATGCCGAGAACGATGGGCGGATGTAGGACGCGAAGTGCGGCGCTGCTGAGCAGGTAGAGCGGGTGGGTGCCCATGAAGTATTGCCCCCAGCCGTGTCGGACGCGGCCGGTCCACCAGCTTTTGTGGCTCGTGCCCATGGGGCGCAGGTGGATGAATTGAATCGTAGGGTCGGGCCAGCTCGCTGCCTTCCACCCGAGTCTGCGGATGCGGTGGGTATCGATGCCGTCCCACATGAGGGCTTTGACGAATCCGCCCATCTGCTTGAAGCAATCGACGCGATAGAACTTGGTCATGCCGACGGCGTGTTCGTCGCCGCAGCGTTCGGGATGAAGCGTTTCGCCGCGATAGAAGAAGGGTTTACCACTGCCTGCGCCGAGTCGCGGGTCGGCTTCCATGCGTTGCATGAGGCCGAGGAAATAGTTGGGGGGAAGATCGAGATCGAGGTCGAGTTTGCAGACGTAGTCGTAGTCGTCGAGGTTGATTTCTTTCAGGCCGTCATTGAATGCTTCGATGACGCCCGCTCCGAGGACGCGTCCGCCGCGATCGGTGCGTTTGATGACGCGGATCCAGTGATACTTGGCTGCATATTCGGCGAGGATGTCGGGTGTTTGGTCCTGGCTTCCGTCGTCGACAATGACCCAGATGGTGGGGGTGACGGATTGATGAATGACCGATTCGATCGTGCGGCGGGCGTAGGAGGCTTCGTCACGGCAGGGCGAGATGAGAGCGTAACGACGGCTTGGCGCGGGAAGAGGCTGATGCGGGACGAACGGCGCGCGCGGCGATTGAACCGGTGCGGCGGTCTCGGTCTCGGCTTGGCGGGACACGGATGATTGCTCGTTGATGGTGGTGGCCACTGCTGTTACTTCACCTTCGTCAGGACGTACGAACGAAACGTATGAATTCGGATGTTTGCTTGTCGCGACTCTGACGCTCGCGTCAAGGATTTGGACCGATGTTTTTTCAATCTCGCCGGAGCGATGCATCGAAAGCCGCCTCAAGTCGCGTGACATTGGCCGCGAGGCTGAATTCGCGGACGACGTGTGCCCGCCCGAGCTGCCCGAGCGACTTTCGACGATCGGGTTGATCGATGAGGGACGCGATCGAGGAAGCAATCGCCTCGACATCTGTACCATCGACCAAAACTCCGCCCGACTCTTGTGAAACCAATTCTCGGACGGCGGGTAGATCACCGCTGACAACGGGAAGTCCGCAGGCCATGGCTTCCATGAGCGAGACGGGAACACCGTCGCGATCGCCGGCTGGATCGATCACGCACGGTAGGGCGAAGATGTCGTGATTGTGCATCAGATTCAGCACGTCTTCAGATTCGGTTGCGCCGAGAAGTGTGACGTGATCGGAGAGTGAGCATTCTCGGACGAGCGATTCGATGCGTCCGCGTTCGGGGCCTTCGCCGGCGATGGTGAGCGGGATGCGGCGACCGGTCTGATGCAATCGCGCGACAGCGCGAACGAGATAGTCGATTCCCTTTTTTGGCACGAGTCGTGCGACAGTTAACAGGCGGGCTGTGGCCTGGGAGGCTGGATGTTCAGGACTGGACGGAATCGGGGAGGGTGTCCAGTGATCGGTGTCGACGCCGCAGTGGATGATGGGGTACTTCGACTCATCTCCACGTACGAGCGAGCGGTAGAGTTCGCGATGCCATTTGCTGATGCATGCGACGAATTCAGCGCGGCTGAGTTTGAGCGAGAGGGCTTGGCGACGTTGAAAGAGGTCGTTGGCGTGGCCCATGAAGCTGAAGCCGATGCCAGTGGTGCGGGCGGCATACATGGCGACGCTTGCGGGTGCATGGGCGAAGTGGGCGTGGATATGGCGAACGCCCAGGCGACGCAGTTCGCGTGCGAGTCCAGCGCCGGCGCGAGCCTGCATGGCGAGTTTGAGTCGATCGCGTGCGGGCGTGCCGCTCGCGTGGGTGGCCGCGTCCCAAAGACCGGGTAGCGAGGCAAACGCGTTGCCCATTTCATGGTCGTAGACGATCCTGGTGTTGTCGCGAAGTTCAACGAGTTCGGGTGGCGTGACTTCGGTTGAACGATGAAGGGCGAAGGTGTGGACGTCCCAACCGCGGCGCATGAGTTCACGCACTTCGCGCCAGACGAACGTCTCGCTGCGAAGCGGAAACTGACCTGCGATATAGGCGATCGGAAACATGCGGTTCTTTATTTGTACTCGATGATTCTCTGGTGACTTCCGGTGAGTCGATTGTAGTGGAACTTGAGCTGTCCGAGTGTTTGCGGGATCTTGGAGAGCGTGATGAAGGTTGCGTAGAGCGGCCCGCGTCCCTGACGCAGGACCTTGAGCCAGAGGAGCGGCCAGAGCGGGAAGAGGATCGTCCAGAGGTAGTTGCTGCGGACGCTTTTCCGCCACATCTGTTCGGGCGGACGGCCGTGCCGATGAAATCCCTCGGCGAAGGCGTGGCCTGCGCGGACGTTACGTTTCCACCACTGACCGAAGCGAGTCATGGCAGCGTCGTGTAGCGTCATTTCTGCGTCGAGTCGTCGTATGCGATGCCCGAGGGCGCGCAGGCGAACACACATTTCGGGCTCTTCGCCGGCGATGACCGTGGGGTTGTATCCACCGACAGCCTTGAACGCGGAGACGCGAATGAGTGCGTCACCTCCGCAGGAGAGCGCGTCGCCGATCGGCGTGTTCCACTCGAGGTCGCAGAGTTTGTTGTAGATGGTCGCGTCGGGAAATCGCTCGCGGCGTCTTCCGCAGGCGACGGCATACTCGGGATGGGCATCGAGAAACGCGCTGGCGGTCTCGATCCAGTCGGGCTGGAGTTGGCAGTCGCCGTCGACGAATTGGACGTAGTCGAGGCGGGGATGATGTTCGATGAGTGCTTCGAAGCCTTCGTTCCGCGCGCGCGCGGCTGTGAAGGGTTTGGACAGATCGAGATCGACGACGATCGCGCCGAGATCGCGAGCGAGTTGGGTGCTGTTGTCGTTCGAGCCCGAGTCGACGTAGACGAGGACGAGATTTGCGTTGCGTGCGGATTCGAGGCAAGCGCGAAGACGCTGGCCTTCGTTTCGCCCGATGGCGACGAGACCGATTCGAGCGGGCGATGCCGAAGCGTGGCGATCTGAGTTTGGTGCCGTCGGGTTCATTGCAGGTGTCGTTCGAGAATGCGGGCGGGGATGCCGACCGCGATCGCACCCGCGGGTACGTTGCGCGTGACGACGGCGTTTGCACCGATCTGCGCGCCGTCGCCGATGGTGACTTTGCCGAGAATCTTCGCGCCCGCGCCGACATTGACGAATCGACCGAGGATCGGCGCATCGAGCGGGGCTTCGAGGTTTTTGTTTCCAAGCGTGACGCCCTGGCGGATGATGGAATGGTCTCCGATGACTGCGTTCCCGTGGACGACGATTGCACCTTGATGTTCGATGACGACGCGCCGTCCGACGACGGCGGAATAGGGAAGCTCGATGCCGTAGTGATTGCGTACGCGTCGGAACATGCTGCGATAGAGGATCGACATCGGCGCGCGGAGGATTTTGGATCGGATGCCCATGCGCCAGTTTCCGAAACGATGAACAAAGAGCGCGCGGAAGCCTGGTCGCGTCCAGTCGCGGCCGTGTGCGTTGTAATCTTCGCGAACGATCTCCCAGAAGCGTGGGCGCGTGAGTTCGGCGGCGGGGCTAGAGACTGAGGATGTTGGGTCTTGGCTGGACATGGGGTTGCTCATGCGCTTCAGCGTGGAGGTGATGGGAATCATGGTGTTGTGTCAACGGTTAAACCAGGAAGCATGGCGAATGAAGTCGCCGAGGAAATGTTGAGGATCGAGATCGGGCTTTCGTTGAATGATTCGACGGATGCGCCAGAGAGCAAAAGCGCTGGCATGAAGAAGGTCGGCGAGCATCGCGTAAAGACGGCCGTGGTTTTTGACGTAGTAGCGACGACGAGCGTCGAACCAATATCCGGGGCGTCGCCTGTTGGCGCGTTTCTTATCGGTGACGCCAGAGGCCTGGCCGACGAGGTGAACAACGCGTGACGCGGGGACATAGTGACATGCGAACCCGGCGCGGCGGGCACGGAGGCAGAAATCGACCTCTTCGAAATACATGAAGAAGCCGTCATCGAGCAGCCCGATGCGATCGAAGACTTCGCGTTTGACGAGCAGACTCGCGCCAGCGACCCAATCGCAGGGTCCTGCTGAATCAGGGATCGCAGGAGCGACGATGTAACGACGAAGGATGTTGGAGACGAGGCCAAGTCTCAGACCGCTTTCGAACTCGCTGGCGAGTGAATGGAAGCGGAAGGCTGAACGTTGGGGCGTTCCATCCGGATCTTCGAGTCTGGATCCTGCGAGCCCGACGGCGGGGTTGGCATCGAGATAGTCGATGAGTTGCTGGATCGCGCCGGGTCGTACGACGGTGTCGGGGTTGAGAAGCAGGACGTAGTCGGGTGGATCAGAGGAATCGAGGTAGGGGCGAATGCCCTCGTTGTTGCCGTAGGCGAATCCGCCGTTCTTGGGGAGTGCGATGATCGACGCGAAATCGCTGTATCCGCGTGAGACGATTTCGGAGCTGATGCGTTGGACGGAGTCATCGCCTGAGAGGTTGTCGGTGATGATGACACGGGCTGGAATGGTGCGTGATTCGTCTGCGATCGAGGCAAGCGCGTCGATGGTGAGTGCCGGGGTGCGGTAGTTGACGATGACGATGAGCAGTCGCATGTCAGCGGGCTTGAGCGGGATTGTGATGGGATGAATGTGACGACACTTGGCGGATCAGATTGGCGATGAGTCGGGCTCGACGATGATGAGAGGCATCGATGGTGCGTTGCTTGACGAAGGCGATGCCGTTGAGAAGTCTGGATGCGAGTGCGGACCGATCGAGCGCGGCCTGCAGCATGGCGTCGGCGAGGGGATTGATATCGCCGCGTAGAATGAGCACTGCACCGGGTCCGAGTGCGGGTTCGGTTGAGGCGAGTTCGCGATAGGCGATCGGAGCGAGTCCCGCAGCGATGGCGCGTGCGAGCGGTCTTTCGGCGTGGCCCAAAAGTGCGGCGTCGATGATGACGTCGGCGTGCTGAATGGCGAGATCGCGCTGCTCGGGCTTGAAGATTTCGATGGCGGGCCTGAGGTTCAATGCAGTTGCGGCCTGCAGGAGCGGATCGAGGTCGACCGATTCGCCGCAGAGTATCAAGCGTGCGTTCGCTCGAAGCTTGATGATGCGATGAAAGGCCTGCAGGACGTGATCGGCCCCCGAAGCGGCGCTGAGCGGGGGGAGGCAGAGGAAGCGGATCGGTCGAGCGTTGTCGAGGACGCGGGCGTGTCGTGGCGTCAGGTCGTGTCCGGGGATGAGATCTGAATCGTTGACGTCGAGTCGATCAATGAGATGAGCATGCGCGCCCCACTCGGCGGAGAAGGTTTGCTGGAGGCCGGCGTGATGAGCGATGAGAAGTTCGGCGGATCGAGCGGCCTGCCTCAGGAAGCTTTCGGTGCGGAGGTGCAGATGTTTTCCGACGATTCGCTTGGCGACTTGGCGGGCGAGATTGCGGGCTTGATCGACCAGGTCATTTCGCGGAAATGGTTCAGGATCTCCAAAGACCCAGACGCGGGGTTTGTGTCGTGCGACAGCGATGGGGTCGGCGAGTGAAGCGGGCGTGATGGGGTGCCCGCCGTGATCGAACTGAACGACGTCGGCGACGTCGATCAGTCGAGCGAATTCGCCTGCGAGGTTGTGCCGGGTCATGAGGAATTCGCGAGCGGAGGAATATCCGGGGACTTCGATGTGTTCGAACCCGACGTCGCTGGGCGCGACGAATGCGACATCATCCTCGAGCGTGTCAGAGACAGGCGTAGCGACGACGAGTCGCATGCCGATCTGTCGAAGCGCGGATGTCTGGGCCGCGAGATCGTCGAGCCATGGACGCGGCAGACCGATGCGGTCGGCTTTGCCAGATCTGCGCGCGGGAATGTGATTGACGAGCAGGTAGTTCACGGCTTGACCACAGCCTCCTTACGGATGGACGGAATGAATCGCGAGAGTGCCCACGCGATGGCAAGCGAACTGAGAATGATCTGCAGCGGTTCGTAGGGAAGTGCGAATCGGGCGGCGGTGATGGTGATGGTGTAGGTCAGCAGTCCTGATCCGACGACGAGCAGCGGGATGACAAGACGAATACGACGGCGGATGGCGATGATGATGCCAACGGCGCTACCGATGAGCAGCAGCGTGCGGCTGATCTGGTAGATGCGTTCGCCCTTTGGATTGTCCCATTCGATCCAGAGTGTTTTGACGAGGCGTCCGATGGAGAGTTCGATGAATTCGCGGGGATTTTCCTTGATCCATTGACGTGCCCATCGGCGGAAGATTTGTTCGCGAATGACTTCGGGTTGTCCGTCGAGTTCGAGTCGTTGCTCGCTGGTGAGCATGTCGTACTGTCGCGCGGCGTCGAAGTCGGGATTGCGACGATCCTGATCGCGCATTTCTTCGAGCCGCTTGCGGACTTCGTCGGTCATGGGTAGTCGATCGGTGCCGGTTGCGTAGGGGTTTGCACCTTTCCAGATGTTGACCCAGACGGTGTTTTTGACCGGGACGAATTTCTCGTGGACGCGCCAGTTGCGATAGCTCCACGGGCCGATCACGAGGACGGCGGTGAAGAAGAGGACCATCGCGTTACGAATGCGGATGGGCCAGGGAAGTCGCGGCCAGAAGAGAATGAGCAGGCCAGAGAGGGCCATGAAGGGAAGCAGAACAGGCTCGGTGAGTGCGCCGAGACAACCGAGGAATCCGTAGGCGAGCCATGGTGTGAGCTTTCGTGTATCGACGGAAACGTAGAAGAGCCACATCACCGCGACGGTGGTCAGGGTGATGAGGCTGATCGCCTGTGCGACGGTGACGGCGTAGATCTGCGTGGGCCAGATGCAGTAGAGAGCCGCAGCGCCGAGAGCGATCCACGGGGCGGCGCCGAGGCGTCTTGCGAGTTGGAAGACGATCCATGTTGTCGCGCCGGCTGCGAGTGAGTTGATGAGCATCGCAGCGATGTAGCTGGCGCGGGTGTCGGTGCCGAAGATCGTGTAGAGCGTTGCCAGCAGGACCGGATAGGGCGGACTTTGGACGCTGCTTGGGCCGTAGTAACTGAACTCGTTGAATGCGAATCCTTCGCCGCGCAGGAGAGCGATTGCGATGCCCTTATGCTCCATCGGGTTGGGATGGGTGTAGCTATTGAGTGCAAAGACCGCGCCCATGCGGAGGACGACGGTGAGCACCACGAGGGCGAGCAAGATCGTCCGGATGCGTCGATCAGTGATCGAAGACGCATTGAGGGTCTGTGTTGAAGATGATGTTGACGGGGTCGTGTTCATGTCGCGTGTGTTGATTCAGGTTGTCGGGAATTTCACGTTGCAGGCATGGGTTTGATCAGGGCCGGATGAGTTTGCTGGAGGGGTTTGGGAGAGTAGATGGGCTTGCCGAGGATGAGGTGTGACATGGTTGCAGTCATGCCGAGGAGGATGACCCAGAGTTCTGCGTAGACGAATCCGAACCAGACGGTGTACATCGCGACGAAGGTGGAGAAGATTCCTGCGAGGGCGGCTGCGACGGGGATTCGGACGGCCGGGGTTTTTGCACGGGCCATCATCCTGAATCCCCAGATGCCGATCGTGAGCATGAGTCCGATCCAGACGAGGAAGTAGACCCATCCGCGGCGCATGATGAAGAGCATGTAGCTGTTGTCGACGCTCTCAAGGTCGAGCACATCTTTGCTGATGGTGTCGCCCCATCCCCATGGACCTGCCATTTGAGCAAAGACCCAGCTCTTTTGGATGATTTCGATGCGCGTCAGGAAGCTGCCCTGGAACTGGTCTTGTCCGCGTTCGATTCGGGCGGTGATGTAGTCGTAATTGAGCAGGTAACCGGTGAGTGCGACGGCGCCGATGATGAAGGCGAGCAGCGTCGGCATGATGAGCCAGTGGCTGCCGTTGAGGTATCGAAGAACGATGTAGATGCCGATCGCCGCGCCGACCATGGAGAATCCGGTCCAGCTCATGGAGCCGATGACCATCGCGCCGCATCCCATGAGGGCCATGACCACGGTGGGCCGGGTCACTTTCAGTCCTGCGGCGCAATTGAGCATGAGCACGAGGCACGCGACGATCACGCCGACATTCCCGAGATCGATCGGGTGCGACATGCTGACCTGAGCTCGGAAGAGACTGAAGCGGATGAGCACCAGTTCATTGAAGACAGAGACGATGCCAAGGCTCTCGAGCGTGCGTGAATAGATGAACGGCCGGAGGCGAAGTTCGATGAGCGCGAAGAAGCCTACGACGAGTGTGCAGACCGTGAGGATGTAGGCGGCATGCCTGCGATATTTTGGGTCGGCGAATGCGTGTCGGGCCATGTAATAGGGGACAATCAGCGTGAGTATTTCGTTGCCGAACGTGCTGACGATGGTCCAGACGTTGCCATTGAAATGCGACGTCATACACATGCAAAAGAACATCGCACCGATGAAGTAGTCGAAGGGATGCCAGGGTAGCCTTGGGACCTTTCCGGAGACGAGCATCGCAAAGATGACTGCGTAGCTGATGGTGGTTGAGCTGTCAGGATCGGGAAAGGGTTCGAGTTCGATCGATGGGATCTCATGCAGGAACATCTTGCATGGGATCAGGACATAAACGAGACAGCCCCCCGGCCCGTAACGGATGGTTACATAGACCGCAGCGAGGAAGATCAGGGCCAGGAGCAGGAAGTTCATCGTCCGTGTGAACCTGTGTCCGTTTCGGGGGGTTGTTGAGCGAGTTGTGCGACGCGAGCGGGATCAGGCGTATGCCGGCGACCTCGTTCGACGATCGAGCCGATGAGAAACGTCGGTCGACCTTTGACTTCGATGAAGATACGCGAGAGGTATTCTCCGATCACGCCGAGTGAAAGCATTTGAACGCTGCTGACAAAGAGGATGATGCAGACCGTGCTGGCCCAGCCGCGTGGGGCGTTGGTGACGTCCCAGATGGAATCGATGACGACCCAGCATGCAAAGAAGGCTGATAACACAAGGAAGATCATGCCCAGGCGGGTCAGCAGTTTCAGGGGTACGCTGGAGAAGCTGACCAGTCCGTCGGCGGCGAGTTTGAGGAGCTTTTTCAGGGTGTATTGCGGGACGCCTGCTGCTCTGGCATCGCGCTCGTATTCCACGCCGATCTGCTTCAGACCGACCCACGTCCGCAGGCCGCGAACGAATCGTTGTCGTTCGGGCAGGTGATTCAGCAAATGGACGGCGGACCGGTCCATGACGCAGAAGTCGCCGGAATCCAGGGGAATATCGAGTTCGGCGATCGCGCCCATGAGCCGGTAGAAGCTCCAATAAGCGGCCCGTTTGAAGATGTTTTCCTTGCGTTTGCGTCGCACTGCGTAGACGACCTGATATCCCTCGCGCCATTTGGCGAGGAAGTCGGGCAAGATCTCGGGCGGATCCTGAAGGTCACAATCCATGACGGCGACGACATCGCCGCGTGCGACGGTCAATCCCGCAGTGACGGCGGCCTGATGCCCGAAGTTGCGGCTCAGATGCACCACGCGGACGTTCGGATCGCGTTCGGACATTTCATCGAGCATCTTCGGCGTTGCGTCCCGCGAGCCGTCGTTGACGAAGATCAACTCCAGATCAAAGCCGAGTTCGGCGAGCTTCGGGCCCATCGCAGAGAAGCGACGATGCGTAAGCGGCAGGACATCCTGCTCGTTGTAGGCGGGCAGGACGACACTTAATTTTTTGCGCGGGGACGAACCGGGCGCAGATGGATCGATAGACTCCATGACAATCACGTTATCGACCAATTCGGGCTGTGACCGAAGTGAAAACCTCTGACATCAAAGTGAAGAGCGAATGTGGTTTATCGGGCGTGCGTTGGGATGCGTATAGTGTCGTGCAGAGCAGCCTCGAAGAGTCGCGCGCTTTGCGGCCAGGTGTTGGCTTCTGCGGTCGCGCGGGCGCGGTTCGCGATGGAGCGGTATTCGGACTGTTCAAGTTGGGAGAACTTCATGAGGGCGGCCGCGATGGCGTGAGGATCGTCGTGCGGGACGAGCAGCCCACCGCCGGGTGTGATGAGTTCGGGAGCTGCACCCGCGGGCGTTCCGATCACAGGGGTTCGACAGGCCATCGCTTCGAGAATGGGCAGGCCGAATCCTTCGGATCGCGAGGTAAAGAGCCAGACGTCTGCGGCCGCGTAAGCGTCGCGAATCTGCTCCTGCGTGGGTCGATAGTGATACTGCGTGCCCGCCGGAAGCGGATGTTGCGCGTCGATCGATTCCTGTCCGAAGGCGACGACCTTGAGATTGATGCCCGATCGCCGCGCTTCTTCGATGCCTCGGACGGCGATATCGGTGCCTTTGAACGAGAGATTCGAGTGCATCAGCCCGACGGTGAGCACCGGATGTCGATCGCGCGGCGGGGCGTTGAAGAAGTCAGCATCGACGCCGTTGGACACGACATCGATTGAGGCAACTCCAAACTCCTGTCGACCAAGCTCTGCGAGCCATTGCGCGACGACGACGCGGCGAAATCCGGGCAAGCGCCAGGTCGCGGCGACGCGGTCGATCGGCTGACGCGGGAATTGACGCTCGTCATGCTGAATGAGATGAACCTTCGCGCCGCATCGCGCAGGTAGCATCGCCGCCCAGTCGGCGGTTTCCCACCAACTCGCGACGACGATGTCGGCATCGGGCAGATCGCGAGCTTCGATCGGGCGACATCGATCGAGCACGCGGCACGAGACTTTGGTCGATTGAAAGTGATGCGGATGATTCTGCGGCCGATTGAATCCACGGCCCTTAAGCCACTCTTTCGCCCGGACGTGCAGCTTAAATTCCGGCAACGGCCGCCAGACCGCAAGCACCTCGTGCCCCGCACGTCGCAGATGTTCCGCGTAGATCGCGCATACCCTGACCCCGCCATTCAAACTTGCGTGGGGCAGAAGGAAGGTCACACGCATCGATCATTCTCCGGCGGACGGACCTCATCTCAATCGACTATGCGTTCGACGAACGAAGGTAAGTTCTGCGAACAGAAACATCTTCCATGAACGTTAGCAAATTCTGCGACCGAAGCCGACTTTCACTTGAACCCGGTTTACTTACCCCATCGATTCAAAAGTTCTTTGATCTGAGGCTGATTGCCGTCGATTTTCAGGCTGTCCTGCCAGAGTTTGACGGCCTCCAGTCGCAGGGCATTGTTGAGTTGCAGGTCGGCTTCGAATTGCTGGATTCGGAGGTTGGCCTTGCCGTTGAGGGCGGGTATGGAGCGGGGCTGACGGGTGAGTATGGCATCGAATGCTGCGGCGGCGTCGTTCCAACGACGGGCGGCGGTGAGAGCTTCGCCGAGTTTGATGCGATGTGAGGCGGTGTCTTGCAGCTTGATGAGTTGTTCTGCGATAGCGATGGCGTCGGTGAATTTTTTCTGAGTGACGAGATTTCCCTGCAGATTGCCCATGGTGACCAGGTTGTCCGGATCTAGTTCGAGGCTGCGGCGGTAACTTGCCTCTGCAAGGATTGTGTTGCCGCGTGATTCGTGAACCACGCCGAGATTCGCCCAGATGCGTGCATTTTGCGGATCGATGCGACTGGCGCGTTCGAGATAGAAGATGGCCGGATCAACCTCACCAAGCGAATAGTACGCGAGTCCGAGATTCATATTGGTGGCAAAATCTTCCGGAAGGAGTTCAACTGCGCGTACGTAGGCGCGTGAAGCGTCACGGAACCGCTCGAGCATCTGGTAGCTGAAGCCCAGGTGATAGTGATTGGCGTGCGAGTAGGGATCGAGGCTGGCTGCGATCTCATAATGGGCGGCGGCGCGTTCGTAGTTGCGGTCTTCGCGATAGATGTCAGCGACGATTCGACGCGCCATGACGAGTTGAGGATTGCGTTCCAGCGCTTCTTCAAGATCGGCTACCGCACCGGCCCGATTTCCCGATTCCAGCGCGGTTACGCCTGAGACGTAATCCTCGACCGCGACAGGTGCGCCGGGCGTCGTGGGCGCAGTCGCACTCGGCGCGGCGCAGCCTCCGCCCCAGGAAACGAGCAGGGCCCCGACCGAAGCCAAGGCGGCCGAGGCAAGTGTGTTCCGATAACCGGATGAGCGATTCATGTCATGATTCATGGCGATGGATATATCGACCAAAAGGGCCTAGGATATCGGTATTCGCTGGTTAATTTGTGCGTTTTTCTGAAAAATTGAGGACGAGGTCGTTCCCGAACGACCGAGCCTGAGCTCAGTTGCTGACGAGATTGAGCAGAAGCGGAGGCCGAATTGAAGCTCCTGATCGCCATTCCGACCTATAACGAAGCCCGGCATGTCGGGCGGGTGGTCGATGAAATTCTGCCTTATGCGAAGGACATTCTCATCATCGACGATGCCAGCACCGACTCGACCCCTGGGATTGTCAAAGAGCTTCCGGTGCGCGTGATTCGACACGAGAAGAATATGGGCTACGGCGCTGCGTTGATTGACGCGTTCACCTATGCCGACCAGAGCGGCTTCGACTGGGTCATCACCATGGACGCCGACGGCCAACATGAGGCCGACTCCATCCCGACGTTCATCGAGGCGATCAAGACCGACGCGTGGGATCTGATCAGCGGCTCACGCTATTTGGCGGCCCGATGCGATGATGATTTACCGCCGCCGCAGCGACGTGGAGTGAACTTTCGGATAACGCGTACGATCAACGATCTTTTTGGGCTCGAGTTGACGGACAGTTTTTGTGGCTTTAAGGCGCATCGCACGAGCGCGATGAAGCGACTGGCGCTCTCGGAGACCGGTTATGCCTTTCCGCTGCAGCTATGGCCGCGCGTGTGGGAGTCGGGGCTGCGTGTGCGTGAGATTCCGGTCAGGCGAATCTACAACGATCCCAACCGCAGCTTTGGCACGCACCTGGACGACGTTGATCGTCGGATGAAGCACTACATTGATGTGCTGAACGTCGAATTGACACGGATGGGTCGGCCGCCGATCGGTGTGCCCGGTCGCCCGCGCAAGGCGATGCCGAGTGCCGAAGCGATCGACGTGCCGGCGCGCGGGGAGATCGAAGGTACATCGACTCAACCACGTGCGAAGGATATGGTCGGCGGATGTTGTCACGGCCCATGCTCGGCGCGCCGCTGAGATGACGTTGGCATGTGTCGGTCGGTTTGTTTCTGGGTCGTTGCTGATGTCACGATATGCCGACTGGAAGGCCCCTCGCATCGATCAGGCCAATCTGATTTGGCCGGTGGTTACATCGTTGGGTGAGATAGGATCGCGCAATCACGAACAGTTGCGGGTCGCGACGGTGTTGATCCAGAAGACACCTCTTGCGGAGTTGCGCGCGGCGTCCCGGCGATTTGTCGGGCTACAGGACGACGAGTTGTCCATCGCGACGGGGCATCAGTCCGAGCTGTGGCATCCGGGCGTTTGGTTTAAGAACGTCGTGATCGATCGCGTGTCACGAAGCATGAATGCGAAGGTGAGGTCACGTGCGATGCACGTTTCGGTCGACACGGATCAACCGCGGCATTTGAATGTGCGATGGCCGATGACGGGGGGTCGGTTTGAGGTTGGGATCACGGACGATCCGCAGCTTGGTGAATCGCCTTGGGTCGGCGGATTGAGTGCGCCGACGCCTGGCCATCTCGCGAAACTCGAGCGTGAACTCGCCGAGGCGACGGCGACATTCGGTTTCACGCCGACGCTGTCCGAGTTTCTGTCGAAGCTGCGCATGTCTGCGATCGAAGGGTCGGAATTCGTTGAGCTCTCAAGCGCGATCGGCAACGGGATGCACGCGCTCGACTGGTCGCTCGGACTCGATTACACGCTCCTGACGCTCTCGCCGATGCTGGAATCGGAAGGTTGGCTGGCGTTCGTACATCATTTGGCGGTGCATGCCGAGGGCTTTGCATCGATCTACAACGCCGCACTCGCGGACTATCGGATCGAGCAGCGCATCACCTCCACGATGCGGCCGATGCCTGACCTCGTTGTCGAGGCGAATCATCGCATCGAGCTTCCGCTGTGGCTCGACGATCTGGCCGATCCGTCGCGCGGGCGATTGTCGGTGGAGCGTATCGACGATCGCTGGGCACTTTCGATCAAGGATCCATCAGGCCCGCGGGATGAGACTTCGATCGACGCTTTTGTATTTGATCCAGACGCAGAAGCATTCGATGGCGCGCGGAGGCTCAGGCGATGGCTCTTGTCGCATCGGCTCCGCATCGCACCGCGAGCGTTGACGCTGACGATGTTTCTGCGGCTTCTGGTCACGGATCTGTTTGTGCATGGGATCGGCGGGGGGCGATACGATCAGGTGACCGATCGGATCATCGAGCGATTCTTCGGGCTTCCTGCGCCCCGATTTGCGGTCGCGACTGCGACGCTTTATTGGCCGGGTTCGATGGGGCGTGAGCGGACGGATGTGTCGAGACTTCGACATCAACAACACCGGGCGCTACACGGATTGCTCGGCGAGACCAAGCGGTCGATGGTCGCATCGATCGCCATCGCGCGGCGACGATCGATCGAGCGGGCGACGCTCTTCGGCGAGCTGCGACGATCACTCCACGCGGCCGCGAGCGAGCAGGATCTCTTCAGGCAATGGCAGAACGAGTTGCACGCGGCTCGCACACGCGCAGCCGAGGATGCGGTGCAATTTGACCGCGAGCTTTTCTATGCGATGCAGCCGCGTGAACGGTTGCTTGCGATGATCGACACCGTCCGCTTGGGTTAACAGCGCCACCCGCTCCATCATTGCGCGTGGATCAATCTTTTGGGCTTATGACATAGACCGTTCCGTCTTCGAATTGATGGAGCAGACGCATGGGCAAATCGCTCGCGAGTTTGTCCGCCGGCACGCGGCTGCGCGAGCGGGACCGGTTGAAGTAGACGATCACGCCGGGCTTCTCATGGAGGACCTCGCGCATGGCGCGCAGCTGATTGACATAACCCTCGGCGGGCCTCTTTGACAGCATGTTGAAGACCGTCGGCACCGGCCTGGCAAGGCGGCCGGTGCAGAGATAGATCGCGTTCGGTTGATGTGAATAGATCACTTCAGACTCCGGTCGCGTACGGATAAATTGCATCGTCTCAGACTCGCGCCAGATCTGACTCGCATAGCCCAGCCGATCTACAGGAGCACGCAAGGCCCATCGCGTTGCACTGACGCACTGTGAGCCGATACAGAAGGCCAAGAAGACCAGCGCCCATCGTCGCAGGCGTAACCCCGCCGGAGACGAGACGATCGCAAGCCACGCACAAGCCAGCACGGGCACGCACATGAACGCCGGCGCGAAAATGCGGAGGTCGAACGGGATGTAACCGTCAAGAAACGTGTGGGCGATGATGATGAACACGACGTAGCAGAGCATGAAAGTCACCACGACGAATCGGATGTGATGAGCGGGCGAACCCGGAGCAGTCGTGATCGGCTTGGATTCGTGTTGTGCTGGCGATTGCCCATGAAGGCGTGTCTGTAGGACGATGGCGATCATGGCAAAGGCAAGACCGACGAGGAGCGGAATCGTGCTGGCTTCGCCGATGGTCCAACGGATGGCGGCCTCGAGGAATTGTTCGAGCGATTCGAGACCGGGCGGATGGAATCCGAAGCTGCGCCCGCCTCCGACTTCGCCGGCCGCTCGGTTGTGGGCGAACATCGCAATCCCCGTCGCGATCGCGGGCGCGAAGATCAGAGTCGCATCGATCAACTTGCCCGACCATCGAGGGCGTGGTCCCATGCTGAGATGTGTTGGTGATGTCTCGCGCGAGATTCGAAGCTGATGGATCAGCCAGACCAAACCGACCGCGGCGAGCAGTGCCACACCCGCATAACGACTGGCCAATGCGATCGCGACGCCGACACCGGTCAATACGGAGGCAAGCGCGCGAGACCATGTTCTGTCGGAGACACGAGCGAGGTCGAGATACTTGCTGAGCCCTGCGAGTGCGAGGCTGGTGCCAAAAAGAGAGAGCGGTTCGCTAAGAACGAATGAAAAGACTTCAACGCCCGCGCGATTGATGGACAACGCGAGGAGTCCACCGAGACAGAGCCAGCGAGTCGATGGATCTTGGGCCCGTGGATCGAGCGGGCATCGACGAAGCATCAGATAAAGCAGAATGAGAGTGGCCAAATGGCAGGCCGACAGCATCATGATCGACGCTTGTTCCAGATGCAGGTCGGCTGAAAGAACGACTGCGAGTGTGATGGACACAAGCGGCGAGAATTGTGTCAGCGGCTCAAGTTGACCGTCACCGTCGAAGGTTGTCAGGCCCTTTCCGGCGTGAAGATTTTGAGCCGCCTGAATGTAGGCGAACGAATCGTTAACCAGTCCGGCACCATCACGAATGACGAAGTGAAGCAGGGAAACTCCGACGATCAGTGAGTGCCACAGCAGAACCGTAGCAAGGTTGTGATGTTTGGATTGGGAGCGATCGAGGATCATTGTGCGGTGCCCAGAGCGACCGGATCATAAGGATTTGCGGACGCACATGGGCGCGGTGCGACTGCCTGTTGGTCCGGATCATCGGGGTTCGGATAAAGTGAAGGCGGCGGATTCTTGCATCGGTTTGGGGGTTGTCTTATGGTGCATCATTCACGCGGGAAGCGCTCTTGCGTGATGAGGAAGAACCACCGCGTATGACATTGGATGTCCCCTGGATGTTGGGTTTGAGTGAATCGACGGCTACGGGTGCGGCATCGCCGTTTGCGGCGCCTGCGCTGACGGTGGCGTTGTGCGTGATCGCGGCGGTGGGGACGATGATCGCCTTGCCGGGTCGCTCGAAGACCAATGCCCTTCGGATCGCCGGTGCGGGGATGATGGGGCTTGCATTCCTGACGATCGCGATTCTGCTGATCGTCTGGGCTGGTAAATCGCTGGGTTCGATCAGTTATGCGTATTTTTGGTTGTTTGCAGCGGTGTCGCTGATTTGTGCGGCGCGGGTCGTGACGCATCGGCTGCCGGTTTATTCTGCGCTTTACTTCGTGATCACGGTCTTTTCGACCGCCGGGCTTTTCGTCTTGATGTGGGCGGAATTTCTGGCTGCGGCGCTCGTGATCATTTATGCCGGTGCGATTTTGGTGACTTATACGTTCGTGATCATGCTGGCGAGCGAGGCGAGCGGAAAGGGCATGATCAGCAAGATTGCGGGTGGGGAGGCGGAACTCCCTGACCATGATGGAGTGGCGCGTGAGCCTGTCGTGGCATGCTTGACGGGGTTTGGAGTGCTGGGCGTGCTGATGTTCGCGATTTTCGACCGTGCGGGGGGATTGAATGCGTACGGCTCGATCGGTGACAGCCCGGCGATGACGCAGACGGGATCGATTCAGGATCTGGCCGTTTACTTGTTCAGCGAGCAGCTGGTTTCGATGCAGGTAGCGGGCCTGATTCTAACGCTGGCGATGGTGGGCGCGATCATGATCGCGCGGAAGCGTGTGATGTTTGCCGACGATGAACGACTGGCCTACGAGGCCGAGACGGTCGTGGGCCCGTCGACTCCTCCAGATGACAACCCGCACAGCATTACCGTCAGCGGCGAATCGGGTCCGCGTGCCAAGCGGCCCGAGCCAGAGCTTGCGAGTTTGGATTGAGGTAGACGATCCGGATCTTTGATTTCATGCCTTAACCCGGCAGATTGCAGCGAAAAGACCTTTACCCCGAATTTTATGCCCACGCTCCCGGAAATCGGCCTGCAACATTACCTCTTCGTCGGGGCGGCGATGTTTTCGCTGGGCCTGATCGGGTTTTTGACGCGTCGAAACCTGATCCTGATGTTTCTCTGCACGGAAATGATGCTGCAAGGCGTAGCGATCACCATGTGTGCCTTCGGCGCATATCACGGCAACATGGCGGGCCAGGCGTTTACGATCTTTATTCTGACCATTGCGGCCGCGGAGGCGTCGCTGGCGCTCGGGTTGATCGTGTTGCTGTTTAAGGAGCGTCACAACGTCGATTCGCACGCATGGAAGCAGTTACGTGGATAGGCGTGCAGAGGGTCAGTCGTGGCGGTTCACGCGTGGCCAGACGGAGATCATGGCGAGACATGATGGTTTGTCGGTCGGTAGAGGGATTGACGTCAGAAGAAGAAAAAGTGTTCCATGTCATTTGTTCTTGAGCATTCCTACCTGATTCCGCTATTGCCGCTCTTGGCGGCGGTGGTGGTGGGACTATTCGGAAAGACGTTTCTGCGTGGCTGGAGCCACCTGCCGATCTGGGCGGGCGTGGGCGCGGCGGCGGGGCTGAGCATCACGCTGCTGCTCGGGCTTGTTTCGGAGAAACACGAGGGAGCGGTTGGATTCTCGACGGTCTGGTTCGAATGGTTCCGCGCCGGCGCGGGGGATTCAGGCGAAATCGTGGTGGGCGCGGGCTCTTGGATCGATCCGCTGACCTCGATCATGCTGGCGGTCGTGTGCGGGATCGGCTTTCTGATCACGATTTTCGCGGCCGGCTACATGAAGGGTGAGCGCGGATATTGGCGCTTCTTCGCGTATCTCGGGCTGTTCATCTTTGCGATGTCGTGCCTCGTGATGGGCGACAACCTTGTGATGCTGTATCTGGGCTGGGAAGGCGTGGGGCTGTGCAGCTATCTGCTGATCGGCTACGACCAGCACCGTCTCGCCGCGTCCAACGCGGCCCGCAAGGCGTTCATCGTCAACCGGATCGGCGATTTCGGCTTCGCGGTCGGCATCATGCTGACGTGGTATTGCTTTGGCACGGTCAGCTATTTCGGCTCTGGGCTGGGAGGATCGGACGGATTCCTCGAGATGGTGATGCACTGGCAGACGCACGTGCCCGCCGATCGACAGTTTCTCGTCGAGTGGATTCCGTTCGCCTTGATGCTGGGCGCGTTCGGCAAGAGCGCACAGTTTCCGCTGCACGTTTGGTTGCCCGACGCGATGGAAGGCCCGACACCGGTCAGCGCGTTGATCCACGCGGCAACGATGGTGACGGCGGGCGTTTACATGATTGCCCGACTCGGCGGCATGTTTGTGGCATTCCCTGATTCGCTATTGGTCGTGGCGATAGTCGGTGCGGTGACGGCCGTGCTTGGTGCGACGATCGCGTTGCGTCAATTCGATTTGAAGCGTGTCTTTGCCTATTCGACGGTGAGTCAGCTCGGCTTCATGTTCGTCGCAGTGGGCGTGCTCGCACCGGTGGCGGGGGTGTTCCATCTGGTGACGCATGCGTTCTTCAAGGCGCTGTTGTTCCTTTCCAGCGGCGTGGTGATGCACGCGACCGGCGGGCAGCTTGATCTGCGAAAGATCAGCGGACTGAAGAAGCATCTTCCGATCACGCGAGTGGTGTGTCTCGTGGGATGTCTGGCGCTTGCAGGTTTCCCGGTGATCACGGCCGGCTTTTGGAGCAAGGACGAAATCCTCGTCGGAGCGGCACAGGTGAGCGTGCTGTTGTATGTCACGCTGAGCATCACCGCTTTTCTGACGGCTTACTATACGTTCAGGCTCTACTTCCGCGTCTTCGAAGGCCCGGAGATGTTCCCGCAGTCGGCCGGTCATCACGGAGCCGATTCTCATGGTCATGTGGAGCACGACCAGGAACACGCGAAGCATCAAGACAAGCCAAGCAAGCATGAAGAAGCACATGCGCATCATCACAACCACGAGCCGCTGCTCTTGATCGCGCCGCTGGTGATCCTGGCGATCGGCGCGCTGGTGGTGGGCGTGGTGAATCTGCCCTTTAGCGCAGGGGTCAAGGCGCACAGCCTCGGGCACTTCCTGGGCCATAGCCCGAGCTTTATTCTCGCGCATGACATTCTCGAAGTTCGCGGAACGAGCATTGATGCGACGCAGCTCGCCACGCAGTATGGTCAGCCGACCGAGAAGTATGCCAAGGTGCATTGGGTGGCGATGGGATTGAGCGCGGTGATCTCGGTGCTGGGGATCGGGCTTGCGTTTGTGCTGCATTTGAAGGATCGCGCCAAGGGCGACGCTTTGGCGAAGCAGTTTGCAGGCGTGGCGAATCTGTTCGAGCGGAAGTATTTCATCGACGAGCTTTACAATCGCCTGTTGGTCGGTCCGTTGCGGGCGATCGCGTATCTGCTTGATGCGTTGGAATACGTCTGGGACGGGCTGGCCAGCTTGATCGCGATGGTTCCGCAAGCAGCCGGCGGGGCGATTCGACTGACGATGCAGCGAGGCTATTTGCAGGGCTATGCACTCACCGCGATCGTCGGGTTGGCGGTGCTGCTCTGGTGGGTGCTGGTGTGATGGAATCGGCATGAGACGGCGTCAAATGAGCTGGTATGTGGATTGAAACTGCGGCGAGATCGGGTGCATAGATGATGAGTCTTCTGGGACAGATCGAAGTGAACACGGGCGACCTTCATGGCGCGTCGAACGGCGGCGTGCTCCTGGGCATGTTGCTGCTCGTTTCGCTTCTTGGTGCGGCGGTGGTTGCACTCTTAGGCGGGCGCACGGTGCCTGCCGAGACGAAGTCCGATGCGACCAAGCCGGAAGGTGTTGGTGGAGGCGATCTGCTGGGTCGATCCCTGGCGATTGCGGTTTCGCTTGCGACTGTCGTGATCTCTGCCCTGATCGCCATCGGCATGTCCGGGCCGATCGATCTGACGGGCGTTCCGGCCCACGATCAATTGGGTGAAACCTTCCGCGTGATGTTTGATGCCGGGGGCGCGTTCTCGCTCGACGGTCCGCCGAAGTTTTCGATGGTCTTCGGTCTGGATAGCGTGGGACTTTGGCTGGTGGTGTTGACCACGGTCCTGACGCTCGTCGCGCTTGTGGGCGGACTGAGTTTTGTGCGTGACCGATATGCGGCGTTCGCGGGTTGGATTTTGTTGTTGCAGGCGGCGGTGATTGGGGCGTTTAGCGCCCGCGACGTGTTGTTGTTTTACTTCTTTTTCGAGCTGACGCTGGTGCCCGCATTCTTCCTGATCGGCGGTTGGGGCGGTCTGGAGCGCCGTCGGGCTGCGATGAAGTTTTTCATCTACACGTTCGCGGGCTCGGTTTTCATGCTCGCCTCGATCCTCTATGTGGGCGTGGATTGCGGGACATTTGAAATGTCGGCCTGGACGGCACATCTGCAGCACAACATCACCGGCGTGGAATCGCGATGGGTGATCGCGGGCCTGCTGGCGGGGCTTTTGGTCAAGGTTCCGCTGATCCCGCTGCATAGCTGGCTTCCGCTGACCTACACGCAAGCGCCCGCCCCGGTGACGGCACTGCTCTCGGGCGTGCTGGCCAAGCTCGGAACCTACGGGCTCTTGCGGTTGGTCGTGCCAGCGCTCGTCGAACCGACGAGCGGCATGCAGGTTGCGTCGACACTGGCTCACCCGACGATCACGATTGCGGTCGCGGTGATGGCGGTGGTGGGGATCCTCGCGGCCGCGCTGATCGCGTGGATGCAGAGCGATTTCAAGACGCTGGTGGCATACAGCTCGATCTCGCACCTTGGCTTTTGCGTGCTCGCATTGCTCGCGCTTAACACGTTGGGCCTGCAGGCGGCGCTTCTTTACATGATCAATCACGGCATCAGCACGGCCGGGTTGTTTCTGATTCTTGGGATGATCGAACGTCGCGTCGGGACGCGTGAGATGGGCCTGGTGTCGGGCCTCGGGCGCGAACGGCCGTGGCTTGCGTTCTTCCTCGTGCTCTTTGTGATGAGCTCGATCGGTCTGCCGCTGACCAACGGATTTGTCAGCGAATTCCTGAGTGTGATGAGCGCGATCACCGCCGACCATTTGGGTTGGGGCATGATGATCCTCGCGGCGGCGGGGATATTGCTCGGTGCGATCTATATGCTGTATATGACCGCAGGTCTGCTCTTCGGCCCGGAACGCATCCCGGCGACGGCGGGTCAGGATTCGGGTCTGGCTTCGGATCAGGGTGCTGAATCTGCCTCGAATGATCGGGCGTCGTCGCTTCGTCGCGTGCCTGATCTTCGGTTCGGAGAGATCCTGGGGCTCGCGCCTCTTGCCGTGCTGGTGATCGTACTCGGCGTGCGGCCGGGTGTGATCCTGGATCACAGCAAGCCAGAACTCCAACTCGCATCCCAACCGATCGCCACAATCGGTTCTTCTTCGGCAGCATCTGCGGATGTTTCTGCAGGTGATTCGGTTGATGTGGTTCCGGTTGATGTGGTTCCGGTTGTTTCGACCGACGATCGGCCCGTGCCGGCGGGCGGTTCGTTGGTTCGTCTCGAGTCCTCTGCGGGGCGTGTCGGTCCCTGAGCGGTCGAACAAAACATGTCTGCTTCCACCTGACTTACTCTTTCGGCTTTCATCATGCTCGCTTCGATCCTTCTGCCAGAAATCATCCTGACCGTCGCCGCGTGTGTGCTCTTTTTGTTGGGCCTATCGCGTGGGCGTGCGGGTCCGCGTGCTGCGGTGGGGATCGCGCTCGTGGCGCTGATCGCGTCGCTCGTCTGCGTCTTCTCGCAGGCGGGCCAGATCAGCGAGGGATCGGCGACGGTGCTGGCGGACGAAGGCAATCAATTTCGGATCAGCGCGTTTGCTTCGTACATCCGGATGATCGCGTTGGGCGTGGGCGTCCTTCTGATTCTGATTCAGAGTCCGACCAAGCGGGACGGCTCGGGCAACGACAGTCTCGATTATGGCCGCGACGCGGGGGAGTTTCTGGGTCTTTCGCTTCTGAGTCTGGCGGGGATCCTGCTGGTTGCTTCCAGCAACGATCTGGTCACGCTGTTTCTGGGCATCGAACTGGCAAGCATCCCGACCTACATCCTCGTCGCCACGGGCAGGCCGCTCAGTCAGGCACAGGAGGCTTCGCTCAAATACTTCTTCCTCGGCGCGGTGTCGGCGGCGATTTTGCTTTTGGGATTCGCCTACCTTTACGGATCGACGGGCACGACCCGACTGATCGGGCCGGAGCTCGTCGAATATCGAGCCTTTGATCCCGCCACCGGCGCTGCCATCGTGAAGGAACGCCCCGGCGGGATCGCGCAGATGATCGCCACGCAGATCGGCGAGAATCAAACGACGCCCACGCTGACCGGCTGGCAGATGCTCGCGCTGGCTTTGGTCTTCATCGCCTTGACGTTCAAGCTCGCGGCCTTTCCGTTGCATTCGTACGCGGGGGATGTTTACGAAGGATCGGCCACGCCGGTGACGGCGTTCCTCAGCTTTGTGCCCAAGCTCGTGGGCATTGTCGCGATCATCAAGCTCCTGCACGTCTTCTCAGGTGCGACCGTCAACTTCAATCCGCCCGAACAGCTCGATCGACTGCTCGTCGCGCTCGCGGTCGTGACGATGTTCCTCGGGAACGTGCTAGCGCTGCGTCAGGTAAGCGTCAAGCGGATGCTCGCTTACAGCTCTGTGGCACATAGCGGATATCTGCTGGCCGGCATCGCGCTGTTTGCTTTGCGTGGCTCGCCGATGGGTGATTCGAGCCTGACCGCCGTCCTGTTTTACATTCCGATTTATGGCGTGATGACGACGCTTGCGTTGTCGGTGTTGATGCTCTTGCCGACGCGTCAATCGATGCGCGTCCTGGGCAAGAACGTCGCCCCGCCCGCCACCACCGCCGAGACGCTCGAGGACATCGCGGGCACGGGACGGCTGCACCCGATGCTTGGGCTAGCGATGGCGGTCGCGTGTTTGAGCCTTGCGGGCATTCCGTTGACGGCCGGCTTCTGGGCGAAGTATGAGCTGATCGCGCCTGCCTTCACCAAGACATCTGCAAACATCGACACGACGGTTCTCGGGCTTGGCGTGATCATTTTGATCAACAGCGCGATTGGAGCTGCGTATTACCTCCGCGTGGTGGCCGCGATGTGGGCGCAACCGACGGCCGAGCATTTGCCAAAGAATCCCAACCTGCCCGTGCGAGGTCTTGCCATGGGGATCGTGGTGCTTGGGGCCAGTCTGATCATCCTCCTGCTCGGCACCGTGTCGCAGGCGAAAGAACTGCTGAAGATCGAAGCCCAGCAAGCCGCATCCGGACTTGACGGGCGCGTCGGGTCTCCCATCCCAGAGGCCGATCAAGAGGATGAAGACGTCGCCGGTCTCGTTGAATCGAATGTGCGATGAGTTTCACAAATCGGTCACTGCGATCTGCCTGCGTGTTGGATCCGGTGGGTGAGCCAGAGCGGGACGTCGATCATGACCGAGTCAGAGATTTACAACACGATCGGCGAAGCAGGTTTTGATCGGCTCGTCTCGTGTTTTTACGCCCAGGTGCCGGGCGACGCGATTCTCGGGCCGATGTACCCCGCCGACGACATGGAAGGGGCCCGCGAGCGTCTTCGCGACTTTTTGATCCAGCGATTTGGCGGCCCGACGAGGTATTCAGACACGCGTGGTCATCCGCGATTGCGTATGCGTCACGCGCCGTTTCCGATCGACGAGGCGGCGGTCGACCGCTGGCTCATGCTGATGAAAAACGCGCTGACCGAGGCCCAGATCGCCCCCGAGGTTCGGCAAATCCTCTGGCCCTATTTCGTCCAGACCGCCACGTTCATGCGTAACCGCTGAACGCTATCCGAACAGTCACACCGCTCGATCCGCCCGTCCAGCGCACTGGAGGGCCGTCGCTCCTGCGACGCCGTGGGGGGCGGCGATGTCGCGCCGTTGCGCGGGGTTGGGTCATTGCGCGGGATCGCGCCGTTGCGCGGGGTTGGGCCGTTGCGCGGGGTCGGGTCGAACGACGATCAACGGAGCGAGGGGACTCGCTCCCTCCAGAGCGCGGGATTAGGCGAACTGGAGGGCCGTCGCTCCCGCGACGCCGTGGGGGCGAGGTCGGGTCGTTGCGCGGGGTCGGGTCGAACGACGATCAACGGAGCGAGGGGACTCGCTCCCTCCAGGGCGCGGGGTCGGGCGAACTGGAGGGCCGTCGCTCCTGCGACGCCGTGGGGGGGCGGTGTCGCGCCGTTGCGCGCGGTTGGGTCGCTGCGCGGGGTTGGGTCGTTGCGGGGTGTCGGGTCGTTGCGCGGGGTTGGGTCGAACGACGATCAACGGAGCGAGGGGACTCGCTCCCTCCAGAATGTTTTGCTGATGGGCGTGGGGTGTGTTTACACTCTTGCGGTGTCAGATTCGCTGCCCAATCGTCGTCGGCCACACCATGAGGTGATTGGTGCGACGGGTCGGCCGATGGTTGTGTTCTTGACGTGCTGCACCAAAGGCCGTCGACCGATTCTGGCCAACGACGTCATGCATGCGACGATCGTTGAGCAGTGGAAGCGTGCGGCCGCGTGGCTCGTCGGTCGGTACGTGATCATGCCCGATCATGTTCATCTTTTCGTCACGCCCGGTGAATTGGAACTTCCGCTCGAAAACTGGGTCACGTATTGGAAGCGGATGTTCGCTCGTGTCCACGACACCGGCCAATGGCAGGAGGGGTATTGGGATTACACCCTCCGGGTCGGGCAGAGCTACGCCCAGAAGTGGGAATACGTCCGCGACAATCCTGTTCGTCACGGATTGGTTCATCGATATCAAGATTGGCCGTATGCCGGTGAATTGAATGTTTTTAACTGGTGATTGGCGAAATGGAGGGCCGTCGCTCCCGCGGCGCCGCGGGGGCGAGGTCGGGCCGTTGCGCGGGGTCGGGTCGCTGCGCGGGGTTGGGTCGTTGCGCGGGATCGGGTCGATGGACGATCAACGGAGCGAGGGGACTCGCTCCCTCCAGGGCGCGGGATTAGGCGAACTGGAGGGCCGTCGGTGTCGCGCCGTTGCGGGGTGTCGGGTCGTTGCGCGCGGTTGGGTCGTTGCGGGGTGTCGGGTCGTTGCGCGGGGTCGGGTCGTTGCGCGGGATCGGGTCGATGGACGATCAACGGAGCGAGAGGACTCGCTCCCTCCATGGCGCGGGATTGGGCGACATGGAGGGCCGTCGCTCCTGCGACGCCGTGGGGGGGCGGTGTCGGGTCGTTGCGCGGGGTCGGGTCGAACGACGATCAACGGAGCGAGGGGACAGGTCGGAAGCGCGGCGCGTAGGGGGAGGGAGTAGATGGCGGTGGCCGCT
>JAIYCY010000030.1 GCA_027487775.1 Planctomycetaceae bacterium
GCGATTCGACGACGGATGAAGGAGTACGACTTGCTGAGCGAGCCACGATCATCCAGAATCGCCCGGGAAATGCGAGCGTAAATGCTTAACCGAATGGCATTCGGGGCTGTCCCTGTTTCGTATCCGGGGGCTGTCCCCGGTTCGTATCCGTTGACGTGGGGCGGTGCATAGCGGCCTTATGAGTGATCAATCGCCCAGCAGCGGAACAAAAACCGGCGTGGGAAGTGGCGATACCTCAACTGCGATGTAGTTCTTCGTTTCTGCTCGGTGTATGTAGAGGCCCGGTTGCACGTCTTCCTCGAGCCGGGCGGCCGACTTTTTGTCGGACAGGAGGACGATCACGGGCTTACCTTCGTACCGTGTTAGGAGTATGAGTTCTCGAGGATTGAGTGTTTGCGCGCCGCTATAGTACGGTTCGGTCCAGCCGAGTAGTTCGAGCTGTGCCGGAAGCGGGGCGAGCGCGATGGGAAGATCCCCGAAGTGTCCGGACACCCTGGACGCGAACTCTTCGGCGGAGCAAACCCAAGAAGGCATAAGCCCAGCCTCGACCTCTCGGTGATACACGACCGAAGGCGACACGACGTCCAACGCGCGGGCGATCGAAGGTTGATTCTGGACGCTGTTCAACAGACTGGACACGGTTACCACGATCGCAATCGAAGCGGCGGCGACCGCGGCCCATCCCAGCCAGGGGCGGACGAGTTGGGTCCGGTTCGGCAGCGTTGTTGTCAGAGGTTTCGTCTCAACGCCATCTGCCGCATCGTTTTCGTGGATGAGGGATGCGAGTCGATCGTGAAGGTGCTCAAGACGATCACCCGGATCGAACGCGCGTCGCAATTGCTGCGTCGTGTCCGGATCGAGAGGCTCGTCGTCGTCGATCCTGTTTGTTTTGGGTGTGTCGTTCATTTGCGCCACCGATCTGTTTCATCCTTAAGTCCCTCGGCCGACAACAACTCTTTAAGTCGTTGTCTGCTGCGGTGGACGTGGCTCATCGCGGTGCCTTGTGGCAACTGCAACAGCTCGGCGATTTCCTCATAACTGCAGTCAAGCACCGTCCGTAAGAGCAGGCACGCTCGAGCTGTTTCGTCAAGAGAACTTAGTGCCCGGGCCAGCTCGTCACTAAGGCCGAGCCGCTCGGGCAGTTGCGCTGCAGGCGAAGTCAGGTCACGCGTGGACGGGGAGTTGGGTGAGCCATGGGTGTCGGAAATCTCGTGTCTATCAATCTCAAGACCAATCCTCATCGAGCGTGCCTGCCTCGCCCGCAGCGCGACATGCCGGGCGATCTGGCAGATCCACGCGGCGAAGTTCGTCCCCGGACGGAACTCAGCCCGCTTTCGCCACGCGATCAGCGCCGCCTCCTGCAGCACATCGTCGGCGGCGTGCGCATCGACGAGAATGCCCGCCGCGACAACCCATGGACGACGCGAAGCCCTGCGAAACTCTTGCATGAATGTCTCGGCGTCCATAAGGGCGTTGACCTTGTCTAATACACAATGCAAGCAGGATGTGATTGTATTGCAAATCGTAGATTTTACATCCTGCAGATCAACGACAGCCGCGGGGGATAGGGGGGTCCGGACGGCACATTGCCGACCCTCGCGCGTGTTTCTCAGCGACCGAGGTGAGCCGTCCGCAGCACATCGAGCAAGAAATTATTCGACGCGCTGCAATGGATGGACGACTTTCCGGGATACGTGGGCAAGAGCCTCATCTTCCCGGATTCTGCGTGTTGCAGCCTAACGGAAGTCCCCCAAATCGCCCGGAGAGAACATGCATCGCACCGCCTTCGTCGTTGCCGTTTTGGCTGTCGCGTCATCCGCGTCGGCCGCTTCGACCAGTTCGATCGACACCTTCGATACCACCAGCGAAGGCTGGGCGGTCGGATCGGCTGGCACCCAGCCCACCTTCAACAGCGGCCTGAGTTTCAACAGCCAACCCGGTTTTCTGCGTCACTTCTCCGACGGCAGCAGCGCCAACGGCAAGTTCATCATGTGGAGCGAAGAACCCGACTGGACCGGCAACTACACCGCAGCAGGCGTCGGCTCGATCGGCCTGTGGGTCGACGGCCGCACGGGAACCGACCTGCCCCTGCGCATCGGACTTGACGGCCCCGGCGGCTGGTTTTACACGCCCGCCCAGACCGTCGTGATCGCCGACGACTGGAAGAGATTGGTCTTCGACATCAGCCCTGCCAACCTGACCTTCGCGACCGGCAGCGGCAGTGGCGACGTCAACGCCACGCTCGCCGCGGTCGATGCATTTGAAATCTTCGGCGGCGCTGGCTCCGTCGGCTACGCCGCGAGCGGCGACCTGCTCCGTGCAGGCACGTCGAACAACGTGCTCTGGTTCGACAACATCGCCGCCATTGCAATCCCCGAACCGAGCACGATCGGCCTCATCGCCGGCGCGGGTCTGCTCGGCCTGACCCGTCGTCGTCGCTGAGCGCCACCGCTCGGCTTGCTGGTGTAGGTTTTACTGTCTCGTTTGGCATCGTTGTCGTACCCGAAACAGCAACGGTGCATCGGGTGGACGAATTCACCGCAATGGCGATCGCTCGTCGCCGGCCCGTTCCGCTCAGACGGGGTCAGGTGTGTAAGACTCTCGCGGGCGCCATTCACCTTTCGTGGTTGGCGTTATCGCGAATCTGGATGCCAACAGGGTCATGGAATCGCGTATGCCGACAAGTTCCTGGCACGAAGCAAAGTCTGCTCAATGGGGTCGCGTCAGATAAGCGACAGTGCGGGCGTCCTATGTGGGTCGCCTCAGCCGTCGACGTTACTACTCGGGGCAATTTCCCCGAAGGAGAGAATGTGTTCGTCAAGTCCTCGATCACCGTGGCCGCGATCGCGGCCGTTACCGGCCTAAGCGCAATCGTTGCGTCTGCCCAAGTCATCATCCCCACCGCGCCCATCGGTAACCCCGGCAACGCCGCAGACCCGAGAAACGGCCGGGGCACTGTGACGTATGTGTACAGCATTGGCACCACCGAGGTGACGAACGCGCAGTACGCGGCGTTCCTCAACGCCAAGGCAAGATCGGACCCGTTCAGTCTATACAACACGGGCATGGCCGGCACCTTCGGCGGCATCGCCCGCTCCGGCACTGATGGTTCGTTCTCGTACAGCACGATTGCGGGCCGCGAGAATAACCCGGTGAACTTCGTCTCGTTCTGGGACACGACGCGCTTTGCCAACTGGCTGAACAACGGCCAGGGCGATGGCGACACCGAGATCGGCGCGTATACGCTTGGTGGCGTGGCGAACCCGGCGAGCGCTTCGGTCAACCGCAACGCGGGCGCGCAGTGGGTCGTGCCCACCGAGGACGAGTGGTACAAGGCCGGATACTTCCAGCCCGCCAACCAGGGCGGACCGACGAGCAACTACTGGCTGTACCCGACGTTGGATGGCCGCTTCCCGAATGCCCAGCAGGCAAACGTCCTCGGCGGGATCGGCAACACCACGCCCGTGGGCTCCTTCGCCTCGAACTTTAACGGCACTTTCGACATGGCTGGGAATGTGTGGGAGTGGAACGAGACGCGCGCGTTCGGGAGCTTCCGCGGCCAACGAGGCGGGTCATTCGGCAATGACGACGCCCAAACGGAGTCCGTCAGACCCGTCTTCAGCAACCCAACGATCGAAAGCAACCTTGTCGGGTTTCGCGTCGCCCAGGTCCCCGAGCCAGCGTCGCTCGCTCTGCTGGCAGCCTGCGGGCTGCTTGCCTTGCGCCGTCGCAACTGATGGGGTCTGGTCAAGCTGGAGATCAGAGGAGTCAGACGACCAACGGCGACGTGACTCTTTGCTCGCGTGTCAAAGAGTCACGTCCCGTTCGACTCCATGTTTGTTCCTCGCCTCAAGCTGAACTGAATGTGTTACGTCCACCTTGAACTCCGGGCATCATCGCGACATCACTACAAATCAACTCGAGGCTGAACACAGGATCTCGATGCATTCTCAGCCAGCCGCCCGGCAATTGGAATGAATCATTTTCTCTCTCCCCTCGACCTGGACAACCAATGAAGTCTCATCCCTTTCAATCGGTGCTTCGAAGAGAACACGTTTCGAACGCGGTTGACCGCATGGAAACCCTTGAGCTGCGTCGCCATTTGACGAGTGCTTCGTTCGATCCACAGGACGGGAAGCTTGGCAACGGTCACGGCGTCGGGTGCGGCTGCAGCGGTTGCTGTGGGCCGGGGCTGGTTGAGGCGATGGCGCGCAACGGCGCCGACCACGATGCTTCGTGGTACACGCCGGTCGCCAGTGCATCGTTGTCGGGTGGTCCAGAGGCATCGCCCCCGCCGACCTTTCCCACCAACGCGGCGGGCCTGCCGCTGCTGACCTCGCGCGCCGACGGCCAGGGCCTGAAGATCTTCCTCGATTTCGACGGCAACGGCTCGAACCTGCCCTTCGGCCTCGACGCCAACGACGCCACGTTCAATGCGGCCGAGCAGACTGCGATCTACGAAACGTGGCGCGAAATCGTCAGCTACTATTCCCCGTTCAACGTCAATGTGACGACGATCCAACCGCCGACCGGTCCGAGCGATCCGCTGTTTGCATGGCAGTTGACCTCCAAATCCATCAGCGGCCTCTTTGCGGCCGCGAACTCGCTCACGCGGACTGAGCCGACAGCATTCAATGAAGCAAGCAATGCGGTTTCCAGGCGTTCCGGTATCGCCCATGAGGTCGGCCACATCCTGGGACTCTTGCACCAGAGCGAGTTTGACAGACTCGGTGGGACGACATTTGCCTACACCGACGGATTCGGCCCGCGCGACGCATCGATCATGGGCGTCGACTTTGCGACCAACGTCCGCAACTTCTTCTTCGGCCGAAGCTCCGAGGGTGTGGCGACACTTCAGGACGACATCTTCGACATCGCCGCGACGGTCGCCTCCGTCACCGGCGACGACGGATTCAGGCCGGACGATTTTGGTGATTCGCCTTTTTCGGCATTCGTCGTCACGCCAGACGTCCAGCAGATCCCCGGGATCATCGAGCGTCACAACGATGTCGATCTATTCCAGGTATCCATTGCCGATGCGGGCACATGGCATTTCGACGCGACGCCGACGTTCGAGTCGTCGGTTTCGCCGAAGCTCGAGCTGTTCGATTCGCTGGGCCGGCTCATCGCGTCGCGTGACGATGCCGACCAGCGCAACGAGCGGAACAACGACGTCGAGTTCACGCGCGAGATGCAGCCGGGAACATACTTCGTTCGCGTCACATCCAGCGGCGACTATTCCGAACTGGGCGAGTACCTGCTGACGGTCTCCCCGCTGCCCACGGGCTTCATTTCGGCAGACGTCTCGACCACGATCGACCGACCCGGCACATCAAGCTTCGACCCGGCGACCGGCGTCCTGACACTTCTGGGCGCAGGGACGGGAATCACCTCGACGGCAGATCAGTTCCGCTTCACGCACGACACGTTCACTGGCGACGGCTCGATCACGGCGCGTGTTCTGTCGCTCGATAACTTCAACGCGGCGGGCAAGGCGGGCCTGATGTTCCGCGCGTCGGCCGGCAGCAACAGCGCGTTCGTGATGGTCAACGTCACGCCCAGTGGCGGCGTGGAGTTCATTCGCCGGACGTCGACCGGCGGTGCGACCTCGACCCTCGCGACTGCCGCCCCGGGCTCACTCGCACGCTGGCTGCGATTGAGCCGAGCGGGCGACACCTTCACCGCTCAACATTCGCCCGACGGCGTGACGTGGACCACGCTCGGTTCGCCGACGACCGTCACGCTACCTGCGAGCAGCCTGGCCGGCTTCGCGACGTCGTCGCACAACAGCCGAGCGGCCGGGTTTGCAGAGTTCGACAATATTGCCTTCACCGGTACGCTCGGCGAAGCCCCTCCGACATTCAACGCACTTGCTTCCCCCGAGAGTCTCGTCGCGAACGCTGCAACCGGCGCTTCGACGGCAGTCGTCCTGAATTGGGATGACGTCGCCGGCGAGTCTGGCTATGGCATCGAACGCAGCGTCGACGGCGTCAACTTCACCCGCATCTCCAGCAGCGTTGCGCCCGACACGACGACCTTCACCGACAACCTCACGTTCGGCTCGATGCGGTGGTGGTATCGCGTCGTCGCGCTCTCGGGATCGACCGCATCCGCCCCAGGCGCTCCAGCCAGTGTCGTCAACAAGCCCAGCGCTCCAACCATTCCGAACGCCTCCTATGCACCGCCTGCGATCAGCGCGGCCTCGGGCACGGCGATCTATCTCAACTGGTCTGACGTGCAAGGCGATCAGGGCTATCTCGTCGAGCGCTCGACCGATGGCGTGACCTTCGAGCAAATCGGGACGACAGAAGCCAACCGAAACGCGTTCAACGATACGACTGTCTCACCGGCGACGGCCTATCGATACCGGATCACACCGATCACCTTCTTCGCCGATGGCGTTGTCCCGTCGCTGACGATGAGCGGAGCCAGTCGATGGACGAACAGCGATCTCAGAATCGCCTCGCGCAGCGCGAGTTCGATGACCCTTGCCTGGAGTGACTTGCCGGCCGAATCGGGCTACCGAATCGAACGCTCGACCAGTGGACTGACGAATTGGACCACGGTCGCCAACCTCCCCGCCAACCGCACGAGCTGGGTCGACACGGCCGTCACATCCGCATCTACATCGGCGTCGGAATATCACTACCGAATCTCTGCTGTTCTGCCCCTGGCTGAAGTATCCTTGTCCGCGGTCGCATTCGCCGGCTCGCTCCCGACCGCGTCCAACCCACTACCTGCCGGTTGGACGGGACGCGAGGTCGGAAACACCGGCGGCCTTGGCAGCGTTGCAGGGGTCGGGACCACGACATTCAAGGTCATCGGCGGCGGCACCTCGATCGGAAACGGTCCGGCCGACTCGTTCTATTTCGTTTACAGGCGACTCGTCGGCGACGGATCGATCACGGTTCAACTCAACGGCCAAAAGATAAACGGCAGCGACAATGACGCCGAAGCGGGAGTGATGATCCGCGACTCGCTGGCAGTCGACTCGGCGTACGCGTTCGTTAACGCCGAACCCCGAAACGCCCGACGCGTCGACTTTGAAACCAGAAAGTCCGCGGGCTTTAGCGTTAGCGAAGTCATCGGGCCGACATCCGACTTTTTCGTTTGGATGCGCCTCTCGCGGACTGGTATCAACGTCGTGGGCGAAGCCTCCCGCGATGGGATCAATTGGACGGTGATTGCGTCGCGTGTATTGAACGCGAGCACCACGACGCCGATCTACATCGGCATGGCCGTCAGCGCGATCGAAGCGAATGTGCTCAGCAACGCAGTCTTCAGCAACGTTGTCGTCAGCGGCAACACCTCTGTGAATGAGACGCCGACCATCTCATCGCCCGCTTTCGCGCCGGCTCCGGTCACAGGCACGACGGCAAACCTCAACGTCCTCGCCGCCGACGATGCGGGTGAAGCGGCGCTGACCTACACGTGGTCGACGATCGCCTCGCCTTCTGGCGCACCTGCGCCCGCTTTCGCCGCGTCCAACGGCACCAACGCCGCCAAGAACATCGCCGCCACGTTTGGCGCTGCCGGAAGCTACGCCTTCCGCGTCACCGCGACCGATGCCGGCGGGCTGACGACCACCAGCGACGTGAGCGTCAGTGTCGTCTCCACGTTTACTTCGCTGAACGTCACGCCAACGATCACCAACATCGCACCGGGCGCAACGCAGTTGTTCGCCGCAACGGCCCTCGATCAATTCGGCGGCTCGCTCGCGCTGCCGTCGATCGACTGGCTCGCCTCCTCCGGCACGATTGCCGCCGGCTCATTCACCGCCCCAACGACGGCCGGTCCGGTGACGATCACCGCCAGCAGCGGCGCGATCACGGCATCGACCACCGTCCGGGTCGACCTTGTCGCCGAAGCGCCGACGTTCAACTTCGAACTGTCGCCACACACGCTCTCGGTCAACTTCAACGGAAACGTCTCGTCATCGCTCTCCGCAAGCGACTTCGTCATCACCAACACAACCACCGCGCAAGTGATCCCGAGCACCGATGTCTCGGTTGTCTACGACACGATCACCAACCGAGCTACGCTCAGTTACGTTCCGGGTGCCCTGCCCGATGGAAACTACAGTCTCTCGGTCGCACCCGCCGATGTGTTGTTGGACGACGGGCAACTCCTTTCGGCACCGGTGTCGTTCAACTTCCGCTTCCTGCGCGGCGACGCAACCAACGACGGTGTCGTAAACTTCGCAGACCTACTCATCATCGCCCGAAACTACGGCCAGTCTGGTCGCACATTCTCCCAAGGCGATTTCAACTACGACAACCAGGTGGACTTCAACGACCTGCTCATCCTCGCCCGGCTCTACGGGAACGTGTTTTCGAGCAGCGGATTGACTGTCGCAGCCAAGCAGAAGAACTCGCGCGCCGGGCAAGGCATCATCACCTAGCGAGTGGGGCTGAAACGGGGCGCAATTGCGCTTTGCGACTCCACCCGATGCGATTCGGGCAGTTCCGGGCATGACCACGAGACTAGCCGCGCTCCGGCGGCGTGAAAACTGTTTACGTCCCCGTGCCGCTCTCCTGCATGAACCGCATGTCGTCGGATTGTGGGGCTCCTGCTGCGGATTTACGGGCCTCGTGGAAGCTTCATCGGACGGTCTAGTCGATAGGCCTCCAGCTTCCAAGCCGAGGGGGTCGCGTTGGGTGAAGCGGCCTAATGTCGGGTGGAGTAGGCGGGCGCGGTTGTAGTAGAGGCCGGTTTCGTGGTCGATGGCCAAGCCCTGATGCCCGTGGCGGAAGTCGGCGTCGGATTGGCCGTCGGTGTCGACGGAGAAATCGGCGTTGAGGACGGTGCGGGTTCCGTAGGGTGTGTAGTGGTAGCGATCGATGACCGCGCCCGCGCGGCTGGCGACGCTGGTGACGTTGTGGTTGGCGTCCTGCTGGACGAAGAGTCGCTGGTCCCCGCCATGCACGCGAACGACCGCGATGTCGGCTGGGGCTTGACCTGTCGAATGTCCGACAGCCACGACGCGGTCGAGAGCATCGATTGCGAGTCCGTTGAAGACGTCGGCGGAGCCGTTGCCGAAGTCGACATAGACGACACCGTCGGAGCCGAAGGCGGAATCGACATGTCCGGCGGGGGCCATGCGGAGGATGATAGCAGATTCGGGGGATTGGATCGGGTGGATTTGAGGTGAGTTGCCGATTCACGCGGGGCCGGGCGGGAGTCAATAACGCAAATGACTTGCAATACAATATTAGATGCATATGATATGCAATTGCGTTGTGCGGATTCGTCGGTGTTCGGCGGGCGTTGCGTCGTCGGTGAAGCGTGCAGGGATGCGTTTTCAGATGTGACGTAGCGAGGCCGTCTCTGGGCGTGTTTGATCAGGAATCGGGCGCCCGGGAGCGGACGATAAGCATCGCGGGGCCGGCAATCGAAAGGGGGCTGGCCCTGCGAGGTTTGAAGTGGTCGTGGGCCATTGAGGGGTGGGGCTGGGGTGACTGTAATGCAACGTGATTTTTTGTGCAGATGATTTGCGACTATGCTAGGATTGCAGGTCAGGATGAGGGGCTGTGATGTGACGGAATCGCGTATCGAGGTGAGATCACCGGTCGAAGTTGGAGTGCGTTTATGGTGAGCGAGAAGTTCAAAGGACCGAAGACGGATCGTCGGCCGATCGTGCGGCCTGGAGGGGCAGAGCGGCGCGTGCAGGCCGAGAGCGGGCGGTCTGGTGGTCGTGTTCGGCATGCGGTTGGGTTTACGCTGGTCGAGTTGCTGGTGGTGATTGGGATTATTGCGGTGCTCATTTCGATTTTGTTGCCTGCGTTGTCGCGTGTGCGTGTGCAGGCGCAGCAGTTGACGTCGGCGAGCAACATGCGGCAATTGGGCTTGGCGGTGCGGATGTATTGCGAGGCCAATCGTGGGTTTTTCCCGACGACGCAGGCCCATGACGGGCGAAGTTGGGTGTTTCAGTTGACGCCTTACATGAGTCGCTCGAGCGATCAACAGGCGTTGATTGAAAAGATCAGGATCAATGAAGCTGATCCGCGTGCCGAGCAGCGTCGGCTGGCCAATGGGACGAGTTACATTCTCAACAGTTATCTATGCGTGAAGGTATTGGACAGCTTTGGTGAGCCTGATCCGAACATTCCGGTGTTTAACAACTGGAATCTGATTCGTCAGCACGCAACGACGTGTGTGGCGTTTGATTCGGACAGTGAGAGCGTGAATGAGGGTGGGGATCACACGCACAGTTGGGAATGGCTGCGAGCTGGCGGGACGATCACGGAGCATTGGTCGGCGTTGCTGAGTGATGTGGCGCCGGATCGTTTTACGACGAAGCCGAGGCCTGATCGTCTGAGTGGCCGGAGCAACATTCTCTATTTGGATGCGCATGTGGAGAGCGTGGACGCGAGACAGATGTGGCGATGGCTAGCGCAGGGGATCGATTTTGCGAGGCCGCGATCGAGGGCAAATTCATGAGCGATGGAATGAATTTCAGGCGTGTTGGTGTGTGTTGGGTGTTTGGATACGGTCGGGCCGGTGCGGTGGCGTCGGCTGGGCTTGGGGTGTTGATGCTGTCGGCGGTTGCGAGCGGGCAGCAGTTTCACGCGAGTATGCCGCTGACGCTGCGTTTCGGATTGGAAGCGGATTTTGCGAACTCGACGCGAGTTGAGAACGTGCATGCGGACATGGATGTTCCGTACACGGGCGGGGGGACGTTTGCGTCGTTGTTGGATCCTGACAACGCTTCGGCGTTGCCGACGACGCAGTCGCACGCATATGCGGGGACTTTGGGTCGCAGGACGATGCCGTCGAATACGAACTTTAGTTTTATTGGTGGGACACCCGGATCGACGATCTGGATCATGCCGCAGAACTTTTCCGCCGGTCAGATTTATTTGGGACTTGCGGCGGAGACGATGTCGCCTGGCGCGTTGTCGGAGCTGGAGCTTTGGAATCCGGGCGATGCGCGAGGCGGGGCGAACAATGCGAATCGCTGGATCGAGGTGCGTTTGCTCGACGTGCGTGGTCCGGGCCATTTTTCGATGTGGTTTGCGCAGAGCAGCACGAACGTGACGCGATTCATGAGCACGTTCAACGGCGGGATTGACGCGAGCGACGTAGCGTATGTGAATGGCGGCGGGCATTTGCATTACAACTGGGGTTTCACCGCGCCGGGTTTGTATGAGGTGGATGTTCAGCTTCGCACGCTGACGAACCTGAATTGGTTGAAAGGTGATGCGAATCTGGACGGTCGTGTGGATCGATTGGATTACGAGGTGCTGGCGGGGAATTTTGGTGGTCGCCGGGACTGGTTTCATGCGGACTTTTCGGGTGATGGTGTGGTGGATTTGGATGATTTCTTTTTGTTGCAGGGGAATTGGGGGACGGGGACAGGTGGGCTGGTGGGGCCGGGCGATTTAGCGGCGGCGATGTCGCAACAGCCGCTTGCGGTGCCGGAGCCGATGAGCTTGGCGGTGTTTGTGGGGTTGGCCGGGCTGGCGCTATCGCGTCGTCGTGCTTGAGAAGTGGATGGGTAGTGGTGGGGATCAGAAAAGCAAGCAGATTGTTGTTGACAATAACACGCGGATGCAACATACTTGCAACGCGTCGCGTGTGCGGCGTAAGCAGCAGGTTTGCATGCGGCTGTGGATGGCGAGATCGATCGGGTGTGGCGGTCGAGCATGCCAACCGGGTTATGCGTGAGGCTGGCTGTTTGATTTTCTGAGTCGTGTGTTGGTGTCTTTCGGATAAAGGGAGAAGTGTGGAGATGATGAGCTTGAAGAAAATGGCCGCGGTCGCGGTTGTAGGTGTGTCGGCGTCGGTGGCGAGCGCGTACGACGTGGTGGTGACGAGCGGTCACTACGACATCGGGTTTGCGTTCGAGGGAGGCGAGTTTGAAGCCGAGGTTCACGATCATGAAGCCGAGGTCGGCTTTGAGGCTTCGGATGTTTTGATTGTGGGTTCGGGTCCGTCGTTCATCACCGCCCGCCCGTCCGACTCGGCGTATGACTTCATGGGCATTGCGGCTGGCGCCCCGCTGTTTGTGTTTCCGCAGGAGAACAACGAGGAGATCCTGCCCTGGCTGGGTCTTGCGATCGAAGAAGTCGATGCAGCGGCATTTGTGGACGGCCTGCTGACGATCAAGTACACGGGCCTTGTTCACACGCCCTTTGGTGGCGGAGTGGGCAGCGGGCAGGCGTTTTATTATGGCGTTGATTCATTGGGTGAGCCGATCCAAATTTTTTCGAACCTCAATGACTCCCTTGTGATGGATCGCGATATCGTCGATCACATTCACAACAATCTCGCCTTCACGCAGCCCGGCTACTACGCACTGGAACTGGCCATCAGTGGTGACACCGTTGCCGATTCCGTCGTCACGGGCACGGGCGTTTTCAACTTCATGGTCATCCCCGAACCGGCAACGCTCGGCGTGATCGCGGGGCTTGGCCTTGTCGGTCTGCGTCGTCGTCGATGAAATCTCGATCACGCGTCGATCGGGCATCGACGAAGCACGCATGAGTCTGCTCGATCGAAACTCGACAGACATTGATCTAAAGCGCACCGGGCATGTCGATTCGATCGGCATGCCCGGTTTCGTTGGTGCGGATGGGCGTTGGTGTTGATGGTGTGGCGCTAGGGGTTAGGTTCAGTTTGGCGTCGAGTGCGGCTACACTTTGTGGATGTCATGGACGCTTAAAGATCGCAAGACAGTCTTCACCGGAAGGCGAATCGTGCTGGAGATTCATCTGACCGAGCGGGATACGGACGGCAAAGTGACACAGCGCGAGGTGGTGAAGCATCCGGGGGCGGCGGTCATTTTGCCGATGCTGGATAGCAAGACGGTGCTGCTGATCAGGAATCGTCGCTATGCGATCGGCGAGACGTTGATCGAGTTGCCTGCCGGGACGTTGGAGTCGGGAGAGAGTCCGATGAATTGCGCGGGGCGTGAGTTGGTGGAAGAGACGGGGTATCTGGCTGAGCGACTCACACCGATCGGGAACTTTTATCCATCGCCGGGGGTTTTGACGGAGAAGCTTTACGCGTTTCTCGCAGAGGGTTTGTTTCGTTCGGAGGCTAATCTTGATGAAACCGAGGAGATCGAGTTGCTACCGACCGCCTATGATGAGGCGATCGCGATGATCGATCGTGGCGAGATTCACGACGGCAAAACGATCGCGACGCTGCTGATGTACGACCGGCGGCGAAGGCGCGGCGGGAATTGACCCGTATCGGGACGTGACGGGGATCGACAACCAAGGGAAGGACTCGGGACACATGGGCTGGCAGGACAGGGCCTACAACCAGGGAGAAGACGGATTCCGCCAGCGGATGGGATTTTCGCTGCCGCCGGCGTATTCGCTGGGCGTGATCATCGCGTGTCTTGTGGTCTTCTTTTTGCAGGCGTTTAGCGGCGCGGGCTTGTCGAATGGTCCGGTGGTTCAGTTTGGGGAACTGACACTCGATCATGGCAAGGGGTTCATTCAGCCGTGGCGATTCATCACGTACCAGTATTTGCACGGCACCGCGTTGCACATTTTTTTCAACGTGCTGGTGATCTTTTTCTTTCTGCCGCAGCTTGAGGCGGTGTGGGGCGGACGCAAGGCGTTGCTATTTTACACGATGGGCGGCATTGCTGGGGGGCTGTTGTTTGCGTTGATGACGGTGACAGTTGATGGACCCGCCGCGTTGATCGGCGCGAGCGGCTCGGCGTTGGCTTGCATCGGCGCGTGCGCGGTTTTGTTTCCTGAACAGCGTATCTGGTTCATTCCGATTCGGGTTTTCGCTTTGCTCGTCGGATTGCTGTACCTGCTGGCCACGGTCGGCGAGCGCGACCTTTCGGATGCTGCGCATCTGGGCGGATTGTTGTTCGGTGTGGGTTTTGCGTGGCGATTGGATCGATTCGTTGGAACCAAGGTCGAGGAGTTTGTTGAGCAGCGAGAAGAGTCCAAGCGCGAGAAAGAGCAGCAGCAGATCGAGGATGACGAGCGGACGCTGGATGAGTTACTGGCCAAGATCGGGCAGGGCGGGATGGAGAGTCTTTCGGGTGCCGAGAAGCGAACGCTGGAGCGATTGCGAGAGAAGAAGCAGAACGCGATCAAGCCTCCTCGATCGCCTCGATAGGCGGATCGGCTGGCCGCGATAGTCGATGCAGCTGATACGCAGTGAACGTCGATCGCGATGAAAAGACATGGCGTGTGCTCGCTGATGAAGAGTTTGCGATGCAAACGAGAAGGAAGTTCGCTACACTTCTGTCATGGCTCCCTCCAACCTAGTTCGCACGACCGTGCGCACGATGAGCGGTTACGCCCCGGGCGAACAGCCCGCGCCGGGCGAACGCGTCGTGAAGCTGAACACAAACGAGAATCCCTATCCGCCGAGCCCGCGTGTGATGGAGGCGATCCAAGCGGTCGATGTGGAGATGCTGCGTCGGTATCCGCATCCGCTGGCAGATCGGTTTCGTGAGAGTTGTGCGCGTCTTTGGTCTGTCGAAGCGAATCAGATCATTGCGGGCAACGGATCGGATGACATTCTGACAATCGCGACGCGGACGTTTGTTCCGCCGGGCGGTTCGATAGCTTCGCCTGACCCGTCATATTCGCTTTATCCCGTGCTGGCTCGTCTGGAGGATGCGAGGCATGTTGGCGTGCCCTGGCTGGACGGTTTTGGGCTTCCGATCGAGGCGTTGATCGCGACGCGAGCGAGTGCGATTTATCTGGCGAATCCGAATGCGCCGACGGGGACGGTGGTTGAGATTGCTGAGATCGCGAAGCTCGCTCGGGCGTTTGCGGGCTTGGTGCTGGTGGATGAAGCGTATGGCGATTTCTGGGGGCAAAGCGCCGTGCCGTTGGTGAAGGATTTTGCGAATGTGGTGGTGAGTCGGAGCCTGAGCAAGGGCTATGCGCTGGCGGGTCTTCGGTTTGGGTATGGGGTTGCGCAGTCGGGCGTGATTGACGAAATGATGAAGGTGAAGGACAGCTACAACTGCGACGCGATCAGCATCGTGGCCGCGACGGCTGCGATCGAAGATCAGGCTCACGCCTCGCGTGGCTGGGAGAACGTTCGGCTGGAGCGTGAGCGCATGACGCATCATCTGAGCGAGCTGGGGTTCAAGGTCATTCCGAGCCAGGCGAACTTCGTACTCGCCACCGTGCCCGGCGGGGACGGGCGAAGGTTTTATGAGGGCCTGCGTCGGCAGGGCATTCTCGTCCGATATTTCGACAAGCCGGGTCTATCGGACAAACTTCGCATCACCGTCGGCACAGGCCAGGAAAATGACGCACTCATCGCCGGACTTTTGACGATGATCGAGAAGCAGCAAGCGGCGTGAGGGGGTTGAGTGGTAAGTTGCTAGTTGCTAGTTGTGGGCTGTTGATTGTTCGTTTTTCGTTGTGGTGGAATCAAAATCCTCTGTCCGTCGTTACTATATCTCTCACCCCGATATCCCTGCCCAAATGCCTCGACTCTCTGACATTTCGCGTAAGACGGGTGAAACCGACATCAAGCTTTCGTTCGCTTTGGACGGGAGTGGGCGGTCGGATGTGCATACGGGTGTGGGATTTTTGGATCACATGCTGGACTTGCTGGCGCGGCACGGGCTGTTTGATTTGCGGGTGCAGGCGCGAGGTGATCTGCATGTGGATCAGCACCATACGGTGGAGGACATTGGGATCGTGCTGGGACAGGCGATTGAGAAGTCGCTGGGCGACAAGTCGGGCATCACGCGATACGGGCACTCGACGCTTCCGATGGATGAGACGCTGGCGGCGGTCACGCTGGATCTCTCGGGCAGGCCCGCATTCGTGTTCAATGTGAAGTTCACCGGCGAGTTGATTGGTACGTTTGCGGTGGAACTGGTCGAGGAGTTTTTCAAGAGCGTCGCGACGAATGCGAAAATGAACCTCCACATTAACGTTGCCTACGGCAGCAATAATCATCACATCGCTGAGGCGATCTTTAAGGCATTCGCGCGGGCGTTGCGTGCGGCGGTCGCGATCGATCCGCGTCAGAGCGGGGTGCCGAGTACGAAGGGTTCGCTGTGATCGGTGAAGATGAACCGTGAATCTGCGTGGGGTATCTGACGGATCGACGATACGCGGACACTTCGTTGATCACTTGACAGAAGCGACCGCTTTGAGTGCTTCATCGCTTCCCGCGATGAGGAGTGTGTCGGAATCTTTGAGGATGGCGTCGGGGTCGGGGGCGGCGATTTGATCGAGCAGCACGTCGTGCACACCGACGACGATCACGCCATATTCGCGTCGTAGGTCGAGTTCGCGCAGGGTGCGGTGGTTCCATGCGTCGGGGACGGCCATTTCCTGGATGCTGAAGTTGTTTCCGAGTCGGACGTAGTTGAGGAGCGATTCTTTCCCGCTGACGCGTGCGGCGAGTGCGAGTGCGCTTTCGCGTTCGGGGAAGATGGTTTCGGTGACACCGATGCGTTCCATGACGCGTGCGTGGTCGCGGCTGATGACCTTGACGTAGAGTTCTTCGACGCCGAGATCGCGGAGCGACATGGAGGCGAGGATGCTGGCAGCGATGTCATCGCCTGTGGAGACGATACCTGAGTTCGCACCGCGTGCGCCGAGTCTTTCGAGGACGTCGAGGCTTCGTCCGTCACCGACGGCGGCGCGTGAGACGAGTGGCGCGATGCGATCGACCGCGAGTTCGTTTTGGTCGACGACGATGACCTCATGTCCCTGGCGGTAGAGCGCATCGGCAGCTGCCGAGCCGAAGTTTCCGAGTCCGATGATGACGAATCGTTTCATTTTCAATTCCAGCTGGATTTATCCTACGACGACATCTTCTCTAGCATATCTAAAGCGGGTTTTGCTGTGCTGAGCAAATGCAATGGCGGCCAACAGTGAAAGAGGACCGACGCGGCCGACGAACATGAGAAAAATGACGATGGCCCTGCTGGGATCGTTCAACTCTGCCGTCAGGTTCATCGACAACCCGACTGTGTTGAATGCGCTGATGCATTCAAACAGTACCGAGAGAAAGTAGTCTTTTCGTGCAATGACGGAGGAGGATTCAAAAGCGAGGATGAGGAATGTTGCGGTGAGGGTGATTACAAGGCTGCAAAGGACGATGAGCAGTGCATTTCGCATCGTCTCGGGTGGAATGGTTCGACCGCCTGCGATGACATCCGATTGCATGCGTAGCCTGCTGACCAGGAGCAGGAAGACGAGTGCCGCCGTGGTGGTTTTTACGCCTCCTGCCGTTGAACCGGGAGCGCCACCGATGGCCATCAGGATCATGGTAAAGAAGTTGCTACTGGCGTATGCCTGCTCGTAGTCGATTGTGTTAAATCCGGCAGTTCTTGCAGTGACGGACATGAACAGCGCGTTGATGATTCGATCGCTTTTATCAAGACTGGCATCGCCGAGTGTCGCGGGATTGCTCCATTCAAGAGCTCCGAGGACGACCCAGCCCACAAGCAGAAGCACGATCATCGTGACCAATCCGATACGGGTATTCAAAGACAGGCGTCGCACGACCGAAGGATTTCGTAGGCGGCGATAGAATTCCTCCATCGCGAGAAAGCCGAATCCGCCGAGAATGATGAGAGCCGAGAGCACGAGCAGGGAAGCGCCCGAGTGTCGATAGTCGACGAGGTTGTTGGTGTAGGTTGAGAATCCTGCGTTGCAGAATGCGCTGACGGATTGGAAGACGGCATGCCAGATACTCTCGCCAAGCGGCATTCCGTGATTGGCCTGCCAGGGTCTCCAGAGGATGTAGAGCAGGATGGCGCCGATGGCTTCGATGGTGAGTGTGAAGATGACGACGTCGCGTACGAACTTTTGGGGTTTGATTTTGGGCGCGACGTCGGTGGCGCTGCTGACGAGCATTTCGCTGCGTACGCCCATGCGTCCGCCGAGCGCGAGGATGATGAAGCTCGACAGGACGATGACGCCCAGTCCGCCGAGCTGAATGCAGAGTAGGATCCACGCCTGTCCCTGAATGGTGAAGGTTTGGGCGGTGTTTTCGACGGCGAGTCCGGTGACGCAGACGGCGCTCGTGATGGTGAAGAGGGCATCAAGCCAGTCCATCGGCTGGTTTCTGAACATTCCGGGGATCAGTTTGAGTCCCAGCGTTCCGATTGCGATGATGAGTAGGAACGAGCCGACGAAGAGTTGTTCAGGCCGCACGCGTTGCCAGAACGACCCGCTGCCCAGGGGCATGTCCCAGCGACTCAGGCTGAGCCTGAGGGGTGTTCGGGAGAGGATGGATCTTCGCTTACTCAATCGAAGGGGCTGTACCGAGTTTGCGCGATGTGAAACTCACGTTTCGCTTACCGCACAAGAGTCTGGGCACGTTCCGGACCGACGCTGACCATGCTGACGGGTACGCCGAGCAGTTCTTCGATGCGCTTGACGTATTTCTGTGCCTCCGATGGGAGTTGATCGAAGCGGTTTGTGAGGCTGATGTCGGCCTGCCAACCCTGGAGCGTTTCGTAGGCGCATTCGACTTCGCTCAGGACCTCGGCATCGGCGCGGAAGTAATCGAGTGGCTGACCGCGATATTTGTAGCCGACGCAGATTTTGATTTCGCTCAAGCCGGAGAGGACGTCGAGCAGGGTCATGGCAATCGAGGTTGCGCCGCTGAGGTCGGCGGTGTAACGGCATGCGACGGCATCGAACCAACCGATGCGGCGTGGGCGTCCGGTGGTCGTGCCGTACTCGCGGCCGCGCTCGCGGATGGTGTGGGCGGTCTGGTCGTGGAGTTCGGTCGGAAATGGTCCGCCGCCGACGCGAGTGCTATAGCTTTTGGCGATGCCGATGATCGATTGGACATACTGAGGCGGAACGCCCGTGCCGCTGAAGATGCCGAGGCTGGAGCAACTGCTGCTGGTCACGTAGGGATAGGTGCCGTGATCGACATCGAGAAGGGCGGCGTGTGCGCCTTCGAAGACGACTTTCTTGCCTGCCTTGCGGTAATCGAGAAGGAGTTTGCCGACGTCGTCGACCATGGGTGCGAGTCGTGCACCGAGTTTCAGGTATTCATCGATCGTTGCATCCAGATCGACGGGGCTCGCCTGATGAAGCACCGCGAGCATGCGATTGCGTTCGGTGCCGATGCGACGAACTTTCTCGGTGAGCCTTGCGGGATCGACGAGGTCTGCGACTCGGATGGCAGTCGAGCGGTGCATTTTGTCGGCGTAGGTCGGGCCGATGCCGCGTCGGGTGGTTCCGATGGCTTCTCCGCCTGCGTTGGATTCGCGAGCGCCGTCCTCGATTTTGTGCCAGGGCATGACGACGTGGGCTTTGTATGAGATACGGAGGTTGCCCGGCCCGACCGGAATGCCGGCGGCGGAGATTTCGTCGATCTCGCGCACGATGACGGCCGGGTCGAGCACCACGCCGTTGCCGACGAGGTTCATCACGCCGGGTCGAAAGACTCCGACGGGAAGGAGGTGGGTTGCGAATTTTTTGCCGTTAAAGCGAACCGAATGCCCGGCATTGGCCCCGCCGCAATAACGCGCGACGACGTCGGCGTGCTCGGTCAGAACGTCAACGATCTTACCCTTGCCTTCGTCGCCCCATTGGAGCCCGACGACGGCGGTGTTGGTTTCAAGGAGTCGATTCACCCCGACCATTAGACGAGGTTCCGCCATCGTCGGCAAGCATTGCGGAAAGCTCTGACACGTTGGGCAACACGGGCGATCCACGATGGCGCGAATGTGTATTATCGGGCCAAGAGCATCTCGCGTACGCGCAGATGGGGCCTAGGCAGCGGCAGCGATCGTGAGTCGTCGAGACTTAGCCATTTCGTCGGCCGATCGGGATCGAGAATCGCCTGACTCGCGCGGCCACGCAGAGCGCGGACGACCATGAATCGATAAAGTCGATGTGTGAGCGCATGATCGAACCCGCCGATCAATTTGAATACGCGGGAGTTTCGTGCGTGTTTCGCATCGAGCGGATCGTTCGCCTGGCTGAATTGGATCGTTTTGTGCGTGTGATTCTGTGTGTGGGATGCAATCAGTTCGCGTGAGGGAAACTGCCACATGCCCGCCCAACGGCCGGTGGGGGGGCGCTGTTCCAGGCACCAGTGGTCGCTTCTGGCGTCGTGGATACAGTAGATGATGCGTTCGACGACGGGCACGACGCGCTTGGCACGCGGTCGGGGGATCGAATCGACGCGATTCATCTCTCGCGCCCGACATTGGTGTGAAACGGGACAATCCGCACATCGCGGTGATTTTGGGGTGCAGAGCGTTGCGCCGAGTTCCATCATCGCGCTGTTAAAGACGCCTGGCGATTTCTCGGGGACGATTTCAGATGCGACCGCCCAGATCGCGCGAAGGCCCGCTGGGGATTGTGGATCGACGTCGAGGCATTGGATGCGCGAGAGGATGCGAGCGACATTTCCATCGACGATTGGGGCGCGTCGCCCGAAGCCCAAAGACGCGATCGCACCCGCGGTGTATCGGCCGATACCGGGCAGGGCTAGCAGGGTGTCGACGTCGCTTGGGATGACCGATTCGTGTTGTTTGACGATCTCTCGCGCGCAGGCGTGCAGCATCCGTGCGCGGCGATAATAGCCCAAGCCCTGCCAATGCCGAAGGACTTCCTGCTCATCCGCCTTTGCGAGGGATCGAATATCGGGAAACGAGTGAATGAATCTGTGAAAGTAGCTGATGACGGTGCTGACCTGCGTTTGCTGAAGCATGAACTCGCTGACGAGGACATGGTACGGATCGACGGGCGCATCATCCTGACCGGGCGGCGGACGCCAGGGCAGATCGCGGCGATGGGCGCGATACCAGCGATCGAGCTGCGTTCGGATTTCTCGCACGTGTGCTTCGGTTGGTTTCGTCGCCGGTTCGTCTGCCGGTTGATCGCGGGCGGGATGCGAGGCGGATCGAGGCATGCAGTCATGTTATGGCCGCATCAAACGCAGAAATAAACATTCAGATCACAATATGGCCTTTACGAAATGGTATCGACGCCCGAGAATATGTTCGGAGGCAGGATGCGGGCGGGGAGAAGCGCGAAGGGGAGTCGCGAGGGGAGAAGTGTAGGAGAGGAGAAAGTGCGTTTGGAGTGAGCGCGGGCCAATTGGCTTGCGGGCGCATGAGCGCATGGTGCTACGGCGCTACGGTCATGTGGTCTGAAGTGCCCAAGTGTCCCAGTGCCTGCCGCGGTTGGCGTGAACAATCGCGCATGCGGTTTCGGATGAGATTTCTCGGCAAGGAGGCGGTCATGTCGCGGACAATTGATATCGGTCGGATTAGGCCTGACCAGCCTGTTCATCTGCGTGCCGATGTGCCGGAGCGAGGACTTCGTCGCGGTGAGGCGGGCGTCGTTTGCAGTCGATGGTTCGGGCCGACACCTTCTGTTGAAGTCGAGTTCATTTGCACTCAGACAGGCGAGACGGTGCGCGTGATCGTTGAGATCGACCGGATTGAGGAAGATTGGATCGAATCAGGCGAGCCAGAACGCGCTGACTCGGAAGATGGCTACGCCTCGGCGGAGTTCATCTCGGCTTGAGGGGCGAAGGTGGCAGCAAAAGTGTTGCGGCCGATTGCGTGGCGAGTGCGGCGGGGCCCGATCATGTGGATGCAGATCATGTGGATGCAGATCAGGTGGATGCAGAATAAGTGCATGCAGATCAGGTGCACTTGGGACATTTGCCGTGGAGCGTGAGTTCCTGCTTGGTGACGGCGTAGTTTTTTCCGCTTTTGGGCTCTGCCAGTTGTGCGGGGAGCGTGGGGAGTGTGACATCAGGGAGGCATTCGACCGTGCCGCATTGATCGCAGACAAAGTGGGCGTGGACGTGATCGTCTTCGGGTCGGCCGGGGGAGATGAACTCGTAAAGCCATGTGCGATCATCGCCATGGAGTCGTCGTGCGAGGCCCTTTTCGACGAGGGTGTTGAGTGTTCGATAGACGGTGACGACGTCGGTGCCGCGAGGCAGTTTTTTGGTGATATCCGCGACGCTTAGTGGCCTGGGCGATCGGGCCAGATAGTCGATCACGCCGGTTCTGACGGGAGTTCTACGCAGACCGGCGGCATGGAGGATGGCGATCGCGTCGGGCATGTGGCAATCTTAGCAACTTGCGAATGCAAACCCAAGCTGCAATCCGGAAAGCACAAGACGGATTGGGTTGCTGCATGATCTTATAGGTAGTCTGAATGTGCATCGAATGTGTTGTAAATGCCTGATTGAATTCATTTTGTGATGTCGATATGGTCATGGTGTGACAAAATCCGCGCAAAATGTGCTTGCCAACTCGTGCTTTGTGTGATGTTATGTAACTATGAGCCAGATGGCAGGGTCGTCCTGTCATTGGTGCACGTCCGGTAAGGGCCAGATCGGGCCGGAGCCTGATCCCAAGAGGAGAGAACCATGAGCAAGCGTGTTTCGATGTTTGGTGTGTCCGCGATCGCGTTGGCGGCGGGTTTGGTCTGTTCGTCGATGTCGTTCGGTCAAGAGACCTTCAAGATCAGCATCGGGGTGCGTGAAACCGGCTCGACCGGCAGCATCGGAAGTAACGGCGGTACCACTGGCGCGATCGAGTGGATCAACCTGGACGGGCAGACACTGACTGCAGACGGCACGTTCCAGACGTTCACGTTCAACTTCGGCACCGATCCGGTCGCCTATTTCGCTGGTTCAACGGCGGGCGGGACCAACGGAGTCCTCGACGGCACGCGCGGTGTGCTGGAGCATATTCGTATCACCCAATCAAGCGGCACGAGCAAGCCGATCAATCTGTTCGTCGATGATGTCACCAACACGATCGGCGGAACTCCGACTGTTCTCAACGATTTCGAAACCCCCGCCATCGGCGCGGGTGTGATGTTCCGCGAAGCCACGCTCAGCGGATCGACCGCGTTCAACGTTGCACGTACACCGCTTGCAACGGTTGGCGTTGCAAACGTGCCCGGCAGCGATCCGGTCAATAAGGCGCTGCGACTTCGCTGGCGCTTCAACGATCCGGACACCACCGCTGCTGGTGCGCAGAACTGGATTCGTCTGACCACGTTCACCGCGGCATCGCAGCAGAATCCGGTCATTGACTTTACATCGGGCAACACGCTCAGCTTCCGACTTTTGGCGAGCGTCGCGGAACTCACCAACGGCTGGACGCTCGCTGGCGACGGCAACTGGAACGACGACGCCAACTGGGGCGGCCCGACCGATGCTTTCCCCAATTCGAACACTGCAACAGCCCTCTTTAACGAAGCTCCACCCGCCGAGGGCGCTGTCGCGCGTACCGTGACGCTGACCGGTGATGTGACGGTCGAGAACATCAAGTTCGACACGGTCATCCCGTACACGATCGCAGGCACGAACGTCATCAACGTGACACGCTCCTCCAACGCGACGCCGGTCATCAGCACCGAGCGCGGCAATCATGTGATCAATGCCCCGGTCTCGTTCCCGGATGGAACCTCGACGCCTGCGCTCTGGGTTAGCCCCGGTGCTTCGCTCAAGCTCAGTCTGCCCGCGCAAATGGCCAGCGCCTCGCAAAACCTGGAGAAGCGCGGCGGCGGAACGCTTACTGTTCAGAACGTCAACGCCAACATTCTTCGCGTCTTCGGCGGAACGCTCGCCATCGATTCGACCAGCACTGCTACTACGAGCAAGATCGTGACGCTCAACCTGCTCAATACTGCCGGCGTGCCCGAAGCACGTATCGACATGGGCAAGAGCAAGCTCGTGATCGACTACGGTGCGACCTCGCCCATTCCGACGATTCAGGGCTACATCACCGCCGCATTCAACGGAGGCCTCTGGAATGGACTGGGCATCGGCACGAGCTTCAATCCTGATAGCGTGGCAGTCATCGCGCGTGACAATGCCACGCTCGAAACGCCCCTGACCGAGTTCGGAGGAATTGCGGTCGATACGAGCAGCGTGCTCATCGGCGTGTACCTCCGAGGCGATTCCAACTACGACGGCACTGTTGGCTTCTCTGACCTCTTGGCACTGGCGCGTAACTACAACCTCACCGGCGGGGCAACGTGGGAATTGGGCGACAATAACTTCGACGGCAACGTCGGGTTTGCCGATTTGCTGGCGGTGGCCCGCAACTACAACCAGTCGCTGACGGCCGCGTCTGCGGCACTCGTCGACGCCGGCATCAGCGATGCGACGTTCCTTGCCGACTTCGCGCTTGCGATGTCCGCCGTCCCTGAGCCAGCCACGCTCGGTGCGATCGCGGGCCTGGGCGTGATCAGCCTTCGCCGTCGTCGCGCTTGAATCGGCTTGAGGTCGCCGCTGGATGAAGTCAGATGGCTTTGAAAGCTGGCGCGCGATCGAGAGTCCGTTGGATCAACACACACCCGGCCCGATGTCACACTCGGGCCGGGTGTTTTCGTATTTGTCGATGGACGGTTTTGGTCAATCGCGCCGTCAAAGCGACACGACCGTTGCAAACCGACCTCCGGGCGAGCGTGAAAATCGATTTCGTTGCCCAACAGCGATTTCTCCTCGTTGACAGGCATTCCGTCCGATTAAGAATCAATCCCAACAGAGATCGATCGCGCGATGCAACGGATTGGATCGGGTGGTCGAACGTGAATCGGGACCGGAACGGGAGGCGTGATGGCCGAAGCTGATTTTTATGCCGACGGTGTGGCGCTCAGGTTTGCAAGGCGAACGCGGCGTCGATTCACGCTTGTGGAGGCCAACCGGACATTGCCGCTCGTGGGCCGAATCGTTCGCGATCTGGTGGCGGTGCATGCCGAGGCGCGGCGGCTTCATGTGCAGTTGGAGCATCGGATCCCGCGTGAACTGCGTCGCGCGATCGAGTCGGATCTGGATCGCGTCGTGCAGAAGCTCGAGCATCACGTCGACGAACTGACCGAGATCGGCTGCGACGTCATCGACTACGGCCGCGGAGGCGTTGGATTCCCCGCCCGACATCTGGGACGTGACGTTTCCTTTTGCTGGCGCTTGGGCGATGAAAAGATTACGCACTGGCAGGATTCCCCCGAGCCCGGCGACGACGCCAAGCCCGTGACCGTGCTGACAGACATCCTCACCGACGCCGGCGCGTGAGCGAGTGTCGCGCGACACCAACTCGCGACATCGACTGATTCGGTTGAGAGTCCACTGGCAATTCTCCGCGAGCCTGTCCACAAGCCGGGTCTAATCTGAGCACGAAGCGACGCGGATATTGGACGGATCAAAGCACCAGGCAAGATGGTAGCCCGCGGACGGAGTTTACTTGGCAGCAACGCTGCTGAGCGTCGCACTCCGCATGAAATCAGACAATCCACGAAAGCCGCGGCTGCGAGCAGCCTCTTCAAATGTCAGTTTCTCCAGCTTGCTCAGCCTGACGTTCACCTGCTCGTCGCGTCGCTCGTCCGAAGCCGGAAGCGGCGGGATCTCACCGCGTTCGAGAATCGTCGCGACAACTGTGGTGACAATATCGATCGTCTTCTCGATACACTCGTCGGGCGTTTTGCCATCGTTCATGGCGCCCGGCAGTTCCATCGCCTGACCGTAATACTCACGATTCTCATACCGAATGATGATGCGATAGCCCTCGGCGATCGCACGTGCACGGGCGAGCAAAGCCGGGTCGAACGAACGATTAAGCTTCGCCGATCTGCTTTTTGATTTCGCGGACATAGAACGGTTTGACTTTGCCATGATGCACCGGGATGGAGTAGGACGATCCGTCGGGCGTTCGAAAAACGTGATGGGAACCGCGTATTCGGACCAGAGTCCATCCGTGTTTTTCTACAATACGCCGCAACTCGGAAAAGCGAATCTCGCTGGGCATGGAAACCTCACGGATAAAATCCGTCACTGTGGTGAGGCGTCCCTCTGCCGTCCGGGGTCACATCGCCCGGCCACACTTCCAATCCATTGGAGGCGACCCTCGAAGTATATCCTGTGCTATACAGTTTTCAAGCGTCAGGGATTTGGCTTACACTACGCGAATGTCGCAACTGCAAAAATCCTGGCAGGCCCGCATCTCCGAAGCCACCGACGCGATCGCGCAAGAGTTTGTCGAATCGATGAGCTACGACTGGCGACTGTACAAAGTCGACGTGGCTGGGAGCATCGCGCACGCGACGATGCTGGCGAAGGTGGGGCTGATCACGGATGCGGATCGGGACGCGATCGTGAAGGGGCTGAAGGAGATCGAGGCCGAGATCGATAGAGACGGCCCGAAGTGGGCGGGGTTCAAGCCGGAACTGGAAGACATCCACATGTGCGTGGAAAGCGCCCTCACCGAGCGCATCGGCGAGCCGGGGCGAAAGCTGCACACGGGGCGGAGCCGGAATGATCAGGTGGCGACGGATTTGGTGCTTTGGATATGCGACACGACGCACTCTCTAGGTCGAAACGAATTCGATGCGATTACTCGCGCGTTCGTGGATTTGGCGGATCGAAATCGCGACATCGTGATGCCTTCGTTCACGCACCTCCAACGCGCGCAGCCAATCTCTGCGGGTGCTGAGGCATTAACGTGGGCGTCGGCTTTCATCAACGCTCTCCAGCGATTCTACGCGCCTTGGATGGCAAAATCAGTTGAATGGCCTTTGGGTGCGGGAGCGATCGCTGGCACATCGCTTCCGATCGATCGTTCCGAGAGCCTTTGGCTCGTCGAGCAGAGAGCGGGGATTCTCGCACATGATGAGATCGATGTCTCGCGGAGTTCGATCGAGAGTACGGCCACACGCGACATCGCCTGCGACTTCCTGTTCGCTCTTGCGATGACCGCGCAGTGGCTCTCCCGCTGGGCCGAGCAGTGGATCATTTACATGACGACCGAGTTCGGGTTTATCAGGATTGCGGATCGGTATACGACCAGCAGTTCGATGATGCCGCAGAAGCGGAACCCGGACATGCTCGAGCTGATCCGCGGCCGGTGTGGGAACGTCTACGGCGATCTGTTCGCGTTGATGACGATCCTCAAGGGTTTGCCCATCGGCTACAACCGCGACTTGCAGGAAGATAAACGCATCGTTTTCCGCGCGTACGACACCGTGAGTAGTTGCCTGACGATGGCGGCGGCGATCGTGAACTCGGCGTCGTTCGACAAGGAACGCATCGAGCCGACGCTCGACCGCGGGTTTCTCGATGCGACATCGCTGGCGGAGTATCTGGTGACGAAGGGGATTCCGTTCCGAACAGCGCACCACATCGTCGGCACGCTGGTGGCGCGGTGTGAACGCGAAGGCATGCACAAGCTCGGGCAACTGAGCGTCGATGCATTCAACGAGGTGATCGCAAGCTCGCTCGCCCACGCCAAGTCTGACGCGACGATCCGCGTGACGGATGAGGTCTACTCGTGCCTAGGCGCACACAACGTCGTCAAGCGATACCAGAGTGCCGGCGCAGCGGGGGGAAAGCCGTTCGAGGAGCAGCTTAAGGCATGGAAAGAGCGACTAGGATTGTGATGGTTTAGTTGATTTGATTTGGCTCAGATGGCAAGTGTAACCCTCCGACCGGGGAATCAAATCGTTTTGACGACTACATCACGCCTTCGCCGGGGGCTTTGTTGCGGAAGCTGGCGACTCGGCCGTCGAAGATGAGTTCGACGGTTCCGGTGGGGCCGTTACGTTGTTTGGCGACGATGATTTCGGCGAGGTTGGTCGGGGCGTAGTTGGGTTCGGTCTGGTGGTAGTAGTCTTCGCGGTGCAGAAGCATCACGACGTCGGCGTCCTGTTCGATGGAGCCGCTTTCGCGCAGGTCGCTCATGCGTGGGCGGTGTCCTTCGCGATTTTCGCTGGCACGGTTGAGCTGGCTGAGTGCGATGACCGGGACTTTGAGTTCACGTGCGACAGCCTTGATTCCACGGCTGATTTCGCTGATTTGTTGTTGGCGGCTCTCCGGCCCGGGATTGTCCATGAGCTGCATGTAGTCGATCATGATGACTTGGATGTCGTGCTTGCGTTTGAGCTGTCGCGCCTTGGTGCGGAAATCGAGGATGGTGAGCTGCGGGGAATCATCGACGAAGACGGGGAGCTTGCGAAGCTGAAGGACGGTTTTGGCGAGGTCGTGGTATTCGGCGTTGGAGAGTTGGCCCTTGCGGACTTTGTCCTGACTGACGCCGGAGATCGAGCAGAGCATACGTTGGGCGAGTTGTTGGCAGGACATTTCGAGGCTGAAGACGGCCGTCGGGATCATTTGCTGTGAGACTTGCTGGATGACGTTCATGCTGAAGGCGGTTTTCCCCATGGAAGGTCGTGCCGCGACGATGAGCATTTCGCCGGGTTGGAGTCCGTTGAGCATGTCATCGAGATCCCAGAATCCGGTTTCGACGCCGCGATTGCCCTTGTCCTGGATCGATTCGTAGACGTCGTGCGCCACCTGTCCGAGTGATTGGATCGGATTGGAGATTCGTCGCTCGGCGAGCTTGAAGACTTCGCTGCTGATGGCATCGAGGACGGTGTCGGCGGACTCGATGCTTTCGTAAGCGCGTTGGATGGCGGAGTTGCTGAGTGAGATGAGCTGACGGAGGATCGCCTTTTCGCGAACGATGCGTGCATATTCCGGGCCGTGAGCGGCGCTGGGGACGGTGCCAAGGACTTGTCCGAGGTAGGCGGTGCCTCCGATGTCATCGAGTACTTGCCTGCGGGCCAGTTCATCGCGCAGGATGATGGCGTCGATTTGTCGGTCATTGACGACGAGGTCGCGTAGTGTGTCGAAGATGATTCGATGATCGGTGAGATAGAAGGATTCGCCGTCGACGAGAGGGAGCACTTGCTCTGCGATCTGTTTGTCGAGCATCATCGAGGCGAGCAGGCACATCTCGGCTTCGACGGAGTGAGGCGGAAGTTTGTCGAGCGGATCGACAAAGGGTCGATCCATGGGCAACGTGGGCAGGGTGGACACGAGTCCCTCCATGGACAATCGGAAGAAATTGACGCCTTCGATACAGGCTTCCAGTACGGTGTGGGAATATACGCCCGAGAACGCGTGGCGTCGAAAGTTGGCGCGGCGGTGACGAAGAGTCCCCCGATCATCCACAATCCGGGTAATGAGCTCGAAGCGGCTGGCTGGCGCTGCGAACGGGGTGAATTGCGTGTAAGCCAAACTGAAATCGGGCGATCCTTACTGGGGATCGCCCGACTCAATGATGTCACGAGGTTTACGGAAGAATCAGGCTCGGCGACGCAGGGCGATGAGGGCGAGTCCTGCGAGAGCGCTGAGGGTGGCGGGTTCGGGGACGATGGCGAGTCTGTTGAAGAAGACGTCGTTGCTCGCGCCGGGGCCGGCGGTGCGGTTGTAGAGCAGGATCGAATCGAGAGATCCGCCGGTCTGGGGAAGTGAGCCGTTGATCGTGGTGGTGCTTCCGCCGACGGGCGTGATGTCGAGTCGGTAGGCGTCTGTGCCGGTGCGTGTGAAGACCAGATCGAGTCCGTCATCAGTGAAGGGCACGCCGGTGTCGAGAATGCCCGAGGTGTTGTTGGGATCGCCGTAACCGACGCGGTAGTTGGTATCGCCTGCTGCGAAGAAGAAGCTGAGGCGGTTGATGGAGAATCCGACGGAGCCGGGCCCGAGTTGCCAGCTTCCGATGAATCCGTTGTCCATGGAGATCAGGAGCGATTGGCCAATGGCGATTTCCCCGCCGGTGAAGTTGCGGGCTGCGGTCGCGAATCCGATGTCGAGTCCGTTGGGCCCGGAGCTTTGATTGGCGTAGAGGCCGAAGGCGCGTGAGGCGGTGTCGATGTGGCCGCTGGGTGAGGCACCGTTGCCCGAGGAGGTTTGGATGATGTGCCCGTTTCGATCTCCGGTGGAGGAGACGTTGGTGAGTGTCCAGGGTCCGAAGCCCGAGCCTCCGTTGTCGCCGGATTGCCAGCCGTTGTTGTAGGCGGCATCAGCGGCGGAGTCGAAAGCTGGCAACGCCGCTGAGGCGGGAAGGGCAAGAGCGAGCGTAAGAAGCGCGGCGGGCGTGACTTTGTTCATGGTGATTCCGTGAATAATGGGGCCGAGAGAGCGATCGATGAAAACGACGACAGGTGTGTCGTCCGATAGCCACGACGTGGGTCCAAAGAGCGGGCGGTCCGTGATCCGGACCGCCCGCTCGAGTCGAGTGAAGCCTCAGCGTGACGGCTTTGGTGTGAAATCTTTAGGCCCGGCGACGCAGAGCGATCAGTCCGAGCCCTGCGAGAACGCCGAGGGTGGCGGGCTCGGGGATGACGACGGTGAAGAACTGGTCACCTGCGATGTTGGCGAAGTTGACATTGCGGGGTTCGCCAAGGTTTCCGCCACCGCCGATGCCGCCGAGGACTTGGTTGGCGAGGAAGTCATGGCTGCCGCCGTTGATGAAGGCGTTGACCTTAATGGAGGTGGTGTCTGGGGCGAGAAGCGAGAGCGGGATCTTCAATTCGACACCCGAAGTGACGCCTAAGCCGGAATCAGCGCCGGTGCCGCTGCCGACGCCTGCGGTGTTGGAGTTGTTGATTGCAATATCGATACCGAGTGCACCGGTGATGAGGTTGCCATTGACAGCGGAGCCGCCGAGGAAGGTTCCGGTGCCGCCGCCGCTGGAAAGCACATCTGCGTGGTTGGCGAAGAGTTGGTAGCCGCTGCCGGTGTTTCCGCCGGTGACGGTGATGAAGTGATCTGCGCTGAAAGCGGAATCGAACTGCAGACCGTTGCCGGAGCCATTATTGCCCATGCGGTTGAGTCCGTTGAAGTCGACGTTCGGGTTGTCGCCGCGGAGTTTGTTCTGACCGCCGGCTTTGGAATCGATAAAGATGTCGAGTTTGTTGAAGTTGGATTCAAGGTTGCCAGCCAGGACAATCAGGAGGTTGCTGCCATCGACCTTGGCGTAAGCGGCATCCAGCTCCGAGCCGTTGGCAAAGAGCGGTTGCCCAAGAGTTGAGTTACCGAAGTTGGTCTGGGTGTTTTGGACCGCCAGTGCGGGTCCGTACGAGGCATCGGCGAGTCCGTCGATGATCGAAGCAGACGCATTCGACATGCTCACACCCACAACAGCCGCCGCGAGAATTGCAATACGCTTCATGTGACATCCCTCCGCAGGGAAAAAATGGTTTCTCTCACTCCGCATGCGTGATACCGACGACGCGTCGGCATACCGATGCAATGAACTCTACTTACGACAACTGTGACACCACTCTGGCGACAAGCTGCCGGAAAATCTTTTGGATAAAAGTGACCTTGGGGGGAGAGGCGGGATGACAACCGACTAAAGGTATGGCTCTAGGACCATTCGCCGAGACTCAGGGGGGTGGGATGGGGATTGAGTCGCCGGGGTCGGGATTGTCTGTCGGGACGCCTCTGCCTTCCGTGGAAAACTGTTTATCCGATTAACCTCGGCCACAATGGACGAAGTACTGCTAGTAACCTTATCGAGGGGCAGGAGGATTGCAAGTCGAATTTTGGGCTGATTCGCCTGGCAATCGGACCTCGATCTGTGATTTTGCAAGAAAAACGGTGTGCTCCGTCGCCAATTTGATAATTTGGGCAAGGGTCGCCGTTCGGGAGAATATGTGCTGCTGCGAATGCGACAGGTTGGCTCGTTTTGGCTTTGGGCATGGACAGAGGGTTGGGTTGCCCACACACTCCGAGCAGGCGTCGAAGAAAATGGATGAACCGGCGTTTTTTGGGAGTACCGAGAGATGATGAAGCGAAGCAATCTGGAGGCGATGTTGAATCCGAAGCGGATCGCGGTGGTTGGTGCGACCAACGCGGAGGGTTCGGTGGGGCGTGGGCTGATGTTGAACGTGATCGCGGGCGGATTTTCGGGTGAGCTTTACGCGGTGAATCCTGGTCGTACGTCGTTGTTCGGCAAGCCTTGTGTTGCGAAGGTGTCGGAGATTCCGGGGAAGGTTGATTTGGTGTTGATCGCGGTTCCTGCGCGGTCGGTGCCTGACGTGGTTGCCGACTGCGCGAAGGCGGGCGCGGGCGGGGCGATCATCGTCAGCGCGGGCTTTCGTGAGACGGGGGAAGCGGGAGTGGAGTTGGAGTCAGCGATTTTGCAAACGTCGAGGCGCTCGGGGATGCGGATCATCGGTCCGAACTGCCTGGGTGTGATGTTTCCGCATCGTGGGCTGAACGGGAGTTTTGCGCATGTGCGTGCGGACCCAGGCCGGATTGCGTTTGTATCGCAATCGGGAGCATTGTGCAGTGCGGTTTTGGATTGGAGTCGGAGCGAGCGTGTGGGCTTTAGTGCATTCATTTCGGTGGGATCGATGTTGGATGTGGGCTGGGGCGAGCTCATCGATCATCTCGGAGACGATCCGCATACGTCAGCGATCCTGCTTTACATGGAATCGGTGGGTGATGCGCGGTCATTTTTGAGTGCTGCGCGGCAGGTTGCATTGAGCAAGCCGATCATCGTGATCAAGCCGGGGCGGACGGAGGCGGCCGCGCGTGCGGCGGCGAGTCATACGGGGAGCCTTGTGGGGACAGATGCGGTGCTTGACGCGGCGTTCCGGCGCGCGGGCGTGTTGCGCGTGGATCGACTTGCGGATTTGTTTTACATGGCTGAGACGCTGTCGCGTCAGCCACGACCGCGAGGCAATCGCCTGACGATTCTGACGAACGCGGGCGGGCCTGGGGTATTGGCCGCGGACGCGTTGATGGAGGGCGGAGGGGTGCTTGCGAGCGTGAGTGAGCGAGCGATTCGTTTGATCGATCCGCACGCGCCTGGGCATTGGTCGCGGAGCAATCCGCTGGATCTGTTGGGTGATGCTGGTGCGGAGCGATTTTCCAGAGCGTTGGAGGCGTTGGATGACGAGACCGAGAGTGACGGATTGCTTGTGATTTTGTCTCCGCAGGACGCGACGCAATCGACGGAGACGGCCGAGCGACTTGCGCGCTATGCGCGCGATCAACGGGCATCGAGCGAAGCGGGACGAGAATTTGTCGGGCCGCCGCGTATGGGTGGTCGGCCGATACTGGCGAGTTGGATGGGCGGATCGGAGATCGAGGTGGGCGAGCGGATGTTGAATGATGCAGGCGTGCCGACGTTTCGGTATCCCGACACTGCGGCGCGGGTGTTCAATGACATGCATCGTCATGCGCGTTCGATTGCGGAGTTGTATGAGACGCCTGAGCCGGAGGAGGGCGTCGAATTGGATCCCGCCGCGCCGGAGTCGGCGGCCTCGCATCGGAAGGCGGCTGCGCTGCTGGGGCCGATCATTGCGTCGGGTCGAACGCTATTGAGTGAGCGGGAGTCGAAGTCGCTTTTGTTGGCGTACGGTATTCCGGTCGAGGCGACGCATTCTGCATCGACCTCGGATGAAGCGATCGCGATCGCACGTGCGGTGGGATTTCCGGTGGTGGTCAAGCTTGACACGAACACGATCACGCACAAGAGCGCGGTGGGTGGGGTGAGGCTGGATGTGCGTGATGCGGATCAGGTGCGAGAGGCGTTTGATTTGATCAAGTCGAGAGTACCTGCGAAGGATTTTCTGGGCGTGACGGTGCAGTCGTATCGTTCGCCGGAGATGTCGGTGGAGTTGATTGTGGGGTCGGCGTTGGATGAGCAGTTCGGGCCGGTATTGATGATGGGTGCGGGGGGTGTGCATGTGGAGTGGATCGCGGACACCGCGCTAGCGTTGCCGCCGTTGAATGCGACGTTGGCAGAGCGATGGCTGGAGCAGACGCGTGTGGGTCGGGCGATGCTCGACGGCGTGCTGCGTGAGCGTGTGGACATTGATGTGCTAAAGCGTGTGTTGGTGCGATTCAGTCGTCTTGTGAGTGAGCAGCGTCGGGTGCGCGGGCTGGAGGTGAACCCACTCCGCGTGGATCGATCGGGCGTGGTGGCGCTGGACGCGCGGATCGAACTGCATCGGCACGATTTGTCAGACGATGACCTGCCTCGGCTTGCGATCAGGCCTTATCCGAGTCAATACGTGGGGCGTGTGACGACCTCGAAGGGTTTGGACATTCTGCTCAGGCCGATCCGGCCGGAGGATGAGCCGCTGCTGGTAGCGTTCCATGCTCAGTTGAGCGAGGAGACGGTGCGGTTCCGATGGTTTCATTCGATGCAGTTCAGCCAGCGGACGAGTCACGAGCGACTTCGCCGGGTTTGCTTTGCCGATTATGACCGCGAACTGGCGATGGTGGCTGAATCGGGCATTGGTGGTACGCGACGGGTGGTGGGAGTGGGTCGATTGAGTCGAACTGAGAACAGTGCGGAGTATGCGGTGGTCGTAAGCGACGCCGAGCAGGGCAAGGGTATCGGTCGGGCGATCATGACCCGTCTGATCGAGGTCGCGCGCGCGGAAGGGATTCGGTCGATTTACGCGGATGTGCTGCCGGACAATCACGCGATGCAGGGGTTGTGCAGACAACTTGGATTCAAGCTCGATCAGGACTTTCAGGAGCAGATCGTCAAGGCGCGGCTGACGCTGTGATCGGGCGTGTGTGTGGTGGTGGTTTGCGTATGTCGAAGCTGTGTCGGAATGGACGCGGTGTGAAAAAGTTGAGAGAGTCGGGGGGATGAACGATCGCGGTGGATCAACTGCAAATGCGAAGATGGAGGTGTCGGCGGAGTCGACGCAGACGCGGTCGCGTTTGGTGAGAATCGGCGTCTTGATTGGCGCGGCGATGGTCACCGTGATGCTCGTGGTGGGAACGCTGAACTCCGCGGGGGCGACTGGAGTGGCGGGTGTTTGGTTGACAGACGGTCCGCTGCTGCTCGTGTGGCTGTTGGCATGGTGGGGATATGGACGGATGTTCGTGGGTCGGGGATTTTCGGCAAAGAGCGCGTCGAGTGATGCACATGGTGGATCGCATCGCGCGTTGATCGAGGTGAGTCGCGTTGCGATCGGCTTTGGGACGAGCAGCCTGATTGTTTTGGGGCTGGGTCTGCTGGGATTTGTTGGGCAGGTTTGGGGGATTGGGCTGCTTGCGATCGGTGCGGGTTATGCGGTGTTTCGGGCGATTCGATGGCGTGCAGGAACTGGCGTGAAAGCGAGCGATTCCCTCTCGAGTTCTGGAAAGCTTGTGTGGTGGTGGGGCCTCTTGCTTGCTTTGCCAGTGGGGATGATGGTGGTGGGATCGAGCGTGTTTCCGGGGGTGTTGTGGCGTGATGAGCCCCACGGGTATGACGTGTTGAGTTATCACTTGATGGTGCCGCGAGAATGGTTTGAGGCGGGGCGGATCGAGGCGTTGCGGCACAATGTGTTTTCATTTTTTCCGATGAACGTGGAGATGCAGCATTTGTGGGCGATGCAGGTGCGAGGCGGCGCGTGGGCTGGGATGTATGCGGGGCAAATGCAGGTAGCGTTGCTGATGATGTTGGTGTTGATGTCGGTGTATGCGACGGCGCGGGCGTGGGGCGCGTGCCGGTTGGTGGGGATGATGGCGAGTGTTGGGGTGGGTTTTACGCCTTGGACGGTGATGCTTGGGAGCGTTGCATACAACGAGGCTGGCGGGACGCTGCTGGCGATGACTTCGATCGCGTGGGCGGGCGTAGCGAGGCGGGCGATGGTCGAAGACCGGACGAATCAGGGTCGTATGGCGATCCTGATGGCGGGCGTGTTCGCGGGTCTGGCGGCGGGGTGCAAGTTGACCTTTCTGCCGATGTTAGCGATAGCACTGCCGGTGCTGCTGTGGAGGCGTGGTGGGTTGGGCGTTCAGATCCGTTGGGTCAGGGGAACGATCATCTGTGGACTGATGGGAATGATTGCATTGTCGCCCTGGTTGATCCGTACGGCCGTGTGGAGCGGCGGCAATCCGGTTTTTCCGCTGGCGATGGGTCTGTTGGGGCAAGGGCATTTTGATGATGGGCAGGTGGAGCGGTTCGAGATCGCGCACCGGGCGGCTACCGATGTGGCGGACCTTGAGTCGAAGTTACGCCGGACGTGGGACGACGTGTTTGTGGGCTGGCGATTCGGTGTGACGGTGATGGTGATGTTGGCCGGCGTGTTGATGTGTGTCGCGATGATCGTGCTGAGGCGTGAGCGGATGCAATCGATGGCGGGGAACGGAATCAGGCTGTTTGTCGGCATGTTGTGCATGCTGGTGATCTGGATCGGATTCACGCACCTGCAAGGGCGATTCCTTTCTCATCTTGTACCGATGGCTTGGGTGGTGCTTGCGTGTGGCGTGATGAGCCTTCGGGCGTCGGTGCATGTCAGCGGCGGTTTGATGAGCGCGATGGCGCTGATTTCGATCGTGATGTTATTCGTGCGAGGTGAATTGGTTGATCGATTGTCGCGCGAGGAACCGCTTCTCTTCGGACTTCGGGATGTGCGTGGTTGGACGGAGATGGTGCTTTTGCCGGAGGGTTCGGCCGATGAGGTGATGAAATCTGACGCGCGTGTGGTTCTGGTGGGCGATGGCGCACCGTTCATGTGGGATGTGCCGATGCAGCGACTGCGTTATTGCACGGTGTTTGATGTTCCGTCGGACGGTGCGACCTGGATCGAGGCATCCCTTGGAGGATCGATGGAGCGAGAATCTGTCGGGCAAGGGATCGTGATTGTATCTGCGAGCGAGATTGCGAGATTGACGCGGACGTATCGCAATCTTCCGCCGCGGATAGGTGAGGTACCGGCGGATGTTCGGATGATTGAACGGCCTTGAAGCCATGGGTTTATCGATATTGGAGTTGATGACGACGAGACGGTGGATGATGAAGGAAGGTCGATTGAGACGATTTGTGTTGTGCATGAGATGTTGAGTTGTGCATGAGATGTTGAGGTGAATCGAATGGAGTATGTGCCGTTGGTTTTGGTGATGGTGCTTGCGCTGGTGGTGGCGTGCGGGCTATTGGTGAACATGCTTGCGCGTTCGCTTCTGCGTCCGCCGCGTATGACGGATGCGAAGGCGGCGTATCTTTTGAAGCGCGTGTTGCCGAGCGATGTGGGATTGAATTGGGAGGTGATGGACTTTTCGGTGGATGATGCGTCAAGGCCGGGCGAGAAGATGAGGATTGCGGGATGGTGGATGCCGCGTGTGGATGCGAATCGGACGGCGGTGGTGATTCACGGTTATGCGGACGCGAAGGTGGGCGCCTTGGCTTGGGCACCGCTGTGGCATGGGCTTGGATTCAATGTGCTGGCGATTGATTTGAGGGCGCATGGCGAGAGTGGCGGGGTGAATGTGACGGGTGGATTTTTTGAGCGTGAGGATATGGAGCAGGTGATTCGATCGCTTCGCATGACGCGGAGCGAAGCGTGTCAGAAGGTCGTGCTGTTTGGGGCGTCGCTGGGCGGTGCGGTGGCGTGCGCGACGGCGGTGCGTGAGTCGGCGGGCGACTTGGGAATTGTTGGTGTGGTGTGCGATGGGCTGTTTCGGGACTATCGACGTGCGGCGCGGCATCATGCGAAGTTGGTAGCCGCGCCAGGTCGGATGTTGCACGGACTGGCGATTCGATGGGCGGAGATGCGAAGCGGAGCGCAGTTTGATGAGGTGAAGCCTGAGGACGCGATCGAGCGAATGAAGGTTCCAGTGATGCTGATTCATGGGGATCAGGACGCGTTCGTCCCGCCTGAGGATTGGTCGAAACTGGCAGGTTTGGTGACTCGGCACGGGCAGCATGCGAGTTGGGTTTGCGATCGGGCGGGGCATATCAATGCGTTGAATGTGGATCCGGTGGGGTATGAGGCGCACGTGCGGGCATTCGTGGAGCGGGTTTTGTAAGATCGACGGCCATGAAACTGCAGAGGCTAGGCACGAGTGAGTTGGTGGTCGGCCGGATCGCGTACGGAAACATGCGAGCACCGGGGACGTGGAACCCTGCTGCGATGACGAGGGAGAAGCGTGACGCGGGGATTTTGGCGCATCATGTCGCGTACGACGCGGGCTATACGCTCTTTGATACCGCCGACATTTATGGTCGCGGGATCAGCGAAGAGTTGTTGGGAGAGGCGTTGCGTTTGCGGCCGGGGATGCGTGAGAAGATCGTGATCGCGACCAAGTGTGGCATTCGCTGGGCGGACGATCCGGTGCCGGGCGCTCCGCATCGGTTTGATTTTTCCAAGAAGCACATACTTTGGAGTTGTGAGCAATCGCTCAAGCGAATGGACATCGACACGATTGACCTTTATCAATTACACCGTCCGGACATGCTCATGGAGCCGGCGGAGATCGCCGAGGCGTTTGATCAACTGCATCGTGAGGGGAAGGTGCGATTTTTTGGTGTGTCAAATTTCTTCCCATCGATGGTGTCGATGCTGGCGGCGTTTCTTGGGCGGAAGATCGTAGTGAATCAGGTTGAGATTCATCTCGGACGACTGGATCCGTTGGTGAATGGGACGACGGATCAGTGCATCGAGCATTCGATCACGCCGCTGGCATGGAGTCCGCTGGGCGGAGGATGGCTTGGGAGCGGACGTGTGCTGGGGATGGGTGAGGCGAACTATCCGCATAAGAAGCTTGTGCAATCGATGGTGGATGAGATTGCGGGTGAGCTGGGCGTAAGTCGGACGGCGACGGCGTTGGCGTGGTTGATGCGGCATCCGAGCGGGATCATTCCGATCGTGGGGTCGAACAACCCGGCGAATCTGCGCGACGCGGTGGCGGCGGACTCGGTTGAGATGTCGCGTGAGCAGTGGTATCGGCTGTTGCTGGCGGCGCGAGGCCGTGCGTTGCCTTGATGGATCAAGCCGTTGCAGGCGATTGTGCAGGTCGTTGCAAAAGGATGCGGGGCGGATGTATCTATCTCCTTGTTGTTGTTGTGTGATGAGTTGGTCGAATTGATGGATGGAGGTTGGTGATGTCGTCGAACATTGAAAAGAGTTATGAAATTGCGAGAGAGCGGTATGCGTCGTTGGGCGTGGATACTGAGCGTGCGCTGGCGGCGCTGGCGGGGATTCCGATCAGCATTCATTGCTGGCAGGGTGATGACGTGGGTGGATTTGAGTCAGCGGGTGCGGGCGATCCGGGTGGTGGGCTTGCGGTGACGGGCAACTATCCCGGGCGGGCGCGTACGCCGGACGAATTGCGGGCGGATTTTGGATTTGCGCTCAAGCAGATTCCGGGCAGGCATCGGATCGCGCTGCATGCGATCTACGGGGAGTTTGGGGGTAAGAAAGTCGACCGAGACGCGGTCGGCGTGGACCAGTTTGTAGGCTGGATCGACTGGGCGAAGTCGCTCGGGATAGGTATCGATTTCAATCCGACGTTCTTTGCACATCCAAAGGCGGCGAGTGGTTTCACGCTTTCGTCGGCGGATGAATCGGTGCGGAAGTTCTGGATCGAACATGGCAAGCGCAGCCGTGAGATTGCGACGGAGATGGGCCGGCGACTGGGGAGTGTGTGCGTCAACAACGTATGGATCCCCGACGGCATGAAGGACGTGCCCGCGGATCGAATGTCTCCGCGGAAGCGATTGGAGCAGTCGCTCGATGCGATCTTTGCATCTCCAAACGATCCGAAGCTGCTCCTCGATGCGGTGGAAGGAAAACTCTTTGGCATCGGCTCGGAAAGTTATGTCGTCGGGATGCACGAGTTTTACCTCGGATATTGCGTCAAGCATCGAAAATTGCTGACGCTGGACAGCGGGCACTTTCATCCGACCGAGAGCATGGCCGACAAGATCAGCAGTGTTCTATGTCACCTGGATCGGGTGCTGCTGCATGTCAGTCGCGGGGTACGATGGGACAGCGATCATGTGATCACGCTGGATGATCAGCTTCGTGAGATCGCGAGAGAGATCGTTGCGAATGATGTTGTGGGCCGGGTGCACATCGGTTTGGATTATTTCGACGCGAGCATCAACCGCGTGGCGGCGTGGACGATCGGCGTGCGAAACGCGCAGAAGGCATTATTGATCGGGCTGCTTGAGCCGACCGCCAAGCTTCGAGCCCTAGAAGCGTCTGGCGACTACACGGCGAGACTGGCATGGCAGGAGGAGGTTAAATCTCTGCCGTGGGGTGCGGTGTGGGATGCGTTCTGCGTGAAGCATCAGGCACCGGTGGGGCCGGCCTGGTTGGATGCTGTGCGGGGTTATGAGCGGGATGTGCTAAGCCGACGCTCGTAAGGCATAGGTCGACGTCGCGGACGGGATTGCAGGCACTCGAGCGTGATGAATCGCTTGCCGGACGTTCGGAGCTTGGCCGCTCATTTCAGTTTTTTCGCCCAATCGCGCCAGGCGATTTCGAAATCGACATGGCCGACGCCGTAGTGCTTTCGCAGGGCGTCTTCGGGGTCCATGCCGTCTTTGATGTCGTTGAAGTATGGGAGGAAGGCTTTGGGCTTGCCTTCGATGAGGAGTTTGACCATCGACATCATGACGGGGTAGTAACCTCCGCCGGGCATGAAGTTGCTGTCGAAGAGGATGGAGATGTCGCGTTCGGCGAAGGCGACTTCGCGGGGGATTTGGAAGTAGTTGTTTTCCGGGATCACGCCGTGTGCGATGTACTCGGCGAGACCTTCGTTAAGCCAGCGCGGGATGAATCCGTTGGTGCGATAACGGGCGACGAATGCGTGGACGAATTCATGGACGAGTACGCGGCCCCAGCGACGTTCGGCCTCGCGACGAGCGCCGTCCCCCGAGGTTTCGGGTCGCGGCTTCCACATCGCCATATGACCGAGTCCGTCGGTGCGACCAGAAAAGTATCCTGCGACCGATTCGCCTGCGGGGACTCCGTCGTACTCGTTGGCATATCGGATGAAATCGGTTTGCCGCGAGAACATGAACATGGGGAGCCGGCCGACGAAGATGTTGTCCCTGGGTGAGAGATTGAATTGATTTGCGACGATACGGTAGGCGTTTTCGCACTGTTCGATGAGCCATGTGTGTTCGCGCTTGTCCCAGTCGGTGAAGATGATGAAGTGATCGCTATTGAGTTCGATGAGATCGATGGAGAGATTTTCGTTGATCTCGCGCTGCATCTTGCGTGCGCGTTCGAGGGCGGCGGCTTGTTCTTCGGGCGTGGCAGGAAGGAATGCCATCGGCCGACCGGGCGATGTTGTTTGTGGTGTGGTTGTCGTTGCGGGTGCGTCGGTGCGGGCGTGCTTGCTGCCGATGGGCGAGGCCAGGATCGCATCGACCTCCGAGCCGAGCGATCGGTCGAGTCGTCGGGCCTGTGCGAGAGCGCTTCTGGCCTGTCGATCAAGTCCGTTCGACCATGCCCAACGGCCGAGGTGAAGCCAATCGGTGGCTCTTTCGCGATCGATGAGGCGGCTCTTGATGGTGTAGGCGCTGGTGGGCGTGAGCTGTTCCCAAGTGAGATCGCGTACGCCGTCGGGTGTGGAGACGGCGAGGCCGACATCGCTGTGTGATTCGAGAATCCCAACCACCCGTAGCGGCGGATCGGTGGCGAGAACGGCGTCGATCCTGAGGCGTTGGGGCGAGTTCGCGGAGGCATCTGTCGCAGTTGACTCGTCGAGAAGCGAAGCCCGCGCGGTTGGAGCGGAGTGGGTCGCACCAGATAACGCGACACAGGCGAGAATCATGGCCCGACGAAACCTTCGACCGAATCGATAAGGCAGACGCTTCGACATGGTTGGTAGTATAGTGTCGCACATGCCAACGGCATCAACATTTTGTTCTAGATGGATCGCGGTAGCGGTGTTGTGTCTGTTGATCGCAGGATTGACGGCCGGGCGATCGGCGCGTGCCGAGGACGGGTCGTTGCAGGGGACAGGCGAGCGCGGGCCGACACGTGAGGTGTCGGTGGTGGTGTTCGGGCCTGGTGCGGAGGTGTGGCAGCGATTCGGTCACATCGGATTGCGATTTCGGATTGCCGATGAGAGGGCGAGATCGGAAGGGGCGACATCGGATGTTCTGGATGTGATGTATGACTGGGGGCGATTCGAGTTTGGCGGCGTGGGTTTTTTTCTCGATTTTGCCAGCGGTCGGATGCGGTATTGGATGGAGCCGGATGATGCGCGTCTGGCGGTCGATTTTTATGTGCGTGAGCTGGACCGGACGGTGAGCGAGTATGTGCTTGATCTGAACGAGGCGGAGATCGATCGATTGATCACGATCGTTCAGACGCAGGACAACGAGTCGAACCGCTTCTACGACTACGACTATTTTCGTGACAATTGTTCGACCGCCATTCGGGATGCGATCGACGATGCGACGGAGGGGTTGTTGAAATCGCGATGGGCGGGTGATGATGCGGCGAAGAGTTATCGCGATTTGATGCGACAGCATTTGCCAGTTGGGGCGGTCAATGTTTTGTTGACGCTTGGGATCGACTTTGTAGCAGGCAGGCCGGTCGATCGATCGCTCGATGTTTGGGAGTCTGCGTTTGTGCCGATGGAGTTTGGTCGATCGCTGGAGTCGCTTCGACGCGATGACGGAACGCGTCTGGTGCGCGAGACGCGGACGCTGAACCTGACATCAACGGCGTCGAATCTGGAGCGGGATCGGCCGCTTGAGCTTCGAACGGCATTGTTGCTCGTTGGAATCGCAGGGGCTGGCTTGTTGATGGCTTCGCGGCGGGTGAGATGGCTTGGCGGGACGCTGGTTGTGCTGTGGACGACATGGTGCGCGTTCGGGGCGATCATGATGCTGGGATTTTGGACGTTGACGGCTCATTGGCCGACGCGGATGAATGAGAACCTGCTGCTGCTTTCGCCTTTGTCGTTGTTGATGCTGGTGATGATGTTTCGTCGGAGTTGGCGTGGCGGTTTGCCAGTGATTGCGATGATGGTGGTGGTGCTATCGCTGGTCGGGCTGGCGATGAAGTTGCTACCGGGCGCGCAGGTGAACGGTCCTTTGTTGGGGATGACGATTCCGATGCATCTTGCGACTTGGTTTGTTGTGTCGAGGTGGAGCCGGCGAGATGGTACGTCGGAGACGAGAAGTATGGCGTGAACGGATGGATGGTTGGTGTGGCCGTCAGACTCCGACCCAAGCGCGTCCGACGATGAGCCATAGCGGGATCGTGAGCAGACCGAGGATGGTGGTACCGACGATGACGCGTAGTGCGACCTGCGTGTCCTGACCATAGAGTCGCGTGACGACGATCGGAAAGACGGCGGCGGGCATGGCGGCTTGTGTGACGATGACCTGCTTGAGCTCAGTGCTGACGGGCAGCAATTTTGCGATGATGAGAAAGAGGACGGGCAGGAGAAGGAGTCGTACGCCGCACGCGAGGGCGAACATGCCCCATCCGCGTTTCCAGTCGGTTTGGGTGATCAGATCACGGATGACGGCGCCGCTGAGCAAGAGGCCCATTGGTATTCCGCAATCGCCGAGCCAGCGCGTCGCGTCGAGGACTGGCGTTCCGATGACAGCGATAGTGGATTTCAGATCGGTCGGCAGGATGGATGACCGTGCGATCATCCCGACGATGACCGCGATCGTGATTGCGACGGCGGGCGGATTGAAGATGCCGCGCCAGCTTCCCTTGCCGAGTCCTCCGCTGATGATGAGCACACCGAGCGTCCAGAGCGCGAGTTCCACGCCGACGTTGTGGACGATCAGCGTGCCGACGGCCGCGGGGAAGAGTTTTTCTGCGATCGGCAGGGGGATGTAGCCGTAGTTGTACATTCCCGCCGAGAGTGTGAAGGCGCGGCGTTGCTCGGGTCGAACGATGCCGATGGATCGACCGAAGATCAGGAGTGCGATCGCCGCGACGAGGAATCCGAGCGCGGTCGTGAAGAATCCGATGAGCGGCGGAAGTCCGATCTCGGCGGCGCCGGTCATGCGAGGATCGCCCACCACGCGATAGAAGAAGAGGCAGGGAAGAAGGACATTGACAGTCAGCCGCATGAGCGACTTGTCAGCCTCGGCGGTGAGCCATCCGACGTGCCGTGCCATGGCGCCTGCGCCCATGAGCGCGAAGACGACCAACACCTTCAAAACGATCGGCCCGGCGCTTTGCAGTTGCACGAGGACTTGGTCCATGTGCGACTTAGATTATCGCAAGTCGAGAGGACATGCTCGCGGGGGTCAAGTGACCGCATCCTGCAGCCCGATCACGCCGCCAATTTGAGGATCTGATCAGAGATTCGATCGGATTGTTTGCTGTTGAACGCCGGATTGAGTCTGAATGAATCGGTGGATCGATCCGTGTTTGGAGTGTGCCTTGGAGCAGGCGAAGGCGGACGTAGACTGATCGGATCGACAACCGTGAGGCTTGAAATGGCGTCGCGTGACGCGTTGTCGAACTGGGCGAAGTGATTGACAAGCCGTGCCATGGGAGCGGACCAGGCGGTTGCGTGATCCCAGAGGACGGTTCCTCTGATGTCTCGATCGGCCAGCGCGTCGAGATAGTGCTGGCGATAGTCGTCGTTCATGATTTGGCCTTGAAAGCCGGTCATCCAGACGATCGAGTAGAGGGGCTTGTTGAGCGTATGATAGTCGGCAAAGAGGTTGCGAAGCCGATTGCCATAATGCTCGCCTGATACGTCGTTGGGATGTGCGTAGGAGTCGACGAGCAGATAATCGAGCCGGGTGGAGATCGGCTCGACGAAGTTGTCGATGATGACTTGTTTGTAACCGGTTCCGCCCCAGAAGTGTCCGTTGGGGAGATAGGCAGTGACTTTAAGTCCATCGGGCTTATGAGCGAGGATGGCGTCCATGAACTGGATTGCTTGATTGGCGCGTTCGCGGGCGTGTTGAATCTTTCCTTGCGTGGGTTGTCCGACGCCTCCCCACCACCAGGGCGACGCGCCTTCCTGCCCGGGCCAGAATACTTCGAGGTCGATCACGAGCGTGGCATCGTGTTGCTGCGCGTAATTCATGGCCAACTTCACCTGGTCGACGCGGACACCACCAGCGCCGTCACCGACGGCAGCGTGTCGTGCGTAATCCCAGAAGCCGAAATGTTGGGGTGTGAACCAAACCGGACGATCGATCGTTGATCTGACTTCCTGCGGGACTTCGACTGGCATGGCCCAATTGTTCCATTGAAGCATGACATCGAAGTCGGCGCGTAGTGTGGCATGCCCACGTTGGGCCCGAACATTAAACGTGCCTGCTTCGCCAGCGGTTGCAGCGGCACCGGTCATGTCGCGGACTTGTGCGCTACGTACCAGGAACGTGTATCGGCCGTTGTCTTCGCTGCCCCATTTGCCATCGGGTGCGCGGACAGAATAGACAGCCGTGACGGAGGTGTCACCGCGATGACCGATGATTGAGCGTAGCTTCACGGGCAGAGTGTCACCGTAGGCCGTGCGGACGCGAAGATCTCGGTTGTCGAGAGTGCGGGTGTCGATGCCGTTGGGGGACGTCCATGTGAAGGTGAATCGCTGAACGGTTTTCTGGCCGTTACGAATCGTTCGCTCGGTGACGAGATTGGCTTGTGGACTGTGGCTCGCGAGGCTCAGCGAAGTTCCGTTCGATGGGTCGGCGGCCATCATTTTGCGATCTTCGAGCGGTTCGATGTGGGACGGCATGGGGTCTCCTTGGGTCTGACGTATGAGACGTCGCATACGCAGGAGGGTCTTGCGTCCGATACCCGTGTCTTTCCGGGCGAAGATGTTCAAATTTATCGCCGAAAGATTACCCAGCCGCGAAAGGCGGCAGGGTCGGACGGCAGTCGATCGCTTCGATCGGTGTCGTCGAGCTCGGTTGCCGTTGTCGCGTGCGGTCGCTGTGGTATGGCGTGAACGCGATACCCCGAATCGCATCACCGTGCGAGACGCTGATGGTCAGTTGATCGCGGATGGTTAGTTGATCGCGGATGGTCAGTTGATCAAGTGAGCCATGCGCGCTTCGGCCCGCCGGTTCTTCGCGTTTGCGAGAGATCTTGTTCGCGCGAGACCTACTTGTCGAACGCGAGAACTACTTTCTGCGCGAGGACCTACATGTCGCATGAGAGCTTCATTTGCTCGCGGGCGAGTAGTAGTCGTTGACGTAATCTGCCACCATTCGGCCGGTGCTGAATTGTTGGCAGACGGTCTGCATCGAACGGCGCATGCGTTTGAGCCAATCGGTGGGGATGCCGGCGCGATTGCGTTCGTAGAAGGCAGGGACGATTTCCTTTTCGAGGATCGTGTAGATTGACTTGGCGTCGTAGTCGTCCTGTTTGTCCTGATCTTTGAATTGTTTTCCGCCGATCGACCAGCCGTTGGTTTGGTCGAATGCTTCTGGCCACCAGCCGTCGAGGATGCTGAAGTTGAGTCCGCCGTGAAGCGGGGGTTTCATGCCGCTGGTACCGCTGGCTTCTTGGGGTCTGAGCGGGTTGTTGAGCCAGACGTCGCTGCCGCTGGTGAGCAAACGACCGACGGCCATGTCGTAGTCTTCGATGATCGCGACCCGGCCTGCGAATCCTGCTTCGGAGGCGTGTTTGTAGATTTGTGCGGCGAAACCTTGTCCGCCGAGGTCGGCGGGGTGTGCTTTGCCGGCGAAGACGATCTGCACGGGTCGCTTATCGTTGCCGAGGATTTTGGCCAGTCGCTTGGCATCGCGGAAGACGAGCGGGGCGCGTTTGTATGTTGCGAAGCGTCGTGCGAAGCCGATCGTGAGCGTGTGGGGATCGAAGGTCTGGTATGCACGGGCGTAGTGTTCGACTGGACCGATGCCGCGTGCGATGGCTTCGAGAAGTCGCTGGCGGATACCGTGGATGAGTTTTGCGCGGAGCAAGTTGCGAAGGTTCCAAAGCTCTGCGTCGGGGACCTTGTCGATAGCCTTCCACGGGTCGTGTTCCGGGCCTGCGCCGTTCCACTTGGGCTTTAGGTGCTTTGCGTAGAAGGGGCGTGCCTCAGGGGCGAGCCAGGTTTCGGAGTGGATGCCGTTGGTGATCGAGCCGATGGGTACGTCATTGGGATCGGTCACGCCGTAGGTTTTCATCCACATCGATCGAGACACCTCGCCGTGCAGCGCGGCGACGCCGTTGCAATGGTCAGCGAGTTTGAGTGCAAGGACGGTCATGCAGAAAGGCTCTTTGGCATCGGTTGGATCTTCGCGACCCAATGCGAGCAGGTCGCTTTCGCTCATCTTGCACGCTTTGGCGTAGTGGCCGATGTATTTGAGCGCGAGCTCGGGATCGAATCGGTCGTTGCCTGCGGGGACGGGCGTGTGGGTGGTGAAGACGGTCGAATGTCTGACGGAGGCGATCGCGTCGATGATTGACTTGCCGGACTTGATGGTGCGAGCGAGCCGTTCGAGAGCGTTGAAGGCGGCGTGTCCTTCGTTGAGGTGGCAGACGTCGGGCTTGATGCCGACCTTTTCGAGCATGATGAGTCCGCCGACGCCGAGAAGGAATTCCTGTCGGATGCGATAGTCGCGTTCGTGGCCGGTGGAGTCGCGTCCGTAGAGGTGATGGGTGAGTTGGCGCGTGACGGAATCGTTGTCGGGAAGATCGGTGTCCATGAGATAGAGGGCAGCGCGGCCGACCGATTGCTTCCAGATCTTGAACTTGACATCTACGGTGCCGATGCGGACTGAACCGACCTTGCCCGTGTCGGTGATGGGAAGGTCTGCGAAATCGAGTTCGGGATAGATGACGCGTGTCGAGCCGTCGGAGGCGAATTCCTGGGTGTAATAGCCGCGTCGATAGAGCAGACCCACGCCGACGAGCGGCACGCCGAGATCGCTGACGCTCTTGATATGATCCCCCGCAAGCACGCCGAGCCCGCCGGAGTATTGCTGCATGCACTCATGGATTGCGTACTCCGAGCAGAAGTATGCGACGGTTTTGTTCGCGAGCTTTTTCTTTCGCGTTGCCCAGGTGGGTGAATCGAGGTAGTCGCGAAGCAGTCTTTCGACGCGATCGACTTCGGCAGCGAAGCGCGGGTCGGACTCGATGAGCTTTCGGCGTTCGGGCGAAAGGAGTTTCAGCGTGCGGATGGGATTGTTTCGGGTCGCGTGCCAGAGCTGCGGATCAAGCGCGGCAAAGAGTCGCTGCGCGTCTGGATTCCAGCTCCACCAGAGATTGTGGGCGAGAGAATCGATGCGAGATGCGATGGATGATGTTGGTTTGGCGGTTGCCATGGGAATTCCTTTCCGGGTTGATGCGTTTATCTTTCAGTTGGGGCGTTCATCTTTCAGAGGCTTGAATCAGGGAACGAAGTGATTTGGCATGTGTGGGAGTGAGGGCGTTGGGTTTGAGTCGCCAGTGCCAGTTGTTGCCTTCGGTGCCGGGGAGGTTCATGCGAGCTTCGGTGCCGAGTCCGAGGATGTCCTGGATGGGGATGATGACCGTGTTGGCGGGCGAGAGAAGGGTGTGTCGGATGAGCGCCGATGCGGCCTGTTTGGGAAGATCGGCGGGCGTGATGCCGAGTGAGGCGATGAGATTTGCGACGTAGCGTTTGGCAGAGTCGTTGCCCGGCTTTCGGGATGCCTTGAGTTGTTCGAGGGCGTATCCGTTGACGGTATCGCAATCGTGGGTGCCGGTGTAAGCGACGCAGTGGGGTACGTGGCGGTGGGGCAGGTGATCCCATCCGCCGTCAAAGCCGAACATGGTGACGCGCATGCCGGGGAAGCCGAAGTCATCTCGCAGGGCCATCGCTTCCTTGGTCACCGTGCCGAGATCTTCAGCGATGATGGGGCAATCGCCGAGTGCCTTTTGCATTTCAGTAAAGAGTGCGCGGCCGGGCGTTTTGATCCAGTGGCCTTTGACAGCATCCTTTGCGCCGAAGGGGACGGCCCAGACGCGATAGAAGCCGAGGAAGTGGTCGATGCGCACGCCGTCGTAGAGCGCGAACGTCGCGCGGAATCGCTCGATCCACCACGCGAAGCTCGATCGCACGTGCTTCGACCAATCATAATGGGCATGGTTCCAGACTTGCCCGAGTTTGTTGAATGCATCCGGCGGACATCCGCTGACGACTTTGGGATTGCCCTTGGCGTCGAGCATGAAGAGACGCTGGTCGCACCAGACGTCAGCTGAATCGTGGCCGACAAAGATGGGTACATCGCCGATGAGTCCGACGCCCTTGGATGCGGCGTATTTGCGGAGCTTGAGCCACTGCTCGTAGAAAAGCCATTGAATGAACTGATGAAAGCAGATTTCGTCGGCGAGCTTTTCGGTGTAGTGGGCGATGGCGTCTGGCTTTCGCGCGCGGATCGCTTCGGGCCAATCGTTCCACGGCTTGTTGTCAAAGTGAGTGCGAAGGGCGGCGAAGAGTGACCAGCCGTTGAGCCATGAGGCGTGCGTCTGGGTGAATTGGTGGAATGACTTGGGAAGTCGATCGCAGACGGTGAGGTAGGCGATGCGGAGCGCGGTCATTCGATACGTCTCGACGGCTGGGAAGTTGACGCGATCGTCGCGGACGTGTTTGGGCGGTTTGATGTCAGTTCGATCGAGATAGCCACGTTCGATCAGATCATCGAGCGAGACGAGCCATGGGCTACCGGCAAAACTGCTCGGTGAGGAATAAGGGGAATAGCCCGGTTCACGCCCCGGCGGGGTGTGGGGGAGAGTCTGCCACCATTTCATGCCACTGCTGGCGAGGAAATCGACGAAGGCGAAGGCTTCGTGACCGAGATCACCCGAGCCGTGTCGCGACGGGAGGCTGGTCGGATGCAGCAGCACGGCCGCGGTGCGACGGCTGAAATCGAAGGCATGTGCTGCGTTGTTGTTAGGGGTTGTTCGATTCGCGATGCGAGACTTGTGCCTGGCCATGCTTCTCCTCCACGGCAAGGAAACTGGGACGAGTTAAACGGAATGAGTTATATCGTCAAACCGGTTAACCTCAAGGCGAAGTTGTGAATGTTTGCGAGGGGGCTGAGTCGGGCCCGGTGACAATTCTGTCGAGTTCGCGCAAACTAGACCACCATGGCCCGTCTGCGAGAGTTTCCGATTGTGATCCGACGAGTCGGGCCTTGGACGTTTCTGAAGCGTCTTTGGCGCGAGATCGGCGATGACCAGGTCTTTGATATTTCGGCGGCCGTCGCGTTTTATTGGCTGCTGGCGATTTTTCCATTTTTGCTGTTCGTCTTGACGCTGACTCCGTTGCTGCCTGCGGATCTGCAGGTCAACGTCCGTGCGAGCGTGAACGAGTGGCTGGCTGAGAATCTTCCGCCGAGCGGTGCGGAGATCATTTTGAAGAACATCGAAGCGGTGTTTCAACCGCGCGGGACGCTGCTGTCGATCGGCCTGATCACCACGCTCTGGGCGGCCAGCGCTGGAATGAACGCGACGATGAGCGCGTTGGATACGGTCTACGACGTTTCGCGACCGCGTCATTTTTTGATCAAGCGTCTGGTATCGATCGGGCTGACGATCGCGGTCGTGTTGATGATGATCGGCGTGGTGGTGCTGATTCCGATCGGTTCGATCGTGACGACAACGCTCGGTGCGTACGTCCCCGACTGGGCGAGCGCGGGTCAGCGGACGGCGATTGATGTGGCGCGATACACGATCGGCGTGACGCTGATGCTTTTTGTCGTCAGCTCGATTTATCAGTTCGGCGCGTCGGTCAGGCGACGATGGGCGTTCATCACGCCTGGTTCGATATTCACCGTTGTGACGATCGCGGGCTTGTCGATTTTGTTCCGTATCTATGTCGAGCGCGTCGGGCAGGCGAGTTACGACAAGATGTACGGCACGCTCGGCGGGATCATGCTGACGATGTTGCTCTTTTATCTGTATGCGGTTGTTTTTCTGATCGGTGCACAGATCAACAGCGAGATCGACTTCACGATGCTTGGCCTGCGCGAAGGAACGCCCAAGCCCGACGAGCAATCGGATCCGCTCCCACGTTTGTATGGCGACCATCCCGAAGCACACGCACAGCACCATCGCGAGAGCGAGAGGTTTAAGTTCAGGATTGGCAAGCGGTAAGTCGTACTCAGAGGACAACAGAGATGTTGCTGGCATTGCGTCATCTAAACATTCTTCCTTAGACGATGTACGTCCGACGCGGGGACGCATGTTTTGGGTGGCTCGCTTGCGGGGGTCTGCTCGGTTAGTGTTTGGGATTCGGCGTTGTTTGGTATCAAGGTGTGTATTCTGCACCAAGTTCGGTTCCTGTATGAGAGATGAGGTCGATGGTCGATGCGAGTATCTGTCTTCGTTCCATATTCGGGTCAGTCGTTCACGCGCGAGACGGTGGCAGCGTTTCGGGCCGCCGGTGCTGAGCGGGTTGTGTTGCTCGATGCGATGGGGGAGGGACTTTCCGGATGCGAGTCGATCAAGGTGGATTCGATTCTCGGAAGTTCGGCGATGACCAAGATGCTCGAGGTAGCGCATCGCAACGGCGATGACCACGCGCTTCTGGTGTTGCATGACACGCCGATCCGCCTGGGTCAGTATGCCTTGTCGCGATTCATGGATGTGGCGGGAATGACCGGTGCAGGATTGGTGTATAGCGACTATGTGGATGTGAAGGGTGACAAGCGAAGTGCACATCCTGTGAACGAGTATCAAGCGGGCAGCGTGCGTGACGGGTTTGAATTCGGCTCGTTGGTGTTGATCGACGTCAAGGCTGCCCGACGTGCGATCGAAGCGTCGGCTGCGGGGCTTGGAAATTGGAAGCTGGCAGGCTGGTATGCGCTGCGGCTGGCGATATCGCGGGTGAGCCAGTTGGTGCGGATCGCCGAGCCGCTCTACATGAAGGTCGAACCCGACACGCGCCGGACCGGCGAGAAGCAGTTTGATTATGTTGATCCGAAAAATCGCGAGGCACAGATCGAGATGGAAAGCGTGGCGACCTCGCACCTGAAGTTGATCGGCGCGTATTTGACGCCGTCCTTTAAGGAAGTGGACCTGACCGCCGGTCGATTTCCGGTGGAAGCCTCGGTCATCATTCCGGTGCGTAATCGCGTCAAGACGGTTGGTGATGCGGTCAGGTCGGTATTGTCGCAGAAAACGTCCCGCTCGTTCAATGTGATCGTGATTGACAACCATTCGACGGACGGAACAACAGAGTTCCTGCGCGAACTGGCAAGCGACAATCGCGTGGTGCATGTGATTCCCGATCGCGATGATCTGGGTATCGGCGGATGCTGGAACGTGGGGATCGACCATGCGAGCTGCGGTCGCTTTGCGTTGCAACTGGACAGCGACGATTTGTATGCCGACGACGGCGTGATCGAGCAGGTTGTGAACGCGTTTTACACGCAGCGTGTGCCGATGATCGTGGGAAGCTACCGAATGACGAATTTCGAGTTGAAGGAGATTCCGCCGGGCGTGATCGATCACCGCGAGTGGACGCCCGACAACGGTCACAACAATGCTCTGCGGATCAATGGACTTGGTGCGCCGCGTTGCTTCTATACGCCGCTGCTTCGGTCGCTGCATCTTCCGAACGTAAGCTACGGCGAAGATTATGCGATGGCGCTTCGAGTGTGTCGCGAGTATCGTGTCGGTCGAATCTACGATCCGATTTATCTGTGTCGCCGGTGGGAAGGCAACAGCGACGCCGATCTCGATATTGTCAAGAGCAACACGTTCAACCATTACAAGGACAAGATCCGCACACTGGAGATCGCGGCGCGTCAAAAGTTGAATGGGACGGCGGGGCGGTGAAGCGTGTTTGCGACGCATGTCCGTTGAGCCATTTGGCGCGAGTGATTCCAGCCGGGAGACCCATTTTAAGCGAGGCCTCTCGATGACGTTTGGCAAGCAGATGACAGTGAGCAATGTAAGGCGTTTGAGGAAGTAGGATTCATGGCGTTGGGTGATGATGTGTTGCGGCTGCTCGACGAACAGTCGCGAGACTGGCCGATGTTGGCGGAGGGACTCGCAGCCCTCGGACGTGTGCGGACGCGCGCGATGGCGCTGCCTCATTTCTCGGTCAGACTGCAATGCAATCCGCGACGTATTGTGAGCAGCGGTGCAAAGACCGATGCCGCATCGATCGCGGAGAGACGTTGCTTCCTGTGTCCGTCTCACCTTCCCGGCGACCAGCGCGGGATCGAATTCGCCTCGCGATATCTGATTCTCTGCAATCCATTCCCGATCGCACCGATCCACTTCACTGTGCCGATCATGCAGCATGTCGATCAGCGCATCGCGGGACGACTGAGCGACATGCTCGAACTGTCGCGAGGACTGGGCGAGCGTTTTTTCACGCTTTACAACGGCCCGCGTTGTGGTGCGTCCGCGCCGGACCATTTTCATTTTCAGGCGTGTGGCACAGGGTTTCTGCCGATCGAATCGGAGATAGAATTTCTTGTGCGAAGATACGGCATGGAGGATCAGCCCGCGGTCGTTGCGGTAAGAGACCCTCATCGTCCATTTTATTTGATTGAGTCGACAAGCGCTGCGGAGGTTGAGCGTGCGTTTGAACTGTTGTTGTTGCGACTGCCACGCCGGGATGTTGAGAGCGAGCCGATGATGAATCTGCTGTGCTGGTGGTTGGGGGATCGCCATAGATTGGTGGTGTTCCCTCGACGATCGCACCGGCCTGCGTGTTACTTTGCAGAAGGGGACGCGCGGCGATTGTTGAGCCCTGGTTCGATCGATCTTGGAGGCGTCGTTGTGACGCCAGTCGAGTCGGACTTTGATCGATTGACCGAATCCGAAATCGTGTCCATGTTTACAGAAGTCTGCGGCGAGTCCGTATGACGGTTTAGAAAGGTTGTCATGCAGTTTTCTGATCTTCGGCTGGCCCAGCCGATCCTGCGCGCCCTCGAGCAGGAGAAGTATCTCACGGCCACGCCGATTCAGGCACAGGCGATTCCGCATTTGCTTGAAGGGCATGATGTTCTGGGGATCGCGCAAACCGGAACGGGCAAGACGGCTGCGTTTGCGTTGCCGATTCTGGATCGTCTGAGTCGCGGAGCCAAGTCCAAGCCGACCGCGCCGCGTGCGCTTGTGCTCGCGCCGACGCGCGAACTCGCGCTGCAGATCGCCGAGGGCTTTGATGCCTACGGGCGGAATCTCGACATCCGCATCACGACCATTTTCGGCGGGGTCAGTCAGCATCGGCAGACAGACGCACTTCGCCGGGGTGTTGATGTTGTCATTGCAACACCCGGACGCCTGCTCGATCTGATCGGTCAGCAGCTCATTCGTCTGGATCAGGTTCAGATGTTTGTGCTCGATGAAGCGGATCGCATGTTCGACATGGGATTCATCAACGATGTGAAGCGGATCGCCGCCCATCTGCCTGCCAAGCGTCAGGCGATGATGTTCAGTGCGACGATGCCCCGGGAAGTTCGTGAATTGGTCAGGCAGCTTCTTCATGATCCCAAGACGGTGGAGGTCGCCCGCGTCAGTCAGACCGCCGACAATGTCGATGAGCTTCTTTACTACGTTGATAGGGCGGAAAAGATTCAGTTGCTGGCCTATCTCTACGAGCAGATGCCGATCAGTCGTGGCATCGTGTTCACGCGGACCAAGCACGGCGCTGATCGCATCGTCAAACAATTGCATCGCATGGGCATTCCGTCGCAGGCGATTCATGGCAACAAGAGTCAAAACGCACGCGAGCGTGCGATGAAACAATTCAAGAGCGGAAAGACGCCTCTGCTCATCGCCACTGACATTGCCAGTCGAGGCATTGACGTGGACGACGTGTCGCACGTGATCAATTTCGACATCACCCACGAACCGGAGACGCACGTCCATCGCATCGGCCGCACCGCGCGCGCGGGAGCGAGCGGCGTGGCCGTCAGCTTCTGCTCGGATGATGAAAAGTCCTTTCTGCATGCGATCGAGCGCCTCACACGTCGGAAGATTCGCGTGGTCAAAATTGATGCTGAGGTCATGAAAGAGATTCGCTTACTCGGCTCGCGGGAGCGTTCTGAATCGGCCCACGATGATTTCGACGATTCACGCAGTCGCCGGTCCGGTGGAGGCTCGCATGCTCGACCTGTCGATCGCTCGGCTCGTTCGCTGGAAGACCGACCGCATCGATCCTCAGAGGGTCGAGCACATCGGGGGCATCGAGCAGATTCCGATCAACGGCCTGAGCCTCGCGCACGGAAGCACCAGGCGCCCGGAGCGCAGGAGCGTCAGGCGGCGCATCCGACACGACAGGGTTCCGGACGATCCGGCCATCCAGGTCATGCCGGTCACGCCGGTCATGCCGGTCATGCCGCTGCATCTGCGCAGAGCAGAGGCCATCAGAGCCAACATCCCAAGACCGCGCGTCCTGCGAGGCCGGCGTCGCCGTCCGCGCCATCGCATCCGTCGTCCGGGCATCATTCGTCTGGTCATCCGAAGCCTGCACATCAAAGGCCAGCTCATCATGGCAAGTCACATCAGAGCGCGGGCAGATCTGGTGCGGGTCATGCCGGGTCACATCCGCTCAATCGCAAGCCGAAACCCGGAAAGCGTCGCGCACGTTGAGCGGCGGATCTGAAGTTGATTCGCGGGGCGTGATGGTTGGTCATGTGTGCCTCCATGGGTTTGGTTGAGCCTCCGTATTGACAGGCGCGCTGCGCGAATGCGTCCGCAGGCGCGCAGCGCATTTTCAAATAAAACTCGAAAACGCGCAACAATTGCAGGTTGTCCATCGCGGAACCCGCATCACGAGGCTGGTTGACGCATGAACAGGTCGTCTGAGTGGGCTGATTCGATGCGATTTCGCTGCGCTCGCGCACGCATTTGAATGATTTGGGATGCGCGTGTCATGCGCTTGCGCACAATGGTTGCCGAGCCGAGCAACGTCTCGCGCCGATGTTCCTCAGATGGATGTTGTCGGCGGCGTAGATGTTGCGCTGATGTCATCGTGCAAGACTTCGAAAACTGGCATGAGACGCCGTGCATGCCCTAGCGAATGGCCAGGTGTGCAGAAACCTGCGATTGCGTGATGAGAGGCTATGGGCGCGCGCTTGATGTGTCGGACATGGAGATCCGCCGACCGCTCAGTTCGGATTGGGAACGACGGGTTGAGTCCAGGCGCGTTTGAATTCGTATTCGCGGCTGTGGACTTCTGTGGCGGCGCTCGAGACGACGATGGCTCGGACGTAGAGTTCGTCGCCTTTGATCACGTATTCTGGGGATGTGCCTTTGACCTCGGCGAGGACTTCTCCGATTTGCGGGCCGGTGTCGGAGGAGTAGTCGAGGGTTGTTTCGACGACGCGGCCCTCCGGGTCGAGGCGTGGCTTGCCGACGACGTTGGCACCACGTCGGGTGCCGATGAATTGTGTGACATACATTTCATCCGCTTGGGGCGTGATGGAAAGTCGCAGTCGGCGAGATTGGGCATCGTAGTGAATGTCTTGGAGCGTGACGCCGGTGGATGCATAGAAGTCTCCGGCGCGGATGGAGCGGATGATGGATTCGGGGGTTAGATGTCGCGCGCGGACCATGACCCATCCGCGGCCGGTGATGGCGCGAGTGTTGGTGCCCTGGTAGTTGTGTGAGTCATCGGTTGCCAATCCCATGAGGGGCGGGGCACCAGCGACGATGCGTAGCGTGTTTGCGATGTCCCAGATTTCGTCGGTGCTGGGGTGAATGTCGTCGCCCGGGTCGTTGTCATTGTCCACGCCGTTCCAGACTTCGAAGAATGATTCATCGACGACGGCGGCGAGATCCTCAGCGGTGATGCCCCAATTGTAGTTGGGATGATTCACGTGGACGAGGATTTCGCGTCCGTGAAGCGCGGCCTGCTCCTGAACGAGCTTGAGATTTGCGGCGATGGTCTCGCGGGCGTTGGCTCGGACGGTGGGCGTGATGAGCTGGATGAGATTGGTTGCATTGAGATGGACTGCCTTCTTGTTTTCGGCTTCGGTGGTGATTTCTTCAGCCGGGATCATGAGGAATCGGTTGCGTTCTTCGACGAGGGATCGATATTCATCGAAGGGTTTGAGGCGTACTTCCAGATCTTCGCCTTCTCCGCGTGTTTCGACCCAGTGCCGTCCGAATCGCTCGAGATATCGATTGAAAGCGTTGGCACGTGCGCGTTCATTGATTTTGCGGACGCTCATCCAACGCAGGCCCTGGCTCAGGACGTTGTGGTCGGAGAGAGCGAGGAAATGATAACCGTTGTCGCGATACCATTCGGCCACCATTTCAGGGAATCCGTCGCCGTCGGACCAGAGCGTATGGGTGTGCAGATTGCCGCGCCACCATGTCAGCGGAGCGTCGGGCGTGATGGTTCGATCGTCTGCTCGTGAGATCGTTGTGATGAGGCAGACGCACATGAACAAGACGATGCGCATATCGAATCCTTTCACCGAATGATGCGTTGACGAATGCGTTGTGAGATCAGCTCGAGCGTGAGCACGGTGGCGAAGATGACGATGAGAACGGTCGACACTTTGTCGAATTCGCCGTTGTCGTAGGCGAATTTCAGTTCCAGTCCGATTCCGCCGACCCCGACGATGCCGAGCACGCTGGCGGTTCTGACGTTTCGTTCGAGGATGTATTGGAGGTAAGCGACGTATTGTGGGAGGACTTGGGGGACGATGGCGATGCGTAGGACTTTGAGTTTGGACGCGCCGGTGGAGGCCAGAGCATCGCGTGGGCCGCGATCGGTGTTTTCGATGTCGTCAGCGAGGAACTTCCCGAGGAAGCCGGCGCTGTGCAGGCCGAGCGCGAGGATGCCTGCGGTGGGACCGAATCCGTACATCAAGGCGAGGATCAGCGCGAGGATGAGTTCGGGTGTGGCGCGACTGAGACTGCTGAGTCCGCGGCCGATGGAATAGGGAATCTTTCCGTACGCCATCGTGCGTGCGCCGATGATTCCGAGCGGAAGTGAGAGGGTCATTGCGACCAGCGTGCCCCAGAATGCCATTTCGATGGTACCGAGCATGAGGATCACGCAGCGCCGCAGATATCCGAGCGGCTCGACCAGAAAGTCTGCTGTGCCGGCGTGGGGCTGAATGGGATTGAGTGGGCGCCGTTCGATCCGCGCGAGCATCGGAAGACTGTCGGCGTCGGGCATCTCGCCAAGTTGTTTGAGTCGCTCGACGCGCTGGGCTTCTTCGATTCGTGGGGGAAGAGCGCGATCGATAAACGTCCATGCCTGATCGGCGGCTTCGGGTGTTCGAACGAGCGATTGATCGAGACCCTGACGATGAAACGAGATGCCGAGCAGCAAGAGTAGTGCGATTGCGATACTGACGCTGCCGGGACCGAAGGGTCGCTTCGGAGACCAGGGATCGCTCGGATCGACGGGTGTTTCGGATTGACCACGCGCGGGTTTGTTGTTCATGGCCGCCCCTCGTAGATCGATCGGATGGCTTCGGAGTCGAGTTTTTCGGGTGTGTCGTCGAAGACGACGTGTCCGTTGCGCAGTGCGACGATGCGATCGGCAAACTCGACGGCGAGGTCGACCTGATGAAGGCTGCACAACACGGTGACACCGGTTTGGCGTGCGGCATTTCGGAGGATGCGAAGCACGATGCGACTGGTTTGCGGGTCGAGGCTGGCGACTGGTTCGTCCGCCAGCACAACAGTCGGTGCGTTGACGAATGCCCGTGCGATCGCGACGCGTTGCTGCTCACCGCCGCTGAGCTGGCTTACCCTTCGGGCGAGATAGTTGGGCTTGAGATCGACGCGTGCGAGCCATTCACAGGCGGTTCGATTCAATTCGCCAGGCCACCATCGGAGCATGACGCGCCACGCAGGCAGATCGGGCAAAGCGCCGCTGACAACATTATCGAGCACGCTCAGCCTCGGGACGAGGTTGAAGGATTGATGAATCATCCCGACTCGACGACGAATGGCGGCGATGGTGGTGCGGTCGACGCGTGTGTCGTTGAGGGTGGTGTTGCCTTGATCGGGGATGACCAATCCGTTCACGGTGCGTAGGAGCGTTGACTTTCCGGAACCGGACGGTCCGAGCACGACGCAGAACTGGCCGCGAGGCACGAGGAGGCTGACGCCGTTGAGAGCGGGTGCGGAGGCTTCGGCCGCGTCGTGGGTCACGTAGCGTTTGGTGATGCCTTGGAAGTGGATCATGCGGCGAGGGCTGCGTGGGTGTGTGGGATTGGCGTGAAGCTTTGTTGGTGAAGTTGGGTGGAGATTTGATTTGCCTTGTGGGCGGGATGACGGGGTTCAGAGTCCGAGCGCGGCGTAGAGTTCGCCGGGCTTGAGCAGGAGTCGCGTCGAAGGAAGCGGCGCGAGTTTTTCGGGCGGGTTTGCGCCCCACGCGACGGCATAGACCGCGCCGCATCCGGCGTTGCGTCCTTGCAGAATGTCGGCGGGGGTGTCTCCGACTTTGGCGACGCGTGAGATGTCCTTGGCTCCGGTGGCTTCCATGAGTCGATAGATCATGTAGGGCGCGGGTCGGCCCTCACGTACTTCGTCGGCGGTGCAGGTTGCATCGAAGAGGCCTTTGGTTCGCCAGCCGAGTCGATCGAAGATAGCGTCGCCGATGCTGCGATTGAAAGCGGTATCGAGGCCCACCTTGACGCCCGCGTGTTTGAGGGCGGCAAAGAGTTCGCTGGTGCCTTCGATCTCGCGTACATCGGGGTGGTTTCGATAGTAGTTGAGCATCAGGTCTTCGAATGCTGCATAGGTTGATTGCACGAGTTCGTTGTCTGGCGTGCGATTGTTGCGTTTGAGCAGTTCAGCGATCGCGAGCGGCTTGGTGGCCATGCCCATGACGGAATTGATCTCGGATCGTGGCAGGTCGAGTTTTGTGTGGTTCTTCATGGCCTCGCCCATCGCCCATGCGACGGAATGGCCGTCGTGAACTGTTGTGCCGGCGAGATCGAAGACGATGAGGTCGAATGGATTCATGTTCGAAGCTCCTGGAGCAGGTGGAGTTGATGTTTGGGTTGAATCGAGATCAGTGTCGGGGCGAGGATGTCAGACGTGGATTCAGGGAGACGGAGGTCTGGGCGCGGAGGCGGCTCTGACGATGTCGGCCTTGAGTTCGTCGGTGACGGTTGCAAGTCGAGTGAGCGCGGGTTCGATGAAGCCGTCGTTGATGGAGGTGTCGTATCGATCGGCGACTTTTCCGCCGTAACCGAGGATCATTTCGGGATTGACGCCGGGTTGGGTGTGGATGGATCCGAATGCGTTGCGCAGTGTGGTTTTGAGTTGGGGTTCGAGTCCGGTCCACATGGCCAGTGGTGGATTGGGGATGGGTTCGCTGCGTGCGATTTCTTTGAGTTGGCTGCCGTCGAGGCTTCCTTCGCGCAGCATTTTTTCGTAGGCATTGATTGAGGCTGCGGCGGCATCGACTTGTCCGGCTTCGAGGGCGGTGAGTGATGCGCTATGACTGCCCGCCAGAACGATGCGTAGATCTCGGGCGGGATCGATGCCGGCATCGATGAGCATGGCGACGGGGTAGTTGAAGCTTGAGGTTGAATTGGGATCGCCTGTTGCGAGCGTTCTGCCGCGCAGGTCATTGATCGAGTTGATGCCGGAATCTTGTCGAGCGAAGATTCCGGCGTAATAGACTGCCTGTCCATTTTCGACTGCGACGCCGAGGAGTTCGGCGGCTTGTGCATCGCGTGCCATGCGGTATGAGACCGCGCCGAAGTGCGCGATGTCGACTTGTCCGGCCTTCATGCCTTCGACGACGGTCGCGTAGCTCGAAGCCATGCGCATGTCGAAGTGGATCTTGTAGACGCGCGTGACAGCGGACATCAGCGGACGGTAGTCGTCGAGGAGATTGGTTCGACCGCTTTCTGCGGGCACGAGCAGCACCACGAGCGGTCGCTCGGCGCTGCCGTCGCGTGGTAGCGGATTGGCTCGGTCGCAACCGAGGAGGAACACGGCCCACGCCAGCAGCAGGAAAGGGGCGGTTTTCGACATCGGGTCGAGCATACGGAAGGTTGATTAAGAATCAGCTAAGATTGCTGTGTTAGCTCGTGTATTGTTGCAAATTCGCAGAAATGGAGGGTTGAAATCCATGGCGAGTTGATCTAAGGTCAACATCATGGGTGTGTCGACCGAGGCAAATTCTGATGAGCCGATTCCCGCGCATGAAGCGCGTGGCGTGCCTGAAGCGCTTGGCGCGCCTGAAGTGCTTGGCGCGCCTGAAGTGCTTGGCGCGCCTGAAGCGCTTGGCGCGGCTGAGCCGCGGTTGGGTGCGGGCGCGAGCGTGAATCTCATTGAATTGTCTCAGCGTATCCGGAGGCTTCGGCAGGAGAGGCAGCTCACGATTGACGATGTGGCTGCGCGGTCGGGCCTGACGCGATCCTGGTGGAGCAAGGTGGAGAACTTTCGAATCACGCCTTCGCTGCCGGCGATTTTTCGCGTGGCGGGGGCGCTGGGGGTGAGTGTCGCGGACCTGTTTGAGGGTCTGGAGGATCGGCCTGATTTGATTGTGGTTCGCAAGGGGGATCGCGTCAGAATCGGGCGCGACACAGAGGTGTCGAACATTCAGTACGAATCACTGGCCCACGCGCGTCCGAGCCGGAGTATGGATCCGCTGCTCCTCACGCTCGAACCTGGCGCGGGGCGCGATGTGGCGCTTGCCCATGAGGGCGAGGAGTTTCTGATCGTCCTCGAGGGAGCAATCCTGTTTGAATTCGGCGATCGCAGGGTCGAACTCGACGCCGGCGATAACGTTTATTTTGATGCGACCGTCACGCATCGACTGATGAATCCTTCTGGCGTGACGGCGCGGGTGTTGTGCGTGATGGATTTCAAGCCTGGTCAGGATCTTGGTGAAGTGTGAGTCTGCTTATGTCTACCTCTGCGTCCAGCTCTTCGTCCGATCCTGCAAGTTCTTCTGTGGCATCACCGGTCTGTGCATCCGTGCAGCATGGCCGACGGAAGGTGTTTGTGGATCCGGTTCTGGCGTCGGTGGATCCTGACGATCGATTGGTTTCGCTTGAAGCTCTGCCGGAGTTGTTTGCAACGCTTGCGGTTCGTCGGGTGTTTTTGGTTTGTGATCGCGGTGCGTATCAGTTCAGTGGTGCGGCGGAGTCGTTGGCGGGATTGTTTGGAGATCGGGACGTGGAGGTATTTGATCGATTCACGCCCAATCCGAAGGATTTTGAGATTGACGATGCGATTGCTGCGATGCGGCGGTTCGGGCCGGACATAATCGTTGCAGTGGGAGGCGGAAGCGGGCTGGATGTGGCGAAGCTTTCGCGAGCGTGCGATGTGGCGGGTGTGTCGGCACGGGATGTGATTTGCGGGAAGGTCGCAGCCAATACGCAGGGTGTGCGGTTGCTGGCCGTGCCAACGACGTCAGGGACGGGTAGCGAGGCGACCCATTTCTCGGCGGTGTATGTGGATGGGAAGAAGTACTCGCTGGCAGATCAATCGATGCGGCCGGAGCATGTGTTGCTTGAACCTCGGTTCACAGAGTCGTTGCCTGCGTCGGTGACGCTTGCGAGTGGGCTGGATGCGACCTGCCAGGCGATCGAGTCGATGTGGAGCGTCAAGTCGACCGATGCATCGCGTGCCTATGCTGAGCGGGCGTTGCAACTCGCATGGCACGCGCTGCCGGAATGCCTGCTTCGCCCGACGGCAGAGGCGCGTCGTCGAATGATGATCGCGGCCCATCTTGCCGGGCGGGCGATCAATCTGGGTCAGACCACGGCGTGTCATGCGATGTCGTACACGCTCACCGCAAAGTGGAACATCCCGCACGGGCAAGCGGTCGCATTGATGCTCGAACCTGTCTGGCATTTCACTGCAGACGCGGAGTCGTCTTCGGTGATCGATCCGCGTGGACGAGGTCATTTGCATGACGTGATGCTTCGTGTCTGTCGCGTGATCGGCGCGCATGATCTTCGACACGCGCGGGATCGCATCGTCCAGATGCTGCATCGTTTGGGCACTCCGATCAATTTCAGCGAGGCCAAGATTCCTGCGCGGGATGCCGTCGATTTGATTTCGCAGGGGATTGACCCGGTTCGCATGGGTAATCATCCGGTGCGGATCACGCCCGAGGACGCGGTGCAGATCCTCGAGCCGCTATGTTGATCGCTCGCCAACAGATTCAAACCGATTCATATGGAGCATCTCAGCCGATCGGTGTGAGCGTTTCACGCCGCGGGCGGAGATGTCGAAGATGTAGTTGATTTCATCAGGGAGCTATACATGCCCGCAGTTCATGGTTTTCATCACGTGGCCGTCCACTCGCGCGTTTATGACGAGTCGATTCGCTTTTACACCGAGGTGCTCGGTCTGAAGCGGCGGGTCGAGTTTGTGCTCAAAGGGCAGCGTGTGTCTCTGCTTGACTCGGGTGGTGGAGCTTATGTTGAGATTTTCGACAAGCCCGATCGGGTGGAGAACGCGACGTCGTGTCTCGTGCATTTTGCCTTGCGTTGCCGTGAGGTTGACGCGCTGATCGATCGTGTGCGTGCGTCGGGCCGTAAGATCACGCTGGAGCCGACGAGCCTTGAGTTGGAGACCCGCATCGGCCCGAAGCCGTTCGGTATTCGCATCGCATTCTTTGAAGGGCCGGATGGTGAATCGGTGGAGTTGTTTGATGAACAGACGCCGGTTGACCTGACCTGATGCGAGTACGTCAGCGGTTCACGTTGTGAGCAAGGCTCGCCCGTCAAGGAAAGAAGCCGCCCCGGATGGATTCCGGCGCGGCTTCGTTTGTTTGCAACTGATCCGTTGTTGGCGGCGGTGGGGTAACGTGAGATCAGCGGCGTGAGATCAGCGGCGGCGACGCGCGAGTGTGACGAGTGCGGTCGTGCCGAGGAAGCCCAGCGTGGTCGGTTCGGGGACGGCGACCATCGACAGGGCGAGCGCGAAGTCTGCGGTGAATGAGCTGTCGAACTGGCTGATATCAGCACCGATGCCGGCGTTGCTCAGGTTGTAGTTTCGAGCGAGTGCGAGCAGGTCAGAGAAGTTGGTGCTGCCGTCGTAGTTGAAGTCACCGCTGAACCAGGTGGTGCCGGTGCCGTTGTAGTTTCGGGCGAGATTGAGCAGGTCGGCGAATCCGACGAGACCGTCGAGGTTGGAATCTCCCGAGAGCGTGACGCGCGCGACGACTGCGGACGCGTCAGTGAAGGCATATCCGCCGAACGTGGGCAGGCCGAGATCGCTGATCTCGGCGATGCCGATGGTTTGTGAGCCGGTGAGGGTGGAACTGGTGAGTCGTCCGTTCAGAACGGCGGCGACCAACTCGCTGAGCGGGGATGGGTCAGTGTTTGCGTAGTCTTCGATCAAGACACCACCGGCCAGGTCGAATCGTGCGTCGGCTGCGATGGAGAGTGTGCGGGTGACGGCAGCGTTTGAGGTGTTTCGGACGACGCCTTCGTTGATCGACAGCGTGCCGAGATCAAAGCCTGCGGTCACGAGCGTGCCAGCGCCGGTCTTGGTGATGCCCTGAGCCGCGCCCGAGACGGAGCCGCTGAGGCTTAGTTGGGAGGCGTTGGCGATGTCGACGGTTGACGGCTTGGTCAGCGCGACGGGAGCGGAGATGGTGTGGGAGCCGCTGAGGACTTGGAGTGCGACTTCCGATTCTCCGCCGAAGGTGAGCGTTGACGTGCCCGCGACGGTGTAGGAGCCGTCGGCATCATTGTCGATGACCAGCTTATCGATGGTGGTGGGAGCGTTGAGGGTGACAGTGCGGTTTTGGGTGATGACATTGCCGAGGATCGCGACCGCGCCGGTGGCATTGGGCGAGACGCTGCTGGTCCAGTTGGTGGCGATGTTCCAGTCGCCATCTTGGTCGAAGGCCCAGCGATTTTCGCTGATGCGATAGCGGACGATGAGTTCGGGAAGGGCGGTTGCATCGGAGGTTCCGAGCCAGTGGATTTGCCATCCGTCGGGATTGTTGCGTGCCTGGACGCTGAGGCCGTGGTTGGCGGCGCCGTTCTGCCATGCTTCGAGGGTGTCGGTGATGTTGAAGTAGACTTGCGAGTCGTAGGCGCTGGCGGCGGGGCTATCGACAGCGGCAGCGATTTCGGCGTCAGCTTCGGTGGGACCGTCGCCGTTGAATCCGCTATAGGTGCTGGTGAAGTCCCACGGGACAAGCATTTGGTGGGCGTCCCAGAAGCCGTCGCTGGCGGCGTTCGCGCTGGTGTTGCCGGTGGTGATGACCATGAACGCGTCTTCGATGGTCGCGCCATCGGGGATGCTGCCGCCCTGGCTGGCGAAGAGGTTGTCGAACTTGATGAGGAGTTGATCGTCGGGGGAGGGGTTTGCTCCCGGTGCGGCGGATCCGTCGATGAAAAGTTGGTTGAGTGTTGTGCCGTCGGTGGTGGTGTTGTTCTCGCCGAGCCACGCCATCGTGGTTCCGTTGTAGCCGTTCAGGCCCTGTTTGATTCTGGCGGTCTGGTAGGTGCTGAAGTCGTAGGTGACTTCGAGCTTGGGTCGGAACTCGGCGATGGGTGTACCGCTGGTGTAGACCTGCCATCCGTCGCCGGTACCGGGCTGGATGGTGAAGCCGTAGTTCGGCTCGCCATTGGCCCATGCCTGGACGAGCGGAGCGACTTCGCTGGTGGCGGCCTGGTCATTGTTGATGACGCTGTCGAGCGGATCAGAGAATCCGTAGACGCCGCGTGTCGCGGTGGGATTGACGCCAGCGTACCAGCCCGGTCCGATGCTTGTGGTTCCGGTACCGAAGGCGCTGTAGAGGGTGGTGGCATCCCAATCGCGGAGCAGTCGAGCCGGCGCGAAGCTTCCGCCGGTGCGTGCGTCGGGGCTTTGGTTTGAGGTGGTCAGCGTGAGCTTTGCGGAGATGACGTTCGCACCCAGCGGGATTTGACCGGGGCCGGCACCGAGGATGCCGTTGAAGCGAAGCAGTCCTCGGATATCGGGTTCACCATCGAGGAAGTACTCACTGAGGTTCGTGCCGAGTTGGTTGATCCCAGCGGGGTTGGCTGTGGTCGGTGCGCCGATCCGCTTGTCGAACGTTCCGTTGTAGCCATGGATCCCCTGTTGGAACGACACGGTGGTCGGCTGTGCGGTGACGAGGGCGGCTGACGTGACAGCGGCAACTGCAGCGATGACGATGGCATTTCGGATCATGATCATTCCTGCAAACGGTCTTGCATCGAGGCCTGTTGCTGAGTGATCGCGGGACAATACCTCTGTTCGATTGAGTCGTACATCCTCGTGTTGTCGTCACTCCTCGTGTTGAATGGAGATCTTCGGATCGCGGTGCATCGGAGTGACGGTTGAAGGTTCGACCGTTGAACGCGGGATATTCAACACGCGGGCCGTTGAGTGTAGAACGGCCAAGCGCGGGGTGATGTGTGTGATTCGCGTGGCAATCAGATTCATATGCGTTGGCGGGAAAAAATGGGGATTCTAGGCGTAATTTGCGATCATGTTGTTTGAAGATCGATACGGACCGTCAGGACGGTGCGGTCTTTGTTGTCGAGTTGGGCATGCCTTGCTCACAGAACATTTACAAACGCCGGTAAAGTCTCGGCCATGCTCATGACTTGGCGACATCGTGTTTTGGTTGCTGTGTGTTGCTGGCTCGGAATGACGGCTTGCGTGACGGCTCAAGGCGGGGCCCCGGGCTCTGAGCCCGCTTCCGTCCAGCCGGTGGATCCGGACGCGCCGAATCTCGTGCACGACCGTCATCATCATGTGCACAACAAGCCGCACCCGCGCTCGCCCGATGCGTCACGATTCCTCACCACGCGGCCCGATGCCATCCAACTCCCGCTGCCAGAAGAAAAGGACGCCTTCACGTTCGTCGTTTTTGGCGATCGCACCGGAGGTCCGCCTGAAGGGATCAACGTGCTCGCGGACGCAGTGCGCGATACGAATCTGCTGGAACCCGATTTCGTCATCACAGTCGGGGACCTGATCCAAGGGTACGGCGAAGCGCCTGAATGGATGCGCGACATGAAGGAATACAAGAGCGTCATGGGCAAGTTGCTCTGCCCGTGGTTTCCGGTGGCGGGCAATCACGACGTCTATTGGCGTGACAAGGACGGCTCAGGCGACGCGCGTCCGCCGGAAGAGCACGAGAAGAACTACGAGATGCATTTCGGCCCGCTGTGGTATGCGTTTCGGCACAAGAACAGTTGGTTCATCATCGTTTACACGGACGAAGCGAATCCGCAGACCGGCGAGCGTAATTTCAACAAGCCTGAGAATCATGAGATGTCAGATGAGCAGTTTCAGTTCATCGATCAGATGTTGACCAAGGCGAAGGACGCCGACCACGTCTTCCTGTTTATGCATCATCCGCGTTGGACGGGCGGCAACTACGGTCAGAGTTGGGAGCGCGTGCATAAGCGGTTGGTGGAGGCGGGCAACGTGACGGCCGTCTTCGCGGGGCACATCCACCGGATGCGGTACGATCCGCGTGACGGGATCGACTACGTCACGCTCGCAACTGTCGGCGGAGGCCAGAGTGGTGTGATTCCGTCGGCGGGCTTTTTGCATCAGTATCACGTCGTGACGGTTCGCAAGGATCAGGTCGCGATGGCGGCGTTCCCGGTTGGGGCGGCGATGAACGTGCGCGAGATGACACATGAGTTGCAGCAGATCGCATTGAAGATTCACAGCACGCCCACGCCGATAGCAAGCGAACTGAAGCTCAATGCCGACGGATCGGCGGAGGGCATTGTCAGGCTGACGGTCAAGAATCCGACGACGAGCTCAGTCGATGCGACCGCGTCGCTTGATTCGCGAGACAGCCGTTGGCGTTTCACGCCGGACCACGATCACGGCATGATCAAGCCCAATAGCGAACGCACGTTTGTCTTCCACGCAGAGCGTCCTGCTTCGCCGATCGATGAGACATTCCGACCGGTCGAAGTTGTACTCAACCGCGATCTTCTCGCACCGTCGGCCCGTTATCCTCTGCCCGAAGCGCGGACGCCCGCGCCGATTTCTGTGGATGATGTGAGCGGCGTGAGCAGCGTTGATCGAATGCTGCGCGTGGGCGGAAAGCAGGAGCATGTGGTGTTGGTTCCCGATCGGCTTTCACCGACGACGGACAGAATCACAGTGGAGTGCATGTTCCGTGCTGAATCTTTCCCGGAGCGAACGGGCGTGTTGAGCAAGGCGCAGTCCGGGGATTACGGGCTCTTCATCAACAACGGCATCCCGCAGTTTTCATATTGGGCAGGCTCGGGATACGTCAGTGTTCGCGCGGCGCGGCCGCTTGAGTTGGGTCGTTGGTACCACATCGCGGCTCAATATGATGGCGAGCGGTCGACGCTGTTCGTCGACGGCAAGCCGGTAGCGATGACCGCCGGCACGGGCGAAGTCCGGCGGCATAATCTTCCGCTGGCAATCGGTGCGGATGTCGATGGTCAGGGTCGCATTGTTGATCCGATCGACGGCTACATCGACGCAGTGCGAATAAGCAACGTTGCACGTTACAATCCCGCGCGTGATTTTAAGCCGCCGGTTCGTGCGATCGCGGACGATCAGACGGTTCTCGCGCTGAACTTTGATCTGGTGATCGGCGGGATCAGTTTTGATGAGAGCCAGACGAACGCTCACGTGAAAGTCGCCGAGGAGAACATCGTGCCCAAAGAGCAGCCGGAGGGGACCGAGCCGGCCCAGCCAACAGACGCAGCGCCCGCGGCACCGGCAGCGGCTCCAGCGCCGCAGGCGACTTCGTCGGGCGCGGCGGAGTCCCGTCCAGCGATCGTCGCGCCGGCGACACTTCGCATGCCGTCGATCATCGCGCATCGCGGTGCCAGTCATGACGCGCCGGAGAACACGCTACCCGCGTTCAAGCTTTCGTTCGAACAGAAAGCAGACGGCTTCGAGGGCGATTTTCATCTGACCGCCGACGGTCAGATCGTGGCGATGCATGACGCCGATCTCAAGCGTACGGGCGGCGTGGAGCGCAAGGTGAGCGAGATGACGCTCGCGGAGATTCGATCGCTCGATGTCGGCGGTTGGAAGTCGCCTCAATTCGCTGGCACGGTCGCTCCGACGCTGGCGGAGTGCCTTGCCGTCCTGCCGAAGGACAAGCTGTTTTTCATCGAGATCAAGTGCGGTCCGGAAATCGTCCCCGCGCTTAACTCGACACTCGCATCCGCGGGCGTTTCACTTTCACAGCTTCGCGTCATCAGCTTCAACGCCGATGTCATCAAAGCGGTCAAGGAACAAGTCCCCGGCATGAAGGCTTTCTGGCTCACCAGCTTCAAGGCCCCAGAGGGTCAGACTCAAAAGCAGCCGACGCTCGATCAAGTGCTTGAGCAGCTCAAGGCGATCCATGCTGACGGCTTGGACTGTCGAGCGGATGTCGAAGTGGTGAACGAATCCTTCGTCGCGGGCCTTAGGCAGGCTGGCTATGAGTTTCACGTCTGGACCGTCGACGATCCCGCCGTCGCGAATCGGATGATCCAACTCGGCGTCGATTCGATCACCACAAATCGCCCCGGTTTTCTTCGCGAGCAGCTTCAGCCGTCGCGATGAATGGATGTACCTTTCTGACTCGATTTCGACACCACAGCAGGATCGCTCTCCATGAAACGTCTTTGCCTTGCATTTCTTTGCTTGCCGGCGGTGTCTGCGTCTGCGCAGTCTCCCTTTACGATTGCAGTGTTGCCTGACACCCAGAACTATTCGAGCCAGTCCGCGTCGACGCCGGGTGGACCGCTCGATTTCTTTCGCGTCCAGACGCAATGGATTGTCGCGAACCAGTCGCGGAACAACATCGTTTTTGCAACGCAACTTGGTGATATTGTCAACAACGCATCGACGCCCAATGGAGCGAATCCGGGATCGGCCAACGCGCAGTGGAACGTCGCCGTCGGTGCGATGAATGTGTTGAAGAATTCGTCGGTGCCGCATTCAATCCTCCCTGGCAATCACGATTGGACAAGCACCAACGGCACGGGAAGCCTCGTTCACTATCGATCGCGTTTCGGAGACACATCGGGTTTCTACAGTGGAAAGAGTTGGTTTCTCGGTTTTGACCCGAGCCGGGGCGCGAATTCGGCCCAGCGATTCAGCACGCCAGCGGGGGACATGCTTCACCTCGCGCTGGAATGGAACGCGATCAACCCGGCAGTCAGCTCAGATCGACCGGACGCCAGCGGCAACGCAATCGCCTGGGCACAAGGCGTCATCGACGCAAATCCTGGCATTCCGACGATCATCTCGACGCACAACTACATCACGCCATCCGGAGTGCGCGATTCGAACGGACAGGGGCTGTTCGATACCCTTGTGTCGCGAAACGCGCAGGTGTTCATGACGCTGAACGGGCATTACGTGGGTGGTGGCGGATCGATTGCCGAGGCTTCGCTCGTATCGACGAATCAACGGGGTCTGCCGGTGTATCAGATGCTCAGCGACTACCAGTCCCGCAATCGTGGCGGGGATGGATGGATGCGGCTGCTGGAGTTTCAACCCGAGTCTCAGAGCCTGCGCGTGCGAACGTACACGCCGGTGAGTTCAGGCGTTTCAACCAACACCTCCGGCGTGGGCGCAACAGTCGCCGCCGGATCGGAGTTCGGAAATCAGGGGCTTCTCGAAGTCGATAGCGACAGCGATTTCACGCTTCCTCTCGACTTCCGCACCCGCTTTGCCGCGCCGATCCAGTCGGTCGAGCGATCGTTTCGCAACGGGGAAAATGGATATGCCGGGACGCAGGACACCTACCTTGAAGGCGATTCACCCAGCACCAACAACGGGAACAGCGATCACTTTTGGGTCGATGCGGTGGCAACCAGCGCGTCCAATCAATCCTTGATCCGGTTCGATCAGCTTTTCGGCTCGGCGGCGAATCAGATCCCGCTCGATCGCGACATTGTCTCGGCGCGGATTCGTGTCCGCGTGACCGGCAGCAATGCCGAGGGATCGGGATTCCTCGCCCATCGCATGCTGCGATCCTGGAGCGAATCGTCGGCGACATGGGCGAGCCTGACCAACGGTGTGAGCAACGACGGCCGCGAAGCACTCGCGCGCCCGACATCGCAGTTGGGCGTGAACGCCAGTGCGGTCGGCGTCACCGAAGGTTATGTCGATATCGATGTCACACGGGACATCCGCGCCTATCTGAATGGCGCGACCAATCACGGCGTGGCACTGCTTCCCTTCGAACTCGGTACCAATGGCATTCGCATGGCCAGCTCTGAAGCGATCAACATCGCCGATCGTCCCCAGCTCATCGTCGACGTCACTGCTCAATCGGTTGTGACACGCCGATTCCAAAACGGCTCGAACGGTTACAATGGGACGCAGGACACCGAGATTCGACAGGGCAACCTCCAGCAGTCAGCCAATCTTGGCGCGAATGTCAATCTGCTCGTCGATGATTCATTCGGCAGCGTTGCTCCGGGTCGCACGCAGGCGGTTCTTCGATTTGACAGCATCTTTGGCAACGGCGCATCTCAGGTGCCGACCGACGCACGCGTCGTATCGGCAACACTCAAGCTCAACGTCAACGACGTCGGCTCGGGGCTTATGATCCATCGACTGACACGCAATTGGAGCGAGCAATCGACATGGCGGTCGCTTGTTGACGGGATGTCGATTGGTTCCGAGACGACGTTGTTTGCAGAAGCGTTAGCGGGAGTTGAGAACGAGAGTATCGGCATCGGCGGGGGCCTGATGTATTTTGATGTGACGGCATCGCTCATGGCCTGGATGAGCGATCCGCTTCTCAACTTCGGCTGGCTGCTGTCAGCACCGATCGGGGCGACGGACGGCTTGCGGATTGATTCGTCGGAGGCGATTGGAATCAACACGTTCCGCCCGGAGCTGATCGTTCGCTATCTGCCAGGCAGCCCGCTTTCACCTGCCCAGGTTGTGCCCGAACCTGCATTCCTCGCGGCGGTGTCAGCGTTCGCGTTCATCACGTGCCGACGCCGCGGGCGTGCGATGTAGGAATTGCTGATCGCGGCTCGCATTTGCGTCTCGTCAGGCATGGGCACGGCACAAATCGAGATTGGCTGTTACTGCATGTCGATGTCGATGCGAGAGGCTTGCGCTTGTTCATCGATGCGGATGTTCAGCGGCAGGAACATGGCGATGACTTTGGCGTTGGTGCGTGTGTGCTCGGTGACCTGTGTTGTGGTGAATGATCCACCACCCGCCAGGGCCATCGGCAGGAGCAGTTGATCAGCCAGAAACGGGCCGACCGCCCCTGACCCCGCCAGCCAATGCCGCGCATGATCGATGGCAGAGTCGGCGACAGCTTCGGCGTTGACTCCCTTCATGCCGAAGCCGACGAATACCTCGCTACAGTGTTGGCAGTCGTACTGCAGCATAAGGAGATTGCCAGGCCCCTGATCGGCAGGGAGTGACAAGACCTCGAGTTCGCTGGCTTCGAAGGTGAGCCGTTTGATGACGCGCTTGATCTCTCGCTCTCCGATGTCGCGCGGCAGGGCGGAGATGACTGCGACTGCGCGCTTCGCATGGATGGGGCCGCGCTCAAGGAGTTGAAAGGGTGACAGACGCTTGGCTGGTGTAACACGGACAACGAAGCGACCTCCACCGCTGGGGAAGAACCCTGCGCGATCGAGATCGATCGAGATGGTCGATCCCATGCGCGCAATCTGGGGGATGTAGGCCCGACGGAGAAAATCGATCGGCGGCGCGAAGGGGTTATGCGTGCCGCCTTCAAGCGTGACCTCGGTGTCACCGTCGGCGGTCAGCAGGGCGGGCAGAATCGCCTGCAGCACGAGCGTGGTGCTGCCCGCCGATCCAATCGCGAAAGCGTACTTGCCCGGTGTGACCTTCTTCGGTTTGAAGACAAGCGTGGTTGAGCCGATGGATTCGCCTTCGGTGTCGGCATGACAGATCGTCCGCGCCGCGTAGACGGCGGTGAGGTGTTGCCGCATCAGGCCCGGCGTGGTTCGCCCGGCGCGGATGTTGTCGATGCGAAAGGGTTGTTGAGTCAGCATCGAAAGTGCGAGCGCGGATCGGAGAATCTGCCCGCCTCCCTCGCCCATCGACCCATCAATCGTAATCATGATCTCACCATAGTTTCTGTGGACGCGCACCGCCAACGCGCGGGGCTTCGTGACTCGTTGAAATCAAAGACGGATTGAAGCGTGGGACATTGACTGCCTCAAGCACGCTTCAATCGTCCGCGGCGCTTCCGTCTTTGAGTACGAAACGTGCCTTCAGCCGGGCGACCGGCCGCGCAAGGCCCGCCAATTCGACGCTGCGAAGAACTTCGTTGAAATCCTTGTAAGCATCTGGCGCTTCGTCACGCGGATACTGTCGCGAGTTGTAAAGAATGTCGTGATCGTTGAGCTCGGCGTCGATCTTCTTTTGATCAAGGGTTCGGATCGCGTTGCGTCGCCCCATGCGTCGGCCGGCTCCGTGGTTGACGGAGAAGCAGCTCTTTTCTGCGCCCGGAAGTGCGACCATGACGACCGAGCCGTCGCGCGGGTTTCCGGGCAACAGAATCGGATGGCCGGTCGAAGCGAACGGCGTGTTGCGCAGTGCGTGATGGTCGGCGGGGAATGCGCGGGTCGCGCCCTTTCGATGGACCCATGACATGTTGCCCTGATCGATTTCGCGCCGGGCGATGTTGTGGCTGATGAAGTACACAAGCTCACCGGAGGTGCCGGGAAGAACTTCCTGGAACGCCTCAAGCACGAGCGCATTGATTAGCATGTGATTGACGGTTGCGAAATTTGCGCCGATCGACATGTCGTCAATGTAAGTGTCGGCTTCGGTCGTTCCGAGTGGCGCATACACCAGCTCCTTGTCGTTTCCCGGGAGTGGAATCGACCAGTCGGAAAACTTCTTCTGCAGGACACGGAACTGATGTGCGGCCAGATTGTGACCGAGTCCGCGTGATCCGCAGTGTGATAGAAATGCGACATGACCATCACGCAATCCGAAGTGTTGGGCGACGGGGTCATTCGGATCGACGAGGGAGACGACTTCGCATTCGCCGAAGTGATTTCCTCCACCGTAGCTTCCGAGCTGTCGGAATTTTTCGTAGACGTTGCCGATGGTGTTGTGATGGAGATGCCAGTCGAGGCGAGCGCGTAGAGCATCGCTGGTCAGATCGTGACCGAGATGGTGCGAATCTTCGCAGCGAAGCGCCCAGTGCGCGGGAATGCCGAGCGACTCGCACACGAGGGCGGACGCGCCATGAATGACGGCTTCGGTGCCGACCGCGTGCGAGACGTCGCGCGACTTGCGCACGTGCGCCTGACCGCGGCCGGCACCGGTTGGAATCCGCTGCAGGATGGCATCGAGCAGCGCGCGGCGAACCTTGCGATCTGCGATCGCGTCCGCGGGGATGTTGGTTTGCAGCAGAGACATCGAGCACTTGATGTCAACGCCGACCGGGCCGGGGTAGATGTGGGTGGGAGAACTCATCACGCAGCCGACGGGCGCGCCGTAACCTGCATGTGCGTCCGGGTTGAGGACAAGTCGCGTAACACCGGGTGCGGTGCGTGAATTGATAGCCTGTCGGATGCATTGAGCATCGAAGCTGTTGCGAATGGCGTCAGTTCCGATCACGGTGATTGGCGGGCCGGCATCGACAGGAATGATGCCTGTGGCCTCGTCGATCACCTGGATGATCGGGGCTGGTGGTGGCGTTGATTCTTGTTCGGTCGACATGTTGCATTCCTTCTGGAACTTGAGGATTCAGGAGAGTGATTTCGGGACAATTAGCATCGAGACGCGACAAAAGGCAAAGTCGAGCGAAGATGATCGGCGACGAAGTACCTCTGTTGGCGAATTGTTGAAGAGGAGCGACCGGAATTGAACCGGCGACCGTCGGCTGTAACCGATGCTCTGCCTGCTGAGCTACGCTCCATCGAAAGTGGTCGGTGTGACAACCATTGATCGAAACTGTTTCCTTGCTCTACCCAATTGAGCTATCGCTCGGTCGCCCGAAGCGAGCGGGACTTGAACCCGCAACACAGGAGTTAGATGTAGTTCCGATCGCATTCCCACCGACGTCTTGGATGCATCTTCTGAACAAGAATTCTCGACTCATTGCGGTCGGCGGGACTCGAACCCGCAAGCCGAAGGCAGCCGACTCTCAGTCGGCAACGTTTACCAGTTTCGCCACAACCGCAGATGAGCACCGAAACGAGATCGGAGAAACGCCAGGGCTTTCGCCCAAGTCGGAGTGTCTACCCTTCCACCATCACGGGCAGAAGCCCGTGAGCAGGACTCGAACCTGCGTGCCCTTGCGAGCGCCGACTCCTATGTAGTTCCTTCCAGCATTTTCGATGCCCAATCGGAGTGGTTGGATTCGAACCAACGGCCTCTTGCTTCCAAAGCAAGCGCGCTGACCTTGCTACGCTACACTCCGCGAGACAGATGAGAGGGAGATGGACGGGACTCGAACCCGCACGGTCGAGGATCACAACCTCGTGCTCTACCGATTGAGCTACCAACTCCAAACAACGGGCCAATCGCCTCGACTATCGTCGGCCGGAGTTCGATCGGGTTGGGCATATTTGCCCGAACCGATCGGCAAGGTTCGAACTTGCTTGGCCAAGTACTCCGATGCCTGCATTCGATCGCGATTGATGCTCCCGCCACGATTCGAACGTGGAACTCGAGTTTCGTAGACTCGAATGATCTCCATTTCACCACGGGAACGATTCCGAAGCCGCGTCGGACGACGAGTGATTTGTTCGAGATGACCTTTGATGATGTAATCCCGAAACGCATTCGACCGTCGCGACCTCAGAAATTCCGACTGAGTCTTCAACGCGCCGCGACGATGTCATTCGCCGCGGCGCTAGCAGGTGATCTTCCCGCCCTGTGGATCACGCTGCATGAGGGGTTTCATCACACCGTCAAAGTGGAACGCTTTCGATCGTCTGGACCCAGAGGTCGCTGTTCCGCTCGCCGGTGACGAACGCGCGGATTACATCGAAGACGCTGTCATTGAATCCGCCAACATTGAGGATGTCGGCATGTTCAGGCAATTGCACGGTCGTGTACGGCTGCAGGTCGATGTTTACGAGGAGGGCACCCGGGTTTCGCGATTTGAACTCTGCCCATGCCAGCATCGTCGCGGTGGCGGGGCCGTTGATGACATCGACCCACGACTGGTTGTCCGAGACGATCATGACCAGATCTGCAGACGTGCGTCGATGGTTCATCCATCGCAGGACGGCCGAGCAGTTCGTTCCGCCCGAAGGCAGGGAGGCGAGCTTCTCTGCGTTGGTCAGAATGGAGTCATGTCGACTGCAAATGTGGCCGTGAATCACATCATCGCTGAAAGGGATGATTTCGGCATCGTTGCATGTGCGGTAAATACATGCGGCGATGAGCGACGCGACGTGCACACAGGTGACTTGCGTTGTCGCGCCGTGTCGATGCCCCGTCAGTGGCGATAGCATCGAACCGGAGACATCGACCCCAACAACAACCCTTCCCGCAAGCGACGGGATTTGCCTTGCGGCTATCTCCATCGCATCGTGTAACGCCTCGCGAATGCTCCTTGGGACGTCCGTTGAAAGCTGACTCAGGGCCATCATCAACTGATAGGGCTGGGCGTGGGAGCGCTGGATCTCGTGTTCGTCGATGAGCTTCGCGCGGATCGCTTGAACCATCGTCTCGTCGTTGAACACGCCATGACGCGCGAACGCATTCAGGTTCATTCGCACGGTCTGCCAACTTGCATCCAGAGCGATTTGCTTCCAGTGCTCGGCTCGTAGGGGCAGCGACGTGAGCATCTGCATGGGAACATTGGGCATGGTTGTCATGACAACAACTCCTTTCTGAAGGCTTCAAACTGCTTAACGAGCTCGGGCAGCTGTGAGACATCGTGCGGCTGTCCGATGAGGTATCCGTAGAACGCGGCACGCGATGGCGTGGCGGGCTTGGGGTGAACCATCTTGATGACATCGGCGATGCTCGGATCATTTCCGATCGACGCACGGAAGATTTGTTCATCGGTGCGCTTCTCGAACCACTGTTGGACGAGTCGTTTGGGAAGCGAGCCGAGGCTCTTTCGACCGACCTGTCCTGACCTCATGATCTGGACGAAGTTGCGTAGCATGCGGGCATCATCGATGACGCGATCGAAGATCTCCGCGAGCAGGCCTGGGGCGGTCACGCTCAGGACCGCACAGAGCAGGGCTGGCATGTCCTTCATGTGTGCGTTCTGACGGGCATGGATGGCGACGCGTGCGACGAACTCGGCCGGGATGTCGGAAGACATGGCGAGTTTGAGTGCGGCGCTCAATTGATCGGCACCGGTGGCATAGAACGTCGAGTTCAGGCAGCCGGTGACTGCCAACTGTGCAAGCGCGGCCTTGGGAGACAATGCGTAAGCCTTTCCACCGGCTTCGTTGCGTTGACTGGCCTTGGGAGCGAGCCGACCGATCCTCGACTTAAAGAGTGTTTTGCTGGCCATTGGATATTCCTTTCTCCTGACCGTGATCGGGCAGGTCGTTGTCAATGGGTCGCTCGCATTGGTGTGCGTGTCGACGAGCACGGTAAAGCATGGGCCGTGCCAGAGGGACGAAATGCAATGGTGGGCGTGCTGTAACAGCATGAAGATAAATCGGTTAAAGAAATCTTGTCGCGTCGATATGGTTCATCATGATGATTCACGGAATCCTCAGGAATTATCCAGGCAGATAAAGTATTATGATTGCATCAATGAAAAGAAAGCCGCTGGTTGTGTTGGGTCTGCTCGGTCCGATGCTCGACAACGGGCGAGGCGCGGAGCGTTGGGAGCGTTGGCGACCCACGGTCGCGCTATGCCAGCACGAAGAGCTTTTGGTCGATCGCTTCGAACTGCTTTATCAACCGAGATTCACGACGCTCGCAAAGATCGTTTCCACGGACATCCCTAGGATCAGCCCGGAGACCGACGTGCGGTTGCATGAGGTTGCCATCGACGACGCTTGGGACTTTGCAGCCGTCTATGGTGCGTTGCACGACTTTGCGCGGAGTTACCGGTTTATTCCCGAGCGCGAAGACTATCTTGTTCACATCACAACCGGCTCGCACGTCTCGCAGATATGCCTCTTTCTCCTGACCGAATCGCGCTACCTGCCGGCGCGTCTTGTGCAGACGGCCCCTCCTTCGCGTGAACGGGGGATGACCGGTTCGTTCAGCATCATTGATCTTGATCTTTCGAAGTACGACGCATTGGCTTCACGCTTTCAGCAGCAGAAGGTCGAGGGCAAATCGTTCCTGAAGGGCGGGATTCAAACGCGTAGCAAGGCGTTTAATGCGATGATCGATCAGATCGAGCAGGTCGCGACGAGCAGTCGATCGCCGTTGTTATTGATGGGGCCGACGGGTGCGGGCAAGAGTCAGTTGGCCAGGCGGATTTATGAATTGAAGAAATCGAGGCGACAGGTTGAGGGGAAATTGGTCGAAGTGAATTGTGCAACGCTTCGTGGTGATGGCGCGATGTCTGCGTTGTTTGGGCATGTGCGGGGTGCATTCACGGGGGCAAACACCGACCGATCCGGACTCCTGCGGGCCGCCGACGGGGGCGTGTTGTTTCTGGATGAGATCGGGGAACTCGGACTCGACGAGCAGGCGATGCTGCTACGAGCGATTGAAGAGAGGCGATTTCTTCCGCACGGATCGGATCGGGAGGTCAAGAGTGAATTTCAATTGATCGCCGGCACGAATGCGAAGCTTCAGTCGCGTGTGCGTGAGGGGCGATTTCGTGAAGACCTGCTGGCGCGGATCAATCTTTGGTCGTTTACATTGCCTGCGCTTTGCGATCGTCGCGAGGATATTGAGCCGAACATCGACTATGAACTTGAACGTTACGCGCTTGAGACGGGCGATCGTGTTGTGCTGAACAAGGAGGCGCGGGAAGCCTTCCTTCGATTCGCTCGATCTCCGGGGGCGCTTTGGACGGGCAACTTCCGCGATCTGACCGCCGCCATCACGCGGATGGCGACGCTCGCATCGGGTGGCCGCATTTCTGTGGGAATTGTGTCTTCGGAAATCGCACGCCTCGAATCATCGTGGAAGCAGGACGCCGACCTTGATGCAGGTGTTTCGACTGTGGATCAGTTGCATGAATTACTCGACGAGTCGGCGATCGCGGGGATTGACCCCTTTGATCGCGTGCAGCTTGCAGAGGTGGTGCGTGTGTGTCGCAAGAGCCGGACGCTGTCGGAGGCCGGTCGACTCTTGTTTTCGGCATCAAGACTGGAAAGACGAAGCGTCAACGATGCCGACCGCCTGAAGAAGTATCTCGCGCGATTCGGCTTGCGATTCGAGTCGATCGTGAGACAGCAGTCGTGAGCGGCTCAGGTGTAGAAGAATTGCGCGGTGGCGATGCAGTTGCGATCGGGGACGAGCCGAACCCAATGAGCACTGAGTCCGCTTGGAAACACCTGAACCGCAGCCCGTTCGGTGGTGATCTCGGAAAGAGTTTCGAATGGCCCCGTGCCCATGGCATCGAGGTCGATGCGAAACATGACGGGGGTGCCGGCTTCGTGTCGAAGGTGCAGGCATTTTTGATCGAAGCCAGTCATCAGATACGGATCGCTGGGCAATGCTGCCTTGACGGGCTGCTCCCACCATGGTCCGCCCCAACCGGACGGCTTGCCGAACGAACAGAGATCGTCGAGTTTTCTGAGCCAAATGCCACTTTGTGGTTCTGCGGTCGTGAGGTTTCCGGGTCCGTCCGCGCTGGCGTTGCCTGGCCAATTCAGTGATCCAATGGAGCTCTCGACGCCCGCAAGCGTGGTCAGCACCGCCAGCCCGTCGATGAGCGACTGGTGTGGTTGGGCGGGCATCTTCATGGGTGCTGCTATAGCGACATGAGGCCGATCGTCAGGTTCGGCCGAATGTGGGTGATGAACGCGGGTTGTCGGGCATGATTTGTTGGCGTGGCGCGTCGGGCGTGGGTGTGGATTTGGGGGAGGATTGATCGGCGGTTGGCCGGTGGTGGGGGTGAAATGCGTATGTGTGACTGGCCGGGCCGGTCCTGTGGCGATAGAACAGGATCGTCGGAGGGCTCGGATTGATGTCAGAACATGTTCATGAAGCGTTGATCCCGATGTACCAGCAGCTGCGTGCGATCGCACAAGCAAGAATCGCAGGCCGGGACGTCGGCACACTGCAAGCAACGGCGGTAGTCCATGAGGCGATCTTGAAACTGTCGAATCGTCCTGCGGATTCATTTATGGATGAGCGGCACCTGCTCGCGAGTGCGGCCCAGGCGATTCGGCATGTGGTCGTGGACTACGCGCGGCGGAAGCGGGCGGCCAAGCGTGGAGTGGGGGAGTTTGTTGAGGATGCGACCGAGCAGGTGGTTGATCTGCGGGATCCCGGGAAGGTGGATCTCGTCGTGGATCTGGATCAAGCGATGGAGAGTTTGGCCGATATAGATCCGGAGCTGCGAACGATTGTGGAGTTGTTTGCCTTTGGAGGGATGACACACGCGGAGATCGCGTCTCTACTTGGCAGTTCCGAGCGAACGGTGCGTCGTCGCTGGCAGTTCGCGGCCGCGGAGCTTCGTTTGCGGTTGAAGGACTGGTCGGGTTTGTCAGAAGAGCCTCAACGACCGGGGGAGACACCATGACTGTGGAGACGCGATGACCGGACCAACGGACAGGAGCCGCGCCGAGGAGATATTTCTCTCGTCGTTGGAACAGCCATCGAGCTTGCGTGATGCCTGGCTGGTGGATGCGTGCGGTGAGGATTTGGTATTGCTGGGGCATCTGCGTGAGTTGCTTTTGTCGCATGAGGAGAACGACGACGGGCTGCTGGATGCGGTGACTGCGGAGGCGTTTTCCGAGCAGGTTCCGACGCGGATCGGCTTTTACAACGTGTCGCGTTTGATCGGCACGGGCGGGATGAGTGCGGTGTTTGACGCGGTCCACTCGGCCACGGGAGCGCGGACTGCGGTCAAGGTGATACGCATCGGGCTGGCAACGGCGCGGCAGCGTGTGCGGCTTCAGGTGGAATCGGAACTGCTTGCGCGGCTGAATCATCCCGGCATTGCGAGGTTGTACGATGCGGGCCAGGCGCAGGTGCAATACGCTGACCGCTCGACAGCGCAGCGGATGTATATTGCGATGGAGTATGTCGATGGCATGAACATTGCTCGATTCTGCGAGCAGAAGACGCTCGGTGTGCAGGATCGCGTGAGGCTGATGATGGGCGTGGCCCGCGCGGTGCAGCATGCGCACGAGTCGGGTGTGATCCATCGGGATATCAAGCCCGCGAACATCCTTGTGACGGCAGATCGCACGGCGAAGGTGGTCGATTTTGGGATTGCCCGTCTTGCCGGATCTGAGCGACATATGACCATGACGGGCGTGGTCATGGGAACTCCGAGCTACATGAGCCCCGAGCAGATGGCAGGCCGGCAGGCTGAGGTGGGGACCCGGAGCGACGTCTACAGTTTGGGCGCGGTGTTGTACGAGTTGATGGCGGGCAAGCCCCCAATCGAAGCGCCGAGTGCGCTCACGCCCAGCGCGGCGTTTGCGATGATGAACGCGGAGCCCGCGCGGTTGATGACGCTGCGGCGCGACGTGCCGCGCGACCTCGACGCGATCGTTCACAAGGCGCTGGACCGAAAGCCCGAGAAGCGCTACGCGACCGCGCGCGAACTGTCGGACGATCTCGATCGCTGGCTCAACAGTCGACCGGTGGAAGCGCGTCCGCCCGGCGCTGCGGATCGGCTCAGGCTTCAGATCCGTCGTCGCCCGAAGCTGATGGCCGGTCTTTTTGTAGGATCGCTGTCGCTGCTCACGCTCGGCTCGCTTGCGACATTTCAGGCGATTCGTGCGACGCGCGCCGAGGGCGTTGCGATTCGAGAGCGCGACGAAGCATTGAAGCAGTCCGAGCGTGCCGATCAGCAGGCGAAGATCGCGAAAGCGGTCGCGTCGTTTCTCACAGACGACGTGCTGGCGCAGGCGAACAGTCTCGCGCAGGCGGAGTATGGCATTGAACTCGACCCGGACATCAAGATCAGCACCGCGCTCGACCGCGCCGCGAGTCGTCTCGACACGCAGTTTCAGGACGCGCCGCAGGTCGAGGCCGAGATCCGCTTCATGCTCGGCATGACCTATCGCGGCATCGGCAAGAGCGCCGAGGCGGCCGAGCAGTTCAAGCGGGCGAGTGAGATCAAGAATGGTTTCGAGGCGGATTCGCACCGCATGCTCGAGTCGCGCATGCAGTATGCCGTCGGCATCTCGGGATTAGCGCGGGAGCAGGAGGCGCTGGATCTGCTCATCCCGCTCCACGCCGACTGCCTGCGCGTGTTCGGCGAAGCGCACGAGCTGACGACGGTCGTGTTGATGAACCAGGCCGCGCAACTGCTCAAGCTCGCGCGCTTTGAGGAAGCGCTGCCCATGCTGCAGAAGTGCGTCGAGATGGACACCAAGCTGCTTGGAGCAGACCACACTGAGACGCTCTCGGCGCGGGGTAACCTTGCGTATTGCCTGAAGAAGCTGGGTCGAACCGCAGAAGCTGCGGAACAGCAGGAGCAGATCGTCGCGACGCGCAAAGTCGTCTCCGGCCCTGGTGGCGCTTCGACGGTGCTGGCGATGAACAATCTGGCGCTCAGCTACCACACGCTCGGCCAGACCGACCGCGCGATCGCGATCCTGACCGAGGCGCTGGAAGCAGGTCGAAAGGCGATCGGTCCCGATCATCCCAATACGCTGGTCTGCCTCGACAATCTCGCGGGTCTGCTCTCGATCACTGGCAAGGATGCCGAGGCGTTGGAGCTCTCGCGCGACGGCTATGCGAGGCGGAAGGCGCGGCTCGGCATGGAGCATCCCGACACGCTCTACACCGCCGACTCTGTCGTCGAACAGCTCATCGGCGTGGGTCAGATCGAAGAGGCTTTCGCGCTGGCGCAGGAGATTTATCCGATCGAGGTGAAGACGCTCGGCGAGAAGGATCCGACGTCGCTGGCCACGTCGCGATCGATCGTGATCTGTCTGGCGCGATTGGGCCGATCGGAGGAGGCACTGGCCGCGGCGCAGAACGCGATGCGAGTGCATGTGGAAGCCGCCGGCGTGGACGATCAGGCGACGCTGCTCGCCGCCGACCTGCTCGCGCAGCAGTGGATGACCGCCGGTCGGTTCGATGAGGCATTGCCGCTCGCGCAGGACACGCTCGAGCGTGCCCGGCGGGTGTATTCGCCGAAGTCGGGCCGGCTGAAGACCTATGCCGCGCGACTGGCCGACTGTCTGGACGCGTTGAACCGGTCGGAAGAGGCCGAGGCGATCCGCGCAACGACGCGGCCCAGCCCTGCCACGACCACGCCCGCCACGACGAGTCCTTAAGTTGCATTCATTGCAGTGCTCCTGACTTGGTGGAATTCTTGACCGACTTGGCCGTAAGCACACGCATTCTGCGTTGATTGCTTTGGAAACGGTGTTGAAGCACCGTTTGTCGCGGCAAGATCAGAAGGTCTGTCGGCGGCTTAATCCGTGCCGTCCGCGTGGACGGTCAACCCATTTTTCAGAGTGAGAGAATCATTTTGTTCCGGAAGGATAGGAAGATCATGCGAATGCTTTCGATGTCAGTAGCGGCGGCGGTTTTCACGGTGTCGCTCGCCGGCTCGGCTGGCGCGGTTGTGGTCACCAGCAATTTGGGTGAGACGCGGTTTGGACGCAACACTGTTCTAGGGACTGACTTTCTCACCGCCCAAAGCCTCGCCAATCGCTTTACCGTCGGCGCTGGTACCTGGGCGATCGACAGCGTCGCCGTCAGTGTCAGCGACGTAGCCCCGTCGACTCCCGACCGATATCAGCTTCAGATTCGCAATGATGCGTCGGGTACTCCCGGCCTGACCGCGCTTGGGAGCTTCGACATGGCGGCAAACGATGTGGGTGGATCGTTCGTCACCTACACCTATAATCCTTTCGGAACGCTCACACTGGCCGCCGGCTCGTACTGGCTTGTTGCCACGCCGACGGCATCCTCGACAACGGTCCAGTGGGCCAACACCGCTTCGACCAGCTCCACCAGCGTGAGCGGCTGGTCGATCGACGATCGCCAGTGGACTGCGCCGGACACGACCGGCACGGCGTGGATTCGGGATCCCAACCAACTCCGGTTTCAGTTCGCCATCAGCGCGACCGTCATCCCCGAGCCCGCCACCCTCGGCGCGATCGCATCGGTCGGCATGCTCGCGTTGCGTCGTCGGTCGCGAAGCATCGCAGGTTGAGCCCGTCGAACGTTGCTCCGCGGTATCACTGCCGCCGTCGCGAAAACTCGCGAAGTGAAGAATCCCAAGTCCACCCGCCGGGCCGGTCGAACAGACCGGCCCGGTGCTTTTGCATCACCCGATTGCCCCCGGACTTTCAAGTCGACTGACGACCTTCCTCGAATCGACAACGCGACACGGTTGCCCGCTGCGGGAGATATTGCAGCACTGCGTTTGTGGTGTTCCAAAAAATTTAATTGGCCGCCTGCAGTGGCGTTCTCCGTTTACTTCCATATCAGCACTGCTCCGTTTTCGGCAGCATTGTCGAAGGGTAGTAAAAGTCGCCGGAAGGGCGATTCGTACCGATCTCACCAGGAAGGAAGACTTTCATGCGTTCATTCACTCTTTCGGCGTCCGCTGCGATTCTTGGTTCTTTGGCCGTTTGCGGATCTGCATCGGCGGCACCGTCGTTCCTCGTCGGCAACCAGAACTTCGTGAGCCTGACCCGCGCGACTGTTGATGGAAACACCGTCTCAGTCGAAACAGTCGGCTCGCACGCCAACCGCTGGATCTACGCGATGGCGAAGGATTCCAGCAACAACGTCTGGTTCTCTGGCGGAACGGATACCGGGGCGGTCATCGGCACGATCAATCCGACCACCGGCGCGACCATCTCACAAACGCCCATCAGCAATCTCGTCTGGGGCCCCATCGTCGGGATCTCATTCGCGCCCAACGGCACGCTATACGCGATCCGCGACGACCAGCACACCGAAACGCTCGGCACGCTCAGCACCACGACCGGCGCGTTCACGCCTGTCCTCCACATCGGTGCTGCGAACTACGCCCAGGACATCGCATTCGTCGGGAATACGCTTTATGCGATCGACCTGAACTGGGGCCTCACCACGATCAACACCACCACCGGTGTCGCGACAGACGTCAATCCGAGCGTCGGTGGCAACGGCCAGCGGGGTATGACCTATCACGATGGCGTGATGTACCTCACCAAGCACGGCATCGAGACCGTTGACCTGGCTACCGGCGTGCAGACAACCATCGGAACCAACGCCGAACTCGGAAATCTTCAGGGCGGCATCGTTGCAGCCCCGCCGATCCCAGAGCCTGCCACGCTCGCGGCGGTCGCATCGGTCGGTGTGCTCTTGCTGCGTCGACGTGGCTGATCCGGAGATGAATGTTGATCGAATTCGCGAGTTGGTTCGCAGGCTTGTCATGACACGAGCAGCGTGCTTCGCGAGTAAGTGCAAGTCGTGAAAGCAGAACGTCCGGTGTCATGGAATCGTTCTGCTGCGTTCAGGGGTATGGTGCCGTCTGCGTGGACGGCCGTCGTGATCGAGTTGCAGACGTTGGGTCTGCGTGAAGTTAGAGAGGGAAAAATGTTGAATCAATCTCATGGTGTTCGTTCATTGAAGGTGGCCTGTGGAATCGCGTGTGTAGCGCTGAGCGCGTCGGCCGAGGCGGCAGTATGGACAGGTGCCGTTGATCATCTTTGGACGAATTCGGGTAACTGGTCGGGCGTTGCCCCGACGCAGTTTGGCGTTCAGCCGATCGTCTTTGCCAGTGCTGGCGCGGGCAATCTGACGACCAACGTCAACGTCGGTGGGAGCTTCTTTGTCAGCGACATCTCCACCAACTCGACGGCGTCCTCATTTACGATTGCCAACACGTCCGGAGGTCTGCTGTGCGTGAGCGGCGACATCTATATCAACTCCGGCGCATCCACGCTCAATGCTGCGATCAGCTACCCGATCTTCTTCAACAAAGTCGCCAACACGACTCTGAGTTTTGACATCAACGGTGCGGGTCGTTCGCTCGCAGCCACGTCGGTCGAACGCCACAGTGTTGCGAGCCTTCGGTCGGGGCAGACAGTCATCAAGAACGGGACGGGGCTGCTCAGCTTCAGCGGCACAAGCACCTACCATGGCGAAACCCAGGTGAACGCCGGGACGTTGCTAGTCAACGGGACGCATAACTTCGGCACGCTTTATCGAGTGAACACCGGCGGCAAGCTCGGTGGGACCGGATCGATCAACAGCACGGGCGTGAATGTCAATGCCGGCGGGACGATTGATCCGGGCATTGGCATCGGTACGCTGTCGACCAGCAGCCTGACCCTCGCAAACTCGACATCGACGTTTGCGGCCCAGCTGGACATCGACGCAACACCCGCCGCCGATCTGCTCAACGTCACCGGCAGCGTTTCGCTCGGTGGAGGCGTACTGGATCTTACCACGATCAACGCCGGCGGTGGGGCGTTTCCACGCACCTATCTCATCATCGCCAACGACGGCACCGACGCGGTTTCGGGCACCTTCGGATCGATCGTCGGTCTAAACCCGGCCTATTCGGTGACGGTCAACACCTCCTTCATCGGTACAGACGTGCTTGGTCGCGTCGGAACCGGGAACGACGTCGCGGTGACGATCGTGATCCCCGAGCCCGCAGCACTCGGCGTGATCGCATCGACCGGCCTGCTTGTGCTTCGTCGCCGCGCCGCTGCAGCGAAGTGATGCTCCGCGTCGAGATGATGCTCTGCATCGACATGATGCTGGGTGGACCTGGTGCTTTGCATCAGATCGACCCAGCATCACGCCCGCGCCGCCGGGCGGTAAAAGGGTACCTTCAAAACGGGGACACTTTTGGGGAGGCGGACATGTAATCCCCCGAATGGTCGGCTTCGTCCGGATTTTGGAGTACGCAGCGATCCATTCATCGATCCGTGAAACCCCGGGCTAATTGTTGTGACCCGCGTCTCGTTCACCCCAACACAGAACCGCGTCCGGGTGTCTCCCGGACGCGGTTTCAATTGCAGTAGGCGTCGAATTCGAATTGGCTTGTCGCCTCAGTGTTTCAGCGTTCCGTTTTCCACCAGAGGCGTGCCGTCGACGGTGACGGTGCTGCCGGGGAGGAATCCGCCGAAGAAGTACGCCGAGTCGTTCGAGCCGCCGGCCCATGAGTTGCCGCCGATGCCGAGCGACACCATGCCTGCCGGGACCCAGGTCAGCAGTTTCGGCGACTGCTTCACCGCCGGGTTGATGCCGACGTCGAAGATCGCGAACTCATCCTTGCCCGCGCCGGCCGCGTCGTACTGCGCCTTGATCGCGTCGAATCCGCTGCCGCCGGTCATTGATGTCACTTTGCCGGCCTTCAGTTCGATGGTCACGCCGGTGACCTCCGTGCCCATGAACAGCACGCGATCAAAGACGATTTTTCCGTTGGCACTACCGACGACCGGGGTGGTGTAGACCTCGCCCGCGGGTAGCCAGACCGTCGTCGCAGCGCCGCCCTTGGCTTTGTCTTCATCCGAGATCACGCCGTCCGACACGAACACCGGCCGGCTCTCGATGCCGAACGACAGGTCGGTCCCGTTCGGATGGGTCACGCGCACCTGCTTGCCACTCTCGAACACGCCTTTGATCTTCGCACCGCGGGCCTGAAGCGCCTTGTAGTCGACGTTCACGCCCGCCCAAAACGTCTTCGACAGCTCATCCACGCTCATGCCATATTGCTTCGCGGTGGCTTCGGTCGGGAACAGGCCGTTGCCGAGGCTGACTTGCTTCACGCCGCGTTTCATGAACGCTTCGAACACCGGCATGCCCGCCTTGCCGCGGGCCATCATGCGCTCCGGCGACGCGTCGGCGAAGAGCGCGGGATTCTGCATCGACTCGATCGAAATGGTGGCATCCACGATTTGCGCGAGCGCGAGTGAGAACCCGTCGGTCTGGCTGTCGAGCGCCGCCGGCACTTCGTCGTACATCCGTCGGGCCAATTCATCGCTGCCCACGCTCACGATCGGAAACGCGCCTTTCTTCCGCACTTCCACGGCGATGCTCTCCAGCAGCGCCATGTCCGTCAGCCGACCGCTGATTATCACCTTCTCGCCCGCCTTGATGTTGCCTGCCGACTCCACCAGTGTGCGTGCCGTCACCTGGGTCATCGCACTCGAATCGCTCGCTTCGGTGGCCCACACAGGGTGTCCAGCCGCCAGAACGCCCGCACAAAATGCCGCTGAGAGTAACTTCGAACATCGCATCACGATCTCCTGTTTGAAAGCAAACCTTTTGCCCTCGACATTCGGGGGCGTCGGTCTCTAAGCGACAGCGTGTGCAAGCGAGCGACACGAATGATTGAGAATCTTCGACGGCGATCGACGTCGCGTTGAAATGCTCGAGGTTGTTCCACGCAGGTTGTCTGGGAGTTAGCATCAATGCATGTCTTCGTCCGACGGTGATTACAACGACGCAACTATTCTGTTAAATGCCGCGGCCGGTGGTGATCGGGCGGCTGCGGATCGATTGCTGCCGCTGGTGTACGAGCAACTGCGGCAGGCGGCCCAACTCAATCTTTCGAACGAACGTGTCGGCCACACGCTGACCGCGACCGCACTCGTTCACGAGGCGTACTTGAAGCTCGTCGGGCCGCGCGAGGTGCCGTGGGCGGGGCAGGCGCACTTCTACACCGCTGCGGCGGAGGCGATGCGGCGTGTGTTGCTCGATCACGCCAGATCGCGTGGCCGCGAAAAGCGCGGCGGTGTCGACGGCAAACCTGCCCGGCGCGTCGATTTTTCGTCCGTCGCGGATCTGGCGGCTGCGGAAAATGTCGAAGAAATCCTGTCGTTCGATGACGCGCTGCGTCGCTTGGAGGGTGAATCGGTGGATGCTGCCCGCGTCGTTCAACTCCGGTTCTTCGCCGGGCTGAGCGTAGAGCAGACCGCGAAAGCGATGGCGGTGTCAGACCGCACCGTGAATCGGCTCTGGACGTTCGCGCGTGCGTGGCTGCACCGGGCGCTTGGCGGGGCCTTGACGAAGGAATGAAGCATGTCTGATTCCAACCGCGTGCAAGACATTCTGGTCGCCGCCAGCGAACTCCCGCCCGAGCAGCGCTCGGCATTTCTCGATGCCCAATGTGGCGGCGATGTGGCGCTTCGTGCAGAGGTCGAGTCGCTGCTGAGGTCTCTCGATCAGGCCGGGCAGTTCCTATCCTCGCCGACGTCCGACGTCCCGGCACAACCGCCGGCCACGGTTCTGAAAGGCAGCGCACGCATCCCGTCGCCGATCGATGAGTCTGCCGGCACGCGGATCGGCCCGTACAAGCTCCTTCAACTCATCGGTGAGGGCGGCTTCGGCACGGTCTTTATGGCCGAGCAGGAGAAGCCCGTCGTTCGCAAGGTCGCGCTCAAGATCATCAAGCTCGGCATGGACACGCGTCAGGTCGTCGCGCGGTTCGAGCAGGAGCGGCAGGCGCTTGCGATGATGGACCACGCCAACATCGCGCGCGTGTTCGACGCCGGCGCGACCGAGACCGGCCGGCCGTTCTTTGTGATGGAACTGGTCAAAGGCGACCCGATCGTCGAGTACTGCGACAAGAACAACCTGAGCATCGAAGACCGACTCGAACTCTTCGCGCAGGTCTGCAATGCCGTCCAGCACGCGCACACCAAGGGGATCATCCACCGCGACATCAAGCCGTCGAACATCCTGGTCAGCACGCAGGACGGCCGGCCTCACACGAAGGTCATCGACTTCGGCATCGCCAAAGCCACCGCGAGCAAGCTGACCGAAAAGACGCTATTCACAGAGATGAAGCAGCTCATCGGCACGCCGGAGTACATGAGCCCCGAGCAGGCCGAGGGGAATCTGGATATCGACACGCGGACGGACGTCTACTCTCTGGGCGTGCTGCTGTACGAACTGCTCACCGGCACGACGCCGTTCAGCGCCAGAGAGCTTCGCTCAGCCGCGTACGCGGAGATTCAGCGGATCATCCGCGAGGTCGAGCCGCCCAAGCCCAGCACGCGTCTGAGCAACAACACCGACACGATCGCCAGCGTCGCAGCGAATCGGCGCACCGAGCCGCGCAAGCTCGGCACCCTGGTCCGAGGCGAACTGGACTGGATCGTGATGAAGGCGTTGGAGAAAGACCGCCAGCGCCGCTACGAGACCGCGAACGGACTTGCGACGGACGTGCGGCGTTACCTTTCGGGTGAAGCCGTCGTCGCAGCGCCGCCGAGTGCGGTTTATCGCGCGAGGAAGTTCGTCCGTCGCAATCGCGTGATGGTGATGGCCAGCAGTGCGGTTGCGCTCGCGCTCGTCCTGGGCCTCGCGGGAACGGCATGGCAAGCCAATCGCGCCGCAGCGCAGCGCGATGATGCGATTGCCGCGCGTGAAGGCGAGAAGCAGCAGCGCCTCGCGGCCGAGGTCGAGCGCTCCAAGGCCGACAAAATTGCCGAATTCATGTCCGAGATGCTCAAGGGCGTCGGCCCGAGCGTCGCCCGTGGTCGCGACATCACGATGCTCAAGGAGATGATGGACGCCGCCGCGGCGCGCATCGACAACGGCGACCTCCGTGATTCCCCCGACGCTGAGCTGCGCCTGCGCAATACCATCGGCGACAGCTATCGCGAGCTCGCCCTTTACGACGCCGCACAGCGCATGCACGAGCCGGCGCTCGCGTTGGCCCGTTCCATGCACTCCGGCGACCACGCCGACACGGTCACTGCAATCACCAGCCTCGCGATGTTGCGCCTGGCGCGCGGCGATCTCGCAGGGGCCGAGTCGCTCTTTCGCGAGTCGCTCGAAATGACCCAGCGACTTTCGCCGGGCGACCGCCTGAATCTTGCCATCGAACTGTCGAATCTCGCGAGCGTACTCAACCGCCGCGGCAACCGCGCCGCCGCCGAGTCGCTCGCGCGCGAGTCGCTGGCGATGAGGAGGCGACTATTCGCGCCAGACTCGATTGAAGTAGCGGAAGGGTTGAGCGGTCTCGCTTCAATCCTCGGAAATCGTGACGATCTTGCGAGCGCCGAGTCGCTCTACCGAGAAGCGCTGGGCGTCTATCAACGGCACTACACCGCCGATCATCCCGACATCGCGCTGGCCCTCAACAACGTCGCGGCCGTCGTTCAGTCGCGTGGCGACCTTGCCGGCGCGGAAGCCCTCTATCGGGAAGCACTGGCCATCCGCAGGCGCCTTCATCCCAACGATCATCCCGACGTTGCCATGAGTCTGAACAACCTCGCCAGCGTGCAGAGCGACCGCAGCAACTTCGCCGACGCAGAGGTTCTTTACCGCGAGGCACTGGCCATCCGGCAGCGCCTGTTTTCCGGCGACCACCCCAACGTGGCCACGAGCCTGAACAACGTCGGCTCCGTCCTTCAGGATCAAGGCAAGCTCGATGAGGCCGAGCCGCTCTATCGACAAGCACTGGCGATGAATCAACGCCTCTATCAAGGCGATCACGCGCGCATCGCCACCAGCCTGAACAGCCTTGCATACCTTCTTCGAGAGCGCGGCGATCTGGCCGCCGCCGAGCCGCTCTATCGACAGTCTTTGGAGATGAGACAACGCCTGTACGGCGCCGACCATTCGAGCATCGTCACCAGCCTGAACAATCTCGCGACCGTGCTGTACACCCGCGGGGATGTCGTCGGGGCACAAGCGCTGTTTCAGCAAGCGCTGGACATGACCCGCCGGCTCAATCCCGGCGATCATCCGGATGTCGCTTTGGCGCTGAACAATCTCGCGACGCTGCTTCAGGACACTGACCTTACCCGCGCCGAGCCGCTGCTGCGCGAGGCGATGGAAATCCGCCGCCGCGTGCTCGGCCCGGACAACCCGCAGTCACTTCAGTCGGCCCACAAACTGGCCGCCGTCCTCATCAAGCTCGGCCGCTACGCTGAAGCCGTGCCGATCGTCGAAGCCTGCATCGACGGCTACACCCAAAAGTCCGGCCCCGCACACATCCGAACCCTCACCGTGATCGAGCTGGCGAAAAATCTCTACATGCTCTGGGACAAGGCCGACCCCGGCAAAGGACACGATGCGAAGGCGGCAGAGTGGAAGACAAAGCTCGAACAACTCCAGGCGACAACCAGACCCGCCGCCACGAGTCAACCCGCATCGAGTCAACCCACAGGGAATCAACCCGCATCGAGTCAACCCGCCGTGCCGCCCGCGTCCACGCACCCCAACTGATGACGAAGATCGCCTCCTTGCCCGCCGATCGCCGGTTGGGGGATGGTCTTGGAGCGAAAGATGGCCGACCCCGCGCCTCTCGCCGAGTCCGATCTCCCTTCCGCCGGGCGGGGTGGGGTTGTATGATTCTCCGAGGTCAGATCGCCGGGGGCGAAGGCAGCGCCTTCGCAAGCGTCCGTGCGTGGCGGGGGTGCATCGGCGAGGCCGCGATTTCGTGGGATGGAACTGCATTCGGCGCGGTGAACTCGCCCTTGATCCCACGACGCTGAGGGGGTGATGGTACCGGAGGGCAGCTCGCACATAGTCTGTGCAAACCCACGGGAACTCTTGACTATATCATTGTATTTAGCAAGCTTGTGTCCGAAGGGATGGGCATGGATAGAAAAGACGTCAAACTGCTTTTCGATTTCGTCGACGAAGCCTGCACAAACCGGCAAATCCAAGAATTGCTTCGGAAGAAGAAGGCAGACGGTGCCAAAGTCAGGATCGGTCAGAGCGCCGAGGAAATCTCGTCGAATCTGAGAGAGGCGTACGACCGCGGCGTCGTCACTCTGTCAGACTTGACGGAGCTACTTGCTGTTGGAGAGGAAAACGGTCGGCAGCACATTTTTTTCTATCGAGTCAAACAGCAATCACTTTCCAAATACGGCGATCCCGCGAAGTTGCACAGCCGATTGCATTCCAAGTTGTCGCTACGCGACGGACAACTCCCCCACTTCGTGTTGAAGCCGCGCGAGCGAACACTGTCCGACATCCGTTTGCAGGAGCTCAACGCGGACGTGACAAACATCATCGTCAAATGGTACTCAGGGCGAGAGTACGAAGAGGAAATCGATCGGAAAACTGAGACACGTGATGGGGAACGCATCATCATTCGAGAGAGTAAGGTGGTGGAAGTGCGACTCGTGTCACTCGCGCGCTTCCATCCTCGAGGCCTGCTTGAGATTCGGGTACCGACGGGTACCAGGGAATCGAGGAAGACTTGCTTGGCAGAGCTAAACTCGATTTGGCAGTTTATCAACGAAGTATTCGACAAGAGAGATTTCATCGAACTCGACTTGTGCGAGGCGATGCACAAATTGTACGCCGACGCATCTAAGCCCCGTTGCAGGCACCGTGTCTGTGGCACACAGGCTGCGGACGGCGGTGCGACCGCAGAGTTCAATCCCGCAATAGAAGGGCAAGACCTGTTTTCCTCACAGAGACACAGAGAAGCAATGGCCCATTACGAAACGGTCAAGCGACTAGACGTGTGGTGGCGGTCCCCATTTATGAAGGGCGAAAAACGCAACGGAGCCGCGAAAACTGATCCCGCTGATGAAATCCGGGGCCAAATGGGAATCTACGAGACCCACGGGATAAGATTTGGATCTAAGCGAACCGGTGAAGAGATGGACTACGTGATCAACCGGATTTGGGATTACGCCAAACCGAAGCGATAGGTGCCATTGTGGGCATGAGTTCTTTCGATCAAGTTCTTGATTGGGTTGGCAAGCAGCAGGCGGGCCTACCGATCGTGCCATCGCTCGCGGCGCATGACCTTTCAGGTCAAGTTGACGCAGTCGAGATCGCCAAGGCCATGGCGCAGATGAGTCAGAAGGGGATCTTGCGCCGGGTCTTCGCCGTTAGGACACCATCCGGGACTATTCTGCGGAAAACGTACCCGAGCGCTAGCAAGATCGACCCCGTCGTGTTCGACCAGTTCAACCGGGAGATCAGAGAGGATGATCTGGAGGTCGTTCCAGCCTTCGAAAGGGTCAAAAAATGACCCAAGAGGAGCTGCCGGATGAAATTGCGCGTTACCTCGACGCACCATTAGCCGGCCGGAACGAGACGCTGGCCGCCGAGGAGTGCTTGGGCAGACTACTCGGCAATCAAGATGAAGATACGAAAGCGCTCATCTGGGCGCTGCTAGAGATGATCAAAAGGATGCAGGCAGACTTCACAGCAAAGGAATTACTGCTGTCCGAACTAAGAGATCAGTTGAAAGCCGCCAAGACGACGAACATTCACAACAACCTGAATCAGGTCGCACAAGCAGGCGAGGGGAACAGCGCAGCAGCAGCAGCAGGAGAACGGAACATGTCAAACAACATCAACGTCGGCGGAAGCGCAATCATCAACATCGACTCGTATCTTCAGAATGTGACAAACACGATTGGCGCGTCTGATTCACTCAACTCGAACGAGAAAACACAGCTGGAGGCGCTTGTCAAAGCCCTCGGCACGGCGTTGAAACCCGTCGAACAATCCCACAAGGGTGAAACAGAGGCGATTCTCGAAGCCGCCCAAAGGGCCGTCAACGTTGCCAGCAAGCCCGCGGCTGAGCGAAAAAAGTCAATTCTCGATCTAACCGCCAGTGGGCTGAAGGCTGCTGCCGAGACAGTAAAAGACATTGCACCCCTCGTCCTAACAACCGCCCTCGAAGTCTGTCGGTTTATACAAGGATTGGCCGATTGAGTGGCTAGAGTGGGCAGAATCCCTTCCCACCATTGCCGGGTGCCCCAACTTGTACTCAAGTTGGGGAAGGTAGTGTGCTGTCGGATCGTTTGAGTTTTCCACTGGCGTTCAATGGCCTTCCCCGACTTGAGTACAAGTCGGGGCACCCGCACCCGTGCCGGTGATGGTTGGAGCGCACGAGCGATCTCGCAGGTGTTGCCAATGGGTGGGTAGGGATTCCTGACGGGATGTTGGGCCGTCTCATTGTTGCATCAGGAGCCGTGTAGGGTGCATGAAATGCACCTTTCGTGATTCAAGGTCGGTTGTCTTCTCGAAGGTGCGTTGCACGCACCCTACGGGTCTACGGGTCTCCTCCGCCGGGTGCCGGGTGCCACGACTTGTACCCAAGTCGTGGGATGCTCGGCTGAGTTAAACCGCGATGTCGATCCGGGCCTTTCACGACTTGGGTACAAGTCGTGGCACCCAGCACCCGGCAGTGCGGATTCGATCGAAACTGAGGCGCGTTCGCGCGAACGTGACTCGCGCTCGACGGAATCTGGGGCGCGCTCGATGGAATTCGAGTCGTCACGAATGGAAACCGGAGCGCGCACGACGGAACGCGCACTGCACTCGATCGAATTCGGTCCGCCACGAATGGAATGCCGTCTGCGCTCGATGGAATTTCGCGCGCGTTCGATGGCATTCGTCGCGCGCTCAATGGAATGTGCGGCGTGCTCGATGGAAGACGCACTGAATTCGTAAGAACGCGCATCCATTTCGTTTGAATGTGATCCGCATTCGATGGAATGCGAAACGAATTCCATGGAAATCGCTCCGGATTCCGCGGAATTCGAGCGGTGTTCTTGGCGATTGCGCTCGTTCATTTCGGACGACGCCGGGGTTGATCTGGAAAACATGTGATTATGGGTGGCAGCGTACGCGTTGGGTGCGCGGAACATAGGCCATCAAACATGGAGGGAGCCAGTCCGCTGGCTCCGTGGATATCGATCGACGCTCCCGGCGGCGAAGGATCGCCGTCCTAAAGTCGAGCCGACGCGCTCGCCGGGCGGGTTCTACTTCGGCAAACGGCCGTCGGCGAGCGTGTCGGAGGAACCCGCCAAGCCGAAGAAGATCAAGAAGAACAACCCCGAACTCGCGGCGAAGGCGCGCGAGCTGCGCGATCGATACATGGAACAGTTCAACGCGAATCCTGGCTTGCTATCGACGGGCAAGTATGAGGTTGCCCGGCTGGTCGATGGGTCGGTGAGGGTGGATGCATCGCCGATGAAGATACTGAAAGCCGCGTAATCAGCTCGGCGGACGCATCATTGTCGACGCCCTGTACTGCCTGCCCGATCGCACGCCGATCATCGCACTTTTCGCATCGGGATAGTCGGTCGTGCTGTACACGATTCGACTGTTGCCGATGACGATTTCATCGCCGGCCTTCAGGAGCGTTTCGACCACCATGTCCACGCCGTTGATCTGCACGCCGTTCGCGCTGCGTAAATCGATGGCCACATGCTTCCCGTCACTCTCTGCGCGGATTTGCAGGTGATGACGCGAGATGAGGGGATCGATGATCTGAAACGTGCACTCTTCGTCGCGGCCGACATCGACGAGCTTGTGGGCAAACAGACCGAAGAGTGTGCCGGTTGCCGGCCCTTCCACAACGACGAGACATGCCATGATCGTGTTTCTCCTGCGGGCGATTCTTCCGTCCAGATGATACCGCTTTGGGTCCGACGTTGTTAGGCAGCAGGTTAGCTTGGTTGCTCTCGCCAGAGATACACGGCACGCGATGTTAGCACATTTAGGTACTCCTCGATGTGCTGTGCGTGCTGTTCGAGTCGATCATGAACGGCAACTGCGGCCGTTGCTTGATCGTCATTCTTAGCGAACCTCCCTCGTTCGCAGCGGCAGATGCCCAAGAGGTTGTCATTGAACTGCAAGCTCGATGGCGTAGCTCTGGTCCGCACAATGCAGGCCCTTCGACATGTTCGCCGACGGGCTCGCTGCCCCGTCAAATCGAGGCGACACGACACGGATTGAACCATTGATCCACATCTGTGCGGAGGTCCGATTCCGATTCGACAGGTGGAAAGAAGACTTAAATGCTCGGCAAATGCAGGATTTCCTCGGCGACGGGGCGTCTGTTTTTGCCAAGAGTGCGTTCACCGAAGGGCGAAATCCCGGACAAATGCTTCGCCTTACTCAAACGGCAACGACGCAGACGGCTGAAACGTGACAACGATGTGATCGTCTGACACTCTTTAGTCCGGTTCCTTGGGATCCAGGAAGCGACAGCCCACGCCGACCTCGGAGCAGATGAATCGAGGCGACACTCGCTTGTCGCGGAGCTTATCGCGGAGTTGGTTGACGTTGAACGGCACGCTTGAAAGCTCGCGCACTCGCCGGGTGAGTTCAAAGCCGACTCGGTCGGGAAGGCCCAGATCGAGCAGGATGACGTCGGGCTGCGCCGGGGCTGCTTCCAGCAGGGCGAGCTTAGCGGTGTCGGCTTCAACGACCTTGTAGCCCTATGCGTCGAGCGTACCGACGTCAGCACAGCCCTTCAAGACGTGTGAAAGACGCCAGTGCCAAAGGTGCGATGCTCGCACCCTATATGGCTAGCGCGGCGTGGCGATCACTAGCAGGTCGACCGAGCCTTCAAATCGATCGTCGTAGTTGCCGGAGTTGTCGCGGATACCGATCGACACAGACGCCTCGACGACCCGACCGTTCACGCGGACGTCGGTGACGTGGACGGTGCTGGATCGCAACTGGTGCTCTGCCTTGCTGAATCCGACTTCAAAACCGGTCAACGCGACCTCGGCCGAGCCTACTTCGAAGGGCAGTTCGAACTTGGCCGTCTTCTGATGCAGCCCGCCGGTGTGTGGTTCAAAGGTGATCGTCTGACGCGCGAAATTGACGATCGGAACCGTCTGGGTCACCGCAGGCTCCGCCATGGACACCGGCGGCCATATCGCGGTGCCCGCTAGCGCCACTAACACGGTCATCGCCACAGCGCCCGCCACCATTGGATACACACGCTTCATGATTTGCTTCCTCGTGCAGGACAGTACTCGTGCAGGACAGTACTCGTGCAGGACGGTACTTGTGCAGGACAGTATTGGTCTCACCTTCGCACGCCGCGACGTGAGTACGGATGTCAAAGCGGACGAACGTCGTCGTGCATGGCGTATTGGGGCGCACACGCACATCAGATTCGGGTCTCAGCATACGAAGCGATTTCAAGATAGCAAAATGACAGGAGAAGGAGTGACATTGGGCTGGGTCACGCGTTCGAATGTAGGATTCGGGTGATGAAGAATGGCATGGTGATTTTGCTGCCTTGCGACCTGCGATGGTTCGACGAGCGCCTCGCCACTGGAGTGCAGCGGAAGACGACTTTGCACATCATTCGAAAAGGGCGGATCGCGCCCGAGCCAGCGCTGGTTCGCCCGCGCGTCGCTGATATCGCCGAGCGCTCCATCTCCACAATGCTCGAGGCTCAGTCCGATGGCGACCTGCTGAATCTCTACTTCGGGGCCCGCGAACACCAGATGGATCACTCGCTGACATCCGTCCCGGAAGAACTCGCGTTCGATGCTACCGGCATCTTCGACCGCGAGTACATGACCCCGCCTTTACCAGCGCGGCCAGGACATGGCGACGAACGGCACGGCCTGGCGCGATCACCCCACGCGGGGCGTGTCTACACCCGGTTCCACCCCACGACCCGCCGCTGCATCCAGCGCCCCTGGTACCCAGACCCGCCCTTGAACGCGTTGAACCATCCGAACCGTCAAGCCGACCGCCGAACCTGGAGTAGAACCGCATGAGCGACATACCCATCGTGAGACCTCTTTGGCTGCGCATCGTTCAGTTCCCGCTGCTGCGGCTGGTTGTATTGGGCGTGCCCGTGTTCTACTGCCTGGCAGTTAGCAACACGTTCATGAGCGAGAACAAGCCTCGTGCCGACGTGACCATCACCGCGGCGGCGGCGATGGGGTGGCTGGCGCTGGGCATCTACTACGGCCTGGTCCGCCTGATCGAGCGGCGCGAGGTGAGCGAACTGTCGGTGAGGGGGATGGGCAAGGAACTGAGCGCGGGCCTGTTGATCGGGGCAGGGCTTTACACGGCCTGCGTGCTGGTGCTCATGGTGATGGGCTACTACCGCGTGGGCGGGCTGAACCCGATCTGGTTCATGGTGCCGGCGATCGCGATGGCGCTGAGTTCGAGCGTGCTCGAAGAACTGCTGTTTCGAGGTGTGCTGTTCCGCGTGGTCGAAGATGGGCTGGGCAGTTGGATCGCGCTGTTCGTATCGGCGTTGGTGTTCGGGCTGGTTCACTTGATCAACCCGTCTGCGACGTTGACCGGCGCATTATTCATCAGCGTGGAAGCCGGCGTGCTATTGGGGGCGGCATACATGCTGACGCGCCGGCTGTGGCTGGGCATCGGGTTTCACTTCGCGTGGAACTACACGCAGTCGGCGGTGTTTTCGGGGGTCGTGTCGGGCAGTGAGAGCGAACAGGGACTGATGCGCGCCACAATCAACGGGCCGGCGGTCTTCACGGGTGGGAGCTTTGGCGTGGAAGCTTCGGTGATCGCGTGCGTGCTGTGTACGACGGTGGGCATCATCATGCTGGTGATGGCGGTGCGCCGCGGGCGGGTGGTGCGGCCATTCTGGAGCCGCGCGAAAGCGAGCCGAACCTAGCCGCGCATGGACGCCTCGGCCAACTTTCGCTCCAAGATCATCCCCCAACCGGCGATCGGCGGGCAGGGGTTCATCGGTTCATCGCCCGCGGCGACGCAAGCAGAGGGACAGCACGCCGCCTAGCAGAGCAAGCGAGGCCGGTTCGGGGATCGAGCTGATTTGTGCAAAATCGAAGCCGACTGCATTGCCGGAGAGATTGTCCAGGGTCAGAGAGACGGTGGCCGAGCCGGTGCTGAGCGAGCCGGGCGCGAGGGGCAACTGATAGAGGTGCACGCGATCGCCGTCTTGAAACGCCTCGAACGGGCTGACGTCTTGTGCGACGCCGTTGACGAGCAGCGAAGCGACCTGATTCGCGGGAAAATTGGCGTCGAGGTCCCAGAGTGAAATCGTAAGCAATGAAGCATCCGCCGAGGGCGCGAACGTATGCGTCCACTGAAAAGTGGAGGGATCAAACTGCACGCCGATCGGGCTGGGTTCGCCCGCCTGCGGAAGAAGGAACTCATCATTGCTGAAGACGATGGTTCCCTCTGCGAAATCCTGATCGCCGTAGGTAGAGAAGATGGTGGCATTCGATTGAGAGGCCAATGCCAACGCCATCGCCGTGGGAAGCCAAAATGCATTTCTCATGAGATCTCTCCTTTGAGGATTGATGAAACATCGGACGCGTGACCGCAGTGAAGAGTCCCATTTGATTGAATCACTGGAGATGGGAGTTTATCGACGCGAATGCGAGAAGTCGACCAAATGAGGACTTGACGGGCAACGCGGGTGCCCCAACTTGTAATCAAGTCGGGGAAGGCCATTGAACGTCAGTGGACGACTCAAACAATCCGACCGGTCACTACGTTCCCCAACTTGAGTACAAGTTGGGGCACCCGGCGAAGTTCGCGTCGCGCGACTTGGAGTTGAGTCCAAATGACTTGGAGTTCACTCGAAGTGCCTCGGAGTTAACGGCGGGTGCCCCGACTTGTATTCAAGTCGGGGAAGGCCATTGAACGTCAGTGGACGACTCAAACGATCCGACCGGCCACTACATCCCCCAACTTGAGTACAAGTTGGGGCACCCGGCTTGAGCGTCATGCGACGAGTGGAGTTCGCATGGATGTGTGGAAAGCGGCTCAACGCCCCCGGCGGCGCATAGACAACGCGCTGCCGACCGCGGCCATCGCCATGAGCGATGTCGGCTCGGGGATCACTGCGACGGGCACGCGGTAGACGGCGTTCGTGCCGTCGGTGAAGCTCAGGGCCACGCCGATGTCGGTGCCGTTGAAGCCTTCCTGGCGGAAGTCGAACGACTCGATGGGTCGGCCGCCGATGGTGTCGCCGGTCTGGAAGATCCTGGAGATCGCGCCGCCGCGGCTGAGGTAGAGACCGTCGATGTCGTCGGCGGTGCCGAAGAAGACGACGTCGCTGCCGAAGCTTGCGGGGAATAGGACGTCGGAGAATGGGGCGGCAGAGCCGGGCGCGATCGTGTTGGTGTCGACGATGGTGGTGAGCGCGTTGCCCGAACCGCGGTAGATGCCTGTGGTGGTGCTGGTCGTGGCCCTGAAGGTGACAAAGTTGGCGGAGACCGCGACGGAGTTGAAGAATGTGAAGGGCGTGTTGTCGCTGGGCGAGAGGGTTGTTTTGTCGGCGATGCGGATGTTCTCGTCGCCCTGGGTGTTGTAGACGCCCTGTTGCGAGTCGCTGCCGTTGCCGATGTACGCGATGTTGCCGGCGGTGGCTTTGAAGTTGTTGTTGATGGACGTGAACGCGCCGGTGCCGAGGGGGATGAGGTCGCCGTTGCGGACGAACTTGTCGAGCTGGCCCTCGAAGCCGCGGAAGATTCCGTTATTGCCTCCCGGAGCAGCGCCCCGGAAGAAGGTGAGCGAGCCGACCGACTGCGTGGGGGAACTGAAGTTGCTGAACGGCGAGGCCTCGGTCGGGAAGAGCGTGGTGAGGTCGGCAACTTTGTTCAGCGTGCCGCCGAAGTTGTTGTAGATGCCGGCCTGACCCGCGCCGCCGGCCGAGAATGAGATGCCGCTGGCGGAGATGGAGGGATTGAAGTCGAGACTGTTGAAGTTGCCCGTGCCGCCGGGGATGGGGGTGGAGATGTCGGCCACTCGCGAGAGCGACGCCGCGGGCCCGGCGAAGTACGCGCCGATGGTGCCGCTGGCGCCGCTCGAGACGCGCGCGCCGAAGGCGATCTGGTCCTGGAACAACGCCGGCGCGAAGAAGGTCGAGTAGTTCAACTTCCCGCCCGGCGCGGTCTGCGTGCTGTCGGCGACGAGCGTGGCGGGGATTTCAACTGCTTGTACGGCACGAGCGGACAGAAGCGCGGACACCGCGAGCACGGCCACGCCGGTCGATTGGATGGAGGTCTTCAAGCTCATTGCAATTCTCCCTGGGTTCAAGTGTGAGCGGACTTCGATCGAACAAAACATCGCAACATCAATAAAGCCGCCGGCCACACTTCTGCGGCCGAGGGCTCGGATGGAGGGAGGCAGTCGCCTGCCGCCGCAGCGCACGCAGAGGCGAGACGGCTCGCTCTCTCCAGTTCACTTCGCCCGGCGACGTGCGAGCAACGCAACAGCACCCGCACCGATCGCCGCGAGCGAGGTCGGCTCTGGGACGATCGTCACATTCCCCGGCCCGTTGCCGATGCCGAGCGTGTAGGGGCCGAAGTCGAGATTGCCAAAGCCACTCACGACGGCCAGGTAAGTCACGCCCGCGGTCAGCGGCAGCGGCAGGATCTGGCTTCCCTGGGCATTGCTGGCAGAGCTGCCGGGCAACACGGTGAACGCGCCCGAGAAGTCATCATCTGCCGATAGCACGTTCGTGAACTGGTCGAGCGGGTTGAATGCGTTTTGGTAGAGGTGCAGGTAACCGTCGTAGCCGGTGGGGTAGGAGCCCTCCAGCAGGTAGTTCCCGGTGGCGTCGACGGTGAAGGGCGTGACGGTATAAGGAACGGCGGTGCCGGTGGGATGTAGGCTGGTCGGCGGCGTGCCTCCAACGGTCCGATGCCACGTCGGGCCGCCGGTGGTGTTGCCGGTCACGATGGCGGGCGCACCCCCGCCACCGAATGCCGAAACAGAGCTGACGCCAACGACCGCGATCGCGGCCACGACTGCATTTCTCACTAACAGCATGATTCTCTCCTGATTCAAGAAACACTGAACGGTCGATCGAATGCCCCTCGGTAGCCGGCACATCGCGCGGGCCGAGAAGGCCGATGGCCGCACTTCTGCGACTCCCGGCCGGATCTAACAACAGACGAGGCAACTCACTTGCCGCGACGACGCACCAGCAACGCGACCGCGCCGGCACCGACCACCGCAAGTGACGTCGGTTCGGGGATCGCACTGCCCAGGCTCACTCTCAGGTCCTGCAGGGCGGAGCTGGTCGAGCTGACGGAGAACTGAAGCGGGGAACCGGGGCCGAACGTGCCGGGCACGGTCAGCGCGATGGCGTCTTTGCGCAGGCCGGTCGAGTTCGGGAAGGAGACGATCTGGCCGTTCAGCGCCGCATTGTTGCCGGCGATGAAGGTGGGCGAAAGTCCGGTCAGGTCGACCGTCGTCTCCGGGCGCCCGCTGCCGATCAGCAGCGTCGGATTCGTGATCGGAGCGCCGATGCTGAATGTCTGAACGGCGGGGTTCGCGGCAGAGTCGTAGCCGGCGCTGACCGCCTGCGTCGCCCCGGTGCTGAACTGGATGAACGAGCCGAATCCCGGCACGTCGTCCCATCGCGTAAACACCACGATGCCCGATCGCGAGAGCGTCGTGAAGTTCAGCGCGGTGCTCCCCAGCGACCCGGTTGCCTGACCGTCGGGCGTGGAGTCGATGTTCCACGTCGAGAGTGTGATCGGCATCGCCTTGGCGGCGGCGGGCAGCAGGGCAGTCGCCGTCATCGCCAACAGTGAAAGCGAGACGAGTGCTCGCGACCTCTTCAAATGATTGAACCGCATTGCATTCTCCCGTTCTTCAAGTGTTCAGAGACCCGGCGTACCGACGCGGCACACCCGGATCAATCGCATTGATCTCGCCCCCGACCGTGGCCGTTCATCCTGTTTCAAGGGAACCGGTCACGGTTCGCCCCAACCCAGAACGGTCGCGCAAGGCCCTTCAACGTCCAGTAAGGCAAAGACCAACCAAACCGGCGCGGAGAAATTCCGGCGAGGGGTCGACCCGCGCGTTCGAACCCATTCGCCGACGAACCCGACTCGATTCGAATACCCTCAGGCCTGATGCACCCCACAATGAAAGAAGGCCCGCAGACTTTCGCCCGCGCGCCTTCGTGCTCTCTTGTGACTTGGATGGCGGCGATCATTCACCGCCGAAGCGGATGCGCGACCACCCCCGCCCTCCGGAGCCGAAGGATCGGCTCCCTCCAGCCCGCCTCACCCGCTTCGCCGTCCCGCCACAACCCCTCGCACACGGCCACCCCGCCTGTCCCTGTCGCATGCCCCGAGCTATCGGGCGCTCCGACTTGTACTCAAGTCGTGGAAGGCCATCGAACGCCACTGGACGACTCAAACAATCCGACCGGACACTACGTTCCCCAACTTGAGTACTAGTTGGGGCCGCATGGTTTTCTTCGGCGGCAACATAAAAATGAGTCTATCGGGTGCCCCGACTTGTACTCAAGTCGGGGAAGGCCATTGAACGTCACTGGACGACTCAAACGATCCGACCGGACACTACGTTTCCCAACTTGAGTACAAGTTGGGGCACCCGGCCACCCGCCTGTCGTAGACGAGTCAAGCCTTCAGGTCGCTCAGCGCGGCTCCGAAGTTGATGTGATACGCATTCCCGTCGAGAACGAGCGCCGGCACGGACTTCACGCCGGCGCGTTCTGCATCGGCGATCCGCGCCTTGGCTTGACCGAGGTGTACGATCTCCACGTCGTACTTGCTCGAGTCGATGGCCCGGGCGACACTCTGTTCCGCACTCACACACACGGGGCAGCCGGCGTGATAGAAGACAGCCTTGTTCTTCATGACATTACTCCTAAATGAGTCTGCTACACTGATCTACTCACAGCACGACGCCGTGAATTGTGGTGTCACCGTAGAGGTGGCAGTCGCGGCTCTCAAGTAGGCACTAATGCGTGAGGTAGGTACAAAATGGAAACAATTCCCAAAAGCGCTTCGAAAAATAAATCCGAAAAGCGCGCGCCGGACGATGGGCCGAGCGTTCACGAGATGGTCGAGAGCATCATCGGATGCAAGTGGTCGCTTCATGTGCTCTCGCAGGTTCGTCGTGGCGTCAATCGGCCGGGGGCGATGGTGCGGACGACCGACGGGCTGACAACGAAAGTGCTAAACGAACGCTTGGCAAAGATGGTCCGTTTCGACATCCTTGAAAAGGTCTCTTACCCGGAAGTGCCGCCTCGGGTGGAGTACGGCTTTACAGATTTCGGTGTGCATTTCCTGAAGCTCGTCGACGAAGTCGACGCGCTGCAGCAGAAGCTCGCAGGAATGCAATCGGCCAACCGTAAAGTGTCGCGGCGACACAGCTAAATTCTCCCGTCGCCCAGCCCCCGCCACGCACGGACGCTTGCGAGGCGTAGCCTTCGCCCCGGCGATCTGCCCTCGAAGAATCATACAACCCCACCCCGCCCGGCGGAAGGGAGATCGGCGGCGATCGAACGGGCGGTGCGGTGGGGTGCGGCGTGCGTACGGCGGGGATTGCTTGGTCTTGGCGGCCCACTTCGTTACGATAGTCCCGCGCACTCAGGTTTAAGGTCTTCATCGCATGCTCGAGTGGAACGGTCAGCACAGCTTTCCTACGACCGAGTGGACCTCCATCCATGCGGCCCGTGATCCTTCACGCGACGTTGCCGACCCGGCGATCGCGCGGCTGTGCGAACACTACTGGTACCCGATCTACTGTTTCATCCGCCTGCGCGGCCACCCGGCACACGACGCGGCCGACCTGACGCAGGCGTATTTCGCGCGGCTGCTGGCCGGGCGGTTGCTGGAGGTGGCCGACCGAAGCAAGGGGCGGTTCCGATCGCTTTTGAAGCACGATTGCCGTTATTTTCTGATGGATTCGGCGTCGCTCCGGGAAGCGATCAAGCGCGGCGGCGGGGTGCGACACGAGCCGCTGGCGAGCGTGGCGGAGGATCGCTTTTCTGCCTCCGAGCGCGGCAGCCATGACCCCGAAACCGCGTTCGAGCGCGCGTGGGCGTGCGAGGTGTTGAACCGCGCGCTGGCGAGGCTGGAGACCGAAGAGCGCGACGCCGGCCGCGGCGCAGCGTACGACGTGCTGCGGCCGCTGCTGGTCGAGCCGTCGCCAGACATCACCTACGAACACGCCGGGCAGAAGCTCGGCTTGAGCGTGACCGCCGTCGATGGTGCGGTACGACGTTTGAAGGAGCGGTTCCGCAGGGCGCTGCGCGGCACGATCGCGCTGACGCAGGAAAACCCGACGGACGAATCCATCGAGCAGGAGCTGCGCGATCTTTCCTCGGCACTGCAGCAGTGAAAGCGCCGATCGGACGCGCGAACGTCGTACATGCTGTAGAACTTCCACCTGACGCGGAGCACCTGGTTGACCGACACCGCTTCAATTTGTCCGCGATGCCGCTGCCGCGCACCGATCACGCGTGACGGTCTTTGCGCGCGGTGCCTGCTCGGGCTCGGACTCGGCGGGGCCATCGCCGTTGAATCGCCCGCACCCGACGCGCCCGACCCGGCAGGCGAAACGCTCGACGCGACGCACCTGATTACCATCAGCAACGAGCTGGCGCGCGGCGGACTTGGTGCGGTCTTCTGGGGGTACGACCACACGCTGGAGCGCACGCTGGCCGTCAAAGTGTTGCAGGCGTGTCACGCGGGTCGGGCAGACCTGGCCGAGCAATTCCTGCACGAGGCCCGGCTCACCGGACAACTGCAACACCCCGGCATCGTGCCCGTGCATCAACTGGGCAGACTCGCCGACGGCAGGCCTTACTTCACGATGAAACTTGTTCGCGGCAAGACGCTGGCGGCGTTGCTGGACGAGAAGACGAGCCAGACGCAACTCGTCCGCGTGTTGCTTGCGGTGAGCGAGGCCGTCGCGTACGCGCATCAGCGAGGCGTTCTGCATCGCGACATCAAGCCGTCGAACATCATGGTGGGCGCGCACGGCGAAGTGCAGGTGATGGACTGGGGCCTGGCGGTGCGCATCGGCGACGCATCGTCGACGACGGGCGTCGGTGCGAAATCCAACATCGGCACGCGCGAGTACATGGCCCCCGAACTCTTCGAGCCCGGCCGACTCCCTGACCAACGCACCGACGTCTACGCGCTCGGCGCGGTGCTGGCGCGAATCCTCACCGGCAAGAACGGCCATGAGGCCATCGACGCGCTGGCGAGTCAGGCGTCGACCGATCTTGTGTCGTTGGCGCAGCGCGCGCTGGCCGAGGCGTCGCAACGACCCGCCGACGCCGGCGCGTTCGCGCGCGAGTTAAACAAGCACTTCGACGACGCCGACGCCCGTGCACGCCAGGCGGACATCGATCGCGCGAAGCTGCTCGAGCGCGCCGTCGGCGAACGCCGTCGTCGCCGGCTCTGGTCGGTCATCGCGTCGCTGGTGGTCGGCATGGTCGTCATCAGCGCTGTCGCGTGGCTCGTCGCGCAGCGCCGGGCCGACCAACAGAAACTCTTCTTCGCCCAAAGCCTTCGGCAGGCGACCGAGCAGTTTGACGTTGCCGCTGGCGATCCCGGGGCCGATCCACAGCCGTGGCTGGCGGCGCAGCAATTGATCGCACGGATCGCGCCGGCATCGGCTGAGCAGTTCGCGCGGCGAGATTCACTGGCGCGCGACATTGAAGTGGGACTCAACGCTGCGCGACGGGACGTCGAGCTTCTGCGCGCGCTCGAACTGGCGTGGATCGACGCGGACGTACGCGACCACCGATCGGCGCTGAACCGGATCGCAGAAGCTTTCCGCGTCGCGGGCATGGATGTCGAACGCGACCCGCGCGGCGCGGGCCTGATCGTGCGCGACCTGCCGCCGCGCGTGCGTGCCGAGGCAGTGGCGGCGTTGGACATCTGGGCGATCGCGGCGCGATTGGCGCGGCTCGCGCCGACCGACGGGTCGCGTCCGTGGGAAGCGCCCTTGGCCGCGCTCGATGTGGCCGACGCCGACCCGTGGCGAACGTCGATCCGCCGGGCAGACTCGCGAGAGAAGTTTCAGCAGATTCTTTCCGGCACGGGCGAGGGCGAACTCGATCGCCAGCCGCTGCCGAGCCTGTTGCTGGCGGCGCGGGCGCTTTCAGGTCAGAGGACGCTCGCGCGGTCGATCGAGCTGCTCCGCCGCGCCCGCGAGCGACACCCCGGCGACTTCTGGGCGAACCTCGAACTCTCGGCCGCCCTTGTTCGCACGGAGCAGGACAACGCCGAAGCGCTCGCCTTCGCGACCGCCGCGACATCCCTTCGTCCCGACTCCGCCGCTGCTGCGGTGCGGCGCGGCATGGCCATGGAAGCCCTCGGCCAGATCGCCGCGAGCGAGGCCGAGTTCCGCCGCGCGATCGCCATCGAGCCCGGCTATGCCCGCGCCTATGGCCGACTCGCCAACCTGCTCAACTTCAACACCACGCGTTACGCGGAGGCGATCGATCTCTACTACAAGGCCGAGTCGCTCGATGCCGCCTTCGTGCAGCCATTCCGCCTGCTGCTCGGCGATGCGCTGCTTCGCATGCGCCGCGCGCGTGAAGCGGTGCCCGTGCTCGAGCGCGCCACCGCGGCCGCGCCCGACGATTTCATCCTCTCGTTCTACCTTGCGTGGGCGTACGCGCGCGACCGTCGACTCGAAGACGCGCGTCGACAGTTCGCCTTGGCCGACACGCTCAAGCCCGAAGGCGATCCGCCGCCGGAGTTCGCGCGGGCGGCCGAGGACATCGAGATGCTCTCGCAGTTGCTCACGGTTCAGCGTGGCGAACCGATCGAAGGCATCGACAACGCGCGACGCCTGAAGCTCGCCGAGTTCTGCTCGTGGTCGAACCAGCCCGCGCGCGGGGCCGCGATCTACGAGCAGTTGATGACACAACATCCCGAGCTGCTCCTCGATCCCGACCAGACGCTCCGCTACGAAGCGGCCATGCTGGCCGTCCGCGCCGCCACGCGACCCGAGCACGACGACCCGCCCCCCGACGCCGCCGAGCGGTCGGCACTCATCGATCAGGCCCTGCTCTGGATGCAGCAGGACCTGCCCATCACAAGAGAACTCCTGGAGGACCCGGTCAAGCGCCGACCGACGCTCGATTGGATCGAGCAGGTCGAGTCGGAGCCGATCTTCTCGCCCGTCAGAAGCCCCGGCTGGGCGGAGTCACTCACCCGCGCCCAACGAGACGGCTGGCAGAACTACTGGGCCGATCTCGCGAATCTTCGCAAGCCGAACTGACCCGATCCCAACGTCGGTGACTTCGATCTTGCCGAACTTGACCCAGTTGTCGCGGAGCAAGTTGCCCAAGTCGCGGAATGGGATTCAAAGCAACAGACGAACCGAGGCGGGTTCAAATCCTGCCACAAGCCCGACATAAGTCTCGATTGATCCGTAAGACATTCGCGTCCCCACGTCTCGTTGGACAGCACATCAAAGCCTTCACTCAAAAGGAATCAAGCGCACGGTGCGGCTCGCGGTTAATACGTGTCTCGTCAAATCGAAGTGACACGACACGGTTTGAACTGTTCATCGAGGCCTGCGTGGGATCTCGTTGTCCGGCATCAGTGGCACAAAGATGGCTGGAAGGCAGCCAGAATCCGGTGATTGATCGATGACATCGGGCAGCAACAAACGCGATTTGGTGTGCAGCGACAAGTGAAACCTCGGGCAAACGCCATGGAGACGGGCACGAATCCTTCCGGTAGTCATTCTGTGTCGCCGATGAGGTCGAGGAAGCGATAACCCACGCCGACTTCGGTTCGGATGAATCGTGGCGATGCGGGGGTATCGCCCAGCTTCTCGCGGAGCTGGTTGACGTAGACGCGAACGTAGTGTGATTCGGTCTGCGATCCAGGGCCCCAGACTTCGCGGAGGAGATGTTGATGCGTGACGACCTTACCCTGATGCTTCACGAGAACCGATAGCAGGCGATACTCATTGGGTGTCAGATGAATGTCGCGGCCATCGACATGAACCGTTCTGGCTACGAAATCGATTCGCAGTCCATTGAACTCGAAAAAGGTTTGTTCGCCCGCATCGTCCGTGAGCATCGCAGCCCGTCGTCGCAAGGCGACGCGCACGCGGGCCATAAGTTCCGCGACGCCGAACGGCTTGGTGAGGTAGTCGTCGGCACCGGCATCGAGGGCAGACACTTTGTCGGCTTCTCGGTCGCGGGCGCTGATCACGATGACGGGTATGGAGGAGAACTCCCGGATGCGTCGCGTGAGTTCCACGCCATCGCCGTCAGGAAGGCCCAAGTCGAGGAGGATCACGTCCGGCTGCGCCTGTGCTGCTTCGAGCAAACCCAGCTTTGCCGTGTCAGCTTCCACGAGCTTGTAGCCCTGGGCGTCCAGGGTAACCCGAAGAAACTTGCGGATGGGTGTTTCATCCTCAATGAGGAGGATGGTCGCGGCGACGGTGCTCATTCAGCACCTACCTTCCGTGCGACGGGCAGAGAGAACGAGAACTCAGCCCCGCCGCCCTCGCGATTGGTCGCACGGATCGTGCCATCTTGTGCTTCGATCATGGCTTTGCAGATCGCCAAGCCGAGGCCCATGCCACGTCGATCGGATGTGTCGCTCAGCCGGACGAACTTCTCGAAGACGCGGTGTTCGCTACCTTCGGGAATCCCCGAACCACGGTCGCGTACGCTGACCTTCACGGTCTCGCCTTCCGTCTCCGCCGCGATCTCGATGGGTGAACCAGACGGTGTGTGGTCGATCGCGTTCTCCAGCAGGTTGCTGAGAACCTGATCAAGCGAAGTCGGATCGGCCGCAACCGAGGGTAATGCTGACGGGATAGCAATACGGACCTCACGCCCGGTGAGTCGAGGGCCGAGCCGATGGACGACACTCTCAACGATCTCGCCAACATCGACAGGCTGAATCTTCAGCGTGGACTCGCCAGCCTCGATCCTCGTGATCTCCAGCAGGTTGGCAATCACACGTTCCATGCGTCGACTTTCGGATAAGATGTTCATCGCCAGTTCATGCTTTGCCAAAGCATTCAGCCCGACCGACGTGTCGCAGAGCGCGCTGGCCGATCCTGTGATCGCAGTGAGCGGCGTGCGCAGGTCGTGACTGACGGCCGAGAGCAGCGTGTTGCGCAGACTCTCCTGTTGCACGCGTTGCCACGCTTCACGGCTATTCTCCACGAGCTTGGCCCGTTCGACGGTCGTTGCGGTCTGACGGATCATCGCCTCAACAAGTCGTCGATCGTCGGAAGCAAATGGAGAGGAGTTCGTCGAGAGTCGCATCGCGACGACGCCGATCGCCCCTCGGTCGGCAGGGACCAATGGAAGATAGAGTCCTGCCGCATTGGGCAGCGTCGCCGTTCCGGTGCCTGCCTGTTCGCTGTGATCTGCAACCCATCGAGCGACGGCCTGTTCCTTGGGATCTTCCGCGAACGCAGCTCCGTGCTGACCTGCAGTTCTAAGCGCATCCCCGTGCGTGAGCATCACGGTGCAGTTGCAGTTCATCGTCTTGCCGATTCGCGTTGCCGCCACTTGGGCGATTGCATTGGGATCGTCTACCTCTCCAAGTTCCTGCCCGAAGTCCAGCAGTGCTTGCGTCGCCAGTTGCCGTCGTCGAAACAGTTCGGCCTGCACACGGGTCGTTCTCACCAGTGAGCTGATCACCAGCCCGGTTACAAGCAGGACGGCGAACGTTATCAGGTACGCCGAGTCGTGAACGTGCAACGTGTAGACAGGCTCGACGAAAAAAAAATTGAACGCCAGTACGCTAAGCACGCACGCCACGAACGTTCCCCGTCGGGTGCTCCACCATGCCGTCGCGACAACACCCAGGATCAACAGCATCAACACATTCGCCTCGCTGAGCGCGATGGTGTGACGCAAAACTAGACCAACCGACACCGACGCCAACGTTACCGCTGCCGCGATAGCATAACCGATCCACGAGCCGCGATTCGGAGTCCGCGATGCGACCGAGATTGCAGGCGCCGGTTCGGTGTTGCGAATCACATAGACATCAATGTCCCCGCTTTGTCGGATCACCTCCTCGACTGGCGATCCGAACAGGCGATCACGCCACCGCGGCGTATCGGGCTTGCCAATAACGAGCTTGGTCACGTTCCGATCGCGGGCATAGTCGATGACCGTGGCTGCGAAATCCTCTCCGCTGAGCGTGACCGTCTCGGCGCCCAATTGCTCGGCCAGATGCAGGTGCGCCTCAATCCGCTCGCGGGCGGCTTTCCCGAGTTGCGTCGTCCGCGGAGTGTCGATGAACAACGCCACCCACGGCGCCCGCAACCCGCTCGCGAGTCTTCGCGCCGATCGCACGAGCTTCGCGCTATGCGGGCTCGGCCCGACGCAAACCAACACCCGCTCGCTCGCCGCCCACGTCTGCCGCACCTTTGCCCGCTGGCGATGCTCCTGCATCTGCGCGTCCACGCGCTCCGCCGTCCGGCGCAGCGCCATCTCACGCAGCGCCGTCAGATTCCCCTTGTTGAAGAACTGCCGAATCGCCCGCTCGGCGATGTCAGGCCGATAGACCTTCCCTTCGACCAACCGCTTCGTCAGCTCGTCCGGCGTCGTGTCGATCAGCTCGATCTCATCCGCCCGATCCAGCACCTCGTCCGGCAACGTCTCGCGCACCTCCACGCCCGTGATCCGCTCGACGATGTCCTTCACGCTCTCCAGGTGCTGCACGTTCAGCGTCGTGTAGACGTTGATGCCCGCGTCGAGCAATTCAAACACATCCTGCCACCGCTTCTCATGCCGCAGCCCGGGTGCGTTGGTGTGGGCCAGTTCATCGACGCAGAGCAATGAAGGTTTTCGTGCCAGCGCGGCATCGAGGTCGAACTCTTTGAGCGTCCGCCCGCGATACTCCACCAGCCGCGACTTCAGCAGGTCGAGCCCGATGAGCAGCTTCTCGGTCTCGGTGCGAATGTGCGGCTCGGCATAGCCCACCACCACATCCACCCCTTCCTCCGCCCGCGCCCGAGCCTCTTCGAGCATCGCATACGTCTTGCCGACGCCCGGTGCCGCGCCGAAGAACACTTTGAGCCGACCGGATTGTTGCCGCCGGTCGGCTTGAGTCTGCTCCGCGAGCAGTTCATCGGGGTTGGGACGCTGGTCATTGCTCACAGGAATTTAGTCTAACGCAAGTCAAGCGTACGGTTGAGGAGGACGACGTTCACGCGCTCTTCGCCGAGCACACCAAGCAGCCGGCGCTCGGTGTGCTGAGCGACAAGTCTTTCGACATCAGAGTCGGCCAGTCCACGCGCCCGCGCGACGCGGGGCAACTGATACCGCGCCGCAGCGAGGGAGATGTGCGGGTCCAATCCGCTGCCGGACGCAGTGACGAGGTCGACGGGGATTGGCGCTGCGTTGGTTGGGTCGGCTTGCTTCAGGGCGTCGATGCGTGCGCGGGCGGCGTCGATGAGCGCGGGGTTGGTCATCGCGAAGTTCGTGCCGCTCGATGCGGCGGCGTTGTAGCCCGCGCCGCTGAGCCTGCCCCAGAAATATCTCGGGTCGTCGAAGTTCTGGCCGATCAGGGATGAGCCTTTGCCGTCTTCGAGCAGGCTGCCGCTTGCTTGGTGCTTGAACGCAACCTGCGCGACGGCGGTCACGATCAGCGGGTACGCGACGCCGGTGAGCACGGTGAGGATGACGAAGCAGACGATGGCGTTTTTGAGTTGGGTGAGCATGAGCGTGTTCCTTCGAGGAGTCGATTGTCGCTGGAGGGCGGCACTCTCGTGTCGCCGGGGCGGCGGGTGAGGACACCCGCCCTCCAGTCACACCAGCCGCAGCGCGACCAGCAGCAGGTCGATCAACTTGATCCCGATGAACGGGACGACGAGCCCGCCGAGGCCGTACAGAAGCACGTTGTTCCGCAGCAGCATCGCCGCGGGGAGCGGGCGATACGCGACGCCGCGCAGGGCGAGCGGGATGAGGAAGATGATCACGATCGCGTTGAAGATCACCGCGCTCAGGATCGCGCTCGTCGGCGAGTGCAGGCCCATCACGTTGAGCTGGCCCAGCGCCGGATACGTCCCCACGAACGCGGCGGGGATGATCGCGAAATACTTGCTGACATCGTTGGCGATGCTGAACGTCGTCAGGCTGCCGCGGGTCATGAGAAGTTGTTTGCCTGTTTCGACGATCTCGATCAGCTTCGTCGGGTTGCTGTCGAGATCGACCATGTTGCCCGCTTCCTTTGCGGCCTGCGTGCCACTATTCATCGCGACCGCGACGTCCGCCTGCGCGAGCGCGGGGGCGTCGTTCGTGCCGTCGCCGGTCATCGCGACGAGCCTGCCGCCTTGCTGATATTCGCGGATGAGCTTCAGCTTCATCTCCGGCGTCGCCTGCGCGAGGAAATCATCCACGCCCGCCTCGGCCGCGATCGCGGCGGCGGTGAGCGGGTTGTCGCCGGTGATCATGACTGTCTTGATGCCCATGCGGCGCAGGTCGGCGAAGCGCTCCTTCATCCCGCCCTTGACGATGTCCTTCAGCTCCACCGCGCCCAGCACGCGCTTGTCCTGCGCCACCACGAGCGGGGTGCCACCGCCTCGCGCAATCTCGTCCACCTTCGCCTTCACCTTCGCTGGAAACTCACCCGCATAACGAATCATCGCGTCCATCGCGCCCTTGCGGATCTGTCTGGCATCGAGATCAACCCCGCTCATGCGCGTCTGCGCGGTGAACGGCACGAAGTGCGCGTTCAGCTCGTGCACCTGTCGCTCGCGGATGCCGTGCTTGTTCTTGGCCAGCACCACGATGCTGCGCCCCTCGGGCGTTTCATCGGCGAGGCTGGCGAGCTGCGCCGCGTCGGCCAGGTCGCGCTCGCTCACGCCGTCGGCCGGGTGAAACGCGACGGCCATGCGGTTGCCCAGCGTGATCGTGCCGGTCTTATCCAGCAGCAGCACGTCCACATCGCCCGCCGCCTCGACGGCGCGGCCCGAAGTTGCGATGACATTCTTCTGAATCATCCGGTCCATCCCCGCGATGCCGATCGCGCTCAGCAACCCGCCGATCGTCGTCGGGATCAGACAGACCAGCAGCGCGACGAGGATCGTCACTTGAACGACCGTGCCCTGGCCGGCCGCGTTGACTGCGAACTGACTGAACGGGAGCAGCGTCACCGTCGCCAGCAGAAACACGATCGTCAGGGCCGCCAGCAGAATGTTGAGCGCGATTTCGTTGGGTGTCTTTTGCCGCTTGGCCCCTTCGACCATGCTGATCATGCGATCGAGAAACGTCTCGCCGGGGTTGACCTTGATGCGGACGACGATCCAGTCCGACAGCACGCGCGTCCCGCCGGTGACGGACGAGCGATCGCCGCCCGATTCGCGGATGACCGGTGCCGATTCGCCCGTGATGGCCGACTCGTCGACGGAGGCCACGCCGTCGATCACCTCGCCATCAACGGGGATGAAATCGCCCGCCTCGCAGAGCACGACGTCGTCGCGTCGAAGCGTGGAGGCTGAGACCGAATCGACTCGTCCGAAACGAGCCGCGACCGTGAGGGAGCGGTCTGCGTCATCGCGCGTCGTCTCCGCTCCCTCACGGTCGCGGCTCGTGGCGAAGGTTGGCAGCTTCTTCGCCGGCGTGTCCTTCCGCGCCCGCCGCAGCGTGTCCGCCTGCGCCTTCCCGCGGCCCTCCGCCATCGCCTCGGCGAAGTTGGCAAACAGCAGCGTGAACCACAGCCACGCACTGATCGCAATGATGAACGAGCGACTGATCCCCGCCTCACCGACGACCGCGAGCACCGTCGTCAACACCGACCCGACGAACACGACAAACATGACGGGGTTACGCACCTGGTGCCGCGGGTCGAGTTTGAGAAGAGCGTCGAGCGATGCCCGCCGCAGGATGGTCGGATCGAAAAGCGAACGCGTCTGGATAGCCATAAGAGTGTCCGGCGATTCCTCGCCGCCTTGTGACACTCCCATGCTATCGCCGCCCGTATCAAGCCCCCGTCAGGATGGATCGAGCGGGTATCAATTCCGTATCAAGATCGGTCAGGCCGCGAGGAGCTTTGGATTCATCTCGATCGTCACCGACGCATCGACCAACGGCACCACGTCACCTATTGAGTTTGACAACGGCCAACTAGCGACGTCCCGGTGTCACTCCCTTAACGAATCCCGCCGAAAAATCCGCCACGCCTAGCGCTGCCGACAAGATCGCCCCCGCAACGCCCCAATCGCAGATGTGCCCGCCCATCCGACGAATATGGGTTTCCACTTTCCCAAGATGGAAACCCATTTCCCAAAGATGGGTACCCATTGAGTGAAACTGGAAACCCAGTTTGCGAAACTGGAAACCCATGTTTGAAAGATGGAAACCCAGATTGCGGAGCTGGAAACCCCTGTTGAAAAACCGGACACCCCGCCCGCCCGAATGGCGACCCAGCCACCCAAGTTGGACACCCCGTCTGATGCGACCCGCATCCGCACGCGGGTGCCCCGACTTGTAATCAAGTCGGGGAAGGCCATTGCACGATCTGTGGACGACTCAAACGATCCGACCGGACACTACCTACCCCAACTTGAGTACAAGTTGGGGCACCCGGCGGAGTAGCCGAAATCCGCGGGCGTAGGGCTCGCGACGGCGTGTAGATTCTGAGCCCAATCCAGGAGCCCGACATCTGTGTTTGGAATCGCCATAGTGGTGATCCTTTCGTAGACAGTGAGGGCTTGCCTTCACGGATGCCGTCTCCACGACATCGGTTTGTGTCAGCCGAACCAGCGAGTCACAACCCACCACGATTCGTCGACACATTTCCCATCGGCGACTCAGACGACCCGGTTGAGAAGGCACAAGGATTTTCGCCCCAACAATCCGCCCAATTCGGTGACGCCGATAACACCACCCTCGGCGCAACGGAATCCACGTCACCCACCCCGCCTAACGCGTGAACGATGTCCGTTCAGACGATAACGACCGCCGTTGACGCGTAAACGCAGACCGTTACGAGGAGAACGGCGACCGTCAAGAAGAGAACGACGAGCGTTCACGCGTGAACGGCCGCCGTCTAGGCGTGACCGATGATCGATCAGATGATGACGGCCGCCGTCAAGACAAGAACGGTCACCGTTCACGCGATAACCGTGCCCGTCAAGACAATGACGCTCGAAGTCTCACATCAAACGACGCACGCCAACGAGAGCGATGCGCTCACTCACGCGGTTCGGATTCTAGCAGCGCCGCCATATCCACCCTCAAGTGAGCCGACGAAGGATAACCTGCTTAATGAAGTCTTTTGCCAACGAGATTCCGTTTGCCTCGCGGGAGTACTCCAGATTGTCGACGCCGTCGTCAGCTATCCTTGCGGTGACTGCGATCAGCGTCGTGTCAACAGTGAACACCTCTCGCAGGCTCAACGGCGAGTCGTCTTGGTCATAAAGTAGCTCGGCATCCTGGCCAGGCCGTTGCTCGCTCACGAGCAGCGCAACCCTTGGCTCGCTTCTGTCACTGTCGGTGTCCTGCGGCCTCCAATAGTGCTTGCCGAAGAAGAAATAGTACTTTAGTTGCTCGCCGTTCATCCTGAAGGTTAGAGAGAAGAACCACGTTCTCTTGACACCGGTGCCATTCCTTATGTTGTCCCAAGCGCTTTCGTCAATCAGCGGATAGTCACGGAACTGCACCTCGTTCCCGAGTTCGGTCACTTTCGCGGCACATCGTTGGAAGTCATTGCGAAGCGATTCCATCATGCGAGACCACCTCAGATACTCGGCCTTCCGCCGCTCGGCCAAGCGTGTGTTAGCCTCACCTGTAATGGTCTTGGCCCAATCTTCTAGTTCGGTCGACTGTTGCTGGGCAGACACATACTTGTCGAGCGTTGCGGCGGTCCGCTGGGCAACAAGCTGCGTAAGGGGATTTAGATCACCACGATCAGCAGATGCCAGCGCGTCGTAGTATCCGTTCTGGTCACGGTCTTGAAGGCGAATGATTGCGGGCGCAAGGTCTGCTCGTAACAGAACTAAGTCCTGCCACAGACGCGCGGTTCGACCGTTCCCGTCGCTAAATGGGTGGATACGTGCAATTGCCCAGTGTGCCCACGTAGCAGCCTTTACCGCGTCTTCTCGCGGGCACGCTCCAAGTTCGGAAAGCATCGACTCGACTAGTTGGGGTACCAGCTCATCACGCGGTGGCTGTTGAGCAGCACCGGCTATCATAACCCGCTCTTGGCGGAATTGACCTGCACCGGGGTCAAGACCAGTCATCAGAATACCATGTAGTGCAAGAAGCTTTTCTCGAGTGTAGGGATCTGGGTCAGGGAGAAGGTGAGACTCTAAATGCCGAACGGCGTTACCTAGGTTCACTGCCTCGGTTCCTTCCCGTCGGCGTCTATCGCTAACGTAACCGCTCGTAAGTATTTGAATCGTCTCACGCAGAGTAAGCGTGTTGCCCTCGATCGCGTTGCTGGAGTAAACTCGCTCGGGAAACAGCCTCTCGTGAACCGACTTTACAAGGTCAGGAGTCATGGGGCGAAACTCGTTGACCTTGCTTGCGAGCGATGAGACTTCAGCGATGAGGGCGAGAGTATCACCAAACAACTGAAAACCATTGAGGGGTGTAAGTTCCATAAGTCTCCAAACATCGCTTGAATCACATACCGCATGACTCTCTGCTGCCGCGCAGGGTCGCCCCGGCGATCTGTCGACGGAAATGGTACTACCCCACTCCACCCAACGGAAGAGAAGTGAGCGTGACAATCGGGTTAGGTCGGCTGCCCTCACCTCCCCATCATCAACCACTCCGCGATCGGGCCGAGGGCGAGGGCGGGGACGAAAGTTAGGGCACCGACCAGCAGCACCCACTGAGTCGACGGGGGCCGATGAGGATCGTCACGAAGAGCGGCGTGTGGGTGGGGAGTGTGCCGGGGCACAATCGACGTTCGTTGGCGGGGACGGTTTTCTTTGATGCCAGCGAGCCGGCGAGGGCGAGGACTTCGCGGGGCTCAAGCAGGTTCGCCGCGGATGCGCAGGGCGGCTTCGTCGACGGCCCACAGCCTGCCGTTCAGTGGCTCGGTTTCGAGGAGCGGAATCAGTCGGCGGACAAGCGCGAGGATGCTGAGTTTGTCATGCGTGGTGAGTCGAAGCACGATCAGGCCGGCGTATTGGCCTGGGGGAAACGCGCGGATGTCGGCGAAAGGGTGATGAGGGATCGTTGTTCGTTGCGGACGATGTCGCCGAGGGATCGGTCGGGGTGGCCGCCGAGGTGTTGGTCGAGAACGGTCAGGGCGTCGTGGCCGGCGGATCGGAGGAGTTCTGCGACTTCGGCCGGCAGGTTCTCGTCGGTCTTGAAACGCATCGCTCGTACCGGTTACGCGCCGACCGCCAGTGGGACGATCCGCTCGCGCGCGAGTTCGGCGGCGTACTGCAGCGCGGCATCGATGTCGGCATCGGTGATGGACGGGTAGCTATGCAGAATCTCGTCGCGCGACACGCCGGCGGCGATGTTGTCGAGGATCACCGAGACCGTCACCCGGGTCCCCGCGATGCAGACCTTGCCGTGACAGATGGCGGGGTCGGTGGTGATTCTTTGGTTCCAATTCATAACGAGATTGTATCAACGCGAATGAGCGATTGCGATTACTACTTTGCGCTGACCATTAACTGTTCCGCGATCGGGCCGAGGGCGAGGGCGGGGACGAAGGTTAGGGCGCCGACCAGCAGCACCACGCCGATGAGGATCGTCACGAAGAGCGGCGTGTGGGTGGGGAGTGTGCCAGGGTCCAAACGACGTTCACTTGGGGGGACGGTTTTCTTTGATGCCAGCGAGCCGGCGAGGGCGAGGACGGGGAGGAGGATCCAGTAGCGGGCGATGAGCATGAGCAGGCCGCCGGTGAGGTTGTAGAAGGGGTTGTTGGCGCTCAGGCCGGCGAAGGCGGAGCCGTTGTTGTTGCCGGTGGAGCTGGCCCAGTAGAGGATTTGGGAGAAGCCGTGCGGGCCGGGGTTGCTGATGCGGGCGGCGGGGGCGCCATCTACAAATCCAATGGTGTCGAACGCGGTTGCGGGGAAGACGCACGCGACGGCGGTGCCGATGAGCACGGCGGCGCAGGGGATGAGGATGACCAGGCTGGCGAGTTTCATCTCGTGGGCTTCGATCTTTTTGCCCAGGTATTCGGGCGTGCGGCCGACCATCAGGCCGGCGATGAAGACGGCGAGGATGACGAAGATGAGCATGCCATAGAGGCCCGACCCGACACCGCCGAAGACGACCTCGCCGAGCTGCATCAGCCACATGGGGATGAGCCCGCCGAGCGGGGAGAAGGAGTCGTGCATCGAGTTGACGCTGCCGTTGGAGGCGGCGGTGGTGGCGACGGCCCAGAGGGCGCTGGCGGTGGTGCCGAAGCGGGCTTCTTTGCCTTCCATGTTTCCGCCGGTGATGTTGAGCTCGGCCAGGTGGGGGTTGGGTTGCGCTTCGAGCATGGCGCAGGCGATCGTCATGGGGATGAAGATCGCGAGCATCGCACACAAGATCGCCCAGCCTTGTCGCGTGTCATTCACCAGCCTGCCATACGTGTAGCAGAGCGCGGCGGGGATGAGCAGGATGGCGAGGAGCTGGACGAAGTTGGAGAGCGGCGTGGGGTTTTCGAGCGGGTGGGCGCTGTTGACGTTGAAGAACCCGCCGCCGTTGGTGCCGAGCTGCTTGATGGCGACTTGGGATGCGGCCGGGCCGATCGCTATATTTTGTGTTGTGTTCTCTCCACTGGGTTGGATGAGGTCGACGGTGGCGTAGGGTGTGAAGGTTTGCACGACACCCTGGCTGACGAGGAAGATCGCGAGAACTATAGAAAGCGGCAGGAGGATGTAGAGCGTCGAGCGGACGAGATCGACGTAGAAGTGGCCGATGGTGGCGGAGGATCGGCGGGCGATGCCGCGGGTGAGCGCGACGAGGACGGCCATGCCGGTGGCGGCGGAGACGAAGTTCTGTACGCCCAGCGCGAGCATCTGCGTGAGGTGGGACATCGTCGACTCGCCGCCGTAGCCTTGCCAGTTGGTGTTGCTGGCGAAGCTGACGGCGGTGTTGAAGGCCGAGTCGGGCGACACGTTGGCCATCGATTGCGGGTTGAGCGGCAGCCAGGCTTGCGTGCGCTGGATGACGTAGACGAACAGCAGGCCGACGAGGTTGAAGAGCAGGCACGCGATGGCGTACTGCTTCCACGATTGCTCGGCCTCGGTGCGTATACCGAGCAAACGATAGATTGGCCGTTCGATGAAGCCGAGCCATTTCGAGCGGCCTTCATACACGCGGGCCATGTACGCCCCGAGCGGTTTCACCAGCGCGACGAGCACGCCGACGTAGACCAACAGCAGCAGCCAATCTTGCGTGTCCATTTAGAACTTCTCCGGCTTAAAGAGTGCGAGCAGCAGATACGCGAGCAGCCCGATCGCGACGATCAGGCCGACAAGGTAGATCGCGTTCACGACGCCCTCCGATCGCCGTGAGAAGCTGGCGAGCAGATCCGAAGCAGAGCGACCGTCGCCAGCGCGAACGCGCCGACGACGGCCAGGTAGAAAAGATCCATGTGCGGCTCCTTGATTCACTCAAGGGATCATCGCACGCCAAGAATCAAGGCGAGGTCAAAAGCCGGCGGATCGGTATCAAGATGGTATCAGGATGGGCGAAGCGGAGCGGAACTCGGCACTCAGTATCGATTGACACAACCGAGTGCGGCCGAAGCCCGGCAGGTGAGGCACCACAGAGACAGGTTGAAATCCTGTCAAATGGCATCCATACGTTCTGATGGTTCGAGGGAATCTCGCCCGCCGTGTGAACCTTGCCCACGGCTCTCAAGCGACTCTTCCAAGATCACTTACACGAATGCCGTGAGCCACTCTTTCGCGACTGTCTCGTCAGGTCGGGGCGACAGGACACCAGTTGAACTTTTTGTGCGTTCCTGTGCTGAGAACGCGGATTTAGGGCGAACGGCAAATTTGTTCGATGCCATGCGGGTTTCGGCATGACACTGAACTCACGGAACCGAACGACCACTCGTCCACATTCCGTTAGATGTACGGCTCGTACTGGACGGTGCTCGAATCGACATCGAGGAAGAAATCGCCATCGTCAACAAAACTCGCCTTCCATTTCGGCGGGAGCTCTCCAGACGCGAGAAGGTATCCAGCCGGATCGATCCATTGCAATGCATTCTCCTGCTCAATGGGAAGAACGCGCCACCTTCTTGCGGCTTTCTTAGGAAATGTACGTTCAAGTTTCGCCTTTAACGGGCCTTTTGGCTTCGGTCGCGAAGCAGCCGCGATTCGTGGCAACGTATCCGCCCAGTTCCGAATGGTGCGTGGATCAAGCTGTTCGTTCGGATCAAGCGTGCCGTAAACCTCGTAGTATTGGGCCGCGAGCACACTGGCTTCCGATCGAGTGCCGGCCCTGCCCCGACCAAGCAGGTAGGCAGCCACGGGGTCGAGTGTGCCCCAGACCATCAGTTCTTTCAGCCAAAGTGCGATCCACGGCAGTTTCAAATCGCTCCAGCTCTCCAGCGTCGTCGGTTTCAATTCGCCTTCATGCGCCTCGTTCGTCGCGAGAGCCAGCGTGCATCCGATTCCCCAAGCGAAGCGATATCCGAAATTCGTCGCCACGTAGTCGTACCAGTCCGAGACCTGCTTGGCGCTTGGCATGGGTACCGGTCCCTTCGGATCAAGCCACCACTTAAGGAGTTCCTCCCACGTCGATTTCGGTGGTGTCTTCTTGGCCGGTTCAAATTTGGGATGCGTGCCCAAAAGTGCCACGAGTCCCCTTATGAATTCAAACCGACCGTTGGAGTCGCGCGCGATGTAATCTGTACCGGCGATCAGATAGTCCCGCACCTGCGGATAAAGCCGAGCGAGCAAATCGCCCAGACGTGGTGGTAACCCGCTGCGATAGAGCCGCCGCCGTTGATCGGCATCCGGATAGATGCGCTCAACAATTGCCTGACCTCTTAGTTTGAACCATTTTCCCAGCGTTGCTTCGTACTGCGAAGCGTAGTGCGCGTAGCACCTGCGCCAGATTTCGGCGAGTTTTCCCTCAAGCTCCGTTGCATCGAGCGGGGCACCGGCAATTGACTCGATCTCTACGATGGCAGCAAGCAGTACGCTGTCGAGAGAATCCAGGGCATCAACGAGTGAGGGAGACGAAACTGCTTTGGCTGATTTCGGCTTCGTGAGGGTCGCGGTGACCTCAAGCCATTTGATAAATGCATCTTCATCGTCTGACCCCGAAGCCTCGATCCATTTCGTCCAAAGCGCCGTGAGAAGGCTGGCAAGAGCGCTGTTTCCACCTGGCGAGTTGTTGTCAGCGTCCGGTTTAACTTCAAGCTTTTTGATCAAGTCTTCGTATGCGGTCTTTGCCTGCCGCGAACTCCCGTCGGTCGCCTCTGCCGGAAGCAGCACAAGGCATTTCCCTTCCGTACCGAAGCCGGGCCGACCGGCACGCCCCGCGAGGTTGGCAAATTCGCGGGGACTGATCATGTCCTTGTTGCGGCGAAGAGTAGGCAGCAGAACGACTTCGAATGGAAGATTGACCCCTTCCGAAAGGGTCGAAGTAGCGAGAATCAGATGTACAACACCTTCATCTACCAACTGGATGAGGAGCCTGGCCATCAGGCCCGGCATCTTTCCGTGGTGGGCTACAATGCCTTTCTCAAGAAGCCGGTACTCACGCGATGTCTTGCCGAAATAATCGTCGCACGCTGCAAGGCACCGCATCCATTTGTCGTTTTTGTCCGGGTCGGTTGGCGGCTCGAAGACCTCGGGTACATCTGAATCTGCCCAGTCGTCTTCAATCAGATTCAGCAGGTCCTCGGCATAGCCACCAATTTTCTGGGGAATCGAGATGAGAACGGCGTGACGGCGTGATGATTTGGGCGGCGCCACTAGGTGCATCGCGGCCCAGAACAGATAGGGTCGCAGTTTCTTTTCCGGCCCCGCCGCTTCAAAGTCCGGTGCCGCCGGGTGCGGTGGAAACGGCTCAGGAATGAATGGCGTACCGCCTTCACCGGTCTCATCGAAGCGCAAACTCGCGCGGTCAAGCAGGTCGTAACGAATATCGAACGCCCGACCCGTCTTGCACTGCAATCGACCAATCAGTTGGCGTGTGCTGCGATAGAGCGTTCTGGCGGGTGTCGCCTTGTCATCACCCGTTACCCATTTCGCTAGCGTGGACTCCATTCCGGCAGCAACGGCGGAGAGTGCGATTACCTGACTCTGATCGCTGGGAATATGAGCGAGAAGGCGCGCGACCAGAGACTCAAGACGTAGTGATCGGCTTTCGGCATTAAGCAACTCTTCCTCTTTGCCGTCAAATTGCACCATGTGTGCTTCGTCAAGGACCACAAGGGAAAGCCTTCCCAGGAACAATGGGCCAAGGAACCGGATCAGAGCTTCCGCCTTCTCATAGGTGCAGATGAGCACCGTTCTGTCGGTCGCCGTGAGCCATGCATCTGTAGGTCCCCAGTCAATGCCGCCATAGAGCCCTGTGATGACGATCCTATCTCCACTCAAGGGCGCGATTGTGCGGAGAAGTTTTGCTTCAACTTCGGCAGCCAATGCTCGCTTCGGAACCAGGTACATGACAAGTGGCGCTGTATCTGGCAGAGCGTTCTCACCAGGCGGAGAAAAGAGACGCTGCAAGATAGCAATCTCGGCGACTGTAGTTTTCCCTGATCCCGTCGGGGTGCAAAGCACGAACGAGCCGCGCCTTTCTAAGCGGTCCACACCACGTTGCTGCGATGGCCAGACCTGAGTTTTGCAGGATTGATACGCCTGCCGCAGATAGCGCTCAACGGCAATCTTTCCCGTTGCATCAAGTTGATCTGGGAGCCACGCCAGTCTTGATCGAAGCGCGGTTGCATGAAACACGCGAGCTGATTCGGCAACGAGCTTTGCGAGCAGCCAAGAGTAATTGTCACGGCCATTGAGCATAAACTTCGCAACGGCGGACAGTTTGTCCAAAGCCGGATCAATCCTTGCGTCTTCTCCCCATCGAAGTGACGCGCACACGACTCCGAGTGCGCCGGCGGTCTCATCTTCGACGAGCCTGCGCAGTTGCGCGTTCGACGTTGCCCTTTCGGACCAATTCACCTGTGCGGAGCGGGTGCGTGGCTTGGCACTCCAGTACGCAGCGAGGTGCGACAACAAACCTGGGAAGTCTCCGCGCAACAGGAACTGTAAAGACCCGGCCCTTTGCTCTGATTGGGATTCAACGGCAAGGAGTCCGGCTGCACGCGCAGGATATCCGGCAAGCTGATAGGCAGCCGCCGACATCAGGTGAACAGGAAGTGACTCAGGGTTAAGACTTGGATGGCCAAGCCACTCCAGCAACTCCGCTGCGCGAAGCACAGCCTCTGTCCATTCTTCATCATCGCGGTCACGCTGAATCAGTCCGGCTTCGATCAGACGGACGGCTTCCTGCAGCCGGACTTCGGCCTCGCTCGCTCGCCAGGAACGCAACCCCGGTTGCCCGGCATCAAGGCGGGTGTGCTGACTATAAAGCTTAGCGCAGGCAGGCGTCAGGGCTCCACCCGCGAGGCGGTTGCTCACAGTGCGAGCAAGGTCATGAAGATCATCCTTTTGTTTTGCCATGGCTTCTAGACAACGCCGTAAATCTCTTCAATCAACTCTTCAACATCCGTCATATGTATCTCTGCAACATGCAGTCGGCGGCCCCCGGTGTACTTTGTATGAGGCTTATCTGTGCTGATCCACGTTTTTTGAGTTTTCGACGCCGGACTCCTGCCGCACACATACGTGACCTGATCCGCGCGTTCATATCCGGGGCCGGGGTTTGCACCCTTGAGGTGGAGTTTTCTTAGCGCGTCAACCCAGCGTGCTGCTGCTGGTTCCTTGGAATCGAGCAGCACTTCAATCAATTGCGGAATGTCCACGGGGCGAAGATTCGAAAGGCTGGACTTTTCGTGTGCATCGTCGATGAGACCGGAGTCATGACCCCTAGTGCATTTTGCTTCGCAGAACAGCGCCGCAACAATCTCGCCGTCGCCATTGCGGCGAAATGCCAGACAGTCATCTCCGGTCCTGCCCGGCCGGACGGACGCTGCCCTACCCGTTTGATCGATCATGTCGAGGTGCTGGAACTCAACCAGGTGGAAACGGAACAGATACGCAGGCACCTCCCAGTCATCGTGCCCGAACGGGTCTAGATTCTCAGCGACCAGACCAGCCAGGACCTCGCCGAAGTAACCCTTGAGAGTCGTGAGATGCAGTTTCTCGGGGTATCCTTCCGCTGGATCAACCGCGTCTAGCTCGTCCAGCGGATCAAGCGATCCTCGGACGAGATTGCGCAGACGGTTGCGCGCATCCTCGTGAGCGTCAGAAATCAAAACCTTCAGCTTCGGAATAACCGCAGCTCGCTCGTCTGTGTCTTCACGACCAAGTGCATGTTCGTATTTCCCGGTCTTGGCCTGCTGCAGGTCAATCTCAAGCCATGTGGAAATTTCGGGAAAAGTGGACATCGGCTTACCAACATCGTGAATCACTCGTGGGTTGTGCGAATGCCTGCTACATGACCGCCCACCCATGAGGCCGAAATTATAACTCGGTTTTGACGAACAAAACAGCGGTTTGATGCGGAATGCGATCCAGCACTGCTCTGTGCAGCATACAGAGAGGCACACGCGGCAAGCCGCGTGTGCCCCGTTCTGCAGACTAGACTGGCGCGGCGGTCAGTCGACCGCGCCCCGTTCACCGCGAATCCAGTCCGCGGCACGTTGTGCGGCACCTGCGGCGGCGATGACGAGCTTCTTGTCCTGCTTGATCTGCTTCAACCATCCGCCGATGTAAGCGGCCTGGTTGTCGATCACGGCGGAGTTCGGCCTGTCGAAAACGACCCTCGTTGCAATCTCAGACATAGAATCGCCTTCCCGCGAACAGTGTTTGATTCTGTTCGAGCGCTTGTTACGCCGAACACATCGATGCAGGCGGGTGGCTACACGACACGACAAGAAGGCCACCCACTTCGCCGGGTTCGTCTAGCTCGCAGCATTCCTCATCACAGAGGATTGAAAGTCCGGGATACCCAATGCCTATCTGTTGTCGGCACGCATCGGAGTAATCGCGCCGAATGTCGACAGCAGCGTCTTCGAGTCGGTCTCGATCGTCGGAGAGTCGGTTGCGCCCTGGCGAACGCGCAGCAGTGCGACCATGCCTTTGAAGAAGCCGACCGGATCGCCCCGGTCGACCCAGACGGGTGCGCCGAGTCTTGAGCTCTCGACCGAACGCAGGCCGATGCAGGGCATTTCACCTTGCAGAACGCCATCGACATACAGGCGGAGGAACTGTCCGTCGAACGTTCCAACGATGTAGGCCCAGGAATCGGATCGGAGTGAAGTGTGGCTGGTCACGGACACGCGTTCGCGTGATTCATTTACACGGCTCAGTCGGACGGTTCCATCGTCGAGCAGCGTGATTGATGCGGCATCTCCGCCTTGAACAACAAGGTTCTGCGTCCGGCCGATCTGTGCGGGCTTGACGAGCAGTTCTACAGTGAGCGGCCCTGCCGGGTACGCGGTGGTCGGGATTTCGACGAAAGAGCCAATCCCGTCGAACGAGAGCGCGTCGTAGAGATAGCCGATTCGCGTCCATTGCGGCAGTGAACCGGTTGATTCAGCTGCCTGTTTCAGCGTGCCGTGCTGTCCACGTCCGGAGCGGTCGACCAGCTTGTCGCGACCGATCTTGACGATGGGCCATTCCCACTCGCGGAAGAAGTGATAGTCAGTGAAAATGCGCTCGTCGGCTGGGCAAAGGTCGCCGGCGGCGTAGGCGATCGAGCCGTCATCGAACTCCGCCAGGGCAGAGTAGTAATCCATCGAGGGACCGAGTTGCCAGCTCGGATCGGACGGGGCGTTGTCGATCAGTCCGCCGATCGAGGTGTCAGGATCGGGCTCGTTGATGACCATCCCACTTCGGTTGTATGCCACGCCGACGAGCCTTTGACTTTGTTGCAGACTGTGGCTGGTCAGGCTCAGGGTGCGCGGGGCGGTCGTGCCGGCGACGCGTTCAACCCCATTGAATCGCATCGCGACGCGGTCGGCGGTGTAAAGTCGGTGGAGCGGAACGCTGTAAGTCAGCGGGTCCAGAATCTGACTGTCGATGCTCGAGAGTACGGGAAGCTGTGGCAGGTTGATGTATGTCTTGCGGAAAGGCGTCGGGCCATCTGCATCGATCGTTACTGTGATGTCGACCAGCGATCGGGCCAGTTCTGAGGGCGGGATCCAGTCGATCACCTGGACGTCGCGCCCAGTGCCGTCGAGAAGTACTTCTGACTGGGTCAGAACGCGACCCGACCGGTCCGACACAGCCAGCGTCGCGCGCAGCGTGCCGAACGGCGTGGCAAGGTGCAGGTTCAGCAGTTCGAAACGGACGGGTGTGCCGGCCATGACGGTCTTGGGATAACTCACAATGACGTGAGGCTGGCTGTCGGTTGCGTGTGGTGTGCCGTTGATGCTTTGCACGTAGCTTGCGACGATCTCGAGCAGCGCCGTCGTGTGCTTGTACGAGGGTTCGAAATGAGCGGCCTCGAGGTGATCGTTCCACGTCTGGGCTGACAGCAGTGCCGGCTTTGACTTCATCGCCAGGACGGCGTCGAGCGATTCGCGGAGTGCAGCGGTACCGCGGGCGGCGACGAGATTGCGTTGTCCCAGCCTCGACGAGTAATGACCCGGCGCCGTCGCAACCCCCAGTGCCCGTCCCGGCCCGAATGAACGGACGACGGCGTCGACGTTGGCGAAGGCATTGAAGTCGCCTTCCATCACCCGCAGCGGAGGACAGAAACTGAAAAGCCCGCTGGTGTATTTCAGGGTCTGGTTGATGTGGTCAGCTGTGATTTCACCCTTGACGGTCCACTTCACGTTGGCGGTGTAATCGCCCAGCCAATAGAACTTGAAGCCGTCGGCTGCGAGCCTTGCCGAAACGCGTCCGACGCCCTCGCTGCCCAGTCCGCCGAAGTTGTAGTCGACGATGACGGGGACGCCTTCAAACCGCAGCCAGTGCTCGTCCGTGCCGTAGCGTTCGAGGATCGTCTTGAGAAACTCGTAAGCGTAACGCTCGCGGTCAATCGGCCTGGCAGAGTCCGGCTGGACGATATCGACCAAAGGAAGCACCTTCGCCCCGGGGATCTTCTTCGCCAGCTCGAAGTAGCGGCTGTACATGCTGATCGCAGCCGCACTGTCGGGGGCGTCGGGCAACAGATCGATCGCCAGCGCCGAGCCCGGCAACAGGCGCGTCAGCGTCCGGAGCTGCCATTCCGCGGGATCATCGAATGTCCCGGTCGCGAAGGGGCGATCTTTGCAGACCCGGTACATGTCGTAATAACCGCGAGCGTTGGCCCATTGCGGGCAGACCGGCGCGATGAACGTCATTGGAAGATTCGCCGGCACCGGAAGCGGCTCGAACGACTCCATCAGTACCGCAACCGCAGCTGCCTCGGCGGCCCCGCGTGTGCTGGCGTCGGCGCTCGGTGCGGTCGTGGGCGCGACCGGCTCGACGTCGAGCTTTGCCGCCGTGACGGCAATCACGGCGACCTTGACGCCGACGTACGAGCCGACTCCCACTTGCACGAACCCGGCGTTCGCAGCGCCGTTGGTCGACTTGAACTCTCCGACCTTTTTCCCATTGACGAAAAACGTGATTACGTCGCCGGAATCGCGTGCGACGAAGTCAAACACACCGGTTGCGTTCAGCCCGGTGTCTTTGATGGTGACAGCCTGCTGCCATTCGTCGTTGTTGAACACCCGCAGGTTGCCATCGGCATGGAGGAGAATCCTTACGCCGTCGAACCCGCTCAACTTGCTTTGACGGACGTTGATGTCGAGCAGATCGGTCCCGCCAAACAGAAGCGTGCCGTCCTTGTTGGCGACACTGTTCGCTGCGGTGAAGCGGACATACACGTCGTGCGGACCGTCGGTCTTTGCATTGACCGGCACGAGCGTACCGACGGCCGTCCCGTTGATGTTGAGAAACGTGCCGTACTTCGCGCCCGGGAAGATACCAACGTCCGGCTTCGCCTCCTGGGGCGAAGCAAACACACGCGCGTTGCCGTAGGGCTGCCCGAACGTCGACACGTGCGTCAGGTGAGCGCTCGACGGGGGTTTGGAATCATCCCCAGCCTCCGGGAAGTCCTTCTTGCCCGCCGGATACGAATCGGGCTTGGAATCGACAAACCACTCGGTGAAGAACGGCGTCTGCGCCCTGGCCATTAATGTCGAGAGCGCAACCGTCAACACGAACAAACATCGACCAAGAAGCGGGAGGGATTTCATGGGTGGTTCTCTCAGGCCGAAAACATCGCCCGATCAGAGCGAGAAACGACGCCTGCGAAGACCGACGCCAGCAACGATCGCCAGGGCGGCTGCGGTGGTCGGTTCCGGAATGGCGGTCACAGACAGAGAGGCCAGCTTCTTGCCTTCGTATCCGTTAAAGCCGATGTGGATGTGACCAGGATTCGCATTTCCAAAGCTGCTCGCGTACGAGGCCACCAAGACATTGTTCGCCAGAACGCTAATGTCTGTTCCGGAATCGCGAATGATGAAATTCGTCGGAGTTGCACCGTTGAGTGTGACCGGGACGTCGACGAAATTGCTCGAGAAGCCGTTCTGCGCGAATGTCACGAAATCACTGTTGATGCGGATGCCGACACCGTCATTCGTGGCGTCATCCGAATTCGCGTTCTGCCGGAGATAGACGAAGATGATCTGCGATTCGTTGCTGCCAAACGGGTTTGCCGGTGTGGCATCCTTGGCGCTGGCTTGAAAGGACATTTCATAGCCGCCGGCCGCAAAAGAGTCGGAGAAGCCGTTGATGGTAGCCAGGAATGCGCCATTGATGTTCAAAAGCGTGTTCGCACCGGGGAAGATCTGCGAGTTGGGAAACGGATTCGTCGCGAGCGAATTGTCAGATCGGATGTTCACATTGCCAAATGTCTGTCCGCGCGTCTCAATGATCTTCAGGTTGGTGTTTGTACCTGGCGCTCCCCCATTGCCGACCTTCTGCCCGAATGGCTCGGTGTTTACCGGCCCGTTGGTGAAGGATTCTGAGAAATACATGACCGCGGCGTCCGCTGTCGCGCATACTCCTGATGCAATGCCAGCCGCCGCGACGATCAAAAATGCCTTGAACATGATCTCCTCCACGAGAACTTGACTTGCCTGTTCGCCACCATCCGACGCCGGATGATTGACCGATCAGATGGATACGGAAAAGTGTTTAGTAAAACCGCGGATCTCCTCCGGTCCAGTAGACCTTGGAGACGTCGTAGCTCAGCTTGTCGGAAACCCCGGAGACGTGCCCGTCGCCATAGAGTGCGTTGGCGCGTTTATTGTGTCGGTAGCTAACCCCGGTCGGGTCGCCCGAGCCAAAGCTGTACTGATTGGTATCCCAGCTCGGCACGGTTCCACCTGCATTTTCGGGCGACCACACATCAATGGCGAAGAACACTTCTGAGCTGCGGCGCACTGATGTCATTTTGTGAAACGATTTGCCGAAGGTCGCGAAGCGAAACATATGGTAGTTCAGTCCGTAGTTGCCGCATTTCTCGACCAGGAATGGATTGATTCCCATCGCCGGCGCGCTCGGGCAGACAAGCACACTTCGGCGTTCGGTGGAGATCGGCAGGTAGCGCGACGTCCACGATCCGTAGTACCCGCCAGGATCGTTGATCGTCCATGGATTTCCCTCGCGTCCATTGGTCGCAGTGTAGATCGCGTCGTCATTGATGTACGGCAACGTTCCGCCGTTGTTGCCGACATACATCTGAACGATTTGGCCGATCTGACGCAGATTCGACTGACACACGACCGACTGAGCAGCCGTTCGCGCGTTGCGGATCGCTGGCAGGAGTAACGAGATCAGCACAGCGATGATTGCGATGACGACAAGTAACTCGACGAGGGTGAATCCGCGCTGTGGATGGGCAACAAGCGATACCGGAGACACGGGTTGATTTCGCATTATGTCGGGCTCGCTTTCGCGACCGTGTCGCGCATTACGATCTCAGGAGTAATCCATTCGCACGCACACCGCGGGCCGATTCCGTCGATACGATCTTGAAGCAGCGAAATCGCTCGCTCGACCATGGTCGTAAATGGGGGTTCGATGGCGGTGAGCGCCGGCTCGCAGATTGCCGCCTCGGCGGCAGTGCAGTAGGAAACAATGCTCACGTCGCGCGGAACGCCAAGACCCAGTCGGGCGGCAACCAACACCGCGTCGCGAGCCGTAACTCCGTGTGCGATCAACGCGGTCGGCCTGCGTCGGCCGGAGAGTAACCGGGTGAGTATCGCCACCCGGTGCTCGACCAGGCGCGACCGATCCGCTGGGTCGTTAGACGAAATCCACTCGCCGTTATTGGTGTCGAGCGAATGCCGCGCGACCGCCCGCATGAATCCCTCGAGTTTGAGCCGGTGGGTCGTAAACTGGGTCGCTCCCCCGAGAAAGCCGATACGCCGATGACCAAGTCCGACCAGCATTGCGACGGCCTTTTCGATCCCTTCGTCCGCGGCAGCCAGCACGGAGTAATCAGCCGGCTCGTCGATACTGACCCACGGGTATGGGCATCCCTTTGCTTCGAGCCACTGACGCAGTGAACTGCTGACGTGCCCTGCCAGGACGACTCCGTCGACGAGCCCGCCGGACAACTGTCGAGGGGGTTCAAAGCGGCCGTCAGCGTCGGTCGCGGTGGGCGGCTGGAACTCAACAAGATTCCTCTGGTTTCGGGTAGCACAGACATACAGGAAGGCGGTGAGAATCGGGCTGGTAAATCCCTCGGCAGCCGTAGTCGTCGCCCCGGAACCCATCGCGATCAGGCCGATATGACCGGTCTTGCCGCTTGCCAGCATCTGCGCCGCCAAGCGGGGCTTATAACCCATCGCCTGTGAAATCTTCTGAATTCTCTGCCGCTGCACTTCGCTGACACCAGGCCGGCCGGACAGTGCCATCGACGCCGCCGTGTGCGACACGCCCGCGGCCTCAGCAACTTCGTAAATCGTCACCTTGGATTCACGCACGCCGTCTCCTGAATTCAGCCAAACATAACTAACTTTACCGCGAAACCTCATGAAGTATACCGCGCGATCTTCCAGACGCAAGCTGATTCTTCGATATCCAGAACCCATTCCTGTCACCAGTCCGCGCCTCCCATGAAATTTCACCGCCAGCGTCGACACATACACGCTCAACAGCAGAACGCACTTTGGTGCAGCCCGAATCACCCGCAGACTGGGCAACGTCGGCGGGACCGTCGCACCGGGTAATGCGACCGGCATGCGCTACGTCGACGACGGCTTCGAAGCCCTGGGCAACAACTTCCTCTTGATGGAGTACAAGGACAGCCTGAGTTACGACCGGTTACGGCCAGCTACGTCCGCCTCATCAGCGATTTAAGAGAAATCACGCTCTGCGGCTCTATCGGACTCGACTTCAGTCAGACGCCCCCCGAAGGACTGGGCGGCCTGCTCAACCAGTCCGCCACGGCTCGACCGTCTCCATCCTCGCCACGCCGTGTTTGAAATCGTGGCACACACAGAGATCGCGAAGTGATTCTCAAGGCGCTAGGAAGGGGGCAACGCGGTCGCCACTTTACTTGGGGTGTAGCTTCTGAGTATGGAGGGATGGGTGGGTCGAGGCTTTGTTGAAGCCGTGCTCCCGCCGCGCACGGCACCCCGGACAAACGGTACACATTCAGCAGTCGGGGTGACAGGATTTGAACCTGCGACCTCTTCGTCCCGAACGAAGCGCTCTAGCCAAGCTGAGCTACACCCCGGACAACTGAGCAGCGTAGCTTAACGAGTCATGTCTGAGATGCAAACCAATCATTCGCATGCTGCATCACCAAGAGATTCTAGCGGTAAACCTGCCGGAGACTCGCGGTGAACCAGTGGTCGTTTGATGCTCAGCGGCGGACGAAAACGCTGGGTGAAAGCTTGGGGATTGGATCGTGCGTCTGGGAGTGCCGATATTGTCGGGCGGATTGCGGTCCAAATGCTGTTTGGGGTTGGATGGTGTGGCGGGCGCAGGTGCGGCTTCTCAAAGCGATGGGGGGTGAGTTAGACTCTAGGCTCGATGATTGACGGGATTGCCATACGGAGTTTTGAGCCGCGGGATCAGGCGGCGTGTGCCCGGCTGTACCAAGACGGTTTGCTGGGCGGGGCGATCGCGGAGAATGATACTGGGATTGACATTGACGATATCGCCGGTGCGTACATGGATGGTCGCGGGTCGCATTTTTGGGTTGCCGCGGATGCGGGCGGATCGGTCGTTGGGATGATTGGTGTGCAGCAGCACGATGCAGGCGAGGGTGAGATTCGTCGGTTGCGTGTCGCGAGTGATTTTCAGAGGCGCGGAATCGGCGCGGCGTTGCTGACACGGGCGGTGGAGTATTGTCGGGAGAACGGGATTCTGAAATTGACATTGGACACGTGGATCGATCGAGATCATGCATTGGGTGTGTTCAGGCGATTCAATTTTGTGCATCAGCGGACGCGTGAATCCAACGGCAAGCAGTCGCTGACGTTTTACCTCGACATTTATGGATCCGAGGATCAGGACCATCAGCATGAAGCGTGATGAACAGCGTATGCCGTTACTTGATGGGTTCGAAGTCGAGATCGCAGTTTAGATCGTTGGCGAGTTTGTGAAGGTCAGCGCGGATGGTTTGGACGGAGGCGCTTGCGGGGACGCGTAGACGGAAGTTGGTCACGAAGAGGGGATGACCTGCGAAGGGGGCGGATCGTTGATCGGCGGCGAGGTCTTCGATATTGACGCCGTGCCGTTGGAGGATTTCGCCGAACCGTGCGACGATGCCGGGTTGGTCGATGGAATAGGTTTGCAGTCGATAGGCGAGTGAGGGTACGGATGAGGGTTGGGCAGACGAGGAAGCGACGACTTCGTTGGGATCTGCGTGGGGATGGAGCTTGAGATTCATGCCGGTGGCGCGGGCGAAGGCGTCGGCGTGCTGTGTGAGATGGGCGGCGGATTCGGGGCTGATTTCGAGCAGGATCATCACGACAAAGATGCCGCGCAGATTGGTCATGCGGGTTTCGAGAATGTTTGCGCCGCGATGAAAAAGCATCTGCGTCATCTCGCCGACGAGGCCCGGTCGATCGCGTCCGCTGGCAATGAGGATCATCTGCGTCATGCGTTGAATGCTACACGATCGACGAAGTGTGTTGAACCAGACCGGGGGGTTTTGAAGTGCGATCAGTTGTGTTGGCCCGCACGGATTTGGATGGGATGAAGGCGGAGGTTCGGGTGTCAGGGCGTTCTGCGCGTCGTGGCGGAAGGATTCCGAAAGAAGCGGGCTTTGGGTATGCTTTGCCGCTTCGGAGGTTTGCTTGGCAAAAGTGCTTGCGATCGTGAGTGTGGTGGGATCGGATCAGAAGGGCGTGGTGGCGCGTTTCGCCACGTACCTGGCCGATCGTGGGATCAACATCGAGGATATAGAGCAACGTGTTGTTCGCGGGCTGTTCATCATGGACATGCTCGTGGACATTCGCGACATGTCGATCGACTTGTCGCAGGCGATCACCGAATTGTTGGAGCTTGGCAAATCGATCGACATGAATGTGCGTGTTGCGCTGCACGATGAGCGTAAGCGGAAGAAGCTGGTGCTGCTGGCGAGTCGTGAGCCGCATTGTCTTGAGCGGCTTTTGAACGATGTTGCTTCCGGGCGAATTCGTGCGGACGTGGTGGGCGTACTGGCGAATCATCCCGACCTAGAGCCGCTGGCCCGGCGGTTTGGTGTGCCGTTTTCGTGGAAGTCGCACGAAGACCTCGACGGGCACTTCGATTGGCTTTTGTCGGAGTTGAAGAAGCTCTCGCCTGATTCGATAGCACTTGCGCGATACATGCGGATCCTGCCAGCGCGGATCGTGCAGGCGTTCCCGCATCGGGTCATCAACATTCATCCGAGTCTGTTGCCTTTCTTTCCCGGGGCGGCGCCTTATCGGCAGGCCTATGAGTCGGGCGTTCGAGTGAGTGGATGCACGGCGCATTTTGTCACAGAGCAGCTCGATCAGGGCCCGGTCATTCTTCAGGACGTTTTCCGGATCGACGTCGGGTCTGACTCCCTTGACGATGTCAAACGCAAGGGCATCGACCTCGAAGCCCAGACGCTTTCCGAGGCCGTCCGGATGTTCATCGATGACGAGCTTGTCGTGGTCGACGGCAACGTGGTGTTTAAGCCGGGCGTGAGTCGATTCCGCAGGGCTTGAGCGCGGACGATGAGCGATAATCTTGCGGGATGAATCATGTCTGGACGCGGTGCCGAATCTCTGGAGATCGCCGACGCCTATCGGGCGATGCTGGAGACGTTCGGTCTGACCACGGCGAAGGCATTCTTTTCTGATGGTCGATTTCGAGTCTGGCGTGATGTGCATGATCGGCAGAACGCGACGTTTGATGAGGCGTATGCGGGGCGACAGATTCGGCTGCATTTGAAGCGGGACAGCAAGCGTGTGCGTGAGCCATTGGCGCTGGAGGCCCGGGGGATTGTGCTGCTGGATTCGGCGGGGATACCGACGGCGAGGCGGGTGGCTCATGGTCGATTGGCCGACGGGCGCAGTTTTATTGTGACGGAGCAGCTTTACCGTCATCGGGCCGCCGACATGTTGCTGAATGAGCAGCCTGATCTGCTGCGGCCGATCCTTTCAGCGACAGCCGAGATCGCAGCACGTCTGCACGCGGCGGGACTCCATCATCGAGATCTCTATCTCAATCACTTTTTCGTCGACGTCGAAGCGCCGACCCGTCTCTGCCTGATCGATACGGCCCGGGTGCGGGCGCTCCCAAGATTTTTTTCATCACGCTGGATCGTCAAGGATCTCGCGCAGTTTTTCTACAGCGTGTCGAAGTACGAGATTCTGGACGGCGAACTCGTCGATCCGTGGCTTGATCGGTATCTGATCGGACGATCAATCGATCCGAGCGAGCGCGAGCGGAGTCGGCTTTGGCATCCGGTGAGTAGAAAGATGGCGAGCATCGAGCGTCGCGATCGCCGTGTGAGGCGGCGCGAGCCGGGAAGGAACAAGCCGATCGACGATGAGATGTTTTGAAGATGCATTCGATGCAAGCGGATTCATTCTGATCGAGCGTGGCCGGTTGTTGTTGTTGTTGATGTTTTGATGGTGTTGAGTCATGCGAATCGAGCTGGTGATATTCAGGCTGAATCGTCCCCTCGGTGGGGCCGAGCGCTACACGCGCGATCTGGCGATCGAGTTCGCGCGGCGTGGGCATGACGTGAGCGTTGTCGCGCAGGAGATCGATCATGATCTGTTTGATGGCGCTGGCGTGCAGTTGGTCGAGATCGAGTCGCACGGATGGGGGCGAACGCATCGGCTGCATCGATTCTTGAGCGCCGTCGATGAACGACAGAAGAGAACGGATGCCGAAGTCGTCCACGCGATGCTGCCGATCCGGTCTGCGGATGTGTATCAGCCGCATGCGGGATTTGAGGCGATCGCAATGCGTCCTGGGCATCGTTGGAAGCGATGGACCTCGCGGATCAATCTGAAGCGACGTTACGCTGAGATCGTTGAGGCGACGATGCTGACAGACGTGCGGCAACCGAAGGTGATGTGCCTGTCGGATCGGACGCGCGAGGAGGCGAAGCGCTATTTTGCGTTGGACGACCGACAGTTTGTGACGGTTCAGCATGGGATCGACACGGAGCGATTTCGACCGGCGACGGTTGCCGAACGTCAGGCAACGCGGCGTGTGTTGGGCTGGTCGCCTGAGGATGTGGTGATGATGTTCATCGGTCACGATTTTGAGCGAAAGAATCTGGCGGGTGCGATACGAGCGTGTGGGGCTCAGTCTCGATCTGATCATGATGAAAGGCCGATGCTGGCGGTGGTGGGGGCGGGCCGGGTGAGGAAGTATTCTGCGATCGCCGAGCGACTCGGATTGATTGGTCGCGTGCAGTTTCTGGGATCACGTGAGGATGTGCCGCAGCTGTTGGCTGCGAGTGATGGGCTGTTACTGCCGAGTCATGACGAGCCGTACGGATTGACTGCGATCGAGGCGATGGCGTGTGGTGTGGTGCCGATCGTGAGCCGTGCTTGCGGCGTGAGTGAGGTGATCGTGCATGAGACGGACGGCTGGGTAGTTGGATCGCAGACGGATTTGAATGCTGCGGTCGCGAGGATGATGAAAGCTGACGTTCGAACTCGCATGGGTAAAGCGTGTGAGCTTCGGCGGGAGGGATTGAGCTTTGCCCGGCATGTGGACCGAGTGGAGGAGATTTATCGAAGTCGCAGGGGCGATCCTGCGCGGGCACGTGTTTCGCGTGGATCGACCGATGGTTCACTTGGATCGACGAATGCTTCGCGTGGGTGATGGAACGAAAGGAGCGATCGCATGGATGCAAGGTGTACAAGTCGATGGGCGATCGCGTCGGCGATTCTGATGTTATTGATGCTGGGGATGACGCTGGGGTGGTCAGAGCTTTCGAGCGGGAGTGAGAATTTGGTGGTGGCGACGTCGCTGGAGACGCGACGCGAGGCGAATTGGATGCTACCGACGCTCGACGGCGAGCCACGCGTACGCAAGCCGCCGCTGGTGGCTTGGATGACCGCGTCGTTGATTCCCGATTCGCTTGTTGTGCGACTGGATGACTTCTCGATAGCTCAAGATGGCAGTTACGCGCGCGATGGGGCGTATGTAGAACTTGCTTGGCGCGTACGGCTTCCGGTGTTGCTTGCGATTGCGGTGATTTTGGGATGCGTATATCGGCTCGGTCGGATGATCTCGCCAGGAGACGCGCGGGTGGCGCTGGTGGCGATGTGGGCGGTGGGGAGCGGGTATTTGATGCTGAGATTTGGTCGGAACGTGACGACGGACATCTGGCTGACAGCATGGGTGGCGGCGAGCCATCTGGCGATCGCGGAGTCGCTTGTGCGCGGTCGTCCTGCGATGGTGATGGCGGGCATGCTGCTCGGCCTGGGATTTATGACCAAGGGTCCTGTGGTGTTGGTCTTTACGGTGCTCCCGTGGATTGTCTGGCATGCGATGTGTCGGGGGCGTGCCCGTGTGCCGATGAGGCGTTGGCTTTGGGTGTTGCCGGGATTCTTGATCGTGGGGCTAAGCTGGTTTGCATATGTCGCGACGTCGGTTGAAGGAGTGATCGAGGTCTGGACGCGCGAAGTGAGCCGCGTGGGTGCGACGGGCAATGCCGGGGACTCGCCGGTGAAGTATCTGCTTTTTCCGTTTTATGTCGCGCCTTGGACGGTGTTGCTGTTGGTCGGTTTGATCGATGGATTGAGGCGGTTTCGGAGCAAGGCGTGGCTGTGGGCGATCGCGGTGGTTTTGCCGATCCTGGTGATGAGCCTTGCGCCGGACCGCAAGGACCGCTACCTGCTGCCGTTGATCATCCCGGCCGCGATGCTGGTTGGACATGCGGTGAGGTTGATTTTGCAGAAGGGCGAAGATGTCGAGCGCGTGGATGTCATGGTCAAGCGACTGCATGGGGTCATGACCGGACTCGCAGGCGCAGGACTCGGCGCGGCGGGCCTGTGGGCGTTGAAGCGATCCGATGGTGAGCCGTGGTTTGGTGTGGGCGTTGCGATCATGCTCGGTTTGGTCGGCTTGGCGGCGGGTGCTTTGATTTGGCGCGGGCACGCGATGCGGATCGTGCGATGGTGTGGTGTGACGTTCGTGTTGATGCTTGTGGTTCAGGTGATCGTTGCGCGAGGATATTCGATGTCGCGCGAGGGCAAGAGCGAGATGAAGCCGCTGGCGGAGATGATTATGCGCTGGAACGTGGATGCGCGGATTTATCAGATTGCAGGTTCATACGCACCCCCTGATCTGAACATCTATGCCAACCGCGCGGTGGAGTGGATCGATTCAGTTGATGAGGTTCCACACGATGGCATGAGCGTTGTGGTGATGCATCAATCGCATCGTGAAGCGACGATCGATCCGCCGGCTGGATTTGAATCGATCGGCTGGGTCTGGCGTGATCGGAATCGGTGGTGGGCATTTGTTCGCAAGTAATCGGACGCAGGAGGATCGTCTTATCGGATGATCGTAACGACGATTTAATTCGAAGATGAAGGTTGGTTGTGTAGGTTCGCGTCAAACGTCAAGCATCAAGGAGTTGTTGACATGAAGCGATCACATGATGACCGACATGCAAGTGGCGCGAAAAATCTTTCGCTCGATCAACTCGAGCGGAGACAACTGCTCTCAACGCCCTCGAGCCCGCGACCTGAGACGCTCTCGTGGTTTGACCGCGGAGAGCGGGCCGAACTCGTGTCGCGTTTGACGAACATGAATTCGACACGGCTGGCGCAGCTATCGGGGAAACTACCGAATTCTGGCACGGCATTTGGCGCGTTTGACAGCGATTTGCTCAGTTACATGGTGAACCGATCAACAGCGAATTGGTTCTTTGACGACTCCGAGACATCAACTTATGCGTCGTTCATCGCTTCGAAGATCGACATGACGAACATCACCACGCTTGCGAGTTCGGTGGTGTCGAGTCGCAGATTTCCTGAAACAGGAAGCAGCGAGACGTATTCGGTGAGTGTTCCCGGCAACATCAATTGGTCGAGTCCGGGCGGGAGCAGTGATCCGAACTTTGTGCATACGCTGAATCGCTTCGAGTTCTGGCGGCCGCTGGTTGAGAGTTATCGCGTCAGTGGCAACACTGCCGCAGCGGATGAGATCATGTACCAACTCGCCGACTGGAGCGACGAATTTCGTACGATCGACGCGCCGAGCGGTTGGTCAAGCGGAGACAAGACCGGATGGATTCTCGATACCGCCATTCGTGCGGATTCGATGGTCAATGCGTACTTCACGCTGCTCGGATCGGCGGACTTTAGCGAGAGAGACAACGTTCTCTTTCTTCACAAGCTGATGCAGCACGGCGACTGGCTGCTGGTCGAGGCCAACAAGAGCGCGACGACATTTGGCACGGGCAACAACCGCACGTTGACGCTCGCGCGCGGGCTGCATCAGCTCGGCGTGATGTTTCCGGAGTTTGACAACGCTCCGACATGGGAATCGACCGCGCGAAATCTCATGTTCGCCGCCGCGCAGGCGCAGGTCTACCCGGACGGTTCTCACATCGAGCAATCCCCGAATTACTCTGAAGGCGTGATCGAGTCGCTGTTGATCGCGCGTCGGCTCGACTTGCTCAACGGCAACGGCGGCGATTGGTCGAATGCGATGATCACGCGGATCGACAACGCCTTCGAGAGTTTCCGGCAGCTGCTTGCCCCCGATGGGCGCGCACCGGGGATTGGCGACACGTATCGTCAATACAGCGTGACGAACTTTCTCCGTGCGGGGTTGATCCTCGAAAAGATTGAGGTGAAACAGAGCACGATCGTCGGCAACTGGGGCACGGGTGCGACGAGTTTTACTGTCGCTAATGCCTCGCAGTTTGGAGTGGGAGATGTCGTCAATGCGTCCAACAAGAGCGAGTTGATGCGCGTGACGGGCGTAAACACTGGAACGAATACGCTCACAGTGACCAAGGCGATTGCCGGCACGAGCGCAAGATCGCTGGACTCCGGGACGACACTTTACAATCTCGGGCAGCATCCGATCGCCAAGCCGCGCATCCGCGATGTGTGGCTCTTCGGGCCCGACACGACGCTGCCGTTTATGAACGTCCCCGCAACGCCCGCAGGCGCGTTGGGAGATCGCGGGCTGAGTTATGCGATGACCGATAGCGGCAATTTTGTGTTGCGATCTGACAATTCAGAGAATGCGACGCAATTGATCTTTGATTCCGGTGCGAAGGGCGGTTTCCATGGACATCACGACCCGCTGAGCTTTGAGCTCTTTGGCGGCGGGCGACCGTTGGTGATTGATCCGGGTCCGTACAAATACGACGAGTCGTCCGATCGTGCCTATGCGATCAGCACGCGTGCCCACAACACGATCAACGTCGACGGAGAGAACACGGGCAACTACGAAGACCCCGACGGCACGGGTCCGCGCGTCACGCCGAACGTGGGACATTCGTATTCGTTTTCCGGGAGCGGATCGCGTGTCACCGGGTGGCACCAGAATTATTCACACATCCCAGGTCGACCGGTTGTGGCGCGATCGGTCTGGTACGACCATGCCGGCACGTTTGTGATTGTCGATTGGGTCGATGGCGCGCGATCGCGCAGCTACCAGCAGTCGTTCAACCTGCCAGCGACCATCGAGGCGAACACGACGGGTGTGAGCGGCACGAACGATTTCCGCACGCGTTTTACCACCGGCAAGAACGTGCAGATCCGGGCACTAAGCGGCGGAACGGTAGCGCGTGGCGGGATGACCTGGGTGACCGGCGAGCCGGAGGGGACGTACAAGAGCGATGCGTATCGATTCACCGTGACCAAGAGCGGCACGTTTGCGATGTTCGCGACGCTCGTGCAGGTGTATGACGGCCTGACCGCGCCGACGGTCACCGCCAGCGTCAGCGGCGGTGCTTCGATCACGCAGGCGGTCAACGTCACGCTCGGCGGGAGTGTGCTTGCGTCGATCAACCTTGCTCCGCCGACGTTTGAACGAGTTGGGAGCAACGGGACGGTCAACGGGACGTTCAATGACGTAGAGATAGACAGCGCGGGCAATCTGCACATGGTCTATCTCGATCGTGCGGACCGTAAGCTGAAGTACGCATCTCGAGACGCGGTCACCAACAACTGGAGCGCGATTCAAGTTGTGGATGATGCTGCCCCGAATGTGGGGCAGTTTCTCGACATGAAACTCGACAACAACGGCAGACCCGCAGTCGCATATTTTGACGGAACGAATGGCGATCTGAAGTACGCGATTCTGCGTAGCGATACGAACGCATGGGAAGTGCAAACGATCGAGAGCCGTGGTTCAACGGGCTTGTATCCCGCGTTGGCCTTCACGCGGAGCAGCAACAGCGCGCTCATCAGTTACTACAACCGGACGAACAAAGACCTCAAGATCGCGACGCAACAGACCGAAACGACGTGGACGATCGAAACATTCACCGGCGCAACCGCAGGCGATCAGGGTCGATTCAGCCGGATTTTGATCGATCCGAATCGGACCGACTTGAACGGTCGCTATGTGGTCGCATGGGAGGATACGACGAGCGCACGCTACAAGTACGCCTACAACGACGGTGGATGGAAGATCGAGACGATCCCCGACGCGATGACCAGCGCAGGGGGATACCTTTCGCTGGCGTTTGAGGATTCGGGAAGCGGAACAACGAACCAAGCCGGCGCGAACAACTTCCGCATGCTTCCGCGTGTGGCGTATTATGAGAGTCAGCCTGACACGTCGTTGAAGTTTGCGTCGCGATCCAAGACTGGAACGTGGACGGTGAGTCGGATCGACGGGGAAGGCACCTCGAGGCGTACGGGCCTCTACGCCAACCTGTTTTACAACAGTCAGGGTCGGCCGGAGATCTTCTACTTCGACATCCGGAACAATCTCGCGAGGCGTGCCGTGAATACCGGAGCCAACAACTGGACCCTGAGTACACTTGCGACAGGCGGACGCGAGTTGCAACTCGCGAGGCGTGGTGCGTCTCTGATCTTTACCAGCCTCAACGAGCCGTCTCAGACCCTGAGCGTGATTCAGTTGTGATGACGAATTCGCCGGGGATGCGAGAGGGCGATTGGCGTTGGTCGGTTCTTGTCCGAATTCCGATCGGTCGTCAATCGAGCTGCAACTGATGTCGCGCCATCGTGTAATAGAGTCCACGGCGTGCGATGAGCTGTTCGTGCGTGCCTTGCTCGACGATCTTGCCGGCCTGCATGACGAAGATTTGATCGGCGGCGACGACGCTGCTGAGGCGGTGGCTCACCAGTATGGTGGTGCGATGTCCTTTCAGACCCGAAAGCGTTTCGGTGATGAGCTGTTCGTGCTGTGGATCGAGGGCGCTCGTTGGTTCATCAAGCACGACGATGGGCGCGCCTGTACAGAGCGCGCGGGCGATGCTGATGCGTTGCTTCTGCCCGCCGGACAGATTTCCACCCGATTCGCTGATGATCGTCTCGAAGCCATGCTCGAGCTTTTCGATGAAGCTGCTTGCCCCCGCGAGACGGGCGGCTTCTTTGATCTCAGGAAGAGTCGCATCGGGTCTGCCGTAGGCGATGTTCTCGGCGACAGTGGTTGGCAGGATGACGCTGTCTTGGAGGACCAACGCGATATGCCGGCGCAGATCGCGTACTCGCACGCTGCGTATGTCGATGTCATCGAGGGTGATGATGCCTTCGCGTGGGTCGTAGAATCGGGGCAGAAGATTCAGCAGCGTTGTCTTTCCCACGCCTGATTCGCCGACGAAGGCGACCATCTGGCCTGGTTCGATGCGGCAGGAGACGCCGTCGAGAACGATCGCCTGATCGCGGTAGGCGAAGCGGACGTTTGCGAGTTCGAGCGTGCGTGGTTTGAGCGGTAGCGAGGCTGCGTGGGGTGCGTCGGTGATGATTGGATCCTGATCGAGGACTTCGAAGACGCGTTGCACGCCTGCGCGCGCCGTTTGAAGACCTGCATTCGAGCCGCTGAGCCGGTTAAGTGGATCGTAGAGTTGTCCGAGATAGGTGATGAACAGAAAGAGGATGCCGACGTCCATGCGCCCTTCAATGACGAGCCATCCGCCGTAGGCGAAGAGTCCGACGCTGCCCGCGGCGAGGATGATGCCGAGAACGAGCCAGTAGAGGATCTCCTGCCAATGCAATCGAAGACTCGCGGCGATGTAGGTGCTTTGTCTGTCGGTGAATCGTGAGAGTTCGTCGCGTTCGCGATTGAAGGCCTGCACGAGACTGACGACGGCGAGAGATCGCTGGATTTGCGTGGTGACTTCCTGATCCGCGGCCTTTTGCGCCATCGCGTAGCGGAAGAGTGTTTTGCTCCATCGTGTGATGGTGATGTAGAGGGCTGGCACAACGAGCAGCGCGATGAGCGTGAGTTGCCAGTTCAATAGCAGCATGGTGACGAGCATGACGATGAGCGTGCCGGCGTTGACGAGCAGTCCGAGCGCGATGTTGAGCACGCCGTGGAAGCCGTGGGTGTCGTAGCTGAGTCGATAGATACCATCTCCCTGAGGCTGGGATTTGTGATATTTAAGAGAGAGCGCCTGGAGTTTCTGGAAGAGTTCGGCCTGCACGCGGGCGCGTCCTCGATAGCCGATCTTGATGGAGAGTTGCGTCTGCACGGTTCGGGCGACTTCGCTGAAGAGTCGCATGACGAGCATCGCGCCCGCGAGCCAGAGGACCATGGCAAGCGACTTATCTCGCGGGATGAAGGAGAAAATGTCGTAGAGCCAGTTATTCGAAGTCGACTCCCCTTTGACGGTGCTGAAGAAGATCGCGAGCGGCACCGGCCAGAGCACACCGAGGATCGTCATCAGACCGATGAGAAGAAGTGAGGCGATGATGAGGCCAAGGTCGTCGCGAAAGTAGGCCAGCGCGCGGGAATAAAAGGGCTTGCTCGACATGTGGCATGGAGTTTAGCGAAGCCGACCGAATTGCGTTAGCGGGGCGGGATGTCGGCGGATGGGTGGGATGTAAGGACGTCGGTTTAGCGAAGCGGGACTTCTTCATTCAGGACGCGCGGGCCGTCCAGTTCCGAGAGGCCTGAGCGGATCGATTCGATTGGCTGTCTGGGAGCTTCGAAGCGGTAGCGTTTGATGGTGGTTCGTCCGGGCGCCAGATCGTTGATGACGCGTTCCTGTCGCGCGACGCCCGGGCATTGAACGAAGGCGGTGAACTCAATGGGCGAGCGGCCGTAGTTGGTGACGACCTGCTGCACGAAGATTCGATCGCCGTCGCGGAATGCGAGAGTTTGCAGTCCAACGTCAGCGAGTCCGAGGGTGATGGTGACGGGTACGAGGAGTCGTTGTTCGCGTCCGCCTGCGATTCGGATTTCGGCGAGGAGCGTCTTTTCGCCAGCGAAGCTGTTAAGCGGGAACTCAATCGAGAGGGGCATGCGGGCGGTTTCGCCTGGGTTGAGTGAGAATTGGTTGTCGGTGAGTTGAGTCGACCAGCCGCTCGGTCCGATGACGCGAATGCTGCCTGCGATGGCCTGTGGGAAGGAGTTGGTCAGACGGAGCTCACGTTGATGGGTCTTGAAGCTCGATTCGAGAAGCGGCTGATCGATGTTGACCGAAGCGCGGAGTCTCATGAGCGCGGCATCGACGCCCGAGATGAAGATCGGTTCGCTGCCAAGTGGGATGTCGACTTCGCCGGATCGTGGATAGGTTTCGGTGAGTCGTGTCGATTCGCCTTCGAGGTTGGTAAGAGTAGGTCGTCCTCCGAGCATGATGCGGATGACGGTGGAATCGCGTCGTACGGGTCCGTCGGGTCGCCAGAGGAGGACGATCCCATCGTCGCCTCGCTCGAAGAGCATGGCCTCGACCTGTGGCGCGAGTTTGACCCGGCCGCGATATTGTGCGCCAGCGAGCTGCGACAGGATCGCGCGATAGGTGGGCAGTAGTGGATCGGGATCGAGTCGCACGCGATCATTCGATCGACCGGTGGAGATCAGGCGAAATGGCAGCGGCAGATCGATACGTTCGGCCCCGCTGGCGAGTGCGAAGGCGACGCGTCGTGCCAGATCGGATCTTTGTTGCTCCGCGCCGTAGATGGAGCGATCGATCGGCACGAGCGCAAGCCCGATGCGCGGGCCGTCCTGAGTGATGGACGAGATGGGAGCGTTGGGATCATTCGATGACGCGGCCGGGTTCGACTCCGCGTCGTCCTTCGTTGCGGATGCGATGCTGGCGTAGAGGGGCAATTGTTCGGGCAGGATGCTGGGCGCGACGTTGAGCGAAAATCCGGTCGGTATGTGTGGATCAGCGCCGCGGACGTTTGGCGTTGAACGGGCGTCTCCGACGGTGACTGGCAACTCAGCCCACGCCGGCCAGGGGACGGACAGATCGGGCCTTCCGATGAGTTGATGAAACTCATCCGCGATGCGTCGATAGGCTTCCTGCATGGGCGCTTCGGACGCGAATCGCTCGGCATCTGCGTCGGCAAGCACCTGCCAGTGTGCGATCCTGCCGGCGTGCCGCGAGACGATGTAGGCGATTTGGGGCCGCCAGAGATCGGGCGAAGCGGTTGCCAGTTGCGACAAATCGCCTTGACCAAGGGTGGCGGCCAGTTGAGGCGGAACACCGGTGAGACATGCTGTAACGGTGAGTCGCCGTGCTTCGAGCTGCATGGTGAGTCGGTCGAACGCTCGCGCGATCTGTTCCTGATCGATCGAGCCTTGTTGGCCCCAGACAGACAGTTTTAGTCTCCCGGCGCCGAGTGCGACGGCAACATCGGAGAGTCCTTCCCATGCGCGATGATCGAGCGCGGTCGCGTCGAGTCCGAGCCTGGAGTCGGCGGTCACTCCGGTTCTTGCAGGGAGACGAACCACCGAAAGCGTCTCGCTCGCAAGCGTTGTGCCGCGACTGTCGACTGATACGTCGACGCGATACCACCCGGCGCGATCGAGGGGCAAATCGATCTGCCCGAGCAGTTGGGTGGAGATGGCACCGGCGGCCATCTCGATGGGGCCGTTGCTTTCGTACACCAGATTGTCACTTGCATCAAAGACTCTTGCGATTGCGCGCAGATCATGTGTCACGCGATCGCGCAGCTCGACCGTCAGACGCATGGGCTTGTCATGGTCGAAGAGATTGCCCGGCGTGTCTGTGCGAATGTCGATGCGTGGGGATTGGACGATCCGCAGGTCGTCAAACCATGCGGATCCTCGGATGTCTTCGAGAAAGACGTCGCGATTTCCCAGACGCGAAAGGCCGAGCCGGGCGGGTTGTTCGAGGCCGATCTCGACGACGAGCCAGCGCGCCTTGCGGGATTGCACGAGCAATTCGATGCTGATCGTTTTCCACTCGTCGGGTTGATATTCCTTTGGTTTTTCGCTGACGAAGGGTGTGGATTGTGTGCGTGAGCCTTCAATCGGCACGCCTGCTTCGTCGGCAAGCCATGCGGTGAGCGTTGCTCTGGCGTACTCAAGTTGGGTTGTCTTGACCCGTACGGACAATCGATAGAGTGCATCATGAAAGACGGGGATGACTCCGCTGGGATAGCGATAGACGACGCTACCGCCGTTAAGGTCCATGCGGTAGCTGAATCGTCCTTCGGCTGCGGTGGTCGAATCGAATCTCCCGTTGACGTAGTGAGGCAGTCCCGGGCCTTCGACCTTTTCCCATCCGATGGGGATGTCTTCGAGGTTTCCGCGGGGCCTTTCTTCGAAGTCGAATCCGCGTACGACGCGTTCTGCGTTGCTGGCTGTGCGGAGCGATGGATCGGCAGGGCTGGCGGTTGTACCGACCTGAGCGCGTGCGAGCCCGAGCCAGTTCAAGGCGAGCACCATACCAAGAGCGATCGGAAGAAGTCGCATCCGTTCGATTTATCGGTCGAGCGGTCGGGATTTCATGAAAGGTACAATGGATGGGGTACGACCGGCAGTCGCTCGCAAGCGATTGCCGGCCGTGATGGGCATTTTGGCCTGCTGTGGATCCAGAGACGAAGGATCAGCGACGCCGAAGTGCGAGCAATCCTGCTCCAGCGAGCAGTTCGAGGGTTGCGGGTTCGGGGACGATGGTAAAACGGACTCATCCGCTTCACGATTTCGCATGGCAAAGTCGAGAAGACCGGGGCCGCTGAAGATACCAAAGGCTCGAACGCTTCACGGCGTGATGATGGCTACGCATCGAATGGTGCGGGAAGAAATCACGACCGTGTATCTCAGGTCGCGTGCGTTCGGTCATCGGAATATGCTGCGCGAGCGTGCAAAACGTGGTGCGTCAGCACGTCGGAACGCGTGACTGAGCGCGCAGAATCGGATGATGTCGCTGCATCGGGCGGACGTGCGCGTCGGACGTGATTGGGCGTGATGTGGATTTTTGGGTCAGAATCGGGGTTGGACAAAAAAAGATGGGTCCTGCGCTGCGCGGGTGCGGACGCATTCGCGCAGCGCGCCTGTTAAGTTGGAGGCGTCGCATGGCAATTCTCGAAACCTCTCGCGCCGAGTTAAGAATGGTAGTGATTTGGAATACCGTGCTGGCGGGGTGATCTGATAGGATGGGCGGGTATGGAGTTTCTCAAAAGCGCGGGCGGCAAAGTCGTAGGCGGGCTGGTGGCGCTGGTGGTGGTGGCCGCCGCGATCGCGTGGTTTCAGGCTTCGCCGGAGAGTCGAGAGCGATGGGTGGGGACATTCGGTCGCGGGCTTGGCTGGACACTGATCGCGTTGGCGGTCCCGTGGGTGAGTTATCCGTTGATCGCGTGGGTGAAGGAGAAGCGATCGAATCTTGCGGGCGTGATTCTGGTGGGGTCGCTGACGATTCTGGAGGCGCTGGCGTTGCTGTGGATGTTCGATTTTACGATCCGAGGGACGCTGGGGTGGACGTTTTTTGGAGCGGGGATTTTGATTGCGGGTGTTTACAACACATTTGCGTGCGACTTTATCGCATCGAAGATCGGCTGAGATCATTCTCTGATTTCTGTTCCGCAGGGATGCCGTCGATCGTGGTGATGATGGCGTGTGGTGAGGTTCACGTTCTGGGTTCAACTTTGGTAGGGTAAAGCAATGCGATTCACCAAAATGCACGGTCTGGGCAATGATTACATCTACGTTGACGCGAGCAAGGAGAAAGTCGCCGACCCGGCGGGTCTGGCGCGAGCGATCAGTCACCGACATTACGGCGTAGGCTCGGACGGTTTGATCCTGATTCTGCCGAGCGATCGGGCCGACGTGCGCATGCGCATGTTCAACGCCGACGGCTCGGAAGGTGAGATGTGTGGCAACGGCGTGCGTTGCGTCGCGAAATATGCCTTTGATCATGGTTTGTCGAAATCGAATCCGATGCGCGTCGAGACGGGTCGAGGTGTGCTGAGTCTGCAGTTGGAGGTGCATGCTGGGAAGGTTCAGCGCGCGACGGTGGACATGGACGAGCCGATGTTCGGGATGCAGGCGGTCGGTGCGGTACAGGGTGCGATGGGTCGTAACGCGCTATTCAAGAAAGAGACGGAAGCCGCATACGCACTGGCGTATGAGGTGGGTGGGCATCATTTGGAAGCGCACTTGGTGTCGATGGGGAATCCGCACGCGGTCTTTTTTACTGACAACGTCGACGCGATTGATCTGCTGACGCACGGGCCGAAACTGGAGACGTATGCGGGTTTTCCCGGGCGGATCAACGTGCACTTTGCGCAGGTGGTTTCGCCGGGGCACATCAAGATGCGGACGTGGGAGCGTGGGAGCGGCGTGACGCTGGCGTGTGGGACGGGCGCATGCGCGGTGGTTGCGGCGGCGGTGCTGGCGAAGAAATCGGCGCGGCGTGTGAAGGTGACGCTGCCGGGCGGAGATTTAGAGATTCATTGGGACGAGACGGGCAACCACGTCTTCATGACCGGTCCGGCGGTGGAGATCTTCAGCGGTGATTGGCCGGCGTGAGCGAATGGTTGTGGTCGCGGCTTGTCGATGGATGTCATGCATTGGTGTTCAGGCATCGATAAGCGTCTGCGAGCAGCAGGAGCGAGACGTCGTCCATGGCGGCGGGTTGTTGAATGCCGGCGGCGTGCAGCATCAGATCGACGAGCGTCCAGCCGTCGGGATGTGTGAGCAGTGCGTGGATCGCCCACGGTTGGCCGCTCGCGTGGTCGGGTTGGACTTCATTGACGACGTACGTGGAAGCTTCGAGGACGACCTGTTGCAGTCGAGCGTCCTTGCTTTGGTGTGCCCAGGTTGCAGCGGCGTGCAGGAGGATGATTTCGTGATACCAGAGCGGTTCGGGATTGTCGGCGGAATCGAATCGGACGAATCGCCCGCGGACGACGGAGTCGACGAATCGGCTTCGTTCGTTTGAATCGTTGCGGAGGATCGCGTCCCAGATCCATTCGGTCGCGGCGGCTGCGTGATGTGCGTGGATCGGAAATTCCAGGGCGCGATGATGCAGTGGATTGGACGAATCGACGCGAGGTGAGTTGGGAGCGATCGTGTGCTGGACGAATCGCGCGATGCCCCGGTAAGCCTCGCGAGCGTGGCCGAGTCCGTCGATGACCCGTGTGTTGGCAGAGACGCTTGGGACGGGTGTCGATGGTTTGCCCAGGGCGAGCTGAATCATCGCGCGTGTGTAGGGCCGAATCGATTGATCGCCGGGACGTAGGATGATCGACGGATGCGCGTACGCATCGCGCGCGAGTGAATGAGACGAGCGATCGGCGATGGTCGCGGCAGCATGGTGATTGCGATCATGAGGCTCGGAGTCAACGTGCGTATCGAGCGACAGAAGTAGCGCGGAGCGAATGAGCTGAACGTATCGAAGTGTGATATCGAGAGTCTTCACGCGAGAATACTAGGCGGTTCGCCGATGGAGAGTGTCTCATTGACGCGCGAGTCCTGGCGGGTGACGTCGGAGCGATCGAGGCCGGTGCCGCCGATTTGGAAGAAGTAATCGATGCGTACGGGTCGGAAGCCGAAGAACCGAAGGACGCGTGACATGACCGCATTTCGATTGGCGGAGGAGGTGATGGTTTCGAAGGGGAAGCCCATGAGGACGGTCTTGGTCGCGTTGGTCTGCGACGTGACGACCGCACCGCCTCCCGTGCCGCCGGAGTAGTTCATGGCGACGGACGCGCCCGCCGCTGCGGCGAGTCGGTCGGGGAAGTCGACGTTGTAGAACTGTTGTCCGTTGTCGAAGGTGAGATTGATGCCAGAGAGGATTCCGCTGGAAAGTCCTGCGGTGTTGTAGGTGTTGGCATCGTCGCCGACGTAGGAGGCTTTGAAGGTGCTGCTGAACCAGCTTGAAGCGACCCCCAGGCCTGAGAGTTCGAATCCGATTTCCGAGCCGCTGGCCATGAGCTTTCCGCCGGCGTTGAGGTAGTTGGTGATGAGTGTTCGTTCGGTGGAATCGAAGGTTCGGTCAGCGCTGGATTCTTCGCCGACATGCCAGATGACAGCGGCATAGTCGGTGAGTCTGACTGTACCGCTGATCACAGAGTCGTTGCTGGTCGAGTCGTAACCGACCAGGACATCAGAGAAGGATCGGATGGCGGTAGCATGTTGCACGACGTAGTCAAAGCTGTTGGAGAAAAGTGGGCGGACGCGATCGAAAGTGGTCAGCGTTCCGCCGGTGATGCCTGCATAGGTTCCGGTGATGCGCATGGATTGTCTGACGTTGAGAGAGCGATCAAAGCGATCGAATCCGTTGACGATGAGCACGCGTCCGATGCGACGATCACCGGCGCGACCTGCGACGACGAGGCTGGGCGCGGAGGCTCCGCCGCTGTTTTGGGCGATGACGCGGAAGAACGCTCCGTTCTGACCGATTTGGTTTGCGGGGATGGTGTAGCTTCGCGCGGTCGATCCGCCGGGCACGACGATTCCGCCGTCAAAGCCGTAGCCGTTGAAAGAGCTTTGGACGCGATAAGACGTTGGGGTTCCGCCGAAGACGCCGGTGGTGGGCGCGTCCCATCGGACGATGAGGTTGCCGGAGCGATCGGCTTCGGTTCTGACGTTGCGTGGTGCATCGGGCGCGAAGGCGAGTGTCGATCCGCCGAACTGATTGAAGTAGCGGATGGTGCCTTGAGCAGCGCTCCAGCCGACGCGATCACGTGCGAATGGTCCGCGTAGGAGGTTTGCATCATCGACGTTGTCGTGGAAGGCGACTTCGATGATGGTGGCGTCGAATTCGTTGCCGTTGACGCTGCCGTTGATTTCGCCGTATGCGAAACTGGAGCTGTTGAAGGTGAGATTGGTTCGATTGGGCCAGCCGGATTCGAGCGGCGGGCTTCCGAGGGCGACCATATCGTCGTTGATTTCCTTTGCGATGGTTTGAGCCCAGGTGAGTTGGTTGGTGGTGTTGGTCCCGGGGAATTGGCTGGGGTTGTTCCAGAGTGCGAGCGTACCGCGACCTCCGCCGGCGTTGGTGTGCCATCCGAGGTAGACACTTTGTCCGAAGGGCGCGGCGTTCATGTACGCGGCCCAGCGGAGTGGTGCGCCGACGGTTGCGGTTCCGTCGTCGGTACTGGTTCTCCAGTTGCTGCTGGCGACGCGTGTACCTGGCGCGGTCCAGCCAGCTGAGGCTTCGATCCAGTAGAGAGCGGCTTCATCTTCGCGGAGTTCGCCGCTCGTGCGTCCGGCTCGCGCGATGGAGCCGACGCCGTTTCCGAATCGCACGGCGTCCGCGATGATGGCAGATCCGGCCGTTGAGGATTCGTTGCTGACCTCAACGCGACCGGTTGTCCCGGCGTTGAAGTGATACATGCCAAGGTAAACCCATCCGCGTCCGACCCGTTGATGGTTCACTTTCACTTCTGTGGCACCGCCCGAGTGCACGACGCGATAGAGTTGATCTGCCGCGCGATTGCTGCCGGTGAGCGCCCAAGCGTAGACCGGATAAAAACCTGCAGAAGGAATGTTGGGCGTGAATTGAGCGACGGCGGTTTCTGTGAGTGTGCTGGTCGCGACACGATAGCTGGCGCCCGATCCGTCAGTGGTGCTGAAATAAGGCGTGCTTCCGCCGACGCTCCACGATCCTGTGAAAGTCGCGTTGATGTTATCGACGATCACTTCATTGCGTTGGTTCCCAACGGGACGCATGGGAACAACGGTCGCGCCCGCGCGCCAGAGATAGTCTGCATAGGAAAGGAGCTGATCCTGATTCCCGAAATCTTCGACGATCTGATTGTTGTTACCGCGCTGAGTCGACCACACACCCGCGCCGTCGGCGTTCAATCCGTGTCCGGCAGAGGTGTAAACGATCTTGCCCGTGAGCGGTCCGACGGGTTGCTCTGCGACGGTTCCGAAGACCGAAGACAAGAGTCGTCGCTGCTCCAGCGATTCGATGCGCGGCGGTCGATTCATGTATTCTAGAATATCGAGCCGTCCTGATACTGTCATCGAAAATCTCGTGCACGAAGCGGTTTCTCGTCCGATATCGATCAAGTGGGGCCGTCGTTGATGCCAGTTTCAACGGATATCGGGTCAGCGAGTTGAGATCGGGGGCTTGATCTTCGAATGAGGCTTTTGCGTTGACAGGTTTGAAGCCGAGGTTTAGCGTTTGGCGATTGTCAGCGTGTTCGCCGCACGCATAGCCGGATGTGTTTCGTATGCCGCAGGTTCTCAGTGCCGAGCAACGCAAGATCGCCGAAGACGCCCTCGGCTATTGCTTTAAGAACGAAGCGCTTCTGACCGAGGCGTTGACGCACGCGTCGATTGCGGACAATCGACTTCATTCGAATGAGCGGATGGAATTTTTGGGCGATGCGGTGCTGGACCTGATCGTTTGTCACGACATCTACGCGCGTTTTCCGACGTTTCCAGAAGGTGAATTGACGAAGTTGAAGAGCGCGGTGGTGAGTCGAAAGACGTGCGCCGAGGTATCGCGCGAGCTTGGGATCGATCGACTGCTGATCATCGGGAAGGGGATCAGCAACCGGCAGCAGATTCCGCATTCGTTGTCGGCGGCGGTGTATGAATCCATCGTTGCTGCGATTTATCTTGACGGCGGATATCTGCCGGCGAGCGAGTTTGTGTTGCGGACGATGACGCCGAAGATCATTTCGATCAGCAACAATCTAAGTCAGCAGAATTTCAAGGCGATGCTGCAGCAGCACGCCCAAGGCCAACTCGGCGCGACGCCGATTTACGAGTTGCTGGATGAGAAGGGTCCGGATCACAGCAAGTGCTTTGAGATTTGTGTCAACTTGAACGGTCGACGATTCGAAAGTGCATGGGGCATCAACAAGAAACTCGCCGAGCAGAAGGCTGCGGTCGTGGCGCTTCGCGAACTGGGCATTCTTTCAGAGTCGGAGACCGAGTCGGCGCTGGAATCGGTCGGGAGCGTCGAGCCTCAATTCATCGATTGATGGGCCGATCTTTGATTCAAGAGTCCATCCGTATGCAGAAGAGTGTGTCGCGCCATCGATAGTGATGAAGAGTCGACGCGAATACTTTTCATCACCGGCGTCTTGGGTGGGTTTACGACCTTCTCGACCTTTGCGCCCGATGCGCTCTATCTCTTTCGAGATCATCGACTGACTTACGCGATCGCATATGTCCTGCTGACCCACGTCGGCGGGCTTGTGCTGGCGTTGAATGGCTTCCGCATGATTCGGGCGATTTGGGAGGACTCTTGAACGCCGCTTGTCGATTGGCCGTGAGCCTGTGTGCGACGTTATCGCTTGAAGAAGGCCTTTCCGGATCGTGAGAATTTGCTGAGGCGATTGTTGACGTAGAGGCCTTCGAGGATCAGTTCGCCGACGCTAGCGAGTTGACCGGCGTCGTCGGGATCGAGCCCGATTTCTTTGGCCAGCGCGGCGGCGAGTTTTGGGAGCGGCTTCATCGCGTTCATGTTGGCGACGAAATCTTCGGCGCTCAGATCGTCGGCGCCGGGGAACGTGACGTTCTTCTGAAAGAGCTGGATCACCGGCTCGTAATCTTCGATGTCGGCGATTTGATTGAAGACGAGTTTGACTGCTTCGCCTGTCAGACTCTGAACGAGCTTGTCCTCGGTGGCATCATCGTCGGCGAGCGACATTTCGATCTTTCCCCGGCAGCTTGCGACGAGATGCTGCAAATCGCAGATACGCGCAACGACATGTTTTTCGCCGGTGATCAGTCCGCGACGCTCGGCGCTGCTGACGACGATTTCCGCGTTGGCGATGCTGGTGCGCACGCTCACGCCTGAGGCTTGCGAGACATGCGGGCTTGTTCTTGCGAGGCGAACGATGTGTTCGACGATTTCGGAGATGAAGGGTGGAACGGAGACGCGTACGCCGCTTTCACTGCCGTCGGTGTCGCGATTGAGCCATGCGTTTTCGTTGACGATGGCGAGTCCTTCATCGACGGATTCGGGATAGTGCGTGCGGATGACCGAGCCGATGCGATCTTTGAGCGGCGTGACGAGTCGGCCGCGATTGGTGTAGTCCTCGGGATTGGCGCTGAAGACGAGGAACAGATCAAGCTGCAGGCGGATCGGGTATCCGCGGATCTGGATGTCGCGTTCTTCGAGCACATTGAAGAGTCCGACCTGAATCTTGGGCGAGAGGTCGGGCAATTCGTTGATGGCAAAGATGCCGCGATTGGCGCGCGGGATCAGGCCGAAGTGCATGGTCCGTTCGTCGGAGAGATAACGACCCTCGGCGTGCTTGACGAGATCGACTTCGCCGATCAGGTCGGCGATGGTCACGTCAGGTGTCGCGAGTTTTTCCTGATAGCGGTTGCTGCGATGGATCCATTCGATGGGCGCATCGTTGCCTTGCTCCTGGACGATCGCTTGTCCAGTGCGTGTGGCCGGCGAGATGGGATCGTCGTTGATGTCTGTTCCGCGCAGGACGGGGATCCATTCATCAAGGAGCAAGGGGAGCATGCGGAGGATGCGGGTTTTCGCCTGGCCGCGCAGACCGAGCAGGAGCATGTCATGTCTGGCGAGCAGGCCGTGAATGAGCTGCGGGATGACCGAATCGCGATAGCCGAGGATGCCGGGAAAGAGATCTTCGCCATTGCGGAGTTTCTGGATGACGTTGCGTCGGATTTCATCCTTGACGCTGACGGGTCGATAACCTGAAGCGCGAAGCTGTCCGAGCGTGGCGATACTGGGATGTGGCATGATTCGATGGTATGCCGATAAAAGCATGCGGTAGCAAAAAATGTATCGACGCTTTGAATTTCTGCTGCTGGCGTTTAAGAAAGTCCGATGAATGCATCAGGGGATGAGCCAATTTTCGGAGGAACCATGAGCAAGCATTCTTGTCGGGCATCAGACCGTAAGCGAGTGATGGGCCGTTTGATGGAGTCATTGGAGCTACGAAAGCTTCTGTCAGGGACGGCGACTCTGGATGGTGGAACGTTGCGGATTCTGGGCACGAGCGGATCGGACGAAGTGGTGATAGGCGGAAGTGATTCGCAAATTGAGGTGAGAATTGCCTCGCAGACCCAAAGCTTTTCTCGCTCGAGTGTGAATGGGATTTATGTCGAACTCCGCAGGGGTAATGACAGCCTGACCTTTACGCGTTCGGTATCTGTGCCTGCAACCGTGTATGGGGGAGCGGGAGACGACGATCTTGATGGATCGTCGGGGCGGGACCGCATCTACGGCAACGAGGGTTCGGACGATATTTCAGGCGGAGACGATCGTGATACGTGCTACGGAGATGCCGGTGATGATACGGTGAATGGGTCGGGTGGTAGCGACCTGATTGATGGAGGGGATGATCGCGACGTTATGATTGGTTCGGGCGGCAATGACAACTTGGTCGGCGGTGCAGGTGGAGACCGCATCCGAGGCGAATCGGGACATGATCGGATTTCGGGCGGGGGAGGACGCGATCTGATCGACGGAGATGACGGCGACGATTCGATTTCGGCGGGCTCTGGGGACGATGTGATCGAGTGTGATGCGGGCGACGATTCGGTGGAGGGCGGTTCAGGAAACGACGACATCTCCGGTGGAGATGACGACGATTCCATCCTCGGCGGAGCGCACGACGACTCGATTCGCGGGGGCAACGGGAATGATGATTGCGATGGCAACGAGGATGATGACGTCGTCGACGGTGAGGGCGGCAGTGACAGTGTCCGTGGCGGTGATGGGAATGACGATTGCAATGGCGGGGATGACGACGATTCGGTCGATGGTGGGGATGGCGACGACGATGTAGACGGCGACATCGGCGACGACTCCGTCTTCGGAGGCTCGGGAAATGACGATTTCAGCCCCGACGATGATGTTGATGAACGCGACGACGACGACGAAGATGATGACGGCGACAACGACTTCGGATCGGGTGACGATGAAGACGACGACGATGATGAAGACGACGATATCGTCCCGTGAGCGAGTTCGTCGACGTGCCTGCCGCTGACGCTTGTGGCGTTGAGAAAGGCATTGTAATCAATTCATTGTGTCGCTATGTGCACCTGGTGCATGGTGTAAGTAGCAACTTGGATGGGTTCGTCTTGGGTAAATCCGGGCGGATCCATCGCTTTTTTTGTCAGCAGCCATTGGCTATGGGGCGAGGCATGCGTGAAGGGCATGATCGAAGAAGCATTCAAGCGAAGTGAAATTCAAGATGCTCACCACTTCAAGATGCTCACCACTTCACATCGCCGCGAGCGTTGACGGGATGGCGGTCGGCGAATTCCTGGATGAGTTGTTTGTCGGTGGCGCTGAGTGTCTTGGGGACGATGATTTTGACGACAACGAACTGATCGCCGATCTCGTTGCCGCGTTGAATTCCGCGGCCCTTGATGCGGATTTTGGTTCCGCTGTTGACGCCAGCGGGGATGTTGATGGTATCCGAGCCGTCGAGCGTGGGGACTTGGATCTGCGTGCCAAGGAGTGCTTCGTACATGCTGAGCGGTACGTCGAGGAGGATGTCGATGCCGTCGCGTTTGAAGTATGGGTGATCGGTGACGTTGATGATGATAAAGAGGTCAGCAGGTCCGTGCGGCCCTCGCCCGCCGCGTCCTTTGAGGCGGACTCGGCTGCCGCTCTTGACGCCGGGAGGTATCTTGACTTCGACGGTGTCGGTGCGATTGCCGCGATTGATTTGAACCGGCAGTGTTGTTCCGCGTGCGGCCTGATGGAAGGTGAGCGTAACGGGATACTCGACGCCACCCATGTCGTCTTCGCCGGTTTGGCGTGAGGCGCTTTGTCGCCGCCCGCGTCCGAACGCACCGCGATCGCCGAAGAGCTGCCCAAAAATGTCTGAGAATCCGCCGCCCTGTTGGAACTCGCGTGGGTCGAAGCCGTGCGGCATTTGTCCATGAAGTTCATCTGGGATGTCGTGTGGATCGGCGTGGAACGGATCGTGTGCGCCGTACCCGTAACCGGAGTAGTCCCCACCCGGCGGGATGCCCGCGCCTGGGCCGGCGTGGCCGAAGGTGTCGTATTGCTGGCGTTTTTGTGGATCAGACAGGACGTCGAAGGCTTCCTGGGCTTCGCGAAATTTTTGCTCGGCGGATGGATCGTGCTTGTTGGCGTCGGGGTGATACTTGCGAACGAGCTTGCGGTGCGCCGATTTGATTTCGTCGGCGGATGCGCCGCGTCGAACGCCGAGGATGTCGTAATAGTCGCGAGGCATGGAGGTTGGTGGGAGCTTGGTTTTGAAAGAGAAAGACGAACGAGCGAATCAACTGCAATTGAATGATAGACACGCCGACGATCGGACGATGGTTAGATTGCGTTTGATTTACGACCGCAGGCCGAGGCATTTGTCGAGGCGGTCGAGCGTGGCTTCGCGACCGATGAAGACGAGCGATTCGTAGATCGGCGGGCTGATGGTCGATCCGCTGACGGCGACGCGTACGGGCTGGGCGACTTTGCCCAGGCCGAGTCCGCTGGATTCGCAGAAGCCGTGAATGGCAGATTCAAGCGAGGCAGCAGTCCATTCGGGTAGCCCGTGAAACAGGTCGCGCAGTTTGGCCAGTGCGTCGAAGCCGGCGTTGTCGTCCTTGCGCAGCGTCTTTTCGACGGCCTTCTCGTCGTAGGCGATCTCGTCGATGGTCGCGAGGAGGAAACGGCTCTTTTCGTCGACCTCGCTCATGACCCGATAGCCAGCGTTCATGGCGAGGATCGCCCGCTTCTGGTCGGGCGTGGCGCGTTTGAGTGGTGAATCATTGACCTGAAGGTAATCATCGAGGGCGGCGACTTGTCGATCGATCGGCGCGGAAGCGTAGAAATCTGTGCTGAAGGATTTGAGTTTTTCGCGATTGAATTTCGGATTGCTGCTGATGATGCGATCAAGGGAGAAAGCTTTGACCATCTCGTCCAGCGGCATTTGTTCGCGATCTCCGCCGGGGCTCCAGCCCTGCAGTGCGAGGAAGTTGAGTAGGACTTCGGGTGTGTAGCCGTTCTTTCGGAAGTCGTGGACCATGATTTCGGGCAGATCGCTTTCGCGGAGTCCGATGGTGCGCATGACGGCGGGCTGTTCGTCGAGGGAAAGCTGCTTGGTGTCGTCGTCGAGCCAGGTTTTGAGTCGATCGACGTTGAGGTTGCATCGTGAGGCGAGTTCATCGAGCGAGAGCTTGCTGCTGCGCATGATCTCCTGCGTGCGTTTTCGGATGCGACGATCGCGATCGCGCTTGGAGAGTTTTTCGCCGTTCTCGGGATTGAGCATGACGCTGAGATGGGCGTAAGTCGGGCGTGTATAGCCGAGGGCATCCTGCAGCGCGATGTGATAGAAGGTGTTTTTGAGGTGTTCGAGTCCGCGAAGGACGTGGGTGACCTTCATGTCGTCATCATCGACGACGACGCCGAAGTGGTAGGTGGGCATGCCGTCGGCCTTGCGGATGACGAAATCCTGGCACTCGTTGGGCGGTTGGACGACGTCTTTGCCGAGGGTGACGTCGAAGAAGCGATATTCCTTGACGGGCATGACGAAGCGTATGACAGAGGGTCGGCCTTCGTCTTTGAAGCGGGCGAGCTGGTCGGGTGTATAGTTGGGTCGGCGGTAGAGGAAGGGGCGTTTGGACTTGGCGGCGGTAGCGCGAAGGTTTTCGAGCTCGGCTGGGGTTTCGTAGGCTTCGTATGCGAGTCCGCGCGCGATGAGATCGTCGATGATGCGGTTGTAGATATGGAGCCGTTTGGACTGATAGACGAGTTCGGAGTTGTCCCAATGAAGCCCGAGCCAGCGGAGGTCTTCGACGAGTTGGCGGACTGCGTCGTCGGTGGATCGGGCAAGGTCGGTGTCCTCGATCCGCAGGAGGTAGCGTCCGCCGGTGTTTCGGGCGAGAAGCCAGTTGAACAGTGCGGTTCTGGCCCCTCCGACGTGGAGGTATCCGGTGGGGCTGGGTGCGAAACGGGTCACGATCTCGGAGCTGGACATTCCGCTGATTATGCGGGGTTTGACGCAGGCCGCAAACTGGACTTTAAGTTGACGCCGAAATCGTGGTATGTTGGTTATGGTTGCGGTTGGAGTGACGATCGCCTCGGTTCTTGCGCGTAAGTGCAAGTGAATCGGGGAGGAAAGTCCGGGCTGCGATTCGTTCGGACTTGGGATTCGTCCCGGTACGTTCGATGGGGCACGGCGGTCGCTAACGGCGACGCGGAGAAGTGTCTTCGGAAACGAAGGATGCGAATCCGACGGTAAGGGCCACAGAAAACAGACCGCCCGCGCATGGAGTTTCGTGCGGGTAAGGGTGAAACGGTGGTGTAAGAGACCACCGCGTGTCCTGGCGACAGGCGCGGCAAGGCAACCCCCGCCGGCAGCAAGGCCGAATATGCAGGAACGATGCCGCTCTGTCGTCGCAAGACCTCAGGCACGCATCACGGGCAACGCCCAGTCCGTCACGCGATCGCTCGCCTCGGCGAGTTTCGTTCACCTGCGGGTAGGCTGCTACAGCTGCGCGATCCTTAGTGGATCACGTGGCGATGAGGTGCCGGGTAACCGGCATCCCAGATGAATGGTCGTCCTCGTGCGTGTGCGTCAGTGCGAGCAGATGCGCGAGAACAGAACCCGGCTTACGACGGCCGCAACTTCCTAACGACCGACGGCGTGTCCAAGTAAGGGCACGCCGTCGATCTTTTTGTTTCAGCTCATCCTCCGAGCTCTGTTGATCACTCGAATCATGTTTACGATTCACTTGCCTGTTTCTAATCTCGTCCGTCTCTTGGGCGTGTAACATCGTAGGACGGTTGGATTGACGTAGAGGAGATTCCAAAGGCATGAAGAAGTGGCAGGCGATTCGCATTGGCGTGGTGATCGTCGTGAGCATGGTGCTCGTCGGCGCATTTGTTGTCTATTCGCTGAGTGGACGCGGAAGCGACGAGGGCGGACTCTTTGCCCGATCTGCGGCTGCTTCGAAGCGACAAATCGAGGACTTGGTTGGTTCGCAGCTCAAGTCGATCGTCAATGCCCGGTTGAATCCGCAGCTCGATTTCAGATCGATCGAGTACCACGCGCCGCTGACTGTTCACATCAATCACGTCAGCCTCACCAGTGACACGGCCGACCCGGTCACCGGGAAGCCGGTCGCGATGCTGTTTGCCGATTCCGCGACGCTCACGCTCGGCGAGATTCCCGGTGCTGGCAAACCGATCGTCATCGAACGCCTGCAACTCGTTGGGCCGCGAATGCAATTAATCGCCTTCCCCGACGAGCCGACGCGATTTATCGGATTCGATCAGTTTGTGAAGGCGTCTGCGGATACGGCCGGTGCCGACAAAGCTGATCCCGCACCCGGGGCAACCTCCGGATCTTCGCTGTCGATCAGCGACGTGCTGAAACTTCGCAAGATCGCCATTTCCGGGGGTCAACTCGTATTCGACCCGCGACTGCCCGATTCGCAGACGATGACATTGGATGGGATTCACGCCGAACTTGATGTCACGCCGGACGCGGATGGTCGATTCAAGCTCGTTACGCAGATAGGTCGCAATCGGATTTTTCAACTCGATGTCGGCGCGACGCTCGATCTCGATCGCGCGCAGCTTCTTGATGCAACTCTCAAACTCTCCGCCGATCTGAGCGAGGAAGACCGCAGTTTCGTTCCGCCGCAGTTACAGGCGGTACTCGCGCAGTACAGTCTGGTCGGGAATCTCAACGTCACCGCGAGCGGATGGATCCCGCTCTCCGATCCGCTGGGTGCCGCGCTTCAACTCGATGTCGCACTCGACGGTGGGTCGGTGACACTCGGCGACTATCAAGTCGGCGTGCGGCTGGCGAATGTGACTGCGCTGCTGGCAGATCGGGCGGTTGTTGTCGAGAAGGGCGACATCTTTGCGATTGGTGGCTTCGTGAGCTTAGTTGGAAGGATCGATCTCATGCCGCCCTATCCTGCGACGGTGACGGGCAGTGCGCGTCACCTCGATCTTTCGAGATTGATGTCCGCCAAGGCTGCCAGTGAGCCCACGTCACTGGCCGGTCAGCTTGATGCGACGCTGCAACTGAACCGCGTTCCGGTCGCGGCGTTGCTTGACCGATATCGCGCTGCGGTCGCGAGCAACAGGTTGGCCTCTCCTTCGCCTGATCCCGGCGGAGATGTTGATCCGGACATGCTTCAAAAGGCGGTTGCGCAAGGTCAGATGATCTCGATGCCCGACGAGTGGGGATCGATGAATCTGAGTCTTCGTGACGCACGGCTCGTTCGCATCCCCGCGATGTCGAGCATGCGCGACGCCGTCATTCGCACGCTAAGACTCGCCACATTTAATTTTGATCAGGCTCCGCCGGCGAACGAGAAGGCGACGGTCGCGGCCCGCTTTCTGGGCGAGCGCGTCGTGTTTGATCAGATCGATTACAGCAGCAGCCTGATCGCGGCGCGTGGCACGGGCAATGTTGGCCTTGATCAGACCCTTGATCTGCGGTTCAACGCCGGGCCGATGGAGAAGCTTCAAAACAACCTCGGCATGGTCGGTGAGTGGCTGGGCAAGGTGACAGACGCGCTGGCGGGGTATCGCGTGACCGGCACGTTCAGCCAGCCGCGCGTACAGGTTGAAATCGGCGGGCGCGCGGTCAATTGAAGCGGCCTGATGCAGATCGGTTTCGCGTCGCACTTCGTTCGATGTGAACATCGAATCTCGAAGCAAACAGCGACTGCGTGTGGGTCATCGTGTTGCAGACCATCAGTCTTGCAAATCACGGTTCCTCGCGTCATCGCGTCATCGCGTCATCGCGTCATCGCGTCAGCGCGTCAGCGCGGCGGGGTGGCGCGTGTCGCGTCGAGCAGTGCGGTCGGGTCGAGCCAGCGTTGGATGAGCGTGATCTTGCCTTCGACATCGGTGATGATCGCGCCGTTGGGGAAGGTGTTGGCTGCGGTGGTAAGTGGATCGTCGATGGGTTCGGGTAGGATGTCGAAGGGGATCGCAAGTTTATCGCGACAGAGGCGGGCAGCGTTAAGGCGATCGTCGAAGGTTTTGTGAACTGGTACGCTGATTTCGGCTTCGATATTCCGCTGGATCTCCCATTCGCCGGCCGGGTGTGCCTCGCGTGTGTAGATCATGACGAGGTTCACGCGTCGGCCGTGCTTTTCGAAGAATGATTTCAATTCGTCAAGGTGGTCGCGAAACGTGGGGCTGGTGAGTGAACCGAACACCAGAATCGACGACTTTCCGCGAAGGCTCGCAAGCGGGGTTCGTTTTCCGTCGATACGAAAAAGCACGAGATCGGGCAGCGTGCCACCGATCTCGAGCGATTTCGATTCGTTGTCGTTGGTTGCGCTCAAGTTTGGAGCCTCCGTGGCTGAGGATCAGTCGCGCGGCCCTCGTTCGCCATCGCGTGGCCCTCGTTCACGATCTGCGCCTCGTTCTCGTGCTTCTCCACGTGGGCGATCTTGTGGCGGGCCCATGTTTTCGCGGAGCTGAGTGAGTTGCTCGGTTGTGAGAATCTCGGCCAACTGGGCGCGACCGTCTTCGAGAAGGGATCGGACTTCGGATCGGATGACTTCTGGGTCGGTTTCGTTTTCGCGGGCCTTTTCCATCAGGGCTTTGACCTTGCCCTGGAGGTCATCAAAGAGTGCTTTGATTTTGGGCTGTTGATCGTCGGTGAGTTCGAGTTTTTCCACGCCGGCTCGGAGTCGATCGACAACCGCCACACCGGGGCCCTGACGACCGCCGGCTTGATTGCCGCCGGCCGCCTGTTTCTCGATCTCGGCCATTTGTTCACGGAAGCTGGCGAGCTGGGGTTCGGTCAGTTCGGCTTCGACGTCGGCTTTGACATTGCGATAGAGTTCGAGCATTGCGTTTCGCATGTCGGCGGGATCAGCATTGTTCTGCATGAGCTGTCGCGCCTGATCTCGAGCGTCTTCGAGGATCGCGCCGATGGATCGTCGTTGTGCGTCGTCGAGTTCGAGGGATCGAACGACCTGACCGACCTGACGAAGGATCATGCCGCGTTGGCCCTGACCTTGCGGACGTTCTCCGCGCTGACCCTCCCCTCGTTGCCCCTCACCGCGTTGCCCCTCGCCGCGTTCTGGGCGTTCTCCGCGTTCTGGGCGTTCTCCGCGTTCTGGGCGTTCATCGCGTTCTGGGCGTTCTCCGCGACGATCTTCAGGACCTTCGCCGCGACGATCTTCAGGGCCTTCGCGTTGCGGGCCGGGTCGGCCTTCCGGAGGCGCTGCGTGAACGAGGGCGGTAGAGGTGAAGATCACAAGTCCGCAAGCCGCCGCCAGGATGCGTTGGGATCGGCTCGTGCGTGTTGAAGTGTTGGAATTGTTGGTCACGCGAATCTGCATACAAGCTCCTGAAAAGGGTTTCTGCAGAAGACAACGCACGTGTGTTGGAATTATTCCATGCGGGGTGTACTCGTGAGGTCCGATCACGCTGGGTCGCTCGGCTTACGCGGTGATCCCGGTTTCATTTTTTGTCGGTCCATGCCGGGAGAATCTTGCGGATTTCTTCGCCGATGAGCTTCTTTCGCAGGACGGTGCGTCCGTTCGGTCCGGCGTTTTCGGGGAGGCGGATCTGAGCGACCTTAGCGCCGAGATCGAGTCGGGCGAGGCGTTTGACTTCGAGGAATGTGCCGGCTTTGAGGGTCAGGCTGGTCGGCTCGCGTGTTTCGACGAGTGCGGTGTCCGGGACGCGGAAGACCAGATCGACATTCGCCCGCCCGGCGGGGATGTTGACGAAGATTGGATCGTCGAAGCGATTGGCGACGAGTAGGGTGGCGTCTTCGAGTGTTCCGATGGGATGGTAATTGTTTCCGTCGGCGACGAGTCGGACGTTGGCGGGGCTGAAGCGGAAGAAGTCGTCTTTGTCGGCGGCGCTGGAGTCGATGGAGACGCGGATCACGAGTAGCGTTTCGCCGGGCGGGGCGGTGAGGTTGGCTTCGAGGGAGCGGTCGCGGACCTGTTTGAGTTCAGCGTCGATTTGTCGGATGGAGGTGGTTGGTGCAAAGAGTCCGTTCTCGTTGTCGATGCTGATTTGGTTTTTGCCTTTGATGGTGAGGGCGGAGTGTCGAACGCCCGGCGTGAGGCCGATCCGGGCACGGTAGGCCTGTTGGAGGAATTCGGGGTGTATGCGTGCGAAGTCGACACCGGACCCGAGTGCGCCGACAGCGGACTGCTGTGCGACGAGTCCGGTGACAAAGCTGTCTGCGGGGATCCAAAGTCCGAGATCGTCTGCGCTGGTGGGGTTTTCGTTTTTGATTTCGAGGTATGTTGCGTCTTCGTCACCGCGTCCGTCGGAGCGAGGCTGGACGACGTTGCGCTCGTCGTCGAACTCGAGTCGAGCGTGCATGAGTCCGCCCTTGGCTGCCCACGGGAGCGTTTGGACGGCGGTAGCAAAGACACCGACCGCCGCGAGTGCAGCGACGAATCCGCAGACGCCAGCGCCGATTTTGTCGAGGTAGAGGAACGTGGTGACGTTCCCGGGGACGATTTTGTCGGTGATGATGCGTGCGACGACGTAGACCGCCGCGAAGATGGCGACCATCGCCAGGCCCGGCGCGGAGTCGGCCATGCGTCCTCCGAGCAGGCCCGCGACGAGCGCTTCGTGGCACCCGATGGCGACAGCGGCAGCGAGCAGCGCGATGGTCATCGAGATCAGGCTGCTGAGCAGTCCCTGGGCGTAATGGAAGTAGGTGATCGCCAGCACCATCAGCAACACCATCAGGTTGAAAATCATGATCTTATCCGGGGTGAATGTTGGACGTTGTTGTTGCTTACTTTGTATTGCCTGGATTCAAGACGATCGCCTGCATGAGATCGATCATGATCAGGCGTTCGCCGGGGTTTTGGGGGCCTCGGCGGTGGGTTTGAGGACGCGCAGGAACTCCTGCACGCTCGTATCACCTGCCGCCACGCGGGCCAGGACGAGTTCCTGGATGTAGCGTCCCTTCTGCTTGCGGAAGAGTTGTTTGTATAGCTGCGGCTGTCCTACGCGTGCGGCATGTCGAACATCGTCGTCGATGTTGAAGATTTCATAGACGCCGAATCGACCTCGATATCCGATGCCGAAGCAGAATGTGTCGGGGACTTCCTGTCCTCGTGCATCGACGAGCGGGCCGACGTGGGGTCGATATAGCTCGGCCACTTGTCCGGGTCCGAAGCCGAGCTGACGCAGAAGTTTTTCGTCAGGTTGATATGCGACCTTGGTCGCGTCGCAGAGTCGCCTGAACAGTCGACCCGCGATCACCGTGCGAAGCTGTGCGGTGGCAAGATTGGCATCGCCGACGAGTTTCTTCCAGACTTCGAGGGCTTCGAACGCATCGCTGGCTCGGACGCCCACGTAGACGCGCTTTCCGGTCTGAGCCAGTTCGATCAGCGAGCGTGCGGCCTGCGGGGTTTCGAGTCCGCCGGCCATGAGGACGTCGGGTTCCTGGCTGGCGACCCACGCGACGGTTTTGGCTTCTTCGGCGGGTGGCGCGGCGGCGGTGAGTTTGTTTTGCGTGATGCCTTCGAGTTCGATGGGTGGATCGCGTTCGACGGTGAGGATGTGACTTGTGAATGCGTCATGCAGCCTAACCATTGCGTATTGGAGTGTTGTCAGGCCTGCGCCGCGTGGGGCGGCGAGCAGGACGAGGCCCGGTTCGTCGCGAGATGCGGTGAGACGATCGAGTTGATCTGCGGTGAATCCGATGTTTTCCGGTCGGAACTGGTATCGGCTGGGCACGTCGATTTCGAGTCGTGCGATTTCGCCGTCGCGTGATCCGGAGGTGTTGACGCGGACTTCGAGTCGTTTGCCGGCGACCATGATTTTGCATTTGCCGGCCTGTGGCTTGCGGCGATCTTCGAGGTCGAGGGCGCACATGGATTTGACGTAGCTGACTGCATCGCCCGCGGCGGATCGCTCGACGGCCGGGCCGTCATAGGCGACGCCGTCGATGAGGTATTTGCTTCCCGAAGCGGCGCCTGTTGCGAGGATGTCGATGGTGGTCGCACCTTTGAGAATCGGTTCGGCGATCATGGCTTGGAGGGTGTCGTAGGCGACGCGCCATGCGTCTTCGTCGGCGGGCTGTTCGAGGTGCTGGCCCGAGGAGGAAATGAGGACGACTTCGCCGGCGACTTCGCGAATCTTTTTCTCGCCGCCCTTTCCGCCCGGGATGAGCGATTTCAGGCCGCTGATCAATTCGCTCTGCAGGTCACCGAGTCCCATCTTCTGGGCGCGGATGCCGAGGTAGGTCCCGACGCTGGCCAGCGCGATGGCAAAGAAGACGCCGAACGCGACGCCGAAGCCCGGAAGGATGAAGAAAAATGCGACAGCCGCCGCGAGCGCGACGAGCATGCCGGCGTTGATGGCGTGCCGGGGTAGGAGTGCTTTTTGTGTGTCTTTGTCGATCCACGTGAGCAATCGGGTCCAGACGATCAGGACGATGAGCACCGGGATGAGCTTCCACCACGCGATCAACGAGGGGAAGTCGGCGGCGCTTTGGGCGAGAAGGCTGGACGAAGCCAAATGGAGGCTGTTTGAAGCAAAGTTGTCGTAGGGCATCGCGTCTCCTGAAGTCTTGCCACGCGATGCAGTTCGCGTGGGTCGACCGACCTGTGAATCTAACGGCAATCCGCCGCCATGGGCAACAGAGCGAGTCCTGCGTTACAGTTTCTTGGGTCGCATTTCGAGAGACGTCGGATATGAAACGAACCTTGACAGATATGGCGGTCGTCATCACCGGTGCGAGTTCTGGCATCGGCGAGGCGCTGACAAGACAGCTTCACCGGCAGGGAGCGAGGCTGTTTCTGGCGGCCCGACGGGTCGATCGGCTGGAGTCGCTGAAGCGCGAACTCGGCTCGCGCGTCGAGATCCTTCGGTGCGATGTGGCGATCGAAGCCGACTGTCAGCACCTGATCGACGCGGCCTACGCGACGTTCGGTCGGATCGACACGCTGGTTTGCAACGCCGGATCAGGGCTTGTACGCGATGCCGCCAAGACTGATCGAGCGACGTTCCGACAGATCATGGAGGTGAATCTGTTCGGCACGAGCGACTGCATCCGCGCGGCGGTCCCGAGGATGCGTGAACAGACGATTCGCGAGGGCTTGCGGGGGCAGTTGATGATTGTCAGTTCGGCGGCGGCACGGCGCGGGTTGCCTTATCTTGGTGCGTATAGCGCGACGAAATCTGCGCAATTGCAGTATGCCGAGGCGCTTCGCGTCGAGCTCGTGGATGAGAAGATTGCAGTGACGAGCGTTCATCCGATAGGCACGCGGAGTGAGTTCATGCAGCGGGCCGAAGCGACGAGCGGGGAGAAGATCGACGTTCCTGGTCGGCGCGGTGGGCTTGAGCAGACGTCTGAGCGTGTTGCCGAGATCATGGCGCGTGCGGTCGCTCGTCCGCGGCGTGAGTGTTGGCCGTTCTTGCCGGCATGGTGGGGCACGAGCCTCTTGACTGCGTTTCCTGCATGGGCGGACTGGATGATGCTGCGGATGCGAAGGCGAATTGATGCCGAGCGCGGCGGGGGAGGATCGTAACGATGCCCGTGAGAGCGATTTCAGACGCAGGAGTGGTCCGCATCGAGGCCAGGGCTGCGCGCTTGGCGCTCGGCGTGGGTGTGGGGTTGATGATCGTGAAGTTCGTTGCGTATTTGCTGACCGAGTCAAGCGCGATCTTCAGTGACGCCATGGAGAGCATTGTGAATGTGCTGGCTTCCGGTTTCGGGCTGTACGCTGTGCGATTGACGCACCGCCCGCCCGACGCGGAGCATCCGTGGGGACACGGCAAGGTCGAATTTTTGGCGGGTCTGTTTGAGGGCGCGTTGATTCTGCTTGCGGGCGGGGCGATTTTGTTTCATGCCGCCGCTGCGTTGTGGGATCCGCCTGCGCCAGCGCGGTTGGACGGCGGTCTGGTGCTGATCGCGATCGCGATGCTTATAAACGGCGTGATCGGTTGGCATTTGCTGCGTACTGGACGCCGGCATGATTCGATGACGCTGGAGGCTGACGGCAGACATTTGCTCGCCGACGCCATCACCAGCGCGGCCATCATCCTCGCGCTCGTCGTGGTGGGGATGACGGGTCTTCAGTGGATCGATCCGGCGATCGCGCTGCTTGTGGGCCTTTGGTTGCTTCGTATAGGCGTCGGGCTTGTTCGTCGCGGCTCGTCAGGCCTGATGGACGAACAAGACCTCACAGACGATCGCAGTATCCGCGCGATTCTTGATGCACATCTCGGGCGGGGCGTGTGCGGGTATCACAAACTCCGGCATCGCCACACCGGTCGTTTTCATTGGATCGATTTCCATCTCACGGTTCCGCCTCGGACGGATGTGAAGAACGCTCATGATCTGGCAAGTGCGATCGAAGGTGAAATCGAGCGATCTTTTGCCGAGGCGGACGCAACGGCGCATATCGAGCCGTGCGAAGATCAATCGTGTCCACATTGCAGTGGGGGTCGTTCGTCTCCATGATCGGACGTGAAGCAGGAAACTGATGTATGAATCGCTACGCAAGACAGATCCGATTGGCAGAAGTCGCAGACGAGGGTCAGGCGAAGCTGGCGAGGTCGCGTGTGCTGGTGATCGGCGTGGGCGCGATCGGGAGCAGCGCGGCGGAATGGATCGTGCGGATGGGCGTGGGCGTGGTGCATGTCGTGGATCGCGACGTGGTCGATGTAACGAATCTGCATCGCCAGGCGCTTTATGCGGAGTCGGATGTGGGTGCGTCCAAAGCCGAGTCGGCGGCGCGTCGGCTGGTGTCGATCAATGCGGATGTGAGGGTGATCCCGCACGCGATCGATCTTGATGGAGAATCGCTGCGTGGATTGTTGAATGACATCGATCTGGTGATCGACGGGACCGACAATGCCGAGACGCGTTATGTGATCAATGACGGATGCGTGGGACGAGGACTTCCGTGGATCATGGGGGCGGCGCTGGGTCGCGAGGGGCGCGTGGCGATGTTGCGTGGTCGCGCGGGCGTAAAGGTTGTGGGTGATGAGCTTCGTGCAAGTGGGCAGGTGGATGCTGAGGTGAGGGGCGGCGGGGCGTGTTTGCGGTGCCTTTATCCGTCGGTTCCGGCGGCGGGCGAGTTGCCGACGTGTGAGTCGGCGGGCGTTTTGCCGGCGATGGTGGGGATGGTCGGGTCGATGCAGGCGAGCGTTGCGATGCGATATTTGATCTCGGGTGATCCGGTCGATCGACTTTGGACATTGGACGGCTGGTCGCTTCGCGTGCGTGAGATCGATTTGTCCGATGGGCGACGGGCCGACTGCGTCTGTTGCGGCCTGGGGCGTTTTGAGTTTTTCGATCGTCCGAGCCATGCGTCCGCGAAACTGTGCGGGCGCGGGGCGGTGCAGGTCAGGCCAGCCGCCGCCACACGGGTGGATCTTTCGAGGTTATCGGAGCGACTCGCGCGAATCGGCGTGATCGTCAGGTCGGACATGATGCTGAAATTCAGTCCGCACGAGCATCCGTCGCTGTCGATGAACCTCTTTGCCGACGGGCGAATGATTTTGTTCGGCACGGAAGATCGAGCCGAGGCGCGGTCGTTTTATGCGAGGTATGTCGGCGCGTGATGGGGTTTCGAGGTGATGCGTCTGTGGATCGTGACGGATGTAGGGTCGATTTGATTTGATCAAAGGATCAGGAGTCTCCGCGATTTCGCTGGCAATCGGTCGGTCGGATTGCGTAGACTCTGTCCACCAGCGTGTTTACCCGGCGGCACATCGAGACGCTCGAAGGTCGGCGACTTTTGTCGTCGACGATGCAGCCTGCGCGGTTGACGCCGGAGAGCGACGCAGGCTTCTCAAACTCTGACAACGTCACGGCGAGCCTGCATCCGATCGTGACCGGGCAGGTGAGTTCATCGGCGGCGGTGGAGGTGTTGGTCAATGGGCAATCCGCCGGGATCACGACGAGCGACGCATCGGGCGCGTGGTTGTTTCCGCTGACGCCGGGCGAAGGTTCGTTTGTCGTGCGTTATCGGGAAGTTGCTGGCACGGTTTTTGGTGCATGGTCGCCTGAGTCGACGATTGTGGTTGATCGTACTGCCCCGACGATGCTTGGCGGGGCGTTCTTTTTTCAAAACGCGCCCAACCTCGTGCGGATGACATTCTCCGAAGCGATCGGCCCATCGATCGCGCCGGCAAGCATCCGCGCGACCAACCTGACAACATCCGCCGAGATGGATAGATCGATGCTGAGCGTGTTCTTTAGCACGATCGGGAATGTGTTGGAGGTCGCGCCGATCGGAGTGTCAGGTTTGCCGATCTTTGCTGACGGGAATTGGCGCGTTTGGCTGAGCGATCCGAGCATATCAGACGTCGCGGGGAATCCGATTGCAGGCGGCACGCATGTCGATTTCTTTGTGCTGACCGGTGACATCAATCGCGACCGCCGGGTCGATCAGATTGATTTTGCGATCTTGTCAAGCTACTTCGGATCGCTTGTTCCCGGGCCGACGTTTGGGGATTTGAATTACGACAGCTTTGTCGATCTGGATGATGTCTTTCTGCTGACGCGGAACTACGGACAGACGATGCCGGTCCCGCGCGGCATCTTGCCATGGGCTGCACGTGAGACGCCGGTGCGTTCCGTTTCGCCCGCGGTTCGCGAGGAGCGTTCGATCACGTCGATTCTGAAATCGAATGATGGCGTGATCGCTGCGTCGCGGTCGGCGCGATTCGACTCTCAGCCGGGCCGTGTTGCTGAATCAGCGTCGGCGGTCACGGTTTTGCCCCCAGGGCGTCGATCGAGCGTACAAAGACTCGGCTCGATCCCGACGCGGGCGTGAGCAGGCTCAACCCGCTACCACCGAACTCTGCGACATAGATGCGTCCGGTCGCCGTATCGATGGCGAGATCGAGCGGGTCGACGAATCCTCTGAATCCTTCGATGCCGACGATCATGTCAACGACCTCGCCGCTCGTATCGACGCGAAGTGCGACGAGATCATCTCCGCCGCTGTATCGTGCGACGAGGATCGCACCTTCGAGCGCTCCGCCGAACGCTGGCGTTGTGTTTGCGGCGTCGCTGCGGAATTCGATCAGTCCGTTTGGGCTCACGTTCTTTCCGAAGCTGAGAACGGGCATTTTGTAGGTCGGCTCGGCGGTGGTGAAGTCTGGATATCCGGGAATGCCATAGGGATCGAAGCCGGGCGAAGGATTTCCCGCGTGCGCGATGAACTCGCTGCGAAGCGGATTGGGATGGCCGTGATACGAACCGGGCGTGACATGGATGAGTGTGTCGTCGGTGGTGTAATCCAGATCGCGGACGACCGGCAACGCGGGCAGGCCGTTTGAAGCGGGTCGCGCGGGCAGGTTGCCGCCCGGCGCGGTTCCGTTGACCGCCGAGTACAGTCGTCCCGAGCGATGCCAGAGCAGGTCGAATGCGCTGCGCACGCCTGTTGCATGGATGGTCAGCGGCGCATCGCGTGCGGCCGGATCGTAAAGCGATGCATCGCGAGTCGGGTCCGTCGGATCAAGAGGCTCTGTGCGCACGTCGATCGGAAGTGTTGCGGGCAGCTTCGTCGGATCGAGCCTCAAAACCGCCGCTGTCAGAAGACGCTCCGGGCGCATGCCCCATTTGGCATCGGGCCCGCCGATGGATGTGTGCGAACCCTGATTGAAGTAGAGCGCGCCATCTGGGCCAAAGACAGGTTGAAAATTTAGGTGATCCTTAAACGCGCGTGGAAGTCCAACGACGATGTCTTTGGCGATGTCCAGATCGTCGCCTGTGAGGGTGGAGATCACGCCGGTCCAATCGTCGGCTCCCTTAATTTCGCCGCGCTCAAACGGCTTCATTTGTCCGTGGCTGACCCAAAGTGTGGGAGCGTCACCGGGCGATGTCGGATCGAACGCGATGCCCATGATCATGCGTGGGCCCTGGTGCAGATCGATGATCGCACGACTCACTTTTGTGTTGGTCGGCTTGCCGTCGGCGTCGAGATCAAAGCGAAAGATGCGGCCGTCAAACGTGGCGGCGTAGAGCCTGCGATCCGGGCCGAATGCGACGCAGGTGAAGACGGCATCGGGGATCGCATCAAAGGCCGTTCGTTCGAATCGAACATCAAGCGGGATCGACTGGACGTTTGCCGCGATCTTGAAGGTGCTGGTCCAGGGCCTGAAGGGTGTGCCCGAGAGGTCCAGAAGATTCTCGTTGACTTCGAATTTGTAGGAGCGACCTGCTTCGAGGGGGTCGGCGGGCGTGAAGACGATGGCGTCGCTTGCGCCGCTGGTATTGAGTCGACCCGGGACGAGCGAGCCGTCGTCGCGTGTGAGTAGGACGGACTGTTGGTTCAGCGTCGTCGGATCGATGCCCGCGACGACCGTGCGTGAAGGGAAGCGAATGTCCGCAGCGACCGCGGTGTCAGGCAGGGCGTAGAGATCGCCATTGGCGGGCCTGACGCGGACGACGCGTGGGCCGGCTTCGCGCATGGATGCGAAGGCTGCCTGCTCGCGCGAGCTGAAGACGTGCGACACGCCGACCATGCCACACGCCGCCCCGATCAGGGCCAGCGACACCCACACGCCACGTTTGATCTCTGGATGCATCCGAACCGACTCCGAAAATGACTTTGCTGCCTGAGACGAAAGTTTAGACCGACAACAAGGGTATCGGACATTCGGGCCCCTGAGTTGAACGGAATCGCAGGGGGCTCATCGTTTGAGATGGCGTCCGCCGTCGAGGCGAATGATCTCGCCGTTCGCGTAAGTGCCGTGGAGTGCGAGAAACTCGACGCATCTGGCAACGTCCATGGGCGAGCCCGGTCGGCCTAATGGAACGGACTTGAGATATCTCTGCTTTTCGACGTCGCTCATATCAGCAGGCCAGTCGACGACGCCCGGCGCGATCCCGCAAACGCGTGTGCGCGGGGCTAGCTCAAGTGCCAGCCCGCGTGTTGCGCTCCACAATGCCGATTTGCTCGCACAGTAATTCTTCCATCCACGCCGCGGTCGCTCGGCCAGGACGTCCAGCATGTTCACCACCAGCGAATCGTCTGCGAACGTCGATCGCATCGACTCCACGAGTGCAAGCGGCGCATGAAAGTTGACCTGCATCTGAAGCTGCGCCCGCGGATCCGCATCGGGCAGATAAAGACTTGCGTTGTTGACGAGAAGATCGAGTCGATCGAATCTGCTGCAGAAACTGTCGCGCAGACGCTCAACGGCTCCCGGATCGGCAAAATCGATGGGTCCGATCGGAATCAAGCGATCGTTGAGTGTTGCATCGGAACAGGGTTCAACCGGCGAGCGATGAAACGTGACCGCCACGCGATAACCGAGACGCGCCGCGTGCTCCGCGACCGCGCGGCCCACGCGCTTCGCTCCGCCCGTGACCAGTGCGACTCGCTCCATGCCGACATTCTAAACACGACGCAGTCCCGCATCCATATTCGCCACATTTCGCCTTGAACGGGCGTCTTGATGAATCACCCTTGACGAAATAGTATGTGAGCCATAGTATGTGTCGAACAGGAGATGACAGGATGCGAATCGAGCGAGAACTGATGCGTGGTGCGGGTCCGCTGGCGGTGATGCAGCTCTTGGCGGCGGGGGAACGGTATGGGTATGAGCTGGTGCAGCGGCTCGACGCCGACAGCGGCGGGGTGCTGGCGATGGGGCAGAGCACGCTCTATCCGATGCTTTACAATCTGGAAGCCAAGGGCCTGATCACTTCGCGCAACCTCGAAACATCGAGCGGCCGGGTGCGAAAGTATTACCGCCTCACCAAGGCGGGCCAAAAGCAACTCGCCGAAGATCGGGCCAAGTGGGGCCAGCTTGTCGAAGCCATGCACAAGCTGGGCGTGACGCGATTGGCAGGCGTTTGAGTGGGTGTCGTGCTTTTGAGGTGTCGGGGCATTTTTAGAGGCGAACATGGCACAAGAGCGATCGATCCAGCAAACCAGCGGAGCGGAGACCCAACGCGCGAACGACGCAAGGCGTGATCGTGAGGCGATCGCAGCCAGCGGACTTCCGGATGAGCTTAAGTCGCTCATCACCGATGTGGTGAAGCGTACGCGACTTCGCAGGCGCGAGCGGCTGAGTGTCGCGCAGGAGCTGATCGGGCACTTCGAAGATGCGACCGACGCCGGCGTGTCGCCTGATCGTGCGAAGAAATCCTTCGGCGACCCTAAACTGGCCGCCCGGTTGATTCGTCGGGCAAAGCTTAGGCAGCGAGGGATGCTGTATCGCGTGATGGTCGTCGCGCGGTCGCTCGCGCTGGTGCTGCTTGTGATCTACCTGATCGCCGCGATTCGATACTTCACGGGCAAGCCGACGATCCGCACGGATTATCTCGCGCTGATGAATCAGCGCATCACCGCCACGCCCGAAAGCGAACGCGCCTGGCCGATCTATCGGAATGCGCTGCTCAAGGTCACGCCCGCGCTCCGATCAGACACAGCCAACGGGTCGGATCCTGCGAATGGGTTCATCCTGGGATTGGATTCTAATCTGCTGGCCGATCTGAGCGATGGCGTGCCCGCGTCGCGGGGGCAGCCGGCCTCGCCTGCCTGGCCTGCGGTTCGGAAATGGGTTGAGATGAATCGCGAGACGATCAACGAGTTTGCCGGCGGGGCGAGCAAGCCCGGCTTGGGTTTTGTGATCGGGCAGGGCGGCTCATTCGATGACCCGGAGATGTTCGGCTTCGATCCGAAATCCCCACGCAGCAAGGCGGACCGACCGCTTTGGGAGCAGGTGCTTCCGCAATTGACCTGGCTGCGTGGGATCGCACACGTGCTGCGTGCCGACGCGCTGGTGGCGCTTGAGGATGGGGACGCCGCCCGCGTTGTCGTTCGCATCGAGCAGATGGTGCAACTGGCCCGGCAAGTGCGAGAGGGTGGATTCCTGGTCAATGATCTGGTCGGCATCGGCATCTACTCGCTGGCGATTGATTTGGTTGATCAGTCGCTCGATCCGGCGCGCTTGAAGGCGTTTAGCGAAAGTGAACTCGCGCGGATCGCGCATGCGATTGCCGGGCCGCAGCAGGCGTCTGATCTTGTGAATCTTGAGGGCGAACGTGACCTGTTCATGGACATGGTTCAACGCTCGTTTACGGACGATGGTGAGGGCGATGGTCGACTGACGCCGGCGGCCTGGGATGAGTTGTCGCGGATCCGCGGGACCATGTCGTCTGCGATGGGCGAATCCGATCCGTGGGCGTTGAACGTGCTCAAGCGTGCAGCTGGTCCAATCGCGATGTTGGCCTCCCCGACGCGGCGGCAGGTGGTGTCATTTTATGACCGGTATCAGCAGGCGTGGAAGGCGAGCATGATGTCGCCTCTGCGCGAGGGCGCCGGCGCGAGTTTGCTACGTGAATTCAAGGCAGAGCGGCGCGATCCGATTCATTCCACGCGATATGCGTTGATCTACGCGATCTCGCCAAGCTTCGGGCGACTGCAGGTTGCGCCTGAGCGAGCGATCGCGCAGCGGGACGCGCTGCACGTGGTGATCGCGGCGGAGCTTGATCGGCGTCGCCATGGCGATTGGCCGGCGACGTTGGAGGTGCTCGTGCCGGGGTTGCTGCCGAGGGTTCCGGTCGATCCGTGGACGGGCGGACCGATGGCGTATCGGGTGGGTGAGGCGGGACCTGTCGTGTACAGCGTCGGGCCTGACTTGGATGACGATCAGGGCAGGCGGCCCGTGAATGCGGATTCGACGTCGCACTTGCGCCACGAGCAGTTGGTGATGATCGATCATCCCCAGATTGACCCGGTACCGACTGCGGGGGCGATCGACGCGAGCGGATCGACTTCGCGTGAGCCGGGGCCGAAGCCTGATGCCGATTGGGTGTTGTTTCCTGCGATCCGGCATGCTCCGGAACTGACCGTGAGAGAGGACGCTTACTGGCAGCGTGTGATGCGGATCGAGAATCGTACGGCGTCAACGGAACTCGGCCCGGGTGGAGTCGATGCCGAGTGAATCGCGTCATGCGAAGTGGTCGTGCTCGCTGACGTCGAAGATCGAAGAACCTAAAGGCATGCGACAACATGGAAGTTGAGCAAATCCCCTTGCACGGCGAGAGTATGCGGATGGCGATTGTTGCACGGATTCAGAACTCGATGATCAGGCGTGACGTGAACGGCGATCCGATCGACTGTCACGACGGATGTCTTCGCTTTTTTGCGGGTCGGTTTTATCTGTATGGCAGCAGGTACGAAGCGACCGACGGATTCAATTTCGGCAATCGGTATGTCGTTTACAGCAGTACGGACCTTGTGCGATGGACGCCGCACGGGTTGCTTCTCGAGCACGCGCCGCCGGGCGTGTATTACAGGCCTTATGTGATCTACAACGCGCGGACTCGAAAGTACGTGCTTTGGTACAACTGGTATCCGAAGTTGTGGGAGGGTCAGTTCGCGTCGGCGGTCTCGGATTCGCCATGCGGTCCGTTTGAAGTGTTGCACGAGAAGATCCAACTGCGAGGCGAGGCGCCGGGGGATCACAACCTGTTTGTTGATGATGATGGAACCGGCTATGTCGTCTACACCGACATCAAAGGGCTCGGTCAGGATCGGCACGCGATGAGTGTCGAACGACTCGCCGCCGACTATCTGACGTCGACGTGCGAAGGATCGGACGCGATCGATCATCGCGTCGAAGCGCCTGCGATGTTCAAACGCAACGGACTGTATTACGTCGTATTCGGTCAGACGTGCTGCTTTTGTCCGGAGGGTGCTGACGCGCGGGTCTTTGTGAGCGAGCATCCGCTCGGTCCGTACCGACGCGTCGGCGACATCAATCGTGACGAGACGGGCAAGATCATCATCCCCGGGCAACAGACGGACATCGCGATCGTTCCGACCACGAACGGCGACGCGTATCTGTGGATGGCGGATCTCTGGGGATCGCGTGCGGACGGCGTGAAGGGGCATGATTTACAGTATTGGTCCGCGCCGTTGGAGTTTGAGGCGGACGGTTCGATTCGCCGGCTTCGGCGGGCGGATGCGTTCGACTTGCATTTGTCCGCGTAAGAGCGGTGTGCAGAAGCGCGAGCTCGAGACACGGCTACGACAAATCACCGACCTCACATCGCCGCCTTGAGTCTGTATCGGACGCGTTGGACTCGGTATCGACGCGTTTGGGGCGCATGATGCGAGATTGATGGAACGACCTAGATGTTATCTTGATCGTGCACAGCGCCGCGCGCATAGGAAGCCTTAGGCGCACATGCGTAGAAGATTGCGGGCCTGGCCGGGGAGGGTAGCGGCGGCGCGGGTGACGGCGAGGCGGACGAAGGGGAGGTCTGCGGGGTCGGAATCGAGATGGGCTGGGACTGTTGCGTTCACTTGTGCGTTCACTTCTGAGTTCACTTGTGCGTGGGCTTGTGCGTTGACTTGTGCGTGGGTTTGCGTGTGGTCGATGAGCCAACGCGCGGCGGCCTCGATGCGGAGGATGCGTGCGCATCGGACGTCGCGCGAGAGGTGATAGAGGACGGTGGCAGTGGTGGGGAGGTCGCCGGGCATGCGAAGGGGCGCGTCGAGAACGAAAGCGCCGTCGGGTCTTTGGAGGCGAGAGAGTGCGTCGATGGCACGGGCGAGTTGTGCGCTGGCGGACGGTTCATCGAGCAGGGCGCGGATCGCCATGGCAGTGAGGGCGGCGTCGCCGAACGAGCCGTCGGGCCTTTGGTGGGCGAGCAGTGTTTTCAAAAGTGAGCGATAGACGGCAAAGAGCGTCTGATCGAGTTCCTGCAGGCGAAGCACCGAAAGCGACGCCGCCAGCACCGGATCGGCATCCGCGCGCTTGACCAGGCTCGGCACCACGTCGGATCGATACCGCACCAACTCAGCTACAAGTTGCTTCGTGCGGCCGTCACCGAATAAGCCGCTAATCTGCTTCTGACCGGTCATGTCGTGCTCCTTTGAAAAAGGTCTTGGATGAGCAATACAATACCAAACAAATACCAAACGTCAAGTGGGAATGTTTGGGCTTTGGAAGGACTTTCGGTCGGGGGGACATCTTGTTGTTTTTCCCTAAAAATACGATAGCAATCGGTTGATGTGAGTGGCAGTAGGGGTGACCTTGTGTGTCCTTTCGTTTGGATTTTAGATCGATTGGGGATTGGGGCATGCGATTGGCGATTCGGAAGGCGGCGTCAGGCGGCGTGGCGTGTGCAGCGGGATGGCGTGTGCAGCGGCGTGCGAAAATGGGGTCATGGGCGGCGTGTGCCCCGTATCCGATCGCGGCGCTGAGCGGGCGGGGCGTTGGATGAGTGGATGCAGCATTTGCATCGGAGGCGCTGCGCGGTTGGGGACGTAATCGCGCAGCGCGGGTGTAGGGGTGAGGGTGGAGGTATTGGGGTGGGATCAGCAACATATCGAGATGGGCAATGTGTCGCACCCCGCAACCGATCGTGCCTTCGGAGCGTGGCGTGGGTACGATGAACCGTTCGGAACGATGTCGGGCAGGCGCGGGCGGTTTGGTAGTTGGAAGTTCGCGTCGAATCAAAAAGGAGTTTGGACCGGTGAATTTATTAGGCTGGATATTCAGGCACACGATTGCGAGCGTCCCGTTCGGGATTGCGACGATGATCCTGATTGCGATTTACATTGCGCTGGGTTCGGGGTTTCCGAGCTTGCGTGAGTATTTTGAGATGGACGAGTTGATGTTTTTCAGCGCCTGGCCGCTTAAGGTGTTGATGACGCTGTTGGTGGTGAACCTTGCGGTGGTGACGGTGAGGCGTATTCCGTTGACGCCGCCTCGTTACGGTGTCTGGTGCATTCATATCGGGATCATCACGCTGGTGCTGAGCACTTCGGTGTATTACAGCCAGAAGGTTGAGGGGCTGACGATCATTCCGACGAATGGCGTGACGCAGCACTTTTACGATCGCTGGGAGCGATCGCTCTACGTGCGAGCGGAGTTCAGGCGAAGCGAGCCGGCGGTGCTTTCGACATTGCCACGGTTTGGGACGTACGAACCGGGCAAGAGCGACGCACGCCTGACGCGATCTAGAGATCTGAATGACGTGCAGTTTGTGGTGCGGGATGTGGATCGTGCGACGGGCGAGCGCGTGATGCGGCCCTTGCATGAAGTGATCGGCCTGCCCGATCCGGTGACGTTTGATGTGGTGGGGTATTGGCCTTATGCGTCGATCCAGAAGGCGTGGCGTGAGAATGTTGAAGGTGGATCCGTTGGGATCATGGTGCGGTTTGCGGATGTAGTCGATCCGGCTGCAAACGTTGCATCCAGTGAGGTTTATGGCGAGACCGGCGGTGTGCGCGAGCCTGCGGAAAGCGGGGCCGAGCGTGAGAGAAGTGAATCTGAGCGTGAGGGAAGTGAATCTGAGCGTGCGGATAACGGGGCGTCGGGCGGGGCGCGATCGGACGGTGTGGAGTACCTCGTGGCGGGGGATGCGGACTCGGAGCGCGGCGCGCGTGGACTGGTGGAGATCGAGCATCGACATCTTCCGACGCAGGCGGACGTCGATTTGCTGGTCGGTTCAGCGAGTCGATTGCATGAGTTGACGCTCAAGATCGGCGGCACGAATGAAACTGGCGAGCCGATCAAGCGATTCGTCGAACCGGGCGAGCGACTGGAGATTGGGGAGTATGTGATTGTGGTGGAGGGATTTGTTCCGCAGTTTCCAATGTCGGGGACGGGCGAGCCTGTGGATGTGCTGTCTTTGTTGGTTGAGCGAAAGGAAGGCGAGCCGAAGCAGTATCGTCGGATGGTTCTAAACGGTCAGCCGACGCAAACAGATTTTCGGCTGGATGTCGCGGGTTCTGGGCCGATGGGGCAGCGTCAGACGACGCCGCTCGATCCTGATTTGAACATTGAGTATCGCTTTAATGATCCGATGCGACTGATGCCCGGCGAGGAGACGACGGCGAGGCATCTGCTGCTGACGAGTCAGGAGAGCGATGTGGTGAGGTCGCTGGTGACAGACATCCGCAAGCCGCACAGAGCCGAGTTGCACGCAAGCGGCCGCGGGGAGCTTTCGACAGAAGCGAGCCTTCCGCTCTTGGGAGGTACGGATGCCCCACCCGTGCGGAGGATTGCATTCGAGCGGCGAACAGGACTGTCTCGCTTCGAGCAGCTGTTCATTGTGCCAGAGGTTTTCCGAGATCAGGACGAAGCTGCCGCGGGTCTGCATCAGGTGGTTCAGCTTCGCGTGAGCAGCGGGAGCTTTACTCGAGATGTGTATGTGCCCTATTCATTGTGGGCCTTTGATGGTTTGTTTCAGAGTGCGACGATCAACATACCCGGTGCGACCATGCCGGTTGAGATCGCACTTGGAAACACGCGTCGAGATCTGCCGCTGCGGGTGAAGTTGGATCGCTTTGAAGCGGTGCCCTACGCGGGCGCACCGGTGGCAGCCACGAGCCTCATGCGGGACTTTAGAAGTCACATCACCGTGACAGATCTCATGAGGCCCTGGACCAAGCAGGATACTGTAAAGCTCAACGCGCCGGTGTACGTGCGACGCCCGGTGAATCCGGCCGTCCCATTGGTGACGGAGAGCTGGATTTTCTATCAGGCGCAATGGGACCCCGAGGGCCAGAGATGGACGGTGCTGGGGGTTGCCAACCGTCCGGCCGTGCGTGTGATGGCTTTGGCGTGCGTGCTGATTACGGTCGGACTGTGTTACGCGTTTTATGTCAAGCCCGTGCTCATCGAACGAATGAAACGTCGTGCGTTGGAGGCGGCGCAGAAGAAGTCAAACAGCCCGGCGAGGAAAGAACAAGCGGTCATGACATGAATCAGACCAAGGCGCGAGATCCAAGTTGCTGATAGTAGATCCCTTAGTCCACGCTCATCGGCATGCGTGAAACATCTACATAGTCATGAACGAATATAGTATTGCATAAGTTGATAACGGTCACGGACGAAGAAAGAAGAACAATACATGATCATGTCAAACCAACAACCTGTGAGCATCAGCAATGCGGTGCATCTTGGGAGGGCGGAGCATCGGGACGGTTTACTGCGGCCATCGCGTGTGGTGTTTAGGATCATGATTGCATTGATCGCGATCATCGTGACCGGTTATCCGGCCGCGATGGCGTATGCGGGCGATTCGAAGTCGGAACAGGCGGCCAGCGTGTCGCAAACGCAATTGCAGAATCAGCCGTCAGAAAACGAGCATCTGGCTGCGAATGCACGGACGTCAACGCCATCCGGATCCGGCCGAGCCTCTGCAGATGCGAGCGAGGAGTTGTTCAAGACAGTCAATCTGTCACCGATGAAGGGGATCACGGTTCAACATGATCAAGCACTCAAGACACTGGATAGCTGGGCACGACAGACGATGAATGGCATCACGGGGCGGAGTTCGTATCGCGGACATGATGCGCTTGCAACGCTCTTCGACATAAGTTTTCGCCCGGACGTATGGCGGAACCGTCCGATCATTCGCATCAAGAACGCGCCGCTCGGGATCGATATTTCTCAGATGCCAGGCCTGCCTCCGGACGAGTCCAGGCGGATCATGGAAGAAGGTACTGTGTCGCTCGCATTCTGGCGAAGTCAGGGGACATTGATGTATCTGCAGAAACTGCAGCAATCATCGATGCACAAGATTGATGCGATCAACCAGGTTGAAGGTGCTGCGATTTCGCTTGAACAGTTGCTGCACGCAGAGCCGGATTTGCCGAGCCTTGCGCTGGTTCCGCAGATCGATCGAAGTCAGGATCGATGGTTAACGCTGGCAGAGGCCGTGCGACTGCCGGAGGGGGACGCGTTTAGTCCGGAGAAACTTCTGCCGATCACGCACGCGTGGGTGGAGATGCTTTTGGCGTGGCAATCGAATGACGTGGAACGCGTCAATAGTTACGCGAAACAGCTGGGCGAAAACCTGCCGACGTTGAACCCCGACCGGTACCCGTCGCCATTAAAGAGGTCGGCGGAGGTTCTATACAACCGACTCTACAAGATGACGCTACCGGGGACAGCGCTCTATTTCTTTGCGTTCGTCTTCTTTTTGATGAGCGCACGCGCTGGTGTGCGATGGCCTTGGGTGATTGCGATGCTGATGTTCGTCGCAGCGCTCATCGTGCATACGGCGGGCGTGGGGATTCGCTGGTGGCTGGTACAGAAATCGACAGAAAGCTGGTTCTATGCGATTCCGATCAAGAATCAGTTCGAAGCGGTGATGATGTGCGTCTGGCTGGGTGCGATTCTTACGCTGATTCTTGAAAGCGGTATGGCGCATTGGTTTGTCAGGAAACTGACAGGCATCCGCTGGACACTTGGGCTTCGCGGGAGTGTGTATGGTGCCTCGGGCAGCTTCCTGGGTTGGCTTGCGCTTCTTGCCCTGTTTACTGTTCCGTATGTTCTTAACATTTCAATCGGCAATGAGATCGGGCTGGTGAACGGCATTCTGATGCATTGGATGTTGTATGTGCACGTGGCGCTGGCGGTGGCTAGTTATGCGTTGATCACGATGAGCGCGTTGATTGGCGCGTGGTGGATGATTCGGTTCCTGCGTGATCGCGTGGCGGCGCGCGGGTTGTCGCCGGCGGGTGCGATGTTGGACACGCTTGATCGGTGCAATCTGGTCGTGCTGCAGTTGGCGTTTCTGGTTCTGGGCGTTGCGATCATTCTTGGCGCAATATGGGCCGACTTTAGTTGGGGTCGTCCGTGGGGATGGGATCCTAAGGAGACATTCGCGCTCGTGACTTGGATCTGTTATCTGGTCATTCTACACGTCCGACTTGTGGCCAAGACGCCTTCAACGCGTTCTTGGTGGACAGCGATTCTGACCGTGATCGGCTTCTTTGTGATGCTCTTTAACTGGATTGGCGTGAACTACTTCCTAGTGGGACTTCATAGTTACGCATGATGTGCGAACAGCTCTGGATGAGCGCTTGATGATTCGTGAAGTGAGTGATGTCATCGAACGCGAGGATGTCATCGAACGCGAGTTTGTACGCGAGTCGAAATGGCGCGTCTTTCGAACCGGCTGTTGTTGCCCCAGCGATTGTCGCGTAGTTGATCGTCCTGGCGAACCCAGACGGTATCGAGTGTTTGCAATTCGTATCCGAGATATGCTGCATGCGAGCGGCCGTCGCGGGTTAGATCGATCGGTGGGGCATAGAGTGCAACGGGTGGGGTGAATGCCAGTGCCGCAGCAGGTGAAGGTCCGAATGGCCGGATGGGTCGAATCGGACCGTTCGTCGAGTGAAGCGTGGGGTAAGGTTGACGCTGAGCGCCTTGTCTGATGGTCGTTTCGTCGTGCTGATCAGTTTGACTCGTGATGCCTTGGCTGCTCGGGTCCGAGTGGGTGTCCGAGCCTTCGAGGGCATGTCCGTGGTCAGTTGTGTTGGGTCTGGAAACAGAAGAAGCGGGGGCTGCCACTCCTCCGCGCTGGCAGCCGCCCGCTAAAAGACAAGCGATGATGAGAAGGTGCGTGTGCTTCACGACCCACTCAGGTTACACCAATTTACATCTGCGGCTTGACAAATGCACGCGCGAATCGGAAGAGGGATGCTGCTGACGGTTCGGAGCTTGCCGAATGTAGCGATTGCAGCGAGTCTAATGGCGGAATTGGTTGAATTTGACGATAGAACGCAGGCGTGTGTGAGGAACCAAAGGACGATTGGCCCGTGTATAGGCTGTGATGAGGCGAAACGGATGAAGTTGTGACGACAGGGTGTGACGATGCGGTATCGGATGAAGGTCGAATCATCGGGCGATGGAGAAGCGTCGGCATCGTCGCACCGGCCGGCTTCTGGTCGGTTTGATGCCTTGGACGTTGACGCGGACGCTCGAGACGCTGAATCGCGCTCTCGAGATTCGCGAAGTTGGCAGCGGTGGCGACTGGTGCGAGCGGCGGCGATCGTTCCGTGGGCGTGGGCGATCGGACTTTCGATCATGCTCGTCGTCGCGTGGTTTACGCCGCAGGACTTCAGACTCACGTCCAAGCCCTACCTTGCAGTGGTAGCGATCACGTTTCTTTTCGACACGATGATTTTCCACGTCGGGCTTCTGACGCTCGCGCCGGCGGCCCTGGCCATGATTCTGCGGCGAAGGCGATTGTCTGCCGGACTTTTGATGTTGAGCCTCCTGCTGCTTGCGAGCCCAATATGGGATGCGCGACCCAAATCGATCGACAGTCAGCTGTCACACAGATCGAAGCTGCGCGTGTTTAGCTTGAATGTCTACGCGGACAATCGCTCTTATGATTCGATTGTGGCGGAGATCAATCGTTGGGATCCTGATGTGATTGTGTTGGTGGAGATGTCCGGTCGGACTGGCAAGGCGATTATTCCTCAGTTGAAGGAAGAGTATCCATACATAAGCTACCCCAATGTGATTGGCGGTGGGACCGTGCTAACGCGTACTCCGTCGAAGCGACAGACGTCTCCGCTTGCTTACCGTATAGGCGAGCCCGAAGCAGACGCCCCGCGTGAGCCTGTTGTGATGGAGTTTTCCGGGATCGATGTCGCGATTTACGGCGTGCATCTGATGTCGCCGAGCCGGACGCTGAAGCAATCAACTGGATGGGATGCGTTCGGCACGCTCGCGTACTCGACGCGGGAGAATCGCAGGCAGGTTGCAGATCTTACCGAGCTGATTCAACTCGAGACCCGGCCGACGATCATCGCGGGAGACTTCAACTTTACCCGCCACACTGCCAACATGAAGCAGCTGCGATCGGTCGGGATGATCGAGTCTCATGCGCAAGCGGGCACTGGTCTTGGAATCACGTGGACGCCGAAGTGGTGGCCTCAGATTTCGCGATTGTCCGGATTTCGCATCGATCACATCCTGATGACGCGAGAACTTAAGGCGATTGCTCATTACGTCGGTCATGACGTCGGAAGCGATCACTTGCCTGTCATCTCGGATATTGTGCTTGTGACGGAAGCATTACCTGACACGAGCGAATCGAAGCCAAGTGATGCCAGTACTGGAACCGTCTCACCCCGATGACAGATTGTAGGTGTCGTCTTCGGCGACATGTGTGAGGAAGCGTTGCGATTTAGCGCTCTTGACTTGGGATGAGTCGACTATGAAATCATCCGACGCAGGCGATCGGAAATGAATCAAGCGGAACGGGCGACGTCTTGGGGATTGACAATCGCATCGGGCAGTGCCAGAGAAGATTCCGTCCCGATCGCGAGTCTATGAAACGCACGCCATTGTTCCCCTCGACCTTGATGACTGAACTGATGACAGCGTGATTGTCCGCCTGCGCCGAGCCTTGATCGGAGGTCTGGGTCAGCGTGCCAGAGTCGCAGCGTGCGAGCGAGTTCATCGACGACTTGCTCGGGCTCGGTGTCATCTGTGACGGGGACTTTGTGTCCGCTGGTTTCGTCGACCATCAGGCCGGGCGTATTGATGTCGAGCGTGAGCACGGGAATTCCGAGCGCCATCGCTTCGGGAGTTGTGCCCATGCTGTCGCGAAGCACGCAATGCGCATAGACATCAGCGGTCGCGAGCGTGCGGACGTTCTGTGCGTGCGGCGCGTCGCCTAAAAATCGGACCCGATCGGAGATGCCGAGATCGCGAGCGAGTTTTTCAAGTCGCGGTCTGTCGGGGCCGTCGCAGGCGTGGACGTACTCGATGTTGGGAATGCCGGTGCGTGCGATGGCTCGCAGGACGAGATCGATGCCGCGATAATAACTGATTCCGCCGACGCCTACGACGCGGAAGGTTCTGCTGCTGCTTCCTGCAACGGACTCAAGGTGCTGCGTACGTGCGGCTCGTGCGGGTGCGAGTATCGATTCGTCGCTCATGTTGCCGCTGCTGATGAGAATCGCGCGTTGCGGTTTGAACGACATGACCGCGTCGTAGGTGGATTGCGTGCCGCACAGCACGATCGAAGCGGCTCTGATGCATCTCTTCAGGGCCGGGTCGCGTCGCCATGTTTCGCGTGCGAGCCAGCGCAGCCATTCGCCCCAGAGTGCGCGAAGGTTGACCCCTCGTCGGAACTTCGGCGGCATCAGGTCGCCGCCGACGACGGTTCCGAAGATGAACTTTGCACCGTGTGGTACCAGAGCTGCGCCCGCGCTTGGCATCCACCATCGCGTGTAGGACACGTGCTGAACGATCTCGAATCGTTCATCAGCGTGCCACTGAATTGCCTCCCGCGCGGCAGCCTTTTGCCAGAAGTAGTAGTGAATATTGAGAAGTGCATACGCGCTCTGTCTCATCCATGCGAAGATCGGAGGCAGCTTGACATACCGAACATGAATGCGATCCCGATCAATCAGGGTTGGCAGATAACTTTCGATATCCGTGCGATTATCCTCATGCGTTATGAGATAGACGTCCTGCGTACGGGCGAGTTCGCGCACAAAATTCCAGCCTGTACCCCATTCGCTTCCCTTGCCGGGCGCGCATGCGTAGGAGATGACCAGAAGTTTGGGCGATGTGCCGTTGGACATGAGACTGTAAATGACGCGTACCACTCAGATACACAATCCGCGCGGATTGTGTTCATCACACTGAATCACCATGGTGTGGATCGGCTTGATCGGGGTGTCACTTCAGCGTCGAAACTTCACCAGTGGTGTATCGCTGAGACTCTCGATATGAAGCGACTCCGATAAACTCAGTATTTGCACTCAATCGCATTGCGGTTGGTTTGCATGCTCGCCCCCAAGTTCGTTGAGATTCGGCGGTAAAGTCGGGCGATGTTGATGTCTTGTGGTCAGTTGCGGGCTGACGGTCCGGGAATCGGTGTGCGGACACGGCAGTGATACGCTCCGCCCGGCGGGATGTTGACCGGGACGCGTCGGTATTCCACATGCTCAAAAAGTCGCCGATAAAATGAACGATAAACTGCAATGGGGAATTCGGTGAGTTGGCTGTACCAGGCATCGCTCGCATAAGAATGCATCAAGCGGCGGACGCTCGCGACGGTTTTGCCCGGCAGGCTGGGCATCGGCAGACCGCTGATCACCAGATCGACCTTGCTGATTCCCAGTTTGTTCAGCGTCGCATCGAGATTCGTCACATCCACCACCAGCACGTCTGCCTGCTTGGAGCTCGATCGCTTCCATGTCGCCGATTCGATCCTGTCGGCAAAATCCTGATCGATCTCAACTGCGATCAGGCGGCTGTCTCGGTGCATCTGGCTGACGATTTGCCGGGTCACAGCGCCGGTTCCCGCGCCCAGTTCGACGATCACCTGCGGACGATCGGGATCGACATGCCTGCAAAGCTCCCTCGCCATCGAGCGACTCGACGGTGCTACGCTCGCCACCCGTGTTCCATGCTTCAGAAATTTCTTCAGGAAGATCATTCAAACCTCTAACGATGTTGTACCTGCACTATCTGATCAACCGGCTTGTGTTCCATTCTCGACAGTGCCGAACGGCCTACCTCGCTTGGTGTCGAAGAAAATCGCTCCGCATCATGCCGTGTCACGCCGACGTCGTCTAGCAGGTCAGGGCGAGTATTCTTGCCGTAGACTAGAGGCACCACTGGAAACCTGGACTCATCCGACCGATCATCAGTCAGGATGACCAGCGGAACTCGACCATGCAAAGGCTGTAAACAGGCGTTTAGTTCTTACGTCGAAAAGTGTCCGCATTGTGGCCGCGACGATGCGCACGGATCGCAGCTGATGGGTGTCATTATTCTCGTCGGCATTCTGATGCTCCTTCTTCCGATCCTTGCGATCGTGATGCTTTGGTTTTGACGACAGCCATTTTCGCCGGGCCGTCGGATGTTCGCCGTCACGTTGAATTCACTGCTTTTTCAATTCACCGAATCCAGGGCTTCCTTGATCGCATCTCCGATGGCTCTGCTTCGCCAGCCGACGAGCAGAGCGTTATCGTGGATCGATCGACCAGCGTCATGTGCCCGAAGGAGATCGCCGGCGTCTTGTCGACTGCCGACCACCGCCGGGTCGAGCCCGAAGGCGAAGCAGACCGACTGAATTTTCGCCCAGACCGCGTCGATTCGGAACTTGTCGGAGAGTCCCTGTTCCTCGCCCTCCTCGTCTTTCGTGCGTCCGACGGGAACCGTCACGCCACGTCTGGCGGCCTCGAGGATGGCGTTGGCGTGCTGCTCGATCACGGGCCTCGGAAGATGCTTCACATTCTTCAGTTGATCCATTGTCTTGGGCGGGCGCTTTGACAGATCGACCAGGCACTCATCTTTGACCATCGTGCGCGGCGGGACGTCTGCCTCCCGCGCAGCAGCGTCGCGCCAGAGCACGAGTTCTTTCAGCACGTTCACGCCGCGTGCTTCGAGGCTTCCCACGCCACGAACGCGTTGCCATGCGAGATTCGGATCGCACGCGTCGCGCAGAGCATCACACCTCGCCTGGCACTCTTGGTTGACCCACCCGTCTCGCCCGGCCTCGCGGAGTTGCTCATCGAGACGGGACGCGACGAGCGGGAGATATCGAACATCGTCGGCGGCGTATCGAAGCTGTGCGTTGCTGAGCGGGCGTAGTGTCCAATCTGTGAACGTGAATCCTTTGTGCAACTTCACGCCGGAAAGCTCCAGCACCAGCTTGGCCAGCGACGCTGGGTAACTCAGCGAAGCAAATCCCGCTGCGATCTGCGTATCGAAGACGTTGGCTGGGATCGTGCCGGTCAATCGATACACCTGATCCAGATCCTGCTCGCCGGCGTGGACGAGTGTGCGGATGTTTGGATCAGCGACGAGTCGAAAAACCGGCTCGATGTCGAATCCTGCAATCGGATCGACGAGCCACACCGCATCGCTTGTCGCGATCTGCACGAGGCAGGTTTGCGGCCTGTAGCTGGCCTCGCCGATGAACTCGGTATCGAAGGCGAAAGTTCCAGCGGCTTGCAGTGCTTCGAGCATCTGCGTCATCTGACTTTCGTCCGAGACGACCGTGGCTCGCCCTCGAAAGACGCCCGGCAGATCCGGGATTGCCTCCGTGCCGGACTCGGCTTCCGGATGATGGGCGGCATCATGCGATGCCTTGCGCAGTCGGCTGCGCCAGGCGACGGTGGGGTGAGGTTTTCCGGGTCGAGACGGGCGATTCATCAGTAGGCCTTCATCGGGTCCGATCGGGCCTTGTGGCGATCGGGCTGATCATCGGGGTTAAGCTTTGCGGGTTGAGTTTGACGACCTACGTGTCGGGCTGGTTTAGGGGTTTTATCGCGCCATTTCGAACGGCAGTTTGTAGCGAACGCCGTTGACAAAAATGTCCATCGATTCGACGCGTGTGACTCGGTTGCTGAGCGGGAATCGTTCGCCGACTTCGTTGTAGAAGAACTTAAAGCTCAGGCGACGGATCGTGCCGGTTTCGATGCGTTCGATGGGTACGACGTACTGGCCGTTGAGCCAGATTTGGACGTCGACCCAGTCGGTGCCGGAAAAGTTGGTCACGGTGATTTGGTTGTAGGTGTAACCGACGTTTGCACGGCCGGCGATCTCACCGACGACCGGCGCGTCGGCGGGGAAAGGATGAACCGCCGCGGCTTCGGCGCGGAATTGAGCGGCCGATTTATTCAGCGTGGCGTCCGCGTTGGGCAGCACGGTTGCGTTCTTTGTGCAGCCCGCAGCGCCGATCACCCATGCCGCCGCCATCCCTACAGCCACGCATCCGCCAACTTGTCTCAAACGGGTCATAGATCCTCCATGACAAAGTGAAATTCCAATCGTCTCGAACCCTTCGTATGGGTTCGGCTCAAAGCATATCGGACGAACAGAAGAAGGCCAACCTCTGCCAACACCCACACGACCCCCAAAACCGGAAGCCCTCAATGTGCACGGCTTGGGCGCTTGTTCGTCGATTTTCACACGCTCGGCTGCAACTTTCGCACGCTCGCGCGCGCATTCGACACGCTCGCGCACAACACGAATCTCGCCCTCGCTCTATTGAGCGACTCAGCCGTCACCCCGACAAGCCGAATTGAATCTTTCGGCCAGCAAGACATTTGCGCCTCCTCTCGTTGCCTTCCCACTCTGATGAGCTCCAGATGATCGATTCGCTTCGGTGTGCGTTGCGCGGCCTGTGTCTTTGCGTGTGGATCCCTCCAAAACCTTCCGAGGGGTTCTGAGCTTGCACGCGCGACACCTCTATACTCTCAGGCGCGCTGCGCGAATGCGTCCGCACCTGCGCAGCGCGATGCTCTTTTTTCTTGCGGGAATGCGGGGATTGTCGGTCGGGGCGGATCGGCGGGAAAGGAGGGATTTATGGCAATGTCAGATGAAGGCGCGGGCGTTGGCTGCGTAGGATTGGACGGAGTCGAGTTGTCCGGGTACCAATGTCCGGCTTGTCTGGTTGATAGACGACGTGGTTTTTCTTTTTTGGACTGAAAGGTTTGTCATGCGAGTGAATCGAAGCGTGTTGATGGCGGTTTGTGCCGGGCTGGTTTCGACGATGGCGGCTGCGAGTTACGCGGATGAGGCGGCGGCTCCTGCACCCGCGACGGCGGATGCGACAGCCGCGGCTGCGGATGCACCCGCGACGGCGGATGCACCCGCGACGGCGGAGACCGCAGCAGCACCGAAGTCGGGCATGTCGGAGTCGGAGCTTGTGGGCTACGGCATTGGTCTGGGTCAGGGCCGACAGATCAAAGAGATGCTCGATCAGAACAAGACGATGTTGGAAGAGCTGGGTTTGACGTTCGATGTGGCGGCGTTCAAGCGTGGCTTGCTGGCGGCGCTGGAAGGGGTTGAGCCGGCGGCGAGCGATGAAGAGATTCAGGCGGCCCTGTTTGCATTCCAGATGCAAGCGATGGCGAAGCAGAATGAGCAGGCCGAAGCCGAGGCCGCGAAGAATCTCTCGGAAGGCAACGCGTATCTCGAGGCCAACCGTGCCAAGCCGGGCGTGACCGTCACGGAATCGGGCTTGCAGATCGAAACACTCCGCAAGGGCGAGGGTGCTGCGCCGAAGTCCGGCGAGAGCGTCAAGGTTCAGTACAAGGGTACGTTCATCAACGGCGAAACCTTTGACAGCAGCTATGACCGTCAGGAGCCCGCGGAGTTTGAAGTCGATGGCGTGATTCCCGGATTCAGCGAAGGGCTGAAGTTGATGAATGTCGGCGGCAAGTCGCGACTGGTCATCCCCGCCAAGATCGCCTACGGCGAGCAGGGCAACCGTCGGATTCCGCCGAACTCGGTGCTGGTGTTCGAAGTCGAACTTCTCGACGTCCTTCCGCCCGCGCCCGGAGCAACCCCCGCCGAAGCAGCTCCTACAGAGGCGGCTCCCGCGGAACCCGCCCCCGCAGGTATGGAGTGATGACGCCGACGTGGCGAGACCGCGCAGGCCTCGGAATGATCGCACGGATCTCGCGTCAGGCTTGAACCGTCCGAGAAATCGCGCGTCTCTGCGGCGCAGGACGCCTCGAAGGCCGGTGTGAGTTGATCGTTGATCGATTCATCGATTCATCGATTTATCGAATCCGCGCGATTCGCGGCTGACGATTCGAGAGAACTCGGCTACACTCATGCGTGATGCTGATCTGGCTCTTCCGAGCTTTGTTCGTGGTGCTGATGGCGTCGGTGTCGTGGGCCTTTATCACCGACACGACCGCCGTCACGGGGTTTAATAGCGTCCTGATCTTCGTTGCGGTGATCGTTGTCGGATTTTCGATCGTCTGCATCGACATTCTTTCGCCGCGCAAAAAGCTGACGGTGTTTGCCGGCACGTTTTTCGGGCTGCTGGTCGGCGTGTTGATTGCGTATGCGTTGTCGTTCGTGGTTCGGCTGCTGGTTGAGCAGTATGCCGTCGGGGTGGATTGGCTTTACGAGCCTGAGAAGAAGCAGGCGTTGATCGACTTCATCACGCTGATGGTGGGCGTGGTGTCGTGTTATTTGTCGATCAGTTTTGTGTTGCAGACCAAGGACGATTTTCGCTTCATCGTGCCGTATGTCGAGTTTGCGAAGGAAACCAAGGGCGTTCGTCCGGTGCTGCTGGATTCGAGCGTGCTGATCGATGGTCGGATCGCGGACATCGCGCAGACGGGGGTGTTCGACAGTCCGCTGATCGTGCCGGGCTTTGTCCTGCGTGAGTTGCAACAGGTGGCTGACAGCGCGGATCGCCTGAAGCGGAATCGCGGTCGGCGCGGGCTGGATGTTCTGGCGCGGCTGCAGAAGCTTCCGCGTGTGGATGTGAGCGTCTATCAGTCGGCGCAGGATGAGGAGAAGAACATCGAGGTCGACTCGGCCATCATGCATCTGGCGAAGGATCTGTCTGCGCGGGTGCTGACGACGGATTTTGGATTGAACAAGGTCGCGCAGGTTTCGGGCGTGCAGGTGATCAATGTCAACGATCTGGCGAATGCGCTGAAGGCTGAAGTGTTGCCCGGCGAGACGCTGCGTGTGCGTGTGGTGCGTGCGGGCGAAGAATCGAATCAGGGCGTGGGGTTCTTTGACGACGGGACGATGGTGGTGGTCGAGCACGGGAAGAATCACATCGGCAGCGAGATCGAGTTTGTGGTGACCAACACGCGACAGACGAGCGCGGGCAAGATGATATTTGGCCGGATGACCGACGCGCAGCGTGCGATGCTCGATGGACAGCAGGTCGGTGAATCGGCGAAGTCTGGCGACGCAGCATCGAGAGATGACCGAGGTGCGCGGCGTGATGATCGATCGACTCCACAGCGGCGGGGACGATAGTGGGCAGGTCGATGCGAGACGTGGGAGTGATCCTTCCGGCGGCGGGTCGATCGGTGAGATTCGGCTCGGACAAGCTCCGCGCGGTGGTGGGCGGTCGTCGGGTGATCGATCGGACGATCGATGTTTTTCTGGGACATGCGCAGGTCGGGACGATCGTCGTGGTGACGAATGATTCGACGTTGATCGACGTGGACGGCTATGCGGAAGGGGTGAGAATTCGTGTCGTCACGGGCGGATCGAACCGGGCGGAGAGCGTGCGATGTGGATTGCGAGCGTTGCCGGAGTCGATCGAGTGGGCGTTGATTCATGATGCCGCGAGGCCTCTGTTGAGCGTGTCGTTGATCGATGATGTTCTGAGGGCTGCGCGTAAGTACGGCGCGGCGGCGCCTGCGATGCCGGTCGCGTTGACGGTCAAGCGTGCCGTTCGGGTGCCTGGTCCGATCGAGCAGACCGTGCCGCGGGAGCATCTGTGGGCGATGCAGACGCCGCAGATTGCAAGGCGTGCGGATCTGCTGGAAGCGTTTGACCGCTGTCCGATTCCGACGGATCAGGTCACCGATGATCTGCAACTGCTCGAATTGATCGGCCGACCGTCGCATCTTGTCCCGGGCGACGAACGTAATCTCAAACTCACCACGCCGATCGACCTGCAACTGGCTGAATTGTTGCTGGCGAGCGAGACGCATCGGAAGTCCAACGGAGCGATGTGATGGGGATGATGAGGCTTGATCGCATGCTGGCGTCACGAGGCTATTGCTCTCGATCGGAGGCGGCGATGTTCGTTCGCCAATTCGACGTGCGCGCTGGCGAGACGCGGTTGACCGATGCGTCGAAGAAACTCGACGACGCACATCTGACCATCGACGGCGAACCGATCGACCCGGCGAACCTCCTGGTGATGCTCAACAAGCCGCTCGGCGTGACCTGTTCACACAAAGAGGACGGCCCGCTGGTGTACCACCTGTTCCCCGAGCGATGGCAAAGACGAAACCCAGTCCTGACCACAGTGGGTCGACTTGATAAGGAAACGAGCGGACTGCTGCTGCTCACCGACGACGGACAGATCGTGCATCGACTCACAAGCCCGAAGCGACACGTGCCGCGAGTCTACATCGCGAAGCTGCGCGATCCGTTGAGCGGCATGGAGGCGGCGACATTTGCGTCAGGAGCGATGACACTCGAAGGCGAAGACGAACCGCTCCTGCCGGCGGTGCTGGACGTGATTGACGAGAGGACCGCGCGATTGACGCTGACCGAGGGTCGATACCATCAGGCTCGGCGCATGTTCGCTGCGATGGGGAATCACGTCGAATCGCTGCATCGGACGGCGTTCGGAAGATTGTCGCTCGTTGAGCTTCAGGCAGGGGAGCATCGGGCTGTGACGATCGATGAGATTGTTGGGTGAGCCGAATCCGAGGGGTGTTGAGCTTCCTTGGCGCGGACGGTGTGCGCGTGCCGATGAGGAGCGACTTTAGTTGATGATCGCATCGAGTCGCGTGATGAGGGATTCGCTTGCGGGGCCGATTTTTCGGGCGAAGTGGGCGCTGCTGCTGAGGATCGGATCGAGATCGGAATCATCGAGCGTGCAAGGACTGGCGGCGCCGTCGACCCAGCGGATGTAGCGCTTGTAGTCGTTGTGGATCGAGAGCGATGTATCGTTGACGAGAACGCACTGAAAGAATGATTCGTCGGGAAAGCGCACGGTTCGATAGTGCGCCAGGAGTGGATGATCGGACTGACAAAAGGCAAGCACACGCTCGGCTGCGCGGCGTGAGATGGTCCACCATTGGCTGCCCGCGTAGCAGGAGAACTCGCGAGAGAAGGGCAGATGGGGCAACTCGTCGGGCGGCCAGGTCGCGAGCTTTTCCCGGCGAATGATCCGGCGGGCGCGAAGGCTCAGCCACGGCTTGATGGGCCAGCCCAGCGACTTCTTGACGTAGCGGCGGATGCATTCGTCGTGCCAGGGTCGTGGGGAATGTCCGTACTCGATTTTCTCAAAAGTCATGAAGCCGTCGCATGAACTGGATCGCAGGTTTTCGACGACGCGATCGCCGGACATGATCGGCCAGCACGCGCCGCTGATTAGCGTGATGAAGTCGGGCGGACTGATTTGAGTGAGCAAGGTGCGTAAGCCTGCGAGCGTGGCATCGACAATCGAGAAGTTTCCCCTCGCGGTGACGACATGAGGTGAGACGGGCAGGACGTTGGTCGTGGTCGCGACGAATGGGTCGACATGCGATCGGAGATCGAGTTTGTCATGGTCGTGATGCCATGCGATCGGCGGGCGATGATAGAGATGGTTGAGTCGATGGATGAGCCGATGAATCGCTCTTTCGTCGGTGTGGGTTTGGAGAACGAATCCGATCGGCGGCATGCGTAGAGCGTAAGCGTGTTGACGAGGTGTTCAAGCCCTGCGTGAAAGGCCTGGGAGAGGCGCGGATCAGGGGATGGGTTTGTCGTGGGGATCGCGAGTGGGATGCCCGGCCTCGGAGGCGAGGGTTTGCGGGTCGATGTGGACGTGTTCGAGTCGGTGGGCGCTGTCGTGTGTGTGATCGGCGGCGAGTTGAGCGCGGTCGGTGAGGTAGGTTTCCCAGAGTCGGTGGGAGCGGAGGAGCTCAACGGCTCGGCGACGCCCGTTCTCGAGGAGTATCACGCGATCGGACGAGCGGTTTGTGGAGGGTTCGACGGCGGGCTGAATTTGAATCTCGCTGCGGGCGATGAGAGAACGCATGGCGATGCTTCGAATGAGCGACGAAGCATCAACGCGGGCGAAGAGCGCGTGTCGTGTGAATGCAGGTGCGTGTGACTCTTCAGCGCGGATGAGTTCGCCGAGTGCATCCTCGCGTGCGATACGGACGGCGAGGCGGAGGCGATACCAGAGTCGTGTGAGCAGTCCGTGCCTTGGTGAGGCGATGAGGGCGATGAGGAAGATGAATCCTGTTGCGGTGGCGGTTGAGCCGGCGATGTTGACCGAGGGTTGTCCGAGGAGCCGCATGACATCGATGGCGAACCATTGACCGAGGATCGCGGACATCGCAGCGAGAAGCGAGGCCAAGAAAACGAGCGGGCCGAGCCGATCACAGAGAAGATGCGCAGCCGCGGCGGGGACGACGAGCATCGCGACGACGAGAATCGACCCGACGCTTTCGAACGCAGCGACGGTGGTGACCGCCGTCATGGTGGTCAGCAGATAGTGCATCGCCCGTGAGCTGTATCCCTGAACGTCGGCGAGCTGTGGATCGAACGACGTGATCCGAAGTTCTTTGAACAACAGGATGATGATGACTGCATTGACGATCAGGCAGATCGCGAGCCAGAGTGCCGCCCGCGGGATTTCGAGATCCAAGATGGTGATGGTACGGAGCGGAGCAGTTTCGAGCATGCCGTAAAGGACACAGGACGGATCGAGATCGACACGGTCGGCGAAATTGACGATGAGGATCAAGCCGATGGCGAAGAGGCTGGTAAAGACGATGCCAAGGCTGGCGTCTTCGTCAACGCGAGCGGACCTGCGGAGGGTTTCGGTAAGAAAGGCGGTCAGCACGCCAGCGACGACAGCGCCGAGGAACATCATTTCACCCGAGCGTGAACCGCTCAGGAGAAAGCCGGCGACGAGACCGGGTAGCACCGCATGGCTGATGGCGTCGCCGAGCAGGCTGAGTCGTCGCATGACCAGGAGCGATCCGGGTATCGCGCACGCGACTGCTGCGAGCATGCCGATGACGAGCATCCAGATCGTGTCGGTATTGAGTGTCATGCGTGACCTCCGAGTGTGGAGGCAGGCGTATGGGTACGGGCGAATTGGGCTTGTCTGCGGCGCAGGATGATTCGGGAGACGAGGCCTTGCTCGGTGCCGAAGATGACGCCGAGAAGGAAGAGGAAGGTTGCGGTCAGGACGATGGTAGGACCGCTTGGGAACTTGATGGGCGTGGATGCGAAGGCGACGTTGGAAGCGGAAAGTGCGACGCCGAGACATGCGGACGCGGCGCCGAGGAATGCGCTGAGTGTGGCCATGGGAAGAAGCCTGCGAGTCCAGAATCGTGCAGCTGCGGGCGGGATGACGAGCATGGCGACGATGAGTACGAGTCCGACAGACTGCAATCCGATGACGACGACGGCGCCGACGAGTCCGAGCAGGAGCGCGTCGAGGGCCTTGGTTCGCCGACCGATGCCGCGTGCGAAGGCTTCATCGAATGCGAGGAGACGGAGTTCTTTGAAGAGGATGGTGCAGATGAGTGTGACGAAGAGAGCGATGATGCCGGTGAGGATGGCGTCGTCGCGTAGCATGAGCGCGGTTTTACCGAAGATGAAGTGGTCGAGTCCTGCGCGAGCGCCTGCGGGGCTGTTTTGTACGAACGAGAGCAGGACGGTGCCGATGCCGAAGAAGACGCCGAGCACGATGGCGATGGCGGCGTCGGGTTTGATGCGGCTGTTGCGGGTGATGAGTTCGATGGTGATGACGCCGATGAATCCAGTGATGATCGCGCCGAGCAGAAGGACGGGGAGGGATCGTCCGGAATGTCCGAGGAGCGTGGCGATGAGAAAGGCGCCGGCGACGCCGGGAAGCGTGGCGTGAGCGAGCGCGTCGGCCATGAGGGCCCGGCGGCGTAGGAGTAGAAAGGTTCCGACGAGTCCGCAGGAAAGTCCGAGGGCTGTAGCTCCGGCGAGGACGGTGAGTGTGTTTGGATCGAGCAGGTTCATCGTTGCGGGCTGGGTTTGGAGGAGGAGGCGAGCGATTCGGCGGCGGTTTCGAGAAGTGTGAGTCTTCCGCCGTAGGTGGTGCGGAGGTTTTCGTGGGTGAATGCTCGATCGACGGGCCCGTATGCGATGAGGCGATGGTTTAGGAGGATGGCGTGATCGAAATAGTCGGGGACGGTTTCGAGATCGTGATGGACGACGACGGCGCTTTTGCCGTGGGCGCGGAGATCGCGAAGGAGCGAGACGATGGCCTCTTCGGTGGCGGCATCGACGGCGGCGAAGGGTTCGTCCATGAGGTAGAGATCGGCTTCCTGAGCCAGTGCGCGAGCGAGGAAGACGCGTTGCTGTTGGCCACCAGAGAGTTGGCGAATCTGTCTGGAGGCGAAATCAGCGAGTCCGACGCGATCCAGAGCGTGGCGGGCGAGATCGCGATGTTTTTTTCGAACGGGCATGAGCCAACCGATGCGGCCGTAGAGGCCCATGGTGACGACGTCGAGGGCGGTGACGGGGAAATCCCAATCGACGCTTTCGCGTTGCGGGACGTAGGCGACGCGATTGCGTTGTGATTTGAGATCTGTGCCCCAGAAGCGAACGAAACCTCCGGCGATGGGGAGCAATCCGAGTGCGGCCTTGAGGAGTGTTGATTTGCCCGCGCCGTTGGGTCCGACGACTGCGGTCAGGGTCGCGGGGGCGATGTCGAGATCGACATTCCAGAGGACGGGCTTGCGGTGATAGGCGACGGTGAGATCGTGGACGGCGAGTGGAAATCGCGGATCATGCGACGATGGATCATGGGATGACGCGTGACTGTTTGTTGGGTGAATGGTGTTCGGGTGGCTGTTGTGTGAGTGACTGTTGTGTGAGTGACTGTTTGATGTTGCTTGGGTGTGGGCTTGGTGTGTGAGTTGGTCTTTGGACGGTCGGGTTTGTTGAGCGTCTTGTGGAGATGGCTTGGATGATTCGTGGAGATCAGTGCTGGACATGGGAGAGTTTTCCGTGGAGGCCGCGTTCGGGAGCGACTCCGCCGAGTGCGCGGGTGATGAGCGTGATGTTGTGATCGATCATGCCGATGTAGGAGCCTTCATAGGAGTTGAGCGGTCCAGTGGCGTCGCTGAAGAGTTCTCCGCCGATGGAGATTGTGACGCCTCGTGATGAGGCGCCGTCGATGAGAGCGCGGATTCCCTTGGGTGAGACGCTGGATTCGATGAAGACGGAGGGGACTTTGCGATCGACGAGCGTTCGGACGAGATCGTTGACATGGGAGAGTGCGGCCTCGGACTCGGTGCTGATGCCCTGGACGGCGAGGACTTCAAGGTTGTATGCGCGGCCGAGGTAGTTGAATGCATCGTGGCTGGTGACGAGGAGACGTTTTTCGGTGGGAATTGAGGCGATGGCCTGCGTTGCGTAGGCGTGGAGCTCGTCGAGTTGTTTGATGTAGTCGGCGGACCGGGATCGGTATTGTTCTGCGTGTTGTGGATCGAGTCGGACGAGTTCGTCGGTGATGAGTTTTGCGACGTCGCGCCAGAGAGCGACATCCATCCAGATGTGTGGATCGATGGCGTCGCCGTCAGCGAGGAGGCGTGCGGACTCGATGCCTTCGGCGAGCGGGACGACACGTTTGGACTGGCTGAGGCTTTCGAGGGCGGAGCCGAGTTGGCCCTCGAGGTGATGACCGTTGTAGAGGACGAGGTCTGCGGAGCGGAGCGTGGCGAGGGTGTCGGCGGTTGGTTTGAAGAGGTGAGGGTCCATGCCTGCGCCGATGAGCGTCGTGACGTCGAGGTCATCGCCGGCGATGGATCGTGCGACGTCGGCGATCATTTCGACGGTGGCGACGACGCGTGGTCGATCGGTCGACTGGGGCGGGGCCGAATCGCTGCGATTGCATCCGGCAGCGGCGATCATGATGCTGATCAGACCGCCTATCATAACGACGAGCGATAGAAGGGGGCGATGCATGATGAGCAAAAATAGCACTTTGACTATTCAAAATCAAATCAACGGTTGGTAGAATGTGCCGCATGCCGACAGCGACCGTGGAAGACTATGTGAAGCGGCTTTACCTCGAGCAGGAGCGGATCGAGCCGGGCGCGCTGGTGCAGCCGGGGCGATTGGCGGCGGCGATGGGTGTGGTGCCGGGTACGGTGACGACGATGGTGCGGACGCTGGCGGATGCCGGGCTGGTGCATTACGAGTTGCGTGCTGGGGTTCGGCTGACGGAGGCAGGGGAGCGACTGGCGTTGCACGTTTTGCGTCGGCATCGATTGGTGGAGCAGTTTTTGGTGAAGGTACTGAAGTATGACTGGTCGGAGGTGCATGAGGAGGCGGAGCATTTGGAGCATGTGATCAGCGAGAAGTTGCTTGAGCGGATCGATGAGCTGTTGGGCAGGCCGCGTTTTGATCCGCACGGGGATCCGATTCCGGATGCGGAGGGTCAGATCGAATCGCGACCGAATCGGGCGTTGAGTGGATGTGTGGCGGGGGAGAAGCTGAGGGTGGAGTGTGTGACGGCGCAGGATGCGGAGTTTCTGACCTTTGCGAGAGAGAACGGATTGTCGCCGGGGAATCGACTGACGGTGGTGCGATCGGATCGAGTGGCGGGGACGGTGGAGATTAGAAGGCGTGACGGGAAGACGACGACATTGAGTCATCGATCGGCGGAGTCGGTGCGTGTGAGCGACGCGGGGTGATGAGGAAGGCGGATGAGTTTGGCGAATGAGTTTGGCGAATGAGAGAGTCGTGGCGGACGAATGTGTTCGTGGTGCGAATTGAGTGGACGATGGTTGACGATCCTGAGTCGTGTGGGACATTGAAGCGATGTCGGAGCAACAAGCGGACAATCGTGTGTCAGGCGAAGGTGGGGCAGCGGGGGCGCCGGGTGCATTGAGCGTGAGAGGTGCGTTGGATTCGTCGGGATCATCGGTGGTTTGGCGGGCTTTTTTGATTCCTGTGTTGCTGGGTTTGGGTGCGATTCTGTATGCGCAGAATGTCTGGGAGGACTATCTGATCACGTTCAGGTTCAGTCGGAATCTGGCGATCGGGAATGGTTTGGTGTTTACGCCGGGGGAGCGGGTGCATGGATTTACGAGTCCGATCAACACGCTGTTGCCGGCGTTGTTTGATTGGATGAGCGGATCGAAGTCGATTTTGCCGGCGTTACGGGGTTATCAGGTGGTTTCGCTTGTTGCGTTTGGAATGGCGGGTGTTTGGGTGCTGCGGGCGATGCGGATGGGAGGAGCGACGGGCGCGTTTGCGTGGGTGGGATGGGTTGCGGTGTGGATGATGGCGCTTGAGCCGAAGTCGCTGTTGTATAGCGTGAACGGACAGGAGGCGGGGTTTTTGCTGATGTTTTCGGCGTGGGGATTGTGGGCAGCGGTGACTGCGCCGCGGCTCGCGTGGTTGCACTGGGCGGGTGTGTTTGCGGGGTTGCAGTATACGAGGCCGGACGGGGTGATGTACTGCGCGGCGATTGGTATTGCGGCGCTGGTGTTTGCGGAGAATCGTCGTGTGGTGTTTAGGTCGCTATTGGGTGGGATCGGCTTGAGTGTGTTGGTGTATCTGCCGTGGTTGATTTTTGCGTGGAGTTATTATGGATCGCCGGTGCCGCATACGGTGCTGGCAAAGGGCGCGGGTGAGGTGGGTCCGAAGCTGGCGGGTTATCCGAGGCAGTTGTGGCAGGCGATCGGGCTATGTGCGGATGCGATCTATGCGCACTTTTTCCCGTGGAACGGGGTATGGCGTTGGCCGGCGCGGGTGATGGGCGTGGTGGGTGTGATGTGGTGGTTGATTCCGGGCGGGTTGCGTGTGGGGCGGATAGCGTCGATGTCGATGCTGCTGGGGTGTTTGTATCTGGGGATGATGCCGACGGTCTATTCGTGGTATCTGGTGATTGTGGCGATGATGATGATGGTGGTGTGGGCGTGTGTTGTGGTGGATGTGGGTCGATGGGTGTCAAGGCTGGGTGGGGCGAAAGTGGGGCGGTGGGTGATGTACGGATTGGCGGGGTTGTTGATGTTGCGAGCGGTTTGGATGGGTGCGGTGAGTGTGGATGGGATTCGGATCCAGCAGTCGTTGATCGAGGATGGACTTCGTAAGCCGATGGGCGAATGGCTGGGCGCGCGTGTGAAGCCGGAGGATCGGATTTTCATCGAGTGTCTTGGGTATGTGGGTTTTTATTCGCAAGCGCGGATGGTGGACTTTCCGGGGCTTGCGTCACCGGCGACGGTGGAGGCGAGGCGACGGACGCAGGGCGGGACGATGCACGAGACGCTGGCGGAGTTGATGCCGGAATGGGCGGTGCTGCGTCGGCATGAGCTGGAAGCGATGCACGTGCACGAGCCGGAGGCGATTGCGCGGTATCGGCCGGTGATACAGTTTGACGTGAGGCCGCGCGTGGAGCCGTTATGGGGTCACCCGGTATTCAACTACCTTGCGTTTGATGCGCATTTCATTGTGCTGAGGCGCGATGATGTAGAGGAGCGGCGTTGACTCGGGCGAGTCGAGTTTACATTTGCTCCGGATGTTCGATACCGAGCAGGTCGAGTCCGGTGGCGAGGACGCGGGCGGTGAGGTCGCAGAGCGCGAGTCGACTGGATCGAAGGGGTTCGGGGGCGTCGAGGACGGGGCAGGCTTCGTAGAAGCCGCTGAATCGACCGGCGAGATCGTAGAGATAGTTGCAAAGATGATGCGGCCGAAGTTCGCGCGCGACGCCAGCGACGGCTTCGCCGAAGCGGAGGAGCGTTTTGGCGAGAATGATTTCGGAAGGTTCGGTGAGATGGAGTGCTGCGGGTGTTGGTGGATCGATCTGCGTGGATGAATCTAGCGTCTTCTGCGATGAGTCGATCGCGCCGGCGCGTCGGAAGATCGATCGGATGCGGGCGTAGGCGTACTGGAGGTAAGGCGCGGTGTTGCCATCCATGGCGAGCATGGCGTCGAAGCTGAAGCGGTAATCGCCGACGCGATCGCGTAGGAGGTCGAAGTATTTGACGGCGCCGACGCCGACGGCGCGTGCGATCGGCGGGAGGAGTTCGGCGGGCATGCGGCGTTCGGGCGGAGCGTCGGCGTTTTTTTGATCGACGAGAGCGAGGGCGCGTTGTTCGGCTTCGTCGAGTAGATCGACAAGTTTGACGGTTCCGCCGGCGCGGGTGCGAAAGATCTTTCCGTCTTCGCCGAGAACGCTGCCGAAGCCGGCGTGTTCGAGGGAGGCGTGAGCGGTCCAGCCGGCGCGTCGTGCGACATCGAAGACCATTGAGAAGTGCTGGCTCTGCGGCAGTCCGACGACATAGATGACACGGTCTGCGTGGAGCGTGCCGACGCGATATCGGATGGCGGCGAGGTCGGTGGTGGCGTAGCCGAATCCGCCGTCGGTTTTTTGGATGATCAGTGGGGCTTCGAAACCTTCGACGAAGACGACGGTCGCGCCGTCGGAGGTGGTTGCGAGGCCTGCGGAGCGGAGGTCACTGACGACGGCGGGCAGCAGCGGGTTGTAAGAGCTCTCGCCGCGTTCGTCGTCGGGTGTAAGCAGGACATTGAGCCTCGCGTAGATGCCCTGGATGTACGCGCGAGTGACGGCGACGATTTGCTTCCAGAGGTTTAGCTCATCCGGTTGACCCGATTGGAGTCGGACGACGCGTTGTCGCGCGCGTTCGGCGAAATCGGGCTCGGCATCGAAGCGCTGTTTGGCGGCGCGATAAAATCCTTCGAGGTCGGCGAGGTTTGAATCGATCGTCTGCGAGGTGGTCGCATTCGAGCGGCTTGCGAGATTTTCGATCAGCATGCCGAACTGCGTGCCCCAGTCGCCGAGGTGATTTTGACGAATGACGTGATGTCCGAGGAAGGCGAAGGTGCGTGCGAGGCAGTCGCCGATGATGGTGGATCGGAGGTGTCCGACGTGCATTTCCTTGGCGACGTTGGGGGCGGAGTAGTCGATGACGATGGTTTGCCGGGAAACGTGGTTGCAGAGACCGAAAGACGGTTGCGAAGCGATCGTGGCCAGGAGTTGGGCGAGCCAATTCGGATCGAGGCGGAGGTTGATGAAGCCGGGGCCTGCGATGCTGATGTCGGTGGTCGCTCCGGCGGTGTCGAGATGCTTGACGATCGCCTCGGCGACGGCGCGCGGGGCGATCTTTTGGCCGGTGGATTCCTGAATGCGCCGGACCAGACCCATGGCGACGTTGGACTGATAATCGCCGAACTGCGGGTTGTTGCTCGGGGCGAGCGCGGGGTCTGCATCCAGTTGAAACGCGGCATGGATTGCGCGTTGGAAGGCGTGATGAAGATGGTCGAGAATGGGGTTCATAAGCGAATCGGAGAGCATAGCCTGCGGCGGGTCGGTTGTGTATCCGTCGGGCTCGGGGGTGGATTCGCGGGTCGATTGTGCCGATATGCCAGAGTCGGATGTGTTCGACGCATGGCTGCCTGGGTCGATCGGGCGATAATGTCTGCAAAGACGAGATTGAGATCGAGCCGAAGTCAGACGTGATTGAGATGAAATGAGAGAAACCGGAAGAATCGGAGCATGACCATGAAGGGCATTATTTTGGCGGGCGGGAGTGGAACGCGGCTTTATCCTTTGACGCTGTCGGTGAGCAAGCAGTTGCTACCGGTTTACGACAAGCCGACGATTTACTATCCGCTGAGTGTGTTGATGTTGGCGGGTATTCGGGAGATTTTGATCATCAGCACGCCGCGTGACACGCCGATGATCGAGGCATTGCTGGGCGACGGGCGCGATCTTGGGCTTTCGCTGAGCTATAAGGTGCAGCCCGAGCCGAAGGGGATCGCGCAGGCGTTCACGCTCGGTGCAGACTTTGTCGGGAATTCGCCGGTCTGTTTGATTCTCGGGGACAACATTTTTTACGGCGCGGACATGGCGGAGCTATTGCGAAGCTCGGCGACACTGAAATCGGGTGCGCGGGTGTTTGCGTATCAGGTGAGCGATCCGGAGCGGTATGGCGTGGTGGAGTTTGACAAGCAGTTCAAGGCGATCAGCATTGAAGAGAAGCCGAAGCAGCCCAAGAGCAACTGGGCGGTGACGGGCCTGTATTTTTACGATGCCGAGGTGGTGAAGATCGCGCAGGCGCTCAAGCCTTCGGCGCGGGGTGAACTTGAGATTACGGACGTCAACAAAGCCTACCTCGCGGCGGGGACATTGGAGATTCAGCCGATGGGTCGTGGGATCGCGTGGCTGGATACCGGCACGCCGGATTCGCTCCTGAGCAGTTCGATCTTCGTGCAGACTTTGGAACAGCGACAGGGGCTCAAGGTGGCGTGCATCGAGGAGATCGCATTGTCGCGAGGCTTTATTGATGGTGCGGGAATGCGAAAACTGATCGACCGGGCGGGCAAGAGCGAGTACGCGGGGTATCTGCGTCGCGTGCTGGCCGAGCATGAAGGGTGAGGCGAGCGTGAAGCCGATGAGCCAAGCGACGAACGCGAATGACGACGACCGATCCGCCGACGGTGCGGAGCGGGAGGTTGTCATGTCGAGCGTATCAACGCACGCAGAGGATCAGGCATCGAATTCGTCTTCGCTTGCGTCCGTGCCATCGGCTGCAACATCGGATGGACCATCGGCGGGAACGTTGGCTGCGGCATCGCGTCCGGGCAACAACTTTGATTTTTTGAGGTTGTTTCTCGCGGCGTTGGTGATTTACTCGCACAGCTACGCGATCGCGGAGGGGAACGAAGATGGTGAGGTGCTTTACCGCATCTTCGGCATACAGCTGTTTAATTTGCACATGACGCTCGGCACGTTTGCGGTCGGCGGGTTCTTTGTGATATCGGGCTATCTGATTACCGCTTCGTGGGAGCGTCGCAAATCGATCGGGGATTACTTTCGCAAGCGGATCGGGCGCATCTACCCTGGATTCGTGGCGTGCAATTTGATTGGCGCGTTTTTGATTCCGTATGTGGCGATCCAGAGTGGAGCGTGGCAGCACCTTGATCCGCTGCGCGTGATCGGTCAGACGGCAATTCTTCGCGGGATCGGCCATCCCGAGGCTTTTCTGGGGAACATCTTTCCGGGCGTGACCAATGGATCGCTCTGGTCGATCGCGTATGAGTTTGGCTGTTATGTGATGATCGCGCTGCTGGGTTTGTCGGGTTTGGCGGCGCGTGGGGCGTGGCTGATCGCGTTGTTGGTGATGTCGTTGGTTGTGAGCTTTGCGTTCGCGCAGCAGGGATGGCGCTTCTTCATTCCCGGCATTGGTCACATCGTGGGCGAGCCGATGTTCTGGGCGCGGCTGTTGCCCTATTACCTCATCGGGGTTGTGGCGTGGCGATATCGCGATCGGATTCGTTACGGGAATGTCGGGGCGATCGCAGCGATCGCATTGCTGGCGATCGGCGGACTCGTGCCGCTGTCGTGGGCACTGCTGCTTCCGATCGCTGGAGCGTATCTGATCTTCTGGTTCGCGTTTCATGCGACGATCCGTATTCGAGGAACGGCCCGCTATGGGGATTTTTCCTACGGGACGTATTTGTACGGTTTCCCGATCCAGCAGCTTTGCGTGCAGGCGTGGGGCGGATCGATGAATCCGCTGTTGCTGTGCGCGATTTCGCTGCCGCTTTCGATTCTTGCGGGGGCGATCAGTTGGCATGCGGTGGAGAAGTGGTTCATGCGGCGTGGCCGACCTGCTGACATCAAATCCAAGTCAATCGTGCAGCCCGCTCGAACGGACGGGCATACATGACATCGCGCGCCGCCAGTCGTAGACCTTGATTCGTCTTGCTGATTACCGAGGATTCGAGCCAAACATGCCCGAGAAGACCCCACAACCCGAAAGGCCCGGCCATCCCGATACGCTGCTCGGTTGGATGCAGTCGATCGGGGATCCGATGAGGCTTCGCATCCTCCGATTGCTCGAGCGTCATGAGCTTGGCGTGGCGGAGCTTGCGGATGTGCTGCAATCGCCTCAGAGCACGATCAGTCGGCATTTGAAGATTCTGCTGGGTGACGGATGGATTCGCTCGCGTCGGAGCGGGACGGCGCACCTTTCGACGCTGGCGATGGATGAGTTTGATGCGGCGAGGAGGAAGTTGTGGCAGCTGACGCGGGAGCAGATGAGCGAATGGCAGGCTTTGCGTCAGGATGCACTGCGACTGCAGCGTTTGCTGAGCGAGCGATCGGACGCGCAGCAGAAGTTTTTCAGCGGGGCTGCGGGGGACTGGGATCGAACGCGCGAGAGCCTTTACGGCACGGCCTTCGCGTCAGCGGCGGCGATCGCGTTGATGCCAGCGAAGTATGTTGTCGCGGACCTCGGTTGCGGCACGGGTCAGATGCTGGAGCGGCTTGCTCCGCGTGTCGGGCGGGCGATCGGTGTCGATAACACGCCTGCGATGATCCGGGCGGCGCGGAAGCGTCTGGAGGACTTTGATCATGTTGAAATTCGTGAAGGCGAACTCGAGGCACTTCCACTCGATGACGCGAGCGTGGACGCGGCGCTGATGGTGCTTTCGCTGAGTTATGTAGCCGAGCCGCTGGTGTGCCTGCGTGAGATGCGTCGGATCTTAAGGCCAGGCGGACGTGCGGTGATCGTGGACGTGCTGCGGCACGATCAGGAGGCGTTCCGGCGTGAGATGGGGCAGACTTGGCCGGGATTTGATACGGATGACATTGCATCGATGGCGCGAGACGCGGGGCTTGCGGGATTGCATGCCGAACCACTCGCGCCTGAAGCGCAGGCGCGCGGTCCGGCGTTGTTTCTTGCGACGGCGGTGGTGCTGTGAGGCGGCAGGCCAGTGCGAGTTGGGGTGGATAGAAGCAAGATGCCGCGGGTGGAGATGTGGTTCGACCGTCGATGTGACACGGCCGGTTCGACGCCGTATCATCTCGCACCTCTATGGCATACTACCAATACGATCTGATCGTCATCGGCGGAGGCCCCGCCGGATACGCAGCCGCGATTCGTGGCGGGCAACTGAACAAGCGCGTGCTGTGCGTTGAGAAGGAGAATCTGGGCGGGACGTGCCTGAATTGGGGCTGCATCCCGACGAAGGCACTCTTGGAGAGTGGCGCGTTCGTGCGTCGTCTGCGTGATCATGGATCGGATTGGGGCGTGAGCTACGACAATCTGAAGATTGACTTTGCCAAGATCGTCAATCGATCGCGTGAGATCGCCGGCAAGCTCAACAAGGGAATCGCGCACCTTTTCAGCAAATACCGTGTGAAACATGAGATGGCGACCGCGAAGGTGCTTGCGCCGCACAAGGTCGAGTTTACCAAGGCCGACGGAACGAAGGGCGAAGCGACGGCAGAGCACATCCTGATCGCAACCGGCGCGCGGCCGCGGGCGCTGCCCGGAGCGGAGTTTGATGGCAAGCTGATCATCAGCAGCCGTGAGGCGATGACGCTGCAAGTGCTGCCCAAGAACCTGCTCATCATCGGCGCGGGCGCGATCGGCTGCGAGTTTGCGGATTTCTACTCCTCGATGGGTACGAAGGTGACCATCGTCGAGTTGATGGATCGGCTTCTTCCGATCGAAGATGATGATTGCTCGATCGCGCTTGAACGCACGTTCAAGAAGCGTGGGATGGAGATATTGACCAAGCACAAGACTGACAAGGTCGAAAAGCTTGCGGGCGGAGTGAAGGTGACAATCGTCGACGCCGACGGGAAGAATCCCAAGACGCTCGAAGCCGAGAAGATGCTGGTGGCCGTCGGTGTGACGGGCAATGTCGAGAATCTTTTCGGTCCTGGCGCGCCGGTGGCGCTGGAGAAGAATCACGTCAAGGTCGAGGACAACGTGTACAAGAGTAGTGTCGAGGGCATTTGGGCGGTGGGTGACGTTGCAGGCCCGCCCTGGCTTGCACACGTGGCGCATCACGAGGGTGTGCAATGCGTCGAGCGGATGTTTGGGCTTCATCCGCATGGGATTGACTACAGCATGATTCCGGGCTGCACCTACACGCATCCGCAAGTCGCGAGCCTCGGGCTGACCGAAAAGAAGGCGCGTGAGAAGTATGGCAATGACAAGCTGAAGATCGGCAAGTTTCCCTTCAGCGCGAGCGGACGAGCGCTGGCGGCAGGTGAGACCGAAGGCTTCGTCAAGCTGATTTTCACGAAGCAAGGTGAACTGGTCGGAGCGCACATGATCGGCGAGAACGTGACGGAGATGCTGGCGGAGCTGGGCCTTGCGCAGAAGCTTGAGGCGACAGAGACGGAGATCGTCGAGTTGATGCACGCCCACCCGACGCTGAGCGAGGCGATCATGGAGGCAGCAGGCGTTGCCGACGGACGCGCGATCCACCTGTGATGCCCCCGATCTTGGCTCGCAGTCGAGATCGGATTGATGATGATGGCGATTCTCTCTTGCGTGCGGATTACCTGGACGCGCGTTGGATCGATAGTCTCAGTCCATCGCGGTTGATTCGGGCCTGGTAGAGGCTTCCCATTTCGCCCGGGCGGAGCGATCGGGCGGCGAGGTGTTGGCGAAGTCGATCTGCGCGGGCGCGTGTGTTACAGAAAAAGTAGGCGAATCCGCCGCCTCCAGCGCCGGCGAGAGAAGCGCCGCTCCAGAGGCCGCGTGTTTCTTCAAAGAGGATGTCGGTGGCGGGGGTGGTGCTGGCGGGCCAGATGTCGCGTTTGAGCCGCCAGTATCGGGAGATTTCTTCGCCGACGCTGGACCAGCGTCCTTTGGAGAGTGCTCGTGTGATATTGCGGGCGTTGTCGTGGAGATCACGCATGGTCTGCAGCATGGACGGATCGCGTGCGAGCCACCGTCCGACGACGCGTTGGAGGATGTCACGTGCGAGCCGTTGCTGTCCGGTGAAGTAGACGACGAGTCGGGATTCGAACTCTGACAATAGATCGCGGCTCATCGCGATCGGGGTTGTGCCGGGTCTTTGGGGGAATGTCGCGCCGCTGGTGACGCGTTTGACCCCGCCGAACAGTCCGCCCGCCTGATCCTGCCAGCCTCCGCCGGTGCCGAGTCGTTGTTCTGCGAGAAGAGTCGCTTCGACGAGATCGTCATGACGCATTTCGGTCCCGCGCAGACGCATGACGGCAGCGATCATCGCCCCCCCGAGGATGCTGCTGGTGCCGAGGCCCGAACCCTTGGGCACGCGACATTCGCTCTCCAGTTCGACGCCCGCGCCGAGATGTTTTAGATGTGACCGGATCGAGCCACGATGCGGCAGAAGTCCGGCCATCTCGAGGACGACCTCATGAAGGCCAAACGCATGGGCGAATCGTTGATGTGAATTGCTGTCCGAGCGGGAGTTGCGTTGATCAAGCGTGATTTTTGTGCCCAGATCATGGCTGATGAGGCGAATGACGGGCTCGTCGATGGTGCGTGCGACGACGCGTACGGGCGGCGCATCGTCGAGATCGATCGCGACATTCACGACATCTCCGCCGGCGTCGTAACAATAAGGCGGTGTGTCGGTCCATCCGCCGGCGAGATCGAGACGGACGGGCGCATCGACGCGCACGATCAGTCCATGCTTCAGTTCTGCATGTTTCGCCTCCGGCTGTTGCGAGCGATATGCGATTTCGCTTGCGGTTGCGACGCGCTGCGTGGCTGCGACTTCGGCTTCGTCTGCCAGCGCGTGTTTTCCGATGGCGTCGGCGAGCTTAGCGCTGGAGGCGAGGAGTCTGGCCTGTCGCAGGAGCGTGCGTGGATCGGTCGAGTGTGTTGATGCAGCGATGAGGAGTTCGCTCCGCGCGGCGTCGAGAGAGGAGGGATCGGCAAACCGCTGAACGATCGGACTGACGCCGGCCGGCAGATCGGCCTGCACTTCGTGGATGAGCTGACGTGCGGCCAAGACCGCCGCGAGACGCTCGCGATGCCGGATGATCGCGTAGCGGTCTGCCTGTTCGAGAATGTCCGCCATCGAGAGTCGCGTTGATCGCAGCCATCGAGTTCGGAGGTTGGCTGTCACGGCCCGAGGCTGGCTGAACCAGAGCACGTCCATCAATGACGGCTTCGATCCCGAGATGGGAAACAGTCGCGCATTCCAGAGCGTGCGTCTGTCGTTCTGCTGGCCCTGCCAGATGGCATCGGGTTGGATCTTGTGCCTTCTGAGCCATACGTCGATTGGCGTGTTGAGGAAGAGACACTTGCCTTCGTGAAACAGACCTTTGAAATCGTCGGAGGTTCCGCAGTGAACACTGACCGTGGTTTCAGTTGAGTTCGCGTGGCCGGATGAGCGAATGGGGACTTGGAAGAGGACGGTGTCGTCGGGAAGGGCGAAGGATTCGTCGCTGGTGACTTGTGAGACGACGGCACGACGACCGATCGAACAGCCGCGCGTCAGGAGGCTGTGTTCGATCAGCGCATGTTCGCCGACCTGACCGACGGCGCTGTCGCGCTGCGCGAGGCTGCTGGCATAGATGCGTGCATTGTCGGCCCGGTTCCATTCGATGTGTGCGTGGATGTCGCGATGAAACAGTGCGACGGCGGCGGGTGAACGGTCGATGCCGGTCATGGCGTCGCGAAATTGTCGTGTGGTGCCGAGGTGGAGGAACTCTCCGTCGAGAATCTGAAGGCCAAACGTGAGCGAGTTGAGTTCCTTGAGCAGAGTGCGCCGGACGACGGGATGCCCGGATCGAAGAAACGCGCGGCGATCGGTGTCTGGGCTGAGCGCGGCGCAGAGTTCGTCATAGAGGTCGATTGAGGTTTCGGTCTTTTCGTCGAGGCCCTTGTGATGTGCTGCGCGTGCGGTGCGTTTTGATTTTCCTTCAGGCGGAGCGACGCCTGCGAGTGTTGCGAGGGATTGAGTTGCGTTTGGATCAAAGAAGAGCAGCCCGGTATCGAGCAGCACACGGCCGGCCGTGTCGATGGCATTCGCCTGTTTCATGGCATCAACGCTGACCTTTTGGAGAGATCGAGTGATGCGGCCGTCGGGTGCAGCGACAAAGACGCCGTGCGCTGTGCCGAGTTCTGGATCGACGGGCATGGAGAGCGCGGTGACGCGATGTTTCGGGGCGGAGATGCGGCGATGATCGAAGATCATGAGAACATCGCCGCTGACGATGAGGAGTCCCGGGCCGAGTCGCGGGGCGAGCCCAGCGAGAGTGATGTAGAGATGGTCGAAGAGGGTGCTGACTTGCGAATCGGGGCGTTGCATCGCGAGCGGCGCGAAGAGTTTGCCGACGGGCGAATACATGGGCAGTCGCTGGCTTGCTCCACCGGAATGGATGAGAAGGACGCGAGCACGCGAGAGGGCATCTGATGAGAGATCGAATTGTCGGACGAGCGAGCGTATGGCACCGAACGTAGCGCCGCCCGATCCGGCACGCCGCCCGGGCGGATCTGGGACGACGAGATGTCGCTGGCGAGCCGGGAAGAACGCGCCGCCGCTTCCGATGACGCGTGCGCGTGCATCGAGTTCGGCCTGATAGCCGGAGGCCTGCGGTTGGTTGGCTGCGGTGAGGATGAGATAGTCCCAGGCGCCTTCGCGACTCTGCCCGCGCAGGGCGGCGAGATAGGCGGACTGATTGGCCTGCTCGGCTACACGAAGGGCCGCCTGATGGTCGAGAGAGGTTGTGGGATGGTGCGAGGTCATTGCGATTGTCGATGGACGGCGTGTTCGATGATTTGACGAATGCGATCGCAGCAGACTGAGGCGCTGTGATGAGCGATGAATGCGGCTCGTGCGTTGTCTCCGAGCTGAAGGCTGAGCGTGCGATTCTGCTGGAGGCGATAGATCGCGCGCATGAGTCCATGGGCGTCGCCGATGTCGATGACGATGCCGGCGTTGTGCTCGGTGAGGATTCGACTGACCTCGGCCTCGCGTGGGCCGATCATGATTGAAGGTCTGCCGACGGCCATGACGCCCATGAGCTTGCTCGGGACGACGATCCCTGTAAATGCGTGCGACTGGCTCATCAGATGCACGTCAGCGATGTTGAGGGACTGAGCGAGTTGTTCGCGCGGCTGGTAGGGGAGGAAGCGGACGTGCGACCAATTGCGATCGGCGGCGCGAGCTCGCAATTTGTGCATGCCCTTGCCGCTGCCGATGAAGATCCATGCGACGGCGGGGTCGCTTCGCATGAGCTCGATGGCATCGCCCATGGTGTGGATATCGTGAGCGAGGCCGAGGTTGCCCGAGTAGACGACGTTGAAAGTTGATCGCAGGCCGAGCTGATCGAGAAGTGGATTGTCGTTGCGTGGGATGGGCGAGAGTTCGTGTTCGTCGGCCCAGGGTGTGATGACGTGGACGCGGGGATCATGCGGATCGATGCGATAACCGGACGCGATGCGATCGCGCATATCGCGACCGAGGACGATGATGTCGTCGGCGTGCTTGAGGGTGTGTCGGGTGAGTCTGGCGGCGATGCGCGTGGGGATTGCGGAATCGGAGGTGACGCCGGTTGCGACGGCGGCATCGGGATAGAGGTCCATGAGATGATGGATGAACGCGATTCTGTGACCGGCGGGTGAGCGGCGCAGTGCGCGGGCGAACTGCGCCGCGAGGGCAATCATGGGCGGGCTGGTGAGTGCGAAGATCGCATCGCAGGCGGGCATGCGCAGGAGTTCGCGGGTGGCCGAGACGTAGAAGCTGGCGAAATCTGCGAGGCGACCGGGCAGATGGCGTTTGCCGAAGGCAGTTTGCTGTACGCGGCGGATCTCGATGCCGTCGATGACTTCATGGGATTGATCGAAGCGCTGAGTTGTGCCGTAGATCGTGTTGCCGGTGATGGCGGTGACGTGGTGGCCGTGCTGTGTGAGATGCCGCGCGAGATCCCACATGTGCTGCGCAGTGGCGGCGACATCGGGGTAGAAGGTCTGGTTCAGCAGAACAATACGCATGCGAGACGAGCCGAACGATCCATCCCCGAACTGATTCCGAGTCTGTGGACTATGCCGTCTGAACGTCGCTTCGGCAAACGTCCGGGAATGATGAAGAAGATGTCGATGCAAATCAGAAGCGTTGGACATGAGAATCTGGCGGACGCGTCGCCTTTGGATAGGTCGAATACGAACTCGGAATGCCCAAATTCTGAGAGGAGAATCGGCCGATCAAAGAGAGAAACGTGACGGCGCGATGTCGGTTCGACGGGAGAAAAGTGAAAATGACGTTTGCGCCGAGTTTGACGATAGAATCGATCATAGCCGCCATGCATGATCGATGTGACCCGCGGGCTTGACGACCGAAGGAATCAACATGACCGACTCAAACAAACCATTGTCGCCACTTCATCATGTGCCCGCTTCCGGTTCCGCGTCGGGCGATGGTCCGCTTCCGCCGATACCGATCGCACCGACCAGTCCACCGCCTCCGCAGCGCGACGGTTCTTCGAAGCGTCGATCAGGCAAGCGGTGGATTTGGCGTGGGTTGGCGGGGCTGGTGCTGCTTTTGGTGGTGCTGGTGGTTCTCGCGCCGATGATCGCGAGCAGTGGCCTGGTACGCGGCCGCGTGGTGAAGTCGGTCAATCAGCAACTCGAAGGCGGGCGCGTGGAGATTGCGTCGTTCGGATTCGGCTGGCTCGGTGGGCAGCGCGTCGAGGGTATCCGCGTGTTGGACGCAGATGATGCTGCGATTCTCGATGTGAACTTCAGCACCGGGCTGTCACTGTTCGGAGCGATCACCGGATCGCTTGACGTGAAGGAGACTGTGCTGGAAGTGAGTGCGAACAAGATCGTCGTCGATCTGGACACGGGACTGACCAACCTTCCCCGCATGCGCGAGACGGAGAAGTCGACGACCCCGAAGGCAACCCCGAAGACCGGCGACGACAAGCTGCCCGACCTGCGCGGGAACGTCTTGGTGAAGCTTTCGGGCACGATCGAGACACGACGCGGAGGCGCGGCCGGCCCGACAGTGCGTATCGCGCCGAGTGAATTGAAGCTGAACATTCCGACGATCAATGAAGGCATTAGCGTCGATGGCGTGATTGCGATGATGGTGGACGGAAAGCCGGCGTCGATCCGTGTGGGCGGAAAGATTGACGCGATCGAGGGACGTGTGATCCAAAGTGATGTGGCGAAGGTCGACGCGGATTTGAAGGTTGCCTTTGAAGCGTTTGATCTGGCGATAGCGGAAGCGATCCTTCCGCTGGTGGGGATGAATCGCGCGGAGTTGGGCGGCGTGTTAGGCGGGGACGTGGTGGTGAAGTTGAAACCTGGTTCGGCCGGCTCGATCACGAGCACGCTGGGTATCAATGAGTTCCGCATGTCGCTGCCGGAGCTGCAAGGTGATCGGATCGTGGCCAAGCGGATGGAGATGCCGATCGATGTGGCATTCACGCCTGTGGGAGATGATCTTGATCTAACGATTCGCGCGATGTCGATCGCGAGTGAGGCGTTTCGTGTGGATGTGAGTGGCGGATTTAAGACCAGTGCGTTGAGCGATCTTGCAGCCAATCGTGCACCGAAGTCGGCGGGGCGCATCGAGATCGGCTCGACCGTACCGGAGTTGCAACGGATCGCCTTGATGTTGCCCGCGACGCTGGGGATTCGCGAGGGCGTGGAAGTGAAATCGGGAAGTGTCGGCAATCGGACGACCATCGATTTCGTGCCGAATGAGGGCGTGAAGATCGCGCAGACCGCACGGATCGAAGCCGGCGGCGTGCTGGAAGGGAAGGCACTACGACTTGATCCGGTCGAGACGAACTTTGAGGCAGCGATCGCGCTAGACGGGAGCGAGATCGATGGTGCGAACGCACTTTTGCGGAAGCTGAGCCGTCTGACGTTTGGCGTGCGCGGGGCATTTGCGGACTTGAAGGGCGAGGGCAACGATCGCGGCGTGAAATTGGCGGGGACGTTTGATTTGGATCGGCTGCAGCAGCAGATCGGGCAGTTTGTCGAATTGGGCGGTTATGATGTGGCGGGTGCGGGCTCGTTGGATGTTTCGTTGAGCGGAGATCTGGGGGGCGGGAAGGGTCCGATTGCCTACGCGGCGAGGATCGATGCCGAGCGACTGGGCCTGACGAGCGGCGAACAGGTGATGCTGCTGAACGAGACGCTTCGCGTGCGCGCGGGCGGATCGATCGCAAAGCCGGGCGACGATGTGAAGTTATCGATTGCGAATCTGCGGGTGGACACGGACAGCGGGCTGCTCAACTTTGGTAAAGAAGGCGAAGCTGCGGCGGAGATCGTCGTGCGAGCGAACGGTTTGGTGGCCGGTCGTGGGACGTTCCGGGTTTCGGGGAACCTAGCGAGGCTGGCGCAGATTGCAGGCGTCGAAGGTGATCCTGGCACGAAGTTGGATAGCGGCGTGTTCGATGTCACGGCGCAGCTCGCGTCCGATGACGTCAAACGAATGTACGAGGTGAAGCTCGACGGAACGCTGAGCAAGATCGTGGTGGGAACGTTGATGAAGGATGAGCGAGCGGAGGTGGTGGGACGATTTTACATGCCAGACGACTTCTCGAAGGTGTCGGCGTGGCTGGACGTGTTCAGCGGATTCGGATCGATCAAGATCGCGGATGTCGATGCGCAGCTATTGGATGCGGCTGGCAAGCCGGTTCCGCCGCTTGGGATGGTGCGTCGGGCGTCGTTGACGGGAGAGATCAAGAGTCTGCCGAAGTTGTTTGCGCTGGTGGACGGACTCGTGGGCGTGAACGCGCAAGGGATAGCGCCGATGAAGATCGAATCGGGCACGATGTCGTTCGGTGGATCGGTTTGGTCGGACGCGACTGAGGGCACGATCGGATTGAGCCTTGATCTGCCGTCGGTTGAGAATGTGGTGATGAGTCGTGGGAGCGAGCGATTCGCGTCGGACAAGCCGATGACCGCCGAGATCGACGCGCGGCTGTCGGTTGATCCGAGCAAGGCGGACGTGAGCCTTGCTTCCGTGCGTCGCATAGATGTGCAGAAGCTGCGGGCGGATGCCTGGGGCGTGGCGCAGGTAAAGATGCTGGAGATGATTCAGATCGAGAACCCTGCAGGCGAGCCGAAGGCGAGCGGGCGTGTCGAGATCGGCGCGGATTTGCAGCCCTTGATGCGCGTGCTGGGGATCGTCTCGGGTGAGCCAGTCCGGCCGATCGCGGGCGTGATCTCGATGATTCAAACGCTCAAGACCGATGCAGGATCGATCAGCCTTGAAGGTGAAGGACGCGGCAGGCGACTGCGATCGCTCGATGCTGCGGCGAGCAAGCTGGAGCCTCAGGAGCTGACGCTGGCCAATCGCATTCGCATCGACACGAAGAGGGAGACCGTGCAGATCGATACGCTGTCGCTCAAGAGTGCGGATGGACAGACGATTGCGATTGATCTGAAGGGACGACTCAGTGACTTTGCCAAGTCGAAGAAACTTGAAGATGTGCAGCTTGATCTTGCATACAGCGCTGACCGATTGTGGAAGCTCGCGCAGCCGCTGGTTGATCCGAAGAACGAATTGGTAGTTGAAGAGATCTCAGGCGACTTTAGCGACCGCGTGTTCAAGATTGCGGGGAACCTTGCTGATCCGCGCACGCTTCAGGGCGGCGGAGAGATCAAGCTGAAGCGGGTGGCGATGAGCGGGCTTGACCTTCGCGGGGGCGGGCAGGGTGAAGCGATTTCGATACCGATTCAGATCAAGGACGGCGTCTTGCGATTTGCGACGCCGGACGGCTCGCCGGTGCGTGACATGGCCGTGAACGGTGGGACGCTTCGGCTTGCGGGCATCTCAGTGGACTTGAATGACATGACGATCAGCGCGCCGAGGAATCATCGCTTGATCGCCGACGCGCAGATCAACGCGATCCTGACCAAGCAGCTTGGCAAGTTTGCAAGCGCGTTGTTTGCTCAGAACAGCAAGGCGGATGGTCGGCTGGATGTGACGCTGCATCGACTGAGTCGGCTCCCGCTGGGTGATTTTTCGAAGATGCAGGAGGACCAGACGGCGAAGATCGCATTTTCGATTCGTGGGATGGAACTCGACGGCATGGTGCCGAAGCTGCTCGCGCAGGCCGCTGACCTTGGCGGAAGCATTCGCGGGGAGGTGCGTGATGCTTCGATCGAAATCGCGGGCGGACAGAGCAAGACCGATCTCGCGGTTACGCTGCTGCGGCGTGAAGGTGAGGCCGATCAGCGACTGCCGCTGCGGTTCAGTGGCGGGATCGATCTGAATTCGTTTGAACTGCGAGGATATCAGATCAGCGTTCCGACCAAGCTGATCAAGTGGGGTGATCTGCAGAAGTTTGCGGGTGAGAGTTTTGTCGTGCCGGTGAAGGGGACCGCCAGTGCGCCGAGTTTTGATCTGGCCGGCGCGGTGCAGCGGGAGTTGCGGCGGAACCTTATCAATCCTGGCAGCATTCTTCGATCGCTCACGGGTCGTGATGATGAAAAGAAAGACGCCAAGCCGGAGCAAGGTCAGACGCGATGAATCTCAGCGATGATTCGTGTGACGATTTGCACGGCGTCGGCGATTTTTAATCGCGATCGCCGGCCCAGTGTTTGAGCTCTTCCTTAAGGATCGCGCGTTCTTCGGCGGAGAGTGAGAATCCCTGTGCGGGCTTGGGGTAGCGGCCCTTGGCGATGTCGTCGATGTAGCGTGCGACAGCGCGCCTGGTTGAGAGTCCTGCGTCGCCGATCCGTGGTGCGAAGCGCGGGCTGCGCGGGGTGAGGCCGAGCAGATCATGAAGCACGACGACGTGAGCGTGACAATACTTGCCTGCGCCGCAGCCGATGACGGGGACATCGAGACGATCGGTGATGAGGCGTGCGATCTCCGGTGGGACGGCCTCAAGGAGAATGCCGCTCGCGCCGGCGTTGATCAGATCACCTGCGAGGTCGGCGATCATCAGTGCGTCGTGCGCGCTGCGCCCCTGCGCTTTATAGCCGGTGCGCTGGACGGACTGCGGTGTGAGTCCGAGATGTGCGAAGACCGCAATGCCCTGATCGGCAAGATTCTGGATGAGTCGGATGTGGCCGCGTGAGCATTCTATTTTGACCGCATCACATCCGGATCGTTGCACCATCCGGACGACGTTTCGCGTGCCGGCGGAGACGGATGACGTGGTACCGAAGGGCATATCTGCCATGACGAATGCTGAAGGAGCCCCTCGACGGACGGCGGCGGTGAGTTCGATGAGAAAGTCGAGCGGGATCGGCAGCGTGGTGTCGTGGCCGAGGATGACATTTGCAGCCGAGTCTCCGACGAGCATCAACTTCACGCCCGAAGCCTCGAGCAGAGTCGCGGTGGTGTAGTCGTAGCAGGTGAGCATCGCGAGCTTCTCGCCCGCAGCCATGGCGCGGCGAAAGTCATCGAGTCGGAATCGCGTGATCGCGGAGGGGGTCGACATGACCGGGAATGTAAGCGAAATCGTGGCCGAGGCTGAAATTGCAATCCGACCCGGCAGGGCTGTCGCCCATATTGGCCCGGGCGTATACACTGCACGACTGTCATGAATCCATCGGCCCCGCCAAAAGACGCCTATCCGCCCGCGCGATCAGAAGAGTTTCGGAAGGTCTCGATCGTCATCCCGGTCTATAACGAGCAGGACACGATTTTCGAGATCGTCGAGAAGGTGATCACCGCAAAACTGCCCGGGGACATGCAGCGGGAGATCATCTGCGTCAACGACTGCTCTAAAGACAACACGCGCGAGAGCCTTGATAAACTGCCCGGGCTGCACCCGCAGATTCCATTCACGATCATTCACAAGACCGTCAACGAGGGCAAGGGATTCGCCTTGCGTGACGGCTTTAAGCATACGACCGGCGACATCGTGATCATCCAGGACGCCGACCTCGAATACGATCCGAACGACTACGTCAAATTGATCGAGCCGATCTATCGTTGCAAGGCCGATGTCGTCTTTGGTTCACGCTTTATCGGCGAGCCGCATCGCGTGCTTTACTATTGGCACTACGTCGCGAACAAGTTTCTGACGGCCATGAGTAACATGTTCACGAACCTGAATCTGACGGACATGGAAGTCTGCTACAAGGTGTTCAAGAAGTCGGTGCTGGATCGGATCACGGTCAAGAGCGCCCGCTTCGGCGTGGAGCCCGAACTGACCGCCAAGGTCGCGCGGATGAGGCCTCGCCTGCGGATCTATGAAGTTGGCGTCGCGTATTACGGCCGCAGTTATGAAGAAGGCAAGAAGATCACTTGGAAAGATGGCGTGAAGGCGATGTGGTGCATCGTGCGATTCTGGTGGAAAGATTGAGTTGGCTGCCGGATTGAATGACGTGCGATGACGCCTGTGCGCGGTTCTGCGGATCGCGTTGCATCGATGGAAGCGAGTGCGAAGGGAGCAGCGATGTTGCTTGTAGAGATCAGCATATGGCCGATGGACAAGGGCATGAGCGTCGGGCCTTTCGTTGCGCGTGCGCTTGATGTGATTGATCGGTCGGGGCTGTCATACAAGGTCGGATCGATGGGCACATGCATCGAGGGGCCGTACGACGATGTCATGGCGGTCGTCAAACAGTGTCACGAGGTTCTGATGGTCGATTGCGATCGCATCGTCTGCCAACTGAAAATGGATTGGCGACGAGATTCCGCCGGTCGGATCGAGGGGAAGGTCAAGCGTGTCGAATCGCTTCTCGGACGTCCCATTTCGATGTGATCAACGCGCTCAACGCATCGCCGAAAGATGGAACTGCTCCAGAAAGTGATCGTCCTCAATCTGATGATCATCAGACGTCAAAATCGAGCATCGCAACAGAGCCGGGCTGTTCCTGTTTCTTCGCCGGCCTGAATAACAATGGCTCGGGCGATATCATCATCTGTGTTTAGGCGCCCATCTCGTCCTTTGGAAACGACCCTGATAGAACCGGAGGGATCATGGACAATGAGGATGGGTTGTTTCCAAGAATCAATAAACTCACCTAGGTCATTGGTGGGCGTATCAGGATGTTTTCCCGGAGCAAGCGATTCAAAAGTTGTCTGAGTCATGACAGTGCCATATTGCTCGTCGAGGTCCCTGTAATGATGCGATAGCCAGTTCTTCGTGCGGTAATAAGGTAGCGATGCTGCGATCGTTCTTACGGAAGTCCGAGTGTACATATCGTCGTTGACGGCCATGACTCTAATTACTTCGTAACGGCAGACAAATGCGCCTGCGCATATTGCAATCGCTACTCCCGTCCATCTGATTGTCGGAGGTAATCTCATAATCACGAAGAAACGGCGGACAGCCCCCGATTAGATGCCACCGCCTCGGTTGAGCACGTGAAAGACAAATCCGCCGGGCGCGTGTCGGGCTGTTCTGGCCGTGCGGGCAACATACCGAACCTCCGGCAATCAATCAATCGGGGGCTATCCCTGTCTTTTCGCCCTGTTTCATCTCTCGATCAATCAATCGGGGGCTGTCCCGTTTCTTCGCCAACGATCAATCAATCGGCGGCTGTCACTGTTTCTTCGCCCAATCAATCGGGGGCTGTCCCTAATGCCACGAAGTTAAGTCGTAAGTCCGCGCTGCGGCGCGCGTTACAATCGCTCGCGCCAGCCGTGGCCTTCTGAGAGAATGGGAAGTGTTCAAAGC
>JAIYCY010000031.1 GCA_027487775.1 Planctomycetaceae bacterium
ACAGCATGATCAATGTGTAACAGCATGATCAATGTGTAACAGCATGATCAATGTGTAACAGCATGATCAATGTGTAACAGCATGATCAATGTGTGACAGCATGATCAATGTGTAACAGCATGATCAATGTGTGACAGCGCCGAAGCAGGCGGGGCCGACGAGGCGGGCGTATTTGCCGAGAACGCTGTGGACGTATCGCGGTTCGGGGGCTTTCCATGTCGCGCGTCGCTTGGCGAGTTCCTCGTCGGAGACCAGGAGGTTGATGGTGCCGGCGTCGGCGTCGATGTCGAGGATGTCTCCGTCGCGCACAAGCGCGATGGGCCCGCCGACTTGGGCTTCCGGGCCGATGTGCCCGATGCAGAGACCCCGCGTACCGCCGCTAAATCGACCATCGGTGATGAGACAAACGTCGTAGCCGAGGCCCTGCCCATAGATGGCGGCAGTCACTGCGAGCATTTCGCGCATGCCTGGTCCGCCTTTGGGTCCTTCGTAGCGGATGATGACGACATCGCCCTTCCTGATCTGCTGAGCCTGAACAGCGGCCATGCAGGCTTCTTCGCCGTCGAAGACGCGTGCGGGTCCGCGATGTTTGAGGTTGCTGATCCCTGCGACTTTGATGACGCATCCTTCCGGGGAAAAGTTACCGCGCAACATTTTCAGGCCTCCGGTCGAACGAATGGGATTGGAGACCGGACGGATGACGTCCTGATCGGCGCCGGGGACTTTGAATGCTGCGAGGTTTTCGCGATGCGTCTTGCCGGTGACGGTGAGGCAATCGCCATGGAGGAGGCCGGCCTCAAGAAGCGCCTTAAGCACGGCGGGAGGTCCGCCGACATTAAACAGATCGACGGCTGTGTACTTTCCGCCGGGGGTCATATCGACGAAGTGAGGCGTGCGTTGACAAATGCGATCGATGTCATCGAGCGTAAGCGTGAGTCCCGCTTCGTGCGCGATAGCGGGCAGATGCAGGAAAATGTTGGTCGATCCGCCGGTGCATGCCGCAATGGCGACGGCATTTTCGAAGGCCTCGCGTGTGAGGATGTCGCGTGGACGGATGTTTTTCTCGAGCAGATGTAGAACGGCATGGCCGGACTTTTCTGCAAAGGCGTCGCGGCCCAATTCGATTGCAGGCGGACCGCTGGATCCGGGCAGCGCGAGCCCGATGGCTTCTGCGACGCACGCCATCGTGTTGGCCGTGAATTGTCCACCACAACTTCCTGCCGACGGACAGGCGACGCATTCGAGTTCATAGAGTTCTTCATCGGTCATTTTGCCTTGGGCGTGTGCGCCGACAGCTTCGTAGACATCGATGATCGTGACGTCGCGTCCCTTGAACTTTCCGGGGAGAATGGTTCCGCCGTAAAGAAACACGCTCGGCAGGTTGAGTCGCGCCATGGCCATCATGGTGCCCGGCAGGCTCTTGTCGCACCCTGCCAGACCGACGAGGGCGTCGTAGCCGTGTGCGTGCATCATGAGTTCGATCGAATCTGCGATGACTTCGCGGCTGACGAGCGAAGCCTTCATGCCTTCGTGTCCCATACCGATGCCGTCCGAGACCGCGATGGTGACGAATTCGCGTGGCGTCCCGCCGGCGGCCTTCACGCCACGGTGGGCGGCCTTGGCTTGTCGATCGAGTGTGAGGTTGCAGGGCGTGGCTTCATTCCAAGTTGAGGCGATGCCTACCCAGGGTTTGTAGATGTCTTCATCGGTGAGTCCCATGGCGCGGAAGAAGGCGCGCTGGGGTGCACGACGCGGGCCGTCAGTCACTACGGAAGACTTGGGTCGGTTCATGGATGAGATGTCTAAGCCGAGTGGGCATTTGACGCAAGGACCGGATCGACCGGAGCGAAATATGTCACGCGTAGCGTCGAAAGCAGGCCGGACAGTCCACCGCGCAGACGATCCGGCAGTGCATCATCCGACGCCGCTTTGGAAGCCGACTCAAGCAATTCGCCGATCAGCTTATGGGTTGGGTTCATCGCACCGCGGTGCAACAACTCGGCCCGCATCAGTTCGGCAAGCTGAACCGCGTGGCCGTTCCCGTTGACGATCTCCGCGAGCCTTCGGTCGAACTCCGATCGCTCGATGTCGTCGAGTCCGAGGCGATGTCTGACGAGCGTGACCGTGCGCTTGCCCTGCACGAGGTCAGATCCTTCGTGACATTCGGCGGCGAGATCGAGCAGATCATTCTGAAGCTGATAAGCCTGACCGATCGCAAGTGCGAACCGACTCACCGCATCGCAGGCCCGCTCGTCGAGCCGCGCAAGGATCGCACCGGAGAGCATCGGCCCTTCAAACGTGTAGGCGGCGGTCTTCCAGACATATTCGCGGAGGAGCGTTTGCTCATCGATCGCATCAAAGTCCGCCTGCCCGAGAAGGATGTCGGTGGCCTGACCGAGTCCGGTCATCATCGAGACGCGCGAGAAAAGTTTTAGAAGTGGACGCAGTCGTTCGGCATCGACATCAAGATCATGAAGGATCGCATGGCTAGCGCCATAGAGGAGATCGCCCGCGACGATGGCGAGATTCAGGCCCGTCAACCGCGCATGATTCTCATCGGCGGACTCTTCGGGCTTAAGACTGACATGGAGCGCCGGGCGATCGCGACGGCGATCGGATGCGTCGATGATGTCATCGTGAATCAGCAGGAACGCGTGGAACAACTCCCAAGCGGCGGCGACGTCGAGGGCCGGATTGGTCAAATTCGGTTCCGCATCCGAAGATTCGATTCTGCGCTCTGTCGAGAGCAGGTTGTGATCGGTCAAAGAATCAGAGGCAAGGCCATACGTCCAAAGCACCAACTGCGGGCGGATGCGTTTCCCGCCATCGAGCAGGTAGTCGAGGATGTGTCCGCTAAGCGTATCAACACCCTTATCCGCGAGGAGTCGCTTTGCATGGTGAAGCACGCGGCTCTCTACCGAGCGGAGTTGGTTGTCGCTGATCAGCTTCAATGAATCACACTGCCTTCCCAGAGAGCGTCACATATCATTGACTCAATATACGCTCAAAGGCAAATCTGTGGGACTTTCATTTACTTCTGGAGATTGAATTAACGTCCCTCTTGCGTCAGAAACGAGCGCACATCCTGCAGAAGAGATCGGGCGGTCTGGAAAGTGAGCCGTTCGTAAGCTTGATCAAAGGGCAGAAAGTCGTGTCCCACGTGTTCGCTGCTGAGTCGGACGGATCTGTGGTGAATGCGGGCAAGAAAGAAGGCGACGGTTTTATGGACGATGCCGTGTCGGTTGCTTTTAAAGAAGTATTCGACCTCCCGGGCGAAACCGGGGACCGTATCAAAGGTTTGGATTCCAGTCTCCTCAAAGAGTTCCCGACGGGCGGCGGTGAGATCGACTTCGCCGGGTTCGACGTGTCCCTTGGGGTAATCCCAGTGCCGGCCGTAATCGAGCAGGAGAAACTCGCGATCATGACCGGCATCTCGGGCGATGTCATCTTCGATAAAGACGACAAAACCGGCAGATCGCTCGTGCCTGAGCATGTTGGAGATGGTAGCCGTTTTGGGGATTCACCGACAATCCAGTCGATCAAACCGACAAGCGGTTTTTGGATAATGTCTCTCAATCCTGACTTAGCGTTGCGAGCAGTCGACTCAGGGTCGTCCGATCCAGCGGGGCAAAATGATCGCCGGCGAGTTCGACTGCGACCAACCTTTGGATTGATGCCTCGGGCAGCCGCGCAATCATGTTCGCATCGAATCCGCCGTGACCTGCCGCACTTGTGCGAACGCCGTCGTATGTTCCAAACGTCGAACATCGCCACTTCAGGAAGGTCACATCACCGGTTGAATGCGTGTAGAGCAATCGTCCATTGATGCGACCGAGCGCAGGTCCGATGTCGTAACCCGGCGAGACCGAAGGTTGCAGCAATAGAACGTCTCCCACTTCAACGCCCTCTGGTAAGCGCCGCAACGCCCCAAGCACGACACCACCGCCGGCGCTATGGGCAATCAGATCGATCTTTCGCTTCGGATCGCGTGCGAGCGTGTCGAGGAGCAACCTCGCCAGTCGATCTTCCGCACGCTCGTGCACCTTTCGGTCGCTAAAGTTCATCACGAACATCGGCCCGGGCATTCCCCATCTGAATCGATAAACCCGATCCGCGTTAGGTGCCGCCTCTGACGGGGCTGATCTCCTGGCTGATTCAATTTCTCTCACGACCGGCTCGACATTTCGATACCAGGGTCCGTCTCCTCCCGCGCCGTGCACGAAGACCATCGCGATGTCAGGGGGAAGTGCGTCGCCAGTCCGGACCTGTCGCGCCCCACCGCAACCCGCCGACATTGTCACAACGGCGGACAGTCCAGCCACCCAGATCGCCAGCATCCATCGCTCCCACGATGCCGATCGAGCCCACACAGATGTCACAAAACAACGCATCGACGATTGGATCGGTCAGAATGGGAATCAGGGTCGAGTTTTCCGGTCGAAACATGGGGTGGACACCATGTAAACTGCTCTTGTCTTCCGGAGGATAACAAGTCTGATGCCCCACGCCCGAACCTCTCTCGTGCTCGCTGCCGCGAGCGTCGCAGGCTGTTTTGTGTCGATTGCTTCCGCCGCAGGAGGAACGACCGCACCAGAGCAGTCGCTTCGTGAAACTGGGTCGCTCGATTCCGACCGTGTCCTACACGCGCCGGTCATGCCGCAACTCGTTGGCGGGCTGCGTGTGGATCCCGGCCTTTCGTCGGTTCGGATGAATCCGAATGCCCGGACGCTCTCGGCCTTTCCGTTGGTCACCCCAGTGGTCGGATTTCGTCCGCTCGTGGGGATGACGCTCACCGATTTCCAGGGTCCGAACGATTTCGCCTTCACGTCGATTCAATCCTTTACGCGGGTGGGCAACACGCTCCCGCGGAATGGCACGGAACAGACAATCCTCGCCACGCTCGACTCCGGCGGACAGTCGCACATCATCAGCGCCGCCAACGCTGAGATCATCGACCTCCTCGGTGCCAATCGCGACGGCGCATACTCCGTCGTCGTCCAGGGCGCATCGGGTCAGGAAGAACTCGACATCTCAGATGCACTTGGCGTATGGGTCACCGGCGCGGCCAATCTCAATGCCGGCCCCACCCTCTCCGCCCCGGCGCTCAGCTATGTCGGTCAGTACCGAACCTCGATCCTCACCGCCCAGCCCGGCTCCTTGCTCCCAAACATCGTCGGTGTCCCCATGTTCGCGCAGTATCGCGTCAACATCTCCAACACCCAGACTCGCCGATTCCAGGCACCTGAAGGCACCGTCCGTTCGCCTCACATCACGTTCAATCAAATCAACTCGTCCGTCTCCACCACCACCTATCCGCAAAACCTCAGCATCAGCCTTCTCGACGTAAACAACTCCGCCACCAGTCAGCCCGCCTTTTTCCCTGACTTGGGCGGAAGCATCCAGAATCTGAACAACAATCCACAGCTGCCCACGTTCTGGGCCTTTCCGTTCGCCAACGCAACCGTGACGCACACCACCGGCACACAGACCGACCAGTTCCTCTTCGACACCGGCGCACAGGTCACCGTCCTTTCCGAAGAGATGGCCGATCAAGTCGGCTTCGACGTCGGCGTGGACGCGCCCGATTTCTTTGTCGACGTCCTCGGTGTCGGCGGCATCACACAAGTACCCGGATTCTTCATGCAGCGTCTCGAACTCTCCGTCACGGGCGGATCGTTCGTCGCACACGACGTGCCCGTGCTGGTCCTGAACATCACCGACCCCCGCGACGCCGTCGGCTTTGTCCCCGGCATCCTCGGCATGAATCTTTTTTCCGATCGCGACCTCTCGATCAATCTCAGCCCGTCGAATCCGAGCGTGAGGATGAGTCTGCCCATCACGCCGCAATGGACACGCACCACAAACGGCGTCTGGAGCGCCGACAGCCATTGGTCGCTCGGCTCGCCCGACGGCGTCGACGGCAAGGCCAACTTCCTCGGCGCAATCAACGCCCCCACGAGTGTCACGGTTGATAGCAACTTCACCGTCGGTCGAATGATCTTCGACAACAACAACGCCTATACGCTCACAGGACCCGGCGAGATCACTTTCACCTCACTCGGCCGCCCGTCGCTGATTCGCAGTGTCACCGGCAATCACGTCATTCAATCAAAACTCAACTTCGACGCACGTCAACAGATCGAAGTCTCGACCGGAGCGTCCCTCAGTCTCACCGGCGACACCACCTCGCCGCTCACCGCACTGACCAAGCTCGGCCCGGGCCTCGTGAACATGAAGGCTGTCCGCACCGAATCACTCACCGTCAGCGCGGGCACCGTTCGCGTCCTGGCGGGGGCGGGCAGTGCCTCAACCAGTCGCGTCGCGTCGCTTTCGATCCAATCGGGAGCATCACTCGATCTCACCGACTCACGACTCATCATCGATTACGCCGGCGCTTCGCCGTTGAACGCGGTCAAGACGCTCGTCGCAGGCGGCCTCCTGACCAGCAACCTGCTGAACAGCAATCGCGGGATCGGTTACGCGGAAGCTTCGTCGCTCGGCCTGACCAGTTTCGGCGGGATCGCCGTCGATACATCGTCCGTGCTCGTCCGCATGACGCTGCTGGGCGACACCGACCTCAACGGCTCGGTCAACTTCACCGACCTGCTCGCCCTTGCGCGTGCCTACAACGGATCGGGCTCCTGGATCAATGGCGATTCGAATGCCGACGGCACGATCGGATTCACGGATCTGCTCGCGTTGTCCCGTAACTACAACCTCAGCCTCGCTGAAGACGGCTCGACGCTTCCGATCGGCACGTCGAGTTTCGCAGTCGACTGGGCGCTTGCCATCTCGATGGTTCCCGAGCCCGCCAGCCTCGGCGTTGTTGCGTGCGCTGGGCTTCTGATCTCCCGACGTCGCCGTTAAACTCTGCACCATGCCGCGATACGAAGTTCCACCCAACACCGGAAAAGTTCGCGTCGTCATGGGACTCGCGGGCACGTACGCCGTCTGGAACGGCAAAATCGGGAAGAATCAGTTCCGCATCCACGTGCGGAAGCGCGAGACTGCCGAGCAAATCGCGCAAATCATCAATCGCCGCGAGCACGACGGCGCGGTGGATGTCTACGAGTGATGCGTCCCTTCACGCGGCAAACGGGCCGACCCATCCGGAGATATCGATTGACCAGTCAGGACTGAGCCAGTGATCAATCAATTTTGAATGTGCGCGGATCGACCTCGGCCTTGGGATGCTTGGGATTCATCGATTTCAGCGTCTGCACGAGGATGTCGCTGACGAGCCAGTTGCGGTACCACTTTCGGTCGGCGGGGATGATGTGCCACGGCGCGTGCGGCGTGCTGGTCGCAGACAAAAGCTGGGTGTAAGCGTTCATGTATTTGTCCCAATCGCGACGGCTGTCCAAGTCTCCTGGATTGAACTTCCACCACTTCTTCGGATCCTGCTGTCGCGCAATGAGTCGCTCGCGTTGTTCGTCCTTGGAGATGTGCAAGAAGAGCTTGACGATGGTCGTTCCTTCATCGCTCAGCATCTTCTCGAATGCATTGATGTGTTCGAAGCGCTGCCTCGCTCGGTCAGGATCGATCCATTGTCGAACCACCGGGACTAACACGTCTTCGTAGTGAGAGCGATTGAAGATGCCGATCATCCCGCGTGGCGGACATCGAAGATGCACGCGCCATAGGTAATCCTGCGCCAGTTCGTTCGATGTCGGGGCCTTGAAGGAATGAACCATGCATCCCTGCGGATTAATTCCGCTGAACACAAACTCGATCGTACCGTCCTTGCCGCCAGCATCCATCGCCTGCAACACCACCAGCAGTGATCGCTTGCCTTCGGCGTACAGAACCTCCTGAAGCTGGTCGAGTTTCTCGAGGTTTTTCTTTGCGGCATCCAAGCCCTGCTCTTTGTCCTTGAATCGACCGCTGAAGTCGGTCGGAATCTTGGACAGATCGAGCTTTGCCTTCGGCTTCACGACGGTGTGCGTGGTCGAGTTCATTGCGTCATACTCTAATCTCCTTCCACCCAACTCGCGATGAATTGAGTGCAAGCGGGGGGCGAATGGCTCGAAATCGGCGCTTTGAAGGGATACCGTTGCGTCATGGCATCGAAAATTCCAGAAGCGGCGACATCGACGCTCGACCGATTGATCGAACAAGCCGCCGCCCGGGCGGTATCGATCAGACATAGGATTCACGCGCGACCCGAGATCGCCTACGAAGAATTCGAAACTGCAAGTGTGATCCGGAGCGAACTTGTCCGGCTCGGCATTGCACCGATCACCGACGTACCGAATGCCCCGACGGCGACCCTCGCCGTCATCGGCGATGTGAGCAAGCCTTGCGTTGCGTTGCGGGCGGACATTGATGCGCTTCCGATCCGCGAGCAGACCCATCTGCCCTACGCATCGACGATCGAAGGCAGGATGCACGCATGCGGGCACGATGGCCATACCGCCGGCCTGCTCGCGACGGCGGCGGTGTTGAAGGAGATTGCGTCCGAGCTACCCGTGTGCGTCAAGCTGATTTTTCAGCCCGCCGAGGAAGGCGGAGCCGGGGCTGAGCGACTGGTCCGCGCTGGCATTCTTGATGCGACCGATCGCTTCGGTCCTGATGTCCGATCGATCTACGGACTCCACGGCTGGCCTGGCTTGCCAGCACACGTCATCAGCACACGGCCCGGCCCGATGCTCGCCGCCACCGACACGTTTGCGATCACGATCGTCGGTCGAGGAACGCACGGCGCGTATCCACACTGCGGACGCGATCCGATCATCGCGGCAGCGGAGCTTGTCATGAGTCTGCAGGTGATCGTCGCGCGTGAACTCGATCCGACCGAGCCGGGCGTCGTCACCGTGGGAAAGCTGCATGCCGGAACGGCGGTCAATGTCATTCCCGACGAAGCGCACCTGGAAGGGACCATCCGCACGCTCACGCGTGAGAGCCGCAAGAATCTTCGGGACGCCGTCGCGCGACGAGCCGAGGCGGTGGCCAGGGCGCACGGCTGCGAGGCGAAGATCACGCTGCGTGACGGATATCCGTCAACGATCAATGATCCGGCAGCGACCGCGTTCGTCGAGGGCATCGCGCGTGATGTGTTTGGCCCGGCCATGTGCATACCAGCGGCCAGGCCTTCGATGGGCGGGGAGGATTTTGCCTATTACCTTGAGCGTGTGCCGGGCTGCTTTTTCATGGTGGGCGTGCGGCCCGAGGGTCAGACCGACTATCCGCCGTTACATTCCGATCGGTACGACTTCAATGACGCGGTGCTTCCGACATGCGTCCGGATGTTCATCGAAATCGCCCGTCGCGGCGGAGCGTGATAGCGGATCGAGTTGATGCTCGTGTTGAAAACTGTCGAAGCCAGCAAGAGCGACGAGCGTGTCTTGATTGGCTCCCGAGCGACCGCGCACTGGCGTAAGTGGAGGCAAAGGCCGACAGCGCGAATGAAAAGCAAGTGAATGAGTTGAAGCGAACGAATGAAAGAGGCCCACGACTTTTGGTCGTGGGCCTCGATCGATTTTGAGTTGGGATTAGAGACTTCGCAGATGAGCGAAAGACTCAGTCCGAGGGGGCGATTCAGCGACGACGGCGACGCAGGCCGAGGACCGCAGCGCCGGCGACGAGGCCGAGGGTTGCGGGTTCCGGAACCATGCTCTGGGCGAGCGCCCAGTCAGCCGAGAAGGTCGACTCATCGCCCAGCAAAACATCGCCCGAGGCGGTGAGCGATGAGTTGTAGTTACGGGCCAAGGCAACCAAGTCACTGAAGTTGACCGCGCCGCTGTAGTCGAAATCGCCCGTGAACCACTCGCCAGTGGTGGAGTTGTAGTTTCGTGCAAATTCGACCAAGTCCGTGAAGTTGACGCTTCCGTCGAGGTTGGTGTCACCGAGCAGCGTGTTGCGGAGGATGATATCACCGACGGCCACGCTGACACCGAGGAAGGTGCCAGCCGCGGTCACCGGAGCATAGCCGATCTCACGGCTGCTGGTGGGGACGTCTTCGCCGCGGATGCCATTGATGCCGTCATGGGTGCCGCTGTTGCGGCCGGCGACGATGAGGGCCTTGAGATCAGCGACGGTTTGAGCTGCAAGCGCGTTCGGGCCGGTTCCGATGACGGTCGGCTTGACGATGATCGCATCCGAAGCACGCAGATCGATCGACGCGCCGCTCGTGACATCGATTCGCGTGGCCTGAACCACAGCGTGACCCGAGGCGGCATTGATCGTCATTTCGCCGAAGACGGGCGCGCTGCCTGCGGCGGGCTTATCGACGCCGAGCCAGCCGACCTTGACCGATCCGGTGCTGCTGACGTTGGCCACACCGTCGATGAAGGTTGCGATGCCGGTCGTGGGAACGCCGAGCACTTCATAATCTCCACCAATGTTCAGGGTCGAGCCCGGAGCGACATATACCTGATCGCGAGCGCGGATGATGGTGCCTGCGCCGCTGGTCACGGTCGTTGCGATGCCCTGCTGGAGCGTTGCCGGGGTATTCGGATCGGCGTCGAGATCACCGAAGATACCGCCGACATCGATCGTGGCTGCCGAGTCGAGCTTCGAACCGGCGCCGGTGAGGTTGATGGTGATCGAGCTGCCCGAGGAGGCGTTGATACCCAGGAGCATGGGCCCCGCCAACGTGTCAGAACCGACGGTCGTCTCGAGCGAGCCGCCTGATTCGATCGACATGTTGATGACCGAGTTGGTCACGGTGCTGGCAGTCGGACCGACGCGGAGCAGACCGCCCGAATCGTACTTCGAGCCAGCGCCTTGGATGGTCCATGTGCTGATGTTGTTGCTTCCGTCGCCGATGAAGGCACCTTCGAGGTTGAACATCACGCCGCCGTTGCGGATGGTCACGGTTTCCGAGGTGTTCACGTCGCCGCTGGCGTAGAAGCCAGCATCGATGCCCGGATCGAGTTCGTTATCGATGCCGTTGATGTTCAGGCGAGAGCCCGCGCCTTCGATGGTGATGTTGGTGGTCGAGCGGTTGTTTAAATCAGAACCGCCTTCCGTGTGGGCGAAGAATGCATCGCCGACGTTCATCACACCACCGCTGCGGACGGTGAGATTGGTGACGCCAGCTCCGAAGTTATCGAGGTCAGTTCCGTTACCACCGTTGAAGAGCACGTTCGAGCCGATGTTGGCGACTGCGGTGCTTTCGACGGTGATGTTGGCGATGTTGCCTTGGTCGAGCGAGGTGAAGAAGCCCGAGGTGGCGTTGGTGGCGGAGTTGAAGGTCGCGCCGTTGGAGACGACGAGGTTGCCGACGTTGCCTGTCGGCGTGGGGCCTGGGACGTTCGGATCGATCACGCCGCCGCCGACAACGGCTTGACCGCTGACGGTCACCGCCGAGCCAGTGCCGGTGACAGAGACGGTACCCACACTGTTTTGGATACCTTCAGCAACGGCAAGGGTCGCCATCGTTGCCGTGCCACCGCTCTGGATGTTGAGCGAGGCGACGGTGTTGTCAGCCGAGGCGATAGAGGCGAACGCGCCACCAGTGCCGGTGGGTGTGATGTTGAGAGCGCCACCGTTGCGGATGGTGACGTTGCCGCTGCTCCAGGCGCCCTGACCGAGCACGAGGTAGTTGTTGGTAAAGCCGTTGCTGTCCCTGATGTCAAACGTCGAGCCGACACCGTCGACGGTGACGTTGGTGACTGCGTTGTTGACGTTGCCGACGCTACCGCCGTCTTGGTTGCCGTTGAGTCGACCAAGGGAGAGCGTTCCGCCGCTGGTGACGTTGATGGTGGTGGTGCCGAAGTTGGCACCCGCGCCACCGCCACCGTTGGTGACCATGACGTTGTTGACGCGGAGCCGCGAGTTTGCGCCGCTGATGTTGATGTTGCCGGTGCTGGCCGTCGCTTGGTTGACGGCGCCAGAGAAGAGGGTTCCGACATCGACCGTGCCAGCCGAGCTGACGTTGAGGTTCATGGTCGAGCCTTCGCCGCGCGGGAGGACGATCTGCGGGAAGTCGGCGGGGCTAGCCTGACCGCCGGTGGTGAAGTTACTGAGACGCCCGCCGGACGAGACGTTGACGGTGGTGGTTCCACCGTTCTGGCGGCCGAATTCGAACAGACGCGATTCAGCGGCACCGCCGTTGGTCACGTTGATGGTGGCGTTGCCGCGGAGCGATCCGAAGCGGCCCTTGGGGGCGGCAGCAGTCGGTGCGGTGAGGTCGAACGCACGGACGAGCGAGCCCGCGCCGGTGATGGTGAGCGAGGCGTTGTCGGTGAGCTGTTCACCGACATAGCCGTTACCGATGGTGACGACAGCTCCGCCCGAGACGGTCGCAGCAGCGGTCCCGCTTACGCGAAGCGAGGTGTTGGCGAGAGGGCCACCCGCGCCAACGCCTGGGCTGACGGCGCTGAGAAACTCGATCGTTCCGCCGTTATAGGTCACGTTGCCGTTGTTTTGGTTGAGGCTGTTCGCGGTGCCGGTGAGGTTAGAAATGGTGTAGGTACCGGGCTGACCGACGGTGAGGTTGCTGGCGGCAACCGGTGCGCCTGCGGGCGTCCAGCTGGCGGCGTTGGTCCAATCACCGTTGGCAGCGGTTGCCCATGAGCGATCGATTTCAGCAGAGCCGGAGGGATCGGATTCCTTCCCAGCGTCGACCTGCTTAGCGCCTGCGACGGTGGGCATGAATACGCCACCCACGGTGAAGACACCCTGGCCTTGCGGGGCTCGGGTGAAGCTTCCTTTGCCGACCGGGAACGATGCGAGCGCCGAGGACGCCGTCATCGCCACCGCAGCGGCTGCCAGAACAACACTCGAGCTGACTCGACCAACGCGAACATTCGACTTTTCCATAAACAAACCTCGTTGAGTAAAAACGCGTCACACGGACGCACATCCCCATGGACCAGTTCCCAATGACCAAGACAACGAAATAGAAAGGGCCAATCCAAGTAGACTGGCAGGACTTTAGCTTATGTCCGGTTGATTGCCTCCGGACGACATCATCAGACGCGGTTCTTTGAGCGTCATGACGTCATGACCGAGTCACTCGCACTCCCATTCTTGCAGTGCCCCATTGTTAGCAATTTGAGGCGACATGCGTCTTGAGCTTGATCTGCTGGTTATTCAGGCGAGACCTGCGACAGGGATCATCGATGAATCGGGCAGCACAACAGATCGAGCCGGGCCGAACATTCTTTCCGCCGCGTTTTTCAGGATCGTCGCGGTCAGACGACTGAAAAAACGAGTCACCTCGTCAAACGAGGCGGGTGGGAGACGCACCGGTACGCGCGATGCATTTCTCCCGACGCGATATCCTAACGCAACGGCAACGTCTTTGACAAGCGAAAAAGGAACCAAAGATGACAAAATCTCGTGAAACGATCATGCCACGAACCGCACATTTACCCCATCTTCACGCAAGAACGGCAGTCGCATTTTCGTTTGCAGGAAATCGCCCTTAACTCCAGGCGGTCGCGATCCGATGCATTAAGGACGAACTGGCTGGATCATTGCTTTATGCCCTCGGACTCCTCCTCGATACAACAGGCTCTGCAGTCCGCTCTGACCGCGGGCGCTCAGGCTCGTTTGCAGCTTCCGAGTGAAGGTCGCGTTCACGAACGTCAGGCGCGACTGCTGGCCGTCGAGCCGGGAGGGCTCTGGTTCGAGATCGCCGGCGGAGATGCGCGTGTGGTCGATCCGATGATCGAATCTGGCGCTCGGGCACGCGTCTTTATTCCGCTCGGCATGCATCATTTGCAATACAACGGCACCGTCCTGCAGCGGCTATCGGACTTCGCCAAGCCCGACGGCACCCGCGGGTGGGCGGTCCGAATCGAATTGCCAGCATCGGCAGCCCTGAGTCCGCGTCGCAAGCACTTCCGCATTCGCGTCGCGCCGGGAGATGCCTTGCCGACGCTGAAGATTTGGAAGATCGAGGACCGCATCAGCCTCGCGGATCGACCTTTGCCGTCATCGGAATTGATGATCGAGCCGATCGACATCAGCGCGGGCGGCATGCGAGCGACGGTGAGGTCAAAGAATGCTGCCTTTCCCTTGCAGCTTTCGACGGAGCAACGGCTTCGCATCGAATTGTGCTGCGAGAAGGAGAGTTACCTGATCGAAGCGCGATTGCGACACCCTCGCCGGGTCGAGCCGGGGAGCGAGTCGGCTGTCGTTGGGATCGAGTTTACCAACCTCGAACGAGACGCCAGCGGGCGGAAGATTGCAAGTCTGCTGAACAAACTCATTGGGGCGATTCAACGCAAACAGCTACGCGAACGCAACGCCGCGTAGCTGCTTGCTGATGAACTTGAAACAGATCGAACCGAGCCAAGAGTCGTCATCGATTGGCGTTTAAGGCGCGTGACGATCACTTCTTGTAGTAACCGGGGAGGGGCTTGCCGAGCTTTTCCCAGTGTTTGTTCACTGCTTCTGCCTTGCCGGCAGAGTTGAGCACGTGAAGCTTGCGGCGGACCATGCTGATGATCGCTTCGCGTCCCGGTCCGAGGTAGTTGCGCGGATCAAACTCGGCGGGCTTGGTGGCGAAGACTTCGCGGATTTTGGCGGTCAGGGCAAGGCGAAGGTCGGTGTCGATATTGACCTTGCACACGCCATATTTTTGGACCGCCATGGCGATTTGGTCTTCGGGGACGCCTTTGGCATTGGGCATGCTTCCGCCGTATTTGTTGACCAGATCGATGAACTCCTGAGGAACCGACGAGCTTCCGTGCATGACAAGCGGAAGGCCTGGGCAGGTTTTCATGATGGCCTCGATGCGATCGAAGGCGAGCTTGGCTTCGTGCTTGAATTTGAACGCGCCGTGGCTCGTGCCGATGGCGACTGCGAGGCTGTCACAGCCGGTGCGTTTCCAGAAATCCTTGGCTTGTTCCGGGTCGGTGAGGAACTTTTCGACGTTCTTTTCGTATTCATGGGCGTCCATGCCGACGACGTCTTCTTCGATCCCACCGAGCATGCCGAGTTCGGTCTCGACAGTGACACCGGCGGCGTGTGCGACTTTGACCGCTTCGGCGGAGATTTTGACGTTTTCTTCGTAGGCGTGGTGGCTGCCGTCGATCATGACGCTGGTGAACCCGTCCTTGATGCAGGTCTGCACAAGGTCAACGGTGTCGCCGTGGTCGAGGTGAATCGCGATGGGCAGGTCGGGATATTGTTCGACCGCCGCCAGGATGATGTGGCGGAGGTAGATCATGTTGGCGTATTTACGAGCGCCTTTGCTGATTTGGAGGATGAGCGGGCTTTTCTCCGCGGCGCAGGCTTCGATGATGCCCTGCGTGATCTCCATGTTGTTGACGTTGAATGCTCCGACCGCAAATCCGCCGTCATAGGCGAGGTCGAACATCGGCTTGGTGGTCATTAGTGGCATACAGTCTGCTCCTTGCAGTTGGTTGTTTCCAAACTAGCGAATCCGATTTCGATTTCCAGACCTGCCTGTCCGATTTTATTGTCGCACCCTGAAAAACGAGGATTTTGGCCGATGTCTGACCCATGTGCCCTTGACGTAGCCCCGAGCTTCGACGAATTCCGAGTGTTTCTCGCATGATCGACATTCACGGACATCTTCTCCCCGGTCTCGACGACGGATCGCGCGATCTCGATGAATCGCTGGCAATCGCAGAGGCGATGCTGGGTAAGGGTTATCGTGTCGTCACATGCACGCCGCACGTCTGGCCGAATCTCACCCGACATCGGCCGGGCTTTATCATTGAGCGAACCGCATCACTGCAAGCTCAACTGGATAAGCGTGGCCTGCCGCTTCGCCTATTTCCCGGCGCGGAACTGAATCTGGACCTAGATCTGTATGCGCTCGACGAACTTGAAATCCCAACGCATCGGATGGTGCGTAAGTTTGCCCTCTTTGATTTCTGGGACGACGAATTGCCTCCGCACTTCTGGCTCTGGATCGCACGAGTGAAGTCGATCGGCGCGACGCCCGTCGTCGCCCATCCAGAGCGCGTCGCTGCACTCCAAACGCGGCCCGACCTGCTTGATGCGTTTCGTGATGCGGGCCTGCTGCTCCAATGCAATCTGCAAAGCCTGGGAGGAAGTCTCGGATCGACCGCCAAGGAATGTGCCGAAGAGTGGCTCGCAGAAGGTCGATATTTCTGCGTCGGCACGGATCTGCATCGCCTCGATACACTCGAGAAGCGATTCGACGGGCTCACCCGGCTCAAATCCCTCGTCAACGAAAAGACCTTCGATCGCCTCACCCGCCTCGGCCCCGCGACGCTTCTGCATATCCATCCGGACACGCTCGAACCACTCCCCGAATGAGATCCGCCTTGCGATCGCGTCTGATGAGAATCGAGAACGAATGCCCTGTCATCCTGATCGGCGCACGCATACGGGTTACACGCGTTCCAATCGCGCGAACTCGGCGAACAGTGTCTTTCGACCCGCCCGCTGAAAGTCGATCACGAGTCGCGTCGAACTGCCGATCTGCGAAACCTCAAGCACCCGACCGATGCCGAATTGCGGATGCTTCCACAGTTGCCCACGCTTAAAACCTCCGCCCCCACCTCCACCGAGGCTTGCATCACCGTCCGCAGACCCGAGCAATTCGCCTGATGCCATGCTCGATCGGGATGAACTTCCGCGCTCACCGAACGGGTCTGAAAAATCGACGTCGCTACGGTCGATCGTGCTGAGTTGATCTTCTGGGAGTTCGCGGATGAAGGGGCTGACGACCGTCCGTTCGCGCAGTCCACGAATTGTTCGGTAACGCGCCGAGGTCATAAAAAGTCGTTCCTGGGCGCGTGTGATCCCAACGAACGCGAGCCGCCGTTCTTCTTCCATTTCGTCCGAGCTGTCGCGCGATCGGGCATGGGGCAGAATCCCCTCTTCCAGTCCCACCATCACCACCACTGGAAACTCAAGCCCCTTGGCCGCGTGGAGGGTCATCAGCGTCACCGATCCCCCCGCGCCGGCCAGGTGATCGGCATCGCTGACCAGCGACACCTGCGTCAGATATTCGCCTAGCGTGCCGTCAGGGCGTTCGGCGTCATACTCGGCAGCGCTCGTGATCAATTCCGAGAGGTTGGCGACCTGTTCCTCGCGATCCGGATCGAGTTTCACATACATCGCTTCAAGCCCGCTCTCCTTCAGCACCCGCTCCATCATCAGTTTCACCTGCCCGCCCTGCCGTGAGGCAAGAGTACGCCAGCCTTCCATCTGTTCGACCAACTTCTGCACACTCTTGACGGCCCGCACATTCAGCCCGCCGACCGCTTGGACTTCCTTCATCGCCTCATACACGCCGATCCCGCGGGACGCGGCATGCAGTTGCAGGCTCGCGTAGGTTGCGTCGCTAATCCCGCGCGTCGGGGTGTTGACGATGCGTTCGAGATTCACCTCGTCCGTCGGACTTTCGATCACGCGGAGATAGGCGATCAGGTCCTTGATTTCCTTGCGATTGTAAAACTCCACGCCTCGGGCGATCTGATACGGAATCTTGGCGGTCCGGAGCGCGTCTTCGACGACACGGCTGAGTGCGTTCATGCGATAAAAGATCGCGATCTTGCTCCAGTCGTAACCCTCTTCGGCGTTCATGTCGCGCACGACGTCGGCCACCACGCGAGCTTCGTCCTTTTCGTCCTGACAGAGAATCACACTGATCTTTTCTCCCTGCGGATTCTCCGTCCAAAGCGACTTCTCTTTACGCGCCAGGTTGTTAGCAATCAGCTTGCTCGCAGCAGCGAGGATGGTTTTGGTCGAACGGTAATTCTGTTCGAGTTTGACGACCCTTGCATTCGGGTAGTCCTTTTCGAAATCGAGGATGTTGTGAAGGTCGGCCCCGCGCCAGGCGTAGATGCTCTGATCCGGGTCGCCGACGACGCAGAGATTCTGGTGCCGCTGCGCGAGGGCATGACTTAGGAGATATTGTGCCTTGTTGGTGTCCTGATATTCGTCGATGAGGATGTATTGGAAGCGGTCCTGCAATTCAGCGAGCACGTCCGGATGCTCGCGCAGGCCGAAAACCGTGCGAAGCAGAAGATCGTCAAAGTCCATCGCGCCGGCGGTGGTGAGCATCTGCTGATACTTCAGGAAGACGCGTGCGACGTTTTTCTCGTAAAAGTCGCGCGCCGACCGGGCGTACTCCTCGGCGGTGATCATGCGGTTTTTCGCCTGACCGATGGCGTGATGAATCGAAGCCGGGCTGAAGTTGCTTGAACTGATGTCGAGGGTTTTGAGGGCTTCTTTGATCAGCCGATTTTGATCGCCGCTGTCGTAGATGAGAAAGTTGGGCGGGAGTCCGAAGCGTTCTGCATAGTGTTTTAGGATGCGGAGGCATAGCGAGTGGAAGGTGCAGACCAGGGGCGAGCCGATGCCATCACGGCCGCGCGGGGCTTCGAGTCGCCCGAAATCCATCACGCGCCGACCGAGTGTGTCTGCGACACGATGCTTCATCTCGCCGGCAGCTTTGTTGGTGAAGGTGATCGCGAGCACCGCCGCCGGGTCGATCCCCTGCCCGATGATGTACGCCACCCGCCGCGTCAAGACCCGTGTCTTGCCCGAACCCGCCCCGGCAATCACAAGAAGCGGCCCCTCCAAATGCGTGACCGCCTCCGCCTGCTCAGGCGTCAATCCGTCAAGAAGTCCGTCCATGAACGACATTCCGTCATCGTACCCGATCCGCTCGTCCGTGGCACCCTCACCAAGTCGCCGGATGTCAATCCAGCCGAATCGCTCAGACTCAGAGCATCGACAACATCCGAAGCAATGTTGCATATCCATAACACGCTTCACCTCACGAAGTCGGGCGGGTAGGCTCGGGCGTATGAGTCAGATCGTCGGAATATCCCTGCTCGGCTGCGGCGTTGTGGGTTCGGGCGTCTTGAAGATTCTCGAGTTGCAACAGATGGAGATTGAACGTCGGACGGGCCTGCGGCTGGAGGTTCGTCATGTCGTCGTGCGTGATCCTGCCCGGGTGCGCGACATTCCAGCGGCATTCCCACGTGATCGGATTCATGGCGACGCGGATCGCGCGATCGACGATCCGAATGTTGCGATCGTCGTCGAACTCATCGGCGGAACAACGCGTGCTCGCGAACTGATCGACCGCGCGATTTGCTCGGGAAAGCACATCGTGACCGCCAACAAGAGCCTGCTCGCCCTAGCGGGCCCGGAGTTGTTCAGGCTTGCGCGGGAGCGGAACTCGAGCATCAGCTTCGAGGCCAGTTGCGCGGGCGGGATTCCGATTATCGACGCGTTGTTGCGCGGGCTGTCTGCCAATCGCATCGACGCACTGATCGGCATCGTCAACGGCACGTGCAATTTCATCCTCAGCAAGATGACGCGTGAGAAGATGGGTTACGCCGAAGCGCTAGCCGAGGCCCAGGCTCTTGGATTCGCCGAGGCCGACCCGACGCTCGATGTCAGCGGACGGGATGCGGCCCAGAAGCTTGCAGTGTTGTCCACGCTCGCGTTCGGTGTGCATGTGCGGGAAGAGGATATTGAGTTGTGCGGCATTGACGGACTCGCCGCCGACGACATTCGCTTTGCGGGGGAGTTCGGTCATGTCATCAAGCTGTTGGCGAGTGCGTCGCGATCAGCATCCGGAGCATTGCGACTGCGCGTCAGTCCGACGCTCGTCCCACAGAGCGACATGCTTGCGCAGGTGTCGGGCAGTTTTAATGCTGTCAGCGTCTATGGAAGTTCTCTCGGTCACGCGATGTTCTATGGCCGAGGCGCGGGACAACTTCCGACCGGTAGCGCAGTCGTAGCTGACATTCTCTCGACCGCAACGGGCGTCGGACCTGCGATGTTTAGGGCGCTAAAGTCCTTTCCTGATTCCGCCGGGCCGGTTCGTCTCGAACATGCCGACGCCTCGGAATCTTGCTTTTACATTCGTCTGACGGTCGAAGACCGCCCGGGGGTGCTGGCGGCAGTGACGGACGCGTTCGGCCGTGCCTCGATCAGTTTGCGGGCGGTGCTGCAACATGAATCAAGCTCATCAGATGCGGTTCCTGTGGTGATTCTGACGCATCGCTGCCGCACCGGTGCCCTGCGCGAGGCGATCCGTCAGATCAACGCCCTGCCCGCCAGTCGCGCGGCGGCGACATGTCTGCCGGTGCTCGAATCACCCGTCGAGTTTGCCTGATGTGTGATTGCGAAAGGAGCAAACCAACATGACGACGGCCTCCATGGAACGAAAGAGTTTTCCAAAACCCTTTGCATCAGATCGCTTTCGCGCGTAGTCTGAGAAACTTCACTGGAGGTAATGCTTTGGGTCCGAATTACGTGGCGACCGTGAAGTATCATATGGCAGCCCAGGCTTTCCTTGGTGCCGAAGACAAACTCAAGACCGCGACGCGTGAGGTCCGCGCTCAGCAGACGCGCGTCGATCAACTCGAAAAGCAAATCGCAGACGCGCACCACCGCGCCGTCGAACTCGCCGCCAAGGCAGCCAATCTCGATGGCGACGTCAAGGCTCGCGAAGCACGCATCGAGGAGCTTCGCACCCGTCAAGCCAACATCACCAACGCCCGCGAGTATCAGGCCGTCCTCGTCGACATCTCCACACAGAAAGTCGATAAGGGCAAAGTCGAAGACGACACGATCAAGGCGATGGATGCCGCCGAAAAGGCCAACGCCGAAGTCGAGGACCTCCGAAAAAAGCTTGAGATCGACAAGGCCAGGCTGCAAGAGCTTCTCGGGAACGTCGATGCCCGCGTCACGCTGCTCAAGGCGGAGATTGAATCCGCCCGCGCGCCGATGGAAGAAGCCGCCAAAATCCTCCCCGCCCGCTACCTGGAAGCCTACGAGCGCGCCGCCCGCCCTCACGACGGCGACGCACTCGCACCACTCGAAAAGCCCAACAATCGCATCGAAGAATACATCTGCAGCGGATGCAACACCTACCTCGTCACTGATATCTACAACCGCATCCACAACGGGGACGAACTGGTCCTCTGCCCGAACTGCGGACGCATCCTCTACATCCCCGACGACCTTCCACCCGAACGCGCCATCGGCAAGCAAAAGCCCGAGCCAAAGCCCAAGGCCAAGAAGGCACCAGCCAAGAAAAAGAAGTCGGGCGAGCCCGCAGCCATCACCGGGGAGTCCGCCGCCAGCAGCATTGAATCCCCGGCCACCAGCGTTCCGGTCGGCGAAAACGCCTGATGTTCGGGACTTCATCTGCCGAACTCCGACAGTTTTCTCCGGCGACTGTTTTCTCTCGACCGCTTCAATGAAGTCTGAGCAATGAAGCCAGCTCGATGAAAGTTCGGTTTGGGGATCAAAAGCTTATGTCCAGCCCGCCGCATGAGACCGCGCACGACGACCCGATCGGCTGGTTCGATCGGCTTTATCGCGACGCCGCGCGTGACACGTCGCGCATTCCCTGGGCGGATCGACGCCCGAACAAGCATCTCTGCAGTTATCTCGATCGCGACGGTCCGCCACGCGTGCGCTCGCGTACCTGCGTCGTCGGTTGCGGATTGGGCGATGACGCCGAGCTACTTGCCCGGCACGGACTAAGCGTCACCGCATTCGACGTATCGAAGCACGCGATCGACTGGGCACGCGAACGATTCGCCGGCTCGCGTGTCACCTACCACGTCGCCGATCTGTTCGCCCTGCCGTCCGATTGGATGCGGGCTTTCGATTTCGTCTTTGAGAGTTACACGATTCAGGCCCTTCCGCATGCCCTTCGCGACGGGGCGATTTCGTCCGTCGCGCAACTCGTCGCACCCGGCGGGCGATTGCTCGTCATCGCGCGCGGACGCGAAGCAGACGAATATCACGAAGGCCCGCCCTGGCCGCTGAGCCTGCAAGAGATTCGACAGTTCGAGTCGCACAACTTTCGCTGCGTCAGCTTTGAAGATTTTTTCGACGACGAACACCCGCCCGTCCGCCGATTCAGAGCTGTGTTTCACCACACATCGGACGCATCATCCTGATGAATCGATCCATGAGCCCTTCCGACGCACCATCATCCATTCTCGTCCGCGACGCCAAGCCGTCAGACGCCGCGAGTATCGCGGTCTTCATGATCCGCATGGCAATGGAAACTGAGAACCTCCGGCTCGATCCCAACATCGTGGCATCGGGCGTAAGACGCGTATTCGAGGACTCCTCTCGTGGTCGATACTTCGTCGCCGAGGCAGAGGGGATCGTCGTCGCTTGCCTGCTGATCACACACGAATGGAGCGACTGGCGTGACGGCGATATGTGGTGGATTCAGAGCGTCTACGTGCATCCCGACTACCGTCGCCGCGGCGCGTTTCGTGCGCTGCATCAGCATGTTCGCGATCAAGCCGTCCGTGCAAATGTCGCCACCCTGCGGCTCTACGTCGATAAGTCCAACGACCGTGCCAAGTCCACCTACGCCTCGCTCGGGATGGAGCTGACCCATTACGACATCATGGAAGAGGCTCTGCCCCGATCGAAGGATTGATGGCCTATCGCGGACCGTCATGCGGCATCATTTCGCCATCGTGGCGACGATTCGCCAGATCTGATGCGGGCTATAGCGTCGCCTTCGCCCGCGGTTCAGCCGGTCGCAAATCACGTCAAACTCAGCCGAGTACGGCAATCGATCACGACGACCGATCTTCTCACCGAGCAATTCGCGCAGGAGTGACTTTTCCTCATCACTGATGACCGGTGCGACACTCCGCGCCGCGCCAAGCCGCTTAAGCTTGCCCGCCTTGCGAAGATTCAGGAGCTGCCTCCAGACCTCGCCATGCGGAATCGATCCGACTCCGATCGCGGCAGCGTACTGCTCGCACAGTCCCTCAAACTCAGGCGAATATGGCAAATCATCTGCGGTCCGTGCGACATCTGCATACAAACGCGTCAGCACCTGCCGATCCGCATCCTTGGGCCGTTTGATCATCTTCGCAGCGTCGGCCGACCCTTGACCAAACCAATCACCCACACCTCGCTCGGTCGCAGCCCGACCCGTAAGCATTTCGTTCGCTTCACGACCTTCCATCTGTTCACGACCTTCCATCTGATCGTATGCGTCGCCGATCATGAACTCCGCCCCACCTGCGTCGCGCACGACCGCAAAATATCCAGATCGTCCCCGCGTCGGCCCGCTCAGGAATGTAAGGCCCCGCGTCGCGCGAGATTCAAACAACGCGTTCACCGATTCGACCGAAAACAGCGCCAGCGTGGGCGGAAGCGAGGCGTCCGTGTGCAGCCTGATCCGCACGCCATCGTCGCGCACCAGCACAACGCAGCCGACCGATCGTTCGACGACGCGGGCTTGCCACATGGCGCTCAAGCGGCTCACGGATTCTGCCAGCGCGTCCACGCGTACCAAGATCGTCGGCGGGCCTTCCTGCATTCGTCGGATGCTAACAGCGAAACGGGCTCGCACAGACATCGACGATTCGGAAATCTCATCGAGTGCGTCTATCCTTGCGACAGAAGTTCCACCTCTTTAAGTTGCGAGTCATTGAAGGAGACCCCATGTCACATCGAGTTGATCCATCAGTTCCATCATCGCAGTTCGGCCGGCCGGTGAATCGGCGTGAGTCACTCAAATGGCTCGGCCTTGCGGGCGTGGGCGCGACAGTCGGCCTCGCTGGTCGATCGTTGCACGCGGAGCCCGCACAGGTCGTGCCCGTGATGGAGGCGGGTCCGGCAGTCGATCGATGTGCCATGCAAGGCGGAGGCTATTACGCGACCAAAGTTGGACGCTTGGAAGTGACGCTTCTCAGCGACGGCGGATTCCCGATGGATGCGACGCAGATTCTCCCCAAGACCGAGGCCACCTCCATCGACGAAGCCGGTCGTCAAGCATTCGTCGATCCGCGTGCTCTTCCCGGTCACGTCAATTGCATGCTCATTAAGTCGCCCACCGGTACGATCCTCATCGACACCGGTTGCGGCGACGGCTTCGGTCCGACCACGGGGAAGTTGCCGGGTAATCTCAAACGTCTCGGCTTTGAACCCTCCGATATCACACACGTGATCCTGACGCATTTGCATCCCGATCACACCGGCGGGCTTGCGAGTTTTGCCGCCGCGCGGATCGTGATGCACCGAAGGGAACATGATTTCTGGGCGGGCGATGCCGACCTGAGTCGCTCGCTCGTGGGTGAGAGCTTTAAGTCGATGATGCCGCGGGTCGCGCGTGCTGCGATCGCATCGGCGGGCGATCGACTGCAGCTTCTGGATGGCGCGGAGGCCGAGGTCGCGCCCGGCGTGCGTTTGATCGCAGCGCCCGGCCACACGCCCGGACACGTCGCGGTCGAGGTCGCAGACGCCGGGCAATCTCTGCTCTACATCTCCGATGCCCTGCACATGCCTTCACTGCAAATGGCCCATCCCGAATGGCAGGTCGCCTTCGACGCCGATCCGATTCAGGCGATCGACGCACGCAAGCGACTGCTCGATCGCGCCGTCACTGATCGCGTGCGCGTGGCGGGTGCGCATCTCGCCTTCCCCGGCTTTGGACATGTTGCTCGAAACGGGTCCGGGTATCACTGGGTTCCGGAGGTCTGGCAGTGGGCTACAACCTGAACCGGGCTACTCATTTGCCTGCATGCAAAGATCGATCAACCGCGCTAAGAACAATTTTTTCTGACGCAGCAACGTTTGCATACGGTTAGAGTCCGCCCCAGCGGGTGCGGTTGATGTCGTTCGGGAGATCGAATTCATGCCAGAGCTTCCCATGGTCGATTTGCGTCCTCCGGTTCGTATGCCAGTGGCGGCGCCGGTTGATTACGCCGGTCCCGATGTGGCGGCGCGGATGTCGCCGCTTCGACTCGTGCCGGAACTGGCACCGAAAGAGACCGGGATGAGCCGTTGGATCGGCCTTGCGACGGCGATCCTTTTGACGGTGCTTTACGGGTTGATGATTTTCAGTTTTTGGGCACCTGCGCATCCCGGCGTCGACCAGAACGGTTACCTCGTCGGCGGAAAGCAATTCGCGCGGACCCTCAGCACCGAATACACGCCGGAGGATCCCGTTGGATTCGTCGGGCGGATGTGGGTCCGCATGGAGGACGGCGAGCACTACCCCAAATATCCGCTGGGTCTACCGATCCTCTTCGCGGCTTCGCTATGGATAGGCGGAGACGCGCAAGGCTCCCTCGGCTACACGATGGCGACCGCGGTCAGTCCGCTTTGCGCGACACTGACCGTGCTGGGAATTTTTCTGCTCGGTCGGCGGATCGCGGGAAGTTTTGCCGGCATCATCTCGATGTTCCTGCTGGGTTGCGGACAGGTGATGCTAACGCTGTCGACGAATCCCAATTCCCACGCGCCGGCGATCTGTTTTGTTGTCTGGGGGATGTACTTTGTCGTCTCATGGATGCAGACCGGTCAGCTGATCCGTGGACTTGCGGGCGGGTTCATTCTCGGCTTCGCGTATCTGATTCGCTACACCGACGGCCTGCTCGTGCTGCCGCTCGCGCTCGCGTGTCTCTTCGTGGCACGCTGGTACGTCCCGCGGTGGTGGGTCTGGCTTTCGACGATCGGCCTCACCGCTCTTTTGATCGGACTTACAAGCCACCTTTGGAAGCCGGGCGAAGACGTGCGGCATAACTGGTCTGCATGGACGACCGGACTGAGCGCGATCGCGATCATCTTCTCGACCTTCATCCGACCGAGCACGCTATGGAGGTGCCTGCTCGTCGGTGGTGCGTGGCTCGTGCCCGTCGGGTACCAGACTGCCTTCAATCTCGTTCACATGGGCTCGATCACCGGCTACGACACGACCAACGAGTCCGTCGGCTTCAGCTACGATTATTTCCTCGGCAACTGGGAGCGCATGCTCCGTACGCTGCACGACGTCGGACTCTTTTTCACTTTTCCGATTGGCATGATCGGCATGCTGATGCTCATGGCCCGGCAGGCGCGGATCGCGATCCTGCTGTGGCTTTGGATGATCCCGAGCGTGTTGCTCTATGCCGCCTACTACTGGAGCCCGGAGGGCGGCGTCAGCTACGCTCGTTTTGTGTTGACGCAGCTTCCGCCGCTGGTTCTCAGTGCTGCATGGGTGCTAACGGTGGGCCTGCGGATGGTCATGGGCGCACCGACGACGATTCGCGACGAGTTCGGAGGAGAGCGACTCGCGCCGCGCGGGCTAATGACCATGCGCGGTGCCTACCTTGCGATCGTCGCTGCGGGCGTGATTGCGACATCGAGCGGCGTGACGCTCTGGCGTGCGGTGTACGGATTCGAAGGCGGCGCGCGGGCGGTCAGCATGGAAGTGAGCCATCGATCCAACCTGAACCTCGCCGTCCTCGCGCGCCGCGCGATTGCCGAGATGCCTGCCGGTTCGACGCTCTTTGCCGAAGAGGGGCGACATCTGAACTTTCTCCAGTTCGTCGGAGACTTTGAGTGCTTTCCGATCGATCAATTCTCACGCCAGGGCATCGGCCGGTTAACGGGCCGGCGCGAAAACGATCCCAACGAGCCCGATCCGATCCAGCCCGCGCGACGGGATTACCTGATATCGCAACTCGGCAACAAGAACGACGCCGAACTCTCCGCCGAACTCGTCCGGATCATCACCGAGACCACTAGCGCCGGCCGTCGCGCTTTCTTTATCATTCGCAGTGACCAAACCGAAACCGTCTCGCGTCACCTCCAACGATCGCCTTTCGAAACCGTGGAGCGTGCCACGATCGTCGACCAACCGCGCGTCAGGCCTGCGGACGAACTCAATCCTCCCGACACCCAACGACGTCAGCCGCAAACATGGGCCCCTCGCAACCGCCAACCCGGCAACCAGCCGCCCGGCCAGGGACGGTTCCTCATCTTGGAAGCAATCCGCGCCCCGCAACCCGCGAATGCCGATGCAACGCCTGAAACTCCCTCAAACGCACCCGCAAACCAGCAGGACGCCACACGCGGCGAGCGCCCGCGCGTCGAACGCCAACCCCCTCGCGAACGCCCCGCCCGAGCAAATCCTCCAACCGAAAAGCCAGCCCCCACTCCAACGCCCGCTCCAGTAGAAGAGCCCGCACCAGCACAGCCGCCCGCTCCGGCAGAACCGCCTGCCCCTGCCCCACAGCCTGCACCGACCACCGCGCCCGCCGACCCCGCGCCTCCCTCGCCCCCAAACCAGGAACCACCCGCGCCAGCTCAAAATCCGCCTCAGCCCTAGCGTTGATCGTTAATCCGACGTGCCTTCGCTCAGCCGTTCCGATCTCTGGCTTATCCGCAGTCTCGGAAAATCAGACAAAGTAAGACCCATTGCCCAAAGACGATTTGAGCGAAAGGATCTGTTGGTTTCGTTGCAGGAGGAAAGAGCGGTCAGGCTCGGATCATTTCTTGAAACCCTTGCGGCGTTGACGCGAGTAGCGGGCGAGGGCGTCCTCGATCACCGGATATGCTGCGGCGGCGGGTTGAAACTCATCGACTTCGACCGCCTTGCCCTCAAGCTGTTTGTAATCGAGGAAGAATCGCTTGAGCTGCATCAACTTGTGCGGCGGCATTTCCGTCGCCTCGTGATAGTGATCGTATTCCGGATCTTCGGTGGCGACCGCGATGATCTTGTGATCCTTCTTGCCTGCATCCACCATCGTCATAAGGCCGATCGTCCGCGCGTGAATGATCGTCAGCGGGACCACCGATTCCTGACACAACACCAAAACATCCAGCGGATCGTCATCCTCAGCCAGCGTCTGCGGAATGAACCCGTAGTTGGCCGGGTAATAGACCGCCGAGAAGAGGATGCGGTCCAGCCGAATGAGCCCCGACTCCTTGTCGAGTTCGTATTTCACGCTCGATCCGAACGGGATTTCGATCACCGTTTCGAATTCTCGCGGGATACCTTCGCCGGGTGTGACGTCATGCCAGGGATTCATGTTGCTTACATCCTTGATTCAAAAGACAAAACAGACTTCTCCAGAGACAGATCGGCAGAATCGGTACATGGATTTGACCGCAGTCCCAATAGTTTCACCTTGCACACGTCAAATTGTCCAACCCAGGGTTCAGGCGTGGCAGATTGTCGCGGGGGCCGAACGGCTCAACGCCCGAGAAATCGGCCCTGACGCCCGAGAAATCGACGCTGAAGCCCGAGAAATCGTACGTCAACAGCCCGGAGTCCGTCCGATAGCTCCTGCCGGTTCTCGAAACGACTCCCGGCGATGTCAGATTGCAAGTGTCGTCATCGACGACATCTGTGTATGGCAAATCGGCGTGAGACGTTTCCTGACGTGGCATCACTCGACGGATTTCATTCCCCGCCGCACGCCCGGCAGCAGCAGCGGTCCGAGTTCTTCGTCTGTTGCCTCGCCTGCGATGAATCGACGCAAATTCTCATCGCCGCTCGCGCGTGCCTGGTCCGGCGTTCCGTCAAAGATCAATCGGCCGTGATACAGCATCACGATCCGCTTGCCGACCTTAAACGCGCTGGCCATGTCGTGGGTGACCACGATGCTGGTCACCTGCAACTCACGTGTGAGTTTCAGGATCAACTCGTTGATCACATCCGAGCGAATCGGATCGAGTCCAGTTGTCGGCTCGTCGTAAAGGATGACTTCCGGCTCAAGCGCGATCGCACGCGCAAGGGCCACGCGCTTGCGTTGCCCGCCTGAAAGCTGTGCTGGCATCTTGGGCCCCACCTCAGGAAGCCCGACCATCGCCAGCTTTTCCCTCGCGATCAATTCGATATCCGCCCGCGAACGTCGCGTGTGCTCGACCAGCGGGAATGCGATGTTTTCAAGACACGTCATCGAATCGAACAAGGCCCCCATCTGAAACAGAAATCCGAACCGCTTTCGCATCTCCACCAGATGGCGTTCTTGCAGACCATCCGTCCGTCGGCCGTCGAACCAGACTTCGCCGTCGTCGGGCCTGAGCAGTCCGACGATATGCTTGAGCATCACGCTTTTGCCGCTGCCGCTCGCGCCGATCACCACAACGCTCTCGCCGCGTTCGATCGACAGATTCAGCCCATCGAGAACGACCTGCGAACCGAATCGCTTATGGATGTTTTTTAGCTCAATCAACGGCATACGGTCTTCTCATCCTACCCGGGCGGCGTTGGAACATCCCGAACCGACTGCAACCAAGAGCACCCGCAAAACTCGCTTGGCCACACAGACCGACAAACGAACCCAACTGGCGTGTTGCATGTTAGCCCATCAAACGCCCCGCCGCATCGCGCGTAGTTCACGGAGACTCTTGATCATCGAGCGAATCTCAGATTCGACGCGTCCGATCATCTCGCCGGCGGGCAGGTCGCACAGATCGATCGGATGTCCATACATCACATCGACCGGACGAGAACTGGGATACTTTTCGTGTCGATTCCACGCCTCGTACGACCCTTCGATCGCAACAGGCACCACCGGCACGCGTGCCCGCTTGACGAGCAGCGCCATGCCCGATGCCAGGGGCCTCATCTCGCCGTCTTCGCTTCGTGTTCCTTCTGGAAACACCACCATCGCATGCCCAGCCTGCAACAGCGCGATCGACTGCTTCATCGCCGCCACATCACCGCGGCCGCGCTTGACCGGATGTGCGTTGAGCTTGGGCAGAATCTTTCCCATCACGCCGACGAAAAGCGTATCCCGCGCGAGAAACGACAACTGCCTCCTCACCTTCACACCCACGAAAGGCGGATCGAGAAAGCTCAGATGATTGGCAAGCAGCAGCACGCCTCCCTCAGAGGGAACGCGTTCGGCGTGGTGTGCCCTCAGATCAAACGCGAGCGTGCCCGCCGCATACAGACCGCTCCGAAAGAGCGAGTACACCCACGAATAGCTTGGCGGTGCGGCCTGCAGACCCGCTGCACCCGACGCCGGTTCGACCATCGACGATTCACTCATGGAACTTCCACCCGCCAAATCCCCCACGTGCCCCCGCGGTTGCTACGGAAGTAAACCGCCTCGCGTATCGGGTCCCACTGCGGCTGATCGTCGATCGCAGAATTACTCGTGATCCGCTGCTTCGCCCCACCGTTCAGATCGATGACATACACGTCGCTTTCCAAAGGCAACACACTCTGTCCATCTCGGATGATCGGCTCGCGCAATGCAAAAATCACACGCGATCCATCACTGCTGAACGAAGGGTCATACTCGTCGATGGTTGGCGTCTCGGTCAGCTTTGTCAGACCCGCACCGCCCTTGTCGCTGACCGTTGCCAGATCTCCCAAGCCGTCCTGCCCCGTCGGGACGACAAACACGAGCCGATCAAAGGTAGGCGCGAGTCGGGGTTGTCGGGCAGGCGAGGGCAACAACTCAGTTTCCAGCGTCGTGCCGACCACACTGCTATAGAGCCTCGGTTGCGTCTGTCGCGGGAGCATCGCCTGATAAAATACGCGCGGCGTGCGACCGGCGTCCAGACTCGGATAGAGATGATCCCCGCTCCCGCCACTTAATCGTGTCGCGCCGCCCTGACCGTCGACGGGAATGCTCCAAATGTTAAATCGCCCGCCGCCTCGATCGCTGGAAAAGACAACGGACTTCCCGTCGGGCGAGAACGTCGGCGCGAGGTCTGTCGTCGTGCCGTCGCCGAGAAATGTCATCCCGCCACGGCCATCGACTGGAAATCGCGCAATGCGCGTCGTCGGTCGATCACCATCAAACTCGACCAGTCCCACCACAATCGAAGATCCATCAGGCGACACGGCATACGACTGCAAATGAAATTGTTCCGGCACTTCCATCACGCGCACCGCCGCCTTCATGCCCGGATCGCCCGGCCCGGTCGTGGGCAGCTTGTAAGCCATGCTCTCGATCGTTCGGATCGCCAGTTTCCATTCGCGCGACACCGACTCAAATCCGAGCGTCCGGAGCGTCGTGGGCCTTTCCATGATCTCGCGCAGTTTGAGATTGTACGTGTCGCGACCTTCGTCCCACCCGACGACCAGCTTGGAAGGCTCCCACAGTTCGCCCGCGCGCTCGTGCGTCAAGTCAAACTCGAACGTGGGAAGATTCGCCTCTGCATCGGGCAGAAACTCCAGCGTCACAAGCCGCCGACCTTCTTCGTTTGCGGCGACAAACTCTCCGTTCAGTCGCGCCACGGCATCGGACGGCTCGGGTATGATCTCGACGGTCTTTGCAAATGTCTGCATTCGCACAACAGCCTCATTCGAGCCCTCGTCCCAATCGAGGCCAACCAGCGTGTCGCGATATCCCGGCAGCCGGGCCACGAGGCTCTTGAGCTTGAATCGCTGGCTCGCGATGTCGTATTCAAATGGCACGTCTTTCAGCATGACCGGTGATTGGCCGATCGCACGACCATCCAACTCGAGCTTGGCTCCTTCTGGAATACTGCGTAGCGTGAGATTTTTGGAGAGCGGATTGAGCTTCAGAACGACCTGACTCTGATCGGCGACGAACGGCACGCTCACCTCGACCGGCGCAAAGTTCGCCGCCGACGCTCGCAAGACACCCGGCACGGCGCGGCCGGTCGAATCGATCCGGAAAGGCAGCTCGATCCGCGTACGCGGGCCACGTCCGACCGCCTGACCATCTAGTTGAATACTCGCCTCGATCGGGGGATCGATCACGACTTCCAGCGGCCGGGTTTGCGGCTCAAGCGTGACCTTGATCTCAGGCCCCGCAGTGGCGAGCGTGACGTTCTGTCTCGCATCGCGAAATCCGTCCCGTGTTACCCCCAGCACGTTCGTCGGACGATCCTCGCTAAAACTCATGCGTACACGTACCGCCCCGCTGCCCACTTCAGCACCGTTCACCAGGATCCGCGCGTCCGGCGGACTCGTCGTGATTCGATACTCGCGCACCTGTGCGCAGCCCACGAGGCACATCAACACGATTCCAAAACATGCGGCTAGTCGCATCACCGCATCATGCCACGTCATCCCCGCACCCACAAATCCCGCCACTTCCATGCGCATCATTCGCCCTTCGCGTTCATCGCACTATGATCCCGACATGCCTGACGCGCGGCCGCTCGACATCAGACTTCTCGGCCCCGGCGATTCCCGCCAATGGCACTTCCAGTCCGACGCACCCGCACTCCATCACGACCTGACCCACACCGATCCACTCAAAACCCTGCAAGATCTCAACGATCGATGGCACCATCTTCCCGAAGGTCGTCGCCTGATCGGGGTCTTTTCTTACGAACTCGCCCGGCACTTCGAGTCGCTCCCAGCCCGGTACCCCTCGCCCGGCGATTGGCCGCTGATCGCGTTCTCCGAACATGATGCGCCCACAGCGCCCGCCGCACATCAGGACAGGGTCGAAATCGACGACCGAGCCAAATCCCGTGTCAGATGTGCCACACGATTGCGTCCGCGTATCCCCGCCGACGTCTATCGACGCTCGATCGAACGCGCCATCGACTACATCGCAGCCGGCGATATTTTTCAGGTGAATCTCACGCAGCGTTTTGACGCGGCTCTGCAGAGCGATCCCGGCGTCGCCGATTTTGATGACCTTCAACGGGTGAACGCGCTCAAATCGCACCTCACCCGCGCCGCCGACCGATTGACCGCCCGTCCTCACGCACGGTTCGGCGCGTATCTCGACTGGGGCGACTTCGCAGTGCTGAGCCATTCTCCGGAGCTCTTTCTTCGCATCGAGCCATCGCCCGCCGGCCGCAAGATCATGACACGCCCGATCAAGGGCACCCGGCCACTAGGCCCCGGCATGCGCGACGCGCTGGAAGCCAGCGTTAAGGATCGCGCCGAGTTGGCCATGATCGTCGATCTGCTTCGCAACGACCTCGGCCGGATCTGTCGCGTCGGATCAGTTCACGTCACCGCGCCGCGCGAGATCGAAGAGCACCCGACGGTCTTGCACACATCCGCCACCATCGAAGGGATGCTGCGCGACGAGATAACACTCACCGACATCCTACGCGCAACGTTCCCCTGCGGCTCGATCACCGGCTGTCCCAAGATTCGCGCGATGCAGATCATCGACGAACTCGAACCGCACGCCCGCGGGCCTTATTGCGGCGCGATCGGCTGGCTCGGATCAGGTGGTGCGCTCGAGTTCTCCGTCGCCATCCGCACCGCAACATACGCCCATGGCAAGCTATGGATCGACGCCGGCGGAGGGATCGTCGCCGACAGTTGTCCGCACGACGAGTATCGCGAGACGCTCGTCAAGTGCCGCTCGCTGCTCGAAGGCCTGTCGATGCCGATGGATGTCGATGAGCCGATCCACCTGCCGTCTGGTCTGCCCGATCGCCGCCTGAGCGCAGCTCAACGCTAAGCGCTTCGTATCGACACGTGGGTGTGTACAGGGCATAATCATGTCCATGGCCCATCGAAATCTCCGCAGTCGCGTGCTCCTTCGCAACCTGACCGGTCTCGGCATCGCGACGGCCATGCTGTCCATCGCTTGCGCGTCGATTGCGCGTGCCGAAGAGCCCGCGTCTCCGCCCGCCGCGCAGGAATCGCCCTTTGTCGTGATCTCCGCCACCGATACCGCAGCGCTGAAGGCCGCGATCGGTCAGGATGTCGTCGTCGAGGGCACGATCGAGCGTGCCGAATGGAGCCGCAGCGGCAAGGTCATCAACATCGAGTTCAAAGGCGCGTCCGCCGACGGTTTCATCGCAGTCGCGTTCGATCGCATTCGCAAGAAGCTCGACGAAAGTTTCAACGGCGACTTCGCCAAGACCATGACCGGCGCGACCGTACGCCTGCGTGGCAAGCTCGAAGCCAGCGGCGCGAAGGACCCGAAGTTTGCCAATCGGCCCCAGCTCATCATCAGCGACCCGTCGCAAGTCACCATCGTCCCCGCCGAGACCCCGCCTGAAAACACCGCACCAGCAGACGCATCGCCCGCCTCACCTGCACCGCCGGCTCAATGACAAGCGACTGATGCCAGGTCAACAATCGTCTCGTGCTGTTGCTCCTCGAAGAAATGTCGTCGAAGAGGAAGCTTCCGATCTGAAATCGGCGCAAGACGTTTCGAGACCTGAGTTGACATGAGTCACACTTCCCCGCCGCAAGATGAATCACTCCTGCGTGCGTTGATGCGTTAGCCAGCGTGAATCTAATGGTCGATTGATGTCTTTGAGCGTCATCGTCTCCAACGCGAAAGCGTATGGACGATCAACAACCCCACCCACGCCCCTGACATCGGCGCGACCAACACGCCCCCCGCCATCATCGCACCCGCCAGCACACCGAACCATGCGCGCCATCGCGGTGACACGGGTCTGACGGCCGGCCTCGTCGCGATCAGGACCATCGCCGGCACGATCGGCGTTCCCAGCAACAGATAGCCCAGAACGACCATCGACATCGACATCGACCAATCCGCCGCGCCAAGCATGGCAACGCCTGCCGCCAGCACCACCACCGCGCCGCCAATCGCACCCGCGACCGTCCGCGCATCATCCACACCGCGCCACGCGAGCAGCAGCAGCGCCACCATCGCGGCCGCTGCGCTGGTCATCCCGATCGCACCCGGATGCGCGCCGATCACCACATCACCCATCCGCGGCGCGTGCATGCGTCGCCATTCTTCGACTTCGTCCGCGCCGACGCGATCTCTGCTCCGCAGGGCCGCTGAAAACACGTCGAGCGATTCAGTCATGGATCTCCGCTCAATCACCGCGCCCCGCTGGTCCATCCAAGCCACGCCGGGCGAAGCCACATCAACCCGCCGCTCATCCGCTTCACTCCCCGGCGTGATCGCACGCCGTGCCAAGCCCGCGTCCATCACATCCGCATGAAACAGACCCGTCCGCCCGAGCAATCGATCTGCAATCAGATTCGATCCGAGCATCAACTGCAGCATGACGATCGCCACCAGCGCCGGCTCGAATCGATATCGACCCACACGATTGGCGAACGCTACGAGCAATCCCATCAAAAGCCCCGCCGCCGGCGCGATCGCCCAGAGGTCGCGGCTCATACCGATCACCTGCTCGCCCGGCAACAATCCCGCCTGCGCAGGCAAGGACAATCCAACGATGATCGACCCTGACAACCACCACCAGTTTCGCTCCTGACCGCCGGAAATCCGATGAAACACACGCACCACGATTCCAGCCGTTACCACCGTCACGCCCACCGCAATCACCGCCCGCAGGCCAAACCACGCGACGCCCGGCACCATCATCAAGAGCGTAGCCGCCGTCCAAGCACGCTCGCTTTCCGACATCACTCGACGCAGCCGAACGCGAAGCCGTCGATATCGCTCTGCGATCATCGATCACCCCCTGCTGCCACATGCCCAATCTGCAAACGGGCTTCCAAGATCGTCCCATGGATCGGCAACATCGAAGGACAGACTGCCGTACACAATCCGCATCCTACGCATGATCGCAGTTCCTCATTCGTTCGATCCAACATCGCTCCGCGTTCGCGTGCCAGATCCGTCGCCCGCGCAACATCATCAAGCAGCCTCGCCGGATGAAGATTCACCGGACAAACTTCCACGCACGCCCCGCATCGCTCGCACGCCAGCGGATCCGTATGCACCGCCGGCACCAGATGAATCACCTGTTCCCCCGCATCCCAGATCAACGCGTCCGCATCAACGCTCCGCCCGCGCAAGACCGCCCCCGCCACCACGCGCTCCGGCGTCACACCGCTGATGAGTCTCGTGACGCTCACACCCGGTTCCACCAAAAACCATCGACGTGATCCCCGCCCATGGTCCACCACAACCACCGGCATCCGCCGCGCTTGACCAAACCGCGTCGCGACCAAACTCCCATCCACCACAACACCCACACGCAGGCGATCCCGCAGAATGGCTGCATCTGCTTGCGGATAGAGTCCATCCAGCCGCACCAGCCGACCGATTCGCTCGATCACCTCCGAGAGCGTGCGAAGCGTTCGGCGATCGATCGACCTGGGGACGACGAGCGTCGCCTGCTCGGGCCGATATTGCTCGATCAAAACCTCCACACCCGATCGCAGTGCCTCCGGCTCCGCAGTTGCAAATCGCATCAACACCGGCGAAGCCGGCTCCAGATCAAGCAGACTGATCGCAATCGACTGTCCGATCCGCTTCCCATCGGGTGTCAGCGGCAGATCATCCGTCGTGCGGCGCAGCGGAAGGCTCGCCTCATCACTCACACCGATCGGATTCGCCTGCCTGGTGATCACCTCAAATTCGCCGGATGCATCCCCCGCCCGCAGCGATGGCGTGAGCTCTCCCAGGATCGATAGTCTCGCTCCGCTCTGACCGCTTCGTCCGAGCATTTCGAAACCTCGCTCTCATCCCCGCAAACTCAAACACACATCACAGATCGAAACGAATCTCTTCGCAATCGATCAGACCCAATCAACAGTCCTCAACTCGCAAGCGGAATCTCCGCCCGCTCGCAGACGCGTCGCAAGGCCTTGACCGCCGTCGCGAACAGATCCGCGCCAGTCTCGCCATGCGAATGGCCCGCCACTTTCAGGTGCGGCTCAAGGCTCAGGAATCCTCGATAATCCGATGCGTAAGCGTCCTTGAGAATTTCGAAAATCTTCCCATCACCCTCACCTGCGGGCACGACGGTTCCGCCTACGGCTTTCGCGTCTTTCACGTGGATATGCGTCGTAAAGGGCTTGAGCGCGGGCCAGCACGCCAGGGGGTCCTGTCCGCACTGCACAAAGTTGGCGAAGTCAAACGCCGTCCGCAGCCGCGGATGGTTGATGGTCTTCATCAGGTCGATGCATCTCGCCCCGATGTCGCCGTAAATCCCCTTTTCATTTTCATGCACCATCACCACATCGGTCTTGCTATCGAGCAGAAGCTGAATCTGATCGCCCAACAAATCGATCACACGCGACCGAATCGGCTCGATCGGCCCTTTTCCCTCGCCTCCTTCGGGATAGAAGCTAAAGACACGAATCAGCGGCGCGCCGAAATGAATCGCTGCGTCGATCGCGCGTTTGAACTGATCGAGGAGTTGCTGCCTCGGCGTGTCGATCGGCTTCTTTCCGCAAGGGCTGCCGATGCTGATAACGCCCAGACCGGCGTCGAGCAGGGCTTTGCGAATGTCGTTTCGTTGTGATTCGGTAAAGTCCAGGACATTCGTGCCCGCCACCGACCGCAGTTCAAAATGCGTCAGTCCGAGCGACTTAAACGTATCGATCTGACCGGACAGTTCCGGGCCGACTTCATCCGCAAAACCTGAGAGCTTGAGCATGCGCTCGATCCTACGAAGCATCGATGCCGATGCAACGCATCGAAGCCGTCAACCTTCGCAAAAGCGCAAAGCGTCAAAAGAGAAAGTGCCCCGCCAAGCGTTCCCGGCAGGGCTCGAACCTGCAACCTTCAGCTCCGGAGGCTGACGCTCTATCCAATTGCGCTACGGGAACGTCGCAGGGAAATGATATCCACACCCCGTAACACTGGCAAACCGGGCAAGTTGAATGTACATTGCACGGCTCGAATGAAAGGAGTACGTCATGGGTAAGCCGCGACGCCGACGAAAAGTCGGCAGTAAAAAGCGCAAAGCACGCCGCGACCGTCGTAAACGCTGAACGGCAAACGGGGGTCTGACAGGCCATCGCGCCGTCAGATGGTTGCCATCCAAAGTTCAGTGCTGAACTGTTCAGTGTTGCACTTGATTCACGCTCGATCCAAAGACGGTCGAGTGGCTGTCTGCCGAATCCGGTCCGATCGACATGTCCGATCTACCGAAAAAGCGCAAGACGTCATCAGCCCGACACGGGCAAACATCTTCTGCGCCCGCAAGACCTTCCAAGGCCCGCCCTCGTGGGGCTTCTTCTGCTGGTCCTGAAAACGCCGTCACGCGTCCATCGACCGGCCAGCGGAAGCCGGTCAAACACCCGGCACTTGCATCTGTCGGGTCAATTGAACCATTCAAACAGGCGAAGTCGATCAAACAGGCGAAGTCGATCAAACAGGCAAAGCCGACCGAAGATTCCACACCAGACCCCCTCTTTCTCAATCGCGAACTGAGCTGGCTCGACTTCAACCATCGCGTCCTCCAACTCGCCGCCGACGAGACCGTACCGCTCCTCGAGCGCGTCAAGTTCCTCGCCATCTTCGCAACCAACCTCGACGAGTTTTTTATGAAGCGCATCGGCGGACTCCATCGCCAGCGCGCCGGCAAGCTCGCCTCGCGGTCGCTCGACGGCCTGACCGTCCTCGAACAACTCAAGCGCATCCACGCCCGCATCCATCTCCAACTCGACGAACAAGTCCGGCTGTGGTTCGAAGTCCTTCACCCCGCCCTTAAACGCGAAGGCATCCAGATCAGGCGTTACGACGGGCTCGACGACGACCAAAAGCGCGCCGCCGACGATTTCTTCCGCAAGCAGGTCTTCCCGATCCTCACTCCGCTCGCGGTCGATCCCGCCCATCCGTTCCCCTTCATCAGCAACCTCAGCAAATCGATGGGCGTCCTCCTCGAAGTCCCCGCACGAGGTAACAACCCCGCCGAGACCAACTTCGTCCGTATCAAGCTCCCCGACAACCTCCCTCGCTGGGTCAAAGTCCCCGCCAAGCGCGGCGATCTCATCTTCGTCCCGCTCGAAAGCGTCATCGGCGCAAACCTTCAGTCACTTTTCCCCGGACTCACCGTCCTCGAACATCACCTCTTCCGCGTCACACGTAACGCCGACGTCGAAACCGACGAGGAAGACGCCGACGACCTGCTGGCGATGGTCACCGAAGAACTCCGTCGCCGTCGCATGGCCGGCGTCGTGCGGCTGGAGATCCCGCTGACCATGAGCCCGCGCATGCGACAGCTCCTCGTCGAAGGACTCGAAGTCGATCCCACCGACGTCTATCTCATGCACGGCCCGCTCGATATGGACGACCTCATGCAGTTGTCCTCCATCGATCGACCTGATCTCAAATACGACATCTGGCACCCCATCCATCCCCCTCGCCTCGGCGATGAATCCACCGATTTCCTCAGCGTCATCCGCTCGGGCGACGTTCTGGTGCATCACCCCTACGAAAGCTTCAAGGCCAGCGTCGAACGATTCGTTGAAAGCGCTGTCAACGATCCCAAGGTCCTTGCAATCAAGATGACGCTCTATCGCACGAGCCAGGACAGCCCGTTCGTCCCCGCACTCATCCGCGCCGCCGAGGCGGGCAAACAGGTCGCCGTCCTCATCGAGCTTAAGGCCCGCTTTGACGAACAACGGAATGTCGAACTCGCCCAACGCCTCGAAAAGGCCGGCGTTCACGTCGTCTACGGCATCGTCGGACTCAAGACCCATACCAAGCTCGCCGTCGTCGTTCGCGAAGAAACCGACGGCCTCCGCACCTACGCCCACATCGGCACCGGAAACTACAACTCACGCACCGCCCAGCTTTACGGCGATCTCGGTCTCTTCACCTGCGACCACGGCATCACCGCCGAAATCATCGAACTTTTTCACTCCCTCACCGGCGTGAGCCTCAAGGACGATTATCAAAAGCTCCTCATCGCGCCCGTCACGATGCGAAAGCGCTTCCTCCAGATGATCGATCGCGAAATCGAACACGCCCGCGCCGGTCGCCGCGCCCACATCTGGGCCAAGATGAACGCACTTCAGGACGAAAAAATCATCCGACGTCTCTATGAAGCAAGTTCTGCAGGCGTCCAGATCGACCTCATTGTCCGCGGGTTCTGCTGCCTCGTCCCCGGCGTCCCCGGACTCAGCGAAAACATCCGCATCCGCAGCATCCTCGGCCGATTCCTCGAACACAGCCGCATCTACCGATTCCACAACGCGGGCCAGGAAGAAATCTACCTCGGCAGCGCCGACTGGATGAGCCGCAACCTCGACTGGCGCGTCGAAGCCATCACCCCCGTGCTCGACCCCGCCCACCAACAACGCATCCGCGACATCCTCGAGATCAACCTCTCCACCACGCGCCACGTCTGGCACCTCTGCCCCGACGGCCAATGGTCTCCCCTCGACCCAGGCCAAAACGCACAAAAGGCAAGCTCATCCGACGCTAAGCCCAGAACCAAGCCCCCACGCTGCGCCCAGGAACAACTCATGCGCATCACGCTCAACTCCGCCCGATGAGCCAGCCAACACGCGAATCAACATTTCAAATCCATCTCACGAATCGTTCACTCAATTCGACCACAAAGGTCCATCAAGCCCGCCACAGAAGCCGGCGCAGGAAGAGATGACATTGTCTGCCACTCAACCTTCGCCTATCATCAAGACATCGCTAGGGGTGTCCCGACCCATTGATCGGGACTGAGACGAACGCCGCGTGGCGCTCGAACCCTTCGAACCTGATCCGGGTCATGCCGGCGAAGGGAAGCGAACGTTGATCTCCCAACCTCTCGACATTCTGCCGCGTCATTATCGCTGGACCGTCACCAAGCTGCTCGATCATTGCAGCCAGCTGGATGACGAGTCGTTTCATCGCGTCTTCCCCATCGGCCTCGGATCACTCCACGACACGATCCGGCACATGATCCAGTGTGTGCGCAGCTGGGTGGCGCGAGTCAAAGGTGAAAGGCCCGAACGCGCGGCAACCCGTTTAACCATTGCCGAGTTGAGGAACCTCCTGGAAATATCCTTCACCGAGATCGAAAGTTTGATCAACGCCTACCGCGATCGACTCGACAAGATCTCGTCCGAGGTGTTCGAGGAAGCCGGCTCGCGCGTGACCGTTCGATTCACCGCCGGCGCGGCGGTCACGCATTGTCTCGTCCACACCAGCTATCACGCCGCCCAGTGCGTCAACATGCTCAGGCAACTCGACGCCCCGCGTCCATTGCCCGAACTGGACGTCATGGATTTCTTTGTCTCCACCGAACCCGAAGCAGAATCGAAGGAGTAAGCACGATGTCGAACGACAACACATACACCCTCCCCCAAGTCGGCGGCAATCCGTCCAATCATCCCGACACCACCAACCCCGGCTCCTTCGCCAACAAGAACCGCGTGGGCACGGCCTGGACCTTCAGCTCGCCGGACACGCCCGGCATGCCCGCGCCCAGTTCGAAGACGGCGTGGGACTTCCTGCCCGGAGGCTGGTCGCGCGACGCCGAATCAAATCGTCAGAAGTTCGCATCGACCTGCATCACGCAGCTCGAGTTCGCCCGCTGCGGCATCATCACGCCGCAGATGAAGCGCGTGGCCGAGCGCGAGGGGCATCTCACGCCCTGGCAGGTGCGCGACGAAGTCGCCGCCGGGCGCATGGTCATCCCCGCCAACATCAACCACCTGAAGAACGCGCTCGATCCCATGGCCATCGGCCGCGCGTCCAAGACCAAGATCAACGCCAACATGGGCGCATCCCCCGTCTCATCTTCCACCGACGAAGAAGTCGAAAAACTCCGCTGGGCCGAACGCTGGGGCGCTGACACCGTCATGGATCTCTCCACCGGCGGCGACCTCAACGCCACCCGTGCCGCCATCTGCCGGGCCTCCACCGTGCCCATCGGCACCGTCCCGATCTACTCCATGATCATTGGCAAGAAGATCGAAGACCTGAACTGGGAGATCATCGAGGCCGAGCTCCACAACCAAGCCCGCCAGGGCGTCGACTATTTCACCATCCACGCCGGCGTGCTTCGCGAACACCTCAAGTATGTCCGCAAGCGCCTCATCGGCATCGTCAGCCGCGGCGGATCGCTGCTGGCCAAGTGGATGATCCACCACGGCAAGCAGAACCCGATGTACGACCGCTGGGAAGACATCTGCGACATCCTTCGCCAATACGACGTCACCTTCAGCATCGGCGACGGCCTGCGCCCGGGCGGACTCGCCGATGCAACCGACGCCGCCCAACTCGCCGAGCTCGCCACGCTCGGCGAACTCACTGAGCGCGCCTGGCGCAAGGGCGTGCAGGTCATGATCGAAGGCCCCGGCCACGTCCCGCTCGACCAGATCGAATACAACATGAAGCTCCAGCGCACGCTCTGCCACGGCGCGCCCTTCTACGTGCTCGGCCCGCTCGTCACCGACATCTTCCCCGGCTACGACCACATCACCAGCTGCATCGGCGCGACCAACGCCGCCTATCACGGCGCATCCATGCTCTGCTACGTCACGCCCAAGGAACACCTGGGCCTCCCGAAGAAGGACGACGTCAAGCAAGGCTGCATCGCCTACAAGATCGCCGCCCACGCCGCCGACGTCGCCCTCGGCATCCCCGGCACGCGCGATCGCGACGACGAACTCACCAAGGCCCGCGCTGCCCTCAACTGGGAGAAGCACTTCGAACTCAGCTTCGACCCCGACACCGCCCGCGCCTATCACGACGAAGACCTCGACGTCGACACCGACTTCTGCGCCATGTGCGGCCACGACTGGTGCTCCGTCCGCATCAGCAAAGAGATCAACGAATTCTTCAGCGGCAAGGACGAAAACTACACCTGGGACAAACCCAAAAAGACCGCCGCCCTCACGCCCGAGCAACAGGAAATCCTCGCCAAGCGCGGCGTGCTCAGCCCCGAAGAGATCCACAAGCTCGCCAGCAAGACCAAGAAGGCCGTCGGCGCGACCAAGGACGCCAAGGCCTCCTGCCACAGCGACTACGTCGACCCCGAAACCGCAAAGAAGGTTCAGCAAGCGAAGGGCTTGCCCTCCGCTGAAAAACTCGTCACGCTTGGCGTGGGTGTGAAGACGAATGACGGCGTGATCTGATCACCTCGCGATTCCCTGGCCGCGACACTCCGGCACTTCATGTCACGAAAGAGACACGCAGCCCGTAGGGTGCGTGCAACGCACCATCCCCGCCGCACCCCATCGCGCCGTCAAAGGTGCATTGCATGCGCCCTACGCGACTCCAGTGGACCGGCCAGTTGTGTACACTTACGCTCGAAGGTCGGTCGCGTTGGCCGGCCACTGGACGGTGTCTACGTTATCCGGCAGAGGCGTCCTTGTCCGACCTAAGCGAACATCCACTCACGAGCGCCCTGCATCAGGTCACTTCGGCGGCACTTCAATGCTTCCTCTCGCAAGACGCGAATGCGATCATGAAGATCCCTGCCAAGTCGCCGGACGTCGGTGAACTTTCTGTGTTGAACGACGACGTTGAATACACGGTTTGCGTCGGCCGAATCTATCACCGCCACTTCGAGGTGGATCGCGATGCCGTTGACGATGCCGCGGCAGTAGCCCATGAGGTCATCAGCTGGATAGAAGATATCCTGACTGACGAGATTCGGCTTCGACACTACTTCATCGAAGAACGGTTGGCGGGTGCTTCTTCGTGGCGTGCGGAAGTGGGCGCACCTGCTACGTGGCTGAAGACGGCAACTCGCTACGAAGATTTCTGCTGGTCGGGTCCACTCGGTGCCGGCCAACCGACTGCCGACTAACCCGCCGATGCACCGGACCGAGCCGGCGGGTAAGCTTCTTGTGGTTCAAGAGCCGGCGCGGTGTCGGCTCGGCTACTGATCGGCCGTACGTGATGCCTCGTCAAGAGTCTTCAAATCTGTGTTTCCCATGAAGATCGAAATTACCTCTGATCCAGACCGCCATGACATCGATGCCATTCATGCGTTCCTGACGCGTGCCTACTGGTCGGCTGGTATCCCAAGAGATACTGTCGCCCGTGCCGTTCGCAACTCACTTTCGTTTTCATTGTTCGCAGACTCTCGTCCCATCGGATTCGCGCGTGTGGTTACCGATCGTGCGACGTTTGCATATCTGGCTGATGTCTATGTGCTGGAGGATTTTCGCGGGCAGGGACTTAGTCGGGCCTTGCTGAATGCCGTGTTGAGCCATCCTGATGTCCAAGGACTGAGGCGTTACCTGTTGGCCACTCGCGATGCTCACGGCCTGTATCACAAGTTTGGTTTTAGGAGTTTAGCAAGGCCCGAGCTGTTTATGGAGATTGACCACCCGAACATCTACCAATCGCAAGCCACATGAAGCATAACCCGCCAATGCAGTAGACCGAGCCGGCGGGTAAGATTGTTGTGGTTCGAGAGTCGGCGCGGTGCTGGCTCGGCCGGTGATCGGTATCACGTTATTCCGCCCATGCCGAACCAAGTCACGCTCGATATCGTCTCTCTCGCTGCGGACGGAGTGACCTATTCCGTTTACTTGGTTGAGCAAGGCCCGTGGGCGGACTCGGAAGTCCCACAAGAGTTGCGGCGTGTCCAAGAACGTCTCTATAGCGCGTTGGAGGTGATCCCGGATGGCAAGCTCGCCGAGCTTTATCCGGAGACGAACGGAAAGGCGGTCGTGTAGCGTCTGGAATGCTGGGGAACGCCGGACGCGCCCGTTGGCGAATTTTTCGAGCGATGGATGCAACACGTGCAAAGCGATAACGAGTTTGCGCCGTCGATTGCCCGATGTCCGTACGTCATGTCGATCGGCTTCACCTATAAACACGGCGAGTTGGAGGGGGCGGAATAACCCGCCCGCTGGAACGGACCAAGACGGCGGTATAATTCACTTGAGGCCGAGCGTCGCGCGTGGGCCGCCGCGGCCACTGATCGACATTCCGTGATGCGGCATCGGCTATACTGGGGAAGTTAGTGACGGTTCAAAGGCATGAGCGAGTTCATTCGAAAGAGACGTTCGCTTGTAGGTCTGTCGCTGTTACTACTCGCGATATCAGTTGGCTGTTCGTCCCACTTCAGGAGACATCCGATGGTGGAAGTTCGCTATCTTGAAATTCCCGTGACCGACATCGATCGGGCGGTGGCGTTTTATGAAGCGGTGTTTGAACTGAAGCTAGAGCGCGCGACCGTGGACGGCTACGCGATGGCACACTTCCCCTCGCTGGGCGAGCGTCTCGGCGCGGATGTCACACTTGCCCAGGGGGACGTGTATGTGCCGTCGAAGGCTGGGACCATCGTGTACTTTCATGTACCAGATATTGACGCCGTGATCTCACGGGCGACAGCGCGCGGCGCAACAGTTCTGTATCCGAAGAAAGCCGTCTCTCCGGAAACGTGGGTTGCGGAGTTCGAGGACTCCGAGGGTAACCGAATCGCTTTGAGCCAACGAGACGAATGAGATAGCGGGCAACCGAAACCGGCGACGCCGGCACATCACCCGCCGATGGACGATTGATGCGTCGCGTGGCTCCATGATCGTCGTCTTCGCACCGACCCGAATGTCTTTCGTTCAAGGTTTGAAGGTCGATCGAGGTTCGGCAAGGGCTTCGTGTGCGCGATCCGGCCAAACGTGTGCGCGAGCGCGCGGAAGGCGCGATCGAGCGTGCAGAAATCGTCGCCGGCCACCTCGAAACCAGAGCCTACGACACCCGGGAGAAGCAGTTCACCCGAACGCGAACACCGGAAATCGCGAGTATTGGGCAGGACAAGTTCCTCGGCCGTAGAATCGACATCTGCTTGCCCGGCAGATGCTTACAAACTCTGGAACGGGCTGTACCGACGGCGATGGAATGGGACTTGACAACCCAAACATTACCCGATAATATACCCTAGCATATTTCAAATTGCAAGGAGGTGACGGCGAGGGGAAAGCTGGAGTAATTGGCGGTAGAATCGGGCTGATGGAAAGCAGGCTTCGCATCGGCATTGGGCAGGATCTGCATCGACTGCAGCCGGGTGGAAAGCTCGTGCTGGCGGGCGTGGTGGTGAGCGATGCGATGTCGGCAGTCGCGCATTCTGACGGCGACGTCGTGCTGCATGCGCTGGTCGATGCCATTTTAGGCGGGCTGGGCTTGGGGGATATTGGCGAACATTTCCGGAACGACGACCCACGTTGGCGTGGGGCGGAGAGTCGGGTGTTTGTCGAGCAGGCGATGCGATGGCTCAGGGAGCGTGGCGGGCATGTCGTGAATGTGGATGTGACCGTTCTGGCGGAGCGTCCGAAGCTTTCGTCGAAGAAGCAGGCGATGGCGGAGTGTGTGCGGGAGTTGACCGGCTGTCCGAACGTGAACGTGAAGGCGGGCACGAACGAAGGCTGCGACGCGGTCGGTCGCGGCGAGGCGATCGCAGCGACGGTGGCGGTGTTGCTGGATTGTGGCGGTTCTCTATGATCGGCTGCTCTGACCTTGTCGATGGTTTGCCTGTGTGGCGTGATGGCTTTGATGGGTCGGTTGACCGTTGGGTCAATGGACTCCGAGCGTCTTGCAACACATGGTGCATGCGGACAGGGTCGAGTGTTGCCCTCGGTCTGCACCCGCAGACTGGGGGATGGATTTGCCGTTTGTATCGCAGCCGCCGGCCACCCCTGCCGGTATGAGGATCGGGAGCCGCATGTCGCTTCGCATATACAACACATTGACGCGTACCAAGGACGTTTTCGAGCCGGTTGTGCCGGGGAAGGTGGGGATGTACGTCTGCGGCCCGACTGTGTACGCCTCGCCGCACATTGGGCATCTTGTGGGTCCGGTGTTGTTTGATGTGATCAAGCGATACCTGGTCTACAAGGGATATGGCGTTCATTTGGTGGTGAATATCACGGATGTGGACGACAAGCTGATCGCTGCGGCACGAGAGCAGCAGTTGACGGTCGACGAGATCGCCCGTCGATACACGACCGAGTATCAGCGGGCACTGGAGCGGCTGCGGATCGACACCATCAATGAGTTCCCCGCCGTTTCCGGGCATATGCCCGAGATCGTCGCAATGATTCAGAAGCTGATCGATCGGAAGCACGCGTATGTGGTCGAGGGGAACGTTTGGTTCGATGTCGCATCAGATCCGCATTACGGACGCCTCTCGGGCCGAAGCACCGAGCAACAGCAGGCCGGGACACGCGAGACGCTCGGCGATGGCAAGAAGAGCGTCGCCGACTTTGCGCTGTGGAAGTCCGCCAAGCCGGGCGAGCCGGCGTGGCCGAGCCCGTGGGGCGACGGCCGACCGGGTTGGCATATCGAGTGCTCGGCGATGTCGATGAAGCTTCTCGGAGAGACCTTCGATCTGCACGGCGGGGGTGATGATCTGAAGTTTCCGCATCATGAGAACGAGCTGGCACAATCCGAATGTGCCACGGGCAAGACGTTTGCCCGGTTCTGGCTTCACAACGGCCTGACACGCATCCGAACCAAGAGCAAATCGGGCGAATGGCAGCAGGAGAAGATGAGCAAGTCGCTCGGCAACGTGATCAGCGCCGACGCGCTGCTAGACGAGCACGGGCCTGACCTTTTGCGATACCTGTTACTCTCGACGCATTATCGCAGTCCGATCGAGTTTAGCGATGAAGTGATTGCCAATTGCGGCAAGGCGATGCAAAGTTTTCATCGTCTTTACGAACGGGCTGCGCGGATCGGCGCAACGCCCGACGAGAAATCCCAGGAAGTCGATCAGGCGAGCCGCACGATGCTCGACACCGCCGCCGCGGACTTCATTCGCAAGCTTCTGCAATTGAAGATGCGGTACATGGAGTCGATGGACGACGACTTCAACACCGCCAGCGCCATCGCGGTGATGCATGAGATGGCGAGTGAAATCAATGCATACATCGCGCTGACGCGTCTTGAGTATCAGTCCGCAGAGCTGCCCAAGCAGGCGGTGGCAACGGGATTGGTCACGCTCGCAAGACTCGCGAGCCTGCTGGGCATGAAACTCGATCCGCCCATGAGCGCTTCTGATGATGCGTCAACCGGCGATCTTGCACCAAAGCTGATCGCGATCCTCATCAACGTCCGAAACCAAGCCCGCGCAGCCAAGCAATTCGCAATCGCGGACGCGGTTCGAGATCAACTCAAAGAGGCCGGCATCAGCCTCGAAGACTCCCCCGCCGGCACGATCTGGCGAAAGGGATAGAGGCCGTTTCTTGAATCGTTGACCTTGTGGACAGACCGAGACAACCGCTCGATCAGGATCGATGTTGCTCTTTGACAATTCAACTGAACGGGCCGCGCTCGCACTCCACGCCGTGGGAAAGGGGAGCTATCGAGGCTTGATTGCAAAGACCTTCACGCTGGCGGCGTATTCATTGATGTCGTACCGGCGTAAAAGATCGCTGAGATGTCCATGAACCTCGGACTTCAATTCATGTCCGGATGCGAAAGAGGCTTCAGATGCAACAGGGGTTTCAGGAAGAGGTGCCGATCGACCGCCCGTCGAGCAACACGACGATGTCGCCTCGCCGCCCGATGAAACCGCGATCTTAAGCGATCGCTTTCGCTCGCCCGTCGAGCAACAGCCTGCATCACTCGCGGCGGATGCTGCGTGCGATTCAGCTTTCGTCGGTGAACAGCAGGCGGTTTGCCCTTCGATCTGGCTGTAGGCATTCAAATCGGACTTTGCGTCCACGATCACGACATCGACAAAACCAGCCTGTCGCAGGCCGGATTCGTAATCAGAGAAGCTGACCGCACCCGCGATGCAGCCCGAGTAAGCAGCGATATCGTTCGCGATATCCGCGGGCAATGTTTTCTTCAGCGCGATATCACTCACCGCCACGCGTCCGCCCGGTCTGAGCACGCGGTACATCTCTCGAAACACCGCACGCTTGTCGGGTGCAAGGTTGATCACGCAATTGCTCAGAATCACGTCAACCGTCTCATCATCGAGCGGAATCTGATCGATGGTCGAAAGATGAAACTCGACATTCTCGACCGGCTTGCCATCCACGCCGCGCCGGGCGGCCTCGCGTGCGCGATCAACCATCTCTGGCGTCATGTCGATACCGATCGCACGACCCGTGGGCCCGACCTTTCTCGCGGCCAGAAACACATCGAGCCCACCGCCCGAGCCCAGATCAATCACGACCTCGCCCGCTCGCAGGTGCGCGGTCGCAACCGGATTCCCGCACGACAGACCGAGATTCGCATCGGCGGGTATCTGTTGAAGCTCGTCAGATGAATACCCGAACGCCTCGGCAACCTTTCGCACGGATGCATCGCGATTGCTGAGTGCGCTAACCGCGGCATTCCCGTAGGTCGCACGGACCGCATCGAGAATTTCACTTTTTGTGTTGCTCATGCCTGCATGATAATCCCACGGAGATCGATTTGATCGCCGTGTGACAATTTGTCGAGCACAGACGGTGTGTCCGACACAAAAGTGAACGCCCAACGGATCCTCACGGCCGCTGCACGTCTGGGCTGGCGGCGACCATTTCGCGGATGCGTCCGCCCGCCTCGACCTGATCGAATCGAACAGGCACACGTGTGCTCACGCCCTGCTCCTGCTGCGTGACGCCATACAACTGATCGGCGATCTGCATCGTTCGCTTATGGTGGGTGATGATGATGAACTGGCTCTGATCCAGAAACTCTTGGACGATCTGTCCGAAGCGCACGTTGTTGGCTTCGTCGAGCGGCGCGTCGACTTCGTCGAGGATGCAGAATGGACTGGGACGTGAACGGAAGATGCTCATGAGAAGCGCGATGCACGTCATCGCCTTTTCTCCGCCGGAAAGCTGGCTGATCGACGCCGGTTGCTTGCCTGGCGGACGTGCGATGATTTCGATGCCCGCATCCAGTGCATCCACGCGCTTCATCACAGGCGACGATGCCTCAGGCATGAGCGTGTTCGTGTCGCTCGACGTTGCGGCGGACATCGTTCCATTCGACGTATCGCCCGACTGAGCGTATGCGATCTTATCCAGAAGCTCAGTCTCGAGAATGATGTCCGCCTTCCCTCCACCAAACAGTTTGCGGAACATCTGTTGAAAATGTTCTCGAACAGAGGCAAATGTCTGCTCGAATCGCACGCTCGATTCACGATTCAGTTCATCGATGAGAGATTCAAGCTGTTTCTTACTCTCACCCAGGTCTGCAACTTGATTCGCGTAATCAGCACTACGCTTCTCCAGATCTTCAAGTTCATTGATCGCATCGAGATTCACATGACCCAGCCGCTGAATCCGCTCGCGTAGAACCCGAATCTCCTCGGCGATGGCATTCCAATCTGGCTCCTCTGTCTCGATCACCTCGACAGATTCAGACTGAACCGTCCCGACCTCCGATTGAATCTTTCCGTCAACCTCGCCCTCGCTCAGCGAAAGTTGAACCGCCGAAGGATCAGCATCACGCCCGACGCGGAAACGCTCGGTAACCGAAAGCTGGTACTTCTCCACCAAATCCACGCCCGCCTCGTCTCGCGTCCGCGCGATCAGCGTATCAAGCCGCACACCGACTTCGCCGGCCTCAAGCTCGACCTTGTGCACACTGCCAGCCAGTTCATCGCGGTCCTTGCGCAGCGAATGCAATCGCATCTGATGCTGACTTAGCTCGGCGCTTTCGGTCTCAAACCGGGATCGAAGTTCCACTCCGTGCGCTTCGATCTCTGAGAGTCGCTGTGCAAGATCGATCTGCGCCCGTTCCGCAGCGGCCAATTCATGCTCGGCGACCTTCTTTCTCGTCGCGAGTTGTTCAACCTGCGTTGCGATACGAGCGATCTGCTGGGTCAGCTCATTGAGCTGACCAGATGCGCGCTGCTGCGACTGCTTGCATGCGAGCAGCTTCTCCTCCGCCTGTCCAAGCGACACTCGCGCGGCGGTCAGTGCCTCGGCATCCGACCGGAGCGCGGCGGTAAGTGACTGCTGCTCGGTCGTCAGCGTGTCGATCTGCGTCTGATGTTCGGTCTGCTCGTTAGAAACGGCCTCACGCTCGGCGGTCAGTGTTCGCTCCTGCAGGTCGATCTGCGCGAGTCGATCCTGCATTTGTGCGATTTCTCGCTCGATCAATGGCAGTTCTCGCGTCACCGAAGCGATTTGCGACTTCACCCGATCCAATCTCGATGCCGCATCGACCTTCTGCGTGTTGACATTGAACGACGACTGCCGGATTTCGGAGACCCGATGCTCGAAGCGGCTGGCCTCGGCATTCAGCGAAGAAAGCTCCGCATCGAGTTCGCCGATATGACGATCGATCTCGTTAAGTTGCTGTTGGACGGCGAGCAGTTCGCTCCGCCTCGACAGCAGGCCGACCGCGCCTGTCCGTACACCGACGCGCAGAGTCCCGTCTGATTCAACCACCTCGCCCGCAGGCGTGACGAATCGATATCCGCGTGGCCCTTCACGTTGCAAGACCATGGCGTCAGCAATCGATTCGACCACGACCGTATGACCCAACAACACGCGAGCGAGCGTTTCATGCTCCGGCTCATACCGCACAAGATCGATCGCAAATCGGATCGGCCGACTCGCGTCAGACCAAACGGCTGCGCGATCGGGCATGTCGAATCCCTTGGACGGCTGCGCGCTGGGCGATCCTTCGATTTCACCTGCGCGGATGTGATCAAGTGTTGTTCGCGTCTGAACATTGAGCCAGAGGCACGCCGCCGGCGGGATGTCGGTGATTTGTTCGATGTAAGGAACATCAGGGAGTGAACCATCCACACAGACACGCCCGCTGCCGTCGCTACCGATATCGCTTTCGATCGTTTCAGAGATGCTTGACCCGTCGAAGCGTGAGGCTCTTGTCGGTCGAATCACATGAACTCGCCCCGGAAGTCCGGCCAACACACCTGCGGCTTTCTCATCAAGCGCCGACTCGTCGGCGATGAGCCACTGGTCGCGTCCATCGAGTGCCGCCTCGATGAGCTGAGCATGCTCGACGTCCACTCGAAACACATCAGCGATCAATCCTCGAATGAATGGGAATAGCTGTTCGCGATCAGCCAGAACGCGCTGAACGGCATCGCTCACACCTTCGCGCCGCTTCTCGAGATCTTCGAGCAGCTTTTGTCGGGACAAAAGCCCGCTACGATGTTCGCGCGCTCCGCCAAGTCGCTTGGCGAGGTCTCGTTGCTGCTGATTCAGCTGTTGTTGCTGACCGGTCGTCGACTGCAATTGTTCGCCCAGTTGCGAGAGCGCCGCCACCAGGCTCGCCAGGTCGATCGCAAGTTGGTCGTGATCCGATTGATAGTCACACTGTTCCTTCGACAGCTGCGACTGACGTCCTGCGAGCCTTTCCGATTGCTGCAACAGGTTGCGTCGCTCAATGCCGACCGCCTGCAGACGATTTTCGATCTGCGAACCTCTTCGCATCGCATCAAGGTAGGCCGACTTGTGCTCGGACATGGATCGCTCGATTTCCCCGACGCGAAGCTGCTGCCGTCGATGCGCTTCGGCGATCGTCTCGACTTGCTGTCGGGCATCCGCGCTCGCTCGCTCAAGCGACTCGGCATCGCTGATAAGTGAAGCGATCAGGGACTCGATCTCATCGCGTCGACGAGTCGCGGATTCCGATTCATGCTGTTGTTGCGCTTCCTGCTCGGCGATCTGTGCGATCTGCTGGCTGGCATGGCGTGCCTGCTGTTGACCACGTTCGATGCGGCCGCGCGTTTCAATCTGCTCCGCGTGGTTCTTCTGCTTCAATTCCTGAAGTTCGCCCGCCCTGACCCGCAATGACTCGACCGACTCATTGACGCGATGCAGATCCGAATCCAGATCATCGAGACGAAATCGCTCGTCTTCGAGCCTCGCGTTTAGTTCATCGCGTCGGGCCATCAGCGACTTGTACTCATGCAACGCGTGTCGCAGACGCAGGTCGCTCAATCGATCAGACAATTCCTGGTAGGTTCGAGCGCGTCCGGCCTGTATGCGCACGGATCGCAGGCGGGAATCAACTTCCTTGATGATGTCGCCGAGACGAGCGAGATTTTCGTCTGTCCGTTCAAGCTTCCGTTGGGCCTCTTTTCGACGGAGCTTAAATCGGGAGATGCCGGCGGCTTCTTCGAAAATCGTGCGCCGTTCCTGCGGATTTGCGTCGAGCAAACGGGCGACGCGACCCTGTTCGATGATGCTGTAGGCGTCGACGCCGACGCCCGTGTCGAGGAAGATTTCACGAACGTCTTTGAGTCGAGAGATCTGGCGATTGACGACATACTCGCTCGATCCGTCGCGATAAAGCCGCCTTGCGATGGAGACATCATCGGTGTCGACTGGCAGGAATCGCGCACCATCGACGCGCCGCGGATTGTCAAAAACGAGTTCGACCTCGGCCATCCCTGCGGGCTTGCGGACTTCCGACCCGTTGAAGATCACATCGAGCATCGCCCCGCCGCGCAGGCTCTTGGCCGACTGTTCGCCGAGCACCCACTTGATCGCGTCGACGACGTTGCTTTTGCCGCAGCCGTTCGGGCCGACGACGCACGTGATGGGCGCATCGAAGGCAAACTCCGTACGATCTGCGAAGCTCTTAAAACCGTGAAGGATCAGCTTTTTAAGACGCATGCGCGGTGTCCTCCATGACACCCGGGTATGGTGGCAAGAGTCATTCGACTCCCGCAGAGCAACGCTCTTCGCCCGGCTAGGCCCGATCAACTCCGATCAGGCAACTTTCAATCTCCGCACGATATCCAGATTATCGGCCAGAGCAACCACGGACGCTTCAATCAATCCGCCTGCGGCCGCCTCCAAATCCGTACATTCACCGCACAGACACTCCCGACAAGATCAGGAATGCAGCAAAGATCACCAGCAGAGCCGCACCCTCCACACGAGAGACCGTGCGATTAAATGTCCGACTGACCACCAAGACTCAGAAGCACAAGTCCGCCTACAAAGGACATCACGATCATCGTCCAACCCATCGGCACCGGATTCTCACCAGGCATCTGACCAAGTCCGGCTGTTGCTCCACCGGTTGCAACCGATGACGCGTTGCCCTTCTTTGCGCTGTTGCCGATCGCAAGATCGCCCCGACCCTTGATCGTCGAGATCAGATTCACGGCAAGCTACGGAGCGCTCGTCCCCCACGCGACCAACGTCAGGCCTACGAGCAGCGATGACACGTTCAATCGTCTCGCCGCATCAACCGACGCATTCACTAGCCATCGCCCACCGACGATCAGCAGCACCAATCCGCCGAGAAATCCGAGGCCGTGTTCAAGCATGCCCCGGACTATGAAAAAACTCGGACGTTCCCGCTATCCCTCCGCAAGCCGCCTCCCAACCGCGCGGGCGGCCCGATCGATTTGTTCTTCCGTGTTGTAAAAGTGCGGACTAAACCTCATCCGTCCCATGCGCGCCGCAAGGTGGATTCGATCCTCGCGATCCAAATTGGTCGCAAACTTCTCCGGATCCGGACCGATCTCAAAGCAACTCGCCCCACCGGCACGATAGTTCTCACGCGGCGTGAGCCATCGAACGACGTCATGGTGTCCGCTCGAAGACATGTCGATGCCGCGTTCGGACAATTCGCTCTTCACAGCCGCTTCAAATCGCTCGCACAGTCCACGCACTCGCGCGTGAATCCGCTCGACCCCTACTTCATTCAACAGGCGAATCGACTCCAGCATCCCAACAACGCCGGCAAGATTGTGCGTACCGGTTTCAAATCGCTCCGCCGATGCTTGCAGTTTCCATTTGATCGACCAATCGAGAGGCCGTTCCACGCTCGCCCATCCGACCGACGGCGGACGCAACCGTTCGATCCACTGCCGTCGCACATACAACAGCCCGGCACCGAGGGGACTCATCAGCCACTTATGCCCGCCGCTACAGATCGCATCAACCGGCGTCTTGGACACATCCAGCGGCACAACGCCCAGCGACTGGATCCCATCGACGCAAAAGAAGATGTCCCGCTCACGACAAAACGAACCGAGCTTCTGCAGATTCATTTGCTGTCCGCTCGTCCACTGCACATGCGAGATCGCCAGCACCCGCGTGCACCCGCGCTCGCAAGCCTCGATCAATCGATCTTCATCCACAAACGCGCGGCCATCCGCAGCGCGATCCTCGGGCACGAGTTCAACGCTCGCACCGACGCGCTCGGCGGCATTGAACCACGGATACACATTCGACGGATACTCGCACCCTGCGGTGACGATTCGATCGCCTGCTCGAAGACTTAATCCGCCTGCGACCATGCTGATCGCGTCGCCGGTGTTCCGCTGGATCGAGATTTCATCCACACTCGCGCCGATCAGGCCCGCGAGCGCTTCACGCAGTTTTCCGATCCGATCAAACCAACCTTCGCCCAGATACGTAAGTACGCCCCAGTCCTCGACGCATCGCCGCATCGCTTCGATGGCCGGCATCGGCCACGGGGACGCGCCTGCGTGATTGAAAAAGTCTCGCTTTCCGAGGATCGGAAAGATCGCCTCATTTCCCACCATCGACTCAAGCGTTCGCATGGGGCCATCTCATTCGATCAGGCACTTCGACACAAGCCTAACTGATATGCCGCAATCGCGAGGCGTGACGGATACGTTCTGCTCATCAGGCGTGTATAGTCAGGCATGATGCGACGTCGATCTGCGATCATGTCTGCCATTTCGGTTGCGTTTCTGGCTGCGTCGGCCGCGCTGGGGACACAGATCCCGGCAGGGTATCCGCAATCGATCGTTGCACGTCTGATGCCGGAATCGCATCCGATTCCGACGCTGCCGCCCTATCTCGATGACGTCGGCCGTGCTCGAACACTGCTGTTTCACGGGCACATTCGCCGTGCGATTTACGTGATTGTCCCGCTAGATCCCGCGACCTTCCCGCCCCCGTCCGCCGCCGAGCTCGAACGCCTCCGCGCCGATGCCCTCGCCCAGCTCGGCAACACTGACCGTGCGATCGAGATTCTCAATCACCTCTCAGCAGCCACCGATCCCAATCCGATCACCACCACGGGGCTCGTCGGTCGAATCCTAGTGGCAGCCGGTCGATTCAACGACGCCCTCGACCGTGTTCCACCAAGCGATCGTCCTGAGTTACAGACGGTCTCGCATCGCCTCATCCGACACGACGCCCTGGTGGCGCTCGGACGATTCGATGACGCCGTACGCGAGCTTCAGCCAATGGTCGAGCCCATCCTCGCGCGATGGAACAAGCAGAACGTCGACGGCTTCGAAGATGATCCTGCCTTGCTCACGCAGTCAGCAACGCTCATTGATCGATGGGCCACGCTCACCTCAGCGTATGCAAGTCGTCGCGGTCTTCACGACATTGTCCTTGCGATGTGGGTCGGGGCCTATGACGTGCTCGATCGTTCATATTGGCCCGCCCGACTCGCCGCCGCAGAGTTTCAGGCCCGACACGACGCGACCGGACCCGCGCTCGAAGACCTGAACGCGGCAAATGCGCTCAATCCCACCGATCCAAATCTCAACGTTCTCTACGGTCGGCTTATGCTCGAACGTCGCGACGTCGGTCGCGTCAACGATGCGATTCGTTCTCTTCGCTCAATCAACCCCGTCGATCATCGCGCAGACCTGCTCGAAATCGGCCTTGTGCTGCTCGATCGAAGATTCACCGACGCGGTTCGTCTCTCCGAGCGATCCGTCGAGCGTCATCCGACGCGGATCGAGCCGCTTGCACAACTAGCAGCCGCCAAGGCGTTGCTTGACGACGAGGCCGGCATGCGCGCAGCGCTCGACGCCATCGATGCCATCAGTGACGCCCCCTCGCCGTTCGGATACGCCGCCGTCGGTGAGGCGCTTGGATCTCTGTTTGATCGGTCCGCCTCGATTCCCTACCTCGAAGAAGCGATCCAGCGCGGGCCCTGGCTCGTCGCGTCGCGTCACCAACTGGCAAGCGCACTTCTTCACGAAGGCGAACTCGACGCCGCCCGCATCGCGCTCGATGCCGCCTATGCTGTCGATCCATTCAACCGAACAACCGTCAACGCCGCTCGTCTGCTTGATGAGATGAAGGCTTACAAGGAGTTCGAGAGTGATCACTTCCTTTGGCGTTACCACCCCGACGATGACCCGATCGTTCCGCTGGTCATCGCCCCCGCGATGGATCAAAGTTACGCAAGCCTCGTCGAGCGATTCGAGTTTTCACCCGATCGCAAGCCGATCATCGAAATTTTTCCCGACAAATCGAGCTGGAGCGTGCGCACGGTGGGCATGCCGGGCATGGAGTCATGGGGCGCAAGCCTCGGACGCGTGATGACAGTGATGGCGCCGCGTGCAGGCGAAAGTGCGGGACCATTCAATTGGTATCGCGTGATGACACACGAGTTCACGCACACCTTGAACCTGATGTCTACGCGTGGACGCGTCCCTCGCTGGCTCACCGAAGGCCTTGCGGTCTGGACCGAGGGCGTTCCGTATCGATTTCCGTGGGTCCCTGAAGCACTGGCCGATCGCATTCAATCCGGCAATCTCTTTACGGTCGCGGACGTTCGCGGCATCCTCGGCGGCACGCGCAGCGGAGGCCCGCAGGATGGTGAGCTCGCCTACCAGACGGGCTTTTGGATCGTTCGTTACATCGATGAAACCATGGGACGCGATAAGCTGCTCGCGCTTCTCGACGCGTATGGCCGCGGGCTCTCAGAAGACCAAGCTTTCAATTCTGCGCTTGGCGTTGATCCGCGGATGTTTCAGGTCGGCTTTGACGCATGGGCACGCAATGAGACCGCCTCATGGGGCTACGACGAAGCTTCCAAGAGTCGCTATGAGGCGATCGCCAGCGAAGCCGAGCAACTCACACGCGCCAACCTACTTGAAGAAGCCCTCGCCAAGTGGAACGAGGCGAATCAGATTCAGCCCATGAATCCGATTCCGCCTCGACGCATGGCAGGAATCTTGTTGCGATTGAATCGTCCGCTCGAAGCGGCGAGCAGGCTTGAGTCACTGCTTCACGTGGAATGGCAGGACAGTCGCTTCACCAAGCGCCTCTCGCGGATCTATGCCGATGAGAACGACCACGAATCCGCCCTCAAATGGGCCCGCGCGTCGACGTGGATCGATCCATACGACCCCGAGGCACACGCAATGATCGCTACCGCGCTGAACAACCTCGCCCGCCCCGATGAGTCCGCCGTCGCTCGCGAGTTATCCCTGCTCCTGCAACAGCGTCGTGATCAATCCTCTCCACGCAGAAGCGAATAGCCCACGTATCCTCTTCAAATCTCGACGGCAAACACACACATCATCCCTTCAAAGGACATCCATGACCGACCCACATCAACTGACGTTCAAATCATTCCAACAACACATCGCCGACCGTTATCTCGCCACAGACCGGGCCCGCGGGACTCCGCTGACATGGATGCATTTCATCGAAGAGGTGGGCGAGCTTTCCACAGCGCTCGCAAGCGGCGAAGACCCAGCCAACACCGCCGAGGAATTTGCCGACGTCATCGCCTGGCTCTGCACGCTCGCCAATCTGAATGACATCGACCTCGCCCGCGCGATTCACAAAAAATACCTCGACGGCGACGGCCCCGAAGGCGTCAAGTGATTTGAGAAGCATATCTTGCGTCCAGACTGATGATCGTTCATTTCAAACGTGCATAAGTCTTCGTCGTCGGATCCCACAACAACACTTGATCGAACAGGGTCACATCAAAGCCGGCGACTGCCGACTCGCCATCAACGAACTCCGTCGTCAAGCTGATCCCGCGTCCGTAGAAGAACCAATCCACGGCCGGCGGACGCACGTGTTTGGTCTCGTCGAGGCGATACGCGCCGAACGTCGCTCTCGCCGGTATCAGGTCCTGCCGAAACAAGAGCAGAACGCGTCGGTCATCGGGTCGCTCGTTAATGAGCCGAACGATCTGGTCTGTCTGATGCCGAGCTCGAACGCCTTCTGCGGCAATCGCGTTTGACTTGTCGCGGAGCGACCAAATCGCCTGAAGGAGCAGCATGATCGCGATCGCGATCGAGACGAGTCGTGCGAGGCGTCCTCGTCGCATCAATCCATCGAACGCCAGACCGAGCAGCACCGCCGTCGTGAGGATGACGCCCGTGCAGTACATCTCGCCGATCCTCATCACAAGATTGGCCGGGAACGACATCGCCGCAGGCATCAGAAACAGCAGCACAGCCCAACGACGCGAATCATCTGCAGGATCGCTCGATTCAGTCTCTGCGGGTCGTGCATCGCTCGCAAACCACTTCGACAGTCCAAGCAACAGACCGAGACACACCATGCCCACGGTCGCCGCCACTGACGCCAGAGCAAGTGGCGATCGTTCGACGTACACCCAAAGGCTGTTGCCCGTAAACAGCCCACCCAATGCCACGAGGCCGACGTTCATCGCGATCGTCTTGGGATCACGAAGCTCAAAGTCTGCACCTTCGGCGACAATATCATCCGGCCGTACGAATTGTCTGGCCCAGAGCAATGCGAAAGTCGCAACACCCATCACCACAAAGGCCAGAACCGATCGAAGAAGTCCACGCGGAAGCATGACAAGCGCCGTCAACGCGGCTGCGGGCCAGAGCGCGAACGCATACTCCTTGACCATTGTGCCCGCGATCAGCCAGGCGATTGCAGATAGGAGCGCCAGCCACGGACGCCGGCGCAGCGCAATCATCGAAGCGATCCCGCATCCAACCGCCGCGGTCGAGAGCGTCGAACTGAATCCGTCCACGCTTCCCACCGCCGGCGCGAGCGTCGGATGAAGCGCTGCCGTCATGATCGCAACCACGGCGCCCGCCCTTCCGAGCCTGGCGAGCCGAGCGATCCACAGGCTCGCCGTCACGAACATCGCCAGACTTATGAAATGCAACACGCGAATCCATGCCCATCGAGACGGTTCTTCCTCACGACCAAAGAGCCAGATTAAGAGCGACTGAACCGGACGATAACTGTCGAGTTGCCGTGTTTCAGTGAAGAACGCGGTCCAGCCCTCTGCATTTCCCCGCTGAATCTCTGTAAGCGGCGGGCCCCAGTCGTCACCGACCGGCATTCCCATCCGCACCGGCCAATAGGCCCAAATCGAAATCAGGATCGCACAGATGGCGACGGCAACCATGAATCGGAGGTTGGCCCTTGCCGGCTCTGCTTCGTCTCGCGGTGGCAACTTGTGGTTCGTGGGATTCATCACGTGTTCTTGTTATCGTCCAGATCATGACCGAACGACAAACCAAGCTCCAACGAATGGACCGATTTCTCAAATCCCATGACCTCGGTGCGGTGCTGCTATGGCATCGGAACAACTTCGCATGGATGAGCGGCGGATGTGACAACCATATCGGCCGCGCGTCACCTGCGGGCGTTGCGGGGCTGCTAGTGACCGGAGGTAAGGTCACCTGCATCACCAACACGATCGAGTCTCCGCGGTTCCGTGACGAAGAATTGATGGGCTGCGGCATCGATGTCGTCGATTACCCGTGGCACGATGCAGAGGCTGGTCGAAAGCTTCTGGGGAAGCTTCTTGGCAAGAAAACCTGCGCTGCCGATTGCGATGCACTCGGCGCGGGGCTTCCAGCACTACCACGCGACTTTGCCGAGCTTCGATGGCAGCTTCTTCCGGAAGAAATCGAACGCTATCGCCTCGGCGGACGTATCGCGAGCGAGGCGATCGAGTCAGCCTGTCGCCACATCGAGCCGGGTATGACCGAGAAGCAGATCGCCGCGCTCCTCGACCACGAAACCCACACGCGCGGCGGACATCCCGTCGTGACGCTCGTCGCCTCCGATGATCGTCTTCAACGGTTCCGACATCCCATCCCAACCATGAAGCGATTCGAGCGCGTCGTGATGCTTGTTCTCTGCTCCGAATACAAGGGCATGATCGCAAACCTCACGCGCATCGTTCATGTCGGAGCGATCGACGCCAAAGTCCGTCGCACCATCCAAGCTGTGGCCGACATTGACACCGCTGCGAATCTCGCCACACGTCCGGGCCGTACGCTGGGCGAAGTGTTTGCCGATCTGCAGAAGGCGTATCGCGATGCCAAGTTCCCCGACGAATGGAAGCTGCACCATCAGGGCGGAAGCACCGGCTACGAAGGTCGGGAGATCTTCGCCACGCCCGGAAGCAAGGTGCGCGTCCTTGCCAATCAGGCCTTCGCGTGGAACCCAAGCGTGCCCGGCTGTAAGAGCGAAGAGACGATGCTCGTCACCGAAGCGGGCATCGAATCGATCACCGCACCCGGCGCAGATTGGCCGACCATCATCGGACAATCGACTGCCGGCACGCTTCGACGATCAGGATGGCTTGAAATCTGATTCAAGCACTGTCGCATCGATGCTGCAGCAGTGCGCGATGACCACACAAAACACAGCACGGCGTCTTTCGCCAGGCCATTTCGTTCGCCCGCTATCGGCGCTCTTGCACCATTCGGTCTCAGACAATGGGCTCATGGTTCGATCGGATCGAACGGTGCGAGTCCGTCGGCGGTCACAAGGATAAGCCGCTCGCTGACCTGATGCGGCATCGTTCGAAAGTCGAGTGATATCTGAGGACGCAATGCCTCTAGCGTCTCGGGCGTATTGCGAAAGCAGAGCAGAATGCTGCGTGTCGGAACGGCGGCCACGAACGGGCTGCCAAGATGCTCGCGCAGTCGCGAGTGCAGCGTCGGTAAGAGCAGGCGGCTCGAGTCGTATCCATCGAGCGTCTGAAACACGATCAGATTGACCACGCCGTCGTCATCCATCGTCGCATCAGCGGCGAGGTTCTGGCTGCGTTCGCGCAGATTGTGGATTGCGCAGTCGTGAAGCTGATCCAGATCAACACGCCAACGCTCGATCTGTCCCTCGGGAATGTGAGCAATCGTGCGATCTCCGTCGAGTACATAACCGATCCGCAGGCCCGCGACGAGCGGCTGGGTAAGCAGGCCGCGCTGCAACTCCGGCGTATCGTGCCCGAGCAAGACCGGCATGATTCGGCCTTTCAATTCATCGAACGAGGCATACTGGTCCGGCACACCCTCACCCGCGCGCAGCAGCTCGACCGCCCACCGCTCGACGTGTTGATCAAAGTCGTCCGGTTGAAGTTTTTGCGCGCGAAACAGACTCTCCAGACTGGCCACGCGTCCGTCGATCCGCAGCGCGAAGGGTTCACTCGCCCGAGCGACCTGCGCGAGCGGAAACTTCTTTTTCACCACGTCGATGACGTGTTGGGCAAACTGTTCACGATTGAGTTCAGGCATGTGGTCGAAAGCTTCAGCGACTCCGGGACGCAAATCAATCGGAATGTTGCATTTCTAGAAAATCAATGGGCCTTCATGGGCCGCGCCGAGCACGGCCTTGGCGTCGGCATTGAGCCACTTTGATAGAAGCTGTCCGTAGATCGCGCGGAAGTCCGTTGTGTAAGGAAGATCGCCGTCTTCAGGATGATCGAGCGACGGATGCGTCCCGTGCAGGCCGGGTCTGACGCGCGGGCCAACAACAAACATCGGGCCCGCCGCGCCGTGGTCGGTGCCGTTGCTCTCATTGGGCTTCAGTCTTCGGCCGAACTCACTGAAGCACATCACCGTCACCTTCGAATCCAGCTTCTTCGCACGAAGATCCTTCATGAAGGCCTCAATCGAGTCGGCAACATTCTTCAGGAGTTGTTCGTGTGTCACGAGTTGATTGGCATGCGTATCGAAGCCTCCGACCTCACAGTAAAAGACGCGTGTTCCCAAATCTGCAGCGATGAGGTTGGCGATCAGTCTGAGTCGCTCGCCGAGGTTTCCGGGATAGGTCGCATCGGGCACGTATCCATCGGTCTTTCGTCGAATTTCAGAGGCGTTCTGGATCGACGCGACCGCCTGACGCGAGAGGAACTCGGTCGTCGGATCGGCAGATGGACCGGCCTGCTGAGCCTGTCTAAGGAGTTCTCGTTCGAGTTCGATATCGAAAGCCGAATCGCGATCAAAGCGAAACTCGAAATCGCGCAGGTCGCGCACACTCGGCACCGCCGCCTTCGCATTCACGAGCGCCTGCGGCAATTCTCCTCCGACATGAATCGCAGGGATGCGAAACGCGCCGAGCGTCGCCTGGCTGGCAAGAAGTTGATCTGCGCTCGTGCCTCGATCGAGGTGGTCAAGGTAGTGCCCGATCCACCCCGTCTGCGCCGCCGCCGTGGGATCACCCGTGTGCCAGATGTGCATCGATTCGAAATGACTTCGATTGGGCTTCGGATATCCGCATGCATGCACGATCCCAAGTTGCCCTTCATCAAACAATCGTTTGAAAGCATCCATGCCCGGATTGAGCGTAAACGAGTCGTCGAGCCGATGGGTGCGATCGGTAATCGCGAGCCGGCCGCGCAGCTTCGCATACGTATCGCCCGCAGGGATGATCGTGTTGAGACCATCGTTGCCGCCTGAAAGCTGGACGACCACCAGCACGTTGTCATTCGACACCGTCGACCCGACCAACTGATCCGCCCGCGCAATCCGCGGCACAAACGCCGGCACGCTCGAACTCAACGCCAGCAACCCGAGACCGCGTACGCTTGCCGACAGAAAGTCGCGCCGCGACAGGTGACCGCGTCCCAACATCGCCCGATCGTGTCCCTGATTCTTCATGGTCGGTCCTCTCATTCGATATTCGCTGCCACTTGCGCCTCGCTGAATCGATGCGTCATGTCGTGCGGATCGATCCAGTTCCGCTCATCCTAGTTGAAACGCCGGCCGACACATCAAGAGATGAATCGCCCCGCGCACCTTCTGCCTTACTTGATCGCCCTTACCTTCGAATGGCCTGGCGTTGTTCTTTTCGTCCAGATTCATGTAGTCGATCAGCATGCTGCGTTCGGCCTCGGGGAGAGGCCCATCGAGCAGGCGATCCGAAAATTGATCCACCACCAGATCTGCGCCCTGCAATTTGTTATCGCGCACATAGACATTCAGATTCACCCGCTGAAAGAACTGATCCTCCTGCTGCCGCACGAGCTGAAGCGCAAAGTTGTATCGCTGTACAAGCGTGTTGGAATTGATCCACGCTTCCTGCCCGTCCCATCCGCTCACGTCAGGTGGAAACAGCAGGTTTTGCCCCATCCGTGCCAATTGATCCCGCAAAAAGGCCGCATTCGCCCCGCAGTCCAGCGCATAAACAGCTCCGACCAAAAGCTCGGCCGGGCTCTTGATGCGCGATCGATACGCATAGTCACTGAAGAAGACGCGGCTCGACACAATCTCACGCAGCGTCGCTTCGATGTTCCAATCATGCGCACGCAATCGCCCGGCATAATGATCGACGATCGACGATTCAGGATTCGGATGCAGAAACTCGACCAGCAGTTTCCTCGCCACAAACCTCGCTGCCATCGGCTGCTGGAGAAGAATGTCGATCGCCTGTTCGTCGTTGAATTTTCCGGTCTGCCCCAACACGGTCTTTTCGCCGGCGTCGTGACGAGATGCGTCGAATCGCGACCCTTCGCCTTCGATTCTCCATCCGGTGAAGCATCGCGACAGTTCCTTCACATCCCACTCGGTGTAATGCCCAGGCCCGAGTGTGAAGAGTTCCATCACTTCGCGCGCGTAGTTCTCGTTGGGCCCATTTTTTGTTGATGTCTGCCCATCGAGCCATTGCAACATGGCCGGGTCACGCCCGACTTCAACGAGCAGCGTTCGGAACGATCCTCGACCGAGCCGGCGAAAGAGATCGATCTGCTTCGTCATCCGCCACGCCGGGTTCACCTTCGAGCCGGCGGTTGCAAAATGGTTGTGCCAGAAGAGCGCCAGCTTTTCCTGAAGCGGATACTGCGTTCGGATGAGCCGGTTGCACCACCACTCCCGGCACCGATCATAATTGTCCATCGGGAGCAGCCCGCGCGTCTGCTCATACAAATCGGCAAACGGGTCAACCTCCGGGTCATACGAAAACTGCCTGGCAATCGCCTCTGCAGGGCCGCCCGACTTCGCCAGTTCCACGTCCGCGGGCCTCGGCCCGAACGCCAACCGTCGCAGGAGATGATTCACCCGGCGGCGATCCCAAGGCCAACGCTCATCCGGCACGTAAGCCTCAAAGGGCCTCTCGGGCAAATCACGCCTCATCACACCTCCTGATCCGTCGAGTCGCATTCTGCCATCCCGTCTCGCCGATTGGCAATCCTAAAGTTCATGAAAGGCGATCTTTCTCACAGACGATCGTTGGAAAACACCGCTCTATCAAGGCTAACATCTCGCGTGACTTTGATTGACGACCGTCCCAACACCTCGCTCGCCGGCCTTCCCGATCGATCGCATGACCGGGCAGTTCGTCCGGGCAGCGAGCCCGTTCAATCTCACGGCTGCCGCGTCGATCTTGATCAAGTCCAAAAGACGTTCATCGACGCCCGTGGCCAATCACACATCGCCGTTCGCCCCATCTCACTCACCTTCGACTCAGGCTCCTTCAACTGCATCATCGGCCCGAGCGGCTGCGGCAAGAGCACGCTTCTGCGCATCATCGCGGGCCTCGACTCACCGACATCGGGTCACGTCACCCTGACAGGAACAGGTGCGAGCCATGAGTCGCACCATCCGCCCGGATCAGCAAAGCAAGACGGCACTTCGCCCGGCCGAGCATCGCGTCTTTCGTATGTCTTTCAGGACGCACATCTTTTGCCCTGGAGATCATCGATCGGCAATGTTGAAATCCCGCTTGAGCTTGCGGGCGTCGCGCGATCCGAGCGACGCGACCGTGCGTTCGAAGCCCTTCGCAGCGTCGGACTCGCAGACGCCGCTCGTCGATATCCTCGCGAACTTTCCGGCGGAATGCGGATGCGTGTATCGCTGGCGCGTGCAATCGTCAACGATCCAGAACTTCTTCTTCTCGACGAACCGTTTGCCGCCCTGGATGAAATCACGCGACAGAACCTCGATGAGTCACTCCGCTCGCTTTGGGCGAGTCGAGGCATCACAGTCATTTTCGTCACGCATTCCATCGCCGAAGCCACCTACCTTGGCGAGCGCATGATCGTCCTCTCACCGCGGCCGGCGCGTGTTGTTCTCGATCGCACCATCGAACTTCCCTCCAATCGGCCCGCGAACATTCGTTCGACGCCGGCCTTCGCACATGAAACGGGTGAAGCATTCAATGCCCTTTCGCGAGGAGATTCTTGAACCTCCTCCATTCATCCTCTTCACCAAACACCGCGAAGCGCACAAGCGGCATCCATGAAGACGGCGTGACAGCGCACAAGTACGCGATATCGCGTGTAAGGCCGCTCGTGCGTGAACTGCTCCCGCCCATCGGCGTCTTCGTGTTGATCTGTCTTGCGCTCGAAGCACTGGTACGCGGGGGTGTCGTCGAATCGTTCATACTTCCCCCGCCGAGTGACGTCTATCGCGCACTGACCGAGCCGGGCACCGATCTGTACACTGGTCTTGCGCGTACGACCCGCGCTGCGCTGACGGGATTTACGCTCAGCGCGTTCCTCGGCGTGGGCATCGCGATACTGCTTTCGATGAGCATCTGGATCAGGCGTTCGCTTTATCCTTACGCCGTCTTCTTTCAGACGGTTCCCATTATCGCCATCGCGCCGATGCTGGTGATTTGGACCGACACGCAATTCCAAACCGTGACCGCCGCCGCGTGCATCGCCTCAATTTTTCCGGTGATTGCCAGCACTTATGTCGGCCTTGCCTCGACCGATCCCGCGCTGCGCGACATGTTCAAGCTTTATCGCGCCGGGCCGATCACGACGCTCTTGAAGCTTCGACTCCCGTTCGCGCTGCCGAGTATGTTTACCGGCCTTCGCGTAGCGGCAGGGCTGAGTGTCATCGGCGCGATGGTCGGTGAATTCGTCGGTGGAGGCGGACTCGGTTCTGTCATTGAAGGGGCTAGACCGCTTCTCCGCAATGACAAGGTCTTCGCCGCCGTGCTGCTTGGTTCACTCCTGGGGCTTGTACTCTTTCTCATCGTCGGCATTGCAAGTCGCCTGACACTGCGTCATTGGCACGCTTCAGCCGCCTCGGAGAATTGATTCGCACCCGTCCGACCCCATACATTGCATTGACGAAGCATTTACGAATCTTCAACAACGGATCCCATTCATGTTTAAGACCATGCTCCGCCCCGGATTCATGCAACTGCTTTGCCTGCTGATCGTGCTCATCACTTCGTTGTTCGCACCATCGAATGCCCGCGCTGAGACGCTGACGATTCAGCTCAACTGGAAGCCCGAGCCGCAATTCGGAGGATTTTACGCCGCCGAAGTGCTGGGGCATTACAAGTCCGCCGGGCTGGATGTGAAGGTCGAGCCGGGCGGGAGCGGCGCGCCGACGCTGCAAATGGTAGCCGCCGGTCGCGTGCCATTCGCAATCGTGAGCGGCGACGAGTTGGTGATTGCCCGTTCGCGTGGTCTCGATGTCGTCGCGCTCTTTGCCGTCTACCAGACTAATCCCCAGGGCATCATGACTCGCGCCGATCGCGGGCTCACCGACATCTCCCAAATCTTCGATCGACCGGGCGTCCTGGCCATGCAGCGCGGATTGCCCTACGCGATCTATCTCGAACGCAAGTACGGTTTCAAAACGCTCGATATCGTCCCCAGCCCGTTCGGCGATCTCACCGCCTATCGCACGCGCGACAACTACGCGATGCAATGCTTCGTCACCAGCGAACCTCTCTCGGCACGCAAGATCGGTATTGAACCCAAGACGTTTCTCATCGCCGAGGCAGGCTTTAATCCCTACACCACCGTCCTGGTCACGCGGCGCGATCAGCTTGAGCGACATGCCGAGCGCACGAGGACTCTCGTCGAGGCGGTTCGACTCGGCTGGCGTGATTATCTTGCCGATCCCGGGCCGACGAATCGTGCCATGCAAGCAATCAATCCGAGCATGGACGCAGAGACTTTCACCCAAAGTGCCGCCGCCCAAAAGCCACTCATCGAAACGCCAGAAACTGCGGCCAACGGTCTCGGCTCAATGACCATCGAACGCTGGCAACAACTCATCGACCAACTCGCCGACATGAAGCTCATCGACAAAAAGCCAGAGCCCGCCGCCATGTTCATCTCAACATCGAAGGTGAATCCGTAGCGAGAATTCGTCACCCCGCAGCCCACCCATTGCAACGATTGCACCGAACGTGCGTCAAACTAAACGAGCGGCCCGCGTCCCAGCATTCGCCGGATAAGTGACAGATGTCCCGCGTGCATCGCGATGTGCACGGTCGCAAATCCTGCAAGTTCTGCATGTGTTTTGAATCGCGGATGCGGCGTGGGCAGAGGCTCAGCCAGTTTTGCAGGCGCCATCGCTGCCACATGCTTGGCAAACAATTCGTGGTGCTGCGTAAAGATCTCTGCCAGCTTCGTCGTGTCTCCATAGTCGGCGAGCTTGGGTGCGACTTCGTCGCGTGCGAATTTTGCCTCGAATCCGTCGGGCAGCGTGGGCAGATTCGTGGCTCCCAAGCGCGTCATCATCGTTCGACCCGACATCACCAGATGCCCGACGATCCACGCCGCACAGTTCGCCTCCGGCGTCGGTCGATAGAGCAAATCCGACGCACTGAAATCCGCCAGCAGCCAGTTCGTCAAACCCGCCGCCGACTCGATCCCAAACGCCAACGCCGCCGGCCCGGTCAATTCACCCACAACTCCGCTCGTTTCATTCGCCATCGAAGACTCCTGTGTTCTCTTTCGTTCACGCTTTTGCAGATTTCTTCATAGGCGAATTTCAACCGTCTGTTAAATCTTCGCCTGCACCCACGCCCGATCCCCTTCGCGCAAAACGCGCGTCTCAAACACGCCCAAAACTTCGTCGCCGCTCGCCGAACCGCGCAGCGACCCGTTTCCGAGATCAAATGCCCATCCATGCAGCGGGCAGACCGCACAACCGTCATCCAGGTATCCGCCGCTCATCGAACCACCCGCATGCGGGCATCGATCCTCCATCGCATGAACCGTCTCGCCCACGCGGAAGATTGCGATCGACTTCCCGTCGATATCGACGAGCTTGCCCAGGCCCTCCACCAAGTCGCCTAGCTCACACAACGTGGTCCATGCGGTCTTCATCCAACCATCCCGTGTTGCAGATCATCGGCGGCACGCCGCGTCGATTCATTCTCATCGACCGGTCATAAGTGAAAGCACTTCGTTCCGGCTCGCGAGATTTTCCTTGAAAATGCCCCGCAATGCGCTCGTGACCATCACTGATCCGGTCTTCTTTGCTCCGCGAATCGTCATACACGAATGGCTCGCCTCGATCACACACGCCGCCCCCATCGGATTCAGTTCTTCCATCAGCGCATCTGCAACCTGCGTGGTGAGTCGTTCCTGCACCTGTGGCCTTTTGGCAAAACCATCGACCAATCGCGCCAGCTTCGACAGCCCAACGACTTTTCCGTCCGGCATGTACGCCACGTGCGCCTTGCCTGTGAATGGCAGCAGATGATGCTCGCACATCGAATGGAAATCGATGTTCCGTAAGAGAACGATCTCGTCATAATCTTCCGTAAAGATCGTCTGCAGATGAATCCTCGGATTCTCGCGCAGCCCGACCGTCAGATCGGCATACGCCCGCGCGACCCGATTCGGCGTTTTGATCAGGCCCTCTCGGTCGGGGTCTTCACCGATCGCCAGAAGAATTTCCCGTACCGCTCGCTCGATCCGCGGCAGGTCCACGCCTGCGGGCACCGGTGCCTTGTCGTCTTGATCATCCGCACAACTGCAAGCTTTCTCTGCCATAGGCATCATGTTAGGCGCTGAGCCACGCGATTGTCGCGTGGATGGCGCATTGCCGGAGGTTCGCGGGGCGACGCGACTTCGTTATGGTGAGCAGACGCTCATTTTCGGCAAGAGCGCCTGCCCCATATGCAGCGGACCCATCACGCGATTTGAGATTGCGGGTCGACGTGCATTTCGCTGCGATGTGTGCCAGCCGACGGGCACGGCGGACACGGCGGAGGAGCAGGCCGTGACCGTGTAGCGACGAATGAATCATCGCGTGCGTATGCGATTGACGTGCATTGATGTGCGACAGGATTATTCGGCTTGGATCATGCGAGCCCAGTTGGCTTCGAGGATATTCTGGATGGCGGCGGGAGAGAATCCGGCGGAGGCGAGTGCGGTGGCGATTTTGGGGAGGTCGGCGGAGGTGTATATTTCCTCGGGGATTTGATCACGTCCGAGTCCGCCGTCCATGTCAGTGCCGATGCCGACGTGTTTGTCGCTGCCGGTGAGATCGCAGATGAGTTTGATGTGATCGATGACGTCGCTGAGTTTGGCCCGTCGCGTGCCGTATTCATGGGCGGGGAGGAGAAAGCGGTCGAAGAAGTTGATCCCGATCACGCCGTCACGCTCGGCGATCGCGCGGATCATGGCATCGGTGAGATGACGTTCATTCGGGTCGCGGGCAACGATGCTGCGGCAATTGCTGTGGCTGGCGATGATGCGGCGGTCGGTGGCGTGGATGAGATCCCAGAACGACCGCTCGGCGAGGTGGGATGCATCATGGAGAATACTGAGTGCATCGAGTTGACGGACCAAATCCCGACCGGCGGGGGTGAGCGGCCCGGGCGTAGCGGTTCCGCCGGCGTATCGCGTGCGTTGCCAGCTGAGTCCGACGATGCGGACGCCCTTTTGGTGCATCATGTGGAGATCGTCAGGCGTGCGGATCGATTCAGCACCTTCAAGCAGCAGCGTGGTTGGGATGGGTGTGATCTCGTCAAGCCTGACAGCAGCGGGTGTGCGGCCGTGCAGTGCGAGCAGACCACGTGAATGCAATTGATCGTAATAGTCGAGCTGAAGCTTGGCCTGTGCGAAGGCCCCGTCGGGCGAACGATAGCCGGCATGCTTGGATGTTTGCGGCTGACAAAAGATGGTGGCGAAGATGCACGAGACCGGCGCTGATCGGAGATCGGGCAGACCGACGGTGGCGATTTCGTTTTCGCGGATGGGCTGAAGTGCGGCGGGCTGGGTGATGTCACGGTCGCGGAGGGTTGCGTTGTAGGCGAGATCGAGGTGTGCGTCGATGATCATGTGACAAGTCCAAAGGGATTGATTCGAGATGAAGCGCGGAGAGGTCGATATCGTGTGGCCGAGACTTTATCGATATTTCGGTTCGCGAGCCCAGTGGAGTTTGTCGGCGAGGGCATCGAGTTGTCGGAGGTTGGGATTTTCGACCAGCAGCAGGACGTTCTGCGAGCGTCGAATGAGGACACGTTCGCCGGATTTGAGGACGGTGGATTCCTGACCGTCGCAGACGAGGGTTGTGCCGGGATTCGCGCGATGGAGCGTTGCGATGACGCAGGAATTGGGCCCGACGACGATGGGTCTGAAGCTGAGCGATTGAGGGCAGACGGGCGTGATGCAGATGCCTTCGACAGTGGGCCAAAGAATGGGTCCGCCTGCGGATGCGTTGTATGCGGTGGACCCGCTGGGTGCTGCGACGATGAGCCCGTCGCCGGAAAATCGCACACCGGAGACGGCGTCGATGCCGAGTTCGATGTCGATCATGCGAAACGGCGCGCCTGCGGTCATGACGGCGTCGTTGAGTGCGACGCTACGGAATCTTGCGTTATGACAGGCTGCCTCGAAGGCGGGGAGTTCCGGCTTGATGTCCGGGCCGACGACGACGACATCGAGCAGGCTGCGTTCGCTTTGCCTGAGTTCGCCACGCACGAACGGATCGAAGTATTTGGGAAGCTCTGCCGGGGTGAACGATGCAAGGAAACCGAGCCGTCCGTAGTTGACGCCCATGACGGGCACTCGGCGTCCCTTCAGACGCCTTGCGACGGAGATCAGCGTGCCATCTCCGCCGAGGACGAGAATGGCATCCGCCTCGGTTTCCGAGAGATCGGTCGTGCGATCATGATCCAGCCCGACGAGTTTGACGCGTGATTCGAGCCAGGGCATCAGCTCGTCGACTGCGGGTTTGACGCGGGGTTTGGCGAGGTTGGCAACGAGCAAAAGTCGCATCGATGTTGCATTCATGCCAGATAGACAGAGGTGAGCCGACGATTCTGACGGGGCATCCTACCCGTTTGATCGGATGATCCATCCGGGGAAGGGCGCATCAAAAAGTCGCTGCGTGAGACGACCGGGTGACGACGGCACCGAATCGGTACCGCTTAGGGCTGCTTCCTTTCGGACCTGACCCGGTTCACAGCCGACCCTTGCATCGGCCCGGCCGTCGCACGCAGCGACTTCGGTCGAAAGTATACGCGCTATGCCCGGCAATTGCGAATCAGAACGATCGCCCCGCGATTCGAAGTGATCGCCCCGCGAGTCGAAATGATCGCTTGCGAGTCGAACCGATCGCTTGCGAGTCGAGCCGATCGCTTGCGAGTCGAGCCGATCTTTGCCTCAGGCTTTCATCTCGCGACACTCCGCGTATTCTTCCTCGCCTATGCCGAGCGAAAGCGAAAAAGTCATCTTCTCGATGCAGGGCGTCTCCAAGACGATCGAGCGCAAGACGATCCTCAAGGACATTTGGCTGGGCTATTTCTATGGTGCAAAGATCGGCGTGCTGGGTCTGAACGGATCGGGCAAGTCGACGTTGCTCAAGATCCTCGCCGGGCTTGATAAGCAAATCGACGGTGAGATCGTGCGTCAGCCGGGGTATCGCGTGGGATATTTGCCGCAGGAGCCCGAATTGGAACGCGGTAAAACCGTTCGCGAGATCGTCGAGCAAGGTGCGAAGAAGACGTTCGATCTGCTTGCGGAGTTTGAGGCGATCAGTGCCAAGTTTGCCGACCCGATGTCGGACGATGCGATGAACAAGCTGCTCGAACGGCAAGGTGAGGTGCAGGAGGCGATCGATCGGTGTGACGGTTGGAACATCGATCAGCAGCTCGAGCAGGCGATGGACGCTTTGCGATGCCCGCCGGCCGAGAGTGTCGTCGATCATCTATCAGGCGGTGAGAAGCGTCGTGTGGCGCTTTGTCGATTGCTGCTGGATCATCCGGACGTTTTGATTCTCGACGAGCCGACGAACCATCTCGATGCCGAGAGCGTTGCGTGGCTGGAGATTCATTTGCAGAAATATCCCGGCACGGTGATCGCGGTCACGCACGATCGTTACTTTTTGGACAATGTCGCGGGTTGGATTCTCGAACTCGATCGCGGGATGGGGATTCCGTTCAAGGGCAACTATTCGTCCTGGCTGGAGACGAAAGCCAAGCGCATGGAGATCGAGGAAAAGCAGGAGAAGGCCAAAGCCAAGATGATGGCGCGTGAGCTCGAATGGATTCGCAGCAGTCCGAGCGCGCGGCGAGCCAAGAGCAAGGCCCGCATCGCCGCCTACGAAAAGATGGTGGCCGAGGATCCTCGTCAAAAGGAAACCGAAATCGAGATTTACATTCCGCCCGGCCCGCGACTGGGGAACAAGGTCATCGTCGCCGACAAGCTCACGAAGAGTTTCGGCGACAAGTTGCTCTTTGCCGATCTCGATTTCACGATTCCGCCCGGTGCGACGGTCGGCGTGATGGGCCCCAACGGTGCGGGCAAGACCACGCTGATGCGCATCATCACCGGCCAGGAACATCCCGACGCCGGACGCATCATCCTCGGCGAGAGCGTCAAGCTCGCCTATCTCGATCAGAGCCGCGAGACGCTCGATGATCAGATGAGCATCTATGACAACATTTCCGATGGGCGTGATGTCGTCGAGCTGGGCAGACTCACGCAGCACGCGCGGGCGTATGTCAATCGATTCGGTTTCACCGGGACGGACCAGCAGAAGGCGGTCGGCATTCTGAGCGGCGGCGAGCGTAATCGCGTGCATCTTGCCCGCATGCTCAAGAGCGGTGCGAATGTGATCCTGCTCGACGAACCGACGAACGATCTCGATGTCAACACGATCCGCGCGTTGGAGGAAGCAATCGAAAATTTTGCGGGCGTCAGCATCGTCGTCAGCCACGATCGCTACTTCCTCGATCGCGTGGCCACGCACATCCTCGCCTTCGAAGACGACAGCACGGTGATCTTCCACGAAGGCAACTTTGCCAGCTACGAGGACAACAAAAAGCAGCGACTCGGCATGGACGCAGACCGCCCCCATCGCATCAAATACCGCAAGCTGCAGGGCTGACCTTCAAGCTGCAGGGCCGATCCTCAGGTTGCAGGGCTGATCCTCAAGCTGCAGGCATGATCCTCCATCACCCAACCGACGTCCGCCCACACGCCTCAACTCCCGATCGGCATCCCACGCCGATGAAACGTCCTCGCACACCGATCCAACGTCCTCACACGCTGATCAAACTTCATCGCAAGCCCAACCCACACGATCGCCGACCCGTCACGCGCCCTTCGCCGCGATCATCGACCCAGCGCCGAACCCACTTCTATCGAAACCGATTTCTCCACCCTCCCCCCGCCACACGTCCGAATCCCCGAAACTGAACGACCCGCTTCCACTCATTCATTCCGACCCACGTCGTATTCATGTTCCGCATGGGCGAGAGGCCTCGCCCCGCCGCTTCCGGGAAAAATCAACATGTCAGCTTGCTAAAAACCTCATTGACGAACCCAGATCACTTCCGATCCTTCGGAACCGCTGCCACACGATTGCACGACCTCCCGATCAGCGCATTCTTAGTCTTCAACACACGACCGAAGAGCGCCAAACAATGTTTGTTTGGCGCCAAAACATGATGAAGTAGTGCTGCACAATCTTTGTTTGAAGCCAAAAACGTAGTGCGTGCAACGCACCACCCATAGCACCACCCCCGCCGCACCCCATCACGCCGTCATTGATTCGCGCGCTCAAAGGTGCATTTCATGCACCCTACGCGCCTCCACCCGATCGCGTCCCGCATCCATCTATAGATGGTCCAGATCCCGCCCCGCCCCACGGCGTCGCGGGGGCGACGGCCCTTCAGGTTTTGGACTCGTTGCCGGGTGGATGAGGTCGGGAGGTCTAGGTTCGGATGCGATCCAGCATGGCGACGGCGATTCCGCCGAAGACGAAGACGGGGAGCCAGCTCATGAGTGCGGGCCATTTGACGGCGAGGTTGGGATCGGAAGGCGGGAGGCCCGCCATGTTTTGTGAGATGAAGACGGTGGCGAGGCACGACCCGACGGCGATGAAGACCAGGAGGGAGCTTTTTTGGAGGATGCGCGGTTCGCGTGTGAGTACGCAGGGGATGGTGAGCAGGACGAGGACGACGTTGATGAGATAATTGGCGAGTCGGGCTTCGCGCACGCGGAGCAGATCGATCTGACCGACGGCGTTTTCCATGCTGAGCAGTTCGTTGATGCGTTTTCGGCTGAGGAGATCGACGAAGCTGTTTTGACTGACCTTGAGTGCAATGATGTCGGGTGAGATGGTGGTTTGATAGACGAAGATGGGGCGCTGCGGTTCGCCCACGCCGGCGGCGGAGTCCATGCGTGTGACGAACCCGTTTTCGAGTTGCCATGCGGCGATGTCGTTGTCCCATGTCGCACGGTCGGCGGTGATGAGTGTGACGCCCTCGGCGAGTCGTCGGATGACGGTCATTTCTTTCATCGACGCGACGCGATCGGGCCTCGGCGGAAGATAGCTGCCGGCAAAGAGCAGATCGCTGCGTCCGTCAAAGACGCTTTGCAGCGGCTCGCCTGCGCCAAGTCCGTCGTCGGCACCGCGCTCGCGCGTGAGTTGTGCGATGATGTTGGGGACGATGAGTTCCTGATTGACCACGAGCATCGCGTTGAGCACGAGGCTGGCAAAGACGATCGGCGCGGCAACGCGAAGCAGCGGCACGCCCGCGGCCAGCAGCGCGACCGTTTCGTTGAATCGACTCATTCGCATGAGCGTGAATGCTGTCGCGACGACCGAGATCAATCCGGACATGTAGCTGAAGATGCGAAAGCTCTGGAAGAAGTAGTAATCGAGGATGCCCCAGAAGACGTGCAAGCCATTGCGTGCGGCGGTGGATCCTTCGGAGACGGTGGGCTCGGTGAACTCGTCGAAGTTGACGACCATGTCGAGGACCATGTAGAGGCCCATGAGCACGACAAAGCTGAGAATCCAGTTGCGGATGAATGCGTAGAGGACGTGCCGATCGACGACACCGAGCCGCTGCATGCCGAGAAAGACGCGTCCGCGCACGGGCGGTAGCGACACCTTGGCCCGAGGCGGGCGATGTTCAGCGGGCGATGGCGCGCCACGACGGCGCCTGCCGCTCGGGCCGGTCATTTGTGTGAGAATGTATTGCCTTGGATTCTTTGCCATCACACGAACTCGTTACCGCATGGTGAGTCTCTTTGGATTCGGATTGGATCGTCAGGTGCGCCTCAGCCGTGAGTACATCACAAGGCCCGCGACGAGCACGAGGAGATTGCCCATCCACATGACAGCGATGCCGGTGTTGAGCGGATTGACGAAATTGGCGATGTCTGCGATTTCGCGTGGCGTGCTGGCAGCCATCTGGCGCCCGCCGACGATGAGCATGAGCGCTGCGATCGCGGGGATGGTGCTGATGGCAAAGGCGCTGACGAAGTTGCCGCTCTTAAACATCATGCCGATCGTCGCGCCGACCATCACCAGGACAAAGCTGCTGACGGCAAAGCTGAATCGGCTGTGCAATTCGGATTCGAGGCTGTTGGTGAGCCTGACCAGATCCCCTTCGAGCCGCGCCCGACGCGCCGGGCTGATCCACGTGGCCTGGCGAAGTTCATCGACGCGCTGATCGGCCAGCAGGAAGATGTCGTCGGGCATGTCGGTGACGATGGTGCGTTCGAGGTTTTGTCGTTCGGTGCGCTGGCCGTTGACCCAGATGACGGCATCTTCGAAGACGAAGCTGACGACGACCTGACGATCGACGGTATCGGGCAGGACGCGAATGGTGACCTGACGGGCGAGGCCTTCGATCGGATCGATGCCCTTGGTCTGCTTGAACGAGATGCCCGGGCTGTCGACGGTTCCGCCGCTGATGATCAGTCGCCCGCCTTTGAGTTGGGCGCGATTGCTGCCGTTGGTGATGCGAAACGCGTCGGCGGGCCCGGTGAACTCGACACGACGGTCGGCGGAGTTAAAGCCGACGGCCATCTGTTCGTACATCGCGCGTTGCTGGCTCGATCGGATGATTTCGGTCAGATGTCGTGAGACGCGCTGGCTCATTTCGGGCCTCTCGCGCAGGGCGAGCAGCCTTCCGCCGTCCATGAAGCGGGAGGTTTCGCGAATCTGGCTCGGGATCGGGAACCATCCAAACTGGGTGGCGCTGATCTGTGCTTCGACGCTCGGCCGATCGCGTTCGGCGCGTGGGTTGGGGATTTTCGCTCCATCCTCCAGTCGCGCGAGGATGCGCACTTCTCCGTCGAGTTCGCGCGGCGTGGTGATCACCACGGTCGCACTGCGGGCAAGATAAAAGTCCTCCGGCACGGGCGGACTTCCGTCTGGCAGATCACGTACATAGGTGACGATCGCAGGATTCTCCAGCCGCACAGATTGCTCTGTTCGGCCCGCGAGCGATTCGGTCTGCACGGCGGCGCGTGTCGCAAAGACGGTGAGTTTCTGTCCCTGACTCTCGAAGCTGATTTTCTGCGTGCGTTCGATTTCGTTGGCAACGAGTTTGGCAAAGTTGCTGTAGATCACGCGCTCGGCCCGCACGAGCGATTGCGGCACGACATACCACATGAAGGCGAGCGAGAGTGCACAGACCACCGCCCCCAGAAGCGCAGCCGGCACCATCATCGCGGCATAGCTCATGCCCGAGGCGCGGCAGGCGGTCAGTTCGTTGTCGGCAGACAATCTCCCGTAGACGAACGTCGTCGCAAAGAGCGCCGCGACCGGCCAGCTGTAATTGGTCATCGCGGGCATGAAGTAGGCGAGCATCTGGCTCACCTGCGATCCGTCGAGCCCGCGTTCGGTGAGCGGTCTGAGCAGCGCACCAAAGCTCAGCATGCCTGCGATCGCCCCGGAGGCCAGCAGAAAGACCTTCAGGAGGTCTCGGAAAATGTATCGAAAGAGCGTCTTGCCCATGAGAATGTCGCGTCCGATGCGTCATGAGACTGTACGACTCTTATCCGCTCCGGCAAGCACACGGGTTCATCAATTGTTTCAAGAGCATGTAAAGATGTCCGCGCCACTCGACTCCACCGATTCTCGCCGTAGGATCATCGCCCGATGAGCGGCGATCGCGACCAACCTCTTGGACCCAAAGAGCCCGATTTCGAAGATCGAGCGCTCGAGTCGCACACCGACGCCGCCATCGCGGAGCACATCGAGGACGCCACCGCCGAGCGTGCCGCGGAAGTTCTCGAAGAGCTTTCTCCCGAGCGTGCTGCCGACATTGCCGAGTATCTCGATCCCGAGACCGCCGCGCGTGCGGTCACCGAGCTCCACCCCGAACGTGCTGCCGAGATCATCGAGCAGATGGAGGCCCCCGAGGCCGCGAGTCTGCTCGAGGAGATGGATCCCGACGATCGTGTCGACGTTCTCGAACACGTCAACGATCTGCATCACGACCGCATCCTTTCGCATCTCGATGAGCTTGCCCGAACCGAGGTCGAGCGGCTCGAGAGTTATCCCCCCGACACTGCCGGCGGGATCATGACCACCGAGGTCACCGCCCTCTTCGAATACATCAGTGTCGGCGACGCCATCGAGACGCTCCGCGTGCTCCATGCCGAGCTGGAGCAGATGTTTTATGTTTATGTCATCAACCGAGGCGGACAGCTCGTGGGTGTCCTGTCGATGCGCGATCTGATTCTCTCCAAGCCCGCCACGCGTTTGCGGGACATCATGATCAGGGGCGTTGCAAGCGTCCCCGCCGACATGGATCAGGAGGACGTCGCCAAGCTCATGCGTGAGAAGCGCTACCTCGCCATGCCCGTCATCGATGCCGAACGCAAGCTCATCGGCCTGATCACCGCAGACGACGTGGCCGATGTCTTTGCCGAGGAAGCGACCGAAGATTTCCAGAAGATGTTCGGTGCCGGCGCGGAAGAACGCCTGACCAGTTCGTGGCATTTCAGTTTCCGCAAGCGTATTTGGTGGCTCGTCATCAACCTCGCCACCGCATTTCTTGCCGCGATGGTGGTCGGGGCGTTCGAGAGTACGATCGAGAAGCTGGCGATCCTCGCGGCGTACATGCCGATCATCGCGGGCATGGGAGGCAACGCCAGCGCGCAGGCGATGGCGGTCACCATCCGGGGCATCGCGATGGGCAAGGTCGATCGCAGCATCCTCAGGCATGTCATTGTTCGCGAATCGATCGTCGGGCTGCTCACCGGCATCGTGTGCGGGCTGATCACCGCTTTCGTCGCCTACAACTTCCCCGGTTCCGACGTCGGCCCGGATCGTGCGGTCAAGCTCGGTCTGGTGATGTTGCTCGCGCTTACGATCAATCACACGCTCGCCTGTGCCAGCGGAGCCGGGATTCCGTTTATCATGAAGCGTTTGGGCTTTGATCCCGCGCAATCGTCGACGATCTTCGCCACCACCGTCACCGACGTCGCCGGTTTTCTGGCGTTATTGGGCCTCGCGAGCATCATCCTGCTGTAGTCGAGCCTTCGCCGGGTCCTTCGCCGTGCTTGCCGGCGTGGCCTTTGGCGTTTAGCTCACCCACGACAGCACCACGAGCGCCACCGTCCCGACCACCAGCGACACGATCGCGGGCCTGCGATACGCCGGGATCGCCAGTGCCAGGATCGTCCCCGTCGCCAGCAGGATGACCGTCCCCACCATCCAGCTCACGGCGAACCATTTGAACGCTTCGCCCCCCTTGGCTTTATGGAGTTGGACGAAGAACCGGTGCACGGTCGTCTCTTTGACGCGAAGCGATGCCACGAGCGGGTCGGCGGTCGGATGCAGTTCGACGTCGCGTCGACTTCCGCTCCAGACCAGATGAAACGACGTTCCGCCGCTCTGCACCTTGGCCGCGCCGCTCGGCACGTCCACGCCCAGCCGTCCGAGTTCGGCCTCGACGATCGTCACGAGCGGCCCGAGTTCCTTGCCCAGCGGGGCTGTCAGCGCGATCTCGTGCGTGCTCGTCCTGTAATTGCCCGTGATCCCGATGCTGTAAAAGCCGCCGGTGACGGCAAACATCAATCCCACCGGCAAAAAGAAGCTGGCGATGATGGTGTGCAACAGGATGATGGATTTGCGTGCGCTCATGGTTGACCCATGATAGGCCGGCCGGGCGACCGTCAAATCGGACCTTCACCGCGCCGAAGTTTTCCCTCACCGCGCCGAAAAAGTCCTTCACCGCGCCGAAAAACTCCCTCACCGCGCCGCGAAAATCCCTCACCGCGCTGAAAAACTCCCTCACCGCGCTGAAGTTTTCCCTCACCGCGCCGAAGTTTACATGTACGGCGCAGCAGTTTACATGTACGGCGCCGCAGTTTGCCTGTACAAAAGCCGGTCCTGCATGCACGGAGCAAGGATCGAGATGTCTCCCGCGGGGATTTCCCTGTCGGTTGTGGGACGTACCCGGACGGATTTGACGGTTGACGGGTCGATGGGGTCGGTGTGGTGGTCGAACGATCGCGTTTTCCGGGCGGGCCGGGTCCGATCAGGTCCGAGCGGGCGATGGGACGATCTGCTTCGCTGTGCGATCGCGATGCGTGCGGATGACTGGCGTGTGTGTGCTTTGGCCTGGCGTGCCTGTGCTTTGGATGGTGTCGCTGCGGAAAGATTGTCAATCCGGAGGGCCGGACTTTACATTTCCCTTTCGCCGGTTCACACTTTATCGGCCTGACGTGCGTCGCGAGATGCGCGCTGGGCGAGTACAGATCGCAGACGAAATCATTCATACGGGCGTGCAGGTCGGATTCTGCCACACGCCTTATGCACAACAGGAGGTGCATCCGTGTCTCGAAATCGCTCATCCCACCGCAACCCTTCCGTCAACCGCCTGTCTTGCATGATCGCATCGTGCGTGCTCGCGATGCCGGCGATGCTGGCCTTGCCGGCGTTCGGTCAGAACGATCCAGCGCCCGAGATCGAGAACTCCCCGTACACCTTCGCCGGTCAAGTCAACACCGACGGCGCGGTTCTGCGTTCAGGCCCCAGCGAGAGCGACTACGCGACACAAAAGCTCAGCGCCGGTGATCGTCTCACGGTCGTGGGCGTGCGATTCGACTGGCTGAAGGTCATTCCACCCGAAGGCTCGTTCTGCCTCGTGCCGCAAGCCTTCGTCGAACGCTCCGGCGACGGCACCGTCGGCAGGGTGGGCGCCAACCCCGCCACCGTTCGCATCGGCTCGTCCATCACCCAACAGCGACACAAAGTCCCGCTCCGACTCGATCCCGGCTCGCCGGTGAAGATCCTCGGTACGGTCGATGAGTTTTATCGCATCGTCCCTCCGCCGGGCGTTTATCTGTATGTCGAGAAGAAGGTGGTCGACCCCGTCCGTCGCCTCGACGAAGCACAGCCAAACCCTGCGCCGGCGAATCCAGCGCCCGTCGCGCCCAGTCCAGTCACACCCAGTCCAGTCACACCCAATCCCGTCACACCGAATCCTGTCACCTCAAGCACAACCCCCACACCACCGCCGGTCGATGCCGCGCCCGCTGCAAGTCCTTCACCTGTAGAACCGGCGCCCACCGCTGCGAACGCGGTCACCCCAGCCACGGACCCCACCGCCAACACACCGGCAGCGACACCCGCGACCGAGAACGCGTCCGGCGGACGCTTTGTCATCAGTTCGGATGGCACACAGACGTTCGTCCCCGATCCCGCGGCTGGTTCGTCAACGCCCCCGACCGTCACCGATCCCGCCGCCCCCGCAAACGGTGGCGTCAGCGTTGTCACGCCGGCGCCTATCGCCGATCCGAATGCAAGGCCAACGCGCGTCGTGGTCGAATCGCTCCAGCAACTTGAAGTCAAGTACGCCGATGCGTCGGCCCTGCCGATTGATCAGCAGCCCATCGACGAGATGCTCGCCGAGTACAATGCGATCCTCGCCGAGCCGAATCTTCCGCCGGCCTCGCGTCAGATCGCGGAGTTCCGTGCGCAGACGTTGTCGATTCGCGCCGAAGCCCTCGCCAGCGTCCGCGCCACGCTGGTGGCTCAACAGCAGGTCGCCGTCAAGCAGCAAGACCTCACCGCCGAGCAGGTCGATCTCGAACAGCGCGTCGCCGAAACCTCCGTCGCCCAGTTTGTCGCCGTCGGTCGACTCGCCGTCTCCAGCCTGCAAATCGGCAACGAGACGCTCTATCGCCTCGTCGATCCGGCCAACAGTCGCCTCGTGATCTACGTCCGCACCAACAACCCGAGCTTCACGTCCATGCTCGATCAATTCGTCGGCATTCAGGGCGAAGTCGTCGCCGACCCGTCGATCAAACTCACCTACATCACCCCGACCGAGGTCAAACCCGTCGATCCCGCCGACGTCAACACCAAGGTTTTCGCCACGCACACGCCGGCAAGCCTCATCACGCAGCCGGTGCAGTGATCGATTCTCGCCCGCAGGGATGATCCGCGTTGGTCGACTGTTTCGGCTGAATGGTGGGGAAAGACGACCGCCCGGTCGACGCTCGTGTGGTGCCGCGGATCTTTTGGTGTAGAACGGTCAGGCCTATGCAACGTCGTCCCGTCATCGGCATCACACTCGATCACAACTCGCGCCCGATCGCGGGCGACAGTCTCGGATCGTCCGCCAACACGCAATACCTGCTGCCGCACGCCTACAGCATCGCAGTCGAGTCTGCGGGCGGGCTTCCGATTCTTCTGCCCTATCGAACCGATCCAGATCTCATCGACGCGTATGTCAGCATGTGCGACGGATTCGTCCTCTCGGGCGGAAACGACTACGACCCCGGTCGCTGGGGCGAAGCCCGACATCCCGAGGCGATCGCCATCGATCCGAATCGCGAATCCTTCGACCGCGCGATCATCGCCCGCATCGAAAAGAGCCGAAAGCCGGTCCTGGGCATTTGCGGCGGATGCCAGCTCATCAACATCCATCGCGGCGGATCGCTGCATCAATTCCTACCCGACCAATCACGCGAGAGCGCCATCGAGCACCGCCGATTCACGATTGAAGAATGGTCCAAGCGACACGACGTGCTCGTCGAACGCGATTCACAGATCGCAACCATCACCGGCGAGACCGTGCTGAGTTGCAACAGTTCCCACAAGCAGTCCATTCACCGGCTCGGAGAGGGTCTTCGCGTCGTCGCCCACGCAACCGACGGCGTCGTCGAGGCCGTCGAAGACCCGACACACCCGTTCTACATCGGCGTGCAATGGCACCCCGAACGCCAGCACACCGACGCACCGCAATCGAAGATCTTCAAGGCCCTCATCCGTGCCGCCCGACCGTAGACCTCGTCGGTCCGTAGCGGTCAAAGTGCGACCGGCTGGCACGATGCTGCTTCAATGTTCCCAATCGTTTCTCGATCATGCGCAGAATCCTCCTCGTCATCACCGACCTCGAGATCGGCGGAACGCCCACGGTTGTCCGCGAGCTTGCCACACGGCTTAGGAGCGAATCACCCGACCATGCGATCCACATCGAAGTCGCTTCCCTGAAGCCGCCCGGCCCGGTCGGCGCGATGCTCGTGGCCGCGGGCATCGTCGTTCATTCGCTTAACGCCTCCAGCATCTGGCAACTCAAGCTCGTCGCCCGCAAGCTGCGCGAACTGATCCACGGGCGCGACATCGACACCGTCTTCAGCTTTCTGGTTCACGCGAACGTCATCGCGCGATGGGCCGTCGACAGGACCGACCCCTCGCGACGCGTTCGCCTTTTCGAATCGATCCAAACGACCCAGCCTCGCCCGCGTTGGCACTGGTGGGCACAGCGATGGGCGTCGCGCCGATGCGATCGCGTGATCGTCCCCAGCCCGTCGGTCGCCCGCATCGCACAAGAACGCTGCGGCCTGAACGCCAACCGCATCGCGGTCATCCCCAATGCCGTCGATGTCGAACAGTTTCTCGACGCACGCAGATTTAATCTCGCACGCCTCGACACGATGCACGCATCGCAGGGATCGCACGGACCCACGAGCGATGCCGAAATCTTTCGGATCGGCTTTGTCGGCAGACTCGATCCGGTCAAACGTCTCAACGCGTTGATCGAAGCGATGCGACTTCTTCCCAACAACATCACGCTCGACATTTTCGGGGAAGGCGCAGAACGACAACGCCTCGAAGCGCTCGCCTTTGCAAGCGGCGAGCGTATTCGCTTCCACGGCGCGATCTCCAATCCCGCCGCTGCGTATCGCGGGCTCGACGTGCTGGTGCTACCGAGCGTTGCGGAGGGATTTGGGCTGGTGCTGATCGAGGCGATGGCCTCTGCGGTGCCTGTCGTGGCGGCGCGTTCGCCCGGGATTGTCGATGTGGTCAACCATGAGGTGACCGGCCTGCTCGCCGACGACGCCGCCACCGACTCCGCTGCCCATGAGGTTCTCTCGCAGAATCTGGCCCGCGCGGTCCTTCGATTGCGAGACGATTTTTCGCTTCGATCCCGCCTGATCCACTCGGGCATCGCGCACGTCGAATCCCGTTATGCCTGGCCTTCGGTGCTGGCGATGTATCGCGCGGCGCTCGATTGTCCAAACACCGGCGATGCGACGTTGCTTTCCCGGATCATCAAGGCACAATCGCAAGCATGAATGGAGTCGCCGCCACACCACGGACGAAGGTGATCGCCACACTCGGACCCGCCGTCGCGTCGGTCGATCTGCTGCTTGGACTGTTTCAGGCCGGTTGTGACGTTTGTCGCCTCAATTTTTCGCACGGCAGCCTCGACGATCACGCGAAGATGCTCGCCATGGTGCGCGAAGCCGCCGCCAAACACGATCGCCCCGTCGCGATTCTCGGCGATCTTTGCGGGCCCAAGATCCGCCTCGGTCGCGTCCCCGACATCGAAGCCGGCGGAATCCCCGTCCATCCCGGCGAGCGTCTTGTCATCCATCGCAACGATCGCGAAGGCGCCCGCACCGAGCGCGACATCAAAGGCATCACCGCCAAGAGCGTCGAAGTCGGCTGCAACTATCCCGGGCTCGTCGACGATGTGCAGATCGGGCAGAAAGTCCTCGTTGAGGACGGCCTGCTCCGATTCGTCGCCACCGAGAAGGAACATGACGCACTCGTCTGTCAGTGCATTGTCGGCGGGATTCTGAAAAGTCGTAAGGGCGTCAACCTCCCCAACACGCTGGTCAACATCCCCAGCATCACCGACTACGACTGGCAGTGCGTCAACTGGGCGGTCGAACACGATCTGGATTTCCTGGCGCTCTCATTCGTGCGCAGCGCCGACGACATCAGGCTCCTGCAGCAATCCCTTCAAAGCCGGCAGAGTCGCATCCACGTCGTCGCGAAGATCGAGAAGTCCGAAGCCCTGGACGACATTGATGCCATCATCTCAGCCACCGACGCGTTGATGGTCGCGCGAGGCGATCTCGGCGTCGAGTTGGATCTGGCCCGCGTTCCGCTGATCCAGAAGGATCTCATCCTCCGCTGTCAGCGTGCCGCCAAGCCGGTGATCGTCGCAACGCAAATGCTCAACAGCATGATCGAATACTCAACGCCGACACGCGCCGAAGTCAGCGACGTCGCCAATGCCATTCTCGACGGCACTGACGCGGTCATGCTCAGCGGCGAAACCAGCGTCGGCAAGTATCCGCTCGGCGCGGTTCTCACCATGGCTCACGTCGCGCTCGAAGCCGAAAAATATCGACAGGCCCATCGCAAGCTTTACCAACTCCCAACGCCCGACCCTCGGAACATGCAACTCTCCACGGGCATCGCGGGCGCGGTCGCGCAGATCGTCAATGACATGCCGATCGATCTCGCGGTCGTCTATTCACAATCCGGCGCAACCGCCCGCGTCTTCAGCAAACATCGCCTTCCGGTCCCCATTCTCGCATTGACGAGCGATCCGCGTGCCGTTCGACAGATGGCCCTGGCGTCCGGCGTCGAGCCGACGTTCATGTCACCACCACAGCATATCGACGAACTCGTCGCCCGTGTCGATCGATTGGTTCGCGAGCGCAAACTCGTCGCGCCCGGCCGTCGCATCGTCGTTGCCGCCGGCGCATCCCTTGGCACGCCCGGCACACGCAACGCCATCGTCGTTCACACCGTCGGTTCTGAAACCACTTCCGAAATCATCCTATGAACACGCGATCTCCATCCCTCGTCGCCCTGCTGCTGCTTTCGATCGGCTCGATCATCCTCACCCACGTCGGCTGTGCCTCCTCATCCGACTCCATCGGGGCTCCGAATCGCGCGTCGGTCACATCAATCTCGACGGCATCCATCGGACCGGTGGTCAGCGATCAGAATTTCGACGCGCTCTGGAATGCAAGCATCGAAACCCTGCGTGAGCTTCATTTCGAAATCGATCGGGCGGATCGCCGTTCAGGAATCATCACGACGCGGCCCATGACCGGCTCGCAATTCTTCGAGCCCTGGCGAAGCGAATTGCGATCGTTGGATGCTGTCGCAGAGAGCAGTTTGGCGACGCTTCGTCGGACGGTCGTGGTTCGCTTTTCGGAGAACTCGGGCATTTATCAGGCCGTCCCGGAAGTCAGCGTCGATCGGCTGAGTCGTCGCGAACGTCGCATCACGAGTTCTGCGGAGTTTACGAATGCGTTTAAGCGTGACCCCGCCCGCGGGAGCGTCGAATCCGATCGCGGCGAGTCCATTCCGACCGAGTATTTTTATCCCGTCGGGGCCGATCCCGACCTTGCCCGCCATATCGCCGCCCGCCTGGAGAGCCAACTTCGCAAGTGATCTGCGGGTGCTGGTTGATTCCATTGGATTCGCCTAGAATGAGGTAGTTCGTTCCGCGGAGTTCCATGAGTCAGATTCAAGCCTCACCGCTCCCTTCCGATCCCGAGCCGCCCGAGCGTCGCTCGAATCACTCGGCGAATTGGCAGGAAGCACAAGTTCGCGTTGGATTGATCGATCGCGTTGAAGCGTTCGTCAGTCGGTTGAGCGTGCGCGACCATTTCTGGAATCGCATCTGCTCGCTCATCTGGCTGCCGCTCGCATTCTTCAGCGGCATTCGCATGAAGCAGCTGGACAAAAAGACCTACGTCGCGCTGCTTCCATTCAAGCGATTCAACCGCAACTGGTATCGCGCGATGGCCGGCGGAGCATTGCTCGGCAACGCCGAGATCGCCGGCGGCATGTATGTCTTTGGCGTTTGCGGCGGGGACTACACCGTCGTCTGCAAGAATCTCAATTACACGTTTCTTCGCCCCTGCCTCGGCCCCGCGATGTATAAAATGACGCCCAAGGAAAACATTCAGGAGTTGCTGGCCTCCAAAAAGGAATTCAACATCACGCTCAACATGGACATCGTCCAGCAGAGCCTGCGTGCCACCGATCGCGAACGTCGCGTTGGACGGGCGGACGTCACCTTCCACGTCACACCCAAAGTCCATCACAAGCGCAAAAAGGCCCGCACCACGCCGTGATCGCCGGTCTGGATGGGCGTCCTGAGTCGCTCAACTGTCAAGCGGTCAACTCATCTCGCATATCAACTCATCTCGCAAATCGGCTCATCTCGTACATCGGCCAACTTTTCCATGTCCTCCCCCACCGAATCGGTCCAGCAAACTGACCCCAAGCGAGCGATCGCCTGGGCGCTCTATCTTGGGATCAGTTGGACGTGGTGCATCGGGATGTTTCTGCCCATCCTTCTAGTGCGAGATTACGGCCCACTTGGCTGGCTGATCTTCGCGATCCCGAACGTGTTGGGCGCAGCGGCGATGGGATGGGCATTCAAGACGCGGAACGCGAGCCTCACGGTGGTCGCCAAGCACGTACACGCGACCAATACATTTTCGCTGATCACCATCTCGTTCCACGCCTTCTTTGTGCCATGGCTGTTGAGCCAGTTGCTCGGTCCCCTCGCAGCGGCGATCGGGACGGGGCTGCTGATCGTCGTCTCCGCCCCGCTGCTCTTAACGCGACTGTCCGCTTCGATGCTGGCGGGGATCGTTTTCTTATTGAGCATTTTTTGTGCAAGCGCCCTTGCCGGCGCCGATTCGCTCGCGATGCCTGTTTGGCAGGGCGCAGCGCCCTTCGATCTGCTCGCGCTCGCTGCCGTGTGTGTGCTCGGATTCCTGACCTGCCCCTATCTCGATCTCACCTTTCATCGCGCACGACAGCATTGCCTCACGCCCGGCGAATCCAAACTCGCCTTCGGGGTCGGTTTTGGCGTGGTGTTTGCCTCAATGATCGTCCTCACGCTTCTCTATACCCCGCTTTTGCTGGGCACACGAGGCACCGAGGCGGCACGATGGATCATCGCACTTCACATCCTTGCTCAGTCCTGCTTCACTGTCGGCATCCACACCGGCGCGTTGCGATCCAGCGTCAGCTCGCCGGAAGGTCATCGCGCGATCTCCACCGCACTCGTTGCCGCTGTCGCAGTCGGCGCGGCGCTGTCGATCGCGGCACGCGCTTACGATTCCTCGTACGACCCGGCCGCGGAAGCTCTCGTCGCCACTGAAGTCGAACCCGAAACACCACCCGCCCAAGGCGGATTGACCGGCGGAGAATTTGTCTATCGCTCTTACCTCAGTTTTTACGGTCTGATCGCCCCTGCCTATGTCTGGCTTTGCATGTTCCCCACGCGCGGCTTCACCAAGCCGCACCCGCGTCAGCTCCTGATCACCGCTCTGGCGATCCTGCTCGCGCTTCCCTTTTTCGTCGTCGCATTCATGTATCGACGCATCGAATGGGTGCTTCCGGGTGTCGCGATCATCCTTGCTGCCCGGCTCCTGCTCGATCGCGTTCGGCGCGACTGGCTTGAAGAAGAGCGCGCGATTCTCCGCGAGAGTTAGGCCACGATGTAACTCTCGTAGATTGCTTGAAACTGGTGGTGGAAGAGGGTCGAGATCTCGTGCTGCGGCGTGCTTGAGATTGCCGCGCGGGCTTTGATCTGTATCTTCCCACCCGGAGGTAATGCCAGGGATGGCCCAGACAGCATCAACCAAAACCCGCCGTGAGACCGCCGAAACGATGGCGGCGCGTCAGAAGGAGATTTCGGTCTCCGAGTTTTTCGCCAAGAATCGCCACCTGCTCGGATTCGACAACCCGCGAAAGGCACTGCTGACCGCGGTCAAGGAAGCCGTCGACAACTCACTCGACGCATGTGAAGAAGCCGGCATCCTGCCGAGTGTGACCGTGATCATCGAAGACCTCGAACCGACCCGACCTGCGACGCAGAAGGCGTCGAAGTATCGCGTAACCGTCGTCGACAACGGACCCGGCATCGTTCGAAAGCAGGTCGAAAACGTCTTCGGGCGTCTGTTGTTCGGATCGAAGTTCCATCGACTCAAAATGTCGCGCGGGCAGCAAGGCATCGGCATCAGTGCCGCCGGCATGTACGGACTGATCACCACGGGCAAGCCCATGATCATCCACACACGTCCGAGCGCGAAGAAGCCCGCCCATCACATCGAATTGGCGATGAACACCAAGACGAATCGCGCGGAAGTCACCGTCGATTCGGAGACCGAGGATTTTCCCCCGCAGCGATTCAAGAATCTGCACAAGGGGACGCGCGACGAGTTGTTCCTTCGAGCAACCGACTATCCGACCGGAACGAGCGTCAGCATCGAACTCGAGGGCCGCTACCAACGCGGTCGTGGAAGCGTCGATGAATTCCTCGAACTCACCGCCATCGCCAATCCGCACGCGCTCGTCACGTTCGTTCCACCCACGCGTGTGATGGAAGAGGAAAGGGAAGACCTCACTGGCAAGAACCACGAGGAAGCCCCGCTTCTGATCGACGAGAAGACCGCAGCATTCTCCGCTGCCGACCCGAGCAAGGCGGTCGCACCGGTGGCAATCCTCGAAACCATCGAGCGCGACGGCGTAACGATTTTCCCGCGCGGAACCGACATCCTTCCGCCCGAAACCAAGGAGATTCAGCCGCACCCCAAGGGTGTCGAACTCGGCACGCTTTTGCAGATGGTCAAAGACCAGCAGCACGTCGAAGGCGGCACGCTTTATCAATTCCTCCAAGACCGCTTCTGTCGCATCAGCCCATCAACGGCAGGCACGCTGTGCGAAAAGATCGGACTCAGCAGCCGATCCAGACTTGCAAGCGTCGAACCGCAACACGTCGAGAAGCTCTTCAAGGCGTTCGAAGATGTCCGACTCCAGCCCCCGCCGACAGATTGCCTCGCACCGATCGGCGTGCAGCAGCTTCTCAAAGGGATCACCAAAGGCATCAAGGCAGAGTTTTATTGCGCGAGCACGCGCGAGCCGAACGTCTACCGAGGCAGGCCTTTTCAGATCGAGGCCGCGCTGGCATTCGGCGGAGAGTTGCCCGGACAAGACTCGGCCCGCGTGATTCGATTCGCCAATCGCGTCCCGCTTCTGTTTCAGCCCAGCGCCTGCAGTAGCTTCAAAGCTGTCACCGAAACCGGCTGGCGCAACTACAACCTCTCACAGCCGCGCGGGTCGCTGCCGGTGGGCCCGCTGGTGATCATGATTCACATGGCCAGCGTCTGGGTTCCGTTCACGAGCGAGTCGAAGGAAGCGATCGCCGACTACGACGAGATTCGCAAGGAGATGAAACTCGCCCTGATGGAATGCGGTCGCAAGCTAGGCACCTACCTGCGCAAGCGGCAGGCGATGGCCAAGCAAGCCGAACGGCGTGACGTCTTCGAGCGGTACATCGGGGAGATCACCAAGGCCGTCAACGCCATCACCGGCGAAGACGCGAAAAAGCTCTACGAAGCCCTGCTGAATCAGGCCCGCAAACGCACCGCCATCGCGGACGCAAAACTCGACGAAGAGGGCAAGGTCATCAAGGCCGAGGAAGAGCTCAAAAACGACGACAGCGTCGTGCTCGTCGAGAGTCGAATGACGCAATCAGAGAAGTCATCCGACCCGGATGAAGCCCCCGCGACGGGCGAATCGACCGCACGTGAATCATTGAATGAATCAAACGAAGAGCCCGGCCGTAAGGTGACGGAATCCAAACCAAAGAAGATAGCAAGACCTAAGAGCAAGGCCGCCGGAAAATCAGATTCGGCAGGAAGGCAAAAGTCCAAGAAGCTCGTCGAGAAAAAGTCGAAAGGCTCCAAGGGCGGATTGTTTGACTAAGGCGGAGGCATTGATTCCTGATCTGTTGGCAGGGGCAAATCCATGTTGGATCAATCGATCATCCAGTCGGCGCTATCGCGTCACCCGTATCCGATGCTATTCGCCACGATGAGTGGTGCGCATTTGTATGGGTTTGCATCCGAAAACTCCGACTACGACATCCGCGGCGCTCACATCACGCCGGCCGTGCAGATGCTCGGACTTGCCGAGCCGAACTTGACGCACGAGATCATGGATAAGACCTTGCCGATCGAGATCGACCTGGTCACGCACGACGTCCGCAAGTTTTTTCAGCTGCTGTTGAAGAACAACGGGTATGTTCTTGAGCAGGTACTGTCACCATTGGTGGTTCACGCGATCCCAGAGTTTGACGAGCTAAAGTCCCTGGCTCCGAAGACGATTACCCGCCACCACCATCATCACTTCCGAAACTTCGGACAGAATCAATGGGAGCTCGTTGTCAAGAACGGCAGACCGACGGTGAAGGGTTTGCTTTACACTTACCGCGTTCTCCTGGCTGGTATTCATCTGATGCGTACGGGAGAGGTAGAGTCGAACTTGGTGAGACTCAACGAGTCTTTTCGACTCTCTTACATCAACGAACTCATCGCGATGAAAGTCGGCGGACGCGAAAAGGACGAACTCGTCGGGCAGAACTTGGCGACTCATGAGACCGAATTCAATCGGCTAAAGCTCCTCTTGGACGAATCGAGAGAAAGGTCGCTGCTACCCGAAGAGCCAAGCTGCCGAAGAGAACTCGATGACCTGCTAGTTCGATTGCGTGTCGCAACTCTTCCGGTGGCTTGAGAGTCGCTCTGTCTTTACAAAGCAAGGGTCAATCCAGAGCCTGAAATCTGAGTATTCGAGCATACCATCGCGTCGGAGAATGTCGCCGGGTATATTGGTTGCCCTGATGTTGACCAAGCTTCTTAAGGCCAAGATTCACCGCGCTCGCGTGACGGAAACGCAGATCGATTACCACGGCTCGATCCGCATCGATATGGATCTCCTGCGGGCAAGCGGGATCGTGCCGAACGAGGCGGTGCTGGTCGTCGATTGCGACAACGGGAACCGCTTCGAGACGTACGTCATTCCCGGCGAGGCGGGCAGCGGCGTGATCGGTGTGTACGGTGCGGCAGCGCGACTGACGGCGGCTGGGCACGTCGTCATCATCATGTCATTCATCCACGCCGAGAAGAAAGAGATCGCACTCCACGCCTCGAACGTGTTGATTCTCAACGACGACAATCACGTCGCCGAAAAAATCACCCAACCTTCGGCGATTTAGGCATCGCTTGAAGGCCTCTGCCGCCAGTTGCCCGGCCAAAGCGAACCGATTTGGGTCACGATCCGTGTTTGATGTGATGTTCTGCGTATGCGAGTGCGATCCCGTAGAGCAGCAGGTCAGGACTGACTGCGTGGACAATCTCCCAGCCTTCGAAAAGTGCGGCGGCATCTCCGCCAGTTGCGATGACTTCAGGCCAGGTCCCGCTGGCTTCGGCCCATCGTTCTGCCATGGTCTGGACCAGCCCGCGTAGTGCGTGCGTCACGCCGTGCCGCATCGACTCGACTGTGTCGGTTCCCCAGTCGCTCGTCGGAGCTGAAAATGCGATCGCCGGGAGTTGACCCGTCTTCTCGTGCATTGCACCAAGCATCATGCCGACGCCCGGTGCGATGGCTCCGCCGACGAGTTCGCCCTTGTCGTTGCACAGGTTGACCGTCATGGCAGTTCCCGCATCGACCACCACGCAAGCCTTGCCCAACTGCTCATAAGCCGCCGCCGTCACGAGCACGCGGTCAACGCCCGTCTTCTCCGGTTCCTTCGTCAAGACCTTGATCGGCAATTCGATCTCGTTCCCGACCCACAGAACCGCCTGCCCGGTCGCCGACTTCACCACCGCCTCGACCTGCTCAAGCAGCCCCGGCACGACGCAACACCCCGCGACCTCTGCACCGCTCACGCCGGCAAACTCCGACCAAACCTCCGCCAATTGCCCAGGCCAGTCGTGATGCGACGCGCGCGACAGCCGCCTCACCTGTTTCAACTCACCGGCCAAAAACGCACCCACATGCAGACGCGAATTCCCCACCGCGATCACCATCAGATTGATGTCCATAACCCGTAAACTTACACCCACCAAGCCAGTTTCCGCTATCCCTCGCCCCAAGATCCTGCTATCATTTGCCAAGGAATTCTTTCACGAGGTCACCCAAAACCATGCTTCCACTCGCACTCGGAATGCCCGGCCCGCTCGAACTCATCATCATCGGCGCCATCGGTCTGCTTCTCTTCGGCAAGCGTCTGCCCGAAGTCGGCAAAGGCCTCGCACGCGGAATTATAGAGTTTAAGAACGGCCTTCGCGAAGTGACCGACGAGGTCGAAAAGCCCGCACCCAAATCCATCGAATCCAAAACCGAACCCAAGTGACAGCCCGGCCCGACTCACTCGCGATACCAAACGATCCCGCCCAAAACATCGGGCGTGCCCTGCACGAATCGAGCATGGCCCGGTCTCTAGTCTGGCCTCTTCCGTGCTGCGTAAGGACGTGTCCAACCGGAGGCACCATGCTTCATGCCCGGACTCTCAAAAATCGCGCATCTCGTCATCACTTGAGCCTGCGAAAACGAGTCCTGCTGCCGATGCTGTGCATGGCCGTTGCCCTCGGATCGCCTGCGATCTTTGCGCAATCCGGGTCTGCTTCCGCATCGTCGGGCGCGTCGAGTCCGCGTCAGGCAGAGGCTTCGATGGCCCGACTGCTCAACGGTCGGCTCAGCTTCATCGATCTGGACCAAACACCGCTCGCCGACGTCGTCGAACTTCTTCGCAACGATCTTCGCATGAACGTTTTTGTGAATTGGACCGCCCTTGAGTTCGCCGGCATCGATCGCATGACGCCGATCACGCTCAAGCTCCGCAACGTTCGCGTCGATAAGCTGCTTGATCTCATCCTTCGTCAGGCCTCACCCGACAACGCACTCTCTCATTATCTTGACGGCAACGTCCTGCACATCACCACGCGACAAATTGCCGACGAAGCGCTTGTGACGCGTGTCTATCCCGTCATGGACCTCCTCGTCGAGATTCCCAATTTCGTCGGGCCGACATTCAACCTCGATGCGTCGAACGAGGGCGGTTCAAGTCCGTTTGGCGGATCGAACAACGAATCAGGCGCAGACGATGACGTCGACGCGCGTATCGAAAAGCTCATCCAGTTGATCCAGGAGACAATCGAACCCGACATCTGGCGTGACAACGGCGGAGTTGCTTCGATCCGATTCTTCATGGGCAACCTGATCGTCACCGCGCCGCGGCGCATCCACGACCGCGTCGGGTGAATCGCGTCCGGTCGTCCCGCCTTGGCGGGCAAGTTGTTTTCGTTTGCGTTAGATTCGCCCTCATGCAATCGTTGCAAGGATTAGACATCGGATTCATCGGCGCGGGCAACATGGCCGAGGCGATGGCGCGGGCTCTGCTTCGGTCGGGCGTGCCAGCGAATCGACTGCGTGCCTGCGATCCGTCGGCGGATCGTCGCGAGGTGTTTCGCACGATCGGGATCGAGATCACAGAAACATCCGCTGAGTGGTCACGTGAGCCCGATTTGACCGTTCTGGCGGTCAAGCCGCAGATGATCACCGCCGCGCTGACCGGCCGTATTCCGGGCCGCTCGTTCTGCTCGATCGCAGCAGGAGTTCGCATCGAGACGCTCGCGCGTTTGCTCTCTGACACCGGACGATTTCCCGATCGACCGATCGTTCGCGCGATGCCCAATACGCCGCTCATGGTCGGCTGCGGCGCGACCGCGATCGCGCCCGGCCCGGGCGTCGACGCGACCACGGTCGATCGCGTACGCTCCATGTTCGAGTGTTCAGGTGTCTGCGTCGTCGTTGAAGAGTCACACATCGACGCAGTCACCGCCCTCTCCGGCTCCGGGCCGGCATACTTCTTTCTTCTGACCGAGCTGATGATTCGCGCGGGGGAATCGCTCGGCCTGTCTCGCGAAGTCTCATCCACGCTCGCCATCCAAACCGCCTGCGGCTCGGGCAAGATGCTCGGCGAGAGCGGCCTTGATCCCGTCGAACTCCGGCGGCGTGTCACCAGCCCCGGCGGAACCACGCAAGCGGCGATCGAATCCTTCGACGCATCACAGCTTGCTCGCATCGTGCAGGACGCACTCCGGGCCGCGCGCGACCGCGGGGTTGAACTCGCCGGGCGTTGAGTCGACGATCGGACCATCGTACTGCGGATCGTGTCCGCCCGATCGACGCATGACTTTTGAGGATCGGTCCGTTGAAGATCGTTCACATCATCACGAGGCTCATCGTCGGCGGGGCTCAGGAGAACACACTCCTTTCCTGTGAGGGCCAGCACAGGCTCGGCCACGACGTGACGCTGCTCACCGGTCCGCCGCTCGGACCGGAAGGTTCGCTCCTTGATCGCGCACGATCGTTCGGCTACCGCGTCGAGATCATCGACGCGATGAAGCGCTCGATCCTGCCGGGCCAGGACATCCGCACCTATCGTTCGCTTGTTCAGCGTCTTGGCTCGATACAGCCCGACATCGTCCACACCCACAGCAGCAAAGCGGGGATCATCGGACGATTCGCCGCCCACAAGGCGCGTGTGCCGGGCATTGTTCACACGATCCACGGACTCAGCTTCACCAGTTCGAAGCACGCCATGGTCAATCGATTTTATCGACTGCTCGAACGGAAGACCGCGCCGCTGACGCATCGTATTGTGTGCGTCGCCACCGCGATGTCGCGCGAGAGTCTTCGTTACGGCATCGGCAGGCCCGAGCAATACAAGACCGTATTCAGCGGCATGGAGATCGAGCCATTCGTCTCGCCGCGCGTGCCACGCCCAGCGATGCGCCAGCAACTCGGGCTCGCACCCGACGACATCGCCGTCGCGACGATCGCTCGATTGTTTCACCTGAAGGGTCACGACGATCTCATCGCACTTGCGCCGGAGCTTTGCCAGGCGAATCCGGGATTGAAATTCGTCTGGATCGGCGACGGCATTCTGCGGAAGGATTTCGAAGAGCGGATCGCGCGGTTGAATCTGAGTGATCGATTCATTTTCACAGGACTTGTGGCGCCCGAGCGGGTGCCTGAGTTGATTCAGGCATGCGATATTCTCGCCCACCCGAGCCGTCGCGAAGGGTTGGCGCGGGCGATACCACAGGGCCAGCTTTGCGGTTGTCCGGTCGTTTGTTACGACATCGACGGCAACGCCGAAGGCTTGATCGAGGGCGAAACAGGTTTTGCGATTCGTGCATTTGATGTCATGCATTTCGGGCGCGCAATCCAGACGCTCGCCTCCGATGCAGCGATGCGAAAGCGATTCGGCGAGAAGGGCCGGGCGTTTGCTTCTGATCGATTCAGTGCCGAGCGGATGGTCGCAGCGCTGGAGTCGATCTATCGCGACGTGTTGCGTGAAAGTCGTCCGCGAGTGGGCGAGCGATGATGTTTTGCGTGGCCGCGCGCGATTACACTTTGCGTCATGATCAGCAACACGACAGAGACGAATCGAGCCCGACGATATCTCGTGGTCGCGCCGCATCCCGACGACGGTGAACTCGGCATGGGCGGGACGATTCTGAAACTCGTCCGCCAGGGACACGCGGTGCATCTGCTGGACATGTGCAACGGCGAGCCCACGCCTCGGGGTTCGCCCGAGACGCGTGAGCGTGAATGGACCGCAGCCACTCGAATCCTCGGCTGCACGCGATCGAATCTGGGTCTTGTGAATCGTCAGATCACGCACGACCTTGCCTCGCGTCACGCGCTCGCTGCCGTCATTCGCGAGGTAAGGCCCGAGGTGATGTTCATCCCGTTTTCGCCCGACGCACATCCAGATCACGTCGCAGTCACCCGCATCGCCGAAGATGCGCGCTTCGACGCCAAGCTGACCAAGACCAACATCCCCGGAGAGCCGTGGCATCCCAAGCGGATCATCTACTATTTCTGTACGCACCTTCGGATCGATTTCCGTCCGACGTTTTGCATCGACATCTCCGACACGCAATCGGAGAAGCTTCGCGCCTGTGCGTGCTACGAGAGTCAGGGACTCGCAACCCCGGGTGGTGCGATCGAGATGGTGACCGAGACGGCGGCGTATTTCGGGAACCGAATCGGCAGTGCCTACGCCGAGCCATTTTTCAGCCACGAGGTCATTGGACTGGCGGGTTTGAGCGAGTTGGTCTGAGGATGAGTATGGAGTGTCGCGTAGGCTGAGTCGGCGTTGTGCTTGCCAGCTCACTCGTCGGCTGTCAGTCCGTTCGGGCCGATCAGCGCTTCTGCATCCTCGCTGACCTGCTTGAGTTGAGTTGCGATGACTTCGATCGCGGCGGGCAGACCCGTACGATCCGATCCCCGGGCGAGCATCTCGGCCGCATAGACGGTTTCGCGAAGCGGCAAGGCGCTGATGTTTCCTGAGAGCCCCTTGAGTGTGTGCAAAGGCTTCACCGCAGCCGGGTAGTCGGATGCTTCGACCGCCGCCTTGGCCATCCGTAGGAGGATGGGCGCATCTCGGAGAAACAGCTTCAACAGCTGCACCGCAAGTCCACGATCTCCCATACACCGATCGACCAGACTCGAAACGTCGATGTGTGATTGCAGGACGGCGGTTGATTCGTTCGGACTCATGTTCAATTAATCGACAAAAAAAACGGCTCACTTTACGTTTTGTGATCCGCTTCATTTTTACACGATCGAAACGCCGCTGGAGAAAGGCATTCCCTGCGGCGTGCCCGTGTATAACGTCTGTAAGTATAAGTAGCTGTCCAACATACCCCAATGCCGCCCCAAAGTGGCTGCCAACCGACGCCAACCCGCTCCCCATCATCACTGGGCCGTGCCCGACTCGAACGGGCGACCGATCGCGTGTAAAGCGACTGCTCTGGCCAACTGAGCTAACGGCCCGCGTCGGGAACATAACTCCCATCCCCGCCATTTGCACGCCCATATGCCACCCCTTCCGATAACCAGATTCGATCGACCGATACAGATCCACGCTTCATCGCCCGTCCGATTTGCCCTAGGCCGTTCGACCGTCTAATAAATCACACATGAAGATCGCGCGTTTCATCACCGACGGAAAGATCGCGTTCGGCCGGGTCCTTGATCCACACGCTCCCACGCACGCGCTGTTGCTCGATGGGCATCCCCTCACCGGACTCACTGCCACGCAATCCACCGTCAAGATCGACAAGCTTCTCGCACCCATCATCCCCACCGATCTGCTCTGCATCGGACTGAATTATCATGCCCACGCCCGCGAAACAGCTTCCGAAGTGCCCGGCAATCCGATGCTTTTCATCAAGGCGTCCAACGCGCTTGCCAATCCTCACGAACCCATCCTCCTTCCCTCCAACACCGATCAAGTCGACTACGAGGCCGAGCTTGTTGTCATCATCGCTCGCGACTGCAAGAACATTTCAAGGGATCATGCCCTCGATTACGTGCTCGGATACACCTGCGGAAACGACGTCTCTGCACGCGACTGGCAGAAGGATAAAAACCTCAACGGCGGGCAGTTCGCGCGTGGCAAGAGCTTCGATTCCTTCGCACCGATCGGGCCATGGATCGTCACGCCCGACGAGATCCCCGACCCGAACGCACTTGGCATCCGATGCCACATCAACGGGCAAACCATGCAGTCTTCTTCGACGCGTGACATGATCTTTGACATCCCCACCATCATCGCCTCCCTCTCCACCACCATGACCCTTCGCGCAGGAGCAGTCATCTTCACCGGGACGCCCGAAGGCGTCGGCACCGCCCGAAAACCCCCGCGTTACCTCCAGCCGGGCGATGTTGTCGATATCGACATCGAGCGAATCGGAGTCCTCCGAAATCCCGTCCAAAGGGCCTGACTTATTCCCCATCCATCGGCCAAAAAGTCGACGATCGCCCCTCCAGTCCCATCCTCCCAGAGCCCCATGCAGATCGTTCTTCTCGGCTATCGCGGGTCCGGCAAGTCCACCGTCGCCGCCTCACTTGCCCATCGACTCCGCGCGCCCGCGCACGCAAACGCACCGCTAAAAACCGAAAACTGCACGCTCGCGCCCACTGTTTCGACACCCGATTTCGCGCCCGAACAAACGATCTATCCATCTATCGAATCAGTAGATACAGACGACTTACTCGCCCTCCGTGCCGGCCGCAGCATTCGCGAGATCTTCCAAACCGAGGGCGAATCGTATTTTCGTGACCTCGAGTCTGCGGTCCTCGAAGATGTCCTGCGTTGGCCGGGCGATCGGATCATCGCGACCGGCGGGGGGATCGTCGTTCGCGAGTCCAATCGCAGGGTCCTGCTCGCCAGCAACACCCTCCGTATCTACCTGCGCGCTGCGCCGCCGACGCTGCAGGCGCGCAGCGCCGCCGACCCGAATTCTGCCAAGAATCGCCCCGCCCTCACCTCGCTCACCCCGCTGCAGGAGATCCAGTCCCTCCTGGAGATTCGCGATCCCCTCTACACCCAAGTCGCCTCCTCGCCGCGTCATATCATTGATGTGGACGACCTCAGTGTCCCGGAGATCACTTCGCGGATCATCTTGCTCCTGCCTCGCCCCTGAAATCTCCCCGCGTTTAAAATCTCTCGGCCCGTTGCGTGCAATCTCGCCAGCCCTGCCCTATACTGCCGGGTTCGGTTAAAGAACGTTCCTGCACCTTTCCGGAGACGCGCGTCAGATGATCGAAGCACTCAAAAGCGATGAAATCGTCAACAAGGTCGGCGGCCGATTCAAGCTGACCGCCCTCATCCAAAAGCGCATGGTCGAGCTCATGGACGGCGCACGCCCGCTCATCGAACGCAGCGCCAACCAAACCGATCTTGAAGTCGTCCTCCAGGAGATCCTCGAGGACAAGATCGCCATCGATTACGAAGCCAGCGGCATCGCCCCGCCGAGCAAGCACGCTTGAGGGTTCGCCGCACCTGCTGGTCTTGAACCGTCATGGCCATACACCAACCCACCGACGCCACGGGCGCAACCGACCTCAAACTCGCCGGCCGGGAGATCATCGTCGGCATCTGCGGCGGGATTGCGGTCTACAAGGCGTGCGACGTCGTCAGCAAACTCGTTCAACACGGCGCGGGCGTAACGGTCGTGATGACGCCCGAAGCCCAAAAATTCGTCACGCCGCTCACGTTCCAGTCCCTCTCGGGTCGCGCGGTGCACACCGACATTTTCATCGCCCCCGACGCCGCCGACACGCAGCACATCAAGCTCACCGAGCGCGCCGACCTGATGCTCGTGGTGCCCGCCACCACCAATCTCATCGCCAAGGTCGCCTGCGGCCTGACCGACGATCTGGTCAGCCTGATGGTCTGTGCAGCCGCCTGTCCGGTTGTCTTCGCGCCGGCGATGAATAATCGCATGTGGGACCACCCTGTCGCCCAGGAGAATTACGCAAAACTCGCGGCGATCGGTTATCGCTTCATCGGTCCGGAGCCCGGATGGCTCGCCTGCCGCAACATGGGCATGGGCCGACTCTCCGAGCCGCAGACCATCGTCGATTCCGTCCTGGCCATGCTGACCGACCCCCGCCAAATGCCCTCCCCGGTCACCGGACCGGAAGAGTGACGCCGTCGATGAGATTCAAAGGGGTGAGGATCTAGAACTTAGGTGTGCAGCGCGTTTTGCGTTTAAGTTGCGGACTTGCAACATCCGATCCCTACGTAAGATTCCTCTGATGAAGGCGCTCAAAGCGACTCAAAGCGTTTAGAGCGACTCAATGCGTTTAAAGCGACCCTGCGCAATCCAATTCGACCCACCGCCCACACACCATCCGCCTCACCAAGTCCGCCTCACCCAGTCCACCACACCCGATCCACCCATGCTCACTCATCTTCTCCGATTCGTCACGCTCGGCACGCTCGCGGTCATCGGGTGCGTGGGGCTTTTGTTTTATCAACGGACCGCCAAGGACGCGGCCCGCATCGTCGAGCTTGAACAGGACAACGCCCGACTCTCGAGCGTGGTCGAGCGCCTCCAACTCGAACAACGCATCGCGGAGTTTGTCGTGACCCGACAGGAACGCATCGAGGGTCAGCTGCATACGCGCCTGCTCCTCGTCGAACGCGATCGTTCCGGCGAACCCCTCCCGCCCCGCAGTTTCGACCTGATCGGCGATCAGATTCACATCGACGCACTCGTCGTGAAGTTCCCGAAGGACGAGGTCGAGGCGGGCGATCCACTGCGCGGTCACGCGCTGCTGCTGTTGGAAAAAATCTACGGCGACGCTCAACCCCCCGCCGCCGCGCCGCGTATCGACGCGCCCGGACGCATCCCATCGATCTATCGCACGGCATCTCCCGAGGTGACACGCTTCGAGACCGACGTGTGGACGCACTTCTGGCAACTCGTCGATGACGAGTCCCTTCGCAAAGCCAATGGTGTGGATGTCGCGCACGGCGCGGGCGTCTTCCGCAGCCTGCGTGACGACCGGCTGTACACCCTCACGCTCGAACCGACCGGTAACCTCACCCTGCGCGATTCGCCGATCCCCGACCTCTATCTCCGGATCTTCCGCGAACCGACCCGCCCCGCCGAGCCCGTCAAACCCTGACCGCTTCCGGTAAATTTTCAAATCTCGCCGGACAACTTCTATAATTACCTTGACCCGCATCGATTCGGATGGTTGAATAATGAAAGCGGAGTCTAGGAAGACCGACCGGCCCTTTTACGGAGAATACGCCGTGACCCGATTCAATCCAAAAGCATCTGCCCGCAAAGGCTTTACGCTGGTAGAACTGCTCGTCGTGATCGGCATCATCGCCCTATTGGTGAGCATCCTGCTCCCGGCGCTGAATAACGTTCGGCGACAAGGGAACTCAGTGAAGTGTCAATCCGCGCTGAAGCAGATCGGCCTTGCATTCGGTCTCTACGCGCAAGATCACAAGGGTAAATGGCCGGTTGCTCGTCACGACCGCGATTTCAATCCCGCGCGACGTTGGACGGACATGATTGCCAAGTACATGAACTCAAGTTCGAAGGGCGACTTCAACAACGTGACAGATCTTGCCGAGATTCGACGGAAGTCCGTACTTTGGGGTTGTCCCGAGTGGACCAAGTCAATCGAGTTCATCGAAAACGCTGCTGCCACCAGTGCAGAAAACGTGTACACAGGCTACGGCATGCAGTACCGGCTTGATTTCTACGTCAACGGTCGGGTGAACGAAATGCCGATCATCACGACGGGCGTGGCCGGCACTTATATGAAGAACACCGACTGGGGTCGCCGTTCATCCGAGCGAGCATTGGTTGCGGACTCGATGTGGGACGTGGTCGTCGCCTATGACAATCCCGTGACCGTTGCGACGCGGATTCAACCGTACGACTCCGTAACCTTCGCTGCTGACAACTTCAGCATCGATGCCCGCCGACACCTCAAGCCGCAAACACGCAAGCGAGACGCTCTAAACCTGCGTGGGATCAACATGTTGTTTGCCGATCTCCACGTTTCACCCGTGAGTGTTCGCGAAGCACACGCTGCTGTTGTGATCAAGCGCTAAACGATCTATCTTCGGCTCCCCCTTTCGAATGTGAGAATTTGTCTTTTGGTGTCTTCACGTTGACTGGCGAGCGTTGCGAAGTTACTCTTGAGCCTCATCTCACAAGGGAGGTCTCACGATGTTTCTGCGTTGTTGTGGCTTGAGTGCAGTTTGGCTTATCAGCGGTGTGGTATTGAGCTCGAGCATAGGGTCCGCCCGTGCGGGTTTTTATACGACAAACAGCGCCGCTGGTGGTGTTCATGCCGAAGTAAACAATGTAGCGCAATCCCTTTCTTTCATTGCGCCGACAAGCTTCGGCACCTTTAATAATCCGGTCGGAGTTTCGGCGGGTTCTCCTAGTGCTCCAGACAACATTTCAATTGCGAGCCAGTACAGTGGCTTCCCTTCAACCTCCCAAGACTTCATTTCGTTGAATCACCATCACTCAACCTCGATGGGGACTTTGGTTGGAAGCGGAAATGGGATAGTGTCCGCTTACGGTCGTTCGTGGGCAGAATATTTCTTTACCTCTGCCGTTGCCTCGAAGTTTGAGTTGTTCATTGTGTCAGCAAGTGTTAGTGCCGTTTTTAACGGCACTACTGCAGCTGTCGGAGAGGCTTCTGTTTCGGCGTTGTTGGTGCGGACTCCCGGCACTCCTCCCATAGGTTTGTCAATAGGTATAGCGGCGAATAACACAGTAGGCACGCCATCGGAACTGCCGACCGGAGGAACAAGCTCAACTCATAGCATTGGCGGCAACGGGTGGCGATATGTTGGTACCTTGCCGGCTGGAGCATCTTCGGAATTGTCTCTCAACACCGAGGGCACGTACTCGGAAATTGGCGAGTCGTTCAATAGCGCGGTTAGCGCAGGACTTGAGTACCGATTCGACGTAACTCCAATTCGACGATTTGGACCAGGGCGTGTTGATCGCGTGATTATCGCCCCAGCCACCGACCTATCCACAACAGCGGGTCCAAATATCACTGTAGCGACCGGTGTGAGCTTGCCTTTAACCGGCAAGCTTATTGTTGACGGAGATTTGGTGATCGACAGATGGTTGTCCGAAAATATTGATCCGAGTGGCACCACCGTGTCGGTCGATGCCGTGAGGTCAAAAATTCAGCAGTCCTATATGGGGGGGCTTGGACGGGTTCTGGCGGCATTACCACAATCGCATCGACCCAAAATATTGGTCTAGGGTATGCCTTGGTGTCACAGGTCGGCACAGTCCCAAACCACCCAGAATTGAGTGAGAATGCTGTCTTGATGCGTAGGGCACTTTACGGAGATACCAACCTTGATGGAGTGGTAGATTTTACCGACCTGCTCGCTTTGGCGCGGTCCTACAATAAGCCTGGAACGTGGGTTCACGGCGACGCCAACTACGATGGTTTCGTCGGCTTCTTCGATCTTTTGGCACAAGCGAGAAATCGCAATAATGGAGAGTCCGAACGATATGGGGCTCTACTTACCGAAGCCGACGCAGCCGCATACGTCGCCACGATCTTGTCCACGGTTCCGGAACCGACGACGGTAGCCACGATGTTTGGTTTCCTACTAGTCTTGAATCGCAGGCGCCGGCGGTAACCGGGGTTAATCTCGGGGTATTGGAAGGGTCGATGCCTTGCAGCACATCTCCGCCCCATGGCGAAGCGAATACATCAAGAGTCTGGAACGGCACGCGCCTGAATCGTCGGGGTGTTTTCTATGCGAGGCCGCCCTTGCGTCGACCGATTCCGAGCGACGCGATCGGCTGGTGTTGTATCAGTCGGAGCAGGCGGTGCTGTTGTTGAATCGATATCCGTACACGTCGGGGCATCTGTTGATCGCGCCGAGGCGTCATGTCGCGCGGTTGTCGGATTTGAATGAGGCGGAGCTTTTGGATTTGTCGCGATTGACGAATCTTGGGATCGAGTTGTTGGAGCGGGTGCTGAATCCGCAGGGATTCAACGTGGGGATCAACCTCGGACGGGCCGCCGGCGCGGGGGTTCCGGGGCATCTGCATCAGCACGTCGTACCGCGATGGGCGGGGGATACGAATTTCATGAGCGTGGTGGGCGAGGTTCGGATCGTGCCGCATGCGCTGATGACGATGTATGACCAGCTTGCCGGGGCCATGACTGTCCGAAACAACGCGACATAGCGGAAGACGCACGGCGGAGAACCGCGGTAAAAGAAATCGGACGTGGTGCGGCCGCTTGAATGTCGGATGGAGGCACCTAGACTGCAACGCAGCGCGGGCTTGACGTTCGACGAACGCGGAAGCCCGGCAGGACATGAAGCGACACAGATACAACCGTTCACAGGAGCAACCCATGCGGATTCGTTCGACACTCGCCCTTGCCACGCTGGCCCTCACGTTCGCAGCCATCGGGTGCAACCCCGAGCCGATCCGCGTGGAACCCGTCGCCGAGAGCGTGCTGCCTGCCGAGGCGCGGGCCGCCCTCGCGCCCGGCGCGACCATCACCACCGTCGAACAACAGACGTTCAAGGGCGATGTCGTGATCTTCCGCGTCACCTACGAACTCGACGGCAAGACCTATACGCAGGACATCAACACCAAGCGCACCAGCGGCGCATATGGCGTGTTTGAATGATGCGAAGACGCATCTGACGTGACAGTTCGAATGACTTTGCAGCGGGATGAATCATGCGAAACGCCCTGATCGTTTGGGGCGGCTGGGACGGTCACCAGCCGCGCGAAGTGGCCGATATCTTTGCACGCGTATTGCGTGACGAGGGTTTTGGCGTGGATGTTTCCGACTCACTCGACGCATTCAAGGATGCCGAGCGGCTCAGGAAACTGTCGCTGATCGTCCCGGTCTGGACGATGGGCAAGATCACCAGCGAGCAGGCGAATCCGGTGCTGGAAGCCGTGCGAGATCATGGCGTGGGGATCGCGGGCTGTCACGGCGGGATGTGCGATTCGTTCCGCGAGCACACGGAGTGGCAGTTCATGACCGGCGGGCAATGGGTGGCACATCCCGGCAACGACGGGACGAGCTATCGCGTCAAGGTGCTCCGCACGGGACATCCGATCACCGAAGGCATCGGCGATTTTGATGTGACGAGCGAGCAGTATTACATGCACGTCGATCCTGCGAATCGCGTGCTGGCGACGACGGAGTTCCCAGTGGCGGCGGGCCCGCATGTTCCGAACGGTCGATTCGATATGCCGGTGGTGTGGACGCGTTTTTACGGCAAGGGCCGGGTCTTTTACAATTCGCTGGGTCATCAGGCGAACATCGTGGAGAGCGAGCCTTGCCTGAGTTTGATGCGGCGCGGATTTCTCTGGGCAGCACGATGATCATCACCCTCGACGGTCCGAGCGCCAGTGGCAAGACGACGGTGGCCGAGCTTGTGGCCGCCGATCTGGGTTACCATTGCCTCAAGACCGGTGAGATGTATCGGGCGGTGGGGCTGGAGGCGCATCGGCAGCGGCTTCCGCTGGATCGCGTGGAATCGGTGATTCAGATCGCAGAGAGCATCAACCTCAGCTTTGACTGGACGCGTGCCAAGCCGACGCTGTTGATTGATGGATACGCCCCGCTGGGCCTGCTGGACCTGCCCGAGATCACCGAGGCCGCCAAGCTCGTGAGCGAAATCCCACAAGTTCGGCTGGCGCTGGTGAAGCGGCAACAACAAATCGGTCGCGACTGGCCGAATCTTGTGGCCGAGGGTCGCGATCAGGGATCGTTCGTCTTTCCGGACGCACCGCACAAGTTTTACCTGACCGCCACGGACGATTGCCGTGCCAAACGTCGTCAGGAGAAGTGGCTGGTCGACGGGATCGTGCAGGACCTGGAAGAAGTCCGCCGCACGATCGCAGCACGAGATGCGCACGATCGGCAGACGCTGGAGCGGATGGGCCTGGACGTGATCCCCGCCGGCGCGATGGTGATCGACTCCACACAAATCCCAAGCGCCCGCGAAGTCGCCGATCTGATCGTCTCGAGCGTCAAAGCCAAACGAGGCTAAGATGATCAGCGAGCGATCGATTTGCGATGTCCTCCAGATATTTGCGGTGACATCACCGCTCAATCTCCATAAAATGCGTGCATGACTCTGCAGACTTTTAAGGAGATGCTCACGCGGCAGCCGTTTCAACCGATCCGGCTCACGCTTTCGAGCGGGCAGTCATATGAGGTTCGTCATCCCGAGATGGCCATGCTCACGCGCACGAGTCTGCTGATCGGCGTGGACATCGCACCCGACGGAGTGCCAGCGGAGTTTAAGATCGTCTCGCTCCTTCACGTCGCGTCCGTCGAACCCATCCGGATGCAACCGACATGACAGGCAAGCGTTCGAGTGTTGATGGTTTGAAGAAGCTTTTCCGGTGGAGACAGACGAGGCCCGCGATCCCCTCCGATCGCGGGCCTGCGTCGTTCCAACGGCTGTCTGATCGCTTGATGTGTGGTCAACGCGATCGTGGTTCACTTGCGACGACGCAAGGCGAGGATGCCCATGCCCGCAATCGCGCCGAGGGTGGCGGGCTCGGGGATTTGGTAGCTGACGAGCGGACGCGGTCCGCCGCCGAAGGGATATTGCTCGGCGGTGACGGCGCGACCGAGCGCGCCGTTGAGTCGCGGAGCGGCGATGTAGTTTTCCAGTGCCTGCTGATAGGTGGCCGGCAGGATCTGGCGTGAGAGTCCGGTGAGCATGGTGTAGCTGTCCCCGCCGCTGGCGAGGAAGTCGATGGTGGCCAGATCGACATTGACCGCACCCGCCTGAATCACGCCGTCGTCGATCATCAGGATCGGATTCTCACCGCCGAAGTCGAGGATCACATCGAGCACGCGACTGCCGACGGGCAGGCTGGCGTTGAAGCTGTACTTGATGCCAGAGACCTGCGCGAATCGGCCGTCGTTGTTGGCGATGTTGCTGACGCTGTGTTCGAGGATCTGCTTGAGGAGCGTCGGCGTGATGTCGGGGATGACGGTGACGAAGTTGGCGAACGCGTTGACCTGGAAGGTGGTGAGACGGCTCAGGTTGTCGGCAGCCGATGTGGCGGCGGGGATGAGCGAATCGTTGCGGATGCCGCCGCCGTTCTGCAGACCGATCATCGGGCGCGGCTGGCCTTCGGCGGTGTTGGTGTTCAGTCCGCTGGCTTGCAGTTGACGCTGCGCTTCCCAGACGAGCGAGTCGGCGACGAGGTTGCCGAGGTTGGTTTCCGAGCGACGGATGCCGGTGTTGTTGGGACCGTTGCGACGACCTTCGAGTTCGACGGTGCTACGACCGACCGCCGACGCGCCGAGACCGGCGATATGCTGGGCGACGGGGTTGACCACATGTTGCTGGATGGTGGCATCGGCATCGACGCCGTTGATGGGGTCGGCGGACTTGGAGGCGACGCGGACCGGGTTTCCGGTCGCGACGGTGACGTTGCCCGCGTTATCGAAAGTCAGATCGAGCTTGCCGACATATTTATAGAATCCGCCGGTACCGACGAGTTGAACGGTGCTGCCGTCGGCGTCGTTGACGCGAAGCGGGTATTGATTGGCGAGTCCGCCGAGCGTGGCCGGTCGGGTATCGCCGGGCACAAGGACAGCGTTGCTGTTGGCGACGAGTTCACCGCCCCCACCGCTGATGACGACATCCACGCCGCGCAGTTGCGGGATCATGGCGATGTCGTTGTTGATCGACTGCTGCTGACCCATGACGATGATCTTGTTGACCGGATCCACGCCGGGCGCGCCGTTGCGAAGTCGATCGACCTCCGCCTGCACGGTGCCGACGACGTTGGGATCGACGGAGACGCCACCGGGCGAGCTGATCGAGGCGAGGTTGGGCACCATGATGCCGACGATGCCGACCTTTTGTCCGCCGACTTCGACGACATGGCTCTTGACGAGCTTGTTGCCGACGAGGCTCGCAAGCGTCGGCTCGCTGGTGTAATCGACGTTGGCGCCAACGAACTTGTTGCCGGCATCGAACGTGTCAAAGAATCGACGCGCGACCGACGGCCCGAAGTCGAATTCGTGATTCGCCGGGGCGTGTGCGTCATAGCCGATGAGGTTCTGGGCGACGGCGTCATAGAACGGCGCGGCGGGGTTGGAGAGCGTGGCGTCGAGTTGCGGCCCGGCGAGGAACATGTCGCCGTTGCTGAGCAGGAGCGTGTTCGGGTTGTTCGAGCGGATTTGGTTCACGAGCGTCGCAAACCTGGCAACTCCGCCGTACTGCTGCAGCGTCGCGGTGTCGCCCGCGCTGGTGAGGCGGGATTCACCGTCGGAATGGTGAAGCAGGGTGAGCGAGAATTCGGCATGCGCGATACCAGCAAGGGTCGCCATGGCGGCGGTGGTCAAGACGAGGGTCTTCGAACGCATCAATCTCTCCTTCGGGGAAATGGGTTTGGCTGCAGACGAACGGGGCTGCAGACATGAGCAAAGTGTTTCAATCAAGCCGCACCGGCGGCCCGATGGGTGTCTGACTCGTGTTGGAATTCGAGATAAGGCTCGCTGGCAAGACGAGAATCACTGGAAAGGCCAGCTTCATTGGAAAGACGAGACCCGTTGCCTGGACAGATCGAAACCGGGCAAGCAGAAGCCGGGCCAATGACGGTCGATTCGCGCGGGACGAAGAACGGACTGCCGATGATCGGCCAACTCGATCGCGAGCGACGTGGGGCAAAGGTTCGGGGATGGAAGCGTGAACTCCGTTGCACGACCGAGGTATCGCCCGCCAATCCTCAGGTCAGATAAACGCCAGGTTCAATCTCTGCGAGCAACGTGTGAGCAATGGATGGGGATTACCCCGCTTCCATTGTGGCAATCTGACAGACATTCCCCCACACACCTGCGGCGGGTTGTCTCAGGGAAAGATTCGCACTTGCGATCTGGCCAATCGATCCTATCATCGGACTGAGTAATCCTTTGATCATCGCCCGTAGGAGGATCGTGTCGATCGCCGGGCGTTGGTCGTCTCAAGGTGCATCATGCTCGACCCCACCCCCAAGGCACGCGTTCTCATTGGTAAGCCCGGACTCGACGGACACGATCGAGGGGCAAAATACGTCGCTCAAGTCTTGAGAGACGCCGGTTTCGAAGTGATCTACACCGGCATTCGACGCAGCCCCGAGCAGATCGTCGAGGCCGCCATTCAAGAGGACGTCGCGGGCATCGGACTCTCGCTCCTATCAGGCGCGCACAACGTCCTTTTCAAACGCGTCATCGATCTGCTCAAGGAACGCGGGGCCTCAGACATTGTCGTCTTCGGCGGTGGCACCATTCCCCCCAAGGACATCCCCACACTCACCGCCATGGGCGTCAAGGCCGTGTTCACCCCAGGCACCCCAGCAAAACGAATCGTCGAAACCCTGGACACCCTCCTCGCCCAACCCGCCTAAAGGCAAACAACCAGCAACGCCCAACGAATCATCAACCGCTAACAACTTCCTCCCCCGATGCCCTACCACGGAGACATCCCGAACCTGATTGCCCAAACCGCCTCGCGCGGGCCGGCGTCGGTGCGGGCCGCGGCGAGGCTGATGTCGATTGTCACTGACCATCCCGAGAGGGTCGCCACGATGCTCGCTGGCGCGACGCGCTGGCCGCAGCCTCGGCTGGTGCTGGGGATCACCGGCGCACCGGGCAGCGGCAAGAGCACGCTGACCGACCAGATGGCCGCAAGCTTCCGGGCTCGGCATCCTGATCGATTGCTCGGCATTCTGGCGGTGGACCCGTCCAGCCCCTTCACCGGCGGGGCCGTCCTCGGGGATCGCGTTCGCATGATGCGTCACGCGACCGACCCCAAGGTCTTCATCCGTTCGCTCGCATCGCGCGGGCATCTGGGGGGTCTTGCGCTCGGCGCGCGTGGTGTCGTACGGATCATGGGCTTGCTCGGCTGCGACGTGGTCATTATCGAAACCGTCGGCGTGGGACAGTCCGAAGTCGAGATCGCGCAAAACGCCGACCTGACAGTTGTGGTGCTCGCACCGGGTCAGGGCGACAGCGTGCAGATGCTCAAGGCCGGTCTCATGGAAGCCGGCGACGTTTTTGTTGTCAACAAGGCCGACCGTCCCGACGCCGCGACGTTGCAGGCGAATCTGCTGAACATGCTGAAGATGGGCTGGATGGCGCGCGTCGATCTCTACCACGAAGAACTCACCTGCCACGGCCCGCAGATGCTCGTGGCGGGCCAGTCCGCCGACGGTGGCAAGGCACTGTCGAGCATCCCCGATCTCCCCCTCGATGCCGCCGCCCCTCCGCCCGTCTTTCTCACCAGCGCCACCAACGCGCAGGGTATCGAGCCGCTTGTGGATCACGTCGAATCGCGTGCTGCTCGCGATGCCGATGCCTGGCGTGCCCGTCGCGACACCCAAATCACACGCGAAGTCCGCGACGCCGTCCTCGAATCCGCTCGCAAGCGGATCGCCCATCTCATCGGTCGCAACGGCACGAGCCAGGCGACGCTCGCGCCCGTTCTCGAGGGTCGCATCAGCGTCGACGAACTCACCGATCAACTGATCCGACGTGCTCTCTCCGACATCGACACAACACACAGAATCCAACCCACGTGAAAGGGCAAGCCATGTCAGACAGCAACCTCGCCACGAATCTCAAGACCAGCCGCGACAAGTACGACGCCGCCGTCGCCAAGACGCTTGCGAAGTTCCCTGAGCAGCAGAAGACCTTCGTCAGCGCGTCCGGCTCGCCCGTGGAACGTCTCTATCTGCCCGAATCCGACCCGCGCGCCGCCTACACGGAACAACTCGGCTTCCCCGGACAGTTCCCCTTCACGCGCGGCGTGCAGCCGACGATGTACCGCGGACGCTTCTGGACGATGCGGCAATACGCCGGCTTCGCAACGGCGGAAGAATCCAATCAGCGATACAAGTACCTGCTCGGCCAGGGCACGACGGGCCTTTCGGTCGCCTTCGATCTTCCGACACAGATCGGCTACGACTCCGACGATCCCGAAAGCCTCGGCGAGGTGGGCAAGGTCGGCGTCGCCATCGATTCGCTGGCCGACATGGAGACGCTCTTTGACGGCATCCCGCTCGACAAGGTGAGCACGTCGATGACGATCAATTCGACCGCCGCCATTCTGCTGGCGATGTACATCGTCGTCGGTGAGAAGCAAGGCGTGACGCCCGAGAAACTCAACGGCACGATCCAAAACGACATCCTGAAGGAATACATAGCCCGCGGAACCTATCGTTTTCCGCCCAAGCCATCGCTTCGACTGATCGCGGACATTTTCGAATACTGCACGAAAGAGGTTCCGAACTGGAACACGATTTCGATCAGCGGCTACCACATTCGCGAAGCCGGCTCGACCGCAGCTCAGGAGATCGGCTTTACGCTTGCGGATGCGATCTGCTACGTCGAGACGGCGCTGAAGGCAGGCCTCAAGGTCGATGAATTCGCTCCGCGGCTTGCGTTCTTTTTCGCGGCCCACTCGGATTTGTTTGAAGAGGTCGCCAAGTTCCGCGCGGCGCGTCGGCTTTACGCCCGGATCATGCGCGAGCGATTCAATGCCTCTGACAAGAGCTGCATGCTCCGCTTCCACACCCAGACCGGCGGGGTCACGCTGACTGCCCAGCAGCCCGACAACAACGTCGTCCGCGTGACGATTCAGGCGCTCGCCGCCGTGCTAGGCGGGACGCAGTCGTTGCACACCAACTCCAAGGACGAAGCCCTCGCGCTACCGACCGAAGAGTCTGTGACGGTCGCGCTGCGAACGCAGCAGATCGTCGCCTACGAAAGCGGCGTGACGAACACGATCGACCCGCTGGCGGGAAGCTTTTTCGTCGAGCAACTCACCGATCGTCTCGAATCCGAAGCCAAGCAGTACATCGAGAAGATCGACGCGATGGGCGGCATGGTCGCGGCCATCGAGCGCGGATTCGTTCAGAAGCAGATCGAAGAATCGGCGTACCGCTTCGGCCAATCCATCGACTCCGGCGAGCGTGTGATCGTCGGGGTCAACAAGTTCACCTCGAAGAAGGAACCGGACATCGATCTGTTCGAAGTGCCGGAAGCGACGCAGAAGCGTCAGGTGGACAAGCTGAAATCAGTCAAGGCGAATCGCGACGCAAACAAGGTCAGGGCCGCCCTCTCCGCCGTGACGGAAGCCGCCCGCGGCGACGGCAACCTGATGCCGCCGATCCTCGACGCGGTCCGCGCTTACTGCACCGTCGGCGAGATCTGCCGCGCACTTGAAGGCGTCTTCGGGCAATACACAGAATCATTCAACTGAACGAAGTCTCATCCAACGATTCTCAGATCACCCGATCACGCAGACCTGGCAACTTCAAGTCGAGAACTCACAAACAACTCATGACCCGGAAAGACTTCGCCATGATCAACGCAAAAGCAATCAATCACATCGGGATCGCGGTCAAGAGCATCGACGAGCATCGCGCGTTTTATGAGACAATTCTTGGAGCCGTGTTTGAGGGAATTGAAGTGGTGGCGGACCAGAAGGTGAAGGTCGGCTTCTTCCGCGTCGGCGATGTTCGACTGGAGCTACTCGAGCCGACCGACCCGACGAGCACGGTGCAGCAGTTCATCGAGAGGAAAGGCGAGGGCCTGCATCACATCGCCTACACCGTCGAGAAGATCGAAGACCGCCTCACCGAATTGAAGGCCGGCGGGATTCGGTTGATCGACGAAGTGCCGCGAGCCGGCGCGCACCACACGCGGATCGCGTTCCTGCACCCCAAGGCGTCGGCGGGGATTTTGACTGAGCTGTGCGAGCCCACGCGCTAAGACCGTTCTCCCCCAGCGTCGTTTGGCAATCACCGTCAGGAAGTTTTAAGAGATCGAGGTCGTATCCACATGGCAGAAAAAGCAAGCAATGGCGTGAAGATCGTTTCGATGGTCGAACGAGTGAAGGAGCTGCGTGAGAGGCGTGCGGCACTGGAGCTGGGCGGAGGTCGCGAACGAATCGCCAAGCACAAGGCCGCTGGCAAGCTGACCGCCCGCGAGCGCGTCGATCATCTGCTCGATCCGGGGAGCTTTCAGGAGATGTACGGCTTCGCCCAGCATCGCTGCACACACTTCGGCATGGCGGACAAGGAACTGCCCGCCGACGGTGTCGTGACTGGCGCTGGCGTGATCAACGGCAGACTCGTTCACATCGCGAGCCAGGACTTCACCGTCGCAGGCGGCGCCGCGGGCGAAATCCACTGTGACAAGATTGTCGAAATGATGAAGAACAGTTTGAAGACGGGCAGCCCGTTCGTTTTCGTCAATGACTCAGGCGGGGCTCGCATCCAGGAAGGTATCGACTCGCTCGCCGCCTATGGACGCATCTTTTTTCACAACACGCTCCTCTCCGGCGTTGTTCCGCAAGTCTCGCTCATCTGTGGCCCGTGCGCCGGCGGGGCCGCGTACTCACCCGCGCTGACCGATTTCATCATCCAGACGCGACACGCCCAGATGTTCATCACAGGTCCAAGCGTCATCAAGCAGGTCACCGGGCAGACCGTCAGCGCCGAAGAACTCGGCGGACCCGAAGCGCACATGCACTACTCGGGTGTCGTCCACTTCATCGCCGAGAACGATCACGAGGCCGTCGACATCTGCAAGCGGCTGCTCAGCTTTCTTCCGAGCAACAATCTCGAGGACCCACCCGCGTTGCCGCATGATCAGATGATCGCGCCCGATCCGTCGCTCAATAGCGTGATTCCCGACAATCCGCGTGCGGGCTACGACATGCATGACATCATCGCTCGACTCGTCGACAACGCCGACTTCCTGGAGGTTCAACGCGAGTATGCCAAGAACATGATCGTCGGATTTGCGCGGATCATGGGACGCACGATCGGCGTGATTGCCAATCAGCCCAATTTCCGTGCGGGCTGCCTCGACATCGATGCATCCGACAAATCGAGTCGATTCATCCGATTCTGCAATGCGTTTAACATTCCGCTCGTCACGCTGGTCGATGTGCCGGGCTTCATGCCCGGCGTCGAACAGGAGTACGGGGGGATCATCCGACATGGCGCGAAGATGCTCTTTGCCTATTCGGCGGCGACGGTTCCGAAGATCACGGTGATCCTGCGCAAGGCCTATGGCGGGGCGTATCTGGCGATGTGCGGGAAGGATCTGGGCGCGGATCGATGCTGTGCCTGGCCGACAGCAGAGATCGCGGTCATGGGCGCCGAAGGTGCTGCCGAGATCGTGTTTCGTCGCGAGATCGATGCCGCCCCCGATAAGGCCGCCAAACGTGCCGAGCTGATCGACCTCTATCGGAACACTTTCTCAACGCCCTACGTCGCGGCCGGTCGTCGCATGGTCGACGACGTGATCGAGCCCGCCGAAACGCGGAGGTATCTCGCCCTCGCGCTCGACTCGCTCATCACCAAACGCGATCTGCGTCCCGCCAAGAAGCACGGCCTGATCCCTCTGTAAATCCGTGCTTCGCTTCACGCCCGATCCCAATGCGTTCGATCAACACTGGCCGAAAGACAACGACATGAACACTTACTTCATTCCCATCCTCGCCGAGATGACGTTTCGCGAGAAGTTCATCGACGCGACCACCATGACCGTTGTCGGCATGGGGATAGTCTTTCTCTCGCTCATTCTCATGGGCGAGATCTTCGCGCTGCTCAAGCGTTTCATGATGACGAATGAGCCGAAGCCCGAACCGGTCACCCCTCCGAAGATTGCCAATCCCGTTGCCCCAGAGCCGAGCGGCGTCGTCGATGCGAGCGGATCGTCTGATGTCGATCCGAGGCTGCTCGCCATTCTGACCGCCGCCGCGTTTGCGGTGGTGCGTCGGCCGGTCGCGATCAGACGGATCACGTTCATCAATCGCAACACCATCAGCGGCTGGACCGAAGCCGGTCGGACCGACATTCACAGTTCTCACTCTCCACGTTCCCGCTAAGGCAATACGACGAACGCTCACCAAGAAGAATCATCCTCCCCAGGAAAGAACTCTCGAAAGGCTTGTATGAAACTCCGCATCACAGTCGAAGGTCAAAGTTACGAAGTCGATGTCGAAGTGCTGGACGACGGCGCGGGCACAATGCCTGCAGGCGGACCGATGTACGGCTCGACGTCGGTCGGCGCGCGCACCGTCGCCCCGCCCGCGACCCCGAAGCCATCACCCGCACCGGCCCCCGCGCCCGCGGCCCCGAGTCGGGCCATCGACGTCGCGCCGTCGTCGGGTTCTGGCGAAAAGGTCGTCAAGGCCCCCATTGTCGGCACCATCGTCCAGCTCAAGGTCGCGCCGGGCGACACCATCGAAATCAATCAGGTCCTGCTCGTCATGGAAGCCATGAAAATGGAAACCAACGTCGCCAGCCCGATCGCAGGCAAGGTCAAGGCGGTCCGCGTCTCGCCGGGCGATCCGGTCAAGAGCGGACAAGCCCTCGTCGAGTTCGAATGATGCTCCGCCTCGGCGTTGCTCGTCTTACTCAGACCCGGCATCGCCTAGGCACGCATCTTCCTGATCTGAATCGGAGTCTTCGATGTTTGAACATATTTGGAACGTCACGCGCGAGTTCTTCGCCTCCAGCGGCTTCGGCCAGTTCTATTGGGGCAATGCCGTCATGATCGGCATTGGGCTTCTCTTCATTTATCTGGCGATTAAGCGAGGATTCGAGCCGCTGCTTCTCGTGCCGATCGGATTCGGCATCCTCATCGGCAACGTGCCCTACAACAGTTCCACCACGCCCGTCGGCGCATATGACGGGCCGGTGGATGTCTCGCGCATCGACTATTACAGCACTGAGGAGGTCACCTGGGCAGGCAACACCTTTCAGCCGTGGCAGCTTATTCAAAATCCCGTGGTCGGCGAAGCGTTGGCCAATGAGCCGACGCGCTCTGGCCGCGAGAAACTGATTTACAACCGGAATCTGGGCAAACTCAACGACGAGCGCGCGGCGCAAGGTCTGGCCCGGCTCAGCGAACAGGAATTGCTCCCCACCGACTATCAGGCGGTCATGGTCGATCGCACGGTGCGTCTGCCGATCCCACAAACCAAGGGCAACCTCAACGAACAGATCGACGTCGGGCTGCAACCACTGATTCAGGGTCGGACCGTCGTGGTCGGTCAGCAGGTTCATCTGGACGACAGGGTCACCGTCCTCAAGCCGATCACGGCCGCCAAGGAGTTGGACCCGGGTCTCGTGCCGGATCAAACCTATCCATTGCTCATCGATCGAGGCCGACAGAATCCATCGCACGCCAGTCCGCTCTGGACGATTTCACGCGGGATCATCTGGGATTTCTTTCCTCCGCTCATTTTTCTGGGGCTCGGCGCACTGACTGACTTCGGCCCACTGCTGGCCAATCCGCGTACGATCCTTCTCGGGGCTGCGGCACAGTTCGGCGTCTTTGCGACCGTCTTCGGCGCGACGTTCCTGGGTTTCAGCGGCCCCGAAGCCGCGAGCATCGGCATCATCGGAGGGGCGGACGGTCCGACCGCGATCTATCTCGCCTCCAAACTCGCGCCGGACCTTCTCGGAGCGATCGCCCTCTCGGCCTACAGCTACATGGCGATGGTCCCGCTGATCCAACCGCCGATCATGCGCGCTCTCACCACCAAGAAAGAGCGTATGATCCGCATGGAAAGTCCAAGGGACGTTTCCAAAAACCTTCGCGTGCTCTTTCCCATTTTCGGATTCCTGATCACTGCCTTCATTGCCAACGCTGCGCTTCCGCTGCTCGGATTCCTGTTCTTCGGCAACCTGCTGCGGGAAAGCGGCGTGGTGGATCGACTCTTCAAAACGGCTCAGGGCACGTTCATTGATATCGTGACGATCCTGCTCGGCATCTCGGTCGGTTGTCTTACACAGGCGGGCACGTTCCTCACCGTTCGCACGCTCGGCATCTTCATGCTGGGAATGGCGTCGTTCGCGATCGCGACTGCGGCCGGCATCTTGATGGCCAAGGCGATGAACCTCTTCCTCAAGCAGAAGATCAATCCACTGATCGGATCCGCGGGCGTCAGCGCCGTACCGATGTCGGCGCGCGTATCGCAGATGATGGCGCACCGCGACGACCCGCACAATTTCATCCTGATGCACGCGATGGGCCCCAACGTCGCAGGCGTGATCGGCACTGCTGTCGCGGCAGGCGTTCTGCTGAGCTATTACCACTGATTTTTTGACTCAGTGATTCGCTTCACGGATGAACTGAAACATATGAGAGCAATCGTGAGACTGAATCGATTCCATTTTGATCAGACTGATTCGACCAGCACGCAGGCCTGGAAGCTCATCCACGCGCGGGAGCCGATGCCCTTTTCGGTGACCGCAGACACGCAGACAAGCGGCCGCGGTCGATCGGGCAAGAGTTGGCAGAGTCCTGCGGGCGGTGCGTGGCTCAGTGTAGCCTGGCCGATCGTCGGCGTGGCGCAGCGGTACGCGCGTGTGCCTCTTGTCGCCGCCAGCAGCGTGTATCAGGCGATCGTTCCGCTTCTCAAGCCCGGCTCGGATGTCCGGATCAAGTGGCCGAACGACATTCTCATCGACGCCAAAAAGGTCTGCGGCGTTCTTTGCGAGCAGCAGCTATCTCCCGTGCCCGCTGTGGTGATCGGGGTGGGGATCAACGTGAATGTCGATCCGCTGGTCCTGGGTCGCGATCTGCGACTGCCCGCCACCAGTCTGCATCTTCATGGCAATCAACCGCTCACCATCGGCGCGATCATCGATCGCGTGATCGCCTCGCTCGATGAATCGCTGCAGGCGCTCGAGCGGTTCGATCTGAATGATCCGCAGCGGAAGGCGATCGAAACGGATCCGCGTTGGCTCGATTTTTCGCCTGACGAACTGCGCACAGCCGAGGCGTTACCCAAGAACACGACCTCGTAACTTCAGCAACTGCTTGTTTGATTGACGACCCTTATCCGGAGTAGTACCCATGTCCGCCCCCACACGATTCGCAAAACTCACCCCCGAAGAAGCCGCCGAACTCATCGGACATGGCGCGACCCTCGGATTCAGCGGATTCACGCCCGCCGGTGCGGCGAAAGCGACCCCGCTCGCCCTTGCTGCGCGTGCCAAGCGACTGCACGCTGAAGGCAAGCCGTTTAAGGTTCGCGTCCTCACCGGGGCGTCGACAGGCGCTTCGATCGACGACGCCCTTGCCGAAGCGGATGCGATTTCATGGCGTGCGCCTTACCAGTCGTCCAAGGCGCTTCGCAATCGCATCAATCGTCAGGAGACCGAATTCGTCGACATGCACCTCTCGCACGTGCCGCAGATGGTCGAGTTCGGATTCTTTGGCAAGATCGATTTCGCCATCGTTGAGGCGGTTGATGTCGCGCCTGACGGTCGCATCTATCTCTCGACGTCCGTCGGTGCATCTCCCAGCTATCTCAAGCACGCCGAGAAGGTCATCATCGAGGTCAATCGGCATCACACCAAGCAGCTCATGGAGATGCACGACATCAAGATTCTGCCCGCCCCGCCGCACCGGAACCCGATCCCGATCGACCATCCTCTGGCCAAGATCGGAACGCCCTTTGCCGCATGCGATCCGGAGAAGATTCTCGGCATCGTCGAGACCGATGAATCGGACGGCGTCGCGCCGTTTGATCCAGTCGATGACGTGTCGGAGAAGATCGCAGGTCACGTCGTGAAGTTCCTGCTCGACGAACTCGCCGCCGGTCGGATTCCGCCGGAGTTTCTGCCGCTTCAATCGGGCGTGGGCAACGTCGCCAACGCGGTGATGGCGGGCCTCGGCAAGAGCGATGTGCCGTCGTTCTATATGTATAGCGAAGTCTTCCAGGACGCCCTGGTCGATCTGATGGAGCAGGGCCGACTCCTCGGCGCGTCGGCAACAAGTCTGACGCTCTCCGAGCCGCAGCTGAAGCGCGTCTATGACAACATGCGTTTCTTCGCCCCTCGGATCGTCCTTCGACCACAGGAGCTTTCAAATAATCCTGGCGTCATCCGACGACTCGGCGTCATCGCCATCAACACAGTCCTTGAAATGGACATCTTCGGCAACGCCAACAGCACGCACGTGGCCGGCACACAGTTGATGAACGGCGTGGGCGGATCGGGCGATTTTGTTCGCAACAGCTACTTGTCGATTCTCGTCGCACCGAGCATCGCCAAGGCGGGCAGGATCAGTACCGTCGTGCCGATGGTGAGCCACGTGGATCACAACGAGCACTCCGTCCAGATCCTCGTCACCGAGCAAGGCCTTGCCGACCTGCGCGGGCTCGGGCCGATCGAACGGGCGAAGCGCATCATCGAAAAGTGCGCGCACCCGTCGTATCGACCCTATCTCCACGACTACATTCAAAGCGCCACGCTCGGCCACGTCCGGCATGACCTGGCCCGTTGCTACGAGTTGCATCAGAACCTGCTCAAGACAGGTCAAATGCTGCCGAAGTAGTTCGACCGTTTCAGATCGACCTTTGGCGGCCATCCCATCGCGATCCGCTGTCGATTTGATACCCTCGGCTCGTGCGCGATTTGTTTCCGTTCACTTTCCTCTCACCGATGTGGCTCGGGCTGATCGCGCCTTGGCTCGGGTTGTTGATTTGGATGATGCGTCGCCGCGTTCCGATGACGCATGCCCCGGCCGTCTTTCTCTGGCCCGACGCTGGCGTGTTGCGCAAGACCGATGCTCATCGCCCGCGTCGCCGCCTTCCGCTTGCGTCGATATGTTTTCTGCTCGGTCTGCTGTCGCTCATCCTCGCACTAGCTCGACCCACACCCAACCACGCCGTGCCCGATGTGCATCTGCTCATCGACGCTGGCGTGACGATGCGTCAGGCGACCAGCACCGGCACCACCCGCCTGCAGGCTGCCCTCGATGTGGCACGGTCGCTTCAATTGGATTCCGCACCGCGCACCATCGTCCCGCCCTCATTGCACGTAGAGTCGCCCGACGATGCAGATAGATCCTTGGACAACATCCAAGCCACCCCCATCGACACGCGCAGCCTGCTCCTGCCGACACTGCATCGCCTGCTGAGAGACAGCGATCGACCGATCGTCTTGATTTCTGATCAGGCAATTGACGTAAACGCCGGGGCCATGAATGAATCGGTCGGAGGCTCTCCGATCGATTTTTCGCGCATCCTCCGTATCGCCCCGCCCGCGCCGCTGCCTCGCGCCGGGATCGAATCTGTCACCTTTTCCAGCGGGGTTTTACGTGCAACACTCCTCCAACAAGGCCCGCCTGCGAGTGTGAAGATCGAACTCGAGGATGAAAACGAGGTGACGCTCGAAGCGTTTGATGTCACCCCCGAACGCTTCACCGAAATCGAGCGTGAGTCGAATGGCCCGACGAGTCCAATTCAACCGCGTTTGGCGCGCGCTGTCGTCGACATCGATTTGGAGCCTTCGCTTCAGCAGTCCGAGAGGCTCCACCTTCGTGTGAATGAGTCGCGCGATGCATTACCGAGCGATCGGCATTGGATCATCGAGTTTCGGTCGCTCGCGCGAGCCGCACGGATCGATCCCGAAGCGGAGAACACGTTGTCGCCCGACGTGCGGCGTGTTGTCGAGCTATTCAATCAGTTGCAGAACGAATCTGCTTCGACTGTGCTCGACGATGCCACGTCGCGCATGTCGGTTCGAGTGGGTCATCGTTCCGACGCCGGGCCTTGCATTGTGATCGCGAAGGCCGTTCCGGTCAGCGGGAAATTGAACAAGAGGCTCAGCAAGATCGAGTTGGTTGATCATCCCGTGACGCGCGATGTCGATTGGCCGACGGAAGTCGACGCGATGGCGGGCGAGTTGCCGTCCGGCTATTGGCCTGTTGTCTGGGGCCGGGATTCAGCGGACATGCGTCATGCGATCGTGGGAGTTCGCGAATCGGCATCAACACGGAGTGCGGCGTCCCGAGCGGTTTGGATCGGCTTTGATGCAGGCGATTGGTCGCGTGAGGTCGGCTTTGTTGTTCTCTGGTCGAACATGCTGAACTTCGTGACGGGCACGGGGGACGACCTCGCCGCGCAGGGCGTTGCCTTTGTGGCGGGCCGGGCGAGCGCGACAAGCGATCGCGAGCGTTTTAAGAGACTCGATCGCGTTCGGCGGGCAGGTGAATGGGAAGCGTCGCAGCACTTGCGATTGCTGGGGGTCGGAATGCTGTTGGCCGGGGGATGGATGATGCTGAAACCTCGGATCCGAGGCCCTGCATGACCTTCCCCGGAATCGAGTCCAAGGATCAGATCGGCCGGGGGCGATTTGTCGTTGGGCCGAGAAATTTCCAAAGCATGACGAAACAACAGGCATTGCGATTGATTGCAGCGGAAGACTCCTCTACACTCCACCGGACCGTGGACGGCGACAGCCGTTGCCCGGTTCGTGCCCGTTCGCCCTCGGCCCACCCGGACCGCTGCGTATAAGCGTCGACTAGAATGACACTTAGCACGCAAGTGTGGTGGAACCAAGAGCGTCCGTGCAGTAGAGTATGCATGGGAATAATCGTTGGTCGGACAGGATTTCGACCGGCGGTGATTCAAGTGTTGCGGTAGACCAACCGAAGCTAAGCCGAGTGCCCGAGGCGGGGCGTCATCACCCCGACGACCGTCCGGAGGCATTACGCAGAGGCATCACTCAACGGAGCCGACTCGATGGCCGTCGCCAATCCTTCTGTAGTTCGTCCGGAACGCAAGCCCCCCACCGCCAGCGATGGCAAGCTCGAACGCGAGCGTCTTCGGATGATGATGCTCATCCGTCGCCTCGAAGAGCGAACCTATACTGAGTACACCAAGCCCGGCCAGAAGATCGGCGGGTTCTGCCACTTGTATAGTGGTCAGGAAGCGGTCTCGGTCGGAGTGGCCGCCGTCTTTGACAAGACGCGCGACGCGCTGATCAACGCTTACCGCTGCCACGGACATTCGCTTGCTTTGGGCATGAGCGCCCATTCAGTGATGGCGGAGCTTTTCGGCAAAGCCACCGGCTGTTCCAAAGGCAAGGGCGGCTCGATGCACCTCTTCCAGGCGGAAGTCGGCAACCACGGCGGTCACGGCATCGTCGGCGGACACTTGCCGGTGGCGCTGGGCTTTGCCTTCGCGCAGCAATACAAAAAGAACGGCGGCGCCACGATCTGTCTGTTCGGCGACGGCGCGATCAACCAGGGCACGTTCAATGAATCGATGAACATGGCGAGCCTCTGGAAGCTCCCAGTTGTCTACGTCGTGGAAAACAACGGCGTTGCGATGGGAACGACCGTCGAGCGACACTCCGCCGAGCGTGATCTGGCCAAGCGTGGCGCCGGCTTTGCCATGCCCTACTACAACGTCGATGGCATGGACCTCGACACCGTCATCGAAGCCGTCGGCGAGGCCTTTGCCCGTTGCCGTGCCGGCGAGGGCCCCACCTTCCTCTCCATCAACACCTACCGCTATCGCGGCCACTCGATGTCCGATCCGCTGAAGTATCGCACAAAGGAAGAGGCCGAGAAGTGGAAGAAGCGTGATCCGATCTCGATCTACTTCGACCGCATGAAGGCCAAGACCCTGATCAACGAAGAGCAGTTCGACGCCATGCAGGACGAGGTCAACGCCGAAGTCGAAGCCGCCATTCGTCAAGCCGACGCCGATCCGCACCCCGCCCCCGAAGAGCGCTTCGACGACATCCTCGCCGAAACATATCCGTTCGACGGCAAAGGACGATGAACAGGGACGATGATCGATGAGCGAAGATGCTTGGAAACCATCCCCAGATCGCGATCCGGAAGAGCTTAGTCTCGATCAACAGATCAAAGACCTCTTGCGGGCGGATCCCTTCGTCGATTTTACAATCATCTTGACCAGTGGCGATCGCGTTGATGTTAAAGACCCTTTCGCACTCGCATTCGGAAAAAGCCTCCTTTACTCGTTCCCCAACCAAGGCGGCGGACTCCTCATCCGAAAGAACCAAATTGTGGCAGTCGAGACCCACGAACCTGCCCACTGATATCTCAAACGAACCCCTAGCGAGATTCCCATGCCCACCATGCAATTCCGTGAAGCCCTCCGCGCCGCCATGACCGAAGAGATGGAGCGCGACGAAACCGTCTTCCTCATGGGCGAGGAAGTCGCCGAGTACAACGGCGCGTATAAAGTCAGCCAGGGGATGCTCGAGAAGTTCGGGCCCAAGAGGATCATCGACAGCCCGATCTCCGAAGCCGGATTCGCAGGGCTCGGCGTCGGCGCGGCGGCCATGGGACTGCGACCCATCATCGAGTTCATGAGCTGGTCCTTCACCTGGGTCTGCATCGACCAGATCGTCAACAACGCCGCCAATGTCCGCTACATGTCCGGCGGACAATACAAAGTCCCGGTCGTCTTTCGCGGCGGCAACGGCATCGCACACCAACTCGGCGCGACACACTCCCATCGCATGGAGACCGTCTACGCCCGCATCCCCGGACTCGTCGTCGTCAGCCCTTCCACCCCCGCCGACGCCAAAGGCCTGCTCAAGGCCTCCATCCGATGCAACGACCCGGTCATCTTCCTCGAATCCGAAAAGATGCTCAACGAAACCGGCGAAGTCCCCGATGACACCGACTTTACCGTCCCCATCGGCGTCGCCAACGTCGAACGCACCGGCGCCGATGTCACCGTCATCAGTTACGGCCGACCGCTCCAGCGCGTCGTTCGGCCCGCGGTCGCGGAACTCGTCAAACAGGGCGTCGACGTCGAACTCATCGATGTCCGCACCATCCGGCCCCTCGACGTCAATACGCTCGTCAACTCCATCAAGAAGACTCATCGGTGCGTCTTCATCGACGAAGACTACGGCTACTGCGGCATCGGCACCGCCATGAGCGGCAAGATCTACGAAACCGTCTGGGACGATCTCGACGCCCCCATCAAGCACCTCTGCTCCGACGAAATCCCCGTCCCCTTCAATCACTACCTCGAAGAAGCCATGATGCCCAGCGTCGAAAAAATCATCGCCGGCGTCAAAGAAGTCTGCTATCGCTAACCGACCAGTTCCTTCCGAGAGGCGCACAGCACGCACACTGAGTTGGACGTTGCGCGACCAGACCGAATTCTTCATCGCGCCCTCGTTCCCCGCCGGTTTCGCCAAGACCCGCTCCTACGCGCCCGGATGCTCTCAGCCTCGGGCCTGTTATAAAAATTTGAACCGCACATTTCGATTGATGTCGTGGGACTCGATCGGTACCGTTTCCTCACGCCCGGTAATGTACTGGCACTTCTTGTTGTCCCCGCTTTTTTTAGGAGAGATCATGCGTTCTATGACCGTTTCTGCAGCCCTCGCTGCAGCCGTCCTCTGTGTTGGCGCCGCGGCGCCCTCGGCGCTCGCCCACGAGCAGATTTTCTACGCCACCCTCACCGGTGCCGCCGAAGCCCCGCCCAACAACTCCCCGGGCTTCGGCTCGGCCATCCTCACCGTCAACGAAGACGACACGTCCTATTCCCTCAACGTGAGCTTCAGCGGGCTCATCGGCAATACCACCGTCGCCCACATCCACGGCCCCACCGCCGTCCCCTTCACGGGCACCGCAGGCGTCATGACCACCACCCCGGTCTTCGCCGGCTTCCCCGTCGGCGTGACCTCCGGCACCTATCAGCGCACCTTCAACCTGCAGGACGCCTCCAGCTGGAACCCGGCATTCGTCACCGCACGGGGCAGCGTCGCCAACGCCGCCAACACGTTCCTGGTCTCCCTCAACGCCGGCACCGCCTACTTCAACCTCCACAGCTCCGCGTTCCCCGGCGGTGAGCTTCGCGGCTTCTTTGCGATCCCCGAGCCCGCCACTCTCGGCGTCGTCGCCGCCGCCGGTCTCGTCGCACTCAAGCGTCGCCGCGCCTGATCCGCTTCCAGCGTCGGGTCCTCCATCGGCCCCGATCGCACACCCATCCCAAGCCACTGGCGCGATCCTGCTCGCACAGAGTCATCCCGGCCCGTCCCGTGCATCACACGGGCACGGGCCGGCTTCTTGATCAAAGCGGCCCTGGTCGGATCGACGGTTCATCCTCACCCTCCGTGCCGTGCGCCCGTGGTTCGTCGAGCTCCCACGCCCTCCCCACGTCCATCGCCCCATCGGGTACGCAACACCCCCTTCCCCAGACGACCCGAAACGGCCCGTCCTCTGATCCCTCCACAGATTCCCCGCCTGTCGGTACACTCACAGGTCTATGGGACGACAATGGCTCCACGCAAAGCGGCTCGTCGCTGGCCTGAAAAAGGGCAAGACCAACAGCAAACTCGTGCGCGAAATCACGCTCGCCGCCAAGACCGGCGGGGCCGACCCGGCCATGAACGCCCGCCTCTTTGCCTCCATCGAGAAGGCCAAGAAGGAAAGCGTCCCCAAGGACGCCATCCAACGCGCCATCAACAAAGGCGCCGGCGTCGGCGACGACTCATCCCAGATCGAATACGTCGTCTACGAGGGCCGCGCCCCGCACAACGTGCCGGTCATCATCGAGGTCTACACCGACAACGTCCAACGCACCGCCCCGGAGATCCGCGTCCTCTTCCGCAAGGGCCAACTCGCATCCAGCGGGGCCAACAAGTTCGTCTTCGATCAGGTCGGCATTGTCGAAGCCTTCCACGCCGACACCAAGCTCGACCCCGAAGAGGCCGCCATCGAGGCCGGTGCCAACGAAGTCCATCCCCTGACACACGATCAGAACGACGACATCCCGCGTGACGCACTCGGCGCGAAGTTCATCTGCGAACGCACCGACGTCGGAACCGTCTCCGCCGCCCTCACCTCGCTCAAGTGGACTGTCATCACCGCCGAGATCGGGTATCTCCCCAAATCCACCACCGATCTCACCGACGAACAGCGTGACGAGGTCGGCGAGTTCCTGCACGCCCTCGACGAGCACGACGACGTCCACCGCGTCTGGGCCGCCATCAAGTAACGCCCCATCCTTCACGCCATCGTCAATCAACGTCGCGATCTCGAAGGAGCAATGATACCGCGGGTGGAAAGGATCATCGCGCGGTCGACATCTGCGACTGCTGCCCGCGGCTTCAGGTCCGCACTTCGATGCTCACCGGTGGGTAGTCTTCTTCTTCGACTTCGGCGCTGTCGTTGCCCGTGCCGCCGTTGAACAGGTCTGCGCCGATGCTTCCGATGAGCGTGTCGTCGCCGGCTTCGCCGTAAAGTTTGTCGGCGCTTTGTCTGCCCATTAGCAGGTCGTTGCCATTTCCGCCCCACAGTCGGTCGACGCGCAGTCCGCCGTCGATCGTGTCGTTGCCGTCGCCGCCGTACAATCGGTCGTCGTCGGCTTCGCCGAAGATGTTGTCGTTTCCGCCGTTGCCGTTGATGCGATCATTGCCGTCGCCGCCGTAGAGCACATCGTTCTGTGCGTTGCCTGAGACCGTGTCCGCGCCGGCGCCGGCGATGATTGTGTCGGCACCGTCGCCGCCCGACGCCAGGTCATTGCCGATTCCGGTCTGGATGCTGTCTGCGCCGGCGTCGCCGAAGACTTGGTCGGCGCCGTCACCGGTTGTGATTGTGTCGTCGCCGTCGCCGCCGTGCACCACCACCGGCACATTGCGCACCGTCGCCGAGATGTTGTCGTTCCCGCCGAAGCCGACGATTCGCACCTGCAACACGTTGCCCACGAACGCCTCTCTGGCCGTCCCGTTGCGTGACGCGCGGACGATGTTCCCGTTGCGCACCCACACACGCACCTCGTCGGCAGCGTTCGTGCCATAGACCACAAACGTGTCTTCGATGAATTGGGCAATTGGCGCCGAGACGTCCAGGTTCAGGGTGGTGTCAACGCTCGTTGACATGTCGCTGACACGCAGGGTGACGGACGTCTGCCCGTAGTCGCCCATGTCGGGGACGCCGCTCAGGCGTGCGGTGCCGTCGCCGTTGTCGGTCAGGTCCAGCCACGCCGGGCCTGCGATGATCTGGAACGTCAGGCGTTCGCCGGCGTTCGGGTCGACGGCGGTGATGATCTGCGAGTATTCGGCATCGACCTCGGCTTCGCGGAGCTTGCTGGTCACCCACGCGGGTTCATCGGACGGGCCGCCGCTGTACTCGACAGCGCCAATGTCAGGCGTGCCGACCCGCGCGTATCCGCGTTGGTCGAGCTCCGTTGCAACGGCAGCGCTCGCCGCGTTGATCGCCAGCGATCCCGCGATCAGCGGAATCGTCTGCGTCGGTCCGCCGTTGCTTCCAAGTGTGCCCAGCAGCGGGTCTGCGCCCACGCGGTTGTTGTTCACGTTGTTGGTGAACATGCTGGCGGTCGAACCGAACATATTGTGGGTGGAAGTCAGCATCGTCGGACCGCGCGCCGTGGTGATTTCAGGCCCGCCGGTGTTTCCGAAGATGATGGAATTGTCCACCTCCCACGTCACCGTCGACCCGGCCGCGCCGAATCCCGCGCCGCGAACGCTGGTGTTCGTTGCGCCGGTGATCGCGATACCGTTGCCCGTCATGGTGACGTGACGCAACGTCAGCCTCGCCCTGCCCAGGGACATTCCGCCGCCGCTGGGCGCCTCCACGTACATCGCAGCACCACCCACTTCAAGGGAATTGGTGTTGTTAGCCTCGCTCTGGTTGCCTGTGAAGGTGGAGTTGTCGATCGAAACGTTGACCGCTCCACTCTCGTAGGTGTTGTCCAGGGCGGGACCTGCCGAAGCATAGATGCCTCCGCCGAGCAGGCTGTTGCGTGTCGGGGTCAGCGTGGTCGCGAGGTTGTCGGTGATCGTCGAGCCCGACACGTTCAAGTTCAGGGTGGAACGCACCGGGTAGCTGTAGGCAGCCACGAAAATGCCGCCGCCGTAGGTGTCGTTGCTGGACAGGCCGCTCTGCCATCGGGCGGTGTTGCCGTCGATGGTCGAGTTCAGCAGGTTGATCGTCCGTGATCTTCCGTTGCCCGAGATCGCGTGAAGCCCGCCGCCTTGAATGGCAACATTGTCCGTGAAGCGAACGCGATCGAACGTCGCCGACGCGTTGGTGACGAGCCACCCCCCGCCGACGCCCGTGCCTGCGTTCCCGCCGCGAATGGTCAGGTCCCGCACGGTCGCCGTGCCCGACCACTGTTCGAACACGCGCACGCTGTTCTGTCCGTTGATGATCAGGCTCGAAGTGCCCGAGCCCAGGAGGGTCAGGTCTTTGTCAATCACCAGCGATCTGGTCAGGTTGATCGTGCCGATGAGACCCGCAGCGTTGATCGTATCGCCGGACGTGGAACGCTCGATCGCCTGCCGCAGGCTTCCCGGCCCCGAGTCGGCCAGCGAAGTGACCCACCTGGTACTCGCCATCAGGAGACGGGCTTCCAATGGCTCGCCCATCATGGCCCGCCGGTTCGTCCGCGTCGTATGAACCGCTCGGCCAACCGATGGCTTCTTCACCCGCTTGATCGCTTCTTTCAGATGAACGGGGGATGTCTCAAAGTCAGGCATTTGTGGTCCTATTGATTGAATGTCGTGATTGTCAGTCTGCCGCAGGCGTCAGATCAGCACTTCGATGCTCACCGGCGTGTAGTCGTCGTCGTCGGCGTCGGCCGAGTCCGTATTCGCGCCACCGTTGAAGAGGTCGATGCCCGCTCCGCCCAGAAGCGTGTCGTCGCCGGCTTCGCCGAAGAGTTTGTCGGCGCTTTGTTTGCCCATCAGCAGGTCGTTGCCATTGCCGCCCCACAGGCGGTCGACGCGCATCCCGCCGTCGAGCGTGTCGTTGCCGTCGCCGCCGTACAGTCGATCGTCTTCGCCTTCTCCGAACAATCGATCGTTCCCGCCGTTGCCGTTGAGTCGGTCGTTCCCGCCGCCGCCGAAGATCAGATCGTTCTGCGCGTTGCCCGAAAGCGTGTCCGCACCGATCCCGCCCGTGATGGTGTCGTTGCCATCGCCTCCCCATGCAAGGTTGGTGCCGTTGCCGGTGTTGATCACGTCGGTGCCCGCGTCGCCGGTGATCTCATCGTCGCCTTCCGAGCCGGTGAGTGTGTCGTTGCCCTCTCCGCCGCGCAGGATGAGCGGGATCGTCCCCACGCCCGCGGTGATCGCGTCGGACCCGGCGTGCCCTTCGATCCAAACCTGCGTCAGGCCCGTCAGATCAAAGTTCCGGATCGTCCCGTTGCGCGCCACGCGGATCGAGTTGCCGTTGCGCATCCACACGCGCACATCGTCATCGCCCGCGGTGCCGTTGACGATCAGCAGGTTGCCGTTGTCAATCCGCGCGATCGGCGATGTGATGTTGATCGAGAACGTCCGGTCCACATCGATATTCCCATCGCTCACGCGGACCGTCACATTCGCCGTCCCGACGTCGCTCAGACGCGGCGTCCCGTCCAGCAAAGCCGAGCCGTTGCCCAGGTCGGTGAAGCTGATCCAGTCCGGACCCGAGACCAGCGAAATCGTGAGCGTGTCGCCCGTGTCCACGTCGGCGGCAACGATGCCCGGCGAATAGAACGCAGAGACATACGCCTCGGCGAGCGAGGTCGTCGTCCAGGTCGGCGCACTGTTACGCCATTCAAACGCGCCGATGTCGCTCGTGCCCACGCGCGCCTGCCCACGTTGATCCAGCGACGGCGCGTCGGCGTCGTCGCCCGCGTTGATCGCCGGCGAATTCGCAAGCAGCGGGACGGTCAGCGTCGCCCCGCCGTTGTTCGAGAGCGTCCCCATCCGCGCATCGATCGGCGAACCGAGCGTCCCCACGATGTCGCCGTTCACGCCGTTGCTGAACGCCGCCCTTCCCGTTCCGCGGATCAGATTGTTCCCGCCCGACGTGATGGAGTTGACCACATTGAACGGATCGGCCGCCACGGTGTCGGCGATGATCGTATTGGTCATCGTCATCGACGCACCGCTGGACAAGAAGATCGCCGCGCCATAGATGTTTCCCGTGTCGCTCACGGCGATCGTGTTCCCCGCGACCGTGCTGTTGGTCACCGTCAGCGTCCCGCTGTCCTGCACCACCAGTCCGCCGTAGATCTTCCCATCCGTTCCCTCGGCGGTGATGACGTTATTGGCGATCGTGCTGTTGACGATGCTCGCGTTGCCGTTCGCCGATAGCAGCCCGCCAACCACCGAGCCCGATACCATGTTGCCAAAAAGCTCCCTCTCCAGCCCCGTCACCGAGTTGTTCGCGATCGTCGACCGCAGCACGCTCAGTTCCCGGTTGGAGCTGATCATCCGCTGTCCGTTCGTGATCGTGTTGTCGGTGATGTTGCTGTCGATGAAACGGACGTTGCCATTGTCGGTGCCGATCAATTGGCTGCGGGCCGTGTTGTCGGTGATGTTTACGCGCTCGAACGACGTCAGCCCCGTGCCCTGCGAATCAAGCACACCAACGGTCATCGACGCCTGCCCCCCGCGGGTCAGCGTGAGATCAGAAAAAGTCACATCCCCGCCAAAGTTCGTCGATGTCGCGTCGAAGATCAAAACCGCGTCGTTCCCGCTGATGCTCAGCACGTCGCGTCCCGGTCCGTCAAAGGTCAGCGCCTTATCCAGCACCAGACTGCTCGCCAGCGTGATCGTCCCGCTCAGCGAGGTCAGGTCGATCGTGTCGCCCGCCTGCGCGATGGCCATCGCCTCCCGCAGACTCCCCATCCCCGAGTCCGACAGCGCCGTCACAACCACCGTCGACAGCAGTCGCCGCGACTCCAGGGGCTCGCCCATCATCGCCCGATGCATGTTCACCTTCTTCGCATGGGCCGGGCATGGCTTGCGATCACGGCCTGATTTGTTCTGCACCGAGATGGATTTGTTCTGCACTGAGTCAGATTTTTTCTGCACCGAGATGGATTTGTTTTGCAACGAGATGGATGTCTGAAGCATGAAGTCTCCCGCGGCCGGTCCGAGTACGCGTATCCCGCCCACCATCGCGATAACCGCGACCACCGCGACCGCCGCGACCACCGCGTCATGACGAGCATGCGGACGGGTTTTGCACCGCATCCCCTTCATCGACCTTTCCCCCCAGCCCGCATGAACATCCATCCCCCGACCACCCCACACCCAATAACCCCAACCCCATCCACCCCCTCACGCCACGTAGGCTTCGCCTCACGCCGCGTCGGCTTCGCCTTAAGCCGCCAACTGCCTCGCTACGCGCGCACCCAGCTCGCCCGCCAGTTCTCCCACCAATCCCACACGCGCCTCCGCCACGCGCTTCACATCGTGCCTCCCCACACCCTCACGCACGATCCCCGCCTGCCGCTCAAGCCACTCATCCCGCAACGCCCGCGCAAGCTCCACCAAACCACGATCCACCTCCGCCACCTCACCTTCCACCTCCGCCACCTCACCCTCCACCCCCAAGCCCTCGCCTCCCACATCCCCAACTTCGCCCGTCTCCTCCATCAACTCCGTCTGCTCCATCAACTCCGCCGTCTCCATCAACTCCGTCTCCTCCATCGACTCAACCTCAATCTCATCCACCTCGATCTCCTCCTCCACCTCCACCATCATCTTCCTCTCCTCAATCCGATACGGCATATTGAATCCCGGTATCCCAAATCGCACCGGCACATCAATCCGCACCTTCACCAACTGCTCTCGCATCACCTTCACAACCTTCTTCACCTTCTTCTTACGTCCACCCGCGCGCACCTTCTTCGCCTTCTTCTTCACCTTCTTGATTTCAGTTTTCTTCCTCGGCTCGAAGATCGAACCATCAATCCCCAGACTCACCGGCCCCACACTTTTATAATCCAACAGTTCGCCCGGCCGATCCGGATCCATCGGGATCGGAAACACCAAACGGTCCGCCCGCATCTGTCCGCCCGCCGTCGTGCTCGGATACCACCACGGCGTTCCGCCACGCGACACATCTCCGTCATCGCCCGGCCTGATCCGCTTCTGCCAGAAAATATGCACCCGCGGCTCGCGTTTCCCGTCCTTCCCCTTCACCTTGCCCGCCGCCCCCATCCGAAACGCGATCGCACGAAAACCCATCGCCTCCCAAAACGCATTGGCCTTCAAATCCTGCGCACACCAACAACAATACAACTTGCACCCGTTCGCACTCCGATCAAACTGCGCCTGCAACAACTGACCCGCCACCAGCGTCCTTCTATAGTCCGGCAAAACGTTCATCTGCGTGATATACCCCACTTCATCCCGCTTGAAGTACCGATCCGCAGCAATCAGATAACCCACGATGCCACCCTGGAGGGCCGTCGCTCCCGCGACGCCGAGCCCGTCCCCACGCCCCCGCGCGCTTTGGAGGGCTGTCGCTCCGGCGACGCCGTCTGCGATCGATCGAGCCCCCACATCGGCGGCAGGGGACTGCCGCCCTCCACCCAATCCCCCATCCCCCACACCCCACGTCCTCTCCGCCACCAGCACTTGTCCGAGTTTCACTTTTCCTACGAGCGCCATTCGCGGCAGGAATCCCAGCGATGCGCTTTCTGCTTTCTGCATTCGATCGATGGCCGGGATGTCGTCCATCGTCGCCGGTCGAATGCGCACGTCCGTTCGCGAGACGATCGGCGCATGATCTGCCAGCCGTTCCACCCACGCCCCCGGCGCATACGATCCACCGACCGTCAACGCGTTCTGCGTCGCGCATCGAGTCGTGCCTGGAGCCGCGCGTGCAGGCCCGCCCGCCACGCCGTCCCGTCCGCGCACCACAACCGAGCCGTCCAGATCGATGATGTCCATAGAGACAACATCGACCAATTCCCCCCGCGGGTTTGGGGTGTCGGGATTGGGGGATGGGGTATGGGACGACGTGGGAAGGGTTTGGGGTATTGGGGATGGGGTATGGGAAGACAAGGAGAGGGTATCGGAAGGCTCTCAGCGCATTTCTTCTACCCCACGCCCTACACCCCACCCCCCAGACCCCGCTCTTCCCCCACACCCAATCCACCACACCCCACACCCCATTCTCCCCCGCCCCGATAAAAACATTCGTTCGCGTGCAGCCAACGCATCGCGCATGTTCGCGGACTGACGTGTCAGTGTCTACCGAAGCGCGGGCAGTGTCTACCGAAGCGCGGTGAGTGTC
>JAIYCY010000015.1 GCA_027487775.1 Planctomycetaceae bacterium
AAGTGAATCGTAGTTGTGGGCGTGGCCGGTGTTTATGGAAGGAGTCGGGTGGCTGCGGGAGGGAAGAGTGGTGTGTGCGCGAGTTGGCGGAAAGCGATCGCGAGTGTGTGGAAGTTGAGCGCGAGCGTGTGGAAGTTGAGCGCGAGCGTGTGGAAGTTGAGCACGAGTGTGTGGAAAGGGGGAGTTGTGAGTGATCAGTTGCTGGTGGGCGTTTGTCTGGTGCCAGTTGGGGAGGTGTGTCGTTTGGGAGGCTGGGAGAAGTCCGGCGAACGTGGTGGCGGGCCTTCGTCGCCGGACTCGCTTTCCCTTACACTCTATCGACCTATGGCCAAGAACATCAAGCCTCGCAAGGACGACTACGCGCAGTGGTATCTCGACGTGATCAAGGCCGCCAGCCTGGCCGACTATTCGCCGGTGCGCGGGTGCATGGTCATCAAGCCCGACGGATACGCCGTCTGGGAAGCCATTCAACGCGAGCTCGACACCCGCTTCAAAGCCACCGGCCACGTCAATGCCTACTTCCCGCTGCTCATCCCGCAATCGTTCCTCACCAAAGAGGCCGAGCACATCGACGGCTTTGCGATGGAGTGCGCGATCGTCACCCACAGCAAACTCGAAAAGCAAGCCGACGGCACGCTCAAGCCCGCCAGCCCCCTCGACGAGCCGCTGATCATTCGTCCGACCAGCGAAACCATCATCGGGCACATGTACGCGCAGTGGATCCAAAGCTATCGCGATCTGCCCGTGCTGATCAACCAGTGGTGCAACGTGATGCGCTGGGAGATGCGCACGCGGCTCTTCCTCCGCACGGCCGAGTTCCTCTGGCAGGAAGGACACACCGCCCACGAAACCGAGGCCGAAGCGATCGAAGAAACGCTCCGCATGCTCGACGTCTACGCCGACTTTGCCGAAAACGTCCTCGCCCTCCCCGTCATCAAAGGCAAAAAGACCGACAGCGAAAAGTTCCCCGGGGCCGTCACCACCTATTGCATCGAAGCACTCATGCAGGATGGCAAGGCACTGCAGGCCGGCACATCGCACCATCTGGGTCAGAACTTCGCCAAGGCTTTCGACATCAAGTTCCTCGGTCGCGATCAAAAACAACAGCTCGTCCACACGACGAGCTGGGGCGTCAGCACCCGCCTCATCGGCGCGACCATCATGGCACACTCCGACGACGAAGGCCTCGTCCTCCCACCACGCGTCGCACCCACCGTGTGCGCGATCGTCCCCATCTACAAAACAGATGAAGAAAAGCAGCAGGTCCTCGACTTCATCCAAAAACTGCTCGCACAACTCGTCCCCACAGCGAACAACTCGCTCGAATCGGCGACCCAAAAACAGTCCGTCGCCAGCCTGCAATTCAACACCCACACCAATCAAAAAATCGTCGTCGATCTACGTGACGCCCGGCCCGGCGACAAACAATACCACTGGGAACAAAAAGGCGTTCCGTTCCGCATCGAAGTCGGACCACGCGATGTGCAGCAAGGCGTCTTCGTCCTCAAACATCGCCTCGACCGCGCCAAAGAAACCGTCAACCTCGCGGATGTCGCATCGCCTGCATGGCTCAACTCACGCCTCGATGCAATGCACCACGCCCTCTTTGATCGCGCAAAAAACTTCCGCGAATCCAGCACACGACAGGCGGACAGCTACGACGAAATGAAGAAAATACTCACCGAACAAGGCGGATTCGTCAGCGTCTGGTTCGAACCGGATCGAACCGCCGAGGCCAAAATCAAAGACGAAACCAAGGCCACCGTCCGCTGCATCCCGATGGAGCAGTCGGGCGATGGGACGAGCGAAGGCGTCTGCATCTACAGCGGCAAACCGACCAAAACCCGCGTCGTCTTCGCGCAGGCGTATTGATCGAATCCAACGCACAACCAACTTCACCCATCGAATCCGCCCGCCTGAACCAGGCCCGTGCCGGAAGCGTTCTGTTGAACCATCTTCGCCTCTGCGCGATCATGTTCAGCTGAGACATCTTAAGGAGGCCGCATGAGATCGATCTCCATCGGACCCACCACAACCCGCGCACGCGTCATCATCGACAATGATTTCGGCGGCGATCCCGACGGTTTGTTCCAACTCGCTCATCACCTCCTCTCTCCGTCGGTGGAAATCTGCGGGGTGATCGGGTCGATCCACTATCCGTCCGGGTTCTACGGCCTGCCCGGTTCGTCATCACACGCGTGCGAACAAGCAGAACAAGTCATGGAGATCCTCGGCACTCTCGGACGAGTACCGCTCTTGCACGGCGCAGAACAACCGATGCTAAGCCCCAACACGCCCGCCCCAAGCGAGGCCGCCGACTTTATCATTCGCGAGGCACGACGTACCGACACTCACCTGCCTCTCTACATCGCCTGCGGCGCTGGACTCACCAATATCGCATCCGCATGCCTCATCGCACCCGACATCCGACAACGCCTCAAACTCATCTGGATCGGCGGACCCGAATACCTCGACCTCGCCACCGCCCCGCCACGCGCCAGTCGCATCGAATACAACCTCGGCATCGACGTCAACGCAGCACGCATGGTCTTCGCCGACCCAATCATCGAACTCTGGCAAGTGCCCCGGAATGCCTACCGCCAAACACTCGCCTCACACGCCGAACTTCTACATCAACTCAACACCACTGGTACGCTCGGCCCGTTCCTCTTTGAACGACTGGCCGACCTCATGAACCGCAGCGGACACAAACTCGGCGAGTCGTACGCCCTCGGCGACAGCCCACTCGTTCTCCTCACTGCGCTCCAGTCCTCCTGGGAAGCCGATCCCTCCTCCAGCGATTACGTCTCGCGCCCCGCACCCACCATCGACCCCGACGGCCAATATCAGCCCCGCAACGATGGCCGATCGATCCGAATCTACCAAAGGCTCGACGTCAGGCTGATGCTCGCAGACTTCTACGCCAAGGTCATCGCGTTCGATCGCGCTTCTATCCACATGAACCAAACCGGCAACAACTAAGCCCAAGCCCCAACGCATCCACACGCCCCAATCACCCGGAGCCGCCCTTCCGCAACCGCCCGTCATCGACTTTCGTTGTGACCCATACCCCTGGTCAGCGACGACGGACGCCCCCTCATACCACCCCAAGAAATCCCTCACGCCGATCGGCCTCCCAAAAAAGTTGTCGAAGACGGCACTCAAAACCTGAAGTCGGCCCGAGACGCCTCGAAAACTCATTTCGCCAGCTTCAATCGGCGGTGATCGATGGTTTGTCCGGGCTGCCCCGATGTTAACGTTTATGCGGACTACGCCGATCGAATGGATTCTGCTCGCACAATCACCAGGAGAATGCCACCACCACCACCACCCGCAGGACCAAATCACACATATCCCACCACCCCTAGACATCCGAGGTTGACACTTTTCGGACTGTTGCGAAAATTTCGGTCTGCCCCATCCCATTCGCAACACACTGCAAAATCGATTCTTATAGAACAAATGCCGGAATTTGCTGCCGCGAGTTTGCGCACGCGCGAAGATTTTCTTAGCAGAATGCACACCCAACACGCTATACTTCCCGCCATCGATGGCCTGCGTGGGCCTTCTGATAGGCCGGCGGAGGTGGACGTGGCTTTCATGGACGATGGTCCCGATCCACTCCTGTTCTTTATCCCTCTCAAGCTGCCCGTAAGAATATCGGGCAGCCCGCAGCATGGTAAAACCCATGCCTGCAAGAAGATAAAAACAGTCGCCGAAGAGAAGTAACAAACCATTCCTTACAGAGGAGTACCGAAACCCTTCCAAAAAGGGGCACGGACGCAAGAACGATGGCCAACCGCACCAAACAACGTCGATCCAGTTGCCTGACCCTCACGCTTTATCAGCGTTTGCTGCATCCGGAGCTGTTTCAGATCTTCGCCAGCGAGCAGGTCTCTCGCCGCGCCTATGACGCGGATATCTGGCTCGTCGAGGGGGGACACTGCGTCAGCTTCTCCAGCGGAAAAAACACGCTGACCGAAGTCATTGTCAACACCGCTCAGCCCGTCACAGATCGCGGACTCATCCAGTCCATCCCATGCCGCGGCGAGCGCTACCATGAAATGACTCACGCCGACAACATCAAATACATGATCTCCACGCAGGAAGAGCAACTCTCACAACCGCTCTACGACGCAACTCGCGCCGAAATCATGGCCTACGCACAAAAACGCGAACTCATGGTCGCCGAAACACCCAACACAAGCGACTTCGGCGGGGCACTTTCCGTTCTCGACATCGAACGACGCAGCCACGAACTCCTCGTCCAATCCTTCCACCTCTTCGACGACGCTCTCCTCGTCGTCAAGACACAAGGCATCTTCGAAGCCATCCGACAAGACTGACCCGTGGCACCTGCGTTCCCAAACGCGTTCCCAAACGCTGACCCGCACACCGACATCTCGTCCCCATGACCTCCGAAGGCCGCCCACACACATGGGCGGCCCTCTTCTTTGTTTTGCACGTCAGTGGTCACGGTCGCGTCGCTCCACGAGGACGGCTCACCTCGATACGAGTTGAACCAGAACGCTTCGATCTGTCATATGACTTCGCCGGGGTTGATTTTCCGGGACGATGCGCTACATTTGACCCTCCGCCTCGTTAGCTCAATTGGCAGAGCAGCTGACTCTTAATCAGCGGGTTCAAGGTTCGAGTCCTTGACGAGGCATCCCCCGAAACACCCCCAAAATCACGCGAATCACCCGGATTTATCCGGGTGTTTTCGTTCCCACACCCACCCATCCCAACCCACTTGATTCCCGCCGACGCAGCTGAGCGACCTTCCACGCCTCCAGATCGGTCTATGCAACCGCCACCCGTGCCTGGTCGCCGTCGATCCCCGGGATCTCGCCGATCAACATCATTCGCCAACGCCATCCCGACCGCACCCACAACCCGCCCAAGTCGTTCGCTCATCTATCCCAACCCGCGCGCTGCGCGCATGGGTCCGCAGGCGCGCAGCGCAAAATCACTTCTCTCCAAAAATTCCGTCAACCCGCCCGCCCAATCCGCCGCCGCTCGCCGAATTGACGCGCCCATCGACTCATTGCCCACCCATTCAGGCAACCTCCACCATCCAAGAACGCGTCTCAAACCCACCTAGGCACACGCTCGCGCACGCATTCAACACACCCCAATCCCACGAACCGCCAGCTCGCGCACCAACTTCCGCACCTTAACACTATTCCGCACCTTAACACCCTTCCGCACTTTAACACCCGCGCACCAGTTCCCGGGTCCGGCACTCTCAAACTCAACCGACATTGAGATTCGAGTGGGCATGTGCATGTTCTTCAGGGTTGAAATGAGATCAGTGTGATCGCCGACGCAGGGCCAGCATCGCGCCGGCGGCAAGCAGCAACAGCGACGCCGGCTCGGGGACCTGGCTCAGGGCCGATGCCCACGCGGCGCGGAACTGGTCGTCGCCCACGCTGCCTCCGCCGGCAAGCGCCAAGCTGCCTCCGTTTGGACCGGTATTGAAATTTCGCGCTAGCAGCACGAGGTCGGCAAAGTTGACCGTGGAATCGCCGTTGAAGTCGCCGGCGATCCAGCTTTGGCCCGCGGTGTTGAAGCTGCGTGCAAGCAACACCAAGTCCTCGAAATTGACGAATCCGTCGAGTGACGCATCCCCGGGACGGGCGAGCCCCGCCTGAATGGAAGTGGGTGTGTAAACGACGGCGAACCATTGCGTGTCCGACTGTCGCTGGCCGGTGATGGCCGCAAAGCGACCGCTGATCGTGCCTGTGGTGGTCATGATGATCCGCAATGCGGAATCGGTGATGAGCGTGTTCCCAATCCGAGACAGCGAAAGCGTGCCGTTGAGCGTGACCGCACCGGACGATTCGACCAGGTCGACGGCCCCTGAGTTGGCGAACTCGATTGCGAGTGTTGAACCGGCAACGAAGGTGAGGTTTCCGGTTCGCAGGTTGCCGATGCCGGTTCCGACATTCGTAGCACTGCTGGGTGCGAGTGTCGCGCCTGATTGCAAGGTGATTGGGCCGGTGATGCGTCCGCTGCCGCCGAGCGTGGCGTTGGTGTTCACCGTAACGGTGCCGCTGCCGGTCGCCGAGCCAGTGGTGTTGTTGGCTAGCAGTGTGCCGCCGGACACAACGGTTCCACCGCCGAAGGTGCTCGAGCCGGTAAGGTTGAGTATACCGAAGCCGGCCTTGTCGAATCGGCCGGCTGTTCCCTGGATCGAGCCAGAAAACGTACCCCCGCCGCCCAGCGTCGCGCCTTGGCCGCTTTGAAGTCGCGATCCGCCGTCCAGCACGATCGTGCCGCCGCCGGAGAGTCCTGCGATCGTGTCGTCCTTGCCGCCGGCATACGACAGCGTGCCGCCGGTACTGACGGTCAACTGCGTATCGGGCAGGAGCGACTGGCCCTCGAGCCGCAACGTGCCAGCCGACACGGTCGTGTTGCTGAGATAACTAAGTTGATTGTTCAAAATGACCGTGCCACTGCCCGTCTTGCTGAGGGTACCTGAATTCGTCCCGGTGAACGCCCCGGAGTAGGTCACGGTCAGGCCAGAGCCGACCTCAAGACTCGAATCACCATTGACAGAAATCGGTAACACGGTCGTGCCGCTGCCCGTCCGTGCGAGCGTGCCGGCCAGCACGATGTTCACGCCCGTCGATCCGAGATTGAAGCCGGAACCATAAACCAGTCTCCCGGTCACTTGCAGTTCGCCCGACCATGTATTCGCGCCGGAAAAGGTGACGGCATTGGTCCCGGTGACGACCAGCGTTGTATTCGGCTCACCGCCACTGATTTCGCCCGTGATATTGATCGGCCCGCCATTGGCATTGACGAACACCGTGCGGCCGTTGAGATACAGTGATTGAAGACTCAAAGTGCCTGTTGAGTCGGCAGTGGTGGAAATCGATCCTGAAGAATCAAAACGGACAGGTGCCGTAACGGTCTGAGTCAGGTCGGTTCTGTTGGTGACGCCACTTCGAACACCGATCCAACCCGTGCCACCGACCGTGAAACTCTCGCTGATCAAATCTCCAAACACGTCGTCGTATTCGAACGCCAGTTCCCTGATCGAATAACCCTGGTTCACCGTCGACGTGATACGCGTGGCATTGCCCGCAAACCGCACCTTGTCCTCGCCGTCATTGTTGGGTCGGTTGAATCCGAGCCAGTTCAGGGCGTCTGACCAATTCGAACTTGAGCCCGAACCGCCGATCCACTTGACGGTGGCTCCCTGAACATCCGAATGAAGCCCAATGGACAAAGCGGCAAGCACCAAAGTCGCGAGCTTGCGACGTTTGCCAGATGCGGACGCAGGAACTTTTGACGGAGCATCAACGGTCATTTTGCCTCCGGGCATGTCAAAGTATCAGAGTTACCAAGCGGGCGCGGCCTTGTACAGTCATTTCCTGGCTGCGGTCATGATGGACGAGCGACTCCATTTGCCCCGGTGACCGGCCCGCATCGACGACCCTACTCTATCCACCACACGCTGCGATGGGAAGAACGGCGCTTCGTCCTTTCGGTACACGAATACCGGCAAACTCATCTCAATCACCATGTCACATTGGGTTCACTCAACCAGCAGGCCGCCGAAACGCCGTTGCGTGCGACGAATCGACAGCTGGGCCTCCTCTCCCCATCATCAGCCGCTCCGCAATCGGGCACAGGGCCATGCCAGAGCGAAACGGGGGTCGGATCGGCTCCGTCGCAACCCGGCTTCGTCCCCCGATGCTACCGCGTCATCGCCTCACACAACTGACCTCAACCGCACCGCTGATTCCGATCAATCAGCACGGCACCACGACAGCACATCCGGCACATCCGGCACATCCTTCGACCACGCCCGATAGGAAACTGCATCACACACCACACTTTCGGTTATCGGCACTCACGTCGATCTCGTCTTCGCTCGCGCGACAGTCAACACACCCGCAAACGCCGCCCGATGCGGCCTAGCTGTTACGTTAAAACTGCGTGAAGGCCGGTAATACCACGCGGGTCTGTCATCGCACCGCCGTTCGAAACGTTGCGTTTCCACGCGCCGAGGGTCCGACTCCACTTGATTCGATGAGCGGCTCGAATCCGCTCCTAAATTCCAATCTGCCACAGATTAAAGCGCCCATCTGTTTCAAGCGTTTCAGCTTAACTCCCCACCTCAATGGGTCGATGAAGACCACGAGTCGTCACATCAATTGACGGGCAAGGTTTGCTTTGAGGAGCGAAGTTCGAATGAAGCGCAGGCATCGTTTGGAAGCCCATCGCAAGTCGATGGTTCAACATCGCAAGAGGAGGTTCGCCTCTCTCTTGCGATGCATCGAGCCACTACGTCTGCATTGGCTTCTGGTCGCTGTCGGTGCCCAGGGCGCGACCGCCTTGGCAGCGCCTGTCGGACCCACCGTGACGGCGGGCGACGTGCGCATCTCGAGCTCCGGACCGCGCACGCTTGTCGAACAACAGACCCCTCGCGGAATCGTCGAATGGGAATCGTTCTCACTCGGACGCCAAGAACGAATCGACTTCAGGCTCCCGTCACGCAACTCCGCCATCCTTAATCGCGTCACCGGAGCAATGCCCTCACGCATCGACGGCGTGATCGCTTCGAATGGAAGTGTCTACCTCATCAATCCGCGTGGCATCGTCGTCGGCCCGAACGGTCGAATCGACGTCGGCGGAAACTTCGTCGGGTCGACCCTCGGCATCAGCAACGATGACTTCCTTCACGCGAGCGACGCAGCACTCTTCACCGGCGGATCGCAAAACGCCATCGTCAACCTCGGCACAATCCGAAGTCGACACGGCGATGTCGTCCTGCTGGCGCGGCAGGTCGAGAATCGGGGAACCATCGACGCAGCCAGGGGCGATGCAGTGCTGGCTGCGGGCTCCGAAATGCTATTGCATTCTAGCGGCCCGGATGGCGTGACTGTTCGCGTTGGTAGCGGGCAAGTCGTCAATGCCGGGACGATCCAGGCCGTCCAAGCCGAACTCAAAGCCGTCGGCGGCAATGTCTACGCACTTGCGATCAAGAATACAGGTGTCATCCGGGCGACCGGCGTCGACCGATCAGGCGGACGCGTGCGGCTGGTCGCCGACCGTGGCGTCATCGAGCAGGCCGGACTCATCGACGCCAGCGGCAAATCACCCGATGCACGCGGCGGAGATGTCCTGATCAACGCCGATCACATCCTGCTCGCCGAAGAAAGCACGATCGACGTGCGCGGGTCAGCGGGCGGTGGTGATGTGCGCGTCGGCACCGACGTCAAACCGTGGGCATCCATCCCCACCGAGGGACGTCACACCGTACCCAGCAGCGTCCCCAATGCCCAAAACGCAACCGCCGTTGTCATCGATCCGACGAGTCGCATCGAGGCCAGCGCCACACGCATCGGCCGCGGGGGAAATGTCGCGGTCTGGAGCGACAACTACACCTCCTTCTTCGGCACAATCCTCGCCAACGGAGGACGTCGCGGCGGTGACGGCGGCTGGGTCGAAACGAGCTCAAAGGACAACCTCCAAGCGTTCGGCGTCGTCGGCGCACGCGTGCCGGGGCGACGCGGGCGTCAAGGGGAATGGCTCCTCGACCCACGCAACGTCACCATCACCAGCAGCACCTCAGGCGGCTCATTCAGCGGCGCGAATCCAGACATCTTTACACCAACCTCAAACGACGCACTCGTCAACGCCGCAACAATCAGTTCGACCCTCTCCGCCGGAACCAGCGTCACCATCACCACCGGCTCCACCGGCACGCAAGACGGCAACATCAACGTCAACGCCAACATCACCAAGTCCGGCGGAGCTACCGCTACACTCACACTCCGCGCCGCCAATGACATCATCGTCAACAACGCGATCACCAGCAGCAGCGGCGCACTGAACGTCATTCTCAACAGCGATAACGACAACGGAACCGCTAGCGGCGTGGGCGCTGTCAGCATCGCCGCAAACATCACCACGCTCGGCGGGTCGATCACCATCGGCGGCGGTGCCGATCCGACCTCAACAGCTGCGTTCGGAAACTCGTCGCGCGCACATGGTGTAGAGATCAGCGGCGCCGTCATCAGCACCTCGGGCGGCATCGTCAACATACGAGGCACGAGCCAGAATGGAAGCTGGGGGCTGGGCGTCAACATCAACTCTGGCGCGCAGATCAATTCGGCCGCCGGCGCGATCACCATCGTCGGCGTCTCCCGTGGCACCTTGACAGGCTCCGACGGCGTCAACGTCAACGGCTCGACCACCCAGGTCACCTCCACCACCGGAAACATCTCCATCACAGGTACCGGCGGACCGACGGGTCAATACAACCGCGGCGTCATCGTCGACGGCGGACTCATCGCCTCCACCGGATCTGGAACCATCAGCGTCACCGGAACACTCACCGCAGGAACCTCCACCGATTCGCCGGGTCTGCAGATCGTCAACGGCGGGTACATCCGCAACACATCCGGCTCGATGACTCTCACCGGCACCGGCAGCAACAACTCAAACAACTTCGGCATCCAAATCTACAACGGCGGCGGCATCGAAGGCACCGGCGCGGGCAACATCAATATCACCGCAAACGGCGGAACCAACGACGACTTCCTCGTCAACACCGGCACGAACTACGTCGGCGAAGGCCCCACCGCCGGCACGTACTCCGGCAGCCTCACGATCAACGCCGACGATCTCAGTATCGCCAACGTCACCCTCCAGAGCACCGGCAACCTCGTCATCCAGCCCCGATCCGCCGGTACGAGTCTTAACCTCGGCACCGGTGCCACCAACTCCGGACTGCAACTCGACAACAACGAGCTCGACCGAATCGCCGACGGCTTCAACTCCATCACCTTCGGCAGCGCCACCGGCATCGGCGATATCACCCTCACCGCCTACACATACAAAGACAACGTCACCTTCCGCTCGCCGACCGGCGACGGCGACATCTCCATCACCGGAAACGTCGCCACCGGTTCGAGCACACAGGTCGGCACAATCTCGCTCCAGGCCGGCGACGACATCACCCTCAACGCGGGCATCTCGCTCACCAGCCAGAACCGTGCCATCACCCTCGATGCCGATATCGACGGCGGCGGCGGCGGAATCAACACCTTCAACACCACCAGCACCATCAACGCCAACGGCGGTGCGATCACCCTCACGGGTGACGAGCAGGATAACCTCGGCACGATCACCAGCGCCGGCGGAACACTCCTGATCCAGCCGCGCACGGTATCGCGGCCCATCGCCGTCGGAATCGCTTCCGGTGGGACGGTCGCCCTTGATGTGTCGGAACTCAATCGCATCACCGACGGATTCGCCTCCATCACCATCGGCAGCGCCACCGGCTCAGGCGCAGTCGACATCCGCAGCTACACCTTCAGGGACAATGTCACGATCCAGTCCCCCACCGGCGCAGGATCGATCACCCTCAACGGCGACCTCGCCACCGGCTCGACCACGCAAGCTGGCACGATCACACTCCAGGCCGGTGATTCGATCACCGTCTCCAACAGCATCGACACCTCGCCCAGCATCATTTCGCAGGGTCAGGCCATCACGCTCAACAGCAACCGCGACGCCTCGGGCAGCGGACTGATCGCGATCACTGGCGCCACGATCACCAGCAACGGCGGTGATATCACCCTCGGCGGCGGAACAACACCCGCGACCACTGCCGCATCGGGATCTGCAGGTGGCGGGTCGGCTGGCATTGGGGTCTTCATTGGTGCCTCCACCGTTTCGGCCGATGCGGGTGCGATCACGATCACTGGTAGCGGTGGCCCCTCCGCAGGTGGCTCAATGGGGGTCGACATTCGGTCAAGCTCAACAATCAGTACCACCACAGGCGCAATCAACATCACCGGACTCGCAACATCGACCGCGAGCAACAGCCCCGGGTTCAGCACCGGGAGCGGAACCGTTAGCTCCGCAGGCGGTGCCATCACGATTTCTGCCACCGGCGCCGGCTCGAACTACGGGTGGTTCGGCTGGGGAAATGCGCAGATTCTCAACAGCGGTGCGGGCACCATTTCCATCACCGCATCCACAGGCGCTGCAGGCACCGCGATTTTCACATCGAATAGCAACAACCGCATCGGCAACAGCACGCCCGCAAACCTGACAGGAGGTATCACGCTCAATGCTGACTCCATCGCGCTCGGTGGCATCAGCATCGGCGGAAGCGGAGCGCTGAACATCCAGCCGACCACTGCCAGCACCCCGATCGGCCTCGGCGCCAGCGCCTCAGGCACGCTCAACCTCGACGCCACCGAACTCGCCACGATCCAAAACGGCTTCAGCTCCATCACCATCGGCCACGCCACCGGCAGCGGCGCCATCGACGTGCGCAGCTGGACCGCGAACGACCCGCTGATCATCCGGTCCCCCGCCGGCGCCGGCAGCATCACCATCAACGGAGACCTCGCCACCGGCTCGACGACGCAAATCGGCACGATCACACTCCAGGCCGGTGATTCGATCACCGTCTCCAACAGCATCGACACCTCGCCCAGCATCACCACGCAGGGGCAGGCGATCACGCTCAACAGTGACCGTGACGCGAGCGGGGCCGGCGGAATCTCCATCACCAGCGGAACGGTTGCCAGCAACGGCGGCGCGATCACCCTTGGCGGTGGCGCGAATCCTCAATCCACGCCCGCCTACGGCACCTCCCACGGCGTCACGCTGTCCGCAAGTTCCATCAACTCAGGCGGAGGCTCAATCGACATCACCGGCGTCGGCGGAAGTGGCGGCTTTGCCTACGGCATCTACACCGTCAGTGGCAGCATCTCCAGCGGCGCGGGGGCTATGAACCTCACCGGCACCGGTGGAACGGCGTCAAGCATCTCCATCGGCGTGCAGCTCGAAGGCACGCAGACCCTCAGCTCGACCGACGGCGCGATCAACATCGTCGGCGTCAGCGGAACCGGACCCGATGCCCGCGGCATCAACGTCGGCGGAAGCGGGCCCTACTCCACCACAACCGGCGCCATCAACCTCACCGGCACCGGCGGGACAGTCGATCTGAGGGTCGGAAACTTCTCCTCGACCTCCGGCAATCTCAACCTGTTCGGCGACACCGTCACGCTCACCTCGTCGTTCACGTCTGCCGGTGCGATTCTGATCTCGCCCCGCACCGACTCAACGTCGATCGGCATCGGAGCCAGCGCCTCGGGCATGCTCAACCTCGACGCGACCGAACTCGGCTACCTCCAGAACGGCTTCAGCAGCATCACCATCGGCAGCGCCACCGGTACCGGCGCGATCGACGTCCGAAGCTACACATTCAGCGACAACCTTACCCTGCGAAGCCCGGCCGGCACGGCCATCATCGCCATCAACGGCGACCTCGCCACCGGTTCAACAACGCAAGCCGGCACGATCACCCTGCAGGCCGGCGCTGGCATCTCTGTTTCCAACAGCATCGACACCACGCCGAGCATCACCACGCAAGGCCAGGCCATCACGCTCAACAGCGACCGCGACGCCAGCGGTGCCGGCGTGATCTCGATGACCAACGCCACGCTCACCAGCAACGGCGGAGCGATCACCCTCGGCGGCGGCGCCGACCCGCTCACCACGCCAGCGATTGCCACCTCAGGCGGTGGCAACGGCGGCATCGTTATCAACGGCGGCACGATCAGCTCAGACGCTGGCGCGATCTCCATCCGTGGAAACAATGTCGCCTCGGGCGTCTCCAGTAAGCGCGGCATCTCAATTTTCAACGCCGGCCGGATCCAAAGCACCACCGGCTCGATCTCGCTCATCGGTTCATCCACTTCAGGAGGAACGGGCAGCTCCATCGGCGTCGCCATTGGCGGGGGCAATTCCGACACTCGCATCACCAGCGGGTCAGGCGCCATCGAGATCACAGGCACAGGCGATGCTGGCACGGGAACCGCCAACGACGGAATCATGCTCGCCTCCGCCGCCTCAATTAACTCCACCAGCGGCAACATCACCTTCACCGGAACGGCCGGCACAGGCTCGTCGGCTTACGCACAAAACGGCACCCTCAACGCCGGCAGCGGAACCGCGACCCTCATCGCCGATTCCATCGATCTCAACGGCACCATCAGCGGAACCGGAAGCCTGTTCCTCACGCCGGCCACGCCTGCCACGTCGATCGGCGTCGGCACCGGCGCGAGCGGCGACCTGAACTTTACCAACACCGAACTCGACTTCATCCAAAACGGCTTTGGCTCAATCACCATCGGCCACGCCACCGGCAGCGGCGCGATCGACGTACGTGCGTACACGTACCTTGATCCGATCGTCATCCGTTCGCCTGTGGGCGCGGGCAGCATCACGCTCAACGGAGCACTGGCTACTGGAAGCGGTACGAGCATCGGTAGCATCATGCTGACGGCCGCCGGCGCGATCACCGGCGCGGCCGGGTCGTCGATCACCACGCAGGGGCAGACGATCACGCTCACGGGTTCGCCGGTGTCGGGCGCGATGGCGATCAACAGCAACGGCGGGCTCGTTACGATCAACCAGACCGGCACCGGCACGGTCAGCGGCGTGATCTCAGGCTCGGGTGCTCTGACCAAACTTGGCACCGGCACGCTCACCCTCAGTGGTGCGAATACCTACACCGGCGTGACCACCGTCAGCGCTGGCACGCTGCAGGCCGGCTCGAACGGCGCGTTTGGCAACCTCTCGAATATCACGCTCGACTCCGGAACCACGCTCGACCTCGCCGGCTTCTCGCCCACCATCGGCTCGCTGGCGGGCGCAGGCGCTGTCGCCAATTCGTCTGGAACCGTCTCCACGCTGACCACCGGTGGAAGCAACGCCAGCACCACCCACTCCGGCGCGTTCAGCTCCGCCTTCAGCGGCATCGCACTCGTCAAAACCGGCACCGGAACGTTCAGGCTGCAAGGAAGCAAGTCGACGACCAGCACCACCGTCAGCGCAGGCATCCTCGAAGTCGCTACGGCTCTCTCGCTCTCGACGCTCAACATCGCCAGTGGCGCGAGTCTTCATCTGATCGGCACGCCGAGCCACAACAAGATCAGTTTCACTCCGGGCGTAGTCTGGACGATCGCAGGAACGCTCGACAACCAGCAGGTTGGCTCGGTTGTCTCCCAGACGTTCCCTGGAACGGTCAACCTCAACGGCGGAACCATCATCGCCACCGGCAACGGCGACGCGGACAACTGGGGACAATACGCCTTGTCCCAGTCGCCGACGATCAACGCGACGGGCAACAGCACGATTTCCGCGCTGCTCCGCGGGACAACGCCGATCACGTTCAACACGCCGGGCGCACTCGATTCACTTGCCGTTTCCGGCAGCATTCAAAACGGCAGCGGCACCGTCGCGGTCAACAAGTCGGGCGGCGGAACCGTCACGCTCTCCGGCGCCAACACCTACACCGGCGCAACGACCGTGAGCGCCGGCACGCTCGTTGCCGAGATCAGCACGACCAAGAGCGGCATCAGCACCAGCGCCGTCTCGATCGCCGGCGCGGCGACGCTGCAACTGAACAACCTCAACACCTCCGGCAGCAACGTGACGGTGAGCAACACCTTCACAGGCGCGGGTGGTCTCGGACTCACCTTCGCTGCAGGTGGGTCCGCCAGAAACACCATTTTCAGCGGCCTCGCCGGGTTCACCGGAAACGTCGCGCTCTTCACCGCCACCACCACCGGAGACAAGTTCAATGGCCAGTCTAACATCGGCGGCTCGCTGACCATTGGCGACAACACGACCGCATTCTTCAGTAACTCACGGACTGTTACTGGCGGGGTCAGTGTCACTGGTACCGGAAACACCGAATCGCTCGGCGCGCTGCGCATCGACGCCGGCACCTTCACAGGCAACATCAGCCTGACCGGCAACGCAAGCCTCGGTGGACACGCCTCCGGTACGGCCGTCATCAACGGCGACATCTCCGGCGGATTCAATCTCACCAAAGTCGCCACCGCGACCTGGGTGCTCATCGGCACGAACACCTACACCGGCACGACCACCATTAGTGCCGGCACGATTCAGATCGGCAACGGCGGAACCACCGGCACTCTCGGCGGCGGCAACGTCATCAACAACGCCTCGCTGATCTTCAATCGCTCCAACGCGATCACGGTCGCGAACGTCATCTCCGGTTCCGGAACGCTGACGCAAAGCGGCACCGGCACCACGACCCTCTCCGGCGCCAACACCTACACCGGCTCAACGGACGTGAACGCAGGCACGCTGACGATCTCCGGCTCCTGGAACCGCAACGGCGCGACGGCAAACGCCTCGGTCGCATCCGGCGCGATGCTCAACGGCAGTGGCATCATCACCGCGAGCACCCTCAGCGCCAGCGGTGCCGGCACAGTGAACCTCACCGGCAACAACGCGATCAACACGCTCAGCGGGTCGATGGGCACGCTCTCGCTTTACAACAACGCACCCCTCAACATCGCGGGTTTGAATACGACGGGTTCAGTCTCGCTGCAGACCACTCCGACACACGACATCACCATCACACAACCGATTGTCACCGCGGCGTCTGGCAACAGCGTCGTGATCGCATCGGGTCGGCACTTCATCAACAATGCCGGCGCATCGGGAATCGATCCGGGCCCGGGTCGGTTCCTCGTCTATTCGCAAAACCCCACCGACACCATCGAAGGCATCTCCGCATCAAAACGCTACAACCGAACCTTCACCGCCAACCCGCCCGCTTCGATCAACGACTCCGGAAACATCTTCCTCTACAGCATCAGCCCCACTCTCACCATCACCGCAGACGATAAAAACAACACCTACGGACAGGCCACGCCGACGCTGACCTACTCAATCGACGGACTCATCGACGGCGACACCTTCAACGACGCCACCGATGGCGCGCCGTCGCTGTCGATCGTCGGCGGAGGAGTCGACGCCGGCTCCTACACGATCGACGCCGACACCGGCACACTCACAAGCGTCATGGGATACACGCTGGCGTTCGTCGACGGAACACTGACGGTTGATCGCGCTTCACTCACCATCACCGCCGACGCGAAGACCAAGGTCTACGGCCAATCCGATCCGGCATTGACCTACACCTACGCTGGCCTGACCAACGGCGACACCGCGAGCATCTTCACCGGATCGCTCACACGCGAAGTAGGCGAAGACGTCGACACCTACGGCATCCTCCAGGGCTCGCTCAATGCTGGCAACAACTACGACATCACCTACGTCGGGGCAGACTTCGATATCACGCGGGCACTGCTGACGATCACGGCCGACGCGAAGACGAAGGTCTACGGACAGTCCGACCCCGCGCTCACCTACACCTACGCCGGCCTCACCAACGGCGACACCGCCTCCATCTTCACCGGCAATCTCACCCGCGAGCCCGGCGAGGACGTCGACACCTACGCCATCCTCCAGGGCTCGCTCAGCGC
>JAIYCY010000009.1 GCA_027487775.1 Planctomycetaceae bacterium
CGCGAGCGATTCGACGACGGATGAAGGAGTACGACTTGCTGAGCGAGCCACGATCATCCAGAATCGCCCGGGAAATGCGAGCGTAAATGCTTAACCGAATGGCATTCGGGGCTGTCCCCATTTCGTCCCCGAGTAGAAAGTAGCGATTTGCGCAACTGGAGAAATCATGCACCAATTGACGGACGAAGAGAGAGAAGAATTTGAACAAATGGTTCAGCGTGTATTGGAGCGTGTTCACAAACACTGGCCCTTCCCAGACCTTCCCGAGTATAGGAGTACGGAGCCACCCATTGGTAGATTGGATGAGCAGGTTGTCAGGAGCTTCAGGATTATGGGTTTGCATGGATATGGCGTTTACCAGTGGAAACTTGGCAAGCTTTGCGCTGACGATCCGCATATCAATTGCATCCCTCGGGAGACTGTCGAGTATTTCTTCGGTAAGTGGCAAGAGCGGCATATTGGTACGTTTTACGCCAAGCCGGACGACTGGGACAATCCCATTTGGGGGCCAGTTGGTCCCGATAGGGCCAAAGATGATCTGTTGAATTGGTTGGATAGGTACCGCGCGGGATTGATGTGGGCATTGGTGTTGGACGCCGAGCCAGAGCTGATCGCCATGCTGGAGTGGGGGATTCCAACCCGAAAACTGGACAGCATGCCCGGTGACTGGACCGTCGAAGACAATTTCGTCTGGTTTGTGATTTCTGCGTTTCTTCGTGGCGAGGGTTTGAACCGATACCCCGATCTGCGGGACAAGATTGCAGGATCGAGTCGGAAGAATCCGAAGATTTTGCTGGGAGTCGCAGAGGCGATTGATGCGGGGAACGCCGGCTTGGTCACCAAGGGGATTAAGGAGCTTTTGAAGCGACACATCAGGACAGTGCAGACGCACCCGAAGCAGGTTTCATTGGATGCGACGATTCTTTGGCATGTTGCACGTCGGCGAGGCATGGTCCTCGAACGGCCAACGGACAAAGAGCACGGATATCTCATTCTAACAATCCCCGACGCGCCAAGTGCGTCAAAGTAAGCGTCAGAAACAATCGCCGCTGGGGATGGCTCGATGGAGTCAACCTCCGGCAAGCTCGATCCTGACTGTTTACTCAATCCGACGTCGCTGCCGATTGATGCTGGGGATGAGGTCTTTGCGCACGACGGGAAAGGATGGCGGGGTTGGAGTTGGGGACTGGGGGGGGGACGGGGGTGTTGGGTTGGGGTGGGGATTTGCGGGTTAGTACTCGCCGCCCATGGTGGGGACGCTGGGGTCTTCCTTGACCTTGGCGGCCCAGTCGGGGTTGCCGCCGAGGGCCTGGATGATGGCGGGCAGTGTGTCGGCGACCTGTGTGGGGAGGTTGCGGAGTTTGCCGTGTGGCTCGGACCGCGGGGCGAGGTCTTGGGCGGCCTTCATGTCGATGCCGGTGTGGTATTTGACGGTGGCGTTGGCGTCCTTGAGTTCGTGTCCGGTGAGGATACAAGCGACGCGTTCGCTTCGGCCGATCGTTCCGTCGGCGAGCAGCTTCTGAAGTCCCGCGACGCTTGCAGCGCTGGCCGGCTCGCATCCGAATCCCCATCGGGCGACCATGGCGCGTGCTTCGAGGATTTCTTCGTCATCGACTTCGCGTGTGATGCCGTTCATGACCTCGAGTGCTCGGAGTGCCTTGGGAAGATTCACCGGCCGACCGATCTCGATGGCGCTGGCGATCGTGTGAGCCTTGTAGCCGGTGCGGTTCATCTTTTCGTAGTAGCGGCCCAGGATGTGGCAATCGACTTCGCCACGGTTCCAGCGCAGTCCGTGGTGGTGATAGAGTTGGTGCAGTGTATTCGCGCCGGTCGCGTTGATGACCGCGAGTCGAGGCATGCGACTGACCAGACCCAACTCGCGCATCTCTTCGAATGCTTTTCCGAATGCGGAGCAGTTTCCAAGATTTCCGCCGGGCACGATGATCCAGTCCGGCGGATTCCAGCCCATGGCTTCGAGAATCCGCAGCATGATGCTCTTTTGCCCTTCGAGCCGGAACGGATTGACGCTGTTCATCAGATAGACGCCCAGTTCCGGCACATCGACAGCGATTTGTCGGACGCGACGGAGGCAGGTATCGAAGTCGCCCTGAATTTGGAGCGTCTGCGCGCCGTAGTCGAGCGCCTGACTCAGCTTTCCGAACGCGATCTTTCCTGAACCGATGAAGACGATCCCCGCGATCTCCGCGAGGCTGGCGAACATCGCCAGCGATGCGCTGGTGTTGCCGGTGGATGCGCACGCGACCTTCTTGGCACCAACGATCCGCGCGTGGGTGAAGGCGGCGGTCATGCCGTTGTCTTTAAAGCTGCCTGAGGGGTTCAGTCCTTCGTACTGGAGAAAGAGTGATCGCGGTGACATGCCGAGGTTGCGTGCGAGGATGTCAGCCTGCTGGAGCATCGTTCGCCCTTCGCCGATGGTGACGATGTCGTCCTCGGTGCGGTAGTAGGGCATGAGTTCGCGGAAGCGCCAGACGCCGGAGAAATCGAGTCGTCCCTCGACTTCGGTTCCCTTGGTGGCCCATCGATGCTCAAAGGCAGAGAGGCTTTTGGGCACCGGGAGTCTGCTCCAGTCGTAGCGGACGTCGAGCAGGCTTCCGCAGCGTGGGCAGGAGACATGGATTTCTTCGACGCCCACGGAGTGGCCGCAGAAGGGATTGATGCATTGTTGGTAGGCGCGGTCGGTCTTCACGATGCCCGAGAAGATACACGCTCGCGATGCGAAACTCATCCGGCTAATCTTAGGGAATGTCCGAAGCCGCCCCCAGTACCGTTTTGGTCGTTGATGATGAGACCGACCACGCCGACGTCATGTCGGAAGCTCTGCTGCGGCAGGGTTTCCGCACGCATGTGGCCCATGATCTGTCCGGTGCGATGAAACTTCTGGAAAAGCACCGGTTCGACGTCATTGTGACCGATCTGGCCATGGATAAGCCGCGCGACGGGTTGGCGCTGTTGTCACATGCCCAGAAGCTCACGCCGCCTCCTCCGGTGATTCTGGTCACGGCGCATAACGATGTCCCCACCAGCAAGGAAGCGCTCAAGCAAGGCGCGTATGACTACATCGTCAAGCCTCTGGATCTTGACGAGTTTCGGGCACAGGTGCTCCGAGCGAGTGAGCGGTCGCAACTGAAGCAGCAGAACGAAATCCTCGAAGCGCGGCTGAATGAGCAGGGCGGATTTGAAAACATCATCGGTCGATCGCCTGCGATGCAGCAGGTGGTGCGGACCGCGCGTCAGGTCGCCAACAGCGACATCCCTGTGCTGATTCTGGGCGAGAGCGGAACGGGTAAGGAGCTGATCGCCCGTGCGATCCACGACAATTCGAGGCGGCGCAAGGCGCGGTATGTGGCGCTGAACTGCGCAGCGTTCAATGAGAGCTTGCTGGAGGGTCAACTCTTCGGGCACGTGCGTGGTGCGTTTACCAATGCCATCAGCGATCACGAGGGCGTCTTTGAACATGCCAATCGCGGAAGTGTCTTTCTCGACGAGATCGGCGACATGCCCACGAGCATGCAGGCCAAGCTGCTTCGCGTGCTTGAGAACGGCGAGGTCGTTCGAGTCGGATCGAATGAACCGCGCCGGGTGGACGTCCGACTCATCAGCGCGACCAATCGCGATGTCGAATCGATGGTGAGTGACAAGACGTTCCGCGAGGATCTGTATTATCGCATCAAAGGCGTCTCGATTCGCCTTCCGCCATTGCGAGAGCGTCGCGAAGACATTCCGCTCCTGGTCTATTTCTTTTTGAAGCAGACGGCGAGGAAGTACGACAAGGAGATCGATGCCGTGACCGCCGACGCGCAGCAGTTGTTGATGGGTTATCATTGGCCGGGCAACGTGCGTCAGTTGCAGCGAACGATCGAGACCGCGTGCGTGATGTCGTCGGGTCCGATGATTCGTCCTGAAGATTTGCCCGCCGAGGTGCGCCCGACCAGCGCATCGGCGGGTGCGTCGAGCCTTGTCGGTCAGACCATGGAACAGATCGAACGCGAGGCCATCCGTCAGGCTCTCGACGCGACCGGCGGAAATCGCGAGCAGGCCTCCAAGATGCTCGGCATGGGGGAACGCACGCTCTACCGCAAAATCAAGGAATACAACCTCTGAGTTCAAACGCCCTGAGAAGGGGCAGAAGTCAAAACGATTTCATCACCGGCACGTTTGCGACGGGATGTCAGCGACCGATTACACTCATCCAGCAAATCAAACAATATGTCCTTCTTCATTACTACCCCGATCTATTATCCCAACGGCGAGCCGCATCTCGGACATCTGTATACGACGGTCTGCGCAGATGTGGTCGCGCGATATCACCGACTCTGCGGACAGCAGGTGCATTTTCTGACCGGCACCGATGAGCACGGCATCAAGATGGTCAAAACCGCCGCCGAGCTGAAAACCACGCCCGCGGAACTTGCGACGCTCAATGCCAACGTCTTTCGTAATTTTTTCGCCGAGTTTGGCATCTCCAACGACGATTTCATCCGCACCAGTCAGGAACGTCATAAGTCGCGCGTGCAGGAGATCGTCCGCAAACTCGAAGCCAGCGGCGACATCTATCTTGGGGCTTACGAGGGCTGGTACGACGAAGGTCAGGAAGAGTTCATCACCGAGACCGAAGCCAAGGATGCCGACTTCAAATCCCGGATCAGCGGGCGACCGCTCGTGCGTTACAAGGAGCCGACTTACTTCCTGAAACTGACGAAGTACGTCGATTCCGTCTATCGCGCGATCGAATCCGACCAACTGCAGGTCAGGCCCGCAAGCCGCCGCAATGAGATCCTGTCCAAGTTAAAAGGCTGGGATCAGGACCTCTCGATCAGCCGCGCGAGTTTGAGCTGGGGCATACCGATGCCGAACGATCCTGCCCATGTACTCTATGTCTGGATCGACGCACTCAGCAACTACATCACCGCGATCGGCTATCCGAATCACCCAGAGGAAGGCTATGACCGCTTCTGGCCCGCGCATGTGCATCTGATCGGGAAAGAGATCCTGTGGTTCCATGCCTTCTATTGGCCGGTGATGCTGATCGCGCTCGGACTTCCGCTGCCCAAAACATTGTTCGCTCACGGGTGGTGGACGAGCAACGGCGCGAAGATGAGCAAATCGATGGGGAACTTTATCGGGCTGGAGAGGTTGCGCGACGTCGTCGAACGCTTCGGACAGGACGCCCTGCGATTCTACATGCTGCGTGCGTCTCCGTTTGGCAATGATCTTGACTGGAGCGATACCGATTTCAATGCTTCCTACGGCGAACTCGGAAACGTTCTGGGCAACCTCCTGAACCGTTCGCTCAACATGCTGCAGAAGTATCGCGAAGGCGTCATCCCCGCGGCCGGGGAGGCTGGCCCGGAGGATGAGGCACTTGAGCGCGCGATTGCGGATTTTCCATCGCAACTTGCAGCCGCTTACGAAACACTCGAACTCCAACGCGCCGCCCAGTTACCGCTTGAACTCGCCCGGGCAGCCAACACCTACATCGATCAGACCAAACCCTTCAGCCTGGCCAAGGACCCATCCAAGACGGCCCGGCTTGATCAAGTCCTCGGTCTGATGCTTCGCGCCACGCAAGTCGCCCTCGCGGGGGCGATCCCAGTGCTTCCCGGCAAAGCACCGGCGGGGCTTTTGCAGCTCGGGATCGACGCCAAGGGCCTTACGCTTAACCAACTCTTGGCTCCGCTTTCTCCGGGTCATCGGGTCGGTCAGGCGAGCGTGCTGTTCCCGCGAATCGAAGTTGCCTGAAATCGGTCACTTGACTCGCATCCCGCGTGCCGATTCAATACCCGACTCAAGGCATGTAATCCGCCGACCTAACCCGTTGGCACAACTTCGGCAACGATCCATCTTCAACCATTCTTTGACAGGCGACTTCTACCATGGCCAAGGCACGAGCGATTCTCAAGCGACGCAAAGCGATCCGCAACATTCGCAAGATCACCAAGACGATGCAGATGATCGCAACCGCAAAGTTTCAAAAGTCGCTCAAGCGTGCGGTGGCGACCAAGCCCTATACGATTCAGGTTCGCGAGATGGTTCGAGAGGTGGCAAGTGCGATCACCGGTGAGATGAAGCATCCGCTGCTGCGTCCGATTGAAAAGCCGCGACGCGTTGCGGTGGTCGTGATGACGAGCAATCGCGGGTTGTGTGGTGCTTACAATGGCAACGTCCTTCGCAAGGCCGCCCAGCATCTCCGAAAGCTCAAGTCGGATGGCGTCGAAGTGGATCTCTACAGCGCCGGCAAGCGTGGGGCCACTTTCTTCAAATTCCAGAAGATGCCGATCAAGGATCGCCTGGTCATCAGCGACGTCCCGAGGTACGACGAAGTCGAACCTTTCGCACGGCAGATGATCGACCAATTCGTCTCAAGCGAAGTGGATGGGTTGCATCTCGTGTACATGAACTTCGTCTCCACTGGTGTTCAGAAACCGGAGGTCATGGAGCTGTTGCCATTGAGTTCACTCAGCTCTGCCATCGAGCGGGTCGCGCAGGATCTGGCCGAGAAGGAAGCGCAGGTCAAGGCAGGCGTGATGGACACCAAGCGACGTGGCGACGACGTTCGTGCTGAGGAAACCGGTGCGGTTGAGTCGATCTACGAGTTCCTCCCGAGTGCCGAAGACCTCCTGAACGAGCTTCTTCCGTTGACGGTCAAGACAACGGTTTATCAAGCCTTCCTCGATGCGACCACGAGCGAGCACGTCGCGCGCATGGTGGCGATGAAGAGTGCGACCGATAACGCCGAAAAGATGGCGCGTCAGCTTTCGCTCGATGCCAACCGCGCCCGCCAGAGCCAGATTACGACCGAGTTGTCTGAAATCATGGGCGGCGTCGCCGCGATGTCATGATGATGCTTGATGGACGAGCCTCGAGGCGGTCGCCGTTTTTCGGACGATGGCTTTTCCGTTTGCGCCGTCGGTAGCGATGAGATTGAGTGATTTCTCGCCCTGGGTCGGACGGTCACCGAACGATTGGCTGCATGAAGGCCAGCGTCGTGTCGATGAGTTCTACATGAGGCGACTCTTTGCTGCAGTGATGTTTGGTTTGACCGTGCTGATCGCACCCGTGCGTGCTGTCGAAGGCGAAGGCAGCGCGGTTTGGCGTGATACGGTGGAGGTCCTGGCTCGCTCGATCACACGAGAAATCCCCGGCGATGCGCTGGCGGTGCGACTCCTTCCATCGGCCAGCAGTCGCCGGTTCGGCGAGACAACGGTCGTGCCGGCTGACCGATTGCTTGAGCAGATCCCCACCATGCGAGCGGTCGCGATCCTCATCGGTGCCGACCCCGCCGTGAGTCTGGCGAGCGATCTCTGGTCCGAAATCCAGAACGACGATTCGATCCCGCAGGAGATTCGCGATCAGTTCAGTTACGCGCCCGGCGACGAGCGACGCGCCAACTCAGTCGCCGCCCGCTGGCTCGCCGCCGAGACGGGCACCAGCCCCGGAGACCCGGTTGCGATGATCGTTCTGTTCGACGACGGCACCGCCGATCTAGATGCCGGCCGCAACGGACGAGAGCCGGTCGCGCACCTCGTGCTCCTCCGAGGCGAACGCATCAACGACGACGATATCCGCATCAGCCGGATCGTCCACGGACCCAGCACTCGCATTGGTGAGTGATGCGACGTTCGCAAGGGCTTTGCAGCGATTGGATCGACGCGCCATCCGACAGGCCGGCTGATACAATCAGGCGATGAGGATCAGATCTGCGCGGCGTTTAGCCATGTTCGTCCTGCTGGGCGTTGTTCTTCTTGTCAACGGCCAGGCAGAGGCGTGGAGCTACAAGGAGCACGTTCAACTCACACGGATCGCGGTCGCTCGACTCCTTGCATCGCCGGACACTGACCCGGATCTGAAGAAGTTTCTGTCCAGCACCACGCCGACGCTCAGCCTCGCCGATGAGCGTCAGTTCATGATCGAAGCGCATGTCGGGATCGAGCCGCAGCGCGAGGATCTGCTCGGGCTTTTGTGGTGGGTGCTTGTACCCGATCTCGAAGCCGGCCGACGTGACGGACCTGCGGTCGAGCCGTTTGGCGTGCATGAACGCTTGCTGCATTACATTGATCTGGAGCTCTTGAATGCCCCGGGAAAGCCTCTTGAGTATCACGACGACCTGAGCGGTCTGCCCGATCGATCGCTCATCCCGCGCGACCTGTCCGACGACCGACTCAAGCGTGCGGGGTTTCTGCCTTTTGCTGTCGAGCATTCGTCAAGGCAGCTCATCCGCTCGATTCGTGAGCATCGCATCGAGCCAGATCTCGCCGTGCCGGGCGACGAGCATGCGCTTCGATGGGCGGGTTATCTGATTCACTACGTGCAGGACAATACCCAGCCGCATCACGCCACGATCGACTACAAGAGCGTCAGCTATTTCGGGCACCGCCCCGATGCACCGAATGTGCACTCCGAAGTCGAATGGCGGGGCGTGGATGATCCCACCCAGCCTCTTCCGGACTTACGTGCACGACTATTCGATCAGACGCAGGCGTGGCTCGCATTGGCTGACACCTTTCCGCGTGTCAGTGAGGATGCGTTCGAAGCGACACTTGACGTGGCCTATGCGAGCTATCGGTATCTTCCGATGATCGGTCGGGCTGCGCAGAAGTCGCTCATTGAAGAGGGCGGCAAGCCCGCAATCGACACGAGAAAGTTCTTTGAGCATCGCGAGAATGTCGACGGGATGCCGATGGACCTGCTGACGCTCAAGGCGAGGCAGCAAGCCTGGGCGATCCTCCGAACCGAGGCCGTCCTACGGGCCGCATGGGCTGCCGCCAAGGCTGGGGACTGAGACGTGAGATGGATGGACCCTCAGCTGATCACGAGGTCTTCGAGCGGTTCTTTGTGCAGATAGCGTCTGAGATTGTCGAGAAAGTGATCGAGTTGACGCCGTCGTTCACCCCGAAATCCGCCGGCCGTGTGAGGCGTGATATGGCATCGTGGCGTGCGCCATAGCGGATGATCCGCTGGCAGTGGTTCGGGTGTTGTCACGTCGAGCCATGCAGCACCGAGGCGATCCCGTTCAAGAGCCACCCGTAGCGCCTCCTGATCGACCGTGTCGCCACGCCCAATATTGTAAAACACCGCATCTGGTCGGAATCGCTCCAAGCGCGACGAGTCAAAGAAACGAATCGTCTCCGGCGAGGCGGGCAGAATATTCACAACATGATCTGCATCGGGCAGATGCTCATTCAAAAGGTCAATGGAAAGCGTTGGGACATTCTCATCGCCGCGTACAGATCGTCTGAATGCGAGAACCGAAGCCCCAAATGGAACAAGCAGTTCCGCCAACCGACGGGCGATAGATCCGTAGCCGACAAGGAGTACGCGTGATGAACCATTGAGCACCCGGCTGGCCTGCCGGAGTGGGAGATAGTTCCACGATTGATCAACAATTTGCGCACGACTTGCCTCTGCAAGTTGTCGTCCCTGTGCGAGCATCATCGCCAGTGCATGTTGTGCACAAGGCTCGGCATAAACGCCTGAAGCACTTGTGATTCGCAATCCACGTAAGCGTGCCATCGCGCGAACATCCGAACGATCAAATCTTGTGTATCCCGCGCTGCTCAACCCGACCCATCGAAGCGAATCGGATTCGATCACGTCATCCACATGCGGCTGCCCGTATGCGATCTCACAATCCGCCAGTTGCGGATCGCGCGCCGACGCGACCAGGTTGGACACTTGTTGAGTCGCCGGGCGTACGATCCGCATGCCTTGGGCGTGTCGCAAGATCTGGTCGAACTCCGCCTGATCAAATCCATGTCCGATCCAGAGTTTACTCATGATTCGACTCCTGTTTCGATGATTGAAGAATCGGAAGTCTTCATGACCTCGGCAAGCAACGTGGTCGCGAACGAGCCGGCGGGCAGCGTGAAGGCGAGCGTGATCGATGATCCATGTTCATCGACGGCCGCGCTGACGTGCGTGTCGGTCGGCCGCACACGAAGTGTCCGCCGCTCAGCGCGGAGGCGTACGGCGCTTTCCCGAAACATCGCCTGATTGAGTCCCATGGAATCGAATACGCCTGATTCGATCGCTCCCGCTTCGCGTTCGGGCAAGTCGAGCCGACTCCCCGGAAGGGGGCCGGTCGGACTCACCGCAAACGCCTCGCATAACGGCTGCATCGACGGTGCATCGTCGATTCGCGTGACAACCTCCGTGTCGTGATGGATCGCGAGGTCGCCGTCTAGAAGTGTGTCGATGGTGTCGATTCGTCTTGAGAGAACCTGGTTAAAAAGACTCGACTGCAGCGCACTGAGCCAGATGGAGGTGATCTTGGGCTCGACGCGTGCAACAACTTCTTCCGGCGACGCGCCGCGCCGCAGGGCATGAATCGCACTCAACTCCGATCGCGCACCACCGGGCCAGAGGCGGTGTGCGGTTTGCAGATCGCCTGCGGAGAAGGCTTCGCGCGCGGCTCGGGCATCGGCTGTATCTGTTTCGCTCGGCGTACCCCCGAGCCATTGGTTGAGCAAGTCAGCAGGTCGATTGAGCAGGAGACAAAGTCCGAGCAGATGGTTGTCCTGTCGGATACCGAATCGTTGCGGCCCAAAGCCGTTGGGGCAGCCGCGTCGGCTGAGGACATCGAGGATCGCCCGTGCACGAATCGCGTGCAGAGCGTCGACCTGACGAACTCGGATGGCAAAGCGATTTCCTCGCAGCTCGCCGAGCCGGAGCTTTCGTGCGTGCCGCTCTGCCCACATCACAGTCACGCCGGGGATTTCGATTCGCTGAAGATCGTCCATTGTAACGTCGCGGATCGAAATCATCTGTCGAGTGAGGGCGTGCTTATCCTTCAAGCCTGCGTAACCAATATCTCGATCACTAACACGCAGCGACTTGGCAATGCGTCGAACGAGATCGATTGTTGTCAGTCCGACCTTCTGAATCTCGGCGATCACGTGTTCGCCTTCGCCAGTTGGGTCGTCGCGGGGGATTTCCTGGACAAAGAAGTCCTCCGGCTGGCTGCGAATGACGCCGCCGATACCGGGGAGGTCACGGGTGAGCACTGGAAGATCAGGCATGACGGATCAGTGTGGGGAAAAATCGCTCGATCGTCCATCCAACGGCCCCCTCGTCATTGGAAGGCGCAACGAATCGTGCAGCAGCCCGTGCATCCGGCGAACCGTTCGCGACTGCAACTCCGATCCCCGCGCGCGCGAGCATCTCGACATCGTTGTCGTTGTCTCCCATGCACAACACGTCCGCCGGATCAACATCGAATCGAGGCAGCAACTTCTGTATCGCAGGCCACTTGCCGGATTGCGGATGTGTCAGCTGCAGCAGGTCAGCATCGGTGGAGACGATTTGAAACGCGCTTGGACATCGATTGGTGATGAGTTGCCGAAGCGCGGGCAATTGCGAGGCTTCGACATGAATCATCAATTTTGTGGCTGGCTCGCGTGTGATCTGGTCGATGGGCGCGACGCAATCCGGCCCGAACTCGAGACTGGTGGCGGTGGTGAATCGCGATTCGACTCGATCGGTATGCAGGGTGTCGAGGCGCTCGATGGAAATGATGCAGGCCGGAAATGCGTCTCGGGCAATTCCAATTGCCTGTCGCATGAGCTCTGGACCGATCGGATGATGCTCAATGACGTGTCCCGAGGTGAAATCAAAAATCAGAGCGCCGTTGTAATGAATGCTGGGGGTTCTGAGTCCGAGCGACTGATAGATTGCGCGGGTCGAACGAGGCGGACGCGCGGTGACGATGAGCACAGGTATACGCTGCGCAATCCGTCGAATTCGCGCGGCGTCGTCTTGATCGAGTCGTCGATCGCTTCGAAGCACTGTGCCATCAAGATCGATCGCGAGCAGTCGCGGTTCAGACATCGGTTACCACCCTGCGAGGCGTCAGGAAGATCAAATGAGTTGACACCGGCCGAGCGATCCATCGTGAGACGGCCTCGGCGTAGGCGCGAATCTGGGGCGCGTAAAAGGATGCGCGTTCTGCCGTTGCTTCGGCGGAGATGCGGTCGGTCTTGTAATCGATCACGTGCACACCATCGGCGGTGACGATCATGGCGTCAATTCTTCCGCGTCTCAGGACCTGATCCAGCGGATCTGAGGTCGCGCATTCTTCAGGTGCGACGGCGGCGTAGATGGGTACCTCGCGGTGAAGTTCTGCACCGGGCTTAAGTGCGAGCTGGTGAAGATCGAGCGACCCAAGCCATAGCAGGGCATCGACATCCACCGCTGATCGGAGCGCGGGATCAAGCCATCGTCGCTCGATGATTCGATCGATTTCGGAGGCGATGTGGGTTTCGGAGAGCAGTGCATCAGGACGAATGAACTGGAGAACGGTATGGGTTGCCGATCCACGATCAAGCGCGGAGACGTGATCGCGAGAGAGGACGAGTCGTGGCCGGGCGAGTCGGTCGTCGATGATGTTGGCGGGGAGCGACTCAGCGGCCTTGAGCGATGTGACGCTTCGCGCGCTGTCGATCCTGGTCAGCGGAAGATCAGGATAGGTCCAGTGGATCGACTCGATTGCGCGATCGATAAGTGCCAGGTCGGAATCGCTGCGGTGGCCGGTGGTGCGAGATGAAAACTTGATGTCACCAAGAAGCTCGGCGACATGCGTGGGACTCCATGATTGAAAATGGATTGTGCCGGGTGATTGTGTGTGGGCGATAGCGTCGACAGCAAGCAAGAGCGAGACAAGCTTGCTTTCCTGCAGGACCGTATCGGCTTGCAGAGGGCCTTCATGGCTTGCCCACTGTGCGATCAGCGAATCACGATCGACGGGCTTGCCGGTGGCGATGAGCTCGACATGTTCGCGGGCGCGCGTGAGTGCGACATAAAAGATGCGAAGTTCTTCCGCGATCGCGGCGCGCTTGAGGCTCTGCTTGAGTTCGATCGTGGCGGGAGAAGGAAACACGACGTGCCGCGATGCGTCGTACGCCTTGATGCCAAAGCCGACATTTCGATCGATCAGAACTGGGTCACGCAGCGAACTCTCGTTGTACTTCTTTCCAAGCAACGGGAGAAAGACGATAGGGAACTCCAGGCCCTTGGCCCGGTGCACGGTCATGACCCGTACGCAGTCGCGAGGACCACCTGCCTGAGGGGGTGTTGGAAGCTCGGCATCTTCTTGGAGATCTTTCAGGAATGCGGCAAATCGACTGATGCCCTGACGCTCAAAGCTCGTAAAGGACCTGGCAAGATCGACCAACTGCTGGATATTGGCAAGTCTCTGCTCGCCGTCGATGAGTCCGGCATTGAAGGCTACGAATCCGGTCTCATCAAGGATGGACTGGATGGCCAGATCGACCGGCAGCAGCCGAAACAGTTCGCGCCAGCGTCGGATCGGACTGAGAACATGAGTTCGGATGCGATCTGCCAGAGACGAATCCCCGCGTGCTGCCTGGTGAAGCGCCTCGCCGAATGGAAGATGTTTGAACTGTTCACGCACCTCGACCATGAATTGTTCCGGATGATCGATGCGGAGGAACGGCGAACGGATCAAGGCTGCAAGCGGAATGTCGCGATGCGAGTTATCGAGAACATCGATCAGGCTACAGATGTCAAGAACTTCGATCGCATTGAAGAAGCCGCTCGGATCGTCAGCATGGACCGGGATTCCGCATCTACGAAGAACGCCCGCGATTTCGCTTGATCGCTGTCGCGCGGTTCGCACGAGAATCGCGATGTCAGAGTAGCGCAATGGACGGGTGCGCTTTTCCTGCGGATCAAAGATCGTTCGAGGTGGTTCGTCCTGAAGACCCATCATGTGCGCGATTCGGACGGCAATGAGTTGCGCCTCACGTTCGGCGATTTCAAGATCCTTCAGATCATCGTCAGCGGGTGCTGTGTCATCTTCGACCTCGTGATCGGAATCGCTCTCAGCATCAGAAATGTAGTGGAATAGGATCGGTCGACCCGTGAAGCCGCTCGGCGACTCGGGAGCGTCGGCCCCGCGGGAGAGTGCGTGGCCCTTCGCGTAATCGATATCGCATGTGTCGGCAGACATCAGGCGCTCGCAGATGGTGTTGATGCCATTGAGCAGCGCGGGTCGGGACCTGAAGTTCTCGTTGAGTTCGATCAAGCCGCCTCGCTCGGCAGGCATGGCTGAGAGAACCTTGGATCGCCTTACGAATCCGCTGGGATCGGCCATGCGGAAGGCATAAATGCTTTGCTTGACATCGCCCACCGCAAAGAGGTTGCTGACGATCGAAGGATCCAACTCCGCCTGGGCATCCGTGCTAATCAGCCTCAACATGGCTTCTTGAAGCGGATTGATGTCCTGGCACTCGTCGACGAGGACGTGCGCGAACCGCGTATGGAGCGACTTTGCGATATCGGATGGGACCGGCCGATCGGTCGAAGTTCGGTCGCGAAGCAGGCCGAGAACAGCGTGAGCGACATCGTCAAAATCGAGCCCGTTCTGACGTGACTTGAGATCCATGAACCGTGCTCGATAGGCGCGAAGCAGGTACGCAAACGCCTCCAATCGCCGGGCCGTCTCGAGCTGAACTTCGGGCGTCATCACCGCGAGCAGCTTGATGGAGCCATTGAGCTGTGAATCGGGTTTGATCTTGTTGCGAACCGCATCGACTGCCTTCTTAAACGGTTCCCATTCAGGCGGACTTTTGGACTTATGCGGGGGATTAAATCGCCCCGGGCGATCATCGCTGCCCACCAATCGAACGGCCGCATTGATGGAATGGCTTCGCAGCGCGTCGGCCAGTTGCCTGAGCCATGCCACGTAGCTCCTGACATAGGCGATCTGTTTGTCGAGTTCGCCTGGCCAGGTTTGATGTAGCACCTTGATCAGTCGCGCATGAAGCGAATCGACCCTCTCAGAAAGTGATGTAACAAGGGATTGAAGTGATGATCGAACGGTGTCGGGGTCCACGGCTCGCTTGAGCGCGTTGTCGATCCATCGGTCAGGATCAACGACGCTTGAAAGCATCGCACCAGCAGACTGAAGGGCGGCGATGAGCGAATCCTCTCGCCGGCTGAACGTGATGCGAAGCAACTGTTCGACGGCGTCGCGTTGTTCGGAGTCGTAGGCGGCCCGAACGACGTCACGCGCTGCGATGCTCTTGAGAAGGGTCGATTCCTTCGGATCGAGGATGCGGAAATCCGCATCGATTCCCGCACGCACGAAATGCTCGCGAAGCAACGTCTGATTGAAGGCGTCGAGCGTGCAGATCGTAGCGCGGTCGATGAGTCGGAGTTGTCGTGCGAGTCGAGTGTCTGTGGGATTGGCATCCGAGACCTCGCGAAGTCGACGCGCGATTCGCTCGCGCATCTCGGCGGCTGCGGATCGTGTAAACGTGACGACAAGAAGCTGATCGATGTCGCATCGATCTTCGGCATGACAGACTAGATGCACACACCGATCGGCGAGCACGCTGGTCTTGCCGCTTCCGGCAGCCGCGCTCACGAGCAAGGCACGGCGGCCGCTCGTGATGGCCTCCCGCTGCGCTTGGGTCCATCGGGTCAAATCACTCATTTCTCGATCTCCCGCGCCGGAGGATTCAATTCATCGAGCATGCGCTTGATCGCGAGTTCTCCGCTCAACGGCTCTACGTTCCGGTAGCGGTTGATCAATGGATCAAATCGACAGACCGGTCGAAAAGGACAATGCTGGCAGGGCGTATAGGTTCCACGGCGATAGGGCGATACTGCGATATCGCCCGCAAAGATCCGATCCGCGAGTGTCGAAATCGTTTGGCGCGCAAAATCGAGGAGTTGATCGAGTAGATGCGCCGCAACGACATCTTGTTTGATGTGTGATCCATCCTTCGGGATCCCACCGGTGATCCACTGGGTCGTCTGACTCGAGTTGATCAAATCGAGATAGGCCGCGTCGACGATCCCGCGGGGGCGCAACTCTGTGTTCGACCAATATTCGTCCGACTCGACTGTCGGGACGTCATTCGGGTTTGCTTCGCTGAGCAGTTTGCGTGATATGCCGACATAAAGTGCCGCCACCATGGAGACGGGGTGCCCGAACAACTGCTGGCCCTTCTCACGCATGATCAGCAGGTATGTGAGGAGTTGCAGACCGGTACCAAGAATAACTTCGTCGGGCTTAAACTTCCGAGGCGTACTCTTGTAATCGACCACCGTTGCATAATGAGCGCCTTGTGATGACAGCATGTCGACGCGATCGATCTGTCCGCTCAGGGCAACGCGACGGCCCGCCGGTGTGATGAGGTGCAGCGGCCCGAGGTCGCCTTCTTCGCGGCCGAATGACAACTCGACGTGAACTGGTGCAAACTGTCCCGCCGCCAGAAATCGCTGCTGCCGGTTCAGCACATCAGTCACATCTTCAACGATCATGCGCTCGACATAGGCACGTCGCCCGGGCGAGAGATGGATGTGTCGGTCGATGTCGCGGTGGAAGTCGCTCGTTGCGCTCTGAAGCAGCGCATCGATCGGAACTTCCTGCAACCTTCGACGCGCGTCGATCGCCTTACTGACAACACTCTCCATCGCGCGGTGGTAAATCGTACCGAGCATCATCGGCGAGAGTTCGGCGTTGTGTTGCTCGCGAAGACGAAGGGTGTAACTTGAAAAGTGTTTGAACGGGCAGGCTGCAAAAGATTCCAGCCGGCTCACGCTGCCCCGCAACTCCTCGCCGACGATGGTCGAAAGATCCTTTGAGAGGCTGGCTTGGTTCGCGTAGCTGCGAATATTGGCGATTCGATCGACCCAGGGGCGCCAGTCCGGACGTCGATCCAGCTCGAAGAGAAACTTCTCCGTCACGTTGCTGGGGGACGTTGATCGATCTGAAAGAACATGCTGAACGATTTGGTTGACATGTCCGACGGATTCAGGTTGAGAGGGATCAACTTCGATGGATGTGAGATTCGGCACGCATCGCAAGACTGTGCGAAGGAATGATGAAACAGGCAGGGGTTTGCCATCGGCATCGGAGGTGTGTCGTGTCAGGATGAGCCGTTGGTCCGGCATGGAACTTGCGGCCGCGAAGAGGGAAAGCTCATCCATCAAACGTTGCCGATTATCGGGCGCGATATCCCATGAACGATCGGCCAGGGCACGGCGCTCATCATCGCGAAGAACGGTTTGCGACTCATGTCGAACGGGCAACAGTCCATCAGACATGCCCAGTATTACGACAGCTCGCACATGTCCGAGTCGTGTTCGATCGAAGCTTCCGACGATCATCTGATCTAACGTAGGTGGGGCGATCGCGAGACTGAATCCGGAAAGTCCGCTGCGAAGCAAATCCGCAAACGCGCGTGCGTCGAGCGGCGTCTCTCCCAATACATCGACGAATTGATCAAGTGACTCGATCAGATCAGTCCAGACCTGGCGGTGAATCGCGCTGGCCTCGCCTTCGGCCTGGCGAATCCACTCGGATAATCGCTGTCGCACGCCGAGAGTGATGATGACATCATGCAACATCCTGACCTGGTCTGCGACTGATTTGGGACTCTTCTGTTCAAGCAGAGGCGAGATGTGCCGAATGAGGTCGCGTCTAACCCGATTGATGCGATCAATATCGATGTAACGCGTGGCTCGCTCGGCTTCGGTCATATCCTCGCCGAGAGGTGGGGCCTCGATCGACCAGGCGCGTTCGTCCAGCCAGTCGCGACCATCTAAATCGTGGGCGCTGACGTATTCTTCAAGTGCATCGATCGCGTCATCGTCTGTTTCAACGAGTCCGGACTTGAGCAGGGCGAGCAGTTCACTTCCATCCAATTCGCCAGCCCGGAGTCGGAGCAGGGCATAGACGACCTGAACCACCGGATGATGCGATGCAGGGCGTACGCGATCGACGAAGTGGGGAATGCCGTGCAGCTGGAAGGATCGCTCGATCACGTGTGCGTACGGCTCGAGCGAGCGGGCGAGGATGGCGATTTCGCGAAATCGAAGACCCGATCGAGCAAGATCGCGGACACGACGAGCGGCTGCGTCGACCTCGTCATGAATCGTCGGTGCTTCGATGAATTCAACGCCGGGATCGGTTGAGTTAGCCGTGATCGACGAAGGGCTTGTCGATTGCGACAGCGATTCGCCGATCGGTGAAAGAAGATGCCTGCGAATTGCATCGATTCCCGGTGCGACGCCAATCGCGTCGCTTTCGCAGATGTCCGGAGGGTCGATCGAAAGACCGCTTTCAAGGGCTGCGCGACCCAAGCGGCGATACGTTAAGAGGAGTCGACGGATGGGATCATCATCGACGGGAAATCGATCGAGCAGCATGCTAGCGCGACGGTTGCTCGGAATGGCCAGGCTCACGCGAGTGTCCGACGTCCACCGAGCAGCGGCAGCGATCAATCGGCATTCGTTTGGGCGAAAGCTGTCAAATCCATCGACAAAAAGATGCGCGTCTTTCAGCAGCGGACTGTGTGTCATCGATTCGATGACTTTCGCCTCACGCCGGGCAGGATCGAGTCGCGCGCTTCCGAGCATTTCCTGATAGAGAGGCCAGAGCAGTCGAAGATCACGCATCTTTCGCACGAGGCCAGAGGACGGATCGCTCGCCTCCAAATCCGCAATCAAAAAATCCAGATCGTCGACGCTCTTTCCGCTCTGTTCGAATTCTTCGAACATCTCGTCGATGACTGCGGGCAGTCCCGGTCGATCGGCAACGGACCGGAAATGTTGCAATTGGGACGCGTGCTCAATGAGAAGCCTGGCGATCAGAAGTCGGCGTCCCATAGGCGTGACTTCGGGAATGCCGCTGCCTCCGCCGCTGTCGAGAATGGCACGACCGAACCCTCGAAAGCTCACAACGCGTAGTCGTGCAAACACCCGGCCCATGCGACCGCAGGCGATTCGCCGTTCGTATAACAAAGTCGCCTGGTCCGGCACGAGCAGGAATACTGCGGACCCGAGCAGGCTCGAATCCAGAAGCGACTCAACGCGATCAAGGACGTGTCGCGTCTTGCCTCCCCCGTGTCGACCGATGATGAATCTGAAATGTCCCACCGGCGGAGGATGTTACCCGATCAGCCTCGCGAAGGCATGCCAGCGAAACGCATTGCGTCATGTAGAATCGGTAAGACCATGATCATCGCGGGCATAGATGAGGCGGGATATGGCCCATTGCTCGGGCCGCTCACAGTGGGCTGCTGTGCCATGCGCGTGATTCGTCCCGCAGAGGTCAGCGATTCCACCGATCTTTGGTCGCTTCTCGACCGGGCGGTAGCCCGGAAACGTAGCACGCGTGGACTGCTTCATGTGGCGGATTCCAAGAGAGTCTATACGCCCGCACAAGGCCTGCGCGAGCTGGAGCGATCAGTGCTTGCGTTCGTGGCGTGCCGTGTGGCGAATGACTCAGCACCGACAGGCACGTTTGATTCGCTGAACGCGCTCTTAGAGCGGTTGCTCACCGATCGTGGTGAGGATGTTGCATCGCTGCCGTGGTACTGCCCGACGGAGTTGGAGAAACATCCAGCCGAGATCACGCCAGACGCAGCTACGCTCGCGCACGGGATGCTGCGCCGATCGCTCGTTGAATCCGGCGTTGAGGTGGTTGCCGCGCGGGTTCACGCGGTGAGCGAGAAGCGTCTTAATCGACTCTTTGATGCGATGCGGAACAAGAGCGCAGTCAGCTTCAATTTCGTTGCCGAACATATGCAATACCTTCTGGATCACTTTGCCGACGAGGGGCTGTTGATTTGGTGTGATCGGCAGGGCGGCCGCGAGCATTATGATGCGGTGTTGCGAACGATGTTTGAGGGTTGGGACGTTGCCATCGAAGGCGAGACGACCGAGCGTGCTGAATACAGTTTGCGGCAGAAGGTGCCCCCGCGCAGGGCGGCCGGATCTGACAAGCGAAGCGATGCGGTGGTTCGATTGATTTTTTCAGAGAAGGCGGAAGAACGCGCGATGCCTGTGGCGCTTGCATCGATGTTCGCCAAATATGTTCGGGAGGTCCTGATGCACCGATTCAACGCATACTGGCTCGCCCGCGCGCCCGGCGTCAAGCCGACGGCCGGCTACTGGACCGACGGCCAGCGATTTGTGAAGGAGATTGCCGACGCCGCTCGAAAGGAGGGCGTTCGTCTGCAGGAGCTGATTCGATCGCGTTGACGCGAATCGGGATCACAAGGTCGAGTTGGCTTGACGAAATCGATGGTACCTAAGATCGTCCGATCAGATGAAGGCGGTGATTTGCAAACTTGACACGGCCGAGGTCGATCCGATCGACGAGGCGGTTCGTAGAATCGTCGCGGGCGAACTCATTGTCCTGCCGACGGAAACCGTCTACGCCGCCGCAGCTCGGTTGGACGTTGAGTCGGCTCGGATCGCGCTAGCTGAGTTGCGTAGCGGCACACCTTTGACCGCGCCGCTGGTCCCGCATGTGGACGGCTTTAGATCTGCCGAGCTGTATGTTGATCAGCTCAATGCCGACGATCGACACATGATGCGTCGACTGACGGATCGTCTCTGGCCGGGACCTGTGGCGCTTGACCTTCCTGTCGCATCAGAATCCAAGCTGGCGTCGAGTTTTGGGATCGCGCTTTCGGTCATCTCAGACGCTGGCCGCGTGACACTTCGATGTCCGGATCATTCAGCGACGCTTGAGATCATTGGGAGGTGTCGCGTTCCGATCGCCATGGTGCGCGTTGAGACCTCGGGCGGCCCGAGTCCGTGGAACAAATCCGCGATTGAGAGTCTGCCGGGCGGGATCACATGGGTGCTCGACGCCGGACCGACGCGATTCAATCGCCCATCGTCAGTGGTTAGGCTGGAGTCTGGTGGATATCGTGTCACGCGTGTCGGTGTGTTCGATCAACGTATCATCGAGAAACAAATGCAGACCACCGTTCTATTCGTGTGCAGCGGCAACACGTGCCGCAGTCCCATGGCCGCAGCACTGGCGCGGAATGTGATTGCTCAAACACTCAGGACCATCCCGAGTCAGATCGAATCCAAAGGTTATAGCGTCCAGAGTGCCGGCACATTTGCGATGCCCGGCATGAAAGCAACGCCGCAGGCCGTCGAAGCGGTCGCAGATTTCGGCGCGGATCTCGCGCATCATCGATCCAAGACGCTCTCGCATGAACTGATCAACGCGGCCGATCTGATTGTGGTCATGGGGCAGTCGCATCGAATGAACGTATTGGCCATGAACCCCGCCGCCGCGTCGCGCACGCTGCTGCTGGATCCTGAGGGGGATGTCGAAGATCCTATCGGAGGCGATGTTTCGCTTTACCGCGAGTTGGCAGGGCGGTTCAACGACTTGATACGTGATCGTCTCAACCAAACGATCTTCAAAGACCGATAGCAACTCATGGAGCGGAAGCAAACGGAGGAGAGTCATGAAGATTGTGGTGGCTGCGGATCATCGAGGCTTTGACAAAAAGCAATGGCTGGCCCCGCTCGTGCGTGAGTGGGGGCACGAAGTCACCGACATCGGTTGCGGGTCGGCGGCAGCGTGTGACTATCCGGATTTCGCATTTCCCGCCGCACAGTCGGTGGCGGGGGGCAAGGCTGACATCGGACTCCTGCTGGATCATTCGGGCATCGGGATGTGCATCGTGGCCAACAAGGTCGCTGGCGTTCGTGCGGCACTTGTTCTAGACGAAGTCAGCGCAAAACTCGCCCGCGAAGCCAATCACGCCAACGTGCTCTGCCTTGCGACTGAACTGCTCAGCGACGCGATGATGGTCAAGATCGTCAAGACTTTCTTGAGCGCTCAACCCGAAGTCGGTCGACACGTTCGCCGCGTCTCAAAGCTTTCCGCCATCGAAGAACAGACCATGAAACGATGAGCTCCCCGGATCCTCGTCTCCCCTGCCGTGCATGGGCTATCGGACGTTGGGTTTGGAAAACTGGCAGGGGCGTGATACCAACTGGGTATGAGTTTTCACGAGCGACTCCTCGATGCCATCGATCAGAAGCAAGCGCCGATCTGTGTCGGGATCGATCCGATGTACGACCATCTCCCGGCCGATCTGAAGACGAGCGATCAGCCGAGTCCCGCCGAGATCATCGACGCATACTTTGACTTCACGATGGGCGTGCTCGAAGCCGTTGCATCGATCGTGCCGGTGGTGAAATTCCAAAGCGCCTATTTTGAGCAGTATCACGCTGAAGGCGTCGAAGCCTATTTCAACCTCATCGCCGAGGCTCGCGCGATGGGCCTGCTGACCATCGGCGACGTTAAACGCGGCGACATCGGATCGACGAGTTCCGCCTACGCTAAGGCGCATCTCGCAGACATCGAACCCGGTGAATCAGACTCCGATTCGATTCGCGATGACATCCTCGATCCGGGCGAAACGCCCGACGCCATCACCATCAATCCGATGCTCGGGATCGACGCCATCGAGCCCTTTGTTCAGCGCGCAGACGCGACCGGCAAGGGCCTTTTCATCCTCGTGCGTACAAGCAACCCGGGAAGCTCAGATTTTCAGGATGTGAAGTTGGAGAATGGCCTGACCTGGAGCGAACACCTGGCCGAGACGCTGCAGTCGCGTGTCATCGCTCCGAGAATCGGCCGGAGTCCGTACACGTCGATCGGTGCGGTTGTTGGCGCAACACAGACGCACACGATGAAGTCGCTCCGCGGGAGATTGCCGAATTCGATGCTGCTCTTGCCGGGCTACGGAACCCAAGGTGCGACCGCCGACATGACACGCGCCGCCTTCGATACCAACGGACGTGGCGCGATCGTGTCTGCAAGCCGCAGCGTGCTCTATCCAAAGGCCGCCCCCGGAGAGACCTGGCAGGCAGCGGTTCGCAGGGCAGCGACTTCCATGCGCGACGAGATCCGTCGAGTGCTCGATCAGGCATCGAACTGACCGCGTGATCGATCGTGCATGACCTGACCGAGGCGCTGCCGTCGAAGGCGTCTGGACGGCAGAATCCAGCGATTTCCGGGGAATAACCGCAAAAACAACACCCTGCTCCGCCCTGCGCTCATTTGTTTACATAACACTGATTATGAGACGTCAAAAGGGCGGTCGGCCCGGGCGGGTCGATTCTGGTTGCGGCTGCGGCCGTCGATTCGGGCCTATACTGGTGCGGGTCATGCACGGCGTGTGCGTGACGAGATTGCAGACCAGATTCACGGAATGATGCAACATGCCTGAAAACAGCCCTGCCGTCGGGAAGGCGGCTCCGAAATTCAAACTCCCCGGTTCTGACGGAAAGACTCATGCCCTCGCCGACCTCGCGGGCAAACATGTGGTCGTTTATTTCTACCCGAAGGCCGACACGCCCGGCTGCACCAAAGAGGCCTGCGGATTCAGCGATGCGATAGCTTCATACAAGAAACTCGGCGTGCCCGTCTTCGGTATCTCGCCGGATCCGGTGAAGGATGTGACCAAGTTTGCCGAGAAGTTTGAGCTGAAGTTCCCGTTGCTTGCTGACGAAGATCACGCCGTCTGCGAGAAATATGGTGTGTGGGTCGAAAAGAGCATGTACGGCAAGACCTACATGGGCGCTGCCCGCACCACCTTCATCATCGATCCTGCCGGCAAGGTCGCGCACGTCTTCGAGAAGGTTAAGCCCGAAGGCCACGACGCCGAGGTCCTTGAATGGATCAAGGCCAATGCCAAGTGACGTCGCGCGATTTGATCAGGCAAACCGACATCGATCAATCCAGTCAGTGAAGTGACGAAACCCGACAGCGAGGCGAAACACGACTCGATGGTTGCGATCATCGGGCGATCTGTCTAGGTTTTCGTTATGAGTCATTTCACTGTCGGAATCGTTGGCATCAGCGGGTATGGCGGGGGTGAAGCGCTGCGCATCATTGCGCAGCATCCGAATCTTCGTCTCATCTACGCCGCCGGCGAGAGCAGCGCAGGCTCGATGCTGGGTTCGCGTTTTCCGTCACTTCGGCAGGACCTTGCATCACTGGTGATCCAGAAGTTTGATCCTGATGCGCTTCCGGAGCTTGATTTATTGATCGCTTCGCTTCCGACGAATCAGTCGCGTGAACCGCTGGCGAAGATTTCAGAGAAGACTCGCATCGTTGATATTGGCGGGGATCATCGATATGTCGACGGCTGGACGTACGGTCTCGCCGACGTGTGGCCTGACAAGATTCGCGGGACGCGTCGAGTCGCCAATCCCGGTTGCTATCCCGCCGCCACGCTTGGGGCGCTCGCTCCCCTGCTTCATCACAAGCTGATCGATCCGACCCACATCATCGTCGACGCCAAGAGCGGTGTATCCGGCGCGGGTCGGGGGTCAGGCGACAATAAATTTGGTTACGCCGAGGTGAACGAAGATCTTTGCGCGTATGGATTGTTGAAGCACACGCACATGCCCGAGATCAAGCAGACCATCGCAACGATCGGCGGGCACGAGGATGGTTTGGTTTTCACGCCGCATTTGATTCCCATGACTCGCGGGATTCTGACCACCATTTACGCGCGTGGCGAAGCGGACACTGCCCGATGCATGGAGGCGGCGAGGTCGTTTTATGCCGATCGACCGTTCGTGCGTGTGATGGATTCGGCGCCGCATACGAAGTACGCCAGCGGCAGCAATTACATTTTCCTTCACTACGCCGCCGACCCTGCGCGACGCCTCGTCATGGCACTTGCCGCTATTGATAACCTCGGCAAGGGTGCTGCCGGTCAGGCGATCCAGAATGCGAATCTCATGCTTGGCCTGCCCGAGACGACCGGTCTCGACACGCCTTCGATCTGGCCTTGATGGCGCGCGGGCGCTGCGATCGTGGGTCAGGCAGGAGCCGTTGCAGACTCGTCAGGAGCTTCTGAGGGTTCGTCGGGGATTCGGATGTCGCGCACCTCGAGTTCAACTGAGCGATTGCCGTTCCATTCGTTGATTTGTGGCTCGACAGCCAGATCGATCGCGCGTCCTGGTGTCAGCTTTTCGATAAGATTCGCTGCGTTGAATGCGATCGCCTTCATAAAGCGATTTTCCTGGCGTACGAAAAGCTGCAAGTGTTCGCCGTTCTTACCTACCCGCTTTGGCGCGGCGGTGAGTGTGAGACCCTGACAGGCGATGAGCGGCTTGGGATTGCCCTGGCCGAAGGGACCGAGTCGCTGCATTTCATGGACGAGGGCTTCGGTGATTTGTGCGAGTCCGCCGGCGGTGTCGATGCGAAGTTCGGGGATCATCGCGTCGCTGGTGAGCACGTCGCGTGCGTGGGCTCGGAATGCGGCCTTGAATGCTTCAAAGTTCTCTTCGCGAACACCCAGACCCGCCGCCATCTCATGTCCGCCGTGGCGTTCGAGATGTTCGTCACAAGCCGCCAGTGCGCGAGCGAGATGAAACCCGGGGATCGAGCGACCCGATCCGTGGCCCCCCTCGTCATCCATGGAGACGACGAGCGTCGGCTTGTGAAACCGGTCGACGATGCGTGAGGCGACGATACCGATCACGCCCGCGTGCCATCCGCGTGCTCCGAGCACGATCGCGTGCGAATCCGGGCCGGTCTGGCCGGTGGATTCGGCTTGCGCGATCGCCTCGGCGAGTATCTCGCGTTCCTTGGCTTGTCGATTGCGATTTTGCTGTTCGAGATAGGTCGCGATCTCCATCGCCCGGGGCGCTGGTGCTTCGGTCAACATTTCGACTGCAAGTCGTGCGTGTCCCATGCGGCCGCATGCGTTGAGTCGAGGACCCAGAAGAAATCCGACATGAAAGCTGTCGAGGGTCTGCCCATCGAGATTTGCGGATCGGATCAGAGCGCGGAGTCCGGTGAGTTTGGTCGCCTTGAGTCCGCCGAGTCCGAACCGCGCGAGCACCCTGTTTTCGCCAACGAGCGGCACAACGTCTGCGATCGTGCCGAGCGCCGCGAGTCCGGTCAACTCGACGAGAAGTTCACGCATCGCCTCCGGCACACGCCCCGCCACGCCGAGCGTCTTCCCGACGGCCCAGGCCAGCTTGAACGCGACCCCCGCGCCGCAGAGGTGAGGGTTGTCATACGCCCCAAGACGCGGATGTACGATCGCGCTGGCGTTGGGCAGAAGCGCACGCGAGGAGGGCTCGGTGTCGGTTTCGGAGCAATCTTCGTCGCGTTTGGTTCGCCATTCATGGTGGTCGGTGACCACGACCTCAACGCCGCGATTCATCGCGACCGCGACGGGCTCGATGGCAGTCACACCGCAATCGACGGTGATGAGAAGTTGCGTGCCGTCGTCGCAAATCTGAGCGACCGCATCGGCATTAAGTCCATAACCTTCTTCGATGCGATGCGGGATGTAATATCGAACATCCCCGCCGAGTGCGCGGAGGCTGTGCCAGAGGATGCTGGTCGCGGTGATGCCGTCCACGTCGTAGTCGCCGTAGACGGTGATGCGCTTCTTTTCACGAACCGCGCGTGCTACGACTTCGGCGGCACAGAGGCAACCGGGCAGTTGGTCGGGATCGATGAGGTCTTTTAGCGTCGGTCGCAAAAACGCCCGGGCGGTTTCACCGTTGCATAGCCCACGGTTGATCAGCATTTGGGCAGTCAGGGGCGAAGTACCCACCTCACGGGCCAATTCCTCGGCCCGTGCATCGGCCTGGGCAATTTTCCATCGCCGGCGTGCGTACATCCGTGGCTTTCGTCGAACCATCCTTGTGGTGGTGAGTCTACATGAAGCGTTCCGATAAGCCACTGTCGATCGGGCAAGAAGCCCGATTCTGTGATAAACTTCGGAACGCAGATGTCGCAGCCGTTTGTCATCGTCGCCCTGCTTTTGTGGCTGCTCGCCTCAGAGCATGCGCCAGAGGATCGTGTTCCCGTCCACTCGATGGGGCTCTGGTCAATGACGCTTGTGGTAGGCGCACTATTGTTGCTGATGCGAAAGTGGTCGCGACGCGTTCTGCAGAGCGACAACGGGGAACGCTTCTGGGTGCGATCGCGAAGCCACGCTCGCGCGATGCTCGTTGCGCGGATGCTGGTACTGATTGCCTTCGGGATTGCGATCTTTGAATTCGGAGCGGCGACGCTGGTCGATCGACAGCTAGATCGATTCAACGAGATCGGGGTGAGGCTCCCGTCATTGGTGCTCGGGACGTTGCCGGTGTTCCTGGCGTTGTGTGGATTGTGGTGGAGTTCGTTTCCGATCGAGAGGCAAAGCCGCGAATTGCACGCACAGGAACTGTTAAACAATTTTCTGCCCGTTCACATGCCGCCCAGCCTTGGTAGACATCTGTGGCTCAACGCGCGGATGCAGATTCTTTTCACCGCCGCTCCAGTGATGGTGGGCGTCTTCGTCACGGATATGGTGGGCGTGTTCGCGCGGGCGACGGGGATCGACCTGACGCCAGCGGTGAGCGTGGCGGCGTTCGTATTGACGGTGTTTGCGATGTTGCTGATTTCGCCGTGGCTTTTGACGCGCGTGCTCGACACCGAACCCCTTCCAGACGGTCGACTGCGGGAACGACTCGAAGCGATGTCGACCAGGCTTAATGTTCGATGTCGTGACGTGCTGCTCTGGCGCACGGGCTACGGCATGGGTAATGCGGTTGTCATCGGGTTGCTCCCTCGGATGCGGTACATTCTGCTATCGGATCTGCTGATCGAAACGCTTTCAGACAGACAGGTCGAGGCGGTCTTTGCCCATGAGGCCGGGCACATTCGACATCGGCACGTCGCGTGGTATGTGCTGTTGGTGGTCGGGCTTCTGCTTGCGATAGCCGGGCCGGCAGAGTGGCTGCGTGTGCGTATTGTCGAATGGCTCTTTGTCAGCGAATCGGTGTCAGCACTGCTCACGACGATCCCGACGTTGGGTCTGTTTCTCGTACTCTTTGGCATCGTAAGTCGCATCTTCGAACGACAGGCTGACGCTTTCGCCGCCCGAGCCGGGCTGGCAGGTGAAGAGCCCGCGCCGCCGTCGCATGTGTTGCTTACGCCTGCCGGCGCTGAAATCTTCGCATCTGCGCTGATCCGCGTCGCACAGATCAATCATCTTCCCCTGCATCATCCTCCGCCCGCCCCGACACTGCTGTCGAGCCTGATGCAATGGCAGCGACACCAGATCACGAATTTTCGCCATCCGTGCATCGCCGAGCGGCTTGATCACGTTCGCGCAGTCAATCACGACCGGAACTTCGCCGGTCGTTTCGAGCGACGCATCAAATGGACGCACATTCTCATTCTCTGCGTTCTCATGATCCTGAGCGGGTTTCTCCTTGCCACGTCGGTTTAGCCTGGCATAGCCCGTTCGCTTGATCCGCGTCCGGTCGATCGGGTTTGATGTGAGATTGTCTACCCGCTCATTGCCGTCTATCCTCGCCCGATTCTTATGCCGAGTGAACTTGCCAAATCGTATGACGCCCGTCAGGTGGAAGCCGAAATCCAGCCGCTCTGGGATGCGGCGCGCTGCTGGCACGCCGAGCCTGATCCATCGAAGAAGCCATTTGTGATCGTGATCCCGCCTCCCAACGTGACGGCTGCGCTTCACCTGGGGCATGCGCTAAACAACACCGTGCAAGACATCCTCGTCCGCTGGCACCGCATGCTCGGAGACAATGCCGTCTGGATTCCCGGAACCGATCACGCAGGCATCGCCACTCAAACCGTCGTCGAGAAGCGCCTGCTCAAGGACGAAGGCAAACGTCGCACCGACTACACACGCGAAGAGTTCGTCGCACGCGTGCAGGCGTGGAAGGATGAATACGAAGCGAAAATCATCGCGCAGCTCAAGGCGATGGGATGCAGTTGCGATTGGGATCGCACCGCCTTCACGATGGACGCCGACCGTTCGGACGCTGTGCGCGAAGCCTTCTTCAGGCTTTTTAGGGATGGCCTGATCTATCGAGGGAAGCGTCTGGTCAACTGGGATCCTGTGACGCAGACGGCGCTGGCGGATGATGAAGTGGAGATGGAGGAGGTCGACGGCTTTTTCTACTACCTGAAGTACCCGCTCGAAGACGGCAGCGGTCACATCACGGTTGCGACGACTCGGCCGGAAACGATGCTGGGTGATACTGCGGTGGCGATCAATCCGAAAGATCCGCGGGCCGCTGACCTGCGCGGTAAGCGCGTCGTGTTGCCGATCGTCGGCCGCGTCATCCCGATCATCGAAGACGATTACGTCGTCCTGCCCGTCGCCCACGGAGGTGACCCAGCCGACACCAAGGCACAGTTCGCGACCGGGTTCCTCAAGGTCACGCCTGCACACGATCCGAATGACGAACAGCTGGGCATCCGACACAAGCTCGAAGTCATCAACGTGATGGCACCCGATGCGCGCATCAGCCGCGATCACGGCTGGCACGATTTCGGCCAGCACCAAAGGTGCGCGGTCGGCTGCGACGCGACACTCCACGCACTCATCGGCCAATCCCGCGAACAAGCGAGGGAAACCGTCGTCAAGTGGCTCAAGGATCACAACCTCCTCGAGGAGAAAAAGCCCTATCGCCACAGCGTCGGTCACAGCTATCGCAGCCACGTGCCGATCGAGCCGTATCTGAGCGATCAGTGGTACATCGCGGTGCAGAAGCCCATCCCCTCGCTCGCATCCGATCCTGCGCATCAGGGTCACGTCGAAGGCACCACCGTGCCCAAGGCCAGCCTCGCCGGGCTCGCGTTGACCGCCCTTCGCGAGCGTGGTCTGGACTTTGTGCCCGAACGCTACGAGAAGACATACGAAACCTGGAACGCCAACCTCCGTGACTGGTGCATCAGCCGCCAGCTTTGGTGGGGACATCGCATTCCGATCTGGCACAAGGATGGTCAGTATCATCTCGAACCCGTTGATGGCGCAACGCAAGATCCCGACGTTCTCGACACCTGGTTCAGCAGCGCGCTCTGGCCGCTCTCGACACTGGGCTGGCCCAGCGCGGACGCGCCGGAGCTGCGCTCCTGGAACCCAACATCCGTCCTCTGCACCGCGCGCGAGATCATCACGCTCTGGGTCAGCCGTATGGTGATGTTCAATCGCTATCTCCGCGCCGATGCCGACGCGCCGTTGCCATTCAAGGATGTGTTCATCCACGCGATGATCCAGGACGGTCACGGCCAGAAGATGAGCAAGTCGCTCGGCAATGGCGTGGATCCGCTCGACATCATCGCCTCGCACGGCACAGACGCGATGCGCTTCACGCTCTGCTCGATGACGACCCACACGCAGGACGTGCGACTGCCCGTCGATTGCATAGATCCTCACACGGGCGAAACCGTCACGCCCAAATACGTGAACGACAGTTCGGGTTATCAGGTTGCCGCGCCCATTCAGGAGTACAAGGGCAAAAGGTTCGCGAGCAGTTACGGGCAGATCACCGGCACCGCGCCCGCCGATCTTCCTGTGGCACGCAACACATCATCGAAGTTCGATCTTGGTAAGGCGTTCTGCAACAAGCTCTGGAACGCCGCCCGCTTCGTGATGATGCAACTCGGATCCGCCGACGCTTCGACGCCTTCATCGGATGACACGCACTGGAGCGTCATCGATCGCTGGCTCATTTCGCGTCTGGTCCGCACGATCGAGCAGTCGAATCAGTCGCTGGCTGATTACCGGTTCGATCAGTACGCCAAGGCCTGTTACGATTTTGTCTGGCGCGACTACTGCGACTGGTATCTCGAAGCAGCCAAGCCCGCGATGCGTGACCCGGCCCGCCGTGCGTCCACCGCACGCGTCCTCGCTACGGCGCTTGACGTCGCACTTCGCCTCATGCACCCCGCGATCCCGTTCGTCACGGAAAAACTCTACACCGCCCTTCGTGACACAGGCGCACGCGTCGGCATCGATGATCGTCTGCCCTGCGATCGCTCGTCAAACAGCCCTTGCATGACGTCCGCGTATCCGATCTTGAGCCATGAGGCCAAGTCGTTGCTCGATGAGCAGGCCGAATCGACGATCGAAAAGCTCCAAGCGATCGTGAGCGCGATTCGCGAGCTGCGCAACAGCCAGAAGCTCGATCCAAAGAGAAAGCTTCCTGTAACCATCCAGGCGCCGCCTGATTTGGCGGCCCAGATTCTGGACAATCGCGAGTTCGTCGAGGGGCTTTCCCAGTGCGTGCTCGAGTCGGTCGGTTCAGACGCCACGGAGCCGCCCAGCAGCGCCAAGACCACAGCGGCGGGCTGCACAATCTTCATCGCGGGCGTTGTTGACGCGTCGAGCAGCGACAAGAGGCGATCTGAGCTTGAGAAGACGATCTCCGCCCTGCGCGGACGTCTTTCCAACGAGTCTTACATCGCCAAAGCGCCCGCCAAACTTGTCGACGAGAAGCGTCAGCAACTCGCCGACGCCGAGCGTGAATTGCAGCAACTCATCTGATCTCGCGTCCCCGCCGACTCGATCGTTTAGACGCTTTCCACGCGAGCGGCCTCGCCTTGCGCTTACGCGCGCGAAATCAGCCTTACAGTCATCGATCCGTATCGTCTTTCGTCCACGCTCGGTAGCGCCGGCAGGTCCAGCGTGTCGGCGGAGTCGTGCCTGAACACCACGACGCCCCCTGCCGCGAGGTGATGCCGTTCGATCAATTCCGCAAGCTTCACGAGTTCGTCAGCCCGCTCGCGTAGAAATCGATAAGGCGGATCAAGAAAGATGACATCGGCCCGCTCCTCGGGCGCGCGCGACATCACGGAGAAGATGTCTTCGCGAATCACACGACTCTGACCCGCGACTTGAAGCGTCGCGATGTTCTTGATCAATCGATCGGCCGTCGGTCGGTGCGACTCAAAGAACGTTGCGTGTCCTGCCCCCCTGCTCAGCGATTCCAGACCAAAACTTCCGGTGCCGGCGAAACAGTCATACACCCTCGCGACGGGAAGGCGCGGCATGAGAATGTCGAAGACCGACTGCTTGACACGGTCGGTCACAGGTCGAGTCTGGTCGCCCTCAGGCGCGAGCAGTTTCCGCCCGCGAAATTCGCCCGCGATGATCCTCATAAGTCACTGGAAATGATCGGAAATCGAGCAACTGGCATCGCTCTACCGAAAAGGCCGGAGTGGGATTCGAACCCACGAATCACGGATTTGCAATCCGCTCCCTTAGTCCACTCGGGCATCCGGCCGATCGAGTCTCGCAATACTAGATGCATCCGTTCGCTCCATCAAGTTTCACGCTCGCGCGATCTTCACGCGGCTCATCTGGGTCGCTGTCCGGTTGTTTGCATCCGCTCGGCAATTGTCCAACATCTACGTTCGATCTGATGACTGCGAGCGGAGGCAGCATCGGTCTTTGGAGGTTTTCATGTCGTATCTTCTCGGAATCGATGTCGGCACGAGCGGAACCAAGACGCTCGTTTGCGATCTCAAAGGCAAGGTGCTCGCGACGGCCAGCAGTGATCACACGCTGCTCACGCCAAGGCCCGGGTGGACCGAGCAACATCCGTCCGAGTGGTGGCAGGCGACGATCAAGGCGACCCGCGCCGTCCTCAAGCGAGCAAAGATCAAGGGCGACGCGATCCTCGCGGTCGGTTTGTCGGGTCAGATGCACGGCAGCGTCTTCATGGACAAGTCTGATCGCGTGATTCGCCCCGCCCTTTTGTGGAACGATCAGCGGACGCAGAAGCAGTGCGACGACATTCTCAAGCGTGCGGGCGGCGAGCGAAAGATGCTCGCGCTCGTCGGCAATCTTCCGCTCACGGGTTACACCTCGCCGAAGATTCTCTGGCTGCGCGACCAAGAGCCGGGCAACTATAAAAAGCTCGCACGTGTCATTCTCCCAAAAGATTACGTTCGCTGGCAGATGACCGGCGAATATGCGACCGATGTCGCCGACGCCAGCGGGATGGCGCTCGTTGATCAAAGGACGCGTCGTTGGAGTCGGAAGATGCTTGATCTGTTGGAACTCGATGAAGGCATTCTTCCAACGCTGCTGGAGTCGCCGGAAATCTCGGGTCAGATTCATGCCGAGGGCGCGCGGCAGCTTGGCCTTAAGGTCGGAACACCCGTCGTCGCCGGCGCGGGCGACGTGATGAGCGGCGCGGTGGGTAACGGCATCGTCGAGACGGGCATCGTCAACGCCAGTCTGGGAACGAGCGGCGTGCTATGCGCGCATGCCGACTCGCCGACGTTGGACGATCAGCCCGGCGCATCCGCGCAGTCTGCGCTCGGGCGTGTGGCGACGATGTGTTCTGCCGTGCCGGGCAAGTGGGTCGTCTACGGCTGCATGCTTTCGGCGGCGGGCTCGTTTCAGTGGTACGCTGACGCGATCGCAACGCTTGAGCACACGATTGCGAAGAAGTCGAAGTCGAGCGTCTTTGACATTCTCGATGCCGAGGCACAAAAGGCCCCGCTCGGCTGCGAAGGGCTCTTCTTCCTCCCCTACCTGACCGGCGAGCGTTGCCCGCATCCCGACCCGCTTGCGCGTGGCGGATGGATCGGGCTGTCGCGTCGTAGCGATCGGTCGATGCTGGTTCGCAGTCTTCTCGAAGGCGTGACGTTCAACATGGGATCGATCCTTTCGATCATGCGTGATGAGATGAAGATTCCCGTGCGCGAGGTGCGCGGCACGGGCGGTGGGACCAAGAGCAAGCTCTGGCGATCGATGCAGGCAGACATCTACAACGCACCGCTTGTCATTACCAACAGCGAGGAAGGCGGAGCCTACGGTGTTGCCCTGCTCGCAGGCGTGGGCGCGGGCATATGGAAAGGCGTCGCCGAGGCGTGCCGCGCTACGATCAAGCCGATCAGTACGACGCGCCCGAACGCGAAGAATGTCGCGCGTTATGCCAGGCATCATGCCGTCTATGACAAGCTCTACGCGAGCCTGAAGGATCGTTTTGCCGATATGGCCGGCCTCAGTTAGCCCGAGTGCAACGGTTGTTGATCAACACGATGCAACACGTTCCGTCCACAATCGAAGGCACGCTCGCACGCACACCGCTCGTGGTGATCGATGTCGAGACGACCGGCGCGAGCATGGGCGGGGGCGATCGCATGATCGAGCTTGCGATCGTGCGGCTGGAAGGTGGTCGCATCGTCGATCGATTCGAACAGTTGCTGAATCCCGAGCGACCTCTGCCCGCACACATCACGCGTCTGACGGGTATCGGGCCTGACATGATCGAGGGTCAGCCGACCTTTGCCGATGTCTTGCCGCGTGTGATGGCGATATGCGAGGGGTGCGTCGTTGCGGGGCATAACGTGCTCTTTGATCTGGGTTTCGTCGGCGGAGAGTTGCGACTTGCGGGCGTGGATCCGTCGCGGTCGATCGCGCGTGTTCCGGTGCTTGATACCCTTCGCATCGCGCGAAAGACGTTTCAGAAGAAGGGCAACGCACTGCAACTGCTGGCCGACAAGCTCGGGATCATTCGGTCGGCTGCCCACCGCGCGATGGCGGATGTTGAGACGACCCTCGCCGTGCTCGATCGGCTGATCGAACCGCTCGGCGGGTGGGAGATCGGATTCGATGATCTGCTGCGTGCTCAGGGCGGAGACGTTCGCTATCGCCGCGCGACGCTCGGACACGCTGCGGTCTACCCGGCACTGCAGCGTGCGGTCGCTGCGCGCGGGCCGATCGAGATTCTCTATCAGCCCAAACCCGACGCGCTCGCCGCCTCGATTCATGGCACTGCATCCCCTTCTCCGAGCGTTCGCGCGGTTCATCCACTCGGGCTCTCGCAGCAAAGCGACGGCAAGCGTCTCATCGCCCGTCCGGTCGATCAGACCTCGCCGCGCAATTTTTCGGTTGAGCGTATTCTCGCCGTTCGTTCGAAAGTCGTTTGAGCGCATGTTCGCCTCCATCTCAACGGGCGCGCTGCGCGATTGCGTCCGCAGGCGCGCAGCGCAAAATCCGAAAAGCTTGACAATCGTTCAGATTCACATGATTCGGGCGTCGTTCAACGACCGTTTTTGGCACGTCGCCACACACTCGCGCGCACTTTCGGACTCGCTCACGCACGCAAACCGAGCATTCGCGCACATTGGATCCGGCCGGGACGACAGAAGCCTCGGGGCAGGATGCCACAGAGTCGCAGAGGTCACGGAGCCAAACACGGAGAGGACTGGTGGAAGAATCAGATAGTTCATCGATAAGTGGAAATCTTGGGATTCAAAACTGTTTCAGCCCTGCTCTGTGTCTTCCTCTGTGATCTCTGAGCCTCCGTGGCAACTCTCGCACCGAATCAGAATGCCATCGACGCGCGGAGCGTCTCCAGTCGGGCGTCGAGCCTTTTCTTGTCCGCCTGCGCGAGACCTTCGAGGCTGAAGCCTGCGATCGTATAGCTGGCGGTCACGGTTCCGTACGCCATGGCGCGGCGAAGCGTGGCAGCGTCGAAACGATCGCTGGCGGTCAGGTAGCCCATCATGCCGGCGGCGAAGCTATCGCCCGCGCCGGTGGGATCGATGACCTGCTCGGCGGGGTATGCCGGCAGCGTGATGATCTCGTTTCCGACGGCCGCCATCGCGCCGTGCTCGCCCTTCTTGATGACGACAAACTTGGGCCCCATCGAGATCACCGCGCGGGCCGCGCGAATCATGTTCTTCTCGCCTGTCAAAAGTCGCGCCTCCCCGTCGTTGAGCACCAGCCCATCGACTTCACGCAAAAGCGCCTTGAGATCATCGCGAGTCGTTTCGATCCAGAGATTCATCGTGTCGGCGACGACGAGCTTGGCCTGCGTGAGGCTTCTCCGGAAGGCGAGTTGCAACTGAGGGTGCGTGTTGGCAAGGAAGACGTATCGGCTGTCAAGAAACGCCGCCGGGATTTTCGGCGCCTGCTCGGCGAGCACATTCAGATCGACGCTGACCGTCTGAGCTTCGTTCATGTCCTTCAAGTAAGAGCCGTGCCACCGAAAACTCTTGGAGCCCGCTCGCGTTTCCAATCCGCTCAGGTCGACCGCGCGTCCCTTGAACAGATTCGCCAGGTCGATGGGATAATCAGGCCCGATCACGCCGACAAGCCGCACAGATGCGAACATGCTGGCCGCGTAGGAGAAGTAGACCGCGCTGCCCCCCACCACGCCGTCACGCGTGCCGAACGGTGTCTCGATGGTATCCACGCCGATGCTGCCAGTGACTAGGAGTGACATAGAGGCGGGAGTCTCGACATCCTGCAAGGATTCGCAAGCTGTCGCATGACAAACAGATCCGTACGCATTGCAGTTTTAGCCCCGCCCCTATCGCGGAGTGGGTCGTCGTGGATGGACAACGTTCGACCGGCTTTATGTCGTGGGGTTTTGGATGAACGGTCCGCCTCGGCAGTGCTTGAGGTAGGTCATCGCGTGGACCTGCCCGGTCATTTCGTAGTCGTCTTTGTAGACCGGGTCGTGCCAGCCTTCTATATCGATGCTGCCCTGAAATCGGTTCAAGCGCAGAATGCTGATGATGTCGGTCCAGTTGGTATCGCCGAAGCCGGGATGGCGATGGAAGACATACTGCTCTCCGCCGCGAATGCCCTTGGTGCGGATGACATCCCAGAAGAGGGTTGCGTCCTTGCCGTGAACGTGCCAAACCTTCTTGACGTATTTCCGAAGATTGGGCAGCGGATCGATGAGGCTGACCATCTGATGACACGGTTCCCAGCAGAGGCCGACGTTTTCTGGCAGCTCGCCGAAGGCGATATCCCAGTAGGTCGGAGCGTGCATGACATTCCAAGCGGCTGCGTGATTCCATCCGCCCATGTCGCAGTTTTCGAAAGCGATCTTCACGCCCTGATCGAGCGCACGCCTGGCAAGCTCCTTCCATACGCGAATGAACTCGGGCATCGCGTCGGCAACAGGCTTGCCATCGAGTGCGCCGGCAAAGCCGACGACGATGCTGCATCCGAAGTCCTTGGCGTGGTCGATCGTGCGTGCAAAATCACGCCTAGACTGCTCGTCGGTCAGAATGTTACCGAAGAGTCCGATGCTGCTGATGACAGCATGGTCGGCCACGGCGTCCTTGACCTGCTTGGCGGTCTCGGTGAGGTCGAGATCGCCGATGTATTTCCAGTTGTTGATCTGAAAGCTCTCGAAACCGTGGGGCAGAATCTGTTTGATGTAATCGGCCGCGCCGTTCATGCGAACGAGGGTGCCGATGCGAATGTCAGAATGGTTCATCGCCTTGAGACTAGGAGAACGGTCATCTGATCTCAACGTCGGTCTCATGTCCCCATCCGGTTCACCGTGATGCAAAATCACATGCTTCGAGGCGATGTGTCCACACGACGACGCTGGGTCGCGGCCCTAAAGCAATTCGGCGAAGAGCGTCATCGGGCGGGCGTCGGTGACTTTGACTTTGACGATGTGTCCGACGAGGTCGGGGGTAGCGTCGAAGGCGACGATGTGATCGCCGCGCGAGCGACCGACAAGTTGCACTCGTTCCGCGGCAAGCTGAACATGCTCAGCGACGGCGGTTGCGCTACGGCCCCGATCCTGTGCACTGCGATCGAATCCGCTGCCGAGTTCGACATTGCTGCTGGGGTAGGCGGAGCGTTTGGCGGCGAGCTTGCTTTGGCCTTCGACGAGGACGTCGATTTCCTGTCCGATCATCGACTGGTGCAATTCGAGGCAGATTTGATTCTGGACGGCGAGCAGTTCGTTGTTGCGGCGCTTTTTGGTGGATTCGGGGACATCGTCAGCGAATCGATCGATGGCGACGGTTCCGGGGCGTGGGCTGTATTTGAAGATGAAGCTGTTCTTAAAGCGGCAGGTTTGGACGAGCTCGGCGGTGGCTTGGAACTCGGCCTCGGTCTCGGTGGGGAAACCAACGATGAAGTCGCTGGCGATCGCGACATCGGGCATGAACGAGCGGGCACGCTCGGCGAAGCTTAGATATTGCTCGACGGTGTAGCCGCGATTCATGAGTTTGAGGATGCGGTCGCTGCCGTGCTGTGCGGGCGCGTGGAGATAACGGCAGATGCGTGAGCAATCGCGCATGGCCTGGAGGGCGTGGTCGGTGAAATCGCGCGGGTAGCTGGTGACGAAGCGGAGTCGAGGCAGACTGGGGACGGCTTCGTGGATTTGGTAGAGGAGGTCGGCAAAGGTGGTGCTGCGGCCGTCACCGAAATCGAATCGGTAGTGGTTGATGGTTTGCCCGAGGAGCGTGACTTCGAGCACGCCGTGATCGACGAGCATTTTAACTTCGTCGATGATGTTTTGCGGAGGTCGGTGGACCTCGGGGCCGCGTGTGTAGGGTACGACGCAGTAGGTGCAGAACTTGTTGCAACCGCGTGTGATGCGTACGTAGGCTTGTTTGACATTGTCGCCGGGCGAGATGGCGCGGGAGAGGTCGAGGAGTTCGAGGTTGTCTTCCTTGGCGGTCTCGAGGGTGCTGCTGCGGCGGACGGTGGAGCCCATGAGGGCGACCTGCGGTGCGGTCGACGTGTTGAAGCTGCCTTCGCTGGCGAGGCTGGTGCGTTGGGTGACGGCGTTGATGACCATGCCGGGAAGTTTGTCGAGTTCGCCTGGGCCGCAGAGGATATCGACGTGGGGGAATCGGTCGAGGATGCCGACGCCGTCACGCTCGGCCATGCACCCAATGACGCCGATGACCATGTCGGGTCGATGCTTGCGTGTTTCGCGCAGGATGCCGAGTCGTGACCAGACCTTTTGCTCGGCGTGTTCGCGAACAGAGCAGGTGTTGTAGATGACGACGTCGGCGGATTCAGGCGCGGGCGTGGTCTCGAATCCGCGTGCGCGGAGCTGGCTCATGACGAGTTCGCTGTCGAGCACGTTCATCTGACAGCCGAAGGTTTCGAGATAGACGGTTTTCTTCATGTTGCGGCCCGTTGGCTCAGTTGAATCCAAGCCGGGCGACTATATCGCAACGAGGGCGGTTCGTCATGGCGTATTCTGACGAACGCCGGTGACGGGCATGGGTTCGACGTTGGATGCCGGCTCAATGGTGAGCGTGGGTCGATCGAGGACGACCCATCGACTTTCGCCGGGGGGCAGAACGAGGTCACGTCGAAGGAGTCCGCCCTCTTTGGTGGAGAGGATTTGCGCGAAGTTGAGTTGCCCGTCGTAGATGCGAAGGATGGCGCTGGTGCGTTTGTAGAAGAAGCCCTTGACAGCGCCGGTGCCGGCTTGTTGACCGGGCGGGACGACCACGCCGGGGATCGGGCCGCTGCCGTCAATGCCGCTGGCGGAGAGTTGTTCGGGCGAGAGCCACCCGGCTTCGGGCGGGATGTCGTTTTTGGTGAGCCAGATCGTCACAGGTCGCTGGGAGCGATTTTCGACGGTGACATCGAATGCGATCGACTTGGCCCCTTCGCAGCCGGCTTGGATGGCGACGACGAGGAGCGCGACGATGAGAGTCAGGGTTCGCATGATCAGAAGATTGTAATGAGAGGTCGCGTGCGGGTGATAGTTTCGGGTGTGCTACTGACGGAGATGGATGGGCTAATTGGGAACCAGGAGCAGGTCGAGGGATTCGGAGGGGAGTTGTTCGAGGGCGTACTGGAGTTCGGGGGCGGACCGCGTTGGGGCGGCCGGGTAGCGGCGAAACTCGGCGCGAAGGTTGATGCGGGAATCGGCAAAAGGCCACGGGGCCAGGACGAGCTTGGTGGCGATGCGGCGCGCGGCGATGGGTGAGGTTGAACCGCCCTTCTCGGTGACACCGGGCATCGGTTGCACGACGACATCGCTGGCGAGCAGGCTCATGCTGATGAGATCGAGGAGCGCGAGCCAGCGGTAATCAACGGCAAGCTCGCGTTCGCGCGGGTCGGCGAGGTCTTGAGACAGGCCGAGCCGGCGCGCGTGATCAACGGAGAGTCCGAGCGTGGGCCTGAGGTTTTCCTGCAATTCGATTTCGGTCTGATGGTATTTGTTGACCTCGAAGAGACGGCGCATGTCGCTGGATTCGAAGCGACGCGGTCCGGTGCTGACCTTGCCGAGATCGTCGGCGAGCTGCATGCCGTGGATGCTGACCAGAAGCGTCGCCCAGGGATCCGTGCGTGGTTCGTCGCGTAGCCTGCGTGTGGAGGCGGCGAGAGCTTCGATCTGCATGGCCCAACCCGCTTCGAGGCAGTCGAGAGGATAACGCTGCGGGCTGAGGAGGGGTTCGGCGTCGGTGGAATCCCATCCCGAGTCGTGGAGCGAGGCGGCATGCCTGAGGGAATCGCGTCGGACGGGCGGGACGAATCGTTCGTTGCCCGCCTGCATGACAAGTTCGGCGGCGATGCGCGCGTGCTCGCGCTGGGTGAAGAGGAAGAACTCGCGCTGCTCGAATCGCCTGATCATTCAAACTTCCATCGACCTGACCCACACGGAAAGGAGTTCAAGACCGTGGAGCATAACCGCAAGCAACAAAAAGATTCGAGCGACGATGATTCTAAAGGGCTATGACCTCTGACTACGCCTGTAAAGCAGAAGGCAGGCAGGCATCCAGATCACACCGACGAGCAGCATCGAAAGAACAAGCGATCTCCAGCCTGTGAGATCAAGCACGTCGACGAGGTAGAGAATGCCAAGCGAACTGGATGCGACGGCAAGCGACATGAGTAGATCCATCGGCGTGATGCTCACGCCGATCTTGAGCCGACTCACGCCGCTCACGCTGATGAGGTAACGTAACGCATCCGCACAGGCGAGCCCGATGAGCGACCCTGGGAATCCGCCGAGGTAATGCCCGAGCGGGAGGAAGATGATCAGGCCCAGCACTTTCGATCCGGTGATGGCCGCCATCCAGCGGCCCTTGCCCGCGGCGAGAAGCGCGCTTGCGTTGGTCGCCTCGAGCAATTGAAACCATGCTGCAATGCCGATGAGCTGCACCATCCAGCCTGCCTGTCGGTAGGATCCGGTGTAGAGCAACGTGACCAGAGGCACGCCGCAGCAGATCAGGCCAGTCACAGCGAATCCGCCCATGGCAAGGAGCATGCGTCGCATTTTGGGGAAAACGCGTCGGAACCGCTCGGGATCGCGCTGCAGTGCAGCGTAGGTGGGAAAGACGACGCTCGAGCCGATCTTGAGGATCGCGTCACGCGGGGCGCCCGCGAGCAGGACGGCCACGCCGTAGACGCCCAGCATTTCGATCGGATACATCCGACCAAAGACCAGTCGATCGAGCTGATTGGCGCAGAACGTGAGGGCGGTTGAGAGGAAGATCCATCGTCCGAGCCCTGTGAGGGCGCGGGCACTTTCGCGATCCCAGCCGAAGCGGTCTCGTCGATCGCGCATGAGAAAGTGCGTGACAATCGTTTCAAGCACGCCAACGACGAGCGACGGAATGACCAGAGCCCAAAGCGTCGGGCTGACGCGTGCCCACGCGATCATGCCGCAGGCGATGAGGAGCTGTCGACAGACTTCGAGGCAGGCTTGCTCCTTGAGTCGCAATCGTCGGGCGAGGCGGTAATAGGCCGTGGAACGGAAGCCTTCAATGATCGCACCGATGCCGGCCACGGGCAGTACCCAGAGCAGCCCTTCGGCGTTGCCATAAAACTTGGCGATCGGCCATGCGATGGCGCACGTCGCGAGCCAAATGATGAAGCCACGGAGGACTTGCATCGTGAAGGCCGTGCGGAGGAACGGTTCGGTTTCGCCCTTTTCATGACGGACGACGGACGGGCCGATGCCGACGTCGCTGAACATACGGACGGCGACCATGAACGTCATCGCGAGCGTCATCACGCCATAGAGGTCGGGCGCGACGAGCTTGGTGACCAATACATTGGAGACAAAGCGAATCAGATTGACGGCGGCGAATCCGCCAAAGGTCCAGACGCTGCCCGCCAGCGCGCGTCGTTTCAGATCATCGCCCGCCGGTCCGAGCGACGAGACCCCGCCGGACGTCGAGTCGTCGGTCGTAGTCTTGGGATCCCGCGAAGACGATTCGACCTCGGCCTCCGCGCGCGACGACTCCCCGACAGCGCGGGCGGTTGCCGCATCATCATCGCCATCGTCGATCGTCCGTTGGTCGAAGGTCATTGTCTAAAGGGTCAACTTTCAGAAACATGCTCGCGTCGACCGATTCCCGACTTGCATCGTCCTGAAGATGCGCGGCTCTTCAAGGTGTTGAATCAAGCAAATCTACGCTCCGATAACGCGCACGCGTCTTTCATCGACCAAGCAGCTCGGATTCTTCCAAAATCACGACCCTTTGCTGTGAGATATAACGCATATGCAAGCGGGCCGATTCTGATTGATCGGCCTTGTTTCGGTCGATAGTCCGGTCTACAGTCCAGACGAGCGTTCTGGGACGTTGATCCTCTTACACGCGTTTCATGAAGTTCTTTTGAGGCACTTTATGCCCCTTCTCACTGGCCCGTTGTTTTGTGCGTCAAGCCAGACCGCTTGGCGATTGTTCGGTTGTTTGATGGCGACATTCATGGTCGGGTCTAAGGTTTCCTTGGGTGAAACGCCGGTCAAACCGGATGCATCTGCAACCACGTCGGCGGTAACGCCCGAATTTCGTTCCCCCGAAACAGCCGCCAGTTCGCCTGTCCCCGCAGCCACGGGCGTGTTTGCATTCGACCCTGCCCGTCACATGCGCGTCAGCGAAGTCAAGCCGGGCATGAAGGGATTCGGGCTGACCGTCTTCCGCGGAACCAAAATCGAGAAGTTCGACGTCGAAGTCGTCTCTGTTGTTCCGAAACAGTTCGGGCCTGACCTCGACGTCGTGCTCATCATGTGCAAGGACGATTACGTTAAGCACACCGGACCCGTCCAGGGGATGAGCGGCTCGCCCATCTTCCTGTATGACGACTCGGGTAAGGCCCGAATGATCGGCGCATTCGCCTACGGCTGGAGCCTGCAGAAGGACCCGCTCGCCGGTGTTCAGCCGATCGAGTACATGTTGGAGCTCTCTGCGAGGCCCGCTGTCGCACGAGATGATTCTGCGGTTCATCAACAGCATTCTAACTCTACCGCCGGCGAGCATTCTGCTGCTCGCCTTGATGTCGCGCGTGCGGATGCGATTGTGCAGTTGCTGTCGGAGCAGGATCGCATCAACTGGCAGGCAACACTCGCGCGTGTGATCGGATCGAATCGAACGGGCATGGCCATGCAGTCGCTGCCCGCGGGCCTGCGTCCGATGTCGCTACCGCTTTCGGTCGGCGGCGTGCCGCCGCATGTGGCCTCGGCGATCTCTCCGCTGCTGGAGTCGTCGGGATTTCAGCCTTTCTTCGCCGGAGCCGGCGGAGTAGCACCAGAAAATCCCCCCATCGAGCCGGGTAGCGCGCTTGTCGTGCCGATGATGTCGGGCGATCTTGATCTGAGCGCGTTTGGAACCGCCACCGAAGTCATCGGCGATCGCGTCGTCGGATTCGGACACCCCTCCTTTAGCGACGGATACACTGCCCTGCCGATGAGCAGCGGGTTTGTCCACACCATCGTGGCCAATCTGAATGCCAGCTTCAAGGTCGGCTCATCCGCGCCGATCCGGGGCGTGATCGATCTGGATACCACCGTCGGCGTGGGCGGATCGATCGGCAAAGACATCTCGCTGATACCGATTCGTGTGCAGATCGATTCCGATGTGCCCGGTCGATCGCGCGTCTTTAACTACCGCGCGGTCAAGCACGATCAATTCACGCCCATGCTCGCTGCGATGGCCATCCAGTCGAGCATCTCCCAGATGGAGAATCTGCCCGCCCAAGCCACGCTGACGGCGTCATCCAAACTCTTATTCGCCGGCGGACGTGAGTTGACCAGCCGCGTGACCGCAACCACCGCCGAAGGGGCGGCCGCTCCCATCGGGCCCGTCATCCTCAACAATGTCCTTCCCGTCGTCACCGCCCTGCGAAATCCGTTCGAAAAGACCGAACTCGAATCCGTCGATATCCAAATCAAGGTCGAGCACGGGATCCGCGAAACCATGCTCATGACCGCCCGCCCCGCCAAACCCACCTATAAGGCCGGTGAGACCGCCAGCATTGTCGTCATGACCCAGGACTATCGCGGAGCACGCAGCGAAAGCCGTGTCGAGTTCGCTCTGCCGGATCACCTTGTTGAAGGCTCGTACACCATCACCCTCAGCAACGCCGACTCCTTCGTTTCCTCCGAATCTCAAGTCAATCCCGGCCGCTTCGAGGCCACCAATCTGGATGAACTGTTCAGCGTGTTCAGCTTTGCAAGTCAACACGACCCAACACACCTCTACATCCGCCTCAACGAACAGAACATCTCCGGCGCTCGCATCGAGGGCACTGACATGCCCAAACTCCCCGCCAGTCGACTGGGTCGCCTCGCGGCCACCGGTCGCCCGGGCGTCACACCCATCACCACATCACATACAAAGTCCATCCCCATGAACGCCGTTCTGCAGGGCGAAGTCTCCTTTGAACTCCAGATCAAATCCGACTGAAAGCTACGCATCAGCGCGTTCGCTGGTGCTTTCGCGTCACACCACTGACACATGCAAGTTCCGTCCACATTTCGCACTCCATCGTCCCTTTGATTGCTGTCAATTCAAACCCCTTCCCGAATCATGACCCACACCCATCTCTCAAACCGTTCGGCCCGCCGCTCCACCCGCAATGCCATCCTCGCCTCTGCTGCGATCGCCAGCATTGGCTTGGTCCATTCGGGGCTCGTGGGGACGTCGCATGCTGTCGATACGAAATACTTCACCCATTCGACCGCCTCTGATTTCACATCGGGCGAACTTGAGGGCCTCAGTGTCACGACCTACGGCGAACTCAAGCTTACGCGGAAGCTCGATCACATCCTTGCCGAGGATGACACCACGCTCGCAGACGCGGCGCAGGTCGTTGAATCGCTCGCGGTCGGGCGCGACGGGACGATCTTTGTCGGCACCAGTCTCGAAGGTCATCTGCTGAGCATCAAGGACGGAAAGCTCACCACGCTCGCCAGTTTCGGCGATGCCACCAGCGTCTCGGCCATGCTCGTCGACGGCAGCGGAACGCTTTATTTCACCACCAGCGGGGCAGAGGCCAAACTCCACGCACTCAAACCGGGTGCCCAGAAGCCCGAGGAGATCGGCGCGATCGATAACGCCCAGTACGTCTGGTCGATCGTCGATGCCGGCGAAGGCACGCTCTATCTCGGCACCGGTCCGGATGGCATCCTCGTGGAGGCCAAGCCCGCTCAGAAGGCATTTCGGCCGGTGGTCGATCTTGAAGAGTCCAACCTCCTTTCGCTCGCCTTTGATGGCAAACAAACTCTCTTCGTCGGCACAGATCCGAACGGACTGATCTACAAGGTCGATCGCACCACCGGCAAGTCGTTCGTTCTCTACGATGCTGCCGAGGCAGAGGTCGGAACGCTGCTACTCGATCCCAAGGGCAATCTCTACGTCGGCACCACCCAGTTCGTCGAAGGAACCGAGACCGGCCTGACGATCGAGGATAACGAGACCGGCCGACCGTCGGGTGCGATGGACGTGGGGGATGAAGTCGATCACGACGCGCCAGAAATGCCCACGCCGCCCGCGCCGCTCCCGCTCGAACCCGACGCGATCGCCCACGCCGCCCCGGACGCCGCAGATGTCGCCGACGCGGATCATGCCAATGCAGTCGAAGGCGAAGCCCAAACCGAAGGCGAAATGGCCGAAGACGCTGACGATGCGGACGATGCTGACGATGCGGACGACTCCCCCTCGCCCAGCGGCCCGACCGTCGTCACTGGCACCAGCGGTGAATCGACCGAAGGCAACGCCGTCTATCGCATCGACCCCAGCGGCTTCGTTACCGAAATCTATCGCGGGCCCGTCATGATCCTTGATCTTGCGATGCAGAACGATCAGCTCCTGATCGCCTGCGGCGCAACCGGCGAACTCTTGCAACTCGATACGTCCAACGAAGAGTCGTCGGTGATCGTCGATCTCGATCAGCCGCACATCACTTCCTTGTTGACGCATTCCGACGGAACGTTGACGCTCGGGATCGCGGCGCCTGCGGGCGTGCACAAGCTCGGCGCGACCGTCGCGAGCGAAGGGACTTTCACAAGTCCCGTTCTCGATGCAGCCCAGATCAGCAGCTTCGGCAATCTCCGTCTCCAGGGAACCGCCCCCGCTGAGACTTCGATCAAGCTGTCCGTCCGAAGTTCCAATATCGAAGATTCTGACAACCCCGCATGGAGCGATTGGACCGAAGCCAAGCCGATCACCCGCTTTACGCCCATCGACGTCCCGGCTGCCCGGTTTCTACAATATCGCCTGACCCTCACCGGCAACGGCAAGACCGGGCCGAGCGTGGATAGCATTTCGATCGCCTACCAATGGCCGAATCTTGCGCCGCGGATCAGCGCCGTCACCGTCGCCGAGCCGGAATTGCCCACGCTCGGCAGTGATCCGACCGCCTCGCCAGTACGCACGCTCGGCTGGGAGGCTGCAGATCCCAATGAAGACGCCCTCCGCGCTAGAATCTCGATCCGTCCTGTCGGGGGAGCCTGGATCGCAGTCGAATCCGACCTCGATGCGACAAGTTTTGACCTCGACACCCGGCGGTTCGTCGACGGTCGATATGAGGCCAAGGTTGAAGTCTCCGACGCCCCCGGCAATATCCCCGCCGATGCCAAGTCGGCCAGCCGGGTTTCAGAGGTTTTTACGATCGACAACACCGCCCCAGTCGTGGGTGATGTCGCCGTCAAGTATGAAGCCGACCGTGCCATCCTCACCCTCCGCGTGGCCGACCGAACCGGCATCGTTCGCGGCCTTGAGTTTCTCGTCGAAGGACAAAAGGGCTGGCAAAGGGCCCTTCCTTCGGATAGACTCAACGATTCGCCCGAGGAGCAGTACACGATCGTACTGCCCCTGCCTGCGGATGCGACACGCGTCGTCTCCCTCCGGGCGATCGACAACGTCGGGAACGCCGCCCACACATCGGTGACGCTGAAGCGATAATTCCGCCCAGCCCATCCGTGTTCGACGGCTTTCCGAGGATCGAAAACAGGCCGGCTCTGACCAGCCTGAATCGATCTCACGGTTGATCGATAGGGCTGGCTTGCCAAATCGATCTGTTTGCTTTGATTTGGCTTCGGTTGATCGGGAATTTTTGTCAGACTGAATGTAGAGGAAACGGACATGCATTACCCCCACCGCACGAGCAAAGTAAAGCGCGCCCGCAAGATGGGCTTCCGCGCCCGGATGCGCACCCGCAACGGCCGCAAGCTCATCAACGCCAAACGACGCGCCGGTCGCGTCGTCAGCCCCGTCTGATCAACAAAACTCGCGGCCAGACCAGAATCCGGTCGGGTCATCCGAGTCTAGCGATCAGCCTGCTGCTCTGTCGTCCTATCAGCGAGTTCCAAGGCAAGGCCGCGTCAAGCGCGGCCTCTCTTCGCTGCGCGATGAGGCGGAGCCGACTTGAAATCGGGACCTGTCTGTTTGGTCGACGCGGCTATCTCAGCTTGCTGAAACCTTTTGAGTCGCAAATCCTGCCTGCTTCTGGCCTGATGCGCGATCATTCAACTTCGAGCTTCGGCGCTGTTGACGTGAGGTTGGCATTGGCCCGGCTGACTTCGCCCGCCAGCCGACCGACCAGCGATTCAAGGCTTTGACGTAGTCGTACGTTGTGCTCGAAGTTGGCGTGTGGCTTTCCCGCGTCACTGTTGATGCGCAATTCCGGGAACATCGGTATCTCGCCGAGGAACGGGAGGCCCATCGTCTCGGCCATCCCCTTGGCACCCCCGCGGCCAAAGATGTCGTGCTCGCTGCCATCCGGCGCGACGAAGCAGCTCATGTTCTCAACCACACCGAGCACCGGGGCTCCGAGTTGCTGAAACATCCTGACGGCGCGGCTCGCATCATCGATCGCCACCTGCTGCGGTGTGGCGACGACCACCGCGCCGGTCACCTGTACAATCTGGCAAAGCGTTAGAGGAACATCGCCAGTGCCCGGTGGAAGGTCGACAATGAGATAGTCAAGTTCGGGCCAGTGCGTGTTGTCGAGCAGGAGCTGCTTGAGGGCTGCGTGAGCCATCGGACCCCGCCAGATCAGAGGCTTCTCCGGTTCGACGAGCGACCCAATGGTGATGGCATAGAGCCCGTGAACGAGAAGAGGCCTGATCTTGCGTCCGCTGTCGGTATCGATGACCGTGGGCGTTTGCCCTTTGATACCGAGCATGGTCGGCAGGCTGGGTCCATAGATGTCGCCGTCCATCAATCCGACCGCCGCGCCAGCCCGCTGCAGGCCGACCGCAAGATTGACCGCCACCGTACTCTTTCCGACCCCGCCCTTTCCGGCACCGACGGCAATGATGTTTTTTACCTGTGGGAGCGCGCCCTGCTTCTTCTCGGCACCTCGTGTTTGTGCTGTGAGTGTGAGCCTGACTTCGCCCACGCCTATATCTGCCAGCGCCTGCTTCACGTCTCGTTCGATGACGTCCTTCAGTGGACAGGCGGGTGTAGTGAGTTCGACGGTCAGTGCAACGTCGTTTCCATCGACAACGACTTCCTTGACCATGCCGAGTGTGACAATGTCTTTGAACAGTTCGGGGTCGTTGACCTTGCGGAGCTGATTGAGAACGGCTTCACGAGTGATAGTCATGGGCGGGGAAGTATAGGGCAGACGCAACGCAAATGAACGGATCGAACCGTCAGGTGCGACGAATTGCCGGAGCGATTCAGAAAGCGGGACGTGCAACACTCAGACCATCCGCCATCAGCAATCACGGCTGAGCGATCGGCTTATCGATCCGAGCTTCTTTCGGCTGATCGGTGTTGACGAGCGTGACGCCTGCTGCGCGTTGAACCTTCCAAGCCTCGGGCGTGTCGGGCGCTGCCCAGAATCGCAGGAGACGTCCCTGCGATCTTGCCTTCGCTGCAAGATCCTTCAATCGGGAAAGCTCGTCGCCTGGCATCGTCCCGCTTCCGTTCCAGGCGAAATGCTTGTCCCATTTGTCACTGACAAGCGGAACCAGATCGACTGGCGGAGGCTCGGCACGCGTCAGATCGCTGATCGATCCGTCAAAAAAGACTCGACGACTCACGCCCGACGCGACGCGCCGACGATCTGCCCGGCCGGTGAGGACAATCGTCACAGCGCGGGCCTCGAACGCTCCATTCTCGTCCACACGGCTAAGCATCTCGTCATACTCCGAGAGCAGCACGTCGAGTGCCGTCATGGTGGCAGTCGGATCGTTCTTGAAATCGATCAAAAGTATCAGTGTCGAACCGGCGCGTGTTGGATCGATCGCCGAGTTCGGTCCACCTCCACCATTGGACTTTAGGAGTCGCTCGCGGAGTGGTTCGAGGTACATCGTACGCAGGAGATTCGCGCCGACGATTTCGGGGGCCGTATGCGCGACCACCAGTTGCCCGTTGATGCTAAAGACATCTGCTTCGATCGAAGCCGCTCCCGCATCCAGTGCATCAAGCAAAGGCCGATCCCGGTAATAGTCGTTGTGCGAGTGGACGTCGGAGTGGAGTTTCAATCTCAATTCAGTCGTCGAATCCGGTTCGGGAGTCACGACCGTCGGTGCTGGTGGAGAATTGCCTGTTTGGTCGATTCGATCGTTTGCCGATCGATCGCATCCCATTGCACCGAGCGAGAGCATCACCAAAGCGGTGACGAACAGTTGTGCGGCCGAGTTTTGTTTCATCGTGTACTCAGAATTTGGGTGACCAATTGCAGGGCCGACTCCGGATCCCATCCGACGATGCCATCGAATTGATGCCCGACGAGTCCACTCACCAGATCAAGTCGCGAGTAGGCGACTCGAATCTTTTCACCGTCGCGGGAGAGCATGACTCGCCCGGCAACGTCCGGTCCGAGCGCGGCGACGGCAGAATCACGAAGACGCAGCGTCACACGATTCGCCTCGTCGCCCCCGATTAGTGCGTCATCGCGCAGCATTGGCTTGATGGATTCACGTGGAATGATCGCATCGATCAGTGCTTCGGCACGTGTGGCGAATTCGCTCGATCCGCCACCTGCGTCGATGAGCAGCAGCCCGCCAGCCTCGACGAAGGACTTGAGCGAGGAGATGTGTTCGGGCGTAAAGTCCGCTGCATCGGTTCCAGTGAGATGAACGACATCAAGTCCCGAAAGATCCGAGCCGAGATCGATATCGGCGATGTCGAGCGCGATCTTGCGCGTGTTCAGAAGATGCGTCGCCACGCGCGACCAAGCGGCAGGTTCGGGGTTCCAATTCCCACCATACTTCAGGCGTGCGAGCTTCAGTGTCTTGGTCGGCTTGATGTCAGGGAGAGGATGGATGATCGGCGTCTGGCCGCGCGTAAAGAACTTCGATCGACTGGTCGAGTACTGGACAATGTTGGCAGCGAGTTGGAAGTTGTCGGCGTTGCGTCCTGTGGCATCATTTCGGCTCCAGGCTCGCGCGGGGTCGTTGGGAAGCAGCATCATCAGTTCGCGAATTCCGTTGGAGACCGATTCGATATTCGGTCGGGAACGCCAGCGGGCGGCGGGGAACTGCTGCTGCGTGTAGATCGGATGCGTGGCGGGCAGGATGCGGGCCTCGTAGGCCGGAAACAGTTCAGCCGCGAGTTTTCGCCAATCGGCGGTGAATTTGCGATCGCTGCAGTCGGGGTGACCGATAAGCACGCCGCCCTGCTCGACGTAACTTCGCAAAGCGGACTTTTGGGCATCGGTCAGGTTCAATTCCGAACTTCCGCTGACAAACAGAATGGGCGAGTCGAGCAGTTGCCCGGGCGTCAGGTCGGCATTGACGAGTTGCCAGCGATATTCGCGTTCGGATTGTTCGCCGATCCATCGCGTGATGTTGGCGATATCTCTCGGGCGTTGATTCCAGTTGGGTTCTTGTTTCTGAGGTGGGTTCCACTCGAGTTTGTTGAATGCGACAGGAGCACGTCCGCGGACCAGAAAAAGAAGGCTGAAGCACGTGTCAGGAAGTCCGCCGAGGAGATTGGCAGCCGTCGCGCCGCGCCACGATCCTTCACGCGATTGAGATTCGACGATGAATGCCGCTCCGCGCTCATACCAGTCGAGGTCGCCGAAGTTTCGGAATCCGCCCGCGAGCGCGACGCGTTCGACGGCATACAGCGTCGCATATGGAAAGGCCCTCGGCACATCACGCGCCGCATGAGCCACGTCTCGCGTGTGATTGGCGGCGATCCAGGCGAGTCCTTTGTCGAGCGCAGGCTTGCGTGGGATGTTTCCGTTGCAAGCGCCGGAATCGATAGAAGTGAACTCATCGACGATGAGCAGCGACACCACACCGGCGGCGGTCATTCCGGTGCTGAGCGGGTGTTGCGTTTCCTCTGCAAAGGCACGATAGGTCCATCCGCCGGTCTTGGGGTCTTGGGCCGCGATCCATGCCGTCTCCATGCCGGTCCAAAGCCGCGTGGGGATTTCGATTCCCGACCGTGCAGCCGCCCACAGACCGAGCACGCCGTACTGTGCGCGGGAGAGGCTGTACGCACCTGAGGCGCGCTTATCTGAGACGACATAGTCGAAAAAGCCCTGTCCTCGTCCGGGTTCCATGCGCAGGCCCCGCATCATCAGATCTGCGTCTCGTCGCATGAGGCTTCGGATCTCGTCGGTCTGAGGCAGCTTGAGCCAGACCTGCATGCGAAAGCTCAACGCATAAACGCCAAAGCTTTGATTGGACTTGAGCCACGCGATCGCAGGCGCGAGCTTCGGATCGGCCGGGCTATCGCCGAGTGAGAGTAGCGTGTAGACCGCCATGGCAGTACGACCGCCCCACTGTCCTTCGTCGTGCTCGTTGTTGTTGGCAAAATCTGACTTGGGGACGCGTTCCCAGTGCCCGTCCTTTTGCAGGCCGTACAAAAAGTCCTTCCCGCGCGTGATCGCAGCCTCGATCGCTTCAGGCGAAGCCGCCCGCGCAGTGGATGCAGCACAGAATGACAGAATGCACGCAACCCCGTGCAGGAACAGCCGTCGCGTCATCCAGCGAATCATCTGACTTCGAATCATCGGAAATTCCCTTCTGTCACAGCCGCTCGTTCACTCAGGCACTTGGGCGGATCAACTCATTTCAGCGACGATATGGAACTCGAGCTTGTCCGATTCGGGGTTGAGTATGGCGACGGTCTTCGGATTGGCACGATGAAGCGCCCCCGGATTGATCCGGCGAATCGATCCCACACGCAGATCGTGCTTCCGGTGCGTATGACCACTCAAGAGGTAGTCGATCTCTCCCGCGCGATCGAGCAACTGATTCAAATCCGCCGACCGATCTCCGTGCGTGACCGCGAATCGCTTGCTGCCGAGCTCGAATTCCCCGGTATAATTCAGGCAATGTATACCAATTTTGCCGGCGTAGTCACGTAGCCTGGCTGGTTCGAGATCGTTGTTACCGAAGACGAACCAGCTTACGCCCGCAGGCAGGCAGTCCAGCACCGCCCTGCCATCCGAGCCAAAGTCCGCGACGTCGCCGCAATGTGCGAAATGGGTCGCGCCGAGAGATTGCAATTGCATGACTGCCCGTCGGGCGATCGTGGAGCGTCCGTGCGTGTCCGAGAGGATTCCTAAACGAATTGTCATTTCACATCATTTTTCTCGTGACTTTCGGTTGGATCGAGCCAAACATCCTTGTCTGCCGATAATGTTAATGACCACAGACGCCTCACCGGAACGCTCCGGCGACGTCAGTGCGATTCGTTTTATCTTACCGAGGGACAGAACACATGTCTGAATCGAACGCTTTCACAACCTGCATGAAACTTTCGCAATCACCGGATAAGCGTCGCACGACCAAGCGACGCCTGCTCATTTCGATCGCATGCTCGGCGATTCTCGCCTCTGCGCCGATCGCTTCGTTCGCTCAGGAAGCTGCGCCTGCAGACCGAATGCCCAAACTCGAAGATGTCGTCAAGGACATGAAGTCGGTCGAAGGCCTCTTCACCCTTTACCGCTTCGATCCTTCAGACGTCACACGCGATCCGTCAAGACTCGTCGCACTCATTCCCGCAACGCTTCTCAACAAAGACCTGATGCTGGCCACCAGCATCAGCCGCGGATCGATGTTTGGTTTTCCGGTCGGGACCGATCTGGTTCGCTTTGAGGTTTCGGGCAATCTTCTCCTGCTCGTCGCACCAGACATGACCGTGAAGCCCAGCAAGGGACAAGCCATCGAAGGCGCCGTTGAGGCGACCTATCAGCCGCGCTATCTCGCCGCCATGCCGATCCTCAGCCGCACGCAGCGCGGCGATATCGCGGTCGATTTCGGCGGGGTGCTCGCAGCCAGCGCGGGTATGATCTCCAACATGGGCGGTGAAGGTGGGCCACGCGGCGCCGTCATCCGTTATCCCGTTGTGAAGAGTTTCCCCGATAACGTGCTCATCGATGTCAACATCGCCAGACCCAGCCCCGCCGGCGGATCGAACACCGGCGTCTCGTTCAGCTTCCGTCGCCTGCCCGAGCTCGGCAGCAACGGATTCAAACCGCGACAGGCAGACGAACGCGTCGGTTACTTCACCACCGTGCGACAAGACTGGAACGCTTCGTACAGCGACCGCGAAACCGTCGTTCGCTACATCAACAAGTGGAACCTTCAGAAGAAGGACCCGTCACTCGAACTCTCTCCGCCCGTCAAGCCCATCACCTTCATCATCGAAAAGAACGTCCCACTTCAATGGCGTCGATTCGTCGCCGAAGGCATTGCCGATTGGAACAAGGCATTCGAGAAGATCGGCATCAGCGGCGCGATCGTTGTTCAGCAGCAGACCGACGACAACGAGTTTGCCAATATCGATCCTGAAGACGCGCGCTACAACTTCATCCGCTGGATCGTCACCGGCGCCGGGTTTGCCATGGGTCCAAGTCGCCCGGATCCGCGTACGGGCGAAATCCTCGACGCTGACATCATCTTCGATGACGCGATGGTGCGATTCCAATTCGAGTCACTAGGCAACCTGATCGGCCCCGGCGCGTGGGCGGACTCCATCGGGCCTGACGTGCTGGAGTTCCTCGAATCTCATCCCGATTGGATTCCAGCGGGCGTGACGATGGAAGACGTCCGTGCGACCGCAAATCGCCTGCGCCTCAAGACCAGCCTGACGACCGGTCGAGCGACCGAACTGCTCACGGATATCGACGTCGCGGGCGAATCCCGACGCGTCGAGTCCAGTGAGCGTCCGCTCGTGCATGCGTCGGCATGTCATTACGCGACCGGCCTGCGTCAACAGATAATCGCGGCCCGCCTTCTCCACGCCGCCGCAGGGCCTGACAAAAAGCTCCCCGAGCGTGTGATCGGCGAAATCGTTCGTAATGTCGTCGCGCACGAAGTGGGTCACACGATCGGCCTCCGTCACAACTTCATCGCCAGCACCTGGCTGAGTCCCGAGGAAATCAAGCGTCGCCGTGACAACACCGATGAACCCACCTACGCCAGCGTCATGGACTATGACGCACTCCTGCTCTTCCCCGGCGATGATCTGAACACGGTCAAGCGTGTGGTGTCGCCCACCATTGGACCGTACGACCACTGGGCCGTTGAATTCGGCTATTCCACGGGCACCGACGCCGATGCTGCAAAGATTGCCAGCCGCACCAACGAACCGGGCCTTGCTTATCTGACCGACGAAGACGTCATGGGACTGGCCAGCCCCGACCCGCGTGCCAACCGTTGGGACATGAGCAGTGATCCGGTCGCCTGGGCCAAGCTCCAGATTGAGCTTGCCGATCAGCTCCTGAAAGATTTCCAGAGCTGGGCAGTCAAGCCGAACGATCCCAGCTACTACCTGCGTGATTCGTTCATGACCTTGATGTCGACCAAGACCAGGCCGCTCAGCTACGTCGCCCGCGTGGTGGGCGGGCAGGAGTTCAATCGTAACCGACCGAGTGATCCGAACGCCGTTGCACCGCTTACACTTGTAAGCCCGCAACGTCAGCGTGAAGCGCTAGATCTGCTTGCCTCGACCGTGTTCAACGACGACTTCCTGAAGGTCGAAACCGAGCTGTTCAACAAGCTCGTCCCGTCGCGTCACTGGGACGATGGATTCGGCATGCCGCCTTCGCGCGTCGACTTCCCCGTTCACCAGGCGATGCTCTCGCTGCAGTCGGGCGCGTTGATGCAAATCACCAACCCCACCGTCCTTCAGCGAATTTACGACGCGGAAGTCAAGACGACCGCAGAAGACAAATTCACCACCGCCGAACTCATCTCGCGTGTCCGCAAGATCGTCGTCGGCGAACTCAACGTCGGAGAAGGTGAGTTCAGCGACGCCAAGCCCATGCTCTCGAGCATCAAGCGAAATCTGCAGAGGCAGTATGTGAACAATCTGCTCGCGATCGCGCGAACGCGCCCCGGAACGGGCGGCCTCAGCCCGGACGTGCACGGCATGATTCGCTTCACGCTCGCAGACATCCAGACGCAGTTCGAGGAGGCCTCAAAGGCTGCCAAGATCGACCTTGCGACCCGCGCTCACTTCAGCGAAGTCGCCAAGCAGATCGAGCAGACCCTTGATGCCGACGATGTGAACGTCAACGTGTCGATGCCCATGATCATCGGCCGCGACAATCCTACACAACCTGCGTCGAAGTGATCTGTTCCACTTTGAGTGATCTGTTCCACTTTGACAATACATCGATTCGTTCAACTGACCGAGTCGATCCACTTCGGTTCATCCCCGCGCGAGCCGGTCCCCACAAGGGCCGGCTCGCGTCGTCGTTGGCCGACGACATCGCGCAGGCGCTCGACAAACACGAACTGGCTTTCCAGTCTCGTCATGCGGAGCAGTTCGCGCAAGCTGTCACCCACGCGTGTCAATACGAGTTCGCCGCAGCGTCGATCCACTTCCCGTTTGGCGGCCAGCATCATGCCGAGCACCTGGCTTGATGCCAGTTCGACTTTGCGAAAGTCGAGCACGACGCGACCACGCAGCGGAAGCGATGACAACTCGCGCAACATCGCATCGGTCGCATGATGCACAGCTTGCGGATCGGTGAGCTTCCGCGCTCGGAACGAAATCACCAGCCAGTGATCCACATGTTCAACAAGAATGTCTTGACTCATGGCAGCAATCGACGAATCCGTGCGGGCGAAAGAGCACAGATTCGTCCATCTGACATCCAATACGCCAACCACGCGTGCAAGAGTGCGTCGGTTAGCAAGCCGCGCGGAGACTGGATGAAAGATATCTGCTGCCGATAATCCCATGCATGCCCATGCCCCTGCAGCCGGAATCAAGCGAATCCTCGGACTCACCGCTCGTCCTGACGAATCGGCAACGCATGCTCGCACCACTGGTCAGCCTGGGGATCTGCGTGCTGATATTCGGACCTGTGCTGTTTCTCGCGCCGATCGATCTGGAAAAGCCCGGCGGATACGCTCTTGGGTTCACCGCCTTCCTGCTCGTCTTCGGCTGGCTCGGACTGGCTGGGATACGAGCCCCGTTTGAAATGCGACTGGACGACGATCTGACAATCCGCAGCCTATCGCGCCGATGGGTCATGGGAGCCGCCGATGTGCGCCGATGGCACTTTGTTCATCCCGATGGGCGCATCGATCAGTCGATGCCGACGGACAACGCCCTCTTGATGATCCGCACGCGCGAGGGCGTCCGATTTCGCTCGGAAGTGACCCGCGAAGAAGCAGAACGCGTCGTACGTTGGTTCGCACGACGCGCTCTGGCCTGAAGGGAGAATTCGTTGCGAAGAAACGTGAGGACGATGAATGATGAACGATGAATATGCTCGCGGGTTTACATCGTCATCGTTTCGACCGGCCCGGTGTCTGTGGCATCGGACGCCGGACCGGGAACGACAGGCGCATCGGGCGGAGTCGGTGGGACCGGTGGTGCGAAATCAGATTCGAGTTTCTCGATGCGCTCTCGCAGTTCCGAATCGATTGCAGACTTTTCTTCGTCGGTATTGAACGGGCCGCTGAAAACGGTCTTTCCTTCGGCGTCGGTGACGGTGACGCGTTTTCCGTCGATGTTGGTCTCCATGCGGATGGTCTGCTTGCCATCGCTATGAATGATCACTCGATCACCTTGTGGAAGGATGCGCATAATGCGCGGGCGGATTTCTTTCAGTCCCTGCTCGATACGCTCGCGCATGTCTGGGAAGCGAAGCTCTGGGAGCCTTTGAAGTTCGGGGATCTCGCGAAGCCGTTCAAGGCCCGGGATGTCGCGAAGTTCGGTGATTTCGCCGAGGCGATCCATCCAGACCGCCGGCTCTGGGGCAAGTTCGCGTTCGCCGAGTTTGGCACGGATTTGAACGGGTTGACCCTTGCGAAGCACGGTCAATTCGATGTCCGTGCCCGCCGGCTTGATACGAATGAGCGTCGTCAGTTGTTCGACATTGATCAAAAGCTGGTCATCGAGCTTCTGCAAAACGTCGTAAGTCTGCACGCCGGCCGCCTCGGCAGGTGAGCCGGGCGAGACGACCTCGACGATCAAACCGACCCCTTCTACCAGTCCCAGTTGGCTTGCAAGCTCCGGACGCGCTGGGCTGGTGCCCACTCCGAGATAGCTCACCTTCTTTGCAGGCATCGGGGCCGCAACACCAGCTTCGCCTTGAACGGCGATCCGTCCGTTGATTTGCACTGCCTGTCCGTCCTCGCCGGGCTGCGTGTGAATTCGGATCACAACTGGTTCGCTCGCGGTACCGTCATTGGCGAATGCGGACGCGCCAGACAGACTCGCGCAAACGAGGACCGCAACGCTCAAAGTATTCGACTTGAATTTCATGGAACGCATCGTGCGTCTCCTTGCAGAAATGGTTTCTTATGGCCGAGTTGAAGTCAGACAACGCTCGACCTTCGAATCTCACATGCACTGCATGGATCTAGTGACGATTCGCTGTCAGCAGGTTGGAGCGACACGGCGTACTTCTGCACGCGCGTTACTGGGTTGGAAAATCAACCAAAATGACGTCCTGCTGCGGCGTGCCGAGCTCCGTGGAAATGCTCCCATCAGGAAGCGTCTTTCGCGTCTCCTCGAATTGCACCCGACGGATGACGCGTGCCGGCGTATGGTTGTCGAGCATCACGGTTCCGCCGTCGAAGCTTTCCCACCATTGAACTTTGGTCACCGGGCCTTCAGGACTCGACTGCGCGACGACCTGAGGCGAGTCTTCGATGCGAGGTGAATCGACGTAATAGGCCCAACCGACTGCGAGCAGGACGCCGGTAGCAAGCGTGGCGGCACACGTGACCCAGACGCTTGGGCGAGCCCAAAGAGGCGTGATGGGTTCGACGGCCGGCGCGGCAGGATGGGTGAGCGCGAACTTCGTAAACGCGGGCGCGGCGGCACCGATCATCGGGCCGAGCTTGCGCTTCATGTGCCCTCGAAGGAGTGCATCGAGTTTGTCATCGTCCAGCTTCATGGAGTCATCACCGCCCGCGGTTGCAACATGCTTTCGTCCATACCTTCATCAGATTTCAATGGTTTCGACCTACTCACTTCATCCCTCGACCGTTTCACATCACCTTTTGACCGATTCACATCTCCGTCCGATCGATCGATTTCTCCGCCCGAACGCCCCGCCTCGTCGCCGAAGTGGCGTTCGAGGGCTGCCTTCAAGGCCGACCGCGCCCTGCTCAATCTCATATCGACCGCCGCGGGTGACAGGTCGAGCAATTCGCCGATTTCTTTGCTGCTCAGGTCCTCGAAGTATCGGAGCGTGACGCAGGCGGCGCTGGTTTCATCGAGCGAGGAAATTGCCCGATCGACCAATCGCCGGACATCTGCCGACTCGAGCGGATCGTCCTGCGTGCGTCCGGATTCGCCATCAAGCACTTCATCGCCGACCAGCTTGAATCGCCTGACGGGCGACCGGTTCGTGTTGGTTGCCAGTCGTCGGACAGTTGTCGCAAGCCAGGGAACAAACTTGGTGACATCCTGAAGGTCGGCGAGTCGTTTCCAGCAGCGAATGAAGGCATCCTGCACCACATCCGATGCCGTCGCCGAGCATCGAACGCCCGCGTAGGCCAGAGCGACCATGCTCCTTTCATGACGCCGCACCAGCTCCGCGAACGCGGTGGCATTCCCGCGGCGGGCTTCGTCGACGAGTCGAGCGTCTGGCGTGCCGTCCATCTGCAATCATCCTATCCACCAGCTAGACAATCCACACAACCCAACCTAACAACCGCAGGATCGATTCCAGTTCCTTGAATCGAGTCGGCCCGCTCCACCAAGAGGCGAAAGCGGGCCAACGAGAAGATGAAATCGACGATAAACGACTCAGGAATCAGTCTTTACGATTGCCGACGCCGGCCGCATCGCCTGGCATTCGCCGACTTCGACGAAGCCCGAGCGTCAATCCACCCGAGATCAGTCCGAGTACCATCGGCTCAGGAACAGCCGCGCGGGCAGACGTCCAGTCCGTGACGAAATCCTCGCCCGCCATTGCAGTGAGCTGCGCCTCTTCGGCTCCGCCAAACGTCCCCCCGTAGCTCCGCGCAAGGGCCAGCAGGTCGGTGAAGTTCACCAGTCCATCGTAGGTGACATCACCATCACGCCAGACCTTGCCGGAACCTCCTTCATAGTTCCGAGCCAGGGCGACCAGATCAGTGAAATTCACAACGCGGTCGAGATTCGTATCTCCCGCGAGTGTCGCCAAGACGAGGACGGCCGTCCCATCGGCGCCCTGACCATAGAACGCCCCGCCACCGACGCCAAGGATATCGCTCGCCTCTGCGTAGCCGATCGATCGGTTGTTGGTCGACGTCACCACGCTGCTGTTGATGCCGGCAGCGCCGTTCCAGTTGCCACCGTTGTAACCCGCGGCCAGATACCCGCGGATGGTCGCGATAGGGCTGGCACCGTTGTAATCGACGATCAGGGCATGATCCGTAACATCCACACGACCGCCGTTGCTGATGGTGAGTCCGCTGACCTTACTCGTGCCTGTGTTCCCACCGCCGGCGCTGATCCGGACAGTACCAGCATGCTGTGCGTCGATCGCGGGGCCGCGAATGGACTGATAACCCATATTCGAGCTTGACTGGCCACTCACCAAGCCCGAACCCGTGACCGGGCCGAGGTTGCCGACAGCGGAATTGCGTGATTCGAGGAAGCTGCCGACGTCGACGACGATCGGCCCGACTCCGCCGAAGTACCCTCCGCTCTCGCCGGCCAGGTAGAGCGTCGCGCCGTTGCTCGCGCGGAGCGTGCCGTTGTTGGTGAAGGTCACGTTCGAGCCATTGTTCTGGGCATCGATGTACAAGCCGCCAAAGATGCTCGCGCTGCCGGGCACGTTAGCGTGGATCGTGCCATGATTGACGATGACAGTCGATCCCGCACCGAGCGAGCCGCTTCCGCGAACGGTTTGTCCCGCGCCGAAGGTGACGTCGCCTCCGCCGGTGATCTGGGCCGTGCCATCCTGATTCGACGCAAAGACGATCGATCCAGCGCCGGTGAAGGCCACGCTACTTTCCGGGTCAAGATACGCGTGACTTCCTTCCCCGAAAGTCATCGTGCCGTTGTTCTCGATGGTTCCGTAGGCGTAAAGGCGGTTGCCCGCACTGACGAGCAGGTTGGACCCGCTGGTGAGCCTGATATTGCCCAGCACCGCGGCCGTTCCGGAATTCGTCGTGCCTACGCGAATGAGGCCTGCACCGCTGGTGCTCAAAGAGCCGCCTTCGAGGTAAGCCAGGTTGCGTAGCTCGACGGCCGAGCCCGCGCCCACCGCGCGAGTGACGGCGGTCGGAGCCTGCGTGAAGCGCCCGCCGTTCTCTCCGGCGTAGTACAGGATGCCGCCGTTCGTAGCCTCGGCGATGTTGTTGTTCGTGAAGGTCACGTTCACGCCGTCGTTCTGAGCGTCGAAGTAAAGTCCACCTCCGCTGACATCGGCGCGGATCGTGCCGTTGTTGGTGATGACCGTCGATCCCGCACTCAGATTGCCCGTGCCATGAATGAGGTGTGACGCGCCGTTGATGAGTTGGCCGGAATCGATGGATGCGAAACCGGATGAGCCACTCGGTAGAAGCTGGAGATCGCCGCTGCCCTGCAAGGTCACGGTACCTGACATCGACACATAGCTGTGGTTGGCCGCCGGGCTGACAGTGATGCTGCCGTTGTTGGTGATGGTGTTGGCGAGGTAGAGGCGGGTGTTGTTTTCCGAGTCGAACTTCGAGCCTGTGGTCAATGTCAGTCCGTCAAGCGTGGCCGTGTGGTTGGCCGGCAAGCGTGCGATCCCCGACGACGCCGTGGTGATCGATCCGCCACTGAGATATGCGCCATTGAGAATCTGGAAAATGGACCCGGCTCCCGTGGCACTGGTAACGCCCGAGGGTCCTTGGATGAATCGTCCGCCGTTCTCGCCAGCATACGAGAGTGTCGATCCTGCAGTGGCGCGGGCAACATTGTTGTTCGTAAACGTGTTATCGGCGCCGTTGTTCTGGGCATCGATATAAAGCCCGGTACCCGGGCCAGCGTTCGCTTCAATCAAGCCGTGGTTGATGATGACCACACTCCCAGCACCCAGATAGCCACTCCCGCGAATGGTGTGCGTGGCCGTGTTGGTGAGCAGGCTGTTGTTACCGTCCACCTGAGCGTAGGCGCCCGAACCCGTATTCATCACGAGGGCGCCGCTGCCGTTGAGTGTGACGTTGCTGCCCAGTGTCCAGTAGGTGTGATTGGGACCGGGTTTGAGCGTGAACGAGCCGGTGTTGTGGATCGCACCGTTGACGAACATGCGAACATTGTTCTGCAGTTCGAACGCGCCGGAGTTGGTGAGGGTGGAAATGGTTGCGACATGGTTCGCCGCCACCTGAACCAGTCCGCCGCCGCTTGTGGTGAGTGTTCCTCCGGTCAGCACCGCGCCATTGATGATCTGAACGACCGAGCCGGTGCCAACCGCACGGGTGATGCCGGTGGTGCCTTGGGCGAACGCTCCTCCGGAATCGCCAGCATAGGTGACACTGCCGCCGCCTGTGGCTTCGACCAGATTATTGTTGGTGAAGGTCACACTACTGCCGGCATTTTGAGCATCGATGTAGAGGCCTGCCCCAAATATGTCAGCACGAATCACACCACTGTTCAGGATCGGCACACCACCAGCGCCCAGATAACCCGTTCCGCGGATCGTATGCGATGCGCTGTTGGTCAACAGGCTGCCGTTGCCATCGATCTGGGCAGAGCCACCCGAGCCCGCTTCCAGATGAAGTGTGCCGCTGCCATTGAGCGTTAGGGGTGCGTCAATCGTCATATACGTGTGATTGGCCGCCGGTGACATGTAGATGTTGCCCGAATTGTTGAGCGTGCCGGACCACCACGTTCGCGTGTTGTTTCTTGCGCGGTAGGTGCCAGACAGCGACGAGGGGCTGATTCGGGCGGAATGTCCGGATTCGGTGACAATCTCGCCCCCGCCCGTAGTCGAAAGAACGCCCGAGGTGATCGTTGCACCGTAGACCAGGCGAACGATCGAGCCCGCGCCATGGGCCTGAATACTGCCCCCCGTGGAGTCGAGGGGCCCGCCACTTTCGCCCGATAGCGTCAGCGTCGCGCCATTAACGGACCGGAGTGTGCCAAGACTGGTAACGCCGCTGCCGTTCCAGAAATCCCAGTAGAGTTCGCGCGCGGCCAAATTGGCCTCGACGATCCCGGAAGCGCCGACATCCAGCCGCACACCGCCCCAGATGTAACCGCCTCCGCGAATCGTCTTGTTCAGGGTGACCTGACTGTTATTCCCGTTGATCTGGGCATAGCCGCCCGACGTCCCGTTGGCCATGTCGATCACGCCCGCGCCGGAGAGCGTGCCGGTCGCGTAGAGGTTGAATGTGGTCACGTTGATTCCGGGAGCCAAGAGAAGATTGCCGCCTCCGGAGATGCTTCCATAAGCGTTCAACGTGGTGTTGTTTTGAACGGTGAGTGAGTCGCCGGTGTCGATGGTGAGATTCGCGACATGACCCGACGTGTGGGGGCCAAGATTGACATTCACTAGAGCGGTGGACGCATTGAGGACCGCGCTCAGCCCGCTGTGTGGAACGCCCGCCGACCAGTTGGCACTGTTTCCCCAGTCTCCGTGATGAGCCCCGATATAGGTTGTTTGCCCGCGGGCCATCGAGGCGGTGAGGGCCGCGATCAACAATGATCCAGCCACCGAAGCGGCGGCAAACTGGAGAACATACGACGGATGTTCAGCCACTTTCATGTTGCTCCCTGTCAGAGGCGATGGTTATCAGAACCACCACATATTCTGATCAAGGGCGTTGGCATCGTCGATGTGATTTGTCCGAGGTTCGTGCGAATTCGCTCGAAAGTGCCAAACTGTCGCACTCTGACTCGGGCGGGCTCAGGCTTTGACCCGTCGGCGTAGCGACAGTGCCGCCACGCCAGCGATCAGACCGAGGGTCGCTGGCTCGGGGATGGCGGTACGCGCGGCGTTCCAATCGGTGATGAAATCTGCACCCGCGATATCGCTCAGTAACGACGCCTCAGACGAACTAAGCGATAGCCCGTAGTTTCTGGCCAGAGTGAGCAGGTCGGTGAAGTTAACCAGTCCATCGTAGTTGAAGTCTCCGTCGCTCCAGACTTTGCCCGCCGTCGGATTGTAGTTGCGGGCCAGAGCGAGCAGGTCGACAAAGTTCACCGATCGGTCGAGATTGGTATCGCCTTCGAGCGTAAAGAGGATCAGAACGCTCGTGCCGTCAGCCGGTCGTCCGAAGAACATCCCGCCGGTCGGGCCGAGGAGGCTGCTTGCTTCGCCGTATCCGATGGCGCGTCCGTTGTTGTTCGCGAGGCTGCTGACGATTCCGTTGGCTCCGAACCAAGTCCCCGTCGATCGACCCGTGGTCAACTGCGTCCGAACCGAAGCGGCGGGCGAAGCGCCGGTGTAGTTGAAGACCACGCCATGATCTGCGATGTCGACCCGGCCGTTGGACACGATCGTGATCGAATCGGTGACCACACTGATGCCTGCATTGCCTCCACCGGCGGTGAGTCGAAGCACACCGTTGACGGTGGCTTCGATCGAGCCGACGTTGAAGTTCTGGAAGCTCAAGGTCGAACCCGTATTGGTGGCTCGCAGTGTGCCCGGACCCGTGACAGCGCCAAGCGTACCGCCGGTGTTGGCTCCGGCTTCGATGAAACTACCGGCATCGACGACGAGCGGCCCGGTGCCCGAATATAACGCCGTACCGACACCTTCACTCAGTTCCAAAATGCCGCCGTTGGTTGCCCGAAGCGTGCCATTGTTGGCAAAGCCTGAGGCATTGGGGAGTAACCGCAGCGTCGAATCAGTCACATTCGCGAGGATCAGTCCATTGTTGGTGATCTGAGTGGTTGTCGAGAACCCGATGTTGCCAAACCCTCGAATCGTGTGGCCTGCGCTGTTGATGATGTGATCGGCGACGCCATTCACATTCGCATTGTCGTAGAGCCACGAAGCCGAGCCGACCAACTCAACCGCGCCGGTTCCCGCGAAGGTGAAAGTGCCGCTGGTACCGAGGTAGGTGTTACCGCCGGTCGAGTTGACACGGATGACGTTGTTGTTGGTGATAGTGTTGCGGAGCGTCGCCTGCCGGGCGTTGGGCACTTCGAGAAGCGCGCTGACGGTGACCGCGTCGAAGGTGGGAATGGATGCACCCACGCGGTGCGTGCCCGCGCCGGTGAGTTGTCCGCCGACGACGGTGTTGCCCGTGTAGGTGACGACCGAGCCGGCGTCCTGAGCGTTGATCACTGCGTTGGTGTTGGTGTAAGTCGCGCCCGGTCCCGCGAGGGCGAGCGTGCTGGTGCCGCGGGCGCGTAGTGTGCCGGTGTTGATCAGGCCGCTTGAATTGGGCGTGACCGTGAGCGTGTTGCCGGCGGTGTCGGTTTCGATCAGTCCATTGTTGGTGATCTGCGTGGTACTCGCGAACCCGATGTTGCCAAACCCGCGAATCGTGTGGCCCGTGCTGTTGATGATGTGATCGGCGGCTCCGTTCACATTCGCATTGTCGTAGAGCCAGGAGGCTGCGCCGATCATCTCGACCACACCAGTCCCTGCGAAGGTGACGGTGCCGCTGGTGCCGAGGTAGGTGTTGGCACCGGTCGAGTTGACACGGATGACGTTGTTGTTGGTGATGGTGTTGCGGAGCGTCGCCTGCCGTGCGTTGGACACTTCGAGAAGCGCGCTGACGGTGACCGCGTCGAAGGTGGGGATGGATGCACCCACGCGGTGCGTGCCCGCGCCGGTGAGTTGTCCGCCGACGACGGTGTTGCCCGTGTAGGTGACGACCGAGCCGGCGTCCTGAGCGTTGATCACTGCGTTGGTGTTGGCGTAAGTCACGCCCGGTCCCGCGAGGGCGAGCGTGCTGGTGCCGCGGGCGCGTAGCGTGCCGGTGTTGATCAGGCCGCTTGAATTGGGCGTGACCGTGAGCGTGTTGCCGGCGGTGTCGGTTTCGATCAGTCCATTGTTGGTGATCTGCGTGGTGCTCGCGAACCCGATGTTGCCAAACCCGCGAATGGTATGGCCTGCGGAGTTGATGAGATGGTCGTTGGCGCTATTGGCGTTGGCTTGATCGTAGAGCCAGGAGGCTGCGCCAATCATCTCGACCACGCCAGTCCCTGCGAAGGTGACAGTTCCGCTGGTGCCGAGGTAGGTGTTGGCACCGGTCGAGTTGACGCGGATGACGTTGTTGTTGGTGATGGTATTGCGGAGCGTCGCCTGCCGGGCGTTGGGCACTTCGAGAAGCGCGCTGACCGCGACCGCGTCGAAGGTCGGGATGGCTGTGCCGGCCTGGTGCGTTCCCGCACCGATGAGTTGTCCGCCGACGAAGGTGTTGCCCACATACGTGATCGTCGAGCCGGACTGTGCGTCGAGTGTTCCGCCCGTGTTGGTGTAGGTGGTACTCGCTCCGGCGAGGGTCAGGTCGGCGCCGTTGATGGCTCGGAGCGTGCCGGTGTTGGTGAGGCCGTCAGCGTTGGGTGTGACGGTGAGGGACGATGCGGCGACATCTGCTTCGATCAGGCCTTGATTGGTGATGCGTGTGGTCGTTGAGAAGCCGATGATTCCGCGTCCTCGGATGCTATGGCCCGCCGCGTTCGTAAGGTGATCGGCGACGCCGTTCACATTCGAGATGTCATAGAACCACGCAGTACTGTTGGTAAGGCGAACCGTTCCAGTGCCAGAGAGCGTGACATTGCCCGAGGGCATCAGGTAGGTGTTGCCACCGGTGCTGCCGACGGTGAGCGTTCCGTTGTTGGTCAGATTGCCAAACAGGCCGAGGCGTTGGGCGTTGTTGATCGACACCGCATCGCCGGCATCGATCGTCAGCGCCCGAACGTTGCTCGCGGCGTCGACGAGGACGGTCACATTGCTGGCGTTGTTGTTGACACGCGCGTCGGTGGTGCTTGACGGAACGCCGAGCGACCAGTTGCCAACAGCGGTCCAGTTACCATTGTTCGCTCCCGTATAGACCGACTGACCCAGCACCTCTTGCGAGTGCATGATCCCACTCACGGTCGCGGCGGCAACAGCGACGGCAGACAATGAGACACGACGAGTGTGGATGGGCTTGGACATGTTTCTCCCTGCAAGAGTTAGAGGACGACGTGAACGAGACTTGATGGGTTGGATTGTGACGGATCGGACGCTGCTCCTATGCGGCTTTCGGCCGAAAGGTGAAACTTTTTGCAAGATCGACGAGGCCCGATCAGGGCCCCGTCGATCGATGGGAACGGATTCGACTCAACGGCGACGACGCAGCATCACTCCGGATGCGCCAACGAGGAGGCCGAGGGTTGCGGGTTCAGGGACGGCGGCTGCGACGGCGAGATTCCAGTCGGCGAGGAAGTCGCTGCCTGCGATCTGCCCTAATGTCGATGTCTGCTCCGCGCTGAGGGAGAGTCCATAGTTGCGAGCCAATGCGACGAGGTCAGCGAATTCGACATTGTTGTTGTAGTCAAAGTCGCCCCTGGGCCAGGTCGCTGTGCCGGTGATGCCGTAGTTGCGGGCAAGATTGACCAGATCGGCGAAGTTGACCGAGCCGTTGAGATCGGTGTCGCCCTCGAAGGTGAATCGCATGAGGAAGCTGGTCGCATCGATCGAAAGACCCAGGAAGGTAGCGGGCGACCCGATTTCACTTGCCTCGGCGGACCCGATGGCGCGGCCGTTGTTGTTAGCCAGGCTGCTGCCGATGCCATTGACCCCGCTCCACGTTCCGGTTGATCGACCTGCCCCGAGCAGTCCTCGCAACGACGTCGCTGGAGAAGCACCGGTGTAGTCGATGATCAGGCCGTTGTTGGAGATATCGACTCGGCCGCTGGTGTTGATGGTGATCGTGTTCACCTTGCTTGTGCCGGCGGCGAGTCCGGGCGTCGCGCCGGGGGTCACGCGTGCGGTGGCGTTGTTGATCGCTTCGAGCGTGCCGACGCGGAAGTGGGTGTGGCCGAGGTTGGCGCTGTTGCTGGCACGGTAGGTGCCTGCGCCGCTGACCGGGCCCATGTCGCCAGAGGCGCTGTTCCATGAGCCGACGACGGAGTTGGCGTCGACGATGATCGGGCCGGTACCACCGAACGCGCCGCCGAAGTCGCCGGTGAAGCCGATAGATCCGCCGTTGGTAGCACGGATCGTACCGTTGTTGACAAAAAGCACGCCACCGCTGTTGTTGGGGTCGATGTACATCCCGAAGCTGCCGACGGTATTGGGAAGCGTTCCATTGTCGGACAGGATCGTGCCGTTGTTGATGACGCGGGCGTTGTTGAAGTAGACGACGCCGCGGACCGTCGCGCCGCTGGCGATGGTGAGCGTGTTGGCGTTGGTGTCGATGCGGGCACCGTTGCCCGTGGTGTTGAAGCCGCCCAAAACCGTCGAGCCGCTGTTGAGCGTGACGTTGCTGGCGATGTTCAGTACCGGCGTGTTGCCGCCCGGGTTGTTCGAGCGCAGCTCCAGCGTTCCGGGGCCGCTCAGGGAGGTATTGAGGTTCAGAGTCGTCTGGCCAGAGGCTGCGGTGGTCTCGACGACGAAGGTCGAGCCGGAGCTGATCGTCGGGTTGACGAGCGTCGCGTTGAGCCCGGGGCGAACCCGGATGACGCCGCCCGAGGTGTTCGTCCACGTACCGCCGGTGACGGCGACGTTGTTGACCAGTTCGGTGATCGAGCCCGCACCGGTCGACGAGTAGACGCCCGACGGGCCGCTGACGAAGTCGCCGCCGAAGTCGCCGGTGAGTTGCATCAGTCCGCCCGCGCTGGATCGCATCGTGGCGTTGTTGACGAACAGGCCGGGAGATGTGTTGTTCGGGTCGATGTACATGCCGTTGACGCTGTTGGCGTCGATGGTGCCGTTGTTGATCACGCGGGCGTTGTTGAAGTTGACAACGCCCTGCACGGTGGATGCGCTGGAGACGGTGAGCGTGTTGCCGCCCGTATCGATGCGCGGGCCCGGGCTATTGCTGACGTTCGTATAGAGCCCGCGGAGCGTGCCCGAGCCGAGCGTGGTGGCGCCCGCGACGTTGAGCACCGCGGCCGCACCCGCTGCGTTGAGGTCGAGCGTTCCGTTGAGCGTGAAGTTGCCCGAGGTGAAGAGCGTCGTGGTGCTGGAGGTGTTGGTCGCCAGCACGGTGAACTGCGAGCCGGCGCTGACCGTTGCCGGCCCGACGAGGTTCGCAGTCGAGCCCGGCCTGACGCGGACGACGCCCCCGCCGCTGGTGGAGATGGTTCCGCCGGTGACGGTGATGCCGTTCATCAGTTCGACGACGGAGTTCGTCCCGGTGGCGCTGATCGTTCCGTTGTTCAGCAGGTCGCCACCGGCGTCGCCGACGATCTGCATCAGGCCGCCGCCCGTGGCTTCCATGATGTTGTTGTTGACGAACAGGCTCGCGGCCTGATTGTTCGGATCGACGTACATGCCCGCGGCGTTGTTGGCGGTGATCGTGCCGTTGTTGATGACGCGGTTGTTGTTGAAGTAGACCACGCCGTCGATGGTCGCGCCGGCGGCGACCGTGAGCGTGTGGGCCGCCGAGTTGATCTGCGGGCCGGGGCTCGTGCCGGTGACGTTCACGTACGTTCCGCGAAGCAGCGTGCCGCTGGCGAGCGTGGTGGCGCCGTTGGTGGTCAGCAGCGGCACCGCACCGGCGGCGTCGAGCTGAATCGTTCCACCGGTCACCGTGCCGTTGACGTTGAGCGTCGTGTTGCTGGAAGCGGAGGTGGCGGGAACGGTGAACGTCGAGCCGCTTGCGATCGTGATCGGCCCGTTGAGGAACCCGGTGTTGCCCGGCCGAACGCGGAGGACGCCGCCGCCCGAGTTGCTCCAGGTTCCGCCGGTCACGGTCGCACTGTTGTAGAGTTCGGTGATCGAGCCGGCGCCGATGGCGCTGATGGTGCCATTGTTAATCGTGTCGCCGCCGGCATCGCCCGCGATGCTCAGCCGCCCGCCTGCGCTTGAACGCATCGTGCCGTTGTTGACGAACAGGCCGGCCGCCTGGTTGTTGGGGTCGATGATGATGCCCGAGCCGGTCGTCGCGGCGCTTGCGACGTTGGCGTCGATCAGGCCGTTGTTGGTCACTCGCACGTTGTTGTAGTAAAGCACGCCGGACTGCGTCTGGTTCGCGCCGATCGTCAGCACGTTCGTGCCGGCGGTGCTGATGAGCGGGCCTGCGCCCGCGCCCGACCACTCGCCGACGAGCGATCCGGTGCCGCTGAGCGTGAGCGGGCCGATCGCGGTCAGGGTTGCTGCGTTGCCCGCGGTCGTCAGGCGGATCGAGCCGTTGTTGGCCATGTTGCCGCCGAGGTTGAGCGTCGCGGCGTTACCCACCCGCCACGTGCCGCTGAGCGACTGCGGGCTGGCGAACGCCGTCTGGTTGGCCTGCACCTGAATCTCGCCGCCGCCGGTGGTGGAGTAGTTGCCGCCAGTGACGGTCGCGCTGTTGACGAAGCGGACGATCGATCCCGCACCGTTGGCCTGGATCGTTCCGCCCGTGCTGTTGACGTCCCCGCCGAAGTCGCCGGTGAAGGTGAGCGTGCCGCCGCTGGTGGCGCGCATGGTTCCGAGGTTGACGAACAGGCCCGCGCCGGTGTTGTTCGGGTCGATGTAGATCTGCCCGCGCGAGTCGTTGCCGTCGATGATCCCGCCGACAGCATTGGTGAAGCGGATGTTTCGCAGTGTGCCCAGCCCGCGGATCGTTCCGTTGTTGGTGAGTGTGCCCGACGCCGGCCCTTGGATCACGCCAGCGTTGGGCGAACCGGTCTGGAAGTTGAAGTCGATCAGCCCGCTGATGGTTGCGGTCGGGTTGCTGAAGTTCAGGAACGCCTCGTTGGGATTCGTGTTGAACCGCAGAGTGCCATTCGCGATCAGGTTTCCGCCGACGTTAAGCGTGGCGGCGTTGTTGATCGTCAGCGAATCGCCGGCGTCGATGGTGAGGCTGGCGACGTTGCCTGTCGTGCTCGCTGCGAGATTGACGTTTACGGCGCTGGCGTTGTTGTTGATCGTCGCACTCGTGCTGCTAATGGGGACACCTGCGGACCAGTTCGCGCCTGTTGCCCAATCGCCGTTGTTCGGACCGGTGTAGGTGGTTTGCGCGGCTGCGAGATGGCCGATGACGCCGATGACGGCGGTGGTCAGAAGAATCGAACGGTTGCGGATAGGGCTCGCGTGTGTGACCGACATGACATGCCTCCAAGATCGGTGAGATTCCCGAATTTGCCCAGACTCACAGCCCAATGCCCGCCAAGCATGGCGAATTCAGCATTTGGACTTGGCCCGGTCCGCCTATTTGTGCGAAACTGGCCGCGTGCCGGGGCCAGAACATTCCGGTTTTTCAGGAAGCCCCGCTTCAGGTGGGGATACAGACGCGCTATTCCCTCATGTTTACAGGCAGTTGCGTGACCTCGCCCACGCCCGCATGAATCGCGAACCGGCGGGCCACACGCTACAGACGACGGCGCTGGTGCATGAGGTCTATCTGAGGTTGCAGAACGACCCGGATGTGAAGTGGGACAACCCGAGGCACTTTTTCGCTGCCGCTGCGGAGGCGATGCGGCGGATTCTGGTCGAGCGTGCCCGTCGTGTGAACAGTTTGAAGCGCGGCGGGGACCGGGACCGGATCGAGCTGGACTTTGTCGATGTCGGTGAAGAGTCTGACCCGACGGCGATGATCGCCTTGGATGAAGCGTTGACGGAGCTTCGTTCGTTTGATCCGCGTTTGGCGGAGGTCGTGATGCTGCGCTACTTCAGCGGCTTGAGCGTGGAAGAGACCGCCGCCGCGATGGAGGCAAGCCCGCGCACGGTGAAGCGTGACTGGTCGGTTGCCCGCGCGTGGCTGAGTCAGAAGCTCGCACCAGCGTGAATACGGATCGAAAGTCGCGTGTATTCGCTCGGGCAGAAGAGCCTGATGGGATAGGTCGACATGCCGAGTCCGCGGCTGATGGTGAGCGTCACGCCATCGGGGGTTGTCAGGCCTGTGGTGTATTGCTTGGGCAGCGAATCGTGGGTGATGATTGGGCGTCCGCCGGGCAAGCAGACTTGTCCGCCGTGCGTATGGCCTGCGAGGACAACGTGGGGCTTGAGTGTTGCCAGAGCATGGATGGCATCCGGATAATGCGAGAGGCCGATGCGAACGCCCTGCTCGCCTTGGCGCTCGTTTTGAAGAAGTTGTGTCTTGAGCGCGTGGAGATCCAGATCGCGTCTCGCAACGCCGGCCGCGCCGATGATCTCGAACGGCACGCCGTGGAACTTGCATCGATGAACTTCGTTGAGCAGCACGCGCGCGCCGTAGTCGATGAGGTGCGGTGCGAGTAGATCGCCGTCGTGATTGCCAAGGCACGCGACAACGGGCGCGATCATGCGAAGATGCTCGACATATCGCCGCAGGACCGGTAGCGCCGGGCGCGGATCAAACTTGTTGTCGATGAAATCGCCGGTGACCAAGATCAGGGACGGCCTCGTGCTGGCAAACCGGGCGAGCTGCCGGTCGTAGGCACTGGACCATCCGGGCCTGAAATGAAAATCGGAGAGGTGGAGCAGTTCGAGGGGATCGTTCGTCGTGTTGAGCGAGTTGTTCGATGCGTGCAGGGGACTGCTCGGAGCGCTGCACGGAACGGCCGAATCATTGCCCGTGATGGAGGGTAACCGCCGCGGATTGGATGTCCACGAACAGGAGTCAATCAGCAGATCGACATGCCGTTCGACGGGGTCGTGCGATTCGCCAATCTGGATCCAGCCTGACACGCCCCGGATGCTACACACGTCCGGCGGGAAAGACAGACGCAACATAACATCTAGTTCCCCATAGGGGTTCTTGCCTAAGAGGGAGGCCTGCCGTATGATTCGGATCGGTTTACGGGAGCGTTGCGTGCGTGTCATCAATCGTCAACATTCTGTCCTGCCTGGATTTGGCATCAGTCTTGGCCTGACGCTGATGTATCTGGGCCTGGTCGTGTTGATTCCACTTTCTGCGTTGGTGGTGAAGGCTTTGGGGATGACATTTGAGGATTTTTGGCAGAAGGCGATCGCGGATCCGCGGGTGATGGCGTCGTATCGGGTGAGTTTGTCGGCGGCGCTGGTGGCGGGGCTCGTCAATAGTGTCTTTGGGTTCATTCTCGCATGGGTGCTCGTGCGTTATCAGTTTCCGGGCAAGCGTCTGCTCGATGCGATCGTCGACCTTCCATTCGCGCTACCGACCGCCGTTTCCGGGATCGCACTCGTGGGTCTGTATGCAAGTTCGGGATGGTTGGGCGGCTGGCTTGAAGGGCTTGGGCTTAAAGTTGCGTTTGCCTGGCCGGGTATTGTGATCGCGCTGACCATGATCGGACTGCCGTTCGTGGTCAGGACGATGCAGCCTGCGATCGAGCAGCTTGAATCAGAGAGCGAAGAAGCGGCCGCGATTCTCGGTGCGACGCGCGGGCAGACGTTTCGTCGTGTCATCCTTCCGATTCTCGTTCCGCCTCTTCTGACTGGCTTCGCGCTGGCCTTTGCGCGGGGCCTTGGTGAATTCGGATCGGTCTACTTCATCGCGGGCAATCTCCCCATGAAGACCGAGATCGCCCCGCTCATGATCCTGATCAAGCTTGAACAATACGACTACCACGGCGCGGCGGCGATTGGACTGGTGATGCTTGTCGCGTCATTCGCATTGTTGCTTCTCATCAACCTTCTTCAAGCCTGGACGCGTCACCGCAGCTCAACCTGAGACGTGCAAGATTTCGAAACACCATGGCCGGCATCATCACACACACAACGGGCGTCTCAGGGCAACACGCACAACAGCGATCGCGTGTTGATCGTGATCCTGTGTGGGTGCGATGGACCTTATCGTTCCTGGCGATCGGATTCGCGATCCTCTTTCTGGTATTGCCGCTCGTGGTGGTAGGTGTGTATGCGTTATCTGAAGGCCTCCGGGTATTTCTCTCTGCCTTGACAGATCCCGACGCACGGTCAGCAATCCGGCTCACGCTCATCACCGCTGCGATCGTCGTGCCGGCCAACACGCTGTTTGGCTTGGTCGCTGCGTGGGCGATCGCGCGATTCCGATTTAGAGGTCGCAGCCTATTGATCACGCTGATCGATTTGCCGTTCGCGATTTCTCCGGTGATTGCGGGCTTGATGCTCGTTTTGGTCTTCGGATTGCGAGGATGGTTCGGGTCGACGCTTTCGGATTGGGGTGTACAGGTGATCTTTAGTACGCCTGGCATCGTGCTGGCGACGCTCTTTATCACGTTCCCGTTTGTCGCGCGAGAATTGATTCCGCTTCTGGAGAGTCAGGGAAGCGACCAGGAGGAGAGCGCACTGACGCTGGGAGCGAGCGGCTGGCAGATGTTCTTTCGCATCACGCTGCCGAACATTCGCTGGGGTCTCTTGTATGGAATGATTCTGTGCAATGCACGGGCGATGGGCGAATTCGGAGCCGTCTCGATCGTAAGCGGACATATTCGCGGGCTCACGAACACCCTGCCGCTGCACGTCGAGGTGCTTTACAACGACTATCAGTTGGCCGCGGCTTTTGCTTGTGCGTCGTTGCTCGCTCTGCTGGCGCTATTCACGTTGTTCTTGAAGATCGCTGTCGAATGGAAACTATCGCGCGATGCTCGGCTAGCCGCACGTGACGCGATAATCGAGACCGGTTTGTTACCCGTCCGAGGCGACAGATCGCCTCGATCCACGTCACCCTCTACTCCCACAACATGAGCATCGAAGCACTCAACATCACCAAACGGTTCGGTCAATTTGTGGCACTCGATGACGTGTCGCTGCATGTTCGATCAGGCGAACTGCTTGCACTGCTCGGGCCTTCGGGGTCGGGAAAGACCACCCTGCTGCGCGTCATTGCGGGGCTGGAGCTGCCCGACGAAGGAGACGTTCGCTTCGACGGAGAAAGCGTGCGGGATCGTCATGTTCGCAAACGCGGAGTCGGATTCGTGTTTCAGCATTATGCGCTGTTCAGGCACATGACCGTGCTGGAGAACGTTGCATTCGGACTTCGCGTGAAGCCTCGACATGAAAGGCCCAGGCGCGCAGAGATACACGATCGCGTGGGCGAATTGCTCCGGCTTGTTCATCTCGACGGGCTGGCCGGTCGGTATCCGCATGAATTGTCGGGGGGACAGAGACAGCGTGTGGCCCTTGCGCGGGCGCTTGCGGTCAGGCCGCGCGTTCTATTGCTCGACGAGCCGTTCGGTGCGCTGGATGCGAAGGTTCGGGCAGAGCTGCGCGATTGGCTGCGCCGATTGCATGAAGAGATTCAATTGACGAGTGTCTTTGTGACCCACGATCAGGATGAAGCGCTCGAGGTCGCCGATCGGGTGGTGGTGATGAATCGCGGGAAGATCGAGCAGATCGGTACTCCCGAGGAGGTCTTTCATTCGCCCGCAAGTGCGTTCGTCATGGACTTTCTGGGACAGTCGAATCGCTTTCATGGAAGAGTCCCGGGCAATTCGGCAAGGCAGGAGTCGATCAGCTACGTGCGACCACACGAGTTTGAACTATTGAAGCCAAGTCAGTCGACCCGTTCAATCGATGCCACGGGAAGCGGCGACCAACTCGAGTCGATGGGAGTAACTGGGGAAATTCGCAAGATCTATTCTGCTTCGGCGTTGGTTCGCATCGAATTGTCCGCCGCCGACGGGCGCTTGGTGCATGTCCAGATATCGCAGGAGGAGTTTCAGCGTCTTGCCCCAAGCGTCGGTCAGACCTGGACAGCCCGGCCCCGACGGATACGCGTGTTTGCCGCCGATTATCAGATCTGATGCCGGCATGGGCTGGGTCGATTCTCCAACGTCGGGATACAAATAGGTCGATGATTTCAATATCGTTGACACGTCCGATGGCTCGATTCGCAGAGAGTTCTGTCCTACACTTGCGGTGAGTCAGAACGAAGGTCAACGGACTTGACTGGTGCAACCGATCGATCGGGAGATTCATGAGCGAAAGCAACCGCCCAGAACGTCAGAACCAAAACAATTCGCGAGGATCGGGGGATTCGCCGCGCGGATCGAACGATGGACAGCGTGGGAGCGATGGTTCGCGGGGCAACGACGGCAGAGGCAATCCACAAGGACAATCTCCAAACGGTCCGGCCAAGTTTGGTCGGCCGGCGATGGGCTGGGTGATGCTTGTCGCGCTGATGATCACGATTTTTCTGATGCTCAGCTTCAGGGGCAGCGGAACGCACAAGCCGGTTGAATTCTCTCTTTGGAACAGTGAGTTTCAGCGTGGTAACGTCATCGAACAGGCGATCGGCGATACCTACATCCGGGGAAAATTCGACAAGCCGGTTCAAGTCGACGGCCGCGAGGTGCGCGAATTCGAGGCCGCCATCCCCCCACTTTTCGGGATGGAATTCGCCAAGTCGCTCACGACAATCGAATACGCCAAAAGCACTCGAACCGTATTCGTGAACAACAACAACCTCTGGCTTAATTTGCTGATCCCGCTCATCCCGTGGGTGATCATCATTCTTGCGGTCTGGTTTATCTTGAGTCGTCAGCTACGCAATGCAGGTGCGGGCGGTGGAATGCTCGGTAACTTCGGCCGATCTCGGCACAAGATCACGAGCAAGGAACACACCAACGTCACGTTTGAAGATGTCGCAGGCGTTGATGAGGCCAAGGACGAAGTGCGTGAAATCGTCGAGTTTCTGAAGAACCCCAAGAAGTTCCAACGCCTCGGCGGACGCATCCCGCGCGGCGTGCTTCTGATGGGCGAACCGGGGACCGGCAAGACGCTTCTGGCCAAGGCCATCGCGGGCGAAGCCGATGTGCCGTTCTATTCGATCAGCGGGTCCGACTTTGTGGAAATGTTTGTCGGTGTCGGCGCGTCGCGTGTCCGCGATCTGTTCAAGAGTGCCAAGGACAACAGCCCGTGCATCATCTTCCTCGACGAGATTGACGCTGTAGGTCGTCGACGCGGCGCGGGTTTCAACTCGGGCGGGCACGATGAGCGTGAACAAACCCTCAACGCGATCCTCGTTGAGATGGACGGATTCGACACAAACGATCAGGTGATCGTTTGCGCCGCAACCAACCGGCTCGACGTACTCGATCCTGCCCTGACACGGCCGGGGCGATTCGATCGAACCGTTCAGGTCTCGCTCCCCGACGTGAAGGGCCGCCTCGAAATCCTGAAGGTCCACGCGCGGAAGGTCAAACTCGGACCGAACGTCGATCTCGCGCGACTCGCGCGGGCAACGCCCGGGTTTAGCGGTGCCGATTTAGCCGCCATCATCAACGAATCCGCATTGGGTGCGACGCTGCAGGATAAGGAATTCATCGAGCACAGCGATTTGGAAGAAGCCCGCGACAAGGTTCGCTTCGGACGCGCCCGAAGGAGCCGCGTCATCGATGAGAAGGAAAAGATCGCAACCGCCTACCACGAAGCCGGGCACGCGGTGATCCAGTTCCTCGAATCCGACGCCGATCCGATTCACAAAGTCACCATCATTCCGCGTGGCAACTACGGCGGGGCCACGATGAGCCTGCCCGAGAAGGATCGACAGAACTATTCGCGCAAGTGGTGCATCGCGACCATGAAGACGCTCTTCGGCGGACGTATCGCTGAGGAAATGTTCACCGGCGACATCAACACCGGCGCGTTCGGCGACATTCGCATGGCGACCGGACTGGCTCGCCGCATGGTGCGCGAATGGGGCATGAATGACCGCATCGGTTTCGTCTTCTACGGCGAAGACGACAGCCGACCGAGCATGTTCGACCTCGGCGGAGCCAAGGAGTATTCCGACGAGACCGCCCGCGCGATCGATGAAGAAGTTAAGAAGCTGATCGATCTACTCTACGCAGAGACGCGGAGCATTCTCGAAGCCAATCGCGATCGCCTCGACGCGCTGGCCAAAGCACTGCTCAAGCATGAAACGCTCGACGCCTCCGATGTCGATCGCGTGATGCGGGGAGAGTTCGTCACCCGGCCGAGCGTCTCCGATCTTCTGGACGACTCGCGGCCGCCCACGACGCGACCGGTCCCTCCCACGCCCCCGGCCGGACCTGAACTCCCGCCCGGCGCGATCCCAGCCACCTGAACACGCAGACGAATTTCGCGACGTTGTCCGTCGTTCATCGAAATGGGCTCGACAGGCGAGTCTACGCGTAGGCCTCGCCTACACGTCGGGAGCAAGTCCATCGGGATCAAGTCCATCCGGCGTACCAGACCGCAATTGGCTCCTCAGTCATGCACCCCGCGCTATCGCTGATCGATGGTCTCGATTGGTGCGGGAGATCAATGGGGCAGACCGAAGGGACAGGCCGAAGGGACAGGCCGAACGGACAGACCGAAGTGACCGATCTGTGCGACAGCTCCGTGAGGCCGACATCGCAATTTTCCAAAACGAATGTTATCGCCATCCGTGGGAAGCCAGCCACTGAGCACACAGTGTCGGCCATTGCCCGTGCGATGGATCACTCGCTGCCATCCCCATCCCATGTCGCCCCGCTGCGATGGCGTGCAATTCGAACGAGACGCCCGCGCGTCGCAACGCACTGACATAGAGCATCGCGTTCTCGATCGGAACAGTCGCATCCCCGACTGGATGATAAATGAAGGTCGCAGGAGTATCGCTGGTCACGCGATGTTCGGCACTCGTTGATCGCAACAGAGATTCATCGGGATGTGGACCGAGCAGATTCTTTCGCGATCCGGCGTGTGCGTGCGGATCTTCCCAGGTGATCACCGGGTAGAGCAGGATCGCAAGATCTGCGCGGGCACTGGATTGATCAATCGCATCTGGCAAAGAGGATGCGATCGCTTGGCCGACGATGGACGAGACAGGTTCGGGTTCGGTCGATGTAGAAGCGGCCAGATGACCGCCGGCGCTGAAGCCGAGGATCGCGATGCGGTTCGGATCGATGTTCCAATCAGTCGCATGATGTCGCAACGTTTGAATCGCGCGCCGTGCGTCGAGTATCGGCACGGGATGCTGATGGCCCGTGCCCGCATGCCGATACCAGCAAACAGCCGCATGCAGTCCGATCGAGTTGATCCAGGCTGCAATCGGATCGGCCTCGTGTGGGGCGAGATTCTGATATCCCCCGCCCGGGAGGATGACCACCGCACCGCGCGACCGGGCGATCGGTGTCTTCGCCTTGCTGTCTGCACACATCCTGTCCGACCCTTCATCCAACAGATGAAGATCGAGTACAGGCTGATGACCAGCATCGCCCGCCAACGTTCCGGGTGCTGTGCGCGACCAAAGCGGGATGCGCGTCATGAGAACTTTCGCCGGAGGTCAGTCGGAGTCTGCGACGCGCGAGGAATGGGTTGGGCGAGACCAAGCACCATCGAAGCAAACCGAGCCAAAGCAGAGCGCAAGCAAGATGACCCGGATGGTCTTCGACCAGGCGAACGGTCGGGCACAAGGGGAGATCACTTCTTGGCCGGTGCGGCCTTGGCGGCTGGCGCGGCAGCCTTGGCACCGGCGGCGGGTGCTGCGGCCTTGGCACCTGCGGCGGGCTTGGCGCCTGCGGCCTTCGGGTCGGCAGCGGCGGCATCATCCTTCTTCGCCGCCTTGGCCATCACGATCTTTCGATGGCCGACCTTCGGAAGGTTGTAAACGCTCACGCCATCCTTGTAATAGCCCGTGGTGGCGAGCTTCTCGATGCGCTCGGCACGGGTCAGCACGTTACGATGACGGCCGAGGCCGGCTCCACTCTTAAGGCTGCTATCCAGAGACATATCCGACTCCTGATTTCGTTCCAAATCGACAGAATCCGTCTGATCCAATCGAGCCATGCATTAAACACCACGGACACGCGTTTGGCAAGTCATCGCCCACTGCGAATTGACAACTCGGTTTCTCCGCGTAGGATGCCGGGCGTCGTCGAGAGGTCAGAGGGCAATCCTTGTCGATCCTCGCTGGTTATTCCGCTCTTGCAAGAGAGCGAATGGTCAGCACGGTCGCGGGAATGCCCGACGAAGGGTAGATGACCTGAAGTTTCTCGCCTGCCCGAACCGTTCGGATCTGGTGATTGAAGCGGCAGCCGTCTTGATTCTGTCATGACGGTTTTGTTGCTGAACCCTCCAGCCTGTCGGTCCTCTCTCCTCGACCTGTTACCCCGTGGTGTAACGGTAGCACAGAAGATTTTGGTTCTTTTAGTCAAGGTTCGAATCCTTGCGGGGTAGTGCACCCGGTCGATCGAGGGATTGATAGACACAGATCAACTCGGTCGATCGCATCACGATTGCGGGCGAACGAAACTCAGGGCACGGTTTGAATGGCACGGCTTCCATGGCGCTGACAGACGCAGACAACCTTAAGATCTTCGCTGGTCGTGCGAATCCGTCTCTTTCCAAGCGGATTTGCGACTATCTCCAGATCCCGCTGGGTCGCGGCGCGACTGAATTGTTCCCCGACGGCGAAGTGATGGTTCGTGTCGACGAGGACGTACGCGGTCGTGATTGTTTTGTCATTCAGCCGACCTGTCATCCCGTCAACCAGCATCTGATGGAGTTGATGATCTGGATCGATTGCCTCAAGCGGGCGAGTGCCGGTCGAATCACCGCCGTCATGCCCTATTTCGGGTACGCCCGGCAAGATCGCAAGGATTCCGGCCGCGTTCCGATCACAGCCAAGCTGGTCGCAAATCTGCTGGAACGCGCCGGAGCCGATCGCGTGGTCAGCGTCGATCTGCACGCCGCTCAGGTTCAGGGTTTCTTTGACATTCCCGTCGATCACTTGAACGCGGGCCCGATCTTCACGAGATGGTTCAAGTCGCTGGCCGTCGACAATTTTGTTTTCGTTTCCCCCGACGTGGGTAACGTGAAGCGGGCCCAGGTTTATGCTCAGCAACTCGGCGGTGAGCTTTGCATTATCGACAAGCGTCGTCGCAGCGGTACCGAAACCGACGCTGCCCACATCATCGGCGACGTCCGCGGGAAAACGGTCCTGATGACCGACGACATGATCACCACCGGCGGAACGATCACCAAAGCCGTCGAGATCCTTCAGGATCATGGTGCCAAGGACATCTACCTCACCGCCACCCACGCGGTCTTTGCAGGCCCGGCGATGGAACGCCTCGCCAAGTGCCCGTTTACCAGGATCGCCGTTACGGACACCATCCCGCTCTATGATCGTGCTGAGGCGATCGCAGACCGTCTGACCACGTTGAGCGTCGCCGAACTGGTCGGCGAAGCCATTCACCGCATACATCACAACAAGAGCATCAGCGCTCTGTTCAGCGACAAAGGCGACGACTCGGCCCGGCGATGAACTTTATCTTCTAACCCAAAAGCAAACGCCCGAGGCAATCGGCATCTATTCAAGATTCAACCAACCGAACTTCTGAAGGCAACAAGAACTCTTAGAGAGGAAACACCATGGCAAGCGCAATCAAACTGTCCGCAGAAACTCGCGAAAAGCTCGGCACCCGCACCACCCGTCGACTCCGCAATGCCGGGAAGCTCCCCGCCATCGTCTACGGGCACGGCGAGGCCCCGCTCGCGATCACTGTCCCCACCAAGGCCTTCTTCGATTCTCTCGATCAAGGTGCGCACCTCTTTGAACTCGGCATCGGCTCCAAGGCCGAAACCGTACTATTGCGTGACGTGCAATTCGATCACCTCGGCACCAACATCATCCATGCCGACTTCGCGCGGGTCGATCTGAACGAACGCGTCACCGTGACCATCGGCATCGAACTCACCGGAACGCCAATAGGTGAAAAGGATGGGGGCAAGCTGCAGCAAACCCTCAACGAAGTCGAGATCGAAGCTCTCGTCACCGAGATCCCCGACGCGATTCACCACGACGTCAGCGGCATGAAGCTCGACGACGCCCTGCACGTCTCCGAACTCACCATCCCAGCCGGCGTGAAAGTGCTCACCGATGCCGATTCAGTCGTCGCGGTGCTCCATGCGATTCTTGAAGAGGCCAGCACCTCCGATGCAGCCACACCGGAACCCGAAGTCATCAAGAAGGAAAAGACGGCTGACGAAGCAGAAACTAAGAAGTGAGAATCATTGGCCTGACGTCAGGCAAATTGTGATTAGTTTGATCTGTCGATGGGATGCAGTGGATTCAGGCATCGGTGGGAACTATGAAACTCATCGTAGGCTTGGGCAATCCCGGAAAGGAGTATGCTGGCACACGACACAACGTCGGATTCGATGCGATCGACGCCTTGGCAACCCGGCTCGGCTGGGTGAACAGCGGCGGTTTCGATCGTGCAGCGAAGTCGGCGTTCGATGGGCTGGTCTTCGACGGCATGCTAAATCTGCATTCCGGCGCAGGGATGGAAAAAATCGTTCTGCTCAAGCCAATGACCTACATGAACGTCTCGGGTCGATCGGTGTCGGCGGCGATGCACTACTTCAAGCTCTCGCCTGCCGAGGTGTTGGTTGTGGTGGACGAGATGGCCCTGCCGGTGGGTAAGATCAGACTCCGCGGTGAAGGTTCGGACGGCGGACACAATGGACTTAAGAGCATCCAGCAAATGCTTGGCAGTCCCAAGTATCCACGGCTCCGGATCGGTGTCGGTGCCCCGCCGCCGCCGATCGCCGGACGCGATTGGGTGCTCGGTCGGTTCAATCCCGACGAGAAACCGCTCGCAGAGGCATCCATCGCACGGGCGGCGGGTTGTTGTGTGACCTGGGCTGATGACGGCCTGAATCGGGCGATGAATCTCTTCAATGTCGAGGAAGCGTCCGAATCCGACCCATCTAAGTCCACATCACCAGCACTGTCGCCAGCCAGAAAACGCCTCCCCAACGACACCGGCGATGGGAAAGGCGTCTCCTAGCCCTCAGAATCGTCCGGCGATGAGCCGGGAAAACCACGAATGAGGCTGGCAAATGACTGTTCGTTCGATTAACTTCGCCCGTTTCGCGTGAAATGGGCATCCCCCGGGCCGGGTGGCTATCGGGGTATTCCAAGAAGGGTATTTAGAATCATCATGAGCACTCGCATCGGAACCTACGAAGGACTCTTTCTCTTCGGCACCGCCTCCACAGTCGACGTCGAAGGCACTCTCAAACTCGTCGAAGACCTTATCAAAAAGCACGGCGGGGAAACGCTACTCCTCCGCAAGTGGGACGAGCGCAAACTCGCCTACGAAATCAAGAAGAACAAGCGCGGCCTCTATGTGCTCGCTTTCTTCAAGGCCCCCGGAGCGGCGGTCGATCGCATCACACGCGATGTCAACCTCAGCGAAACCATCCTCCGCGTCCTCATCACCGATGCCGGACACCTCAACCTCGATGAAATGAAAGCCCAAGAGCCCCAGCAACCCGTCAAGGAAGTTAAACGCGAAGACTACGGACCAATCCCACAACTCTACTGATCCATCTATTCGCTGTGACTGAGTTGTAGTGATCCAAAGCGACATTGTTTCCCCGAGCGACGGCGGATGCAGATCAACTTCTGATCCTTCATTCCCCTGTCGACATCGAACTATAGAAGATCGCAACCAACCCAGGATCGTTCTGATACGCACCGGAGATCACCGATGGCCGACCTCAATAAAGTCATGCTCATCGGTCGCCTGACCCGCGACCCACAACTCCGCTACACGCCAGCGAATCAGGCGGTCTGCGACTTCGGCCTTGCCACAGGCCGTAAGTACCGAACCGCCAGCGGTGAAGAACGCGAAGAATCCACGTTCATCGATTGCACCGTCTGGGCCAAAGGCGCCGAAATCTTCAATCAGTACATGCGGAAGGGAAAGCAGGTCTTCATCGAAGGCAGGCTTAAACTCGACCAATGGGACGACAAACAGACCGGGCAGAAGCGATCGAAGCTCACTGTCGTCGTCGACAATTTCCAGTTCCTCGGCGGACGCGATGAAGGCGGCGCCCCGCATGGCGGCGCACAGAATGGCGGAGACGAGGAAGGCGGCGGACGCGGCTACTCTCGTCCCGGCGGTTACGGTGGCAACAGTGGTGGCAACAGTGGTGGTGGCGGATCTCGCTCTTCGGCGCCTCGCCAGAATCAACCCGCCGAAGAACCTCCTTACGGCAACGAACAAAGCTTCAAAGACGAAGACATCCCGTTCTAATCGACACCAAGATCGATAAGATTGTTGATCAATGGATTGTTCCGCTTCATACAACACGCATTAGTCCAACGCATCAGTCCAACGCATCCGTCCAAGGCATTTTCAAGCAACATTTAGGTACGCAAGAAACAAACAGAAGGTGACACCATGAAAGGCAAGACCCGCAAGCTCCTGCTCAACGATTCAATCAAGCACGTCGGTAAAGTCGGCGATGTCGTCGAAGTCTCCGCCGGCTATGCTCGCAACTATCTCGTGCCCAAAGGCCTCGCGGTCGAACCGACGCCTTCGAACCTGAAGAAGGTCGAAGAACGTCGCAAGGAAGTCGAACGCCTCGAACGCGAGCTCCGCGCCAAGCAAGAGCAAGTCATCGCCAAGCTCGAAGGCATCGAGATCGCGCTTGAACGCCGTGCCAACGAGCAAGGCCATCTCTTCGGCTCTGTCAGCGCCACCGACATCTCACGTGCCCTCGAAGCTCAAGGCTTCGCAGTCGCCCCGGAAGATGTCTATCTCCCTGGCAAGCTCGATCGGATTGAGAAGTACAACGTCGACATTGCTTTCGCGTCCGATCTGCGCACGACCATCAAGGTCTGGGTCAGCCCCGATGCCGAGAGCAAGTCCGCGATCGCCGAGTACTCCAAGCAACGCGCCGCCGAGAAGGCCGCAGCAGCCGCCGCCGCCGAAAAGGCCGCGCCTGCCGCCGAGTGATCTCGCACTCCGCGACGTCATGCTTCACCCGATTCTCAACCATCCCCGGCCTCCGGGGCACCTCTTCCATGGCCCGCCAACATCGTCGCCTATCAACCCAACGCACCTCGCACAAATCCTCCGCCCCCCTTCTCCAGCTTGCACTCATCCTCTGCACACTCGCGCTCACGTTCCGCACCCTCGCGATCGCTTTCCGCCAACTCGCGCACACATGTTTACCCCTATCGCATCCGCCCCTTTCCCTCTCTAACTCCCGGCCACGCCAAAGGCTGCGATTCGCCGCACGACAAGCCTCTCCGCCCGTGACCCGATTGTAGAAAACCTCACACATCCGCGAACGCCACCGCGATTCGAGAGCACCTCCCCACATCTACCCGCGCGCTGCGCGCCTGCGTCCCCACCCGCGCAGCGCCGCCGACAATTTTTCTGTCCAATCGCTCCACCTTACGTTCGGGCGGCATGCCGCCGTTTTTCCTTGACGGCCGGTCGGTCCGTCGTCGATACTTCCGACCCACGGGTGTTCGGCTTGCGTACGGGCGCCCGCCGCGGGGATTGGGGTTTTTTCTTGAGCTTCTGTTGTAAGGGGTTTCCATGCCGAATCGTGCTCGCAGTCTTCTCAATCAGGTCGCCACCCGCTCCGCCCGCCTCGTGATCGAGCCGATGGAGAAGCGCGTGTTGCTCTCGGCCGGCTCGGCTTTCGAACTCGCCAAGCTCAAGCCCACCGACGGCGCGGCGAACGACATTTTCGGCATCTCCGTCGCGATCAGCGGCAACACCGCCCTCGTCGGAAGCAACTGGGACGATGACAACGGCTCCGCCTCCGGCAGCGCCTACCTCTTTGACATCACCACGGGCCAGCAGATCGCCAAAGTCAAACCCACCGACGGCGCGGAGGGTGACTTGTTCGGCAACTCCGTCGCACTCAACGGCAACATCGCACTCATCGGCAGCTCTTGGGACGATGACAACGGCGCTGAATCCGGCAGCGCCTACCTCATCACCTTCGACAACATCGCACCCCAGGTGGCCGCCAGCCTCTTCAGCGTCGATCCTGCCCAGCAGTGGACCGTCACGTTCAACGAGCCGATCGACCCCGCAAGCCTCGATCTGACAAACGTGACCGCCACACGCACCGTACAGGCGACCGGGCAGCCGACCGGCGTGGCCGCGTCGTCGGTCGTGTGGTCGGCGGGCAACACCGTCGCGACCTTCACCTTCCCGACGCTCGCCGACGGCGACTACCGCTTCGCCATCGCAGGCGGGGCGGTGACGGATCCATCCGGCAAC
>JAIYCY010000013.1 GCA_027487775.1 Planctomycetaceae bacterium
GTGTTGGTGAGCGTGAAGTCGCTGGTTGCCACGCTGGCCGCGACGTCTTCGGAGAAGACGAGCGTGACGTTCTGACGGCTGACCGACAGGAAGTTGAACGCGCTGCTGTCCAGCGTCGGCGCGGTGGTGTCGCCGGCGACATCGAAGTTGGCAGCGCCGGGGGTGATGGCTCCGCCAACGGGCATGTTGGAGCTGACGTTGGTGCCGTAAACGAGGTCTGTGTTGACCGCCCCTGAGAGGTATGCCCCGTACGCCCATGCCGACGCGGAGAGCGGAGAGGTATTGCTCAGGGCGCGTGTGAGTGCGTGGGGCGTTCCGAGCGGAAGCACAGCCAGAGCCGCGCCGTAGGCTCGGTCGGTGGCACTTGTGCCTGTCGTGATATAGCCCACACCGTCGAGGAGCGTCGAACCTGCGAGCAGGTTGTCGATCGTGCCGTCGTTGTTGGTGTCGATGTCGTTGGCAGCGGCGGTGCCGGCGACGGGTGCTGCGTCTGGGTTGTAGATGAGCAGGAACGAGTTTGAGCCGTTTTCGAGGAGCCCGGTGGAGTTGGTGAGGCGGGTGTCGTCGATGACGTTGGTACCGGGACCGAAGGTGAGCGTTGAGGCCGGGCTCTTGATGACGAGCAGGCCGTTGGAACCGATGGTTGCCCCGCCGAGGCTGAAGACGGCATCGATGAGACCTGCTGTGGTGCCTTCGCCTTCGATGCTGAGGACATAGACACCGAGGAGCGAAGCGTTGGGGGTTCCGCGGATTTCGATGTATTCGTTGGGGCCGTCGTTTCCGCCGGGGTTGACGTTGATTTCGTTGAGCACCACGCCGGTGGGCGCGACGAGGTCGCTTTGGCGGATGCCGATGAAGCCGGTTTCAGAGAAGTTTCCGCCGGGCAGTTGGGTTGCACCTTGCGGGTCGGAGATTCGGATGCCGATGCGTTCGAGCGCTTCGGCGAGACTATCGTCGGTGACCGGGACGCTGACGGTGGCGAGGGCCTGACCGGCGGCGAAGTTGACGATTTGATCGACGGGGGTGTAGTCGACGCTGGGGGTAGCGCTGTTGGCGAGTGCTTCGTCGAAGGTTTCGAAGCGGATGGACGCGCTGCTGGAGAGATCGCCTGAGCGACCGATGGTGACGACGACGCTGCCGACGTTTTCATTCACGGTGAGGTCGAAGCGACGCAGAGCGAAAAAGCCGGGGTTGACGGCTGGGGTTGCGGGGCTATTCGCGAGGCCCGGCGTGAGGATGCCGCCTGCTGGGAAGTTGGCGCTGGCGTTGACGGGGTTGTATTCGACGCTGTCGGCGTTGGCGGTGCTGACCGGATCGGGGTCGATGAGATCGGCACCGAACCAAGCGGTGGCGCTGTTTGCGGTGGTGTTGCTGGGCAGGCGTGAGATGGCATCTGCGGCGCCGGATCCGATGGCCAGCTCGGGACCGTAGATGGTTCCGGCGGATGCTGCGCCGAAGTTGGTTTCACGAACGCCGACGGAGTCGAGAACGGTCCAGCCCGAGGGGAGTTCGAGCGAGCCGTCGTCGTTGGTATCGTAATCAAAGCTGCCTGCGGGCGGGGTGAGGCTGAAGACGAGCAGATAAGTTTGCGAGCCGTTCTGGATCGCGCCCGTACCGGAATCGAAGGCGCTGTTGGCGATGTAAGAGCTGCCCGGCGAGGCGACGTTCCATGGATTGCCGGTCGCGCCGAGGACGGCGAGTCCGTTGGAGCCGAGGCTGCCGGAAAGCGGAGCGACGAGCGTCGAAGCACCGACGGCGGTTCCGTCGCCTTCGATGACGAGGAAGTAGAGGTTGTCGAGGCTCTGTCCGGATGCGCCGCGGACTTCGACGTATTCGCGGGGTGTATCCAGATTGTCGGCGGGGTTTGCGGCGATTTCGTTGAGCACGATGCCGGTCGGTGCGGTGGCGTCGTTGTCTGCGATCGAGATGCTGGCGGTTCCGAATCCGCCGATGGATGCGCCTCCGCTGACGCTATTGAGGACGACGGTGAAGTTTTCGAGTCCTTCGCCGATGGCGTCATCGAGGATATTGAGGGTGATGGTGCCGGTGGTTTGTCCATCGACAAAGCTGAGGATGCCGTTGCTGACGGCGGTGAAGTCGCTGCCTCCGACGGCGGAACCGTTGACGGTGCTGTAGTTGACGTTGATCGCGCCGTTGGAACCGGCCGATCGGACGACGGTCAGATCGACGGTGCCGGCTGTTTCGTTGATGTTGTAGCTGGTCGGATTGAAGTTAAAGACACCTGGCCCAGCCGCAGTAGCGGCGGTGATGCTGATATCGTCCACGCCGATCCATTCATCGGAGCCCACGGCATCGGTGGTCATGATACGAAGCTGAAGTTGGGCCACGCCGACGGCATTTGGAGGAAGCACGGCCGAGACGTTGGTGATCTGAGTTGCCGCGCCCGGTCCTGTCGACGCGTCAGCGACGAAGGCCTCGGGAACGTTCGTCCAGTTGCCGGTGGTCCCCACGCGATAATGCAGCGCGACCGGCTGAACCGAGTTGTCACCGCTGCCATCGATATCTCTCAGGACATAGCTCACGTTGATAAGCTGGCCGGCGGTGACTCCTGATGTATTCAAGTGAATTTGCAGGTGCGGTGCGCGGGCCGTGCCCGAGCCTTGGAAGCCAACCACCGGATTGGCGATTTCAAATTCACCAACTCCGCCACTGATCGAAGTGGTGTTCGCCTGATTCGCAATGATGTTGACTTGCGGCGTAGCAGGATTGCCGAGGACGGTTTGCGGGTTGACAGCGGTCGCGCCTGTCATGCCGTCACCGCGATAGCCGATGATGGACGGCACGAGGTCCCAGGCAGCGGGATCGGTGACGTTCGTGGTTGAGAGGCGCGATGTGTCAGTCCAGTTCTCGGAGAATGGATTGGAGGATGCAAGGGGAAAGTAGGTTGCATCGAGCATGCGACGCGATTCGAGAGAATCGACAGCAGCACGGAACGCCCGACGGGCTTGACGACGAAGAACTTGACGCTTGGACATCTGCATTTCTCCTTGGAAACAGGACTCGACACAACCCCAACACGCTCCGACCTCGTGGGTCCGATTGACGGCCCTTGAGGCTCCCTGAGTCATCCAACTCAAGGTCCGACATAGTACCCGCCCGGAGGGCGCGTCGGCAACGCTAACCTTCGACTGTCAAGATTTCGTCAAGACCCGACCAAACACCGCACGTTTTGAAACCTGAGCCTTGCCGTATCGCTCGTGCCGTGCCCGGAGCCGTCTGTCACCAGGCGGGATTTTGCTTGAAATCCAAGCATCTCTTGTATTTAGATCTGGCAACGACTTCACCAGACCATGCCTGACCGCTCATCCAATCCGTGGCAAAAGCTCGCGGGCATGCCGTTGATTGTCGCCGCCCTTTCGATGTGGATTGCGGTGATGCTCGCGCGGAATCTTCCGGTTATGCCGGGGGTTTGGCTGGTCCTTGCTTGTGTGTTTGCCTTCGTTCTATTCCGATCGAGGGATCAATCGACCTTTCAGTCGTTGCTGGGTTGGGCTTCGTTGCTCGTGGCATCCTTTGCGATCGGCGCGAGTATTTCGCATGCGTCGCTCTTTCGATACTCGGTGGATTCGATATCGCATTATGTCGCGGACGATCCGAAGCTGGCGCAGCTTCGGCTGCACATCATCGAGGAGCCGCGACTTCGCGACGCGACGTTTGGTCTTCGCAATCCTGTTCCGCCGCGTTTGTCGACATTCGCACGCGCGACGCACGTGCTGACCACCTCGGGATGGAAGCCGGTGCAAGGCGACGTGCTGGTGCAGATCGCGCAAGTCCATCCAAAGCTCGCTTCAGGCCAGCGCGTGCAGGCGATCGGCATGCTTGATCGCCCAGCCGAAGCTGCGAATCCGGGTCAGTTCGATTTCTCTGAGTACTACCGCATGCAGCGCGTGCTGGTGAGTTTCAATATTCGCCGCGCCAGCAACATCAGGATTCTTGAAGATCCCGGCCCGAGCTGGCTTTCTGATTGGCGTGAGTCGGCTCGGCATCTTTTGGCTGCGGGTTTTGATTCGCGTGACGCGCTCGATCTGTCGCTGATTCGTGCCCTGGTGTTGGGTGATTACGATCCCCAATTGCGCGACGTTCGTGATCAGTTCCGCGCGACCGGCACGGGGCATCATCTGGCGATCAGCGGCATGCACGTCGCCGTCGTTGGGGGATGCGTGTTCGTCCTGCTGAGGCTTTTGGGCATGGGGCCGCGTGTGACGTGGATCACCTCGTCGTTCGTGGTGGTCATATATGGCATCACTGCCATGCCGAGTCCGCCGGTTTGGCGTAGCGTTCTGCTGTTTATCTTTGCCACCGGCGCGTTTTCGCTTCGCCGGAGCACGCCCGCGTTGCAGCTCCTCGCCGTCAGTGTTGCGGCGATGCTGCTGTGGCATCCGCTCGACGCGTTCAACGCTGGATTTCAGCTTAGCTTTGGCACTGTGCTGGGCATGATTCTGCTCACGCGTCCGGTGCACGCGTGGATGACGCGCACGCGAATTCCGCGTCCGATGGCCGAGCTTGAAGCACTGCCCGCGCCGCAGCGTATCGGCAGAAAGCTCGACGACGGCCTCATCAAGTTGCTCGCCGCCGGCTTTGTTGCATGGTTGGTCTCGATGCCACTGGTCGCGCTCCACTTTGATCAACTGAATCCCTGGCAAGTGCCCGCCAGCATCATCCTCGGTCCGATCGTCACGCTCACGCTGATCCTGGGTGTCTCCAAAATCCTCGTCACATTCGCCTTGCCCTTCATGGCTCCGAGTGTTGCAGATGCGGCGGCATATTCGTCCTCGCTCATGCGCTGGACCGTCGACCAACTCGCCAAACTCCCCGCCAGCGACGTTCCATTGCCAGCCCCGCCGCTCTGGCTCGCTTGTGCGTGTTGGGTCGCCATCGCGATCGCGGCCTTTCCATTTCGATTCTCCGGGCTTCGGGTCATGGGGATCATTCTGGTCTTCATCACCTACGGCATGATGCTCGTGGGGCCTTACACCCATCTTTCCCAATCTGCCTCGCGCGCCAGCGAACAACTCGGACTCCCGGACAACGATCTCCGAGTCACGATGCTTCATGTCGGCGCGGGACAAGCCGTCCTTGCAGAATTGCCCGGCAGTCGTCATGCGATGTTCGACGTCGGCACCACCTCGATGACCGACCTCTGGTCACAACTGCTACAGCCCTTCCTCCGCTCACGCGGCGTCACCTCGATCGATCGACTCTTCATCAGCCACGCCAACACCGATCACTACAGCAGCGCCCACGAACTCGCATCTGCATACAGCATTCGCGAAATCCTTGTCGCGCCCGGCTTCACGCATCACGCATCTCAGATCGACGCCGGCGAACAACTCCTGCGAACGCTCGACACACTCAACCTGCCTCCGCGTGTGCTCCATGCGGGCGATCGCGTTCCGCTTGCGCGCGACACCTTCGTCGAATCACTCTGGCCTCCACGCGATCATGAGTTTTCAGCCAATGATGCCAGCAGTGTCGTTCGTCTCACGCATGCCGGGCGATCCATTCTTTTCACCGGCGACATCCAACTCAGTGCGATCCGCGCGCTGCTGGACTCCGGCATTGATCTACGTGCTGACATCCTGATTGCCCCACACCACGGATCCGCCGAAGACGTGACCGCCGAGTTCCTCGCGCGCGTCGATCCTTCCTACATCCTCGCAAGCTCTGACCGCAGTCCCTCGTCCAAACAAATCCGCTTCGACCGACTCGCCGGCAACACGCCTCTGTTTCGGACCAACCGTGTTGGCGCGATCATCATCACCATCGATGCATCGGGCCAGATCGAGCAGGAAACGCATCTCGGAAACGATCTCGAATGATGCTCATCTGAATGCGTTTCGACGAGGCGTGCCTCGACGGCGCGTGTTTCACCTCAAGCCTGTCGCCGACCCGGGCTGATCGATCAGACTTCTCCTTCGCTTGCTGAGGCCGGCAGGCGAGAGCGAAGTTCGTCGAGTTGACTTTCGAGATCGCGCATGCGCTTCATGAGTTCCGGAAGCTGGAACATCCCTGCATAAACCCGCCGGGCATCGCGAATCGGAACCGCGGGCGATCCCAGCACGTCGGTGCCGTCAGGTACATCGTCCATCACGCCCGACTGTGCGCCGATCTTCACCTTCGACCCGATTTTCAAATGCCCCGCCACTCCCACCTGCCCGCCAAACGTCACCCAATCGCCGACGATCGTCGAACCGGCGATCCCCACCTGACTCACGAGCAATCCGTGATGTCCGATTTTAGTGCCATGCCCGATGCCGATCAGATCTGCAAACTTGGTTCCGCGTCCGATGAAGGTCGATCCCAGCGTCGCACGCTCGATGGCACAACAACTGCCGATCTCCACGTCGTCTTCGATCACCACATTTCCCGCCTGCGGAATCTTGTGATGCTCGCCGTTGTGGGTGGCATATCCGAATCCATCCTGACCGATCACCGCGTTGGCGTGGATGGTCACGCGATCGCCCACGACGCAATCATCGTAGACGCACGCACCCGGATAGAGCACGCATCCGCTTCCGATCCGGGCCCGCGGGCCGACAAAGGCGAACGGGTAGATCGTCGTGTTCGCACCCACGCTGGCCGACGGATCGACGTAGGCCATCGGATGCACGCCGACAAACGGATGTTTTCGATGTCCCACCAGTACGACGACGGCCTTGCAGAACGTGTAATACGGATCATTCGAGGTGAGCAGGTTCAGCTTGGGGTTTTCGGGTGGAGTTTGAGCCCCCTCGGCCACACAGACGACTGCCGCCTTTGTTCGACCGAGTCGGTCGGCGTATTTCGGATTTGCAAGAAATGACACGTCCGTCGGCCCGGCTTCATCGAGTGTCGCCACCCCGCGCACCTCGACCTCGCCGTCGCCTACGAACTTTGCCCCAACCTTTGATGCCAGATCAGACAGTTTCATTCCACAAGCATATACCAATTCCTCTCGGAAATTCGATCACTTCACGCTACCATCTGCGGCATGTCCACTGCCGTCGAATCCAGCAACTCCTCGACCGAAGCCATTTCGGAAGTCACCGTCCGCACCATCGACGTCAAGCGGGTCTACAAGATGGGTGACACCGAGGTCCACGCCCTCAAGGGAATCTCCATTTCCATCGATCGGGGCGAATACATCTCCATCATGGGTCCGTCCGGCTCTGGAAAGAGCACGTTCTTTAATATGATTGGCGGGCTCGACAAGCCATCAGAAGGAAAAGTTTATATTGATGAAGTCGACATCGCGCAACTCGATTCTTATGAACTCGCATGGATGCGCTGTCACAAGATCGGATACATCTTTCAGACGTTCAATCTCATTCCCGTCATGACGGCGATGGAAAACGTGATGATGCCGATGATCTTCGCAGGCCTGAACACCGCCGACGCCCAGGAGAAGGCCGCCGATATTCTCAAGCGCGTCGAGCTCGGTCATCGCATGTTCAACCGACCGAGCGAAATGTCCGGCGGTCAGCAGCAACGCGTCGCCATCGCGCGTGCCTTCGCCAACGATCCCACCATCATCCTCGCCGACGAACCGACCGGAAACCTCGACCTCAACACCGGCAAACTCATCATCGAATTGCTCAGGCAGCTCAACAAGGAAAAGGGCTGCACCATCATCAGCGCGACGCACGACCACAAAATGCTCGCGGTCAGCGACCGCATCCTTTGGTTCACCGACGGCCTGCTCACCAAGGTCAGCGACCGCTCCGAACTCCAGATCGAAACCGGCACCATCAAAGGCCCCGGCTGGGACGATGGCAAAACATTGCGATGACCCGCAAATCACACCGAGATTCAATTACAGTGCATATTCTTTGCGAATCACTGCACGCGAATCACTCCACGCAAGGCTGAAGCAGTGCACAACCATACACTCAGCTCATAACTCAAAAAATATATAGATTGACCCAAGATTTACATGACAGCAATGGGTCGCCATTCTTTGCTTTTGAATGAATGACCCAGTTGCATCATGAATGCAATACAGCATCATGAATGCAATACAGAATAGAGAAGTCGATTCAATGAAATCAATCAGCGGCAGGCTCTAGGGTGGTGACACGGGCATCGAATCACATCACTATGAAGTCACCTCACCATGGAATCACATCACTATAGAGTCACATCACCATACCGCCGTCGACGACGACGACCTGGCCGGTGATGTAGCTTGCGCCTTCCGAGGCGAGGAACGCGACGACCGCTGCGATTTCGTCCGGGTTGCCCATTCTTTTCAGCGGGATGAGTGGCAAGACTTTTTCTTTGACCTGTGGCGGAAGTACGTCCGTCATGTCTGTTGAGATGAATCCCGGTGCGACCAGGTTCACAGTCACACCCTTGCCCGCCAGTTCCTTGGCGACGGTCTTGGTCAATCCGATCAGGCCCGCCTTGCTGGCCGAGTAATTCGCCTGCCCTGCGTTCCCGGTCACGCCCGAGACGCTTCCGATGTTAATGATTCGGCCGGTTTTCGATCGCATGATTGATCGGGCACCGGCGCGCATGGCGACGAAGGCACTCTTGAGGTTGGTGTTGATCACATCATCGAAGTCGGCGTCCTCCATGCGAAGAAACAGGCCGTCACGCGTGATGCCGGCGTTGTTGACCAGCACGTCGAGTCGCCCGTGTTTGTCTGCGATCGATTCGATCAGACCTGCAAGCGCCTTGCCGTCGGCGATATCCACAGTCGCAAACTCCGCCGACCCACCCGCCGCCGCGATCGCTTCGACCACGCCCGCCAATTTGTCCGCCGACCGCGCGACCGCCACCACATGCACGCCCGCCTTCGCCAAATGCTTCGCGATCGCCTCGCCAATCCCACGACTCGCACCCGTCACAATCGCAACTCGCTTCTCGGTCATCTCAAAATCCCTTCAAATCGCCAAAATCCCAAACATCCGCGAACAGACTCCCAAACCTTCCTTAAGTTCACCGAATCTGCACGCCCCCGAAACCGATCAAGAACCACACCCCCAATCCGACGTCGGCGACTCTCCACGCGATCCATAACGCTGTCAAATCAACCCACACCAGTCAAATCAACCCACACCAACCGCCCCAACTCATCCGACCGCCCGCCGCTTGAACTTCCGCCTGTCGATAACACCTTCAGAATTCGATTCCGATAACCTGGATCGAATATTCTGCCTGCAACGTTTGCGACATCTGTAGGGCAGACCTGCTGGTCGAATGTCTGGCGATCGTCCCGAGCGGGCGATTGTCCCGAGCGGGTGATCGTCCCGAGCGGGCGATCGTCCCGAACGGGCGTTTTTCCCTTCCGAACAAGTTCCTTTCCCTCCTGACTCCACCGGTCCCACCCACGCCGGTGGAGTTCTTTTTCTAGGCTCCTCTCCGCCCAAAGTCACGCATCTCTCTGGTTGGCCTTGGTTTAGCCACTCCGCTCGTACAGCTCAGGTAGTGCAGTCGCACGTGCAATTCCTGCACCCCAAAAAACGCCCGACTCGCCGCCCGAAGGAGCGGATCGCCCGGCCCGCGTCCGTCTCGTTCGAGCTTCGATCTCGCCCGGCCCAGCCACGCCAGCATCGGTCCGACCTCCGCCAGGGCACGCCTCGCCTGCTCGGGGGTGACCGTCTCCTCCCAGGCAAACAAATCCCCCGCCGCCCCCGTCGGCTCTGCACGTCCGCTTGCATCACTCATCTTCCACCCCTCTCACTTCACCGATCCAGGTCTGATCTCCAAAGCCCGTCCATCACGCGACTCGTTGGGCTCATCGGATGGTCTTTGGAACCCTTCAATCCGACAAACACTAAACCGCATCTCTCGAAAGTCTGTTGAATTGCCAACCATCCGCCCGGCTGTATCTACAAGCCGAGTGCCCGCGTGCCGTCACCTTTCGTGATCGAAATGCAAGCCCGGTCAACGCTTATCCCTATCGGACGTCGCCGATCATGCGTTTATAAGCCGACTTGTTATTGCAATGATCGACCGAATCCTGCAAGATCATTGCTCTGCCAAGGGTGTCCGCATCATGTTGCTCCAGACCAACAGCTACATCGTCCCGAAGGACAAACGCACCGAGCACGCACGGCTCATCAAGCGTTTTCGGCAGGTTATGAGCCGACTCGGACTCGACGACTACGAAGTCTACGAACAGGCCGGCCCGAATTGGTCCACCGAGGTCGGCGGTCGATTCGTGCAGATCATGCGATTCCGCGACCGCGAGCATCAGCAGCAGATCCGCGCTCTCGAACAATCCGATCCGACCGCTCAAGAACTCGTCCGCGAGTTCATGGAACTGATTAACTTCCCCTATCAGCATCAGCAGGGCCTGGCCACCACCGCCTTCTATATCGGACTCGCCTCCGGCGCTCCGATGCGGCGACTCGCGGGCGACGCCCGACCCGCAAACACCAACGGTTCAATCCCTCACGACGAAGTCTTCGACGAAAATCCGACACCCGACGATCGAGAATCCGTCGATCGAGACCCGGTCGATCCGAAAATCCCGTCGGCGGGCTCCGTTCCGTCGCCGGCCGTCGCCTCCGAATTCCGGGACAATGCCGCCGGACTCACAGGCCCGGACGCTCTCTCTGGTTCGCGCCACGCCCGTCCCACCACCACGCCCCGCCGCCCCCCAACGGTCAACAACTGACGGTCATCAGCTGACGGTCATCAGCTGGCCATCAACACCTGATTCGCCCTTGGTCATTCTTCAGCGGCGCTCATCCACGGCACACGATGATCGTCCAAGCCGTCGCTCGATTGCGCAACCTGTCATCTGTCCCCTCAACGACGATGGTCAGCGCACTGAAGCGCGCTTTCCACACGCTCAGAGTCGAATTTCACATCCTCAGAACTACTTTCCGCACGCTCGCGCACACATCCGTGCGCCACTCAATCGGGCATCTTCTCGATCCAACAAGGGCAACCTAAACATCGATCAAATAAGCACCTTAAGCTCAACGACCACTCCGATCCGCTCTACCTATCTCAAGCTGCCATTTATCCAAACATCGCCGCTTCGGCGATTCATCGGCGTATCGGCGTGTCTGAATGGATGGAGGTTCCCCGCAGTTTTTGATCCCCACCGCCGCCGACTGCATGCTCCCACTTCTACACCCGCGCTGCGCGAATGCGTCCGCACGCGCGCAGCGCCGCACGGGAAAAATCCGACCGGCGCTGAGGTTCCGCCAAAGCGTGTTCCCGGATGCAAGTGGTGAGAGCCTAGCCGATCCCGCACCGCGGCGGGATGGGTCGTTTTTCGTGCCTCTGAACACTTAAAGCCAGCGGCCAACTGGGAGCAAGCGAGCGTTTCGCGCAGGGGAACCTGCGCTCTCTGCTCAAGTGGGAATGCCGTTACAATCATGCGATGGACGCAATCGATCTTGTCAACCCGCTTCAGGGTACCGAGTCAGACAGGGAGTACTCCACGGGCCTTTGTTTTCCGCTTGTCGGTCGGGTGCGGGGGCTGACCTACTTCTCTCCACAGACCAGTGATACACCATTCCTCTTCGACTATGGCAGGCGGAAGATTTCCGGGTTTCGTGCGACGCATTGTCCGTCAGCGTGGATGGGAGATTTCGGTCACTTTGACATCATGCCGGTTGTCGGTGACATCGGGCCGTTGCCGCATGTGCGCGCGTCGGCGTATCACCGCGAGAGACAACGTGCGCAGCCGCATTGTTATCGCACGCGGCTGCTTCGTTACGATGTCGACTGTGAGATGACCGCGACCCGATCGTGTGGTGTGTTTCGTTTCACCTACCCGGAAGGCTCGCGTGGTCGCGCGGCATTCGTGGTCCAGACCGGATCGGGAAAGGTATCGAGTCTTGGCGAGGTGTCGGTCCAGCAAAGCGCCGAAGGGGTGCGAGTGCTCGGGTGGTCCGGCGCGAACAGCGGCGGGGCCGAGGGAGGCTTCGGCTGTTTCTACGTCATTGATCTGCCGGGTGCGGTTGCAGCTGGGATCGGCACTGTGGGACCCAAGGCCATCGGTGAAGGATCATCGGCTCGGGGCGATCGCGCGGGCGTCTTTGTACGACTTGGCGGCGGTGCCGATCGATCCGGCGACACGATCATCGCGCGAGTGGCAACTAGTTTCGTATCTCATGAGCAGGCCCTGCTCAATCTCGAGCGCGAAGTTGGCGAGAAGTCGTTCGAGGTGTTGGTTGCGGAAGGTGCCCGCCACTGGGAACGCTGGCTGTCTCGAGTGAGACCGCGCTGCGGGAGCGAGCAGCAGCTGCGTGTGTTGTACTCCTGCATGTACCGCGTCGGACTATTTCCCACGGCGTTGCACGAGTTCGATGCCGTCGGACAAGCGATGCACCGCAGCCCCTACGACGGGAACGTGCGACAGGGCGTCTTGTATACGAACCAGGGCCTCTGGGACGCGTACCACACGGTCTACCCGCTGCTGGCGGTGATCGATCGCACAGGCTACGGCGAGATCGTGCAGGGATTCCTCGAAGCTTACAAGCAGACGGGATGGTTTCCGAGATGGCCGAGTCCCGGGTTGCGGCAGTGCATGATCGGGTCGCACGGGGATGTGGTCGTCGCCGAGGCCGTCGCGGCGGGCATCACGGGATTCGACTACGCCGAGGCCTACGAGGCTGTTCGCAAGAACGCGTATCATCACTCCGACGACCCGCGACTCGGACGCGCGGGCCTGAATGACTACCTCGCCCTCGGCTATGTCCCGGGCGACGTGAATGCCGAGTCGGTCTGCTGGACTCTCGACAATGCCCACTGCGACTGGTGCATCGCGCAGCTTGCCCGTCGACTGGGTCACGAGCAAGATGCCAGCGACCTACTCCGCCGAAGCGGAAACTATCGAAATCTCTGGCATCCCGGAAGTCGACTCATGCGACCCAGGAACTCCGACGGTTCGTGGGTCGAACCGTGGCGAGAGTTTGAGTGGGGCGGTGCATACGTGGAGGGCGGGCCGTGGCAGCATTCGTTGCACGTCCCGCACGATCCCGTCGGACTCGCCGAGTTGCACGGCGGCGTCGATGCTTTGCTCGACCGTCTAGACGAGATGTTTCGCTTGCCGCCCGTCTACGAACGCGGAACCTATTGGGAAGAGATCCACGAAATGACCGAGGTCGCGCTCGCCACAGACGAAGAGGGTCGATCCTTCGGCCAATACGCTCACTCGAATCAACCGGTGCACAACTATCTCTTTCTTGCCGCAGCGCTTGGTCGGCCGCAACGCTCGGTCGGACATGTCCAGCGCGTCATGCAGTCGCTGTATACACCGACGACGTTTCCCGGCGACGAAGACAACGGCGAGATGTCAGCGTGGTACGTGCTCTGTGCCGCCGGGCAAGTGCCCGCATGCCCCGGTTCGGGGCGACTCGCGACACTGAACGTGCCGACATTCGGCCCGGCAGAATTGCTCGACCTCGGCCCGCAATAGTCGGCATGGTCCAACCGCTTCCGACAATTGAGATCTGAAGACGGCGTCAGACAACGCTGTCGTTGATCAAGCTCGCGCATCTGCGCTGAGGGTTCATGGGCCCGCAGGGATTCGAACCCTGAACCTAGGGATTATGAGTCCCCTGCTCTAACCGTTGAGCTACAGGCCCGCAGAATCGTTAAGACTAAAACCCCCACCCGAATTCGCAAGGGTCAGGAGTCATCGGCATGGTCGCTTGAAACGCGCTTCGACCAGCACGCGGTCAACGCAACTGCCATTTCACCGCAATTCCCACTTCACCGCCCCGCCGACGATCGTGTGTGTGGCGCGGCCGATGAGTTCCCAGCCGACGAACGGGCAGTTGGTGCTTTTGCTCTTGAACTCTGACAAATCCACCTTCCACTTCAGATTCGGATCGATGATGGTCACATCCCCGACCGCCCCGGGCGCGAGTGTGCCGCGATCCGAGCGGATGAGTCTCGCGCCGGCGGTGCTCATCATGTCGATCAGTTTCATCCATGAGATGTGCCCCGGCGTGACGAGGGCTTTGACATAGAGTCCGAGCGCGCATTCCAGTCCGATGATGCCGAAGGGCGCGTATTGAAACTCCAGTTCCTTTTCCTCGGCCAGATGTGGTGCGTGATCGGTGGCAAGCAGTTCGATCGTGCCGTCGACGACACCTTCGATGCACGCCTCCACGTCAGCCTGCGTGCGGAGCGGTGGATTCATTTTGTAGTTGGTGTCATAGCTCGAGCAGGCCTCGTCGGTGAGGAGCACATGGTGCGGCGCCACCTCGGCGGTGATGGGGATGCCGTCGCGTTTGGCGCGGCGTACGAGTTCGACGCTGTGGGCGGTGCTGATGTGTTGCACGTGATATCGACATCCGATCAATCGATTCAGCAACACGTCGCGGGCGATCATCAATTGTTCGGCTTCGGCGGGTATTCCGACGAGGCCGAGTCGCGTCGAGACGAGTCCGCCGTTCATGCTTCCGCCGGCGAGCAGATGATCTTCGCAGTGCTGCATGATCAGACCGTCGAACATTTTGACGTACTGCAGGGCTTTGCGCATGACACTCGGATCGTTGACGCCGGTTCCGTCATCGCTGAAAGCGACGGCGCCGCGTGCCTGCATGCTGCCGATTTCGGCGAGTTCGCGTCCTTCGCGTGCCTTGGTGATCGCGCCGACGGGAAGGACATTGGCAAGTCCGACGCGTTCGCTCTCGCGGATGACAAACTCGATGGCGGCCTCGGTGTCGAGCGCGGGTTTGGTGTTGGGCATGCAGCAGACGGTCGTGAAACCCCCCGCCACCGCGGCCGCTGCGCCAGAGGCGATCGTCTCTTCCTCTTCGTCGCCCGGCTCGCGGAAGTGGACGTGCGTGTCGATGAGTCCTGGTACGACGAGGCATCCGCCCGCATCGATCACGCGATCCGGCTTCACGCCCGCCGGCATCGTCGCAACGATCCGCCCATCAACAACGGCCAAATCCGCACGCATCTCCAGCCCGCGACTCGGATCGAGAATGGTACCGTTTTGGATCAGGAGTGAATTCATAGGTGCTGATCTAAAGACTACGCCACAGAGGCCCGGAGGTCACGGAGCAAAACGCGGAGTCGCCGTGGCTCTACTCTGCCTGCATGGTGAGATAGAGGACGGCCATGCGCACAGCCAGACCGTATTCGACTTGTTTGAGGATTCCGCTGTTGGGTCCGTCGGCGATTTCGTTGTGGATTTCGACGCCGCGGTTCATGGGTCCTGGGTGCATGACGAAGACGTCGGGTTTGCATCGTTGGAAGCGGTCCCAGGTGAGACCGAACCAACGTGTGAATTCCCTGACGGTGGGGAATTGCGCGCTTTTCATACGTTCGTTCTGCACGCGCAGCATGTTGATCACATCGACCTCGCCGCACACGGCGTCGAAATCGTGGACGACACGTACCCGTCCCGGCCCGGTGGCCAGTCGCTCGAATGCCCGGGGCAGAAGCGTAGGCGGGCCTACGAGGATGACTTCAGCACCGAGTCGAGTGAGTCCCCACAGGTCGCTGCGTGCCACTCGGCTGTTGGCGATGTCTCCGACGATCGCGACCTTCAGACCCTCGACGCGTCCGAATCGTTTGCGGATGGTATAGAGATCAAGAAGTCCCTGGGTGGGATGTTCGTGCGCGCCGTCGCCCGCGTTGATGACCGAGCATTTGACGGTGCGGGCGAGAAGCGCTGCGCTGCCTGCGGCCTGATGGCGGATGATGATGGCGTCGATGCCCATGGCCTCGATGTTGCGGGCGGTATCGATGAGGGTTTCCCCTTTGCTGACGCTTGATCCTTTTTCGGAGAAATCGATGACATCAGCGCTGAGTCGTGAGGCGGCGAGCGCGAAGCTCGTGCGCGTGCGGGTGCTGTCTTCGAAGAAGGCGTTGACGACGACCTTGCCGCGCAGTGCTGGCACTTTTTTGACGCTGCGCGTGCTCACTTCGGCAAACGTGTCGGCGGTATCGAGCACGAAGGCGATCTGCTCAGCGGTGAGCGACTCGAGGTCGAGCAGATGCTTACTCGTCCATGAAGTGGTCTGTGGCATGATCTCTTCTCGATTCGAGTAATGAATTGGACGTGAGATGGGTGTAATGAGCGGGCTGAATTACCTCGATTCGACGAGGATTTGATCCGCGTTGTCTGTTTCGGTCAGCCTTACGCTGACGCGTTGTGTTGGGGGCAGGTCGGGAAGTCGCAGCGCGACGAAGTCGGGGTGGATGGGCAATTCACGTCCGCCGCGATCGACGAGGACGGCGAGTCTTACGACGCGTGGTCTGCCGAAGTCGGTGAGGGCATCGAGTGCTGCGCGTACGCTGCGTCCGGTGAAGATGACGTCGTCGACGATCACGAGGGGTCGTCCGCCGATGTCGCAGTCCATGACGGTCGGTTTCACGAGCGGAAGCGGTCCGATTTCGGAGAGATCGTCGCGGTAGAGCGTGATATCGAGTGTACCGCGATCGAGCTTGGTCACGCCCCGTTCGCGGAGCAGGGGTTCGATCCGATTGGCCAGCACATCCCCGCGTGTTCGAATTCCCACCAGGACCAGATCTGTCGGCCCGCCCAGTCCTGAAATGATCTGATCGGCCATCGATTCGACCAATCGTGTCATCGGCGTTTCCAGCGTATTTCCCATGTTGGAGCTAGCCTACGGCATCAGGCGCACCTCGCCAAACCGGATCGGCGGGGTGACGAGGCGTTTCGGGGGGCTGGCGGCGGGCACTATTCCAGCTTGGATGGAATTTCGGTAGGCTCGCGTTGTTGTGGGAAAGATGCTTACCGAGCCTCGCTGGCGATATCGTCTGCTTCTGGGATTGATCCTGCTGGTGACGGCGGCGATGTATTTGGGTGCGCTCGATCGGATGCCGTTGATCGATCGTGATGAGCCTCGCTACGCGCAGGCTTCACGACAGATGTTGGTGGGTGGTGATTGGGTGGTGCCGCAGTATTTGGATGAGCTGCGTTTGGTGAAGCCGGTCGGGATTTATTGGATTCAGGCGATCAGCATGAGCGTCTTTGGTGACACGCAGGCGGCGGCGCGGTTGCCGTCGGCGTTGGCGATGCTGTGCGTTCTGGGTTTGATGGGGATGGCGTTGCCCGAAGTGATCGGTCGTGTCCGAGCGGCGCTGGCGGTGCTGATTGTGGGGACATCGCTTCTGGTGGCATACATCGCGCGGGTAGCGATGACGGATGCGGTGCTGCTGCTACCGATCACGGGTGCGATGTTCGGGCTGTATGCGTATTGGCGCGGTCATCGGACGTGGTCGCTGGCGGTGCTGATGGGGCTTTGCCTTGGCGTATCGACGATCATCAAGGGACCGATCCTGCTCTTTTATCTGCTTGCAACGGTGGCGGGCCTGATAGTGCTTCGTTGGACGCATCGTCCACAGGTGCAGCACAAGCTGGGGACTGTGGACGCAGAGTCGAGCGCTTTCCGCAGTATCGGTGCGACGTTGGTGGTGATCGGGGTCGCGTTTGCGATTTTGTTGCCCTGGCTTTTGCGGATCGAGGCGCGGATTCCCGGATACGCGTTTGGGACGGTGAGCACGGAGATCGTCGCCCGCGGGAAGAGTGCGATGGAAGGTCATTCGGGCCCGCCCGGTTTTTATGCGATTCTGATTTGGGTGACGCTGTTTCCGTGGGCGATATTCCTGCCCGCTGCGGTGATCAATGGCTGGCGTCGCCGGCATGTGCCGATGATCCGCTTTTCGCTGGCGGCGGTCGTTGCGTGCTGGATTCCGCTGGAGATCTATCAGACCAAGCTTCCGCACTACCTGCTGCCGATCTACCCATTCCTGGGCATTTTGATAGCTGACGCGATCGTACGATCGATGCGTGGGCGGCTTCGTGATCTGTCCGACACGCCTTTCCGCATCACGGCGCTCGTCGCTTCATTCGCGGTGGCGATCGGCATCCTGATGATGCTTGTTGTGCCGCCCGCGTTGGTCGGCGAGCAACCGTGGACGATTTATCTCCGCGCCGTGCTGATCGCGATTCCGCTCGGTGCGATGTCGATCCTCGCGGGTCGGTTGCTCTACACGAAGAACCTCCGCGCTGCGGTGCCCGTGATGGCGCTGGGGTCGGTCGCGTCGTTTTTGCTGATCACGCACTTCTACGCGCCTCACGCAAAGTTTTTGACGCTTTCGCGCGACGTCGGCGAATCGTTGCTCAAACATTTGCCTGAGGGTGAGCACGCATGGATGGTCGACTACAAGGAGCCGAGCCTCGCCTTCCACGCGCGCGGCCGGGTGCGCGAGCAGAGCAACGAAAAATTCTACGAGTCGATTCCGAGGTCTGATTGGCCTGTCATGCTGATCACCACTCAGCGCCACTGGCAGGGCGTGCCCGAAGAGATCCGCGCGAGTTTCAGCGAAGTGGCCCGGCATCGCGGGATTTCACTCGGTGCGCCGGATCGTCTGCACGAGGTGTTGATCTTGCAACTCTCGCCCGATCGATGATTCTCTTTGTTGATCGGCTTTTTGTTTCGTCGATGGTTTTTTCTCGCGTCGTCCATTTTGATGAGCAAACCCGATCGCATCCTCGTGATTCTGCCCAGTTGGGTCGGCGACGTGGTGATGGCCACGCCGATGCTGCGGGCTCTGCGTGCGGGTTATCCGGATGCACGGATCACGTGGCTGATGCGGCGGTATCTCAAGCCGCTGGTGTGCGGATGTCCGTGGGCGGATCGTTTGCTGACGTTTCGTCCGGGTCGGGATTCGCCGGTTCGACTGGGGATGAAGTTGCGTGCCGGACGATTCGATTTGGCGGTGCTGCTTCCGAATGCGTTTAAGTCTGCGTTGATCGCCCGGCTAAGCGGTGCGGGTCGGATTGTTGGTTATGCGCGTGACGGTCGCTCGCTCCTGTTGACGGATCGGCTGGCCGTGCCGAATCGTGTTGGGGGGAGGTTCGTGCCTTATCCGACGCTGGATTACTACCTGCATCTGGTCGAGCATCTCGGCCTGCCCGTGGGGATGACGAGCGCGGACCGGGCGATGCAACTCTTTGTCACCGACGCCGAGCGCGCCGAAGCCCTCGCCGTCCTTGCGCGTGCAGGCGTTGATGTCTCACTCGATCGGCCCGGACGGACGGGGCGTGCGCCGCTGATCCTTCTGAACCCTGGCGCGAACTACGGGGCTGCCAAGATTTGGAAGCTCGATCGCTTTGCGCAGCTCGCCGACCGACTGCACGAGACGCTCGGTGCGACGGTGCTGATCAGCACTGCTCCGAAGGAGCGGAAGATCGCAGACGAGCTCTTGTCCCACGCGCGACACAAGCACGTCGATCTCGGCCTTGCCCGACCGACGCTCGGTAGCCTCAAAGAGATCATCCGTCGATGCGATCTGATGGTGACCAACGACACCGGTCCGCGGCACATGGCCGCCGCGTTGGATGTGCCGGTCGTCACGATCTTTGGCCCGACGCATACTGACTGGACGACGATTCCCTTCGAGGATGAACGTATCGTCCGCATCGACGTGGATTGTGGCCCGTGCCAGAGAAAGACGTGTCCGCTCGACCACCGCTGCATGACGGGGATCAGCGTAGACTCTGTGTATGGCGCGGCCCTTGAACTCCTGGGCAGACGTCGGCCGCTCAAAATCATTGATTCCTAGGCATCATGGGACGTCAGATGGGACGCCAGACGCCAGCCAGAACCCTGTGTGGATCGATCTTGAGGAGTGGACGAATCGCGTCAGTGTCCATGGACGGGTTCGCCGAGGAGTTTTTTGAGTTCGGCGAATTTTTCGCCCAGCAGTTTTGGCGTGCTGGCTTCGAGGTTGAGGCGAAGGAGCGGTTCGGTGTTGCTCTTTCGGACGTTGAACCACCAGTCGCCGAGGTCGATTGTCACACCGTCGAGGTAATCGATTTGTGCTTTTTTGTAGGTCTCGGCGAGTTCGCGCAGTTTGGCGTCCTTGTCTTCGACTTCGAAGTTGACTTCGCCGGACTGGGCGTATCGGCGCATGGGAGCGATCAACTCGCTGAGGGGTTTTTGCTGTTGTGAGAGGATGGAGAGCAGGACGGCGAAGGCGACCGCGCCGGAGTCGGTGTTGAAGCTGTCACGGAAGTAGAAGTGGCCGGAGAGTTCTCCGCCGAAGACGCCCTGGGTCTGTGCGAGTGTTGCCTTCATGAAGGCGTGACCGACGCGGTCTCGTTTAGCGACTCCGCCGAGCCGTTCGACTTCTTCTTTGACGACGTGGCTGGAGCGGAGGTCGTAGACGACGGTTTTGCCCTTGTTTTCGGGCTTATTGAGGAAGTGCGGTGCGAAGAGCGCGGTGAGCAGGTCGCAGCCGATCATGGTGCCGCGCTCATCGAGGAAGATGCATCGGTCGGCGTCGCCGTCGAAGCAGGCTCCGAGTTCGACGCCGGGGGTTTGGCTCATTTTGTCTTTGAGCATCTGCATATTTGATTCGACGAGCGGGTTGGGATCGTGAACGAAGCTGCCGGTGATTTCGAAGAGGATGGGAACGATCTCAAGGTTTGGGATGTCGCTGAAGACTTTGGGGACCATGAGACCGGCCATGCCGTTGCTGGCATCGACGGCGACCTTCACCTTTCGCTTGAGGTCGAGGAATTTCAGGACGTGCTTGCGATAGTCAGCCCAGAGGTCGGCGGATTCGAGCTTGCCGGAGAGTCCGGTGTGACCGACGCGTAGGGTGGAGGCGATGCGTTTGATGTCATCGAGTCCGCTGCCGGATCCGATGGGCCTTGCGCGCGGGCCGCTGATTTTGAATCCGTTGTATTGGATCGGATTGTGGCTGGCCGTGGTTTGGATTCCGCCGACGCAATTGAGATGGTTGATGGCGAAGTAGATGAAGCTGGTGTCGATCATGCCGACATCGATGACGTCCATGCCGGTGGATCGGATGCCTTCGATGAGGGCGCGGCAGAGTTCGGGCGAGCTGGGTCGCATGTCGCGGCCGACGACGATGGTGTTTTCGAGCTTCACCTTCGGCTCGGGATTCGCTTGGCGGCTGCGCTTGAGGTATTGGGCGGTGGCATGTCCGACTTTCCATGCGGCTTCTTCGTTGAGTGGATTGGGGTGGACGGCGCGGACGTCGTAGGCTTTGAAGATTTTTTCGATCATGGCTTCTCCGAGAGTTTTTGGGTTCCAGCAAGTTCCGAGGAAGCGTCATGCGCACCTCAGGGAGAGAAGACCCTACACAAAGCGGGCGAGTCATCCAAGGGGCGAAGGTCGGGAGAAATCTGGATGAAGATGAACCACGGAGCGCGGAGGAAGTTTTTGCTGACACGCGAGCAGGTCGGTGTAGAATGTGAGTATGGTGGTATTGAATGCTCATTTTGACGGGAAAGTGTTGGTGCCGGATGAACCGCTGGATTTGAAGCCGAATCAGCGCGTGCGGATCACGGTCGAGCCGACGGATGCTTTGGACGAGCAGCACAGCACCGGTCAGGATGCAAGGCCGAGTCCCGTGGACTTGAGCAAGATTCGTGGGGCGGGCCTGATCAGGCCGACGAATGCGAAACCGCCATCTGGTGCACCCACGACAAGCAACTGGCATGCGCTGATTGGCATCGGACTGGAAGGCCCGACGAATCCGAATCCTCGATTTCCTGATGATGATGCGATTTGGGAAGGAAGTCTCGGCGACACATTGGTCGACGACCCACGCAGGAAGCCGCGATGATTATCGATACCTCTGCGATTTTGGCTGTGCTGTTCCGCGAGGCCCAAGCGGAATGGGTTGCAGATCAACTTTCGTCGGAGCGAACCCATTTCACGAGCACTGTCAACTTGGCCGAGTGTTTGATTCGATTGGAGGATCTCAAGCCCCTCAGATTTCAGGAACTTGCAGACTCGCTCTATGCGATGGATGTGCGATTCGAACCGCCGTCCTTGCTGGAGGCGCAAATCGCAGCAGCTGCGCGGAAAACGTATCCGATAAACTTCGGCGACTGCTTCGCGTATGCCCTGGCCAAGTCGACGGGATTGCCTTTGTTGACGCTCGATGAGGACTTTCGAGCGACAGACGCCAATGTTCTCATTCCGCCGCGCTTATGAGCGGTTTTGGGGCAGATGGTGTTCGATGTCGGCGACGGCGTGTTCGAGTCTGCGGCGGCGTGTGGGTGGGAGTTCGGCTTTGCCGAATCGGATGCGGTAGAAGATGCCGGTGAGTCGCTGGACATTTCGGTAGGGTTCTGCGGGTAGGAAGTCGAGGCTGCGTCCGAATTCCATGGGTGTTTGGTGATCTTTGCGTTTGACGCCTGCGTCGGAGAGTTTTCGGATGAGTTGGTCGTAGAACCCGAGTTGTTCGGCGAGTCGTCGACGCTCGGCGGGGTCTTCGATGTCGAGTCCAATTCGATCTGCGCGGCGTCGTAGTTTGATTCGTTGTCGGATGTAGAGCGCGACGGCGACCATGGCGCCGATGACCGCGATCGTGATGAAGACCATCATGATGCGTTCGGAGAGGTCGTAGGATCTTCGATTAAAGGTGTCGATGAGTTGATCGAGCCAGCCGGATCGGTCGGAACGTCTGGGTGTGACGGCTTCATCGAGGCGTCCGCCGCGCCAGGTTTCGACGCGTTCGACGAGGGAGTTTTGGGAGTCTGAGTCGTAGGCGATGACGTTGCTGGCCCAGACGTGCTGGAGGTAGTCCATGAGGTGTTTGGCGTGTTGCCAGATGCTTTTTTCGCGGACCGTGCCGTCGACGTCGTTGCCGCTGGTGGGATCGAAGGTGGTCCAGCCGGTGTCGGTGAGGACTTCGACCCATGCGTGCGCGTGGCTTTGCCTTGCGATAAAATAGCCGCCGAGGCTGTTGTATTCATCGACTTTGTATCCGCTGACGTATCGTGCAGGGATGCCGAGGCTGTGGCACATGAGGACCATGGCACTGGCGAAGTATTCGCAGTGGCCTTTTTTGAAATCGGTGAGGAAGGCGACGATGGGATCGCGTTCGTCGGAGATGGATCGTTCGGCGGTGAGGTCGAGGGTGTAGGCGAAGTCTTGTTGGAGGTGTCGTTCGATGCGTCTTGCGACGATGGCATTGGCGGCGGAGGGTCTTCCGGGGCGGATGTCGTCGAGGGCGTTTCGAGCTTCCGGGTCGGCGGCCCAGACGGCGTCGCTTCGGGCGTAGGATTCGATTTGGGGAGGGATGGCGATGCTGTTGATGGGTTGGGGTGCGGGCTCGACACCCATGGCGGCGAGTCGACTGGATCGACCGGGCAAGACGCCTGTGCTGACGACTTCGTATTCGAGGGGTCGGTTGATGACTTCAGCGGAGCTGATCACGTAGTCGTTTTCATTGAAGAAGAGTCGGAGATTCTGTTGGCTGCGGATGGCTTGAGCGCCTGGCATGGCAAAGATGATGGGTTCGCCGACCGGTTTGAGGGGCATGAACTTTTGGACGTAGAGACCTGTGGCATTAGGTGGGAGAGGCTCGGTCAGGACGATTTCGTTGCCTGATCGGATCATGCGGGTGGGATCGAGGGGTGAGCGGCTGGTGCGTTTCCATTTCCAGCGTGTGTTGCTGGTGGGATCTCCGTCGTAGGCGTCGTAGACGTATCCGCGAAGGTAGATGGGGCCGGAAGTGAGTCGCTTGCCGTCGCGTGTGACTTCGACCCAGGCGACTTCGGTTGTGTTTTGTTGGATGCGTGAGACGGATTGTAGATCTGCCTCGGAGCCGAATCCGGTTTGGGAGTTCATGCTTCGGGCGACTTGTCCGAACATGAGGCCCGCGCCGGGCCCGCGTGGGAAGAAGAGGAAGACGACGAGTCCGACGATGATGGAAGTTGCGCCGACGAGGGCGGTGAATCGGCCCATGGAGCGGTTAAAGAATCGGTGATCCTGTCTGAGGGTGAGGGGATTGAGATGTCGCTCATCGATGCCCATTTGCGTGCGGGCGTGTTCGGTTTCGATCTTGAGGTGGAAGAGCAGACAGCAATAGGTTGAGAGCGTGAGATAGGCGAACATGATCAGACCGACGAGCAGTGACGCGGTATTGATGATGGCGGCCACCATGAGCAGGAGGCTGAGCACGAGAAGCTGCGCGTAGTCGCGATTGGACCGTTGCTCGAAGAGTTTGACGATCTGGAGAATGAGCAGGAACTCGCCGATGAGGATGATGGCCTGCGAGCCGCCCTGGAATCGGACTGCGACGTAGGCGAACCCCAAGAGTGTGAGGGCATTGGCGAGCCAGTGGGGCATCGGGCGAAACTTGCCTGTGCGGACGAGTTGTCGATTGAGCAGGAGTGCTCCGATGGAGAGCAGAAGGAGCGCGAAGTTACCGATCGCGAAGCAGAACCCGGCAAAGCCGAGCGCGACGACGACGTAGAGAGTCGGCTTGAATTGGCGGATGTCGTACATGGCAGTGACTCGCGGCGTTGGACGTATTCAGGAAAATCTTTTAGCCGATCGTAGGACGACGGAAGCGGCTGGTTTTGGTCAAAGGGTCATGGTGTGTTTTGTTTACGGCCGGGGATTTTCAGGGGCGTTTTTTTGGTTGAAGGTTTGGGGGGAAGCGGGGTCATCAGGGAGAAATTGAGATTGGGATCGAATTCGAACCAGCGCTTTGTTTCGTCGCTGTCGGCGGCGATGGTGAAGACGCCGCGTGCGCCGGCGAATCGACTGCTGGCGTCTCCGCGTGTGAAGAGGACGATGGTGGCGTATGCGTCGGTGAGTGTGGAGGCTTCGTTGATCAGATGTTCGGCATCGTGCTGGGAGTTGGCGGGGAGTTGTGCGAGGAGAGTGAGGAGTTCGGTGCGATGGCGTTTGCCGTGGCGTGGTTTGACCAGGGCCCATTCGCCGTTGTGAGCGGCAAATCCGACGGCGAGGCCGGCTTCGCATGCGGCTTCGATGAGAGAAGCGGCTTGGGCGATGGATTTTTCGACGCTTGCGAGTGCGGCTTCGTCGTCGGTCGGCGCGTAAGTGTCGACGGCGACGATCACGCGAGGCGGTGCTTCGTGGGTCATTTGTCGGCTGACAACGGTCCCGCTGTGTGCGGTGCGTTTCCAGTAGATCATGCGAGGGCTTTCGCCTTCGCGATATTCCTTGAGCCCGTAAAATTCATCCATTCCGCCGAGTTTGGGGCGGATGTTCTGGCCGAGATTTTCGGCGCTGCGAAAGCTGCGTAACAGATCTGGGGCGACGCGAGCGAGTGCGGGGAAGACCAGAAGTGTTTCGTGATTGGCGCGCGTGACGGCGCGTTTGATGAATCCGAAGGGGAAGCTGGTGGCGAGTTGGAATCGGTCGAAGACCTGTCGGCCGCGCCGTTTGGGGATGATGTCGCAGCTGATGGTAGCGGATTGTGCATTTGCGACATGGAGGAGATATGCGTGAGGTTGTCGCAGAAAGCCTTGGGCGTCGAGTTCGCTGATGGTGATGGAGAATGTCGGCCAGAAGCGCTTTTGGTTGCCGATGGTGTAATGGACGACTGCGGGTCGACCGACGTAGGCGGTATCTGGAAGAAGCCTTCGGACGATGAGTCGTCGGAGGACGATTTTGCTGAGGCGTTCGGCGACGAGGAGCACGCCGATCATCAGCCCGAAGACGCCAAAGAGGAGCGAGGCCTGCGTGTTCACTGCGGCGAGGCCCATGAACATCATCAGTGAGCTGTAGATGAGTCCAGTGATCGAGAAATCAAAGCCCGGCCGCTCGTGGATGGGCGTGAGCCTCGGATCGCGGCGACGGCTGCGTGGTGACGATTTGTTCGAGCGGCTCACACCCATGCGCAAGATGGTAGCGCACGATCGACCGCCCTACCACTCCAATTTGTACGAACTCATCCGTCGGACGGAAGCTGGGCTGGCTCGAATTGACGTGGCAAGACGTCTCGATTTCACGAAGTGTAAGAGCTCGACTAACATGAGAGGGCTCACAGGCTCGATCGATGGAGGAAATGATGTCAGGCATGGAAGCGAAGAAGACCCGCGCGATCAAGACCAACAGCCTCGCGGCCGCAACGCTTGCGTTCGTCGGACTTGGATGCTTGCAGCCGCTGGTCGCGATGGGTCAGCCGGTTCCAGAGAGCGTTTACCCCGCCCCACTGCCGGGCGAGGGTATGCCATACCTCGAATCGGGCAATTCCGGCTCGAGTGACTTTTGGGGCGACGATCGCTCGACGGCCCGAGGCGTGGGTGCAGCGTTCGAGGTCCGTTACAGCACAGACCACATCTTTCGCGGTTTCGAGCGTTTTGAGACCGAGACGGAAGACAAGCTAAACCTGCAGCTGAGCGGCAAGATCAAACTCGATCTCGGGAAACTGCCCCATCCATACGTTGAGGGCTTCGTCAACATCGCTGAAAGCGATCCGATCAGCAGTTTTCAGGAGGTCAGGCCAACGATCGGATTTGACTGGGCCTTGCGGCCGTTCATTCTGTCGGCGGGCCACACGAATTACATTTTTCCCGATCGTGAAGCCCTGGATACGAACGAAGTCTCTCTCAAGCTGCAGTTCGACGACACCGACATTCTGCGTCGCGATCGCCCGCTCTTTTCGCCTTATGTGCTGGGCGTGTTTGATTACGACACCTACGACGGCGTGTACACGGAGGTGGGGATACGGCACAGCATTTCGTTTGATTCACTCGATCTGGTGCTGACGGTTGATGGACATGTTTCCTACGTCAACGGGCACGACCTCTTCGCGGTGGATCCGGCATCTGACGATGACAGCGGATTCCAGCACTATCAAGTGGGGCTGAGCGCCGTGTGGGGATTGAATCAGTTGATGAATCTGCCCGACCGCTTCGGGCGATGGAGCGTGGTGGGCTATTTGAATTACACCGACGGCATCGACAATGATTTGATCAATACGACTCAACTCTGGGGCGGCGCGGGGTTCAGGCTGGAGTTTTGAATCGGCTCGCACTGTGCACAAAATCAGCGAACCGATCTCGTGGTGACGTCAGCCTAATGGGGTGATGCGTCGACGCGCCGCCAGAGCGAATAGCGCGAACGTCGGATCGCTTCATGCGGTTCCTGCGCAAAGCCCCATGACAGCATCATCGGCCGATCGACGTGGGCATCCCATGCGCCGTGGACCCGGATGATCCAGTCGGCTTGTCGGATCTCGGTTTCGAGCGGAGCGGGGAAGTGCGTTTGTGCGACGGCATCGAGTTCAGCATCAAGCGATCTTCCTGCATCGCGTCCGGCGCGTAGTGGGATGGTGGGATCATCAAAACAGATGACCCGGCCGGGCAAATCGCGGGCGATATCGATGACGAGTTTGTATGCGGGATCGCCGTGTGCACGACGAGCGGTGCCGATCCACATGGCGGCCTTGGGGGTGCGGAGGACATCGACGGCAAGAAGCAGGAGGAGCAGCACCGCCGGCGGGATTGAGCGACGCCGGCCGTCTGGCAATTGATCCCAGATACGTGTTCCGATGTAGACTGCCAGTGCGGTACCGATGGCAAAGGCGGGCCACATCGAGTTGATCGATCCGCCGCGTTTGTCCCATGCCAGGAGGCCCGTCAGCGTCGAGAGCATCCACGCGACACTCAGCCAAATCGTGAGCGGATCGATGGGCCTATCGACACGATGGCCCAGACGACGACGCCGGGATATGAGGCGTGCGACCAGCAAGGCAACTGCGGGCACGAGCAGGAGCAGATTCCCCGCCATGAGCCGCATGAGCATGGCCTGAAGATCGCCCCGCATCGGCCAACTGGAAGGAACGTGGACCATGTGAAACCAGACAGAAGGCGCGAGCCATCGCGTCAGCGATAATGCGATCAGAAGCAGGACGATCGGGATGAGGGCAAAGATGAGATCGTGTTTTCGCGCGATGTAAGATGGATCGAAGAATCTGCGAAACATCCAGACTGCAATCGGCACGCCAACGAACGTCGCGGCAGGCTGTTTGAAGTAGACCGCCGCCACCAGCAGCAACGGGCCAAGCCAGTTGCGCCTTGCGGTGAAGACGAGACCGGCGAGTGCGACAAGCAGGCTGATCGCGTCCGGCCGAGCCTCGGCGTAGATGGCGTTGCATCGCTGTGCCTGAACCGCGCAGAGTCCGCACATCAACCATGCATAACTCGAACCGACGCGCGATCTGATGCAGAGCGCGAGGATTGCGATCGTCATCACGACAGCGATTGCGCTGATGGCACGTGCGCCGATCAAGGTCGGACCGACGAGGTAGGAGATCGGCACGTGAATCCACGTCGCGAGCGGGCCGTACATGTGCGTCGCGCGTCCACCGGACGGCACGTCGAGATAGACCGGCTGGCCTCGTGCGAGGCGGTCGGCATCGACGACGATGAGCGATTCCCATGGCGAGAGCGGAAAGTCTGCACCGATCCTCGGCGCAGCCGCGAGAATCGTGACAAGCAACAGAACGATGCCCACCGCGACGGCCGCGCGCGACGACAACGCGGAGGCAGAACGTCCAAGGGTCGGCGGGATTTCGGGACGTGTGTTCTGCGTCATGCGTGATGAGTGATGAGTGATCCGTTCTTCCCCGCGAGCACTCGCATCAAGCGGTGAGTTTCGCAGTGTGCAGCAAACATCCGCAAGGATCGACGTTCACTCGAACTCGGTCGCGGACTGAGCTTTGATGCTCGCATCTCCGAACTAGAGACAAGCTTAACGCTGAGTTGGTGGTCTTGGACAGAGGGACAGGACTTTGGACAGAGGGAGAGAACGTTGGACAGAAGGAAAGAACGAAAGCGGGCGGTGCTGATTGGATCAGCACCGCCCGAGTGGGTGTTTGAAGGAATGCCTGACGATTCGGGTCGTCAGTTCAGTTGGGTGAGAGGCGATCAGCGGAACTCAGCGACGCCGGCTTCGAGTCGGTTGGTGCTGGTGTTGACGACGCTCGTACCGAAGAAGTCGCGGGTTGCGCCGCTGACTGCTGCGGAGAGGAAGCTGACGCTGACTCCGCGGTTGATTGCGGAGCTACCTGGCATGAGGCTGTAGAACGAGCGGAGTTGGCTGAGTTGGTCGGGCTTGAGGACCACGGGTGCGCGGCCGACGTTATTGAAGAGCGGGTTGCTCGTCGAGCCGACGATTTGTCCGTTGACTCGTTCCTGCCCGGTTGCGTTGACGAACGAGTTAAAGTTTGTGTAGATGACGCCCTTGTAGGACATGCGGAATGTGTTGGCGGTGTTGTACCAGACGTTGCCCTTGATATCCCATCCGGAGTTATCTCTGAAGCGGGCGAACTGCACATTGGGTCCGACTGCGTAGAAGATGTTGTTCTTCACTTGCAGGTTGGGGACGTTATGGTGGGTCCACATCATGACGTCTGTGGAGTTTTGTGGGCTGTCGGTTTTGTAGGCGACGTTGTTATAGATGTAGATGTCGCGCATCTTGTTGGAGTTGGCTCCGATGGCGATGTTGGCTTGGTTGCTGCGTCGGCCGTCGTCTTGGCTGATGTTGTAGCGGACGATGACGTTGCGTGTTTCCGGCGCGCCGCCGTAGGAGAGGACGGCGAGTCCGTTGCCGTCGTTGTTGGCGCTGTAGTTGTACTGCATGACGGAGTTGGTGGTTCCGCCATCGAGGTCGAAGCCGCCGCCGTCTTTACCGCCGGGCGCGCGGTTGTTGTAGCTGCTGTTGTATTGCATGGTCACGCGATCGGAGCGGTTGCTCCAGATGCCCGTGCCGAAGTTGCCGCGTGTGCCGTTGTTGTACGCTTCGTTGTATTCGATCACTGCGCCCGTAACGCCGGCGACTTGGATGCCCGAGCCGGATGGACGGCTCCAATCGCTGATGCCGGGGTTGTCGTGCGCTTTGTTGTATCCGACATAGACGTTGGTGTGGTCTTTGCCGACGGCGTCGAACCGGATGCCCGCGATGCCGTTATCGAAGGCACGCGTGTTGGTGATGCGAACATCATTGTATCCGCCACCTGCGCGGAGGCCTTGGATGCTGATGCCGTAGACGCCCCAGCCGGAGACGTCGACGTTATTGATGCGGACGTAGTCTTGTTTGCCGCTGTTGGGATTCTGGAAGTGAATGCCCTGGTGGTTGGTACGGGTGACCCCGCCGCCTTTGATGTTGATGTTGCTGATTTCGACTCCGCCGATGCGGATATGCATGCCTTTTCCGCTGGCGTTGTAGATGTTGGCTCGGCCGTTGCCGTAGCTGCCGATCTTGATCGGGGCCGATCGGCTGGATCGGTCATCGGAGCTAAGTCTGACGGTACCTGTGAAGGTTTGCCCGCCTTGGAACAGGATGCTATCGCCGGCTTGGAAGCTGACGGTGTTGACTTTGTTGATCGATCGCCAGGGGGAGGACTGGCTGGTGCCGTTGTTGGCGTCGTTGCCGGTCGGGGCGATGTAGTAGGTCGCGAGAAGTCGTCGTTCCTCAAGTTGTTCGGTCATAGCGACCGATATTCCCTTGGCTGAGGCGCCACGGCGGGCCTTGGGTGCCGACTTGGGCGAGTTACGACGCTTGGACGAAAAAGACGAATGCTCCATCGTGGAGATCTCCGGTTGCGCAGCCAGATTGATCCAAGTCTGTTCATCGGGGCGAGTCTTGCCAAGAATTGATCTTGACTGGACTTACATCGACGTTCAGGCCGGTCAGCCGGCTGCTGTGCCTAAGTTGTCTGCCACGCCGGCCGCAAAGCGACCGACCCGGTGAAGCCCACCTGCTGGAACGAAGGTTCACGTCAATAGATCAGGATCCGACCCGGTCGATTCCGTTCAACCGGAGGCGAATTGGCTATTGACGCGAGCCAGCAGGCTCGAGCCTTGGCAACCCCGACAATCGGCCGGACATCTGCTGTCCCGTCGCCGACCGCCTGAAGGACAGGCTGCCGTTGGGCGACGCGCCTCGGGATGAGGCACGCGATGACTCTTTCGGACTGATCCGACCTATCCGTTTCTGCTTCTCGGACCGCCCGCACAGGCTAGACGTCCTCGTCGCACAAACGTTTCAGACATTTCAATCCCGATAGACCTACCCGGCCTACCGCTTCAGTCTCGGGAGGACGACCGTCAAGCGGACCATCTCCCGTGCATCGTTGTAGGCATCCTTCAAGCGACATCAACCTCGATACCGGACTAAAAGTCGAGTATTTTCGGACTTTGGGACAGATTTTTTGCCGATCGCGCAAAAATCGCATCATTTAAGTTACCCATTTTACTTATTCAGCATCATCGGCATCGGTCTGGGCGGGCTGTATCGACATTTCGTGAGATCACCGGGTATATGGCCTAGACACCCGACCGAGAATAATTGGATTGATTTGTCCACTTGACTCTTTACACTCATGCGCCATAGCGGTCCGACTCCCACGCGTCGCACCTTCGACGCAGCCGGGTTCGCGTTGTTTTCCTTTCACTCCTCCAAGGGACTTGCATCATGGTTTTTTTTGCTCGTGGGGCTCGTCGTTCGTTTTCCAAGCTAAACCCGTTTAATCGCATGGAGACGCTCGAACAGCGACGTCTGCTCGCGGCCGCTGTCGATCAAATTCTCGGTCCCACCGATGAAGATCTCGCGCATCAGATGCCCGACTGGATGGCCAAGCAGTATCTGCCCGCGACGCAATCGCTGGTCAATGTCGGCAACTGGCTCACCTCCGCCCGCCCGCAGGCCGCCGACCCGCTTTCGACCGCGCTCGACGTGTTTCGTGATCGCGCTGATTCGCTCTCGCTCAACGACGCTTCGCTCGCGACGCCTTTCATCACATCTCAATACACCGATGCCCACAACGGCCTGACTCACGTCTATCTTCAGCAGGAATTCAACGGCCTGCCCGTGATCAATGCCCGGGCGAGCGCCAGCGTCGATAAACTCGGTCGCGTCTTGACCGCACACACGAGCTTCATTGCTCAAACGTCGGCGGACAACTTCGTCAATCGCCCTTCCCGATCGGCGGTCACGGTTCTCACTGGCATTGCCTCCGAATTGGAGGTTCATCGCGTCGGCAAGGTCGACGTTTCACAGAGGCTCAACGGACAAGGCGTGCGTATTTCCGCACCGAGTCTGAGCATCAAGCCGATCGACGCGCGGCTGGTTTATGTCGCTCGCCCCGAAGGCGAGATGGACCTCGCCTGGCACTTCGTTCTCGACATGCCCGGCGGACAGCACTGGTACGAACTGGCCGCCAGTGCGTCGAGCGGGGAGATTCTCTGGGGCGTCGATTACGTCAATCATGCGACCTACCGCGCCATGAACCCGAACCTGCGTAGTCCGCATGAAGGCAGCCCGACGGTGTTGACCGATCCCCACAACGCCATCGCAAGCCCCTTCGGCTGGCATGACACCAACGGCATCGCCGGCGCTGAGTTCACGATCACGCGCGGCAACAACGTTCACGCGTACCTCGATCGCAACAACGATAACGCCGCCGACACGCTGACCGCTTCAGGCGGGGCTTCGCTCGATTTCAACTACACCGTTGATTTCAACACCAGCCCCACCACCGTCACGACCAATCAACAGGCCGCGATGGTCAATCTGTTCGTGGCCAACAATCACATTCATGATGTGACCCACGGCTACGGATTCAACGAAGTATCCGGAAACTTCCAGGTGAACAATTACGGTCGAGGTGGCTCAGGCAATGACGCCGTCAACGCAGAAGCCCAGGATGGCGGCGGGACGAACAATGCCAACATGGCCACGCCCGCTGACGGCTCAGCGCCTCGTATGCAGATGTATATCTGGAACAACACGACGCCCAATCGCGATGGGGACTTTGACCAGCAGATCATCTACCACGAATACACCCACGGGATTAGCAATCGCCTGACGGGTGGACCAGCCAATTCTAGCGCGTTGTCTGGATTCCAGTCCGGCTCGATGGGCGAAGGCTGGAGCGATTTCATTGCGATCGTTTTGACCGCCAAGCCCAGCGACACCGCCACCACCAGCGTCGGCATGAGCCCTTGGGCACTTGGACAAGCCGCCAATGGCGTGGGGATCCGCACCTATCCCTACACCACCAACATGACCGTCAATCCGTTCACCGCCAATTCGATCAACAGCGCGGGCGGAAGCGTGCATTACGGCGGTAGCGTGTGGGCCACTGCGCTTTGGGAGGTCTACTGGAATCTTGTGACGGCCTACGGTTTCTCCACCAACATGGCGGGCGGTTGGCAACCCGGTCAGGGCGGCAACAAGCTTGCGCTTCAGCTGGTCCTTGACGGCATGAAGCTGCAGCCAGTCAACCCGACCTTCAAACAGGCGCGAGACGCCATCCTGCAGGCCGACGTCGCATTGACCGGCGGGCAGAATCAGGGCCTGCTCTGGAGTGCGTTCGCGAAGCGCGGCTTCGGGTTCAGCTTTAACAGCGGGACCAGTTCGAGCAGCACCACCGTCGTTCAGGCCTTCGACATCCCAGGCCAGATCGGCGGGAAGGTGATGAATGACGCCAACGACAACGGCACGATCGACGCCGGCGAGACAGGGCTGGCCAACATCCCGGTTTATCTCGATTTGAACAACGATGCCAGCCGTCAGTCGAACGAACCGCAGCAGCTGACTGATTCGATCGGGAATTACGTCTTCAACGGTCTGTCAGCAAACACCTACACCGTGCGGGTTGCCACACCCGCTGGCCAGCGTCAGACCTCGCCGGCCTCGAGCTACTCCGTCGTCGTCTCCGGCCCCAACGCCGTCAACGTCGAGCGCAATTTCACGCTCACCACCCGCGCCCGTCTGTCCGGTTTCACCTACAACGATCGCAACTGGAACAACACCTTTGATTCCGCCGACGCGGCGCTTTCCAATCAGCGCGTCTTCATCGATGCCAACAACAACGGCACGTTTGACAACAGCGGCTTCGACCTCGCCAACACCACACCCCTGAGCCTTCCAGATGATCGCACGACACGCTTCAGCAACTTCGCCGTCTCAACCACAGGCACCGTTGGCAACCTCAGCCTTCGGATCAACCTGACGCACACATTCATTGGCGATCTCGATACCTATCTGATCAGCCCGACCGGCACGCGCGTGCTGCTCTTCGGTCAACGCGGTTCGACCTCCGCCGGGTTCAACGGAACCCTCAGCATGAGCGCCGCCGACTCCGTCACGAATTGGCCGACCAACACCACGACACCAATCACCGGCGACTGGCGTCCGGAGGGCGATCTGACCGCGTTCAACGGTCAGACGTTGAGTGGAACCTGGCGGATCGAAGTCACCGATCAGGCCGGCGGAGATTTCGGTTCGCTCAATTCGTGGGCCCTTGTCGGAGGGAGCAGTGAGTTGAGCGCCCTTTCCGATGCAACCGGCGCGTTCTCGCTGCCCAATCTGGGCACCGGATCGGTCAATCTTCGGCAGGTTGCGCAGGCGGCTCCGTGGGTCTTTACCAATCCCGCTTCCGGCGCGCGTTCGCACACCCTCGCAGCCGCCGAGCTCGTGCAAAGCAGCTTCGGGCAGCGCAATTCCAACCTGCCCGTCCACCTCGCTTCAAGCTTCCTCGTCAACGTCGCCCAAGGCCCGCGCATGGACCTGACCTTCTCCTCCGACGTCAACCTCGGGCCGGCGAGTTTCTCGGTGATCAATGTCACGACCGGCGCGACGATCCCGTCGAACCAATACAGCATCTCCTACAACGCTGCGACGAAGATCGGCTCGCTCAACTTCGCACCCGTGCCCGACGGACTGCCCGACGGACAGTATCGATTGGTGCTCAACAGCAACATCGCAACCCCAGCCGGATTCAACCTCGCCAACCCCGGCATTGTGAGCTTCAGCTTCCTGCGCGGCGACTTCGACACCGACGGCACGGTCGGCTTCAGCGATCTGCTCGCGATCGCCCGAAACTATGGCATGACAACCGGCGCGACCTACGCCGAAGGCGATGCCAACTATGACGGCGCGGTCAACTTCGCCGATCTGCTGATTTTGGCGCGTAAGTACGGATCCGGCCTCGCGGCCGACTTCGCACGTGCGCTGAACAACCCCAACCCGACCAACATCACAACCGCACCCAGCAAAGGCTCTGCGTTCGCAGGCCAAGGCGCTGCCTTTGCAAGCCAAGGCGCTGCCTTTGCAAGCCAAGGCTCTGCCTTTGCAAGCCAAGGCTCTGCCTTTGCAAGCGGTTCGCTGATCGAATCGGATCGCGACAGCGAGCTGCTGGTTTGAGAATCGTCGGTATTCGTCTTGGTACATTTGACCTTCTCATGCAGCCCGGCCATATCGGTCGGGCTGCTTTCTTTGCCACCTGCAACATCCCTACAGACCGAATCCGCTTCGGCGTTTGTGCCGATCTTTCCGAAGATTCTTCTACCTTGATGGACCTTGTGCGCGTAGGCTCTTCGCGTCATGGCGCGTGCAGTCGTTCAATCTCTCGAAGCCCGCAGGCTCTTGGCGCTGCCCGCGTTGTCGGTGGATGCGGGGGAGCGGCGATTGATTGATGATTCGAGCGAGCCCGTTTTCTTTCAGGGCGACACCGCCTGGTCCATTCTGACCGGCGCGACATTTGAAGATGCGGAAGCGTATCTCACCGACCGTGCATCGCGCGGCGTGAATGTCATCGTGGTGAACCTGATCGAGGCCCTCTTCAACGGCCCGGTCAATCAGTACGGCGAAGGCCCGTTCCTGACCGAAGGTGATTTTGCCACGCCGAACGAGGCGTACTTCGAACACGCCGACCGGGTGCTGCGTCGGGCCGAGGACTTGGGCATTTACATCCTGCTTGCGCCTGCCTATCTGGGTTTTCCTGATACCAACAGCGGTTGGTACGACGCGGTTCTGGAGAGTGGCACTGAGACGATGTTCGGTTACGGCGTGTTTGTGGGAAATCGATACCGGGCATTTTCCAACATCATTTGGATGCCTGGAGGCGATCGCAATCCCGATCTCGCCACGGAAGAGACCAACGCGATGGTCGCCGGCATCAAATCGACGGGCGACACGCATCTTTTCACGGCGCACGCGTTGCCCGATTTTTCTGCAGCCGACGCGTACGGTCAGCCCTGGCTCGACATCTCGAATGTCTACACTTATTCGCCTGCGTACACGCGTATGCAAATCGAGTATGGCGCCCCGCAGACTCGGCCGGCGTTTTTGCTGGAAGACCGATACGAGGGGATGGGCTCGACGGCACTGTTACGTCGGGCCAACAAGTATTGGTCGATCCTGAGCGGCGGATTCGGTGCGATTATGGGCAACGATCCGATCTGGCGGATGGGCACGGGTTGGCAGAATGAGTTTGATTCACCTCTTGCGCGGGACATGACCGTTCTGGGGAACTTCTTTCGGTCGATCAACTGGGATCATCTGCAACCCGCGCAGCAACTGGTGATCGCGGGTCAGGCGGCTCTCGGATCCGACGATTACATCACTGCCGCACTCGCAGACGATCGCAGACAACTCATCGCCTACGCGGCTGCCGGCCGGAGCTTTCAGCTTGATCTTAACTCTCTCGCCGGGCCGTTGACGGCGCGATGGTTCGACCCGACCAACGGAACCTACACGCCCATCAACGGTGTCGAATGGTCGAACGCCTCGTGGGTTCCGCCCGGCCTGAATGCGGGAGGCGAGACCGACTGGCTCTTGGTCATCGATGCCAGCGATGCTGCGCCGTTCGTCAATTGGATCAATTTCGAGGTTGATCGCCCGGCCCCATCGATCACCGCGCAGTTCAGTGAGTATGTCGGCGGGACACTGGAGGCGACCGATTTCGAGATCGTTTCGCTTGTCACGGGGCAACGGATTGATCCGACGTTGACACGATTGGTTTACGATCAGAACACGCAGAGGTCAGCCCTCGAACTGCCCGCGTCGCTCCCGGCGGGGAATTACACGGTCAGGCTGATCTCTTCCGGCGTCGCCGACCGTGACGACACCGCCCTTCCGCTCGATGTCGGCTACGCCTTTTCGTATCTGCCCGGCGATGCCAATCGCGATCGCATGGTAGGCTTTGCTGATCTCGTCACACTCGTACGGAACTACGGCCGATCTGGCAAGACTTTTTCCGAGGGCAACTTCGACTACTCGCCCGACGGACAGGTTGGATTCTCTGACCTTCTGATCCTCGCACGGAATTTCAACACCAGCCTTCCCGTCGATTCGCCAACCCGTCCTTCATCATCGCCGATCATCAGCTCACGACAGCCCGCGCGCGTTGCCACGTCGGTCTTTCGGTCGCTCAGCGATCAAGAGACTGAAGGCGAACTCGGATCGCGCTAAACTGAACGCGATGCCTGCTGGATGCAGTCGGCGCTGGGAATGTTGGCATGATTGGATTGGGTGGTCAGGCCGAGATATTCGGTCACTTCGTCTTCGCCCATGCGTTGTCGGGAAGTCATGACAAAGCCGGCGGGGATTTCTGGTGCGCGGAGCATGTTGGGCTCGTCGAGTGTTCGGCTGGATCGGATGACGATGATCCGGTCGGCGAGATTGGCGAGGAAAAACGCGCGGGCGAGTGTTGGCCCCGCTTCGACGAGCACGTGCGCCATGGGAACTGCGCGGTTGACGTTCAGGGCTGCAATCGCCTCGGCAAGCGTCGCATGATTCAGGACGATCACATCTCCGCGATCGGTGCGGCGAAGCTGACAGTCGTCGGGCATTCGACCCTGTCGATCCAGCACGATCCGCATGGAAGGTCGAATGAAGGTTTGAGGTGAACCAGGTGCGTCGAGCATGTCCCGGCGGGCCGTCAAAAGCGGGTCGTCCGCGAGGACGGTGTTCACGCCGACGATGATTGCATCACTCCATGCCCGAAGGCGATGCACAAATCGACCGGCCTGCGTCCCGCTGATTTGCCTGCGTGCCCCGCCCGACCCGGCCACCGCGCCGTCGCGACTCTCTGCCCATTTCAGCGTGATGTAAGGCCTTCCCGTTCGCGTGAAGAGCGTGAACGGAGCGAGCAACTGCTCGAACCATTCCCGGACCGGCTCGCGATCATCGATCGCCCGGTCATCGGGCAGCATCGGATGGTTTGTCGACGATTCGAGCAGATCGACCTCGATCCCCGCCTGTCGAAGCATCTCGACGCCTCGTCCGTCGACTTTTGGATTCGGATCCAGGCAGCCGATGACGACGCGTGCGATTCCTGCTTCGATGAGGCGTGGCGCACAGGGCGGGGTTTTTTTGTCGAGATGGCAGCACGGTTCGAGGGTGACGTAGGCGGTGGCTCCGCGCGGATCGTTGCCATGCGTGCGGCAATCCGCAAGCGCTGTCGGCTCGGCATGAGGCCCGCCGAACTGACTGTGACAACCCTCGCCGATGATCGCTTTGTTGCGTGTGATGACGCATGCGACCATCGGATTCGGCTCGACGCGTCCACGGGCGGTCATGGCGAGTCGTAACGCTCTGAGAAGCATCGAGCGATCGAATCGACCGATCATCGGGGCTCCGTGCCTTCAGGTTGGGTCGAGGGCGATTGTTTCGGCGATGCAAGAGACGAAATCGGTTCGCCGGGTGACAGCAGGAGCGTTCGTATCATCAGCAGGGTGACGCCACACACGAGGCAGACATCGGCGACATTGAAGATGTAGGGGAAGACCAATCGCCCCGCGTCGGCGGAGGGATAGTCAATCAGCGGGACGCGCCAATCTCCCGGCCATGCCACATTCGGGAATAGGAAGAACATGTCCCGCACATATCCGTAGACGAGTCGGTCGTACATGTTCCCCAAGATCCCCGCGAGCAGGAGGGCGAGGAGCAATCGATCCCAGCGATTTCCCCCTCCGAAGCGAAACATGCCGAGGACGAATGCGATGGCAAAGAAGCTGACCACCACAAAGAGCCAGCGATTGCCCTGTCCGAGTCCAAAGATCGCGCCTTCGTTGGTGGTGGCCTTCAGGTCAAGGATCTTGGGGACGACGACCTTTTCCCGTTCGACGGCGCCGACGAGCACCCATCGCTGGGCGATTTCGTCGCGAAACATGGAATCAAAGAGCTTGGTCGGTTCGTAGCTGAAGGTGAGCCATTTGCTGGTCAGGTCGAGAGTGAGCGCAAAGGCGACGACAACGAGAAAAACGACGAACGCGCCCTTGGGAGGACGCGTCGTCGCGGAGCGTATGGGTTTCGGATCAGGCGTTGCGGTTTGTGAATCCTTGGTCTGGTCCATGACGGGATCATGGTATACCAGCCGTGCGTAGAATCACGCAGCTGCCTTGGCTTTGTCGAGGACTGTACGTGTTTTTTCGAGGAGAATCTCGGGAGTGAAGGGCTTGACGACGTAGTTGTTCACGCCGGCTTTGAGTGCCTCGACGACGCGGGCCTTTTCGGCTTCGGTCGTGCACATGATCATGGGGGTCTTTTTGTCGGTCGCCCGGACGCGTGTGACGAAGGTGTGTCCGTCCATGTTGGGCATGTTCCAGTCCACAAAGATCAGATCAAATCCGCCCGCAGTGGTGGCCAATAGACCGAGCGCCTCAACGCCGTCACCGGCTTCGGCAAACTCGACCGGCGCGAGCGCTTCCAGGACCTTTTTCTGGATGTTCCGCATGGTACGGCTATCGTCGACAAGGAGGATTTTCATGGTTATGACTCCGCGATTCAAAGTACTTGGTGGGCCGGATTCGTCTCGGCCCATGACCGATGCTCAGGCTGCCTTCGTCACTCGCTTCATGCTGATTTCAACTGCAAAATCTCCGACTTCGGTGGAGCAGGGGATGATCAGACAGGGCACATCTTTGAGGCGAGCGATGCTGTGACCCTTGCCCATGATGACGCTCGGGGTGCTGATGCTGGCGACGGCGCCCAGATCCTTTTTTGCCCCGCCGGCGATCATGTTGGCGAGTTCACCGAGCGCGTCGGCGAAGTCGGCGCTATCTTCGGGCAGTTCCACTTGAGCGAAGCTTGCCACCAGTTGTTTGGCGGCCTCGAGTTCGAAGCTGACGACGCATGTGCCGACGACTTCGCCGGAGAATCCGATGATGCTCGAGACGTCATGCTGAGGCGCCGGAACACCCTTGGTGAAGGGTCGCCCGATATCGGTCTTGACATGAACCATCGTCATGAAGACGTTCCGCACGGCGTTGACGAACGGAACGATCAACTTGGGATCGATCGTGCCCGCCGGTGTGGTGACGGAGGTCGTGGGTGCCGCGGGTGTGTTGGATTGACTCATCAAAGGAGACATCGGCGCGATGAGGGTGTCACTTGATTGCAATTTTTGATGCGTGTTTGCGGATCTGACTTCCGCGTCCGAGCCGCATTGACCGATAAACGCGCGGTTTCGGGTTTTAGCTGGATAGAGCGTAGACTGAAGCGGAACTTGGAGGACGATGAACCCACAGCTACGATCGGGCGACATGAGCGACCGCTGTATCTGGGAAGAGGCAGCCGCGCGGGTAGCCCGGCCGCTTCTGCGTGCGACGGTCGAGGGTGGTTTGCGTGACGCGATGCCCGCCTCGCCCGCCGACCGACGCCGCTTCATGGAATTGGCCGCGTTCGGGCGACTTCTGGGCGGTTTGTCGCCCTGGGTGGACGGGCTGGCCGATGAGCCGCAGCACCCGCATCATGAGCTTCATCGGCTCACGCTGGAAAGCATTCGCGTCATCGCCGATCCGAACGGTCCGAGCCCTGCCGACTTCGCATCGCCCTGGCAGCCGCTCGTGGATGCCGCCCTGCTCGCGATGGCGTTTCGGCGTGCGCCTCGACTCTTCAAATCGCTTGACGCTCAGACGCAATCTCGCCTGATCGCAGGCATGCGCAAAACGCGGTCTACGCGTCCGGTCTTCAGCAACTGGCTCCTTTTCTCGGCGACCGTGGAGGCGTTTTTTCGCGACATCGGAGAAAAGGATTTCGACCTCATGAGAATCGACTATGCGATTCGACAACATGAGGCGTGGTATGTGGGCGACGGGATGTACAAAGACGGTCCGCACTTTGCGTTTGATTACTACAACAGCTTCATCATTCATCCGATGTTGTGCGAGCTGCTCGACTGCGTGGCCGGCGACGATGCTTTCTACGCGAAGCTTCGCGATCAGGCGTGGCTGAGGCTTTCGCGACACGCATCGGTGCTCGAGCGTTTGATCAGTCCGGAGGGGACGATTCCGATCATCGGTCGATCGATCACATATCGATTCGGCGCGTTGCATGCACTTTCATTTGCGGCGTGGAAGAGCCGCCTCGACGCGACCCTCCCGCCGGGCCAGGCTCGATCCGCGTTGACGGCGGTTTTGCTGAGGTTCATGAACGCGCCAGGCAACTTTGATGGATCGGGTTTTCTCACGCGCGGGTTTGCGGGCGATCAACCAGACCTGGCCGAGCCGTACATCTGCGCGGGCAGTGTTTATCTTTTCGCCTTCGGATTTCTGCCGCTGGGTCTAGCCACCAACGATCCGTTCTGGTCTGAGCCGCAGCAACCGTGGACGAGCCAGCGTGCATACGCCGGCGAGAACATCGCGCGGGACAAGAGTATGCACTAAAGCTCGCGTGCGGAGATTCGATTGACAAATCGGGCCTTGCTGTCGCCCTGAGCGCGTGCGCCCGAGACCGTGCGCCTGAGCGCGTGCGTTGTTGTGCACGATCACCCGCCGCTCATTCGCTGATGAGCGTTTCGCGGATCAGCTCGGCGATTTTGGTGTTATCAAACGACCCGCGGACGTGCTGATGATTCAGGCCGGCAGCACGGACGAGGATTCCGCCGGCGACGTCATCGCGGCTGGCCCAGACGATGCCGAATGGCAGTCGCTTTCCCGCGCGATCAGGGGCGGCGACGAAAGGTGCGGTGCTCGCGCCGTCGATTCCATCAACGGGTGCGCCGTTGGCATCGCGATCGGGGACTTTCTCGACAGGCTTGGCATCTTCGCGCAGGTCGTAGCCATAGACCTGCATTCCGCCGGCATCGGAGTCGGCGGTGGTCATGACGAGCGTCTTCGGGTTCTTTTCGATGTAATCGAGCGCGACGCCCATCGCGCGATCGGCGCGACGGAGCGATTCGAGCACGCCGGTGGCGTTGTTCTTGTTGCCGAAGTTGTCAGAGCCTTCCTCTTCGACCACGAGCAGGAAGCGTCTGTTGTAATCGCTGAGGATCGCGAGTGCTGCCTCGGTCATTTCGCCGACGTCGGGCGCGGTGGGCACAAAGAGAGGCAGGCCCTGCTCGCGGAGCGTCTCTTCGGATTGATCGTTGAAGGTGTGATCGCGTGCAAAGATGCCCAGGACTTTGATCGGCTTTCCGGGGGTTCGCGAGGCCATGAGATTTTTGAGTTCGTCGCTCGTATAGACGATCTCGTAGCCGAGTTCTTTGGCGCGATCGATGAGATTGAGATTGTCCTTGCGTGATCCGGGTCCGAATCGACCCTGAACGCCCTCGGGCAGGAAGAATCGTTCTCCGCCGCAGAAATGGACTGCGACGCCGCCTTCGACGAGTTGTCGGGTGATTTCGTCGAATTCGTTTCGCAGTTTGACGTCGGTGACGAAGCATGCGGTGCCCGGTTCGGGAGCGATGCCGGTTTGGACGAGTCCGACGGGCAATCCTCGCGACATGGCCTGCAGCGCGACGCTGATGGGTTTGCCTTGTTCGTCGAGGAGTTTAGTACCCGCAGGACCGCCGCGCGAGCGACCGAACGCGTCGTGATCGACCTTGACGCCTGTGGCGTGGATGGTTGCGCCAGCATTGCTGGTGCCGGTGAGGTTGTCACCCAGGTGTCCTCGATAGAGCGCGATGGCGGGGAATTTGTCCCAGTTCAGATCGTTGTCCGGCCCGACGTGGAGCATGCGTGCCGCGCCCCATTGATTCGGGCCTGCGCCGTCCGGGTGGATGAAGATGACCGAACCCTTTTCGATCGGCATCATCGCTTCGTGGTGAGCGATCGATGAGGACTTGAGTTGCTGACATCCGAGCGACAGCGTGATTCCGGGCAAGGCGGTCATACAGGCATACAAACACAAGCGGCGGGCAATCGACTGATGCATGGCGGATCGGTTCCTTCGAATGAGGGTCGTCTGAATTTGTAGATCGATGTTCAGATCGCGCAAAGCTTGAACGAAAGATCGATTGAAGTGAGTAGTTGATGTTCATGTCGCACGTGAGCGTGCGGCGTCTTCGCGTGACATCGAGCGGAGCGTTTCCATGTGGGTAAAGAGCACGATGCCAGCGATCAGGACAACGACGAGCGACCAGAGCGGAGTGACGCCGAGTGTCATGAGATAAATGGCAAGCCCGAGATTGTAGAGCAGGCACGCGCCGGTGCAGATGATCGCCACGCCGAGCAGCATGCCCGGCGATCGTCCGCGCCGGGCCGACATCATGAGCAGCGCATCGAGGAGTAACACGCCGCCCATGGCGAAAAATCCGAGTTCGGTGTGGGCGGCAAAACCGTCGAGTTGCCAGTAGTCGACCGGCTCACCCGCCTTGGGACCGGCGATCCAGTTGACGCCGGTGGAGAACGTTCCGCCTGTGGCGGTGATGATGGCCCAGCGTACGAATCGCAGCCCCATCAAGACGCAGATCACCCCGACGACGAGCGATATCCAGATGGAAACCGTGGAGGTGTCGCCCCAGTCCGTCTGCGGGGACGCGTGGTTGCCCTGCGGCGGATAGGCATTGGACGGAAGTGGATGACCTTGCATCGTGCCGGACGACACCTCGCCCGGCGCGCGTTGTTCGCCTGGCGCGCGTTGTTCGCCCGGCGCGTCATGGTTGCCTGTCGGCGGGGGCGGAGGTGTTTGCGACATCGGCTTGAGCTTGGAGTAATCCATTACACACCTGCCGTTGAGGGACTTTGGAACTGCGTGCTGCCGGTCATGTGACGGACACGATCGACATCGCGATGAAGCTGTTTGACGAGGGCATCGACATTTGGGAACGGCGCTTGATCGCGGAGGAAATCGGTGAATCGCAGCTCGACGGACTGCCCATAGAGATCGGCGGAAAAATCGAGGAGATGGGCTTCGACCGTCGTCTGTGTTCCGCCGAAGGTGGGTTTTTGACCGACGCTGATGGCTGCGGGAAATGTTTGTGGCGTGGGATTCTGAGCGAGCGTCACGGGTGAATCGATGACGCAGGAACCGGCATACACGCCGACGTCGGGAAGGAGTTGTTCGCCTGTGTCGAGGTTTGCGGTGGGGAATCCGATGGTTCTGCCGCGTTGATCGCCTTGGTTGACGATGCCTTGTAGCGTGTAAGGTCGACCGAGGAGTTTTCCTGCATCACGTACGCGTCCGTGTGCGACGAGCCAACGGATGACGGAGCTGCTGACATCGACGATCGACCCGTCGGGAAGCGCGACCGATTCGCCGGCGAGTCGCGTGAGGCCGATGCCGTCACGTCTGCACCAGTCGGCCAATCGTTCGAGTGTTCCGCGTCGATCGCGTCCGAAGTTAAAATCACGTCCTTCGACCAGATGCCCGACGCGTGCGCGATCGCGGAGGATTGAGTAGAAGGCCTCCGCCTCAAGGCCCAGGACATCGGCCGTGGGGGCGAGTTCGATCAGACGATCAACGCCTTGACTGGCAAGCGCGCGGCGTTTCTGGGTGAGACTCATCAATCGCGGCGGGGCGAGACGCGGACGTAAAACGCTCATGGGATGCGGCTCGAACGTGACGACGACGAGTTCAACGTGGCTCGATCGGGCCGTTGATGAGGAGGTATCGGTTGAGACTGAGCCTTCCCTGCGGGCTTCGTCGCGTACGCGTCGGGCCTGGGCGAGGATGGCTTGATGGCCGAGGTGTACGCCGTCAAAGTTGCCGATGCTGAGTATCGGGCGCGCGTGGTTGGGGATGCTGCCGAGTCTTGCGAGGGATTCGATGCCCTGTTCGATGATCATCTGTTATCAGAGTGTATCGAAAGAGTCGCCCAGGCCGCAAAGAACGGATGCATCGGATGCGGAAGCGAGTTGTTGAGTGGGTCGAGCGGAAGCGCGTTTTTTGCGATTGGATCAAGCGCGTCTAACGCGAAAGGATTAAGCTCGTCTAACGCGACGCAGCGCGACGACTCCGAGTGCGACGACTCCGCCGAGGAGCGTGGGTTCTGGCGTGCTGACGGCGAAGTAGCGGACTTGATCGACGCTCGCCCAGACGAGGTTTCGATCGGTATCGCGTCCGAAGCTCGGGTCGTTGAGCAGGAGCGTCCAGTCGTGGCCGGTTTCGCTGACCCAGAGTTTGACGACTTTTTCATTCAGTCCCATGCGGCTCATGAGCAGGTCGTCATAGCGAACGAGCAGATCTGCCGACGCGACGGACCCGGCGTTTTGCACGCTCCAGAATCCGAAGAATCGGTGACCGCTCGGCGTGTCGGGGAGGCCGGCGAGTGTGATGTCGGCGAGATCGACGAATTGGATTTGTGTTGGGGAGGGATTTTGTTTGTCGTGGAGGGTGAGTTCGACAGCGTTGGCGATGATCGGGGTGCCGAAGGGGTTGACGGGCGGGCGCGCCGAGACGGGTGCGACGGCGGCGGAATCGATCACGGATCCGCCCCAGATGCTGAGTCCGCCGGAGACGATGCTGGAGGTGACTGCGCCTTGGGCGGGCGAGGTGATGCCCAGCGAGGTCGATCGGCCGCCGATGCCGGATAGTGCGGACGCGAAGGCTGATGGATCGTTGGTCGTCAGATCGAGCCCACCGACACGAGCAGGCGTGCCGGCGAATCGGACGACTTCTTCTCGAACGACCTGATTGGACGCCGACGTGCCGTCGGCTTGTTGAATCGATGACGTCGAGGTCGGGTTGGGCTTCTGTGTGACGAGTATTTCGGTTGCGGGCGATAGGGAAACGGGTTTGAGAGTTGATGCTTGATCGGGTGCGTAGTTGGATGCGGTGTGAGTGGAGGTGAAGGAATTGCGGATGGGGTTGCGTGATGAACCGGCACCGGAGGTTGCGGATGAGGTCGAGGCAGATGCTGCTAAAGTCGCCGAGGCGTTCGTGGTGGAGGTCGTCGTGGACGTTGATGTTGATGTGGATGCGGTCGGCGTGCGATCGAAGGCGAGTGAGCCGGGCGCGACGGGCCGATTGGAGATCGGTGCGGAATCGAGGAGTCGGGCCGCGGCGAGGTTGGGGAGGTCGGCCGCGGGGTCGTTGAGTGCGGAGATGGAGATCGCTTCCGCATGGGTGCGAGCGGGAGCGGTTTGGATGGGCGTGTTGTTCGGCGCGGTTGAGCTGGCGAGTGGCGGGGTCGACAGCCGATCGGAAGTTGGACGGCGAATGGAGGTTCGGTCGTAGGGTTGGAGATCTTGTTGGGGTGTGAGTGCGAGATTGAGGGGCGTTTTTATGGATGCGGAATGAGAGGCGCGTCGTGGCTGGAGAAGTTCGTCGAGTGTGTGGACGGACGAGGCGTGATTCGCTTGGGCGGTGAGTGTGAGGTTGGGCTTTGCAATTCCGATGGGAGCGCGTAGCCGCGTGTCGGGAGATTTCGGGATGCTGGTGAGCAGATCGACGGATTCGCCGAACGAGGGAAGAGCATCGGTGAATGGTTGATTGTCGTGCGCTGACGATCGGGCGTTAAGCCATGCGGTGTCGCCGACGAAGGCAAGACCCTGCGGTGCCGGGCCCACGGGGACGGTGAGTTCCGGTCCGGCCGATTGTGAGGCATGGCTGAGCGTGGGGGCGAAATTCGGGCGTGTGTTGGGCGCGGGCGTGGGGGCGAGAATTCGTTCGATCGATCGACCGAGGGATTGTTCGAGGGAGCGAATGAGGCCTGGGATTTCGCGGACGAGTCCTGGTGCAGCGATGCCGACGGAGGCGAGTGATCCGACGGCGAGGATTCCCGCGAGGCTGAGTTTGCTGAGCGAGCCTGACCAGATGGAGCTTACGCCGTCACGTACGACTTGTCCGATGAGGGCGTGGAGCGATGTTGATGTGGAGGATGTAGAGGAGGCGAGGGTCGACGAGGCGAAGGTTGAGCCGGCGGAGAACGCGGCTGCGGAGGAGACGGTCGCACCGGAGATGCCCAGACTCTGGGCGGCCAGAGATTGGGCGAGTGCCGAGGAGGCGAGCGTAGCGAGTCCGCCGCCGGTGTGTGCGAGGACGGTTTCGGTGATGCGTGCGTGGATGAGATCGGCAAGGAGTAGGCTGAGCGCGCCGGTTCCGAGTTGCAGGCCTCTGCGAGCGAGTCGTTTGCGGAGTTGTTCTCGGGCACGATGCAGGCGTACGCCGAGCGTGTTGGGTCGGACGCGAAGTTGCTCGGCCATTTCATCGCGTGAGAGTCCGCCGAAGTAGTGCAGGACGAGCGGCATGCGATAGGCGGCGGGGAGTTGTGCGAGTTCTTCCTGGAGTATTTTTTTGTGTTCGCTGGCGCTGGCGAGATCGCTGCCGACGTCGGGTGTGATTTCGCTGGTGGTTTCCGAGCGTAGATTTTCGCGAGCGAGTCTGCGTTTGCGTGAGCGGATGAGGTCGAGGGCGAGTCGATGAGCGACGCGTCGGAGCCAGGCTTCGGGTGCCTGGATTTCGCCGTGGAGTCGACCTTTGGCGGCGAGGGTGAGGAAGGTGGCTTGTGTGGCGTCCTCGGCGTCGTGGGCATCACGTGTGACGCGGAGGCAGGTCGAGAAGACCATGGGTGTGTATCGACGGACGAGTGCTTCGAAGGCGTCTTGTCTGCCGTGATTTTCGAAGAGTCGGAGAAGCTGCGACCCGTCGAGGCCGTGTAGATCATCGAGACCGTCCGCCGAAGTCGAGCGGAAGACAGGACCGGGTGCGAGATATGCGGGGGCTTTGGGAGTTGAGATTCGACGATCTGAAGATTGGGCGCGATCTGGAGATTGGGCGTGATCTAAAGATTGGGCGTGGGTCGATTGAGGCGCAGGGGTTATGGCGTGCCGTGGTGTTTTGGCACGAGTGCGTGGGTCGGGTTGGGTCGCTGGTTGCGACGAGGTACGGGCCAACGGTGCATGCCTCCCACTGCCGAGACGCCGCCGCGGTTCGTCTGTTCCACCCGATTCGGAGATTTCCGGGCCTTGGATCACGATTCAAGAATACCCCAGATTCGCCCGCCCGGAAGCCGACCCTCCAAGCTTGAGCGCTCGGTTGTCATTCCCCAACGGGCTGCAAACAGAGCCTCCGGATCGCATCGCGACTCCGACCTATCATCTCAATCATCAGCGGGGATGTGCCCACAACTTCAATATAATCCAGAGCTTGTGGACCAAAAGCTTCGGCCAACTGCCTGAAAACGACGTTGAAATAGGTCGATGATGTCGCCGGCATGCCCGTCAGATCGATCCTCAAAGCCCGAGCGGTCCGATAGGTCTGGATCACCTGCCGACTGACGCGTTCGGCGCTGCCCACGACGGTCCCCTCGGGGTCCAGGAAGTCCGCCGCGAGAACTGTCGAAGATGGGCTATTTTGCTTATCCACTGGTGGGTAGTGTAAAGAAGATGCCCGTTCCGGGGAAGCGAAAATCCAGTTCGACCGTTCGATGGTCGTGCCTGTCGGCCAAAAATCCACCGGATTCCGAGATTACAAAGAGCCGTCCGCCGGTTCGCGTGACGCAGAGCAGCAAGTTGTTCAGCCCCAGACCGGCGTTGTTCCGCCGCGACATCGCACTCCATCCACCTGCCATCACCCGCCCCAGGGCCGCCCCACCCGACCCGATCTGGGGATGTCGCTTGCTCAGAGTCGTCACAATCCCAAGACCCATGTCCACGACCGCAACCCGCACTTCATTTCGGCTTGCGATCAATCGCGCACAGGAAATCGCACCCACTTCTGATTTCGCATGGTCTTCCACATTCTGCAAAACCTCCGAAAACGCGATCTGTAGCGCCGAGGCGCGGTCCTCCGAAAATGGAACGTAGGCCCTCACCAGCCGCTCGATCGGCTCGACATCTCTGAGTCGGGCCTGATTGTGAAATCGCAGCGGTACCGTAACACAGTCTGGGTGCGTGGGATCGGGGGCCGCCGAGCCTTCAAACTGCTGCCTCAGCCCGGAAAACTCACAAAAACCCGCGAGCGGACCGTGCGATGGCAGTCGCACCTCGACGGCAACCGACTGAAACTGCAACAACTTCACAAACGCAGTCAACACCACCGCAGCATCAGGACCCAGGTACTGACTCAAAGAAAGGTCTATCAGCAACGACCCGCACGAAGATTGCGAAAATGGCACGAGCCTTGCCATCATCGCCCGGATCGAACTGAAATCATCATCGACATTGAAGTCGATCGTGACCGTGTTCAGAGGCCGTTCCATCGTGTCACCTGATCCCCTCAGTCGCACGCATCGCCCCGTGTCTCAACCCATCCGCTCGCGCAGGTAGGACTCGACCTGCGCGAGGCTGACGCGCACCTGTTCCTGCGTATCGCGATCGCGGATGGTGACGGTTTGGTCGGTGAGGGTTTGGGTGTCGATGGTGATGCTGAAGGGCGTTCCGATTTCGTCCATGCGTGCGTAGCGTTTGCCGATCGACTGCTTGGGGTCGTATTCGCAGGTGAACTTGGTGCGGAGGTCCATGTAGAGTTTTTCAGCGATTTCGGGCAGGCCGTCTTTGTTGACGAGAGGGAAGATGCCGCACTTGATCGGGGCGAACTTGGCGGGGAAGCGGAAGAACTCGAATTTTTCGACGCCCGCGCGACTTTCGACGGTGTAGGCTTCGCAGAGCATGACGAGCACCGCCCGGGTCAGGCCGGAGGCCGGCTCGATGACGTTGGGGATGTAGCGGCTGCGTTTTTTGATTTCGTCGGGTGCGACGCCCTGCTCTTTGAGCCTGAGTTGGAGTTCCTGGTCGAAGTAGTCGAGTTTGACTTTGGAATGTTGCTGATGCTGTGAGAGATCAAAGTCACCGCGGTGGGCGATGCCTTCGAGTTCGCCGAAGTCCGGCGCGGTGAAGGGGTATTTGTATTCGATATCGACGGTGGCCTTGGAGTAGTGGCTCAATTCGTCCTGATCGTGGTCGCGGAACTTGAGATTTTCCGGCTTGATGCCGAGCGTGAGCCACCATTTCATGCGTTCGTTGCGCCAGAATTCGTACCATTTGAGTGCATCATCGGGCGGGCAGAAGAACTCCATCTCCATCTGTTCGAATTCGCGAGAGCGGAAGATGAAATTGCGCGGGGTGACTTCGTTGCGGAACGATTTGCCGACCTGCGCGACGCCGAACGGGACTTTGACGCGTGTGGTATCGGCGACGTTTTTGAAGTTGAGGAAGATGCCCTGGGCGGTCTCGGGGCGGAGGTAGGCCTTGTTGGCTTCGTCGCGGATCGGGCCGGGGTAGGTATCGAGCATGAGGTTGAACGGGCGCGGCTCGGTGAGCGTGCCGGGTTCGTCGGAGTCAGGGCCGATGACTTTGGCCCGTTCTTCGGTTGTTAGTTTGGTGAATGGGACGAACGACTCGATCACCGGTACTTGCACTTCACCGCCGCCGGTTTTGCGAGCGACTTTGTCGATGCGTTTTGCAAAGATCTCCGGTGCGTCATCGCCGCTCATGACAGAATACAAGCCCAGATCATCGACGTTGCCGTTCTTCCGCTTGACCATCGCGCGAGCGGTCCAGATGTGGTCAGCGCGGTAGCGGCTCTGCGTTTTGCGACAGTCCACCATTGGATCGGTGAACGTGTCGACGTGCCCCGAAGCCTTCCACGTCGTCGGGTGCTGGATGATGGAGCTGTCGAGGCCGACCATATCGATGACCGAGCCGTCGGGGCCGACCGGGGGGCATTCGACCATGCACCGCCACCACCAGTCGCGGATGTTGTTTTTCAGGAGCACGCCGAGCGGGCCATAATCCCAGAAGCCGCGGATTCCGCCGTAGATCTCAGACGCTTGATAGACGAATCCACGGCGTTTGGCGAGGCTGACGAGGGCTTCCATGACGGAGGGGGTGGCGGGTTCGGACATGACGATGTTCCCAAAAGTGCTGACGTTGAATGGATGACTCGTTCGATTCAATCAAGACGGGCCGGGGGGCGTGAGCGATCACAGCGCACGTCCCACGGCCCGGGGTCTTGGTACCCATTTCACGCTTGACCGCTCGCCTTTGGGTCGCGTTTCTGCACACGAGGCAGAGCCTGCGTCGTGCACGAGATCGACCGAGGCGAAACCCACTGCAGGCGAATGCCGCTGCGTGGTCAAGGCCCGACGGGTTTACTTCTTCGCGGCCTTGAGGGCGTTGAGCTTTTTGGTCAGCCGCGAGCGTTTGCGGGCGGCGGTGTTTTTGTGGACGGTGCTCTTGAACTTCACGCGATCGAGCTTTTTCACGACGGCTTTGAGTGCCTTGTCGGCTTCGCCCGCGTTTCCGCTTGCGACGGCGGCGGTGAAGGCTTTGGTCTTGACCTTGAGGTCTTCCTTGCGCGCGCGGTTGCGAGCGTTTCGCTTTTCGTTCTGACGCTCGCGCTTACGCGGGCTGAGCTTGCGCCGCTGCACGGTTGTCAGAACCTTCTTTTCCTTCTTCTTCTTTTCTTCATCAGCCACGGTTCAATCTCCAAAAATTGCACTCTGAACTACGCCCCGCACGGGAGGTCGTCCGTCGAGGCGAATCGTCAAAGCTAACGGATCGCCCGGCTTTGGGCAAACGTCCGTCTGGCAAGAAACCGGCCAAATCCTGCTCGACCGGCTGGTCTGAATCCAAATCGGGACGAACCGTCTGAGTTCGACAAGTTCAACGTCCTGCCAAGCCGCCCACAACCCACCAGCCCAACCGAACGCCCGCCCGGGTCGGAGGAATGATGATCGTCAGGCCATGGTCGCGAGCATGTCGGGTCGGATTTCGTGTTGGAGCGGCTCGCCAGCGAGAAAGCGGAGGACTTCGTCGATCGCAAGTCTGCCCATGCGCCGGCGAGCCTGATTCATCGCACCGGCGATATGTGGGGTGAGGATGATGTTGCGTTCCGATCGCAGGGGCGAATCGGGCGGCGCGGGTTCTGGATCGGTGACATCGAGCAGGCAAAAGATGGGCCTTCGTCGGACTTCGGCGACGAGTGCGGCTTCATCGACGAGCGCGCCGCGTGAGGTGTTGATGAACACCGCATGATCCGGGAGCAGGCCGAGCGTGCGGGCGTTGATCATGTGTCGCGTTTCCGGAACATTCGGCGCGTGCACCGAGACGACGTCACACCGACACACCTCGTCGAGCGAGACGAGTTCGACGCCGAGCGAACGTGCGTGATCGGCGGAGAGGTAGGGATCGTAAAGCCGGATGCGAATGCCCGCGTAGCTTTGCAGGAGACGAATCACTTCACGGCCGATGCGGCTTGCGCCGATGAGTCCGACGGAGATGTCCTGCAATTCGCGGACGAGTGCGAGCCTCGCGTCCCGTTCTTCGCGTGAGATCGACAGGCCCCCGCCGAGCCAGGGGACTTGCTTGAGCAGCATGGTCATGGCCGCGACGGTGAACTCGGCGACTGGGATAGCGTTGGCGGATGCTGCGGATGTGACCTTGACGCCCCGCCGCACGACATCGAGAGGAACGAGCCCGCGGATCGATCCGGCACTGTGGGCGATGAGTCCGAGTTGGGGTTCTTGTTCGAAGAGTGATATCTGATCAAGGCGTGATCCCCAGCCTGTGATGGCGGCGCGTGCGTGTCGGAGAATCGGCCGGAGGTCTTCGACATTCGCCCGCGGAACAGGCCCGACGACATCGGCGACGCGTCGCAGGAGATCGAGGTCTGCGGGGTTGAACATGTTGACGGCTGTGCCTGAAGGAAGAGCCAGCGCGACGATCGGTTTGCCGCTTGGGGAGAGTTGCGAGAGACGATCAGACGCGGCCATTTTACAAAGAGACCTTCCCGTAAATCAGACGCCCCATGATTTAGCTCCCCTGATTGAGCTCCCCTGATTTAGCTCTTTGGGCCAACAGACGCAAACAGACGCAAATAAAGAGGATCTTCGAAGATTGGATCGTCGGCCCGGATCAATCGCCCCGATCGATCCCGCTGCCCGATCGCCCTGATCGATCACCCTGATCGACCGAAAGCTCCACGAGGAGTCTTTTGAATCCTTTAGGAACGCGTGCGAGCGTGGCGAATGAAGACAGAAAGAGCGAAAGATTCGCCGCCAGCGATAGCCAAAGGCGAGAAAACAGACGAAACCGACGGCACGAACGGAAGCAACGGCACCGATCCGGGCGATAGTTCAGAGTGACGCGCGATCGGTTCAAGCGCAACCGACGGATCATCTGCTGCATCGGCTTCGGCATCGGTCGCCGCATCAGTCGCCGATGGAGATTTCATCACGACGCGAGCGGGCGAGTGAGTCGCCATTTTCGCGAATGCCGCCCTCGCGAATACCGCCCTCACGAATGCCTTCGTCGGCGATGTCGGCAAGCATACGGCTGGCGACGGCGGGATTGCCGGTGGCGCGCAGGAGCTTGTCGAATTCTTCGTTGATTTGGACTTGGATGCCGCGCAGCTCATCCTGAATGCTGCGACGCTGGCCGAGCAACTGCTGAATCTGGTCTTCGACACGCTGGAGCATCACCATTTTTTGATGTGCTCGTTGGAAGAGTTGAACGCTGGGGGACGACTCTTTGCTGGCGGCGGTTTCTGCGGACATAGCCTTGACTCGTTTCCTTCGCGGGCGGGTTGGGCCCGGCTAATAACACCCTGATCGGCTGCGACCGAGACCTGCCCTTGCGACCGTGCGAGAGACAGAAATCGGGGCCGACCGATTGATCGATTCCACTCCTCATGGGGTCGCGCGCGTCCGTGTGCACGACCGGAAAGGCGGATTGTGCGCCGAACGGCGCGTTCGTCAACCCAAGCCCGAGAATGTGTCAGCCTGTGCACGAGGGCCGGGAGTTGACAGTGGATCGCCGTCATTTGACGAACAAGTTCGGATCGCCCCAAAGACCTGCAGAACGCCAGCGATCCAAGATTCCAGCCCTGCTCACACCCCACCCATCCATCGCCCCCCAACAACGACTGACCACTGATAACTGACAACCCCAAAAGCCCACGTTCCGACCGCGCGCGCTCACGTTCCGCCCGCTCGCGCTCACGTTCCGCCCGCTCAAACCTGCTTTCCCACCGCTCGCACACACTTCGCACGCCCACACGCATCAGCCCGCCTCCCTCCCTAAATCCCGGCCACGACGACGACTACGACGACGACTACGACTTGCCGCACCAAGGGTCACACCGCGCCGACGTGCTCAACCCCGAAAACGCCCCCGATTCACCATCGCAACCAGCACAGCCATGCCCCCGCGACGACAGCACCTCCCCCACCTCTACACGCGCGCTGCGCGCCTGCGTCCCCACCCGCGCAGCGCCGCCGACATTTTTCTTTGCTCCAATCCCCTCCACCGTCCACTCTCCCCCCCGCCCCGCCCCCGGCGGTGACATTCCAGCGGGCATCCAACCAGCCAGCAAGCGCCGGGTGAAAAGCAGATGACGGCCTCGGGGCCTGAGCATACGTTCCGGCAAGAGGCCCGACCGAAGAAAGAAGACCGAGATGTGAAAGCTATTGACGTCCCCGTTTTCCCCACGACGCGGGCCTACCCGAGTGGTGGCACCTGGCTTTTCCCGCAGATCATCGACGACGCGTTAGCATGTAGATGGTCACCAAAGCCAACACGGCGCTCGTCGGTTCCGGAATTGCGACTGGTTGCAGCGTGATCGCATCAATATCCCACCCCGCGAAGTCAACACCCTGCGACGGCACGAGAAATACGAGCGACGTCTGAGAGGACTCTGCGGTGAACTCGACTGTGTAGCGCCGATACCAATCGTCGAACTGGTTGACGGGCAACGTTGTCAGCGCACCGTCTGAAAGTTGCAGGTGGGTCACAAGCCCACCGATGTAGACCTGCAGGGGGCTGGTGCCCAGCGACTCTGTGTTGAACGCGTAAAAACTCAGCGCGTACCTGACTGTGGGTTGCGTTGAGAATTGCTGCCCGATCGAATCGCCGTCGTTGAGCGTCAGATGAAAGTCACCGTCGGCTGGAACCCGCTGGAAGATACCAGAAAAGTGAGAGCGGTGTGTCAGGTACGAGGCTTCGCCGATGAAGTCGCTTGCGTAGGTCCATCCCGAGGGCGCATCGTCCGGGATTAGGTATCGGTAACTCGCGTCGAGCGGATCGAATCCGGCATCTTCAAACGACCCGTTTACCGGAATATCCCCAGCCGCCAATTGTGCCGTCCCCAGAAGAACCATTAGTCCCGACGCTTTTAAAAAGTGTCTCATGGTTTCTACAGTTTACCCGGTTGACACGACCGTCTGCAATCATAAAGAGATCGAAACGGGGACGTAGATGAATGCCATTTACTTGGCACACAAATCCGCGCCACGAAGCGCGTTATGAATCTTTACGCGAAGAAACGGGGACACGGTTGTAGACCCGACGTTTGAGATCAAAGATTATGACTTCAGTAGTCCTTCGAACTTGTGGTAATCTGAATCATTTTGGTGATAGTCATGACATTAAAAGATCTATTAGGCTGGTCCGAGTACGAGGTCGGGCTTGAGCATTACAAAAAGAGCATCAACACAGCTCGGGCCGGCACATATTACCGCCCCCTAGTAATCAACAGCCTTATACATTCGCTGTGCCACTTGTCCACGTGCCACTACTTGTACGACGATATCGACAGCACGGTCGTCACCGCTTCGGAGCTGTGCGATACCGCCCAGAGTCTTTTCGAGTATCCGTACACAGAAGAAAGCTTGGCCAAGTTTCGCGCCGGCACGCACGGGATCGATTGGATGGACCCATTCATCTACGCCTGCCAATGGGGGGCGGCGCTAGGCCGATGGGAGCATCTTAGCGCCATAGCCTCCGGTGTACTTGTAGGTTTGGAATACCGTCGGCTCGACTCGTTTTACTCCCCCGCGGAGCGAGAACTCTTTCTCGCTATCGCGCGTCTGCTGCAGGGTGCCAGCTTTTCTGAAGTGGTGGAGTCCTTGACACCAATCGCCAAAGAGCGTCAGAAGCGCGTAGCGAGCGTTGCCCGCTTCCTGCTGTGCATCGGCACCCAAGACGCCGCCGGATGCACCGATGCTCTCAAGGAGCACTGTAAGGTGCATCGCGCATCCTCACGGTTCCGCGAACGCGACATTACATATGCGGTGTCTGGGATTGGAACCTTCATGTTTCACTTCGCGATGAAATGCGGTGTGCCTCTGACGCTAGATGAAACGGCGGGACTGCTCATTGTCCGTCTACCGGCGTCGTCTCGGGAGATGGAACGGGGACGTAAGTGAATGCAACCGTCAATACTACTTACGTCTGGGTCTGTTGCGACCCTTGATTGTCGGTCCATTTCGGTAGGTCGGTGCTCACAGGAAGCCCGGTGCTATTGGATGCCGGAACGTGGTCCGACAAGGGCCTGAACAGGGCAACCGGGCGAAACTCGAGGGTCGCAACAGAGCCCTTACATCCCCGTTTCCATTTCCCTCGTCCCATCCTGACTGAGCCGAAACGGTGAGGAACGCAACGGCGGCGGAGCCGGATGTTCGGGGGGTTGCTGATGCTGTGATTTGGGTATGGCGTGGGGGATTCGCGTGTGCGGTTGTGTTCGGACGATTCGGTCATGGGACGACTGTGGTTCCGACGGTTTCGCCGAGGCAGACGCGTTTGATGACTTGGGGTTCGTTCATGTCGAAGATGACGACGGCGAGTCGTTGTTCGCGGCAGAGTGCGAAGGCGGTCATATCCATGACTTTGAGGCGGTCTTTGAGGACGCGATCGTAGGTGACGACGGGGAGGAATTCTGCGGACGGGTCTTTTTTGGGGTCGGCGGAGTAGATGCCGCGGACTTTGGTGGCTTTGAGGAGGACGTCGGCGTTCATTTCTGCGGCGCGTTGTGCGGCGCAGGTGTCGGTGGTGAAGTAGGGATTTCCGGTGCCGGCGGCGAGGATGACGACGCGATTTTTCTCCAGGTGTCGGATGGCGCGACGGCGGATGAAGGGTTCGCAGACGGGATTGATGGGGATGGCGGAGCAGACGCGTGTGGGTTGCCCGAGTTTTTCGAGCATTTCCTGGAGTGCCATGGCATTGAGGACGGTGCCGAGCATGCCCATGTAGTCGGCGGTGGCGCGTGGGATGTGTCCCTGTTCGCTGAAGGTTGCGCCGCGTATGAAGTTTCCTCCGCCGACGACGACGGCGAGTTGAACGCCGAGTTGTGCGACTTCGACGCACATGGCGCCGATCCGCTCCATTTCGGCGGAGTCGATTCCGGATCCTCCTTCTCCGCTGAAGGCCTCGCCCGAGATTTTGAGCAGCACACGATGATACTTCAGCGACGGATCTGACATGCGACAAACTATACCGTACAAATGCCGAGACGCGACGCATCGGCGTGACTAAGATCGCCCGCCCGGTGGCACTGGAATGGGCCAGCCCCGGGGATTGAGCCATGAAACGCAATACTCGAATCATCGTGATGTTTTTATGGGTCGTGGCGGCTGCGTTGATTGCCGGCTTGGTGGCCATGCGGCACGCGCGTAGCAACGTTGCGAGGATGCAGCCTCCGCCGATGAAGCTTGAGCCTGGGCAGGTGGTCGAGGTGGACGAGTCCGGGGCGCCGGTTCCCAAGGGGGTTTTGCCGGTGCTTTATGACGCGCCGCACTTCACGTTGACCGACGCGTCAGGCAAGCCGTTTGACACGCAGTCATTGAAGGGGCAGATCTGGCTCGCACGGTTTTTCTTCAGCGAATGTCCGGGCATTTGCCCGATGGCCACTCAAGCACTGTCCAAGCTCCAGCGAACGGTGACATCGCCTGACGTGAGGTTTGTCAGCTTTACGGTCGATCCGCTCAACGACACACCCGAAAAGCTGGCCGGCTATATGGAGCATTGGCGTATCGATTCGACGCGGAACATTTTTCTGACGGGCACACCCGATCAGATGCGCGCGGTTCCGCTGGCGTTTCGCTATGCGGAGGTCATTCAGCCCGCCGACCACACCGGGCAGATCATCCTCATTGATCGTGCCGGTCGTGTTCGCGGACTGTATGAATCCAACGATGACGCCGACATGACCCGACTCGCCACCGACACCCAGCGACTTCTCAATTCCACGAATTAACGATTGACAGCCGTCAACTGGCAACTCACACCATCAGCCCAACTCTTGCCATGTCTCCTGAAACACTGCCTGCCGTCAATGCTGTTCTGAACGGGATCGCGACTGTCCTGCTCACGGTCGGATTCGTGTTTGCGAGGAAGAAGATGCACCGCGCGCACGGCTACACGATGGCGAGTGCGTTGGTGGTGTCGGCGGTGTTTTTGGTTTCGTACCTGACGCACAAGGCGATGTTCAAGGATCGCGCGATCAACGAGTTTTATCCTGACATCCCGGAGGCTTGGAAGTACATCTATTGGTTTGTGATTTTGTTGCCGCACGTATTGCTGGCGATCGCGATGCTGCCGTTTATTCTCAAGGGCGTTTGGCACGCCTACAAGCGTGAATGGGCGAAGCACCGTGCGGTGCAGAAGTATGTGATTTGGGTGTGGCTTTATGTGAGCGTGACGGGGGTTCTGGTGTATTGGTTGCTGTACCAGTACTTCCCGAAACTGCAGGCCGAAGCGGTTGCGATGACCGGGGCGTGAGATCAGGCTGCCATGCGTCCTGCGGATGCAGCGCTGGCATGTTGTTGTATCAGGGCGATGAGCGGCTGGATTTGGACCGGTTTGGCAGCGTAGTCAGTGCATCCGGCTTCGATGCAGCGACGCCGATCCTCGGCCATCGCGTTGGCGGTGATGGCGATGATGGGTTTGTCGAATCCGTGTTGCCGGAGTTGGCGTGCGGTGTCATAGCCGTCGAGTTCGGGCATTTGCATATCCAGAAGCACGAGGTCGGGCTGTTGAGCATCGGAGTTGGGGCTGAGGAGTCGATCGAGGGCCTCGCGCCCGTTGGTTGCTTCGCTCGTTTTGATTCCGTGGCGGGTGAGGATGGCGCTCAGCAGGAGGCGATTGTCTTCGGTGTCGTCGACGATCATGACGTTCAGGTGTGCAACCGAGCGAAGATCAGCTTCTGCGGGCGCGGCGGATTGAGTTTTGACTTTGGATGCTGCCGTGGTTGGGCGAGTTGACGAATCGGCGTGGGCAGGATGACCGGAATGCGTTTGTGGAGATCGGGCGGATTTAGGGGTGTTGATATCACGAGCGCGAGTTTGAGCGGTTGGGACGGTTCTTGGGATGGGTAGGGTGAGGGTGAATTTGCTTCCGGAGCTGACCGCCGTCGTGACCGTGAGATCACCGCCGAGGAGACGCGCGAGTCGTCGGCTGATGTTCAGACCGAGGCCCGCCCCACCGTGTCGGCGTGCGCTGGAATCATCGACCTGAGTGAATGGTTCGAAGAGTTTGCCCACCTGAGAGGGATCGATACCGATACCGTTATCGATGCACTCGACGACGAGCCTTTGAGGTTCGGCCGTCGTTGCCGAGACGCGGAACTCGACGCTTCCGCCTTCGGGCGTGAATTTCACAGCGTTGCTGGCGAGATTCGTGAGGATTTGGCGGAATCGTGTGGGATCGGTCGAGATGGAATCGGGTAGTCCTTCTTGATGAGCGAGCTTCAGTCGAATCCGTTTTTGACGGGCTGGTGTTTGAAAGAGTTCGACGACATCGCGGACGATGTTGATCGGATCGACGTTTGAGAGGTCGACATCGACTTTGCCTGACTCGATTTTCGAGATGTCGATGATATCGCTGATGACCGAGAGGAGGTGGTCGCCGTTCTTCCGAACGACGGCGGCGTATTTGCGTACGATTTGTGGATCGTCAGCCGAAGCTGTGATGAGGTCGGTGAATCCGAGCATGGCGCCGAGGGGAGTTCGGATTTCGTGGCTCATGTTCGCGAGGAATCTGCTTTTGGCCAGATTGGCGGATTCTGCGACGTCTTTGGCGTGTTCGAGTTGTTGGTTGAGGATGTGACTTGCGGTGATGTCGGAGAAGCTGAAGACAGCGGAATGGAAGGCTCCGTCGGGGGAGAAGATGGGATCTCCGTTGATGGAGAGGATGACGCGTGAGCCGTCGGGTCTGCGGATGACATGGACGAAGTCGCGGACGCTTTTTCCTGTGGTTTTGACGATGACGAAGGGCATTTCTTCGTCAGGCAGAGGCGATCCGTCGATTCGTTCGTGCTGGAGCTGCGGCGCGTTGTAGGCGATGCCTTCGACGTGTTCGAGGCCCATGATGTCTCGTGCCGCGCGATTCGCGAGGATGATTTGACCGTCGGCGGCGCATTCGCAGATGGCGTTTGCGCTGGCTTCCATGACGGCTTCGAATCGGTCGCGTTGTGCTTTGAGTTCTCGGTTTTGGGAGACCCGGGCGGTCACATCGCTGGCGACCTTGGCAAATCCGATGAGGACGCCGTCGTGATCGCGGATGGCGGCGATACTGACTTCGGCCCAGAAGGTTGATCCGTCGCGTCGTGCGCGTCGTCCGGTGTTTCGATAGACCCCATACTCGGCCGCGACGTCAAGCGCCGCTTTGGCGACATCACCATTTTCGACAGGGTGGAGTATCGAGATGTGCTTGCCGATCACTTCGAAAGGTTCATACCCGTACACGCGTTCCATCGCAGGTGACCAGTTCATGATGCACCCGTTCGGATCGAGCATCAGGATGATGTGATCGGGAACAGAGGCCACGAGCCGGTCGAATTGCAGTTCGCTCGCTTGCAGATCCCGCTCGGCGTCGATCGATCGTTCAATGGCATCGCGTAGCTGACGATTCACGCGGCGTAACTCGATTTGGTCTGCGACCTGACGACTGATCGTTTGCAACGATTCGATCTGCTCGGGCGCCAATACACGGGGCTCTCGATCGATGACACACAGCGTACCCAGCGCATGACCATGCCGATCCAGCAGCGAAGCACCGGCATAGAATCGGATTTCAGGCTCGCCGGTCACGAGCGGGTTATCGAAGAATCGTTCATCGCGGGTCGCATCCTCAACCACCAGACACGATTCCGGCTCGTTGATGGCATGGGCGCAAAAGCTCACGTCCCTAGGGGTTTCGGTGACGTCCAGTCCGACATGACTTTTGAGAAACTGGCGTTCTTCGTCCACGATTGAAATCAGCGCGATGGGCATGCCCAGCACGTGCGCTGCGAGCCTTGCCAGATCATCGAAGGCCGGCTCAGGGGGCGTATCCAGAAGTCCGCTTGCGCGGGCGGCATTGATGCGAGCTTGTTCGTTGATCGGAGTGGGTGGCAGTTTCATGAATCGACCTGCAATTGGCAGTTTCATCGGACCCGGCAGGCTGAATCACGGATTCATCGAGCCCGTGAGCCTGTGTTGTGGTATCGACCCGCCCCGCCCCCTACTTGATCGACCGCCCCAAAATTGAAACTCGGGGTTCCAATAAATCTGTTTCATACCAGCCCGGAATGAGCTATACCCTTCTGCTCGTAGGCAACACCCATAGGAGTTCACGATGCCCGGCATGACCATCACCGAAAAGATCCTCGCCAAGAAGTCCGGTCGCTCTCACGTGCGGCCGGGCGATAACGTTTGGGTCAACGTCGATGTCCTGATGACACACGACGTGTGCGGGCCGGGCACGATCGGAATCTTCCATGAAGAATTCGGCAAAGAGGCCAAAGTCTGGGACCGCGACCGCGTCGTGGTCATCCCCGATCACTACATTTTCACCGCCGACGGGAAGTGCCATCGCAACGTTCAAATTCTTCGTGACTTCGTGAAGGCGCAAGGGCTGAAGTATTACTACGATCCTGATTTCATCACCGGCGAACCCGGATTTCCCAATCCCTACAAAGACCCCACCAAGACCAGCTACAAGGGCGTTTGCCACAAGGCACTTCCCGAAGAAGGCCACGTCAGGCCCGGCGAGATCCTCCTGGGCACCGACTCCCACACCTGCACCGCGGGCGCGTTCGGACAATTCGCCACCGGCGTGGGGAACACCGATGCAGCCTTCACGCTCGGCACGGGCAAAACCTGGCTCAAAGTGCCCGCCACCATGAAGTTCAAATTCCACGGCGAAATCCCCGCCTACCTCACCGCCAAAGATCTGATCCTCGCGGTCATCGGGCAGATCGGCGTCGATGGCGCGACCTACCGCTCGATGTATTTCACCGGCGACGGTATCGGTTCGCTCACCCTCGAAGACCGCATGACGCTGACGAACATGGCCATCGAGGCCGGCGGAAAGAATGGCGTGTGTGATGTCGATGACAAGACGCTCGCCTATGTCCGCAATCGTTCCAACGTCCCCACCTGGGACATCGTCGAAGAAGACGCAAACGCGGAGTATCACAGCACCTTCGAGTGGGATCTGTCCACCATGGAGCCGATGGTCGCCAAGCCGCATTCGCCCGACAACAAGGACCTCGCCCGCAACTGCCGTCACGTCAAACTCGATCAGGCCTATCTCGGTAGCTGCACCGGCGGAAAGATCACCGACATGATCTTTGCCGCCAACATCCTCAAAGGTCAGAAGGTCAAGATCAAGACGTGGGTGGTCCCCGGCTCAACCGAAGTGCACGCCGACATGAAGCGATTGAACCTGCGTGGCGTGCCCAAGGACAGCAACGAAAAGAGCATCGAGGATGTTCTGGCCGATGCCGGCTGCGACATCGCCCCGTCCGGCTGCGGCGCGTGCCTCGGCGGTCCGCCTGACACGATGGGCCGGCTCAACAGCCCGATCACGTGCATCAGCAGCACGAACCGCAACTTCCCCGGCCGCATGGGTGACAAACGCGCCGGCGTCTACCTCGCCTCGCCGCTGACTGTCGCCGCCAGCGCCCTGACCGGCTACGTCACCGATCCGCGCGAATACGTCACGCACAAGATCGAAACCGGCACCGCCGGCGTGGTGTGATGATGAATGACACGCCCCAAGAAATTCCTTGGTCAGAGTTTCGCGAGTCGCTCCTTGGGTACGCAAGCACTCCGGTTACCCGGCGCGAGCAGATCATTTTCAGAGGCCAACATCGGTCGAGCCTGAATCTGACTACGACGTTAGATCGGGCGTTCAGTTTCAAAGGCGACATACGCCTTCGAGATGAGACCTCATCGCGTTTGCTGAACGAGTTCGTCCGAGAGGCAATGATGGTGACCAACGCACGTTTACCCGAAGGCATCCCGCTTGAGCTTCTCGCTCGGCACCACGGTCTTCCCTCCTCATTGATGGACTGGACGACCTCACCATACATCGCAGCCTACTTCGCGCTCGAGCAAGCCGACACCACCGGACCGGCCGCCGTCTGGTGGCTCGATCGCGCCAACAACGACATCGCTAAACTTCTGGAACGCGGTCGGATCGAATTCTACGACTCTCCTACAGATCTGCTTTTCAATCGCCGGGCCATTCATCAGCGCGGCGTCTTTGTAAAGGCACAATTCGACACGCAATACCAACCGATGGAGTCGGAACTTGGGGAAGCTATCGGGAAGTTCATCCTCCGCACCGACGACCGCGACAAAGCCTTGGCTGACCTTGATGAGATGACGATCAATTCAACAACACTGTTCGATGATTTTTCTGCTGCCGCTCGGACCGCAGTTGCTAGAATCAGGGACAACGCCGGAGTTCGCCCATGAGCAACGATTTTCCCTGGACCCCGCCTACTCTGTCCCTCGAAGACGAAAAGCTGATCTCGGCCTACCAGGAAATCGGCAGACCGCTCGAAGACCTTCCCTACACAGATGCGTTCGAGCAGCTCTGTCGAATGATGAAAATCGACTCCGATGACATGCCCGCAAAACACGCAGTGTTCCGCAGGCTGATCATCCTGCGAAAGCAGGCCATCCTTCCCCGCGTGCGAGAACGAGCGCTCGCAGATTGACTCCCACGTTGAGTGCGTCGGCGCGAATCTTGCCGATGCATCAAACGCTCTGTCTCCGGATACGTCACGCCAACATCGTCCCTGTATCGTTTCGATCAAGTTCGTGCATCACAAGATCAGTGATGATGTCCCAAGCGTGGAACATTGCTTGAAAGTTACTCCCGGTTGACGTCACCGCGTCCGTCGGTCAGTCTCGAAGCCGTGGCCGAGACAGATCGACTCAATCCCAGAAACCCTAGCCGACCTTACTCGTCACACGACGCGACGATCGTTGTGGCTAGTGGAGTGGTGCTCATTCTGAGCCTGTTCGTCGCGCCGCTGATCGTTTACCGCGGCGACATGGAGCCGTTTTTTCTCTCGTGGTCGCGCGCGACCGAAGGCCATTCGCCCGCTCGTGCTTACGCCCTGACCGATTGCGATTATCCGCCTTTCACGCCCTATTGGCTCACGCTCGTCGAGCGTGTCCGGATCGCCTGCGGTTGGCCGACCGATCATCGCGGGCTCTGGGTGCTGGTGAAGCTTCCGTCGATTCTGGCACACTCGGCGGGCGTTTTGGCAATTGGTTTGTTGCTTCGACGCCGGCTCGGCGCGTGCATCGCAAAGCAATCGGCGCTCGCGTGGGCAGTTTGTCTGCCGCTGTTTCTCTCCGGTGCGATCTGGGGACAAATGGACACGCTGCTCGCTTCGCTTTTGATGCTGACAGCCGTCGCGTGTCTGCGCGACAGTCCGGCGTGGATCGGCGCGACCATCGCGCTTGCGCTCTTTGTGAAGTTGCAGGCGGTCGTGATCGGCGTGGCGCTTCTGGTTTGGGTGGCGATCCGATTCGGTCTCCGCGGAATCCTGATCAGCGGTGCGACCTTCGCACTCCTGCTTACGCTTACCGTCGGACCCATGATGATCTTCGGAGGCGAGGCCGGTCGTGAGGGCGTGCTCCGCGCGTACAGCAACGTCGACCGCTGGCCGCGCAGGCAAATGATGGCGCACAACCTTTGGTTCGTCGCCGACGCGGTCGAAACCCGAGTGCTCAAGCGGCCCGACAAGCTCGTCTTCCCGGACACGCGCGAGATCTTCGCAGGCTTCACGCACAAGCATCTCGGGCTGCTGCTCTTCGCCTGCGCAGTGATCTGGATCGTGCGATCACTTGCTCGACATCCCACGCACGCACGACTCATCCTCGCGATGGCGCTTTGCGGGTTTGCGATGTATCAGCTCGCCACGCAGCAACACGGGCGATACTCGCTGCCCTTCGTCGGGATGCTCGCACTCGTCTGGTCTCTCGAACCGCGTTGGCGACGGCTCATCGTGGCGCTCTGGATCAGTGCTTCGATCAACCTCATGCTCGGCATCGTGCGGGGCAACCTCTTTCCCTCCGAACTCCCCTCCCAACTCCGTTTGCCCTACGATCTGATGACGCACGGTCTTTCGTTCGGCATGTCGCTGATCAATCCATTCATTCTCGGCTGGGGTCTGCTCACACTGCACCGATCGGAGAAGCGCGATTGAAACCCACGGAAACATCCACGCACCACATGAGCTGCCTCGAAATCTGGGGCGGAAACGATCCGGTCGATTCGCATGTTCGGATGGCGGGGCTTGATGCGTGGGTTTACGCGGTGCCTCATGAGAATGCCGATGCTGGTGGCGACGTTCATTTTGTCAGTTCTTGCGGTTCGGGTCGCATCGCGCGGTTCTGCATCGCCGATGTGTCCGGGCACGGCCAGGCCGTCTCAGAAGTTGGTCGCAAACTTCGCGACTGCATGCGGCGATTCATGAATCGAATCGATCAGCGCCAGTTTTTAGTTGAGATGAATGGTGCGTTTACTCAGTTCTCGCGCGTGGGTCAGTTCGCGACGGCGGTCGTCGCGACATTCTACGCGCCGACCCGAACGCTCTCGGTTTGCAATGCCGGTCATCCCCCGCCGCTTTTGTTCCGAGCTCGTGAGCGCACATGGAGCGTGCTGGACGTCCGATCTGATGTTCCTGAGTCCGATCTGATCGTCAACGCGCCGCTCGGCATCATCGACGACGTCGGCTACCTCGGCTTCGACCTCAATCTCAATCCAGGCGATTTGTTGCTCTGTCACACCGATTCGCTGACCGAGGCCCGCACACGCGACGGCGCTTTCCTCGAAACCGCCGGCCTGCTCGATCTGCTCAACAGCCTCGCCGATGTCGCTCCCGAACATCTCATCCCCAAGCTCCTTTCGCGACTCGCGGTCACTGGCGCAGTGCCCGACGACGATCTGACGGTCCTGCTTTGCCGCGCGACGGGCCGCGGCAATCAGGCCAACTTCCTTCGACGCGTCGGCGGGGCCTTCACGTGGCTCGGCATGCTCGCCAGCGGCCGCCATGTGCCGTGGCCGGAATGGACACTGAAAAACCTCGGCGGATACTTCTTCCCGCCGCTCAGCAAAAGGCGCTGATCGCCTGAAAGCCGATCGCCTCACGACGCAACCTCAACGCGCCGTCGGACTCTGGCTAATGCGTGGCCGACATCGGCGTTTTTTGGTGGGCGCGGAGATCGCTTTCGACTTGACCGTCGGAGAGTCGGATGACGCGTTGACATCGGTCTGCCACGCCCGGATCGTGCGTCACGATGATCACTGTGGTCCCCTGCTTCACGAGTTCATCAAACACGCCGAGAATCGCCTTGCCGGTTTTGCTGTCGAGGGCACCCGTCGGTTCGTCGGCGAGGAGGATGAGCGGGTCGTTGACGAGTGATCGTGCGATGCAGACGCGTTGTTGCTGTCCGCCTGATAGTTGCGTCGGGCGGTGATCCAGTCGCTCGGCGAGTCCGACGCGTTCGGCGAGTTCTTTGGCGCGCTTTCTGCGAATCGCGGGCTCGATGCCGCGATAGAACATTGGGACTTCCAGATTTTCGAGAACGGTCAGTTGTTGAATCAGGTTGAAGTTTTGGAAGACGAACCCGATCCGTTCTGAGCGAATCGCGCTTAAGTCGTCGTCGTCCAGGCGACTGACATCATCGCCGCCGAGGATGTAGGCACCGGACGTCGGACGATCGAGGCAGCCGAGGATGTTCATCATGGTGCTTTTGCCCGAGCCGCTCGCGCCCATGATGGCGGTGTATTCGCCGCGGACGAGTTCGATGCTCACGCCTGCAAGGGCGGCCACCTCGATATCAGTGCCCGGTTTGCGGTAAATCCGCGTGACCTCATTCAATTCCGCCACCAGCGACTTCTGAGCTTCGGTCGACATCGTTACATTCTACGCAACCGCTTGCCCGAAAGTCAGTGATGTCCATCGAATCTATGACGAACGACTTTTCGCCCGACGCGGCCCGTCGGTTTGTGGTGCTGCATCATCATCAGATCGATCATCCTGATGACGACGGGGCTCACTTTGATTTGATGTGGGAGGAGGATTCGACGGGTCCGCTGACGACGCTGCGTTGCCCGCATTGGCCGCTGCGGGTTGGGGATCGGCTCGTGGAACTCGTTCCGCATCGCCGGGTCTATCTGACGTACGAAGGCCCGGTGAGCAACAACCGCGGGCGGGTTGATCGGGTCATCGCGGGGACGTGCCGCCTCACCCCGCTCACCGAATCCCCCGCCACATTCACGCTCACGCTCATCCCCGAACCCCCAAACCCCGCCACCTCACTCCACATCACCCTGCAACACCTCCGCGACCCGACCATCGAATCCGATACACGCTGGATCGTGCAGCACGTCGAACAGGTATCTCAATAGGACCGCGCGGATGACGGGACCAAAGTCATCATGGAGATAGCCGGGCAGATCTGACTCATCGCCGCCGATGCAATCTGCGCATCACAGCAGCGCCCGGACGGCCTTTTCGATGCCTGCCGGGTCGACGCCTTGGAAGCCCATTTGTTGCCACAGTCCGCCGCTGCCTTCGCGGTTGGTGCCGATGTGGTTGTACTTGCCCTTGAAGCCGCGCTTCAAAAGCTCGGTACCGAAGCGTGAGCCGAGTCCGGTTTTGACGTTTTGTCCTTCGGCCACAAGCACGAAAGGTGCCTTGACGAGCTTTTGCATGGTTGCTTCGTCGATGACGTTGAGCGTTGCCTTGTTGATCAGACCGACGTTCACGCCCGATTCGCGAAGGCGTATGACGGCATCGAGGCTGCGGTAGAGGGCTTCGCCGTAGCTGATGATGAATCCACCTGCTGGGGCGTCGCGGACGATATCGTCTTTGCCCGGCTCGAAGGCTTTGTCTTTGAAGATCGGGTTGCCTGCGTCATCGAGGATGTCTGGGACGGTGGAGCGTGTGCTAAAGAGGAAACGCAGGCCGGCGTCGTTGAAAATGCGTTTCACGCAGGCGGCGAATTGGTGTTGGTCGGCGGGGAAGTAGAGACGCGTGGTGTCCTTGCCATCATCGGGAAGCCCGCCGTCTGCGAAGAAGTGATTGATCCCGAAGTGGCAGGTGTTGTCGGCCATATCGTCGCAGCCGCTGTGGCTGAAGTGGGCCAGCACGTTGCTGTGGTTGAGTCGGGCCATGGTGATTTCGCTGATGCACATTTCGAGGAATGCGCTGAAGGTTGCGAAGATGCCTTGCTTGCCCTTCTCGAAACCAAACCCCGCTGCCGCGGAGAAATTGCCGCGTTCCATGATGCCCGCGGACACGTAGACCTGTGGGTGTGCCTTGCGGATGTGATGGAGTCCGCAGGAACCTTCGAGATCGTTATCAAAGACGCGCACCTTGGCGACCCGATCTTCAGGCGACATCGGTTCGAGCAGTCCGTTGATGAGTTTGCCGAAGTCGTCGCGATTTTTCCCCGCGCCGGTTGAGCCTTTGTAGGTGTTGGGATTTTTTTCCGGCTTCATCGACTTGAGCAGCGCGACGGCCTCGCTGTAGCCGCGCTTTTCGAGATAGGCGACGGCCTTGTCGGTCTTGATGGCTTCGTGGGCGTGGGTGTGCCCTTCGAGTCCTTCGATGCCCGGCGCCATTTTTCGTCGAATGACGAGTCCGACCGGGCCGTTGTGACGGTAGGTGCGAACGAGGGCAGCGTAGAGGGCGGGGAGGTCTTCGCCGTCGACGACTTCGACCTTCAGGCCATGACCTTTGAGGGTTTGCTCGACGGAGAAACCTTTGAGGTAATCGGAGGGATGGCCCGCGATGGTGACGTCGTTGTCGTCGACGAGGATCTTGATGTTGATGTTCTGAGCGACCGCGAGTCTTGCGGCTTCGGCGTCGTCGCCTTCTTGCTGGCTGCCGTCGGAACCGAGTACGAGGACGCTCTTGCCGGGGTTGGCGAGTGCGACGCCGTTGGCATAGGCCCACATGTGCCCGAGTCGACCGGAGCTGAACTTGACGCCCGGCGTGTAGCCGCGCTCGGGGTGGCCGGGCAGGTGGGCGTTGTACTCGCGATAGCGAAGGAGTTGGGCGGCGGGGAGTGCACCGTCGAGGACGCTGAGCAGGTATTGCGTTGCGACGCGATGTCCTGCCTCGTCGAAGTAGATGGGAACGATGGGAGCCCCGCCGTCGACGAGTGCGCGGGTGATGAGGACCTCGGGGACAGTGTCATATGCCCCGCCGGTGTGCCCGCCAAGGCCCTTGGCGTCTGCGGTGGCGGTGAAGAGGACGATGGCGTCGCGGCAGAGTTGGACGTTGTGTTTGAGTGTTGCGAGCGCGTCTGGCGAGATCGAGTCGTGCTCAAGTTTGAGCGAAAGAGGCTTGAGCTTGGAGAGATCGACGGGGAAGCCAGCGGTGTTCATGCAGAAGAAATAGCCCGAACGCCCGGCGGAGGCAAGTGAGGGTAAACGAAAGCGAGAGGTAAATCGGGCGAGAACGATCGACTTGAGACCGAGCCGAAATCAACGACCGAAATCCCAGACCGACGCCCGGGGGCAAAATTCATTGACCGGCGGGCTGGGCATTCGGGCGTGAAGCGCCTTCGGGCCGAGCGGCACCTTCGGGACGCGCGGCACCTTCGGGTCGTTGCCCGCCTTCCGGTCGTGACCGACCTTCGCCGCGCTGGGCGCCTTCGGGACGCTGTGCGCCTTCGGGACGCTGTGCGCCTTCGGGACGCTGTGCGCCTTCGGGGCGTTGTGCACCTTCGGGACGTTGACCCGCGGGGCTGGCAGCACCGGGGACAGACGCACCGGGGCCACTGCCCGCTCCGGGGGGCATGGCCGGTGCGTTGGGATCGGTGGCGGCGGGCGTGAGTTGGATGCCGGCGCGTTCGAGGAGTCGTTTGCCTTCGTTGGCTTCCAATTCGAGAACGCGATCACCTTGGGTGAGTCCATCGACGACTTCGACGTGTGTGCTGTTGCTGGCACCGAGTCGGACTTGTCTGGGTTCGACGCGATCGCCGACGAGGACGAAAACGTAGCTGCTGCGGCCGACGGAGTAGATCGAGCCTGTCTTGACTGCGAGGGTTGACTCGCGTGTATCGGTCAGGATGTCAGCATCGACGCCCATGCCCGGCTTGAGGCCTGTTGGGGTGGAGAGCAGGAGGAGGTCGACGGGGTATTCTCGGGCGTCGGGGTTCCACCAGCGGTTGCCGGAATCGGCGACGATGCTGACGCGATCGACGGTGGCGCCGACGCTCACGCCGGGTAGTCCGCGGACGCGGACGGTTGCGGTTTGTCCGGGCCGGACGCGCGTGACTTGGGATTCGTTCAGGCGGACGGTTGCCTTCATGGTGCTGGTGTCGGGGAGTCGCAGGATGGGCTGTCGTTCACGGACTTCGCCGCCCTGCTGGATGATTTGCTGTTGGTCGCGGTTGTTGACGTAGACGACGATGCCATCGGCGGGTGCGATGATGGTGCAGAAGGAGAGTTGTTCCTGGAGGTGGGCGAGTCTTCGTCGGCGTGTTTCGAGGGTTTGGTTTGCGGTGGTGACATCGGCTTGCTTTTGGTTGAGCATGCTTTCGTTTTGTCGTTTGATGCGTTCGAGGCGATTTTTGGCTTGTGCGAGCGCGTTTTCCTTGCTGGCGATGTCGGCGGGGTAGGTGTATTCGAGCAGGACGGCGAGAGCGGTTTCGGCTTCTGCGAGGCTGTTGCGGGCTTCGGTGACCTGGAGTTCGGACCGTTTGACTTCGGCGGCGGTCACGAATCCGCGTGCGAAGAGTGCGCGTGTTTGCTGCAGGTCATCGAGTCGATTCTGGAGGTTGATCTGCGCCATTTCCAGGCGGGTTTCTGCGGTGGATTTTTGTTGTGGGAAAGTGCCTTCGAGGAACTTTCGGAGTTCGATTTCGGCAAGTTGCAGCGCGACTTGTGCGCCTTCGAGTTCTGCTGAGTTGTTGCTGACTTGGATTTCGAGCATTTCCCGTGCGTTGGTGAGACTGGTTTCGGAACGTTGGAACTCGAGGGTTGCGTCTTCGATTTGTTGTCGGATGGTTGAGCTGTCGAGTTGCACGAGGATGTCGCCAGTCTTGACGCTTGCGCCTTCGCGGACGATTTCGGTGATGGACGTTCGACCTTCGACGCGGTTGACGAGTTCGATGTTGTTGACGGCCTGCAGTTCTCCGTCTTTGACGACGGTGACATCGAGTCGCATCGGCTCGATGACGTAGGTGCGGCTGAGCAGGCTTGCGGTCTGCGGTGCTGCGGGCTTGCTCAGCATGATGACACCGCCCACGATTCCGCCAACACCGATGACCGCGGCTGCGAGGAGTGCAAGCTTTCCGACGGATCGTTTGCGACGAGGCGATTCAGAGGGATGGACTTGGCTCATGGTGATGGCTCCGTGACTGCTTGCGTTCGTTTCGGGTGCGTCGACGCAATGGTGATGCGTCAACGCGATTCACTTTCTGTTATCCGCCTGGATTGGGGGCAACGGGCGCCGGATCGCGGGGATTTGGTTCGACGTTCATGGGTGACACGCCAGAGGGCAACGCATTGGATGTCGGTTGATCTTTTGATGCCGGAGCATCCGCCGCGATCGGTCTGCGTTCCATGGCCAGACCGAGTTCGCCGCTTTCGGGATCGACGCGTAGCAATCCTGTATCACGCAGGAATTGTAGGATCGCGATTTGAGCATCGACGACGGCCTGTTCGTATCGGTCCTGGGCCTGCAGGAGCGCGTTTTGTGATTCGGTGACGTTCCGGGTTTCGCTGGTTCGACCGGCATCGAGGAACATGTTGGCTGACTCAAGTCGTGAGAGGGCGATATCGATCCCGCGTTTTTGGATTTCGATGGAGGTTTGAGCAGCGCGAATGCCGCGGAGGGCGCGTCGGGCGTCGGATTGGACCTGATCCTCGACCTGCTCGACGCGTCGTGAGGCTTGAGCTTGTCGGATGAGCGCGGACCGATAGGCGTTTCGTTCTTCGACCCGATCAACGGGAAGATCGAGGACGAGCCCGGCGTCGTAGGTGAGGGTGTCGCTGTTAATCTGGCTGGCAGGGTCGTCGGACTGATTACCGATGGCAGCGCCGGCGGTGAAATCGAGGCTGGGAAGAAGGCGATTGCGTGCGATGTCGGTTCGGCGGACTGCGTCGTCGACGCGATCGCGTGCGGTTTGCAGATCGAGTCGATACTGCAGAGCGACTTGCGTTGCACGTTCGACGTCGGGATCTGGGTTGGGGACGCTGACGCGTTGCTGGACGATGACGAGTTCCTGTTCGACGGGCATGCCGAGCAGGAGTTTGAAGCTGTCGAGGTCGGTTTCGTAGCTTTCGACGGCGCGGTTGACGTCGTCTTCGGCGGTGAGGAGTTCTTGTTGAGCGCGTTGCACTTCGATGGCGGTGATTCGACCGGACTTGAAGACGGCTTCGGTGCGTGCGGTCAGATCGAGAAGGCTGATGTACCGGACATATCGGTTGCGGATGGCGACCTGTCGGGAGAGCAGCCTGAAATAAGCCGAGGCCACGCGGATGGCGAATTCACGTCGAAAGGTTTCGAAGGCGCGAACAGAGTAGATGAGTTCACGTTCGGAGGAGATCAGTGCGTCGAGATTGACCAGTCCGGCCCCGCGGAGGAGCGGGATGCTGGCGCGGAGGCTGAGTTCGGCGCTTTCGCCGTCCTGGGTGGTGTCGTTGAGGGCGTTGACGAATTCGACGAGACCTTGAGCGACGATTTCTCCGCCGAGCGGGAGGCGTTGTCGCACGCCGGCTTCAGCGCTGGCGGCGAGTGCGGAGCGGAAGTTGACGTCTTGCTGTCCGCCGTTGTAGCGAAGTCGTGAGCGTGCGAAGGGTCTTGGGGAGAAGAGATGTCGTTGGAGGGTGACATCGAGTGCAGCGAGGTAGAGGGTGTCGAGTTGGTCTCGGTAGTCGCGTGAATGTTGTACGCCGTAGGAGATGGAATCAAAGAGTCCGAATCGCAGCGCCCTTTCGGTGACGTCGGGTTGCGGGCCGAGTCGTGAGGTGTCGCGGACGTATTGTCTGACGCGTTGCAGGTTGAGGTTGCTGGTGGGTGCTGGGGGTTCGTCGGGACTGGGCCCGATGGGGTCTGCGCGCCGTTGGACTTTGGGGATGAAGAGTGCCGAGGGTTGTTCGGGTGCGACTTCAGTGAGGGGGAGGCGGTCATAGCTGCGTTTGGGCGGCGCGGCTTCCTCGACTTGGTCTAGTTCGACAGCTGGCTCATAGCCGAGGGTGGTCGCCTGCCGATCGCGGATGAGTTTTTGGACGGCGTGATCGGCATCCGCGCGGAACCACGAAGGTGAACACCCTCCTGCAAGCAGGAGCATCGAAGCGGTCATTAGGGCAAGCGATTTCCTCATCCTCACGTCTCACAGCGTAGGCCAATGTCGGCGGGGTTTCGAGTCGGTTTCAAGTTTTCCTGGCATCATAGCCGCGCTCGACCCGCAAAAAACGCCTGAATCAAAGGCTCAATCTGCTGGCGAAGGGCATCATTTGCATATCCAGCCCATGTGATATCGGTCGTGCAGTCCATGGGTCCATCCAAAGGCCCGCCTAATCCGTTGGTCAGAATCACGCCCGCTTCCATGGCCACCAGCGCGGTCGCCACGTCATACGGATGCACCGCCAGCCCGCGCGTCCCGCCGGTGATTTGGTAAAACAGCGGTCTTAGGTCGCAGTTAAACCGGTCGTGCCCCACGATCAATTCATAGAACTGACCGCCCGTCGAGATGTACTGATCATCAAATACGGTCGCCCGCGTCACGTCCGCCTCGCCGATCAAGCTCCGCGCGATCGTCTCCATCAGCTCGCTCGCCAGCACCTTGGTCCCCGGGAAAAAGTTGCTGACCGACGCGAATCCATGATCGATCTTTCCCACGCGGCTCGGAGTTGGATGAAAGACCGACGTGGCCCCGTCCACCAGATCCACACGCCGGGCGACAATCCCTTTGCCCTTGATCGCGCTCAGCACGTCGCTATAGCGGAGCTTGCTCGTGGGCAGTTCGGTCATGACTGCGACTTGGATATCCGATAGCCGCGTCGATGCCCCGCGATTGACGGCCACGCCCGCGAGACTCCAGGCGGGTCTTTTGTCGTACATGATTCCGCGTGTGCCGTCGATCGGATCGACGATCACCTGCACCGCCGCATCCTCCGCCGGTGTCCCGCGTGGAAAGACCCGCGCCCCTTCCCGCCCGTGCTCATCCTCGATCCCCTCGGCGATCAACACCAGTGGAAGTTCCTTCGACCAATGGTCACAGAAGTCGATGAGCATCGGCTCGACATCGGTATCGATTCGATAAATCGTGTCAGCTTCGGCGGCATGACTGACGGTCGCGTTGTCGGTCCGTTCGTGCGACTTCACCACCACGTCGCGCGTCATTGCGCCGAGTTCGATGAGTTTTTCCACCACACGCACGGGATTCGGGATCGACATGTAGAGCACACTACCGTTTCGATCTCCGCTCGTCATCCAAGCAGTCGCGTCGCCTCGAGCCAGTGGTGCGCGATCAGCGCATGGCCCGCCGAGCCGGGATGCACACCGTCGCCTGCCCAGATCACATCGGGCCGCATCATCCGCGCGGCATTGAACAATCCGTGCAGGGGAACATACCCATCGGCGGCAAACTCTTTGGCCAGTCCGCGCACGGCCTCCACGTACGGGATCAGTCGATCGTTGGCGTCGATCGGATCATGAATCCAGATCACCGAAGGCTCGAAGAGGACGATCTTGGTCTCCGGCAGGCGTGATCGCGTGAGTCGGAGCAGTTCGCGATAAATCTTGGTGTACCGCTCGATCGAAACGCCCTGCCCGGTATGCGCAAAGCTGTGCCAGACGTCGTTGATCCCAATATAGATGCTCAGCACGTCCGGCTGCTCGTCGAGCACATCCGCCTGCCAGCGTGCCTCGAGATCGGTCACTTTGTTTCCGCTGATGCCGCGATTGACGATCCTCGGCGCACTGCCCGGCGAACGCGCGAGCAGCCTGTCGCGAATCATCCGCACATAGCCCGATCCGATCTTCTCCGGACAATCCCGTCGGCCGCAATCCGTGATGCTGTCGCCGATGAACAGAAACTTCGCTTCAGGATGAATCACGATGCTCATCATGTTGATCCTAATGCAAGGACAGGTTCAATCCATCACGGATCGCATGATCACACCCGCGACATCGGTCGCGTGGATCCGCGCGGGCAGTTGGATTGGCGCATTCGTGGCCAGCATCGGGCCGTCCTCGGGGTCTCGTACCGGCCCGCCATGACTGCCCCGCACGAGCGATGCATCCAGCGGAATCACATCCAAGAGCGATCGAAACCCAAGCTTCCTCGCGAGCAGTTTCCTCGCCACGCGGATCTTCGGAAATGTGAGCTGCGGATCCAAGAACAACTCGCAGGGGTCGTATCCGGGCTTGCGATGAATATCCACCGTTCGCGCATAGTCCGGCGAACGCGCATCATCGAGCCAATGGTAATAGGTAAACCACGCATCAGGCTCGGCGAGGCAAATCACATCCCCCGCCCGCCGATGCGACAGACCCGCCCGCGCCAGATCATCGCCGACGAGCACCCGTCCCACGCCCGGCAGTCGCGCCAGTCGATTGGCCACCGCATCGACGCGCGACGCATCCTTCACATAGACGTGTGCCACCTGATGGTCCGCCACCGCGAAGGCCTGGCTCGCGCCGGCGTCGAGTTGCTCTCGCCCCATCTCCTCTCGAATCGTGATCCAGCCTGATTCGCGCAGCACACGATTGATGTGCACCGGCCTCGTCACCGGCACGATGCCATACTCACTTAGCACCACGACACGCAATCCGCGTGTCCGCGCCACCTCGAGCAATTCTCCCACCACGCCGTCCAATTCACGCATATGCGTTTCGATGTCGGCATGTCCCGGCCCCAGTCGCTGCAGTGCATAATCCAGATGCGGCAGATAGACGAGCGAAAGCGTCGGCGAATGTCGCTGCTCGATCTCGATCGCCGCCCGCGCGAGCCACGCCGTCGATCGGATGTCGGTCATCGGCCCCCAGAATTGAAAGAGCGGAAACCGCCCGAACATCTGCTGCAGTTCGTCTCGCAGAGCAGGCGGGTGCGTCCAGCAATCGGGAATCTTCCGCCCGTCGACGGGATACATCGGCCTCGGCGTCACGGTGTAATCGCACGCCGAGTACATCGCATACCACCACCCGACATTCGCACACGTCGCTCCCGCATCGATCCCTTTCAGCTTCGTCCAAATGCGAGGCGATTCGACGAGCGCATCCGACTGCTTCCAGAATTTCACCTCGGCGTCGCTGCGGTCATACCAGCCGTTGCCGACGATGCCGTGTCGCGCGGGCGTCTGCCCGGTGAGATAGGTCGCCTGCATCGTCGTCGTGACGGCCGGGATCAGTTCGTCGATCCTGCTGAACGTCGACCGTCCATCAGACAACATCCCCGCCAGCGCCGGCATCCGCCGCGCGATTCTGGGCGAGACGCCCACGAGATTCAGCACCATGGTCCGCTGCATCGATCGCATCCTAGCCGAGTTCTGCCGGCAAAGTGACCCGGCGCGACACATGCAAATGAGTTTCACCCGCCCCGCCTCCCTCGATGTGTTGCTTGCGCGGTTCACACTTTCGAAGACGCTGCGCGTTGGTTATTCTCCACGCGCAGTCCATTTCGATATGTCGATGGACAGGTCGCCTGCGGCGTGGGGAATTCATTTCATCGAGGGAGTTAGACATGAAGTTGGGCGTGATGAATCGATCGGGTCGTGTTTCCGGTTTGCTACGTGCGGTCGTTGCGACCGTTTCGGCATGCACGTTGTCGGCGTCGCTGATCGGGTGTGCTTCCCATGCGGGCAAACAGGCCGCCACCGATCCAAAGCTCGACATCGACGCGATCTATTTCGGCGGGGACATCCTCACGATGCGTGACACGCCCGAGCCGGAGTATGTCGAAGCGATCGCGGTCGATGAGGGCAAGATCGTCTTCGCAGGGTCGAAGGCGCAGGCGATGTCCATGCAGTCAGCCTCGACGCAGTTGATCGATCTCAGCGGCAAGACTTTGCTTCCGGGGTTCATCGACGGCCACTCCCACTTCATCAACTCCATCACGATGGGCGGGCAGGCGAACGTCTACGCCGCGCCGTTCGGCCCGGGCAACACCAAGCAAGGCATCATCGACGCGATCAAGAAGCTGCAGGCTGATCGCAACATTCCCAAGGGCGAGATCATCATGGCCTACGGGTATGACGACAGCATCTTCCCCGATGGAAGCAAGCTGACCGCTGCGGATCTCGATCCGCATTTCCCCGACAATCCCGTCCTCGTTCAGCACGTATCGTTGCACGGCGCGGTGCTCAACACGGCGGCGTTCAAGAAGTTCAACATTACTGCCGACACGCCCGTTCCGCCGGGCGGGGTCATGGTGCTCAAGCCCGGAACACGCGAGCCCGAAGGCCTGCTGATGGAAGGCTCCTACCTCCCGATTTTTGGACAACTCCCGAAGCCGTCGGGCGCGGCGTTGTCGCAGGCCTTCAAGGAGGGCCAGATGATCTACGCCGCCGCCGGCGTGACCACCGCTCAGGAAGGCTCCACCCAGCGCGGCGATATCAGCCTTTTGATGGGCGCGCGGGATCGCGGTGACCTCTTCATCGACGTCGTCGCATTCCCCTTCATCACCGAGTTCGACTACGCACGACAGAAGATCCCAACCGACCAATGGACGAAGTACAACAACCGCCTGAAGTTCGGCGGGATCAAAATCACCTGCGACGGAAGCCCGCAGGGCCGCACCGCATTCTTCACCACGCCCTACCTTCAGGGCGGGCCCGGCGGTGAGAAAAACTGGCGCGGTGAGCCCACGTTCCCCGTCCCGATGCTCTGGAACATGATGAAGCGCGTCTACGACGCCAACCTCCCGATGATCATCCACGCCAACGGCGACGCAGCCATCGATGTCGTCATCGAGGGCCACAAACGCGCACTCGGCGACCGGGCCAGCGGCGATCACCGCACCGGCATCATCCACTGTCAGTTCGTACGCCCTGACCAACTCAAATCCATCAAAGAACTCAATCTCATCCCCAGCTTCTACACCGAACACACCTACTTCTTCGCCGACGCCCACATCGCCAACCGCGGCCTGGAGCAAGCCAGCTTCATCAGCCCCCTCAAGACCGCCAGCGACATGGGCATCAAGTTCGCCAACCACACCGACTTCAACGTCGCCCCGCTCGACCAGTTGTTCGTCGCCTGGACAGCAGTCAACCGCGAGATGCGCGAGGGCGGCGTGCTGGGCGAGGCCGAGCGCGTCAGCCCGTTCGTCGCCCTCAAGGCCCTCACCATCTATCCCGCCTATTGGTATCGTGAAGAAACAAGCAAAGGCTCGCTCGAATCGGGCAAACTCGCCGACCTGGTCATCCTCTCTGCCAATCCCCTTAAAGTCCCTCCGATGGGCATCAAAGACATCAAGGTCGTCGAGACCATCAAGGAAGGAAGAACGATCTACCATGCAAACTAAACTCTGTGCCGCGTCTTGGGATTGCTTTGGCGCGAAGATACTCGCGATGTGTGGCGTTGCTGCGGCTCTCGCTTCCGTGTCCGTCGCGCACGGACAGGATACCGCGGCAAGCGACGCGTCTGTCGCAGCGCCCGCTGCCGGCGGATCGTCCGACGCCGACCTCGCCCAACAACTCTCCAATCCCGTCGCCAACCTCATCAGCATTCCGTTGCAGTTCAACTACGACGAAGGCTTCGGCCCCGAGAATGCCGGCCGCTATCTCCTGAATATTCAGCCCGTCGTTCCCTTTCAACTCAACGACGACTGGAACCTCATCACGCGGACGATCGCACCCGTCATTTACCAGGATTCCCCCGCGAGCGGCATCGACAGCACCTTTGGCCTCGGCGATGTCGTCTTCAGCGGATTCTTTTCCCCCGCCAAGAGCGATCCGATCTGGGGCGTTGGCCCGGTGTTTCTCCTCCCGACCGCCACCGACGACAGCCTCGGGGGAGAAAAGTGGGGCGCAGGGCTCACGGGCGTCATTCTCAAACAACAAGGCGGCTGGACCTACGGCGGACTCGTCAATCACATCTGGTCCTACGCAGGTGCCAGCGATCGCGCCGAAGTGAATGCCAGCTTCCTGCAGCCGTTCGTCTCGTACACCACCTCCTCCGCCACCACCTTCGCCCTCAACACCGAAGCCACCTACGACTGGAACGCAAGTCAGTGGATCGTCCCCATCAACCTGACGGTGAGCCAACTCACCAAGCTCGGCAACCAACCCATCTCCATCGGCGTCGGCGGTCGCTACTACGTTGAATCCCCCGACGGCGGACCCGAATGGGGCTTGCGATTCTCCCTGACGATCCTGCTTCCGAAGTGATCGAGAACCGCTGTGATGAACGGTCTGACTTGAACGTCGTCTTTACCCGACCGTTCGTCCGAAGCTCGCACGCCGCACTTGATGCTTCGTGATCGTTGTTACCGCAATCGATCGATGGTCCATTGCATCGCCGTGGTTTGATGTCGCACTCACTCCTTACGTCGTCGCACATCAGGGATTTCTCATCGCAATGACGCAGGATGCTGTTTCCCGCAACCGCATGGTTGTTGCCATCGAGTCGCTTACACCTTCAATCGCTTCGATTGCAACTTCAATCGAGTCGCTTACACCTTCAATCGGGTCAATTGCAACTTCAAACAGGCATTATCGGATTTCAATTCGGGATGTTGCAGTTACTTAGGTCCGACATCGAATGATCTTTGTGCCAAAATCGGAAGTGAGTTCAAGTCCGGCCGTGGCGAGCCGATGTATCAGAGGGCAGAGTTTCGGTCTGCCCGCGATCAGCCCGCGCGTTTGAGGACCATCCATGCGTCGAACCCTCTTTCCCATGACCGATTCCGGCCTGTTGGCCTGGAGTTTGAATCTATCGGCAAAGCTCAGCAGCTCGCCGGCCCTGTACAACTGCACGGCCGCGATCGCGTCGAGCTATGCGGTGGTGCATGAGGCGTTTGCAGAAGCGCTGTTGGCCTGTGATCCGAATGATCGCAGTCGCACGCTCGTGGCCAGAAAGAACGCTGCACGCGAACAGCTCAAGCAACACGCCCGGCGGGTCGTCAGTCAGGTGAAGGCGGGCGAACAGGTGACGACCGCACAGAAAATGGAACTCGGCATCAACCCCCGCGCAGCCGCCTCGCCCATCCCCGCCCCGGCCGTCGCGCCGATCCTCGTGATCGAAACCGTCAACGCATGGACCGTCACGTTGAAGCTACGCGACGCCACCCACTCCGCCCCACGCGGCAGACCCAAAGGCGTCGCCGGTGCTTCCATCTTCTATCACGTCGGGCCCAACCCGCCGACCGCACTCAACGAATGGACGTTTAAGGGCAACTTCGGACGAACCAAACTCGACTTGACGTTCGACAGCACGCTCGCCCCCGGTACACGCGTGTGGCTCACCGCATTTTGGTTCAATGGCCGCAAACAGCACGGTCCCGCCTGCTCGCCCGTCAACACCCACCTTCAGGGCGGAAGCGTCCAAAGCGTCAACCTCCTCGCACTGGGGGCCTGAACACGTTTGCACGCAAGCGCGCCGCACCAACTGACTTCCGCATGGGTCGCCAGCGTCTTTCGTCTCAAATCAGCGCGTGACATTTTTCGAACGGGTCTCGGTTTCTCGGTTGGTCAAAACCGAGCTGCAAGCTAGAGTTGAGATTGATGCAATACACGGTCATCTTCGATGTGCAACCGGACGGCGGCTACCATGCCTCTTGCCCGGCGCTGCCAGGCTGTCACTCCGAAGGTGATACGCTTGACGAGGCGATCGCCAACATCCGCGAAGCCATCGCAGTGTATCTCGAGAGCCTTCAAGCACACGGGGAGCCTTTCCCAATCGAAGATATTCTCATCAAGCCGCTCACGGTCACCCTCACGCCCTGATTCACCCTCACGCCCTGATTCACCCTCACGCCCTGATTCACCCTCACGCCCTGATTCACCCTCACGCCCTCACCACCCTCACCGCCTGACCATGCCCAAGCCTCCCGCGATACGTGCCCGTGAGTTGGTGCGAGTGGCCGAATCGGTCGGATTCATCTTCGACCGCCAACGGGAAAGTCACGCGGTCTACTACCGCCGCGCCGACCATCGTCGGATCGTCATTCCCATGCACGGCGCAAAGGATCTCAAACCCGGGACACTCCGCAGCATCATTCAGGATATGGGGATGACGATCGAAGAGTTCAACACGCGACTGTGATTCATTTAGACGCTATCCCAAAACGTAATGAGGTTCGTGGAGGTTCTTACTTCGTCGTCTGGATATCGCTGGCGATGTCGCGGAGTTTGACCTTGGGGAATTGTTCGCCGAAGTATCGGAGTGACCAGTCGCTTTCGAAGACGAGCGTGGGTCGCTGGTGGTGATCGAGCATGAGCGCCGCCCCGCCGGGGAGCATGGCGGATTTGAGCGTTTCGAGGTCGCTCGCATCATCGAGCCATCGCAGGTGTCGCCAGCCGGCGGATTCGAGTCTTGAATCAGCGCCGTATTCGCTGAGCAATCGATATCGCACGACGTCGAACTGCAATTGCCCGATGGCTGCGAGCAAGGGAACGCGGCTGACCGAATCGATGCGATAGAGGAGTTGGATGACGCCCTCCTGCACCAATTGTTCGAGTCCTTCGCGAAACTGCTTGGTCTTGTCGGTGCTTGTGCAATGCAGATTGGCGAAGACTTCGGGACTGAATCGGGGGATTTCGTCGTAGTTGGAGGTGAGTTGGGTGGCGAGGGTATCGCCGATGCGGAGTTCGGAATGTCCGACCACGCCCATGACATCGCCGGGGAAGGCCAGATCGACGGTTTCGCGATCGCGGCCGAAGAGTTTGTGTGTGCTGGAGAGTCGCACGGTTTTTCCGCTACGCACGACGCGGACGGTCATGTCGCGCTCGAACACGCCCGAGACGATGCGTACGAACGCGATGCGGTCGCGATGCCTGGGGTCCATGTTGGCCTGAATCTTGAAGACGAAACCGGAAAAATCAGGTTGCTGCGGTTGGATCATCTCTCCGCCTGCCAATCGCCCCGCCGGGCCCGGCGCGAGATCGAGGAAGGCATCCAGAAACACCTGCACGCCAAAGTTGTTGACCGCCGACCCGAAGAAGACCGGCGTCTGCTGACCCGCCAGCATCGCCTCACGATCGAACGCGTGCCCCGCGCCGTCGAGCATCTCCAGCTCGATTCGCGTCTGCTCATACGTCTCATCCCCGACGGCCTCGCGCACGGAAGGATCATCAAACCCGCTCACCCGCACCGGAGCGCGATACGCCCCGCCCGGCGTGCGCTCGAACAGATGCACCTGCTTCGCATCGCGCGCGTAAATCCCCTTGAAACTCGGCCCCGTCCCGATCGGCCAATTCATCGCCGACGCGCCGATGCCGAGCACGCGTTCGAGTTCGTCGAGCAGATCGAAAAGCTCCTTGGTCGGGCGATCGAGTTTGTTCATGAACGTGAAGATCGGAATCCCGCGCCTGCGACAGACTTCAAAGAGCTTTTTGGTTTGATCTTCGATCCCCTTGGCGGCATCGATGACCATGACGGCGGCGTCGACCGCCGAGAGGACGCGATAGGTGTCTTCGGAGAAGTCCTTGTGTCCGGGCGTATCGAGGAGATTGATCACGCGGTCGCGATACTCGAATTGCAGCACCGTGCTGCTCACGCTGATGCCGCGCTGGCGTTCGAGTTCCATCCAGTCGCTGGTGGCGGCGCGTTGCTGCTTGCGACTTGTCACGCTGCCGGCGAGTTGAATCGCCCCGCCGTAGAGGAGCAGTTTTTCCGTGAGCGTGGTCTTGCCCGCGTCCGGGTGCGAAATGATCGCAAACGTACGACGACGACCGATTTCATCTGCGATCTGACCAACACCCGGCATCCCAACACCTCCAACAAGCAACGAACACTTCTAAAAACCGACACATCACAACTGACAACAACAGCAGCGAAGAGGAGTAGCTAACAACTGACATCTTCGCGATAGAGTTTGGGGACGATCGCTTCGAGGTGTCGTCTGGTAGCACCTCGATGTTGCGCGACGACTTGACGTCCGCGTTCGCCGAGCGCGACGGCCTCGGGGCGGAGATTTCCGTCGGGATCGAACCATTCGAGCATCAGGTCGAGCAGTTGCTGTGCATGATCGACCGTACGGATGCCATGCCCGCCGATGAGGGCGCGCATTGGCTCTTCGAAGTTTCCGGTGAACGGGCCGACGACGGTCGGCAGCCCGAGCGCGGCCGGCTCGATCATGTCCGAGCCGTGCTGTTTGGCACCGAGATCCACAAGTGTTCGCCCGACGACGACCGCCTCCGCGCACGCGTACGCCTGCCGGAGTTCGCCCATTGTGTCGAGGAGAATCACTTCGTCTTCACGCGCCGCCCGACGTTCGCTTCGTCGCACACATGCGAATCCGCGTTGCGTGATGAGGATGGCCACCTCGTCGAATCGCTCGGGCTTGCGCGGAACCAGCATCAGCCGTAGCCCGCGAATACGATGCCGCAGCGTCGCGTAGAGATCGAGCAGCATCGCTTCCTCGCCCGGCCCGGTCGAGCCGGCGACGATGAGCGGTTGGGTGAGCGCGAGCGATTCGCGGAGCGACTGTCCGAGTTGTCGGATGTCGTCGCGTGATTGGATCAACGGTGCCGAGTCGAACTTCATGGTGCCCGCGATACAGATACGATCCGATGGAACGCCGAGTGCTTTGAATCGAGCGGCGTGGGTGGTGTCCTGTGCGAGGCATTGATCGACGCGGGAGAACATGCTGCGTCCGATCGGCCCGAGCCAGGCGTAAGCGCGGGCGCTGTTGGCGGTGATTCTGCCGTTGCCGATGATGACGGGAATTTTTCGTGATTTGGCGGCACACATCATGCCAGGCCAGACTTCGAGTTCCATCAGGACGATGACGTCGGGTCGGGCGGCGTCGAGGAGTCGATGGACGGCCTGCGAGTAATCGAGTGGGAACCGCGCGACGGTGACATCGGCATCGCGACCGAAGAGTTCATCCGCGCGGGCGAGTCCTGTCTTGGTGGTGGTGGTGATCAGGAGATGCACCCCGCCGACTCTTTCGCGCAGGCCCGCGACGAGTGCGCGGGTGGCGTTGATTTCCCCGACGCTGACGGCATGGATCATGACGCAGGGCGCATGGCCCGATCGCGTGGGGATCGCGCCGTCGCGCGTGGCGAGTGCGTCGCGAAGCTTCTCGCGCAGCTTTGGGCGCACCGCCAGCACCGGCGCCGAGAGCGCGAGGGCGGCCAGATATCCCATGTCCATCCAACGCGACATTCCGCTGAGACTACCAACGCAGAAGCCTCGCGCCGATAACCCCGCCTAGAACGGTGACAATAAAAATCCCCGCGACGTACCAAACACCGACAAAAAGCAGGTGATCGATCGAGCAGCTCATGCCATAGACCACCGCCCCGATCACCCCGGAAGCCGCCCCGAGGCACGCGCCGGCGGTCGCGGGTCGCGTGACCGCCCGGCGACGGGCGAATCCGAAGAGCAGGATCAATCCGGGGATCGAGAGCAAAACGATCCATCTCACGCACTTGGTCCCGACGGGCAACCAAAGCGAAGCTCGGCCGTCATCGAACCAACCCGCGACGACGAACCCGATCACCCCGAGCACCGCCGCGACGATCAAGACCCACATCGCACGGCCGGGTCTTCGACCGGGGATCGAGAGGTCTCGTGCGAGGCACCCGAAGCCGATCACCCCGAGCGCGAATGGAAGCAGTTTGATCCATGAAAAGGAGGTGAGTGTCGGATCGGAATCGATGAACCGATTGCCAAGGAACAGCCACGCCAGCGAGGCGGCGATCATCAGCGCAAGGATCGCGAGCCGCCCGACGACAAACGGCCGCGGCGTATCGACCGGCCTCAGATCGGCGACAAGGTGATCGACCAGTTCTTTGCTCATGACATTCTCTTTCGTATCACTTTCAAATCGGCTTCATCGAGTATCGCGTCACTCAGCGCTTGTTCTGGCTGCTGAGTGATTTGATGGCCCGATGCGTGTTCACTTTGACCCATGCGATGCTGCGTGAGAATCGGACGGCGGCCTCTTGGATGCTGATGCCTTCGAGTTTGACTGCGCGGATCAGTTGTTGCTGCTCGGCGGGGAGTTTTTGCAAGAGTTGTTCGACTTCTTCGCGGTGCTGTTGTTCGGATAGGGTTGCGTCTGGGGAGCGCAGATGCTGGGGCATGTGCGTTTCAGCCTCGTCGCCGAGATCGATCTCGCGAAGACGATGTCGATGCCGGAAGAAGTCGATCCGCTTATACCTCGCGATCGCGGCCGCCCAGGGTAGGAACGGGTGCGCGGGATCGTAGGTTTGACGTTTCTGGTGGATGGCCAGGAGCGTTTCCTGCACGAGGTCGTCCGCGTCGGCTTGCGAGCAGTGTGCGGCGTGCAGAGATCGGATCCACGGGCGGAGGTTTTCGAGCAGAGCCCGATATGCCGCGCCGTCGCCTGCCTGCGCGAGCTTCATCCATTGCCGACATTGATCGTCCACAATCAACATTCGATCGAACCATGGCGAAGGTTACAGGAAAATATTTTTGTATGTCGGGTGTAACTCGGAGGGCGCGGGCGGCGAATGAGGGTGCATCGCCGGGCCTGATGTGTAGTCGGGTCGGCGGTGAAAGGGTTTTTCAGTCGAAGGAGACTGTCATGACAGGTTCGATTCGTATCGTTTCGGTGGCGACGCTGCTTCTCGCTTTGGTGGCGTTCGTCGGTTCGTTCGGATTCTCGCGAGCATCCGCCGCCGAGGACAAAGCCTCGCGGATCGCCGCCTACGACAAGGCCGCTGCGGAGCAGGCGATGTCTGCGGGCGAGCCGGTGTTGCTGGTCTTCGCGAAGAAGGGTTGCCCGGTCTGCACCAAGCAGCAAGCCGCGCTCGAGACGCTTCTCGTCAAGAGCGACTTCCAGGGCATCAAGGCTTACAAGATCGATTTCACCAAGGAATCCGATCTGAACAGCAAGCACCGCGTGACCAGCCAGAGCACGCTCGTCGGCTTCAAGGGCATGAAGGAAAGCGGACGCGTCGCCGGCGAAACCGATGCGGGCAAGCTCGAAGGCTTCCTCGCCGCGACGTTCCGTAACTGATCGAGTAGCACCTTCCTGAGCGACAACAAGGGGCCTGCGGGGCGTCGATGGCGCACGCTCTGCAGGCCCTCTTTCTTTCCACGATCGCAATCGACTCACCTGGAAATCAAATCACGATCTGAACGCTTCATGGAGATTCATCATGGCCTCCCCGCTCCTCTTTGGATTGAGTTATGTCGCTGGCTTGCTGGTGAGCATCTCGCCTTGCGTGCTTCCGATTTTGCCGTTGATCGTGGGAGGCGCGTCATCGAAGAATCGCTTCGGATCGCTCGCGATGGCGGCAGGTCTGGTGACGGCGTTCACGGTTCTTGGCGTCTCGGTGGCGGCGGTCACGTCGGCGTTGGGGATTCCGATCCACGCAATCCGAACCGCCGGCGCGATCCTTTTGATCATCGCGGGATTCAGCCTCGTGTTGCCGATCGGATCGTGGCTCAGCACGAAGGTCTTCGGTCGGTTGGCGGATCATGCGAATGTTTCATCGGATCGCTTGCGTGGATCGCAGTCGCTGTGGGCACAGTTCGGGATCGGCGCGCTTTTGGGTGCGGTGTGGGCGCCGTGTGCCGGGCCGGTGTTGGGCGGCGCGATCGGACTTGCGTCGCAGGGCGGATTCAGTTTGACGGCCGGTGTGCAGATGATGTTTTTTGGACTCGGTACGGTCACGCCTCTGCTCGCGATTGCGTACGGGGCACGTTCACTGATCGATCGCAATCGCGGGCGATTCATCAAGCTGGGGAAGTACGCCAAACCGGCGTTCGGATTGATTCTGCTGCTGGCGGGCGTCGTGGTGGTGAGCGGCCTGGACAACGAGGTCATGGCGGCTGCGGAGCGCGTGATGCCGGAGTGGCTCGGTCGCTGGACGACGTCGGTGTGAGAATCCGTTTGACGATCGGTGTGAAGTTCGATTCATGGTTCACGCAGACGTTTTTCGTCTGCGTCATCGATGACGAGCGGATTCCGGGGAAGTTGATCGAGATCGAATCGACCGATGAGATCCGAAGCGCGAACGCCGTCCATTTCGGACGCGTTGAGTTGGATGCCGGACCGACGGGCGAGCATCGCGATGATGCGTTCGGGCGGTGTGCCGAGCTCGCGATAGCGGCTGATGCGAGTATCGCCGTGGCGTTTGGCGAGGCGCTTTCCGTCGGGTCCGACGACGAGCGGTAGATGCATGTAGGTGGGGATTCGATCGATGAGATCGAGGGATTGATAGAGAGCGATTTGGCGGGGTGTTGAGTCGAGGAGGTCGTCGCCGCGCACGATGAGATTCACGCCCGCGGACGCGTCGTCGACGACGGTGGCGAGCTGATACGAAGGCGTGCCGTCGGATTTTTGGATGACAAAATCACCGAGTCGTGCGGCGAGATCGGTTTCGATGTATCCAGCCAATCGGTCGGTGAATCGAACGATCGATCCTCGTGTATCAAAACGCAGGCAAGGCTCGCGAGAGGCGAATTGCCTTGCTTCATCGATGGAAGTGAATCGGTCACGACACGTGCCGGGATAGACGGCCGACCCGTCGTCGGCATGAGGCGCGCTGGCAGCGCGATCAATGTCGCTGCGTGAGCAGACGCACGGATAGGCCCGGCGCGTCTCGATCAATCGTGCGATCGCCTCGCGATGCATTTGGACATTCTTTGACTGATAGAACGGCCCGTCGTCGCAGGTCAGGCCGAGCCAGAGGAGGTCGTCGATCGCTTGTCGGTCCGCGCCGGCCTTTAATCGCGGGCCGTCGATGTCGTCGATGCGAAGCAGGATCGAAGCGTTCAGATCGCGCGCGATGAGCCAATTGAGCAGGAACGTACGAGCGTTGCCGAGATGCAGCGCGCCGGTGGGAGAGGGCGCGAGCCGGGTGACGAGGGTTCGACTCGGGAGGGCCATCATGAGTCAGCCGACGACGCGAGCGTTTCTGCGGGCCGTGAGGGCGGATCATCGTTCGAGCGGCGCGGGTTCGAGGCTTTGGATGATCGCCTGCAGCGTGGGAAGTTGCGACTGATATTCGGCCGGGTCGGTGACGGTGAAGTTGATCTCGTTGTAGCTGAGTTTGCCCTCTTCGCCCGGCGCGTAGATGTAGAAAGTCTGCAAAACGCTGGTGGAATCGACGGGAGGCGGTTGCACTGCGTTGTCGGTTGGCTGCGTTTCGTTGGGCTGGGCGTTGGCATTGGTTTGCGTTGGGATTGCGGGGATGCGTTCGACGCGCTCAATCACGCGGATGTCCCCCTTCTCGTGCACCGTGATATCGATGAGATCGGAATCGATCTTGCGAAACTCGGCGAGCGTGGATTCGAATCGTTCTGTGCTGACGAGTCCGTGGGTGACGATACGCCCTTGCCGGACGATCAGGCCCTCGGGATCCTGCGGAAGTTTCGGGCCGCGGATGACGATGGCGGTGGCGTCGGTGTTGGGTTCGACCGCCCAATCGCCGGGGAGTTCGACGCTGAACGGGATCACGCCAAGCGGAACGCGTCGCGCCGCGGTCGGCACGTCGATCGGCGTTGTTGTCACCGGCGCGGTCGTGTTGGTCGATGTCGATCCGGTATCGGCCGGCTTGGGATCGCAACCGACGTGAAGCGCGATCACGAGCGCCCCGGCCAGGCACCCGATCGTCCGGCGGATCGTCGCACCGGGCAGGTTGCCTTCGCTGACGGACGCGCGCGGATCGGAGGATCGACGTTCGATGAGCTGTCTCATGGTTTTGATAAGCTTCCACACCGCCCCGCCGATTGCAACTCGGCCCGGCGGGCGGGGGTCGTCGGGGGTCGTGGGTCCGTTGTCGGTGGTCGGGGGTCAGTTGTTAGTTGTCGGTTGACAGTTGTCAGTTGGCCGTCGCGGGTCTTCCTGTCAACTGTCAACTAACAACTGACAAGTACGCACCGGACCGCGATATCGCCCTTCGCGAGATGGTCCGGTGAATTCACCGGAACCTACGTGGCTACGATGCCTTCTTCGAGGGCTAAGACCATCTATATATGTATGATGCAAAGTGCCCGCCACACCCCGCGATAACGCCCCGACCCACCATCACGCCCCTCACGAGGCGGTCCGGTGAATACATCGGACCCTACATGACTCGCAAGGGAGATCAAAGCCGTCGGGATCGATGTGGACCTAAATCTGGCGACCTAGACGGTGCGATTGGACGATACTTGTCGCGCGCAGTCGTCGTGGCGTAAGTCGCTTGATCGTCCAATAAAACGAACGGATCGTTTACGAGTAACTGAATTTGATATAAACAAGTTTATGAGAAAGGATGGTGTTTGTGCGATTTGTCTGAATCAGGGCGAACTGTCATTTGAGCACGTTCCGCCGCGTCGTGCATTTAACAATCGCCCCGCAGTTGCACATACACTTCGCGGATTTCACTTAGGCAACGCGCACAAGAAGTATCCACCGCTCCTCAGGGGCCACGGCGGAATAGGGCGCAGGTCAATCTGCGTTGCGTGCAATGGGAAAACAGGGACGTGGTATGGAGAAGCATTTGCGGAATGGACGACGCAGTGCCTACGTTTCGCATCACGCGTAGATAAGGACCAGTTGCTTCTGCTTCCGTTTACGGTGAGACCACTCAACGTGCTCAAACAGATCCTAACGATGGCGATTGCGATCGCGGGACATCGGAAATCATGGCCACAAATAGACACCATGCGTCGTTTCGTCCTACAGCCTCAATCGATGCAGTTGCCGAATCAGGTTGTGATCCGCGCGTACTTTAACCCCACGGATCCCGATCGAGGTCACGATCATCTCACGCAGAACCGATTAACAGGGTCATGCTCCGTGTTAGATGTTAGCACTGGCACCAGTGTATTCGTGTTCGCGGAGATCGCATTTCCGCCTATGGGTTATGTCGTCTACTTCGCCGAACCTGGCGCAAATGTTTCTGAAGACTTTACGTCACTGTGTGACCTGAGGAGCTTTCTTCACTCCTACTACAACCGCGAAACGTCCTTGTTTTTGTCGCTTCCGGTTCGTTACCCGTTTGGACCGGCACCGGGATATTACCCGAATCTCCGCGACCCAAGTCAACGCAAGCTGCTCGACGACCAACGTGCCATCGTCACGGCCTTTGACGACGAAACGTACCCAAGTCCATGAAGTAGGCAATGGGCAATACGAGCCGTACGCACCGGACCGCCGCTGTTATCCCCTATCCCTTCTGTCCCCTCTGTACCCTATCCCCTAACCACTATCCACTTCCCCACTCGTGGCCTTAATGCCCTTCGTGGTTCAAAAGGATTTCCTTCGCCCCTTCGATGCTTCGTGTGAATCTTCCGGCGTGTGAGTCCCCCGGAGACGGGGGCCGGGGCGTACCCGACTTAGGTGAAGGCGGCTCGAATCAACGGTGAGGCGAATGGGTCGGGTGGGTTATGTTTTTGCGGCGGTGTGCGGGCGACCTGGCGAGTCGATTGTCAATCGCTTCTTGATCGTGAAGATTTGGGGCTTATGAAGCTTGACCATGAGAATGCGGGTCTTGTTGGGCGTCATCGTCGGCCTGCGCGGGCGTTTTATACGCCGCAGGCGGACGGGGCATCGGCGCGTCGGGCGCGGCGGGCGGCCGATGGGGATGAGGCGTCTGTGCGTGTGATGTCGCTGGACGGGACGTGGAAGTTTGCGCTTGCGCCGAGCCCGGCGGAGACGCCGGAGGGCTTTGCCGGGGCGGAGCTGGACGATCGCGCGTGGGCGGAGATGCCCGTGCCGAGTTTCTGGCAGCTTTGGGGGGATGATCGGATGAAGTGCCCGTTCGGTCGGCCGTGGTACACGAATGTGATCTATCCGTTTCCGCTCGATCCGCCTTTCGTGCCGAGCGAGAACCCGACGGGATGCTATCGACGGAGTTTTGAGTTGCCGTCGGATTGGGCGGGGCAGCGTGTGTTTGTGCGCTTTGAGGGTGTGGACGGCTGCATGAATGTGTACGTGAATGGGGAGGAAGTTGGGCTGTCGAAGGGCTCGCGCTTGCCGGCGGAGTTTGAGATTACGGAGTGTCTGGAGCCGGATCGCAACACGATCGCGGTGCGTGTGATTCAGTGGAGCGATGCGACGTATCTGGAAGACCAGGACATGTGGTGGCTGAGCGGGATCTTCCGTTCGGTGAAGCTGGTGGCGCGGCCTCGGACGTTTGTGGATGATCTTTTCATTCGGACCGTGTTCGACGAGGGGCTGGTGGATGCAGATGTGCAGGTGGATCTGCGGATCGACAACCCGATGCCGGGATATTCGGTGAAGTGTTCGTTGCTGGATGCGGCGGGCCGGTCGATGTGGGAGAGCCATGCGATGGAGGCGCAGGGTGCGATGTCGCTGAGCCATCGCGTGAAGTGCCCGGCGAAGTGGTCGGATGAATCGCCGGTGTTGTATCGACTGATCGTGGAGCTGATGGATGCGGGCGGACGGACATTGGAGGCGATCGGGCAGCGCGTGGGCTTCAGGGATGTGCGGATTGTGGACGGGCAGATATTGGTGAACGGGACGAAGCTGATGATTCGCGGGGTGAACCGGCATGAACATCATCCGCGGCACGGGCGAGCGGTGCCGATGGAGACAAGTCGTCTGGATGTGGAGCTGATGAAGCGACACAACATCAACGCGGTGCGAACGAGTCACTATCCGCCGGACCCGAGGTTTTTGGATCTGTGCGATGAAGTGGGCTTGTGGGTGCTGGATGAATGTGATCTGGAGACGCACGGCGCGTGGACGTATGGGCAGGGATTCGGGAGCGAGAAGAACCCGATGCAACAGGCCGACTATCGCGCGGCTTGCGTGGACCGCATGGAGCGGATGGTGCATCGGGACAAGAATCATGCGTGCGTGTTCATGTGGAGCCTGGGGAACGAAAGCGCGCTGGGCCCGAACCATGACGCGATGAAGGAGGCCGCCCGAGCGATCGATCCGACGCGAGCGATTCATTACGAGACGGATCGTGAGCTGCGTGTGACGGACGTGTTCAGCACGATGTACATGTCGGTGGAGAACATGCACAAGGTGGGCCGTGGCGCGGAGCCGATCCAGCATTATGGGCATACGCTGGAACCGTCGACGTATGCGAAACTGCCCTACTTTCAGTGCGAATACGCGCACGCGATGGGGAACGGCCCTGGCGGATTGAGCGAGTATTGGGAGGCATTTGAGGCGTATCCGCGGATTCATGGTGGATTTGTGTGGGAGTGGGTGGACCATGCGATCTGGGACCCGGCCCGCGGGCAGTGGTGTTATGGAGGTGACTTCGGCGAGTACCCGCACGACGGAAACTTTGTCGTCGATGGGCTGATCAATCCCGATCGCGTGCCCTCGCCGGGTCTGATTGAATTGAAGAAGTGCATTCAGCCGGTGATGTTTGAGCGTGTGGATGAGTCGACGATTCGGGTGAAGAATCGGCATCTGTTTTCAACGCTGCAGCATCTTTCGTTCAACTGGATTTTGCGTATCGACGGCGAGATGCGTGCGGCGGGCCAGCTACAGGTTCCGGCGATCAAGGCGGGGGAATCGACGAGTGTGGGTCTTCCGATCGAGGCGCTGCGTGATTTGGACTTGTCGGGTGCGCGAGAGGTGCATGTGGATGTGCGCGGGGTATTGGCCGAGGATCGCGCGTGGGCGAAGGCGGGGCACGAGGTGGCGATTGAGCAGTTTGGATTGCAGCTTCCGGCGAATTCGGATCGCGCGACGGTTGGGAGTGGGAAGGATGACGAGAAGAGCGGAGCGCGGGTGGAGATCAGACAGGCCCCCGCGGGAGTGGAAATGACGGCGGGCCGGGAGAGGCTGCGGTTTAATCTCGCACGAGGGCTCCTGGATGAATGGACGAGCGACGGGCGGAAGCTGATTGAGCGAGGTCCGCGGTTGCAGTTTTATCGCGCGCCGATCGACAACGATCGGAATTACGCCCCGGGCTGGCGATCGAATCATTTGCATCGCTTGCAGGAGCGATTGGTGAGCGTGAGTCCCCTGCCGCGTGAGGTGGTGTCTGGGGATGGTGTGGAGCTGAATATTGATACACGGATCGCCCCGCCGGTGTTTGCGTGGGGATATAGCTGCACCTACACGTATCGGATCGAATCGGACGGGAAGGTGATTTTGCGTTTGCGTGGTGAGCCTTGCGGGGCGTGGCCTGAGATGTATTTGCCGCGTATCGGGATCCGATTGGCGTTGCCTGCGTCGTTGGATCGGGTGCGTTGGTTGGGACTGGGCCCGGGCGAGAATTACGCGGACAGTCGGCAGGCGGCGCGGGTTGGGGTTTGGGAGTCGTGCGTGGGCGCGATGCACACGGACTACATCAAGCCGCAGGAGAACGGCGCGCGATTCGGCACGCGGTGGGCGAGTTTTGTGGACGCTCGCGGACATGGCCTGCGGGTGTCGGCGATGGATGAAGGCGGGCTCTTCGGATTTGGGATTTCGCGATACAGCACCGAGACGCTGAGCGAGACGGGGCACAACACGCACTTGAAACCGGACGGCAGGCTGCATCTGAATATCGATCACGTGCAGCTGGGTCTGGGCAGCAACAGTTGCGGACCGGGCCCGCTTCCGCGTTATGAATTGAGGGCGCGGCCGTTCGATTTTTCGATTGTGCTCCAGCGCGTGATCGGTTGAATCCGGATCGCGGGTTTGGTTGATCGCTTTTCTCCTTGCGCGCTTGTCGCTTTTTGCGTTGGGTTTTCGCCTGGCTGAAGATCTGCTTATGGCTTCTCGACCCCATCAACTTGGATTCATGCGCGGGATGCTCGTGCTGTGTTTTGCGCTGCTGCTGTTTGGGTATGCCGGGTTTAGCGGTAAGCCGCTGAGCATGCACGAGGCGCGACTGCCGCAGGTGGCGCGGGAGATGCAGATCAACGGGGAATGGCTTTGGCCGATGAATGGCGAGCGTCCGTGGCTGGAGCGTCCGCCTTTGCCGCATTGGCTGTTGCGGGGCGTGGGCGTCGTGGCGGGCGATTTGGATCGCGAGTGGGTCGTGCGTTTGCCGACGGCGATATGTGGCGCGATCACGTGCTTGTTTTTGGCGTTGCTGGTGACGCGTTTGTTTGATCGTGATTTGGGTTGCGTGGCGGGGCTGGTGCTGGCGACGACGTATGAGTTTTATTTGTATGCGTCGAGCGCTGAAGAAGAGGTGATGCTGGCGATGCTGGTGTGCGGTGCGGTTTGGATGTTTGCGGGTGCTTTGGATGCCGGGAGGAAGACCTCTGGGCAGACAGCGCACATGAGTGCGTGGCGTAGGCGAGTTGCGATGCCTCGTGAAGTTGGAGTGTGGGCGGCGGCGTTTTTTGTGACGTTGGGTTTGATGAATTTGGTGCGTGGGCCTGGCGTGGGGATGGTGCAGACGCTTTCGGGGATTGGTGTGTTGTTGTTGGTTCGAGCGGTGATGTTGAGGCGCGCGGGCGAGTTGTTTGCACCGTTCGGATGGTTGGGCTGGCTGATGGGATTGGTGTTATCGGTGATGGTGGGGACGTGGTGGTATGTGTGGATTGGTTTTCATGAGCCGTCGTTGTGGGAGAATATTCTTTACGATTTTCAGAGCGGGTTTAGCGCTGATCCCTGGTGGTATTACGGGCCGACGATTTTGTGGACGTGTTTGCCTTGGGTTCCGTGGGCGATTTATGCGCTGTTGAAGTCGGATCGATCGATGCGATTGCGCGGGGGGCTGCTGGTGATGTGTGCGGTGGTTCCGGTGCTGGTGATGAGCGTTCCGGAGAGGAAGCATCATCATTATTTGGTACCTGTGCTGTGGGCGTGGGCGGGTCTGTCGGCGATGGGGCTTCGGATGGGATGGCGTTTGGCGTCGGGTTGGCGCGTGCGGGCGCGTGGTGGCTGGCTGGTGGGTGCGGGGATGATGGTGATGGTGTTGGTGGCAGCGGGCCTGGGGAAACTGCCGGGCGGATGGTTGTCGGCGGGTGCTTTAGGTTTGGTGTTGTTGGTGTCGGGTGGCGTGGTGGGATGGGGCTTTGCGTCGCGTCGGGCGTGGGCGGCGCTGGGTGGCGTTTTGATTGGATTTTTGCTGGTGGGCTCGTGGTTTCAGACGATGTATTACACGTCGACGGCACGTCGCACCGCGGAGCGGGATTTTGCGCGACGTGCGGATGCGATGGTTCCGAAGGATGCGACTTTGGGGATCGTGGCGGGCAGTGCGTTGGACTTTTTTGTGCATCAGTTTTATACGCGGCCCGAGGCGAAGTTGTTGCACAATTTGACCTGGCTGAGAGACGATCGCTTGCCGCACGATGTGATGTATGTGATCACGCGTGCGCGTGACGAGGCGTGGATCGATATGGAGATCGGCGCTGCGGAGAAGATGTTGGAATCGCAGCCGACGCGTCTCGGGAACGATCCGGGGAATTGGTGGGTTTTGTTGCGGATCGAGCCGAGGGCTGATTTGAGGCGTTATGAGCCGAAGAGGATCGATGTGCTTCAGGGGTTGCGTAGGCCGGTGAATTGGCGTGATTATCGAGGGGTCGACGGGCGTGGGGGCGACGGGCGTGAACCAGCGGACTATGGGCCTTTTCTGGGCGAGCCTCCGCCGCAGGAGTTGGGTCGATTCACGGGTGAGTGAGGCGTTGCGGAGTGCGACGAACGGTGAGTGGTGAATGGTGAGTGGTGAATGGTGAGTGGTGAGTGGTGACTGAGTGTGAATTGGAGATGAGTGCTTGTGAGTTTGCCGGTGGGTTTGAACTCCAAACGCCGACCCGAGTGGGCCGGCGTTTGCGTTTCTCCGCTAGTTGTATCTTCCGATGTTGAGGGAAGATTGCGTTTGGCTCCGGAAGACGATGGATTTAGTTGCGTTGTTTGAGTCGGAGTTCTTTTTCGACGGGTGGTCGTCCCATGGGGTAGTACTGGAATCCGTTTTCCCGCATGACATCGCGGTGTAGGCAGTTTCGACCGTCGAAGATGATGGGGCTGTTCATGGTGGCGGCGATTTTGCGGAAGGGTTGTGTGGTGTATTGGGGCCAATCGGTGCAGAGCGCGATTGCGTCAGCGCCAGCGGCCGCGGTGACGGGGTCGGCGACCCAGTCGATTTTGTCAGCGATGTCCTTGAGGTAGGCCCGCATATTCTCCGCGCCCTTGTAGTCGTGGGCTCGGACCTTGGCACCCTTCTCGACGAGCATACGGATGACGTCGATCGAAGCTGACTCGCGGATGTCGTCGGTGTCGGCCTTAAAAGCGAGTCCCCAGACAGCGATGGTTGCACCTTCGATGGGTCGACCGAGTTTGTCGGCGATTTTTTGGGCGAATCGTTTCTTTTGATTTTCGTTGATGGTTTGGATGGCGCGGACGAAGAGGTTGTCGTAGCCTGCCTGCTTGGAGATGTGTTCCATGGCGGCGACGTCTTTGGGGAAGCAGCTTCCGCCGTACCCGCATCCTGCGCGGAGGAAGGCGGGTCCGATGCGTGTATCGGAGCCCATGCCTTTGCGGATGTCTTCGATGTCAGCGCCGTAGTATTCGCAGAGGATGGTCAGTTCGTTCATGAACGAGATGCGTGCTGCGAGCATGGAGTTGGCGGCGTATTTGGTGAGTTCGGCGCTTTCCCAGTTCATGGTCATGAAGTTTTCTTCGCGTTTGACGAGCGGATCGTACATGCGGCGCATCATGCGGAAGGCTTCGGGACTTTCTCCGCCGACGACGATGCGGTCTGGGTTGAGGCAGTCCTGGACGGCGGTTCCTTCTTTGAGGAATTCGGGGTTGCTGACGACGGCGTAGTAGGCGTTGGGGACTTGCTGCTTGAGGAAGTTGTAGAGTTTTCGATTGGTGCCGGCGGGGACGGTGCTCTTGACGATGATGGTGACGAGCCAGTCGTTTTTGAGTTCGGAGAGGGCGTCGCAGACTTCCTTGCCGGCGGATTCGAGGAAGCTCATGTCGACGGTTCCGTCCGGTTTGGGCGGAGTACCGACGCAGAGGAAGACGACCTCGGCGTCTTTGACAGCCTCTTTGACGTTGTCGGTGAAGCTGATCGACCCGTTGGCGAGTGTTTCGTTGAGCAGATCCTGTAGACCCGGCTCGAAGATGTGGCAATGCCCGGACTGGAGGGTTTTGAGCTTTCGCTGATCCTTTTCCACGCCGCGGACGGTGTGTCCGAGAGAGGCAAGGCAGACGCCCGTGACCAGACCGACATATCCACAACCGATGATGGTGACATCCATCGCAATTCCTTTTCAAAGCGACACAAACCCGATAACCGGCACAATCGTTATCTGACGCAAACCGGCGCGTCGGACAACTTAGCCGAATGACGGGGCCTGACAAGAGCATCGGTCAGTTTGGGAGGTGACTTGTGTGGCAAGATGGGTAGATGGGGCGTGTCTTGAGTGGGTCGGGACGGGTCGATCGTGGTTGATTGCAGAAATGGGGCTTGATTGGTGGGGGTTGGATGTCGATTATGGGAAGGTCTTGGAACTTCGTCAGCGAACCATTTTGCGTGAGATCGGGCTTTCGGGTCCGGGCCTGTTCAGCGGTGAACCGGCGGAGTTGATTTTTTGTCCTGCCCCGCCGGATACGGGGATTCGATTTCAGCGTGAGACGAGCGGTGCGTCGACGACGATCGAGGCGCGCGTCGAGAACGTGATGGCGAGGCCTCGTCGGACGTGCCTGAAGAACGGAACGCTTCAGGTCGAGACGGTGGAGCATTGTTTGGCCGCGCTTGCGGGTCTGGGCGTGAGCAATGCGACGGTGAAGGTGCGTTCTGACGGGATCGGCGAGCTTCCGATGGTGGACGGTTCGAGCGTTCCGTTTGTGGAGAAGATCCTCGAGGCGGGGGTGGTGGATCAGGACCGTCGGATCGAGCCGATCTTGATTGAGAGGCCGATTTTTGTGGAGGGTCGAGACGGGTCGACGCTGGCGGCATTTCCGGGTCCGAAGGATCACCTTGAGGTGATTTACGAGTTTGAGGCGCCTGAGCCGGTGGGTCGGCAGGTGTTTGCGTTTCATTTGAGTCACGGGGATTTCCGGGCGGACCATTTCGTGGATCAGCTTGCCCCGGCCCGCACGTTCATCTTCGAGGCGGAGGCCCGCGCGTTGGCGGAGCGTGGGATCGGCAAGCATTTGAGCCCGAAGGACGTGCTGGTGATTGGTCAGTCCGGGCCGATCGACAATGCTTTTCGTTATTCTGATGAGTGCGTTCGTCATAAGCTCCTCGACTTGATTGGTGACATCAGTCTGACCGGCCGTCCGATCGCGGGTCGGATCGTGGCACACCGATCCGGGCACGAGATGAACCACATGCTTGCCCGCAAAATCCTTGCAAGCAACGAGTTAAGCCGGCGAAGGGGCCTTGTGAATCAGGGCGTGGCGTTGGACATTCGAAAGATCCAGAGGATCCTCCCCCACCGCTATCCTATGTTGTTGGTGGACAGGGTTTTAGAGATCGACGGGGACAGCCGGGCGGTGGGTCTAAAAAATGTGACGTTCAATGACGTCTTTTTTCAGGGACATTACCCCGGAACGCCGATATTCCCGGGCGTACTGATTGTAGAAGCGATGGCCCAGTTGGGAGGAATCCTGCTGAGTCAAAAGCTGGAGCACACCGGGAAACTTGCGGTGTTGCTGTCGATGGATAAGGTCAAGATGCGTCATCCGGTCGTGCCGGGTGACCAACTCGTGCTGGAGGCACGGGCGGTGCGCGTGAAGAGTCGTACCGGGCATGTTCGTTGTCAGGCGTTTGTGGGTGAGAAGCTCGCCGCCGAAGCGGACATCAAGTTCATGCTCGTCGATGCCGAGCCGGTTTGAAGCTTCGATTCGATGGAAAGATCGGTCGTAGTGAGGATCGGTGGAAGGTCGGACGGACGGGATGGACCTTGGGATAGCACAACAGGAGACCGTGTGAGAACTGCCCAAAAGGGTCAGACGTGGTTGCGATTCCTCCGCCGTGCACCGGTGGTGAACGAGATTTCCCCCCGCACAATCGCAGGTGAGCGGTTGGGCGAGACCGAAGAATTGCACGACGGAGTAGAAGCCGTCGGAGAAGCCGGCGTTGAAGTGCTCGGATCGGTGGCGGGCCCGCGTTTGCCCGCCAGCCTCCAGGCCCGACGTCCGGACGGTGTGGTCATCCACCCGCTCGCCTGCGTCGATCCCGGTGCTCAAATCGGTGAAGGTTGCGAGATCGGCCCGTTCTGCGTGGTCGGTCCCGAGGTCGTCCTCGGCCCGAACAACAAGCTTTTCAACAACGTCACGATCCTCGGCAAGACCACCATTGGTGCGTCGAACCTCTTTTTCCCCAACGCCTGCATCGGCATGCAGCCGCAGGACAAGAAGTTCAAGGGCGAAACCACCCGCCTTGAGATCGGCGATCACAATCATTTTCGCGAAAACTGCACCGTCCACCTGGGCACAGACAAGGGCGGAGGCCTGACCAAGATCGGCAGCCACAATTTGCTGATGGTCAACTGCCACATTGCCCATGACGTTCGAGTAGCCAACCATTGCGTGATCAGCAACAACGTGATGATCGCCGGGCATTGCCAGATCGGAAGCGGGGTGGTGCTTTCGGGGGGCGTTGCGATGCACCATTTCGTCACGATCGACGACTTTGTTTACGCGGCCGGTTATACGGAAATCACGCACGACGTTCCCCCGTTTGTGAAGGTTGACGGTTCGGACCGCATCCGTGGACTCAATGCGGTGGGCCTGCGTCGCAACAACATCCCCGAGGCGGACATTCAGCTTCTGGAAGGTCTGGTCTACCGGATGTTCCTCGATCGCGACCGACCGCCGCTTGCACGGGTGATCGCCGGCCTCGAAGCCGGCGAGCCCGCGGAGCTGGCAGCCAATCCGCACGTGCAGCGTGTGGTCGCCTTCATGCGTCGCCGCACCCAAGCCCGCAACGGCCGGCAACTCGAAGCGCATCGATAGTCCATTCTCGTGGTCTCTCGTCGTCCTGATCCGTCTGCCCTGCCTGAGCCTGATGCAGGGTGTGGCAGGATGGATCGGTCGTCTGGACTGAGATTCGAGCTGGGTCCGAGAGGTAGTGAAGAAAGTTTCCGGTGATGCATGGCCGAGCCGACGCATAGCTATTACGACTGGCAGATGTCGACGCTGCTGCTCGCCTACGACACAGTCGAACCGTTGTCGCGTAGTGACCTCGAGGGGCAGCAGAAGCGGATGGAATCTGTCGATCGCGAGCTGTATGAGATGGTGCATGCGATCCTTCCGCAGAGCTATCGCGACAACCCGGAAGCGGAGTTTCCCCCGGAGGTTGTTGTCCTGCTGACCAAGGCCACGCTCAAACGCGCCGCGGAAATCGTCGGCGTGCTGAATACGAACTAGGCTCTTGCGTGCTTCGCGTATTGATACCCCCCTTCTCGATGACATGGTCAGACCACACGATGCCGGCTTCACATCGGGTGTTCAAAGAATCTTCCTCTAAATCTACGTGCGCGCTGCGCGCCTGCGTCCGCAACCGCGCAGCGCGCACGTTCAATTAGAGAGATTTTTCTGAAATGGGCCCCGCTGGAAGAGGCGAGCCGGGACAGCGAGGTGAATCCGGACGGTTTTCATCGCGAGTGCGTGGTTCACCCCTTGGATTGCCGACGTGCGAATGTCGGACGATACGTGTGATTTTCGCTTGCTCAGGATCGATTTCCGTGCGCTCGGCATTGCATTCGGATCGCTCGCGCACGGCGTCGTGCTCGGCTTCGATTCTTGCGACAGGTTTCGGTATGTTCAAAGGTATGAACGACCGCGGACATTTGCTGACTGAGAGACGGAATCCTGACTCGATGCGCCTCGACGCGATGAGTGTTGAGGAGTGTGTCGCGGTGATGAACCGCGCGGACGCGGACGCGGTGGAGGCGGTCCGACGGATTGCCGGTGATGTTGCGCGGGCGGTGGTTTTGGTTTCGGATCGCCTTCTCACGGGCGGGCGTCTTTTTTATTTTGGTGCGGGCACGAGCGGACGCTTGGGGGTTCTGGACGCCAGTGAGTGTCCACCGACGTTTCGGACGGATCCCGAGATGGTTCAAGGTGTGATTGCCGGCGGGCTGGAGGCGATGTTTCGCGCGAAGGAAGGCGCGGAAGACAGCGTTGAAGGGGGAGCGCGGGATGTAGCGGATCGAGGTATCGGCGCGGGCGACGTTGTGATGGGGATCGCGACAGGTGGTACGACGCCTTATGTGCATGGTGCGTTGCAGGAGGCGAAGCGTCGCGGAGCGGGGACGATTTTTCTTTCGTGCGTTCAGCATTTTCCTGACGAGACGCCGGTCGATGTCGTCTTGCGTCCGCTGACGGGGCCTGAGGTGCTCACCGGTTCGACGCGTTTGAAGGCCGGCACGGCGACGAAGCTGATTCTGAATCAGATAACGACGCTGTCGATGGTTCGACTGGGCAAGGTGTATGAGAATTTGATGGTCGATGTGCGGGCGACGAACACGAAGCTGGTCGATCGGAGCATTCGGATCATCGACATGATTTGCGGCGTGGGTCGCACGGAGGCCGGTCGGCTTCTTGAAGCCGCCGGCGGGCACGTGAAGCTCGCGGTCGTCATGCAGAAGACCGGCCTTGATCGCCCTGCCGCCGAAGAGCGTCTCGCGCAGGCCGCGGGACAGCTTCGCCGTGCCATCGAGACATGACCACGATCTGAAGTCACTCCGCTCGCGGATCGTCGAGTCGCGACAATGCCGCGTCGTAAGTCGACTCGACCGCCGACTCACGATCGACCGTGATCTTCATGTCGCGAAGCTGTCCGTTTTCGATGCCATAGATCCAGCCGTGGATGCTGAGTTCCTGCCCGCGTGCCCATGCGTCACGTGCGATGGTGGTTTGGCAGACGTTGACGACTTGTTCGATGACGTTGAGTTCACAGAGTTGTTTTTGTGCGTCGGCGGAGCAGGAGTCGGGCTTGAAGGCGGACATTCGTGCGGCGTGTTTTTGGCGGACATCCTGGAGGTGTCTGAGCCAGTTGTCGGCGAGTCCGATGCGGTCGCCGCGCATGGCAGCGCGGACGCCAGAGCAGCCGTAGTGTCCGCAGACGATGACGTGTCGCACGTTGAGAATATCGATGGCAAATTGAAGCACGGTGAGGCAATTGAGGTCGGTGTGGACGACGAGATTGGCGACGTTGCGATGGACGAAGAGTTCGCCCGGCAGCAGGCCGACGATTTGATTGGCGGGTACGCGACTGTCAGAGCACCCGATCCAGAGGAATTGCGGATTTTGCTGGCGTGCGAGTTCGGTGAAGAATGTGGGGTCTTGCTCGCGCATGCGATCGGACCAGCGGCGGTTGTTTTCAAACAGATGATTCAGAGATTTCATCGATCCGCTTTCCAAACGATCTCCAACCCACATCCAAGCTCACGCGATTGACTCTCAGGACATGCTGAAAATATACCGATTTGCCGACCGACAGCCCAACCGCGCAACGATCCAGAGCCATGGGGATGAGCCACGGCAAGGCGATCGATTTCATGACGGACCGTTGGATGGCTGATCGATGAGCCGGAAACGACGAGCGATGCCGGGGGCGTCATGGTGCAATCGATCGGATAGGATTGGAAGGATGAATGACAACGCTTCCGCGACATGGACATGCCCGCCGGGGTTTACTGCGATTCTGACCGGCGCCGGGCGCGGGATCGGTCGTGCGACGGCGATCGAGCTTTCGCGCGCGGGGGCCAGCGTGACGCTCGTCGCAAGGACCGCAGGCGACCTTCACGAGACCGCCGAACTGTGCACGGAGGCGACGCGATCGGCCTGGCCAAAGGCGCGCACCCTTCTCATTTCCGCCGACGTCACGGATTCTGCTGCCATGCGGCACGTCGTCGACCGAACACTCGCAACGCTCGGTCGTGTCGATGCCATCATCAACAACGCCGGCTACGCGCCGATGAAACCGATCACGGAGACCGACGATGCGACATGGAGGCGGACCTTCGATGTCAACGTTGGCGGGGCTTTCTATCTTGCGCGTGAGGCGTGGAGTGCGCTGGCGTCATCACGCGGCGCGATCGTGAACATCAGCTCCGAAGCCGCCCGCGATCCACTGCCCGGATTCGTCGCCTACGCCCCCGCCAAGGCGGCGGTGAACATGTTGACGACGATGTTTCATCGCGAGGGCAAGCCGCTGGGCATCCGCGCCTACGGCATTGCCCCGGCGGGCGTGGAGACGGAGATGTTGCGTTCGATCGTCTCGGCGGACCTGTTGCCGGTCGATCAGACGCTGGAACCGACCGACGTCGCACGCGCGATCGTTGCCTGTCTTTTGGGCCCGACGAGATTCGCCAGCGGTGAGACGATCTACATTCACCGGCAGTGAGTTTTTGATTCGTGAGATGCCTGGATCGGCTGGATGCTCTGTACTGCGGCTGTGATCAAGCGGTGAGCCGAATCTTCGATTGTGCGCGGCCCGAGAGTCGATCGAATCGCCAGACGATCCACAGCAGCATGGCTGCCGCGACGGCAAGATGCACCACACAGACGCCGACGACATAGATTGCGTAGGTGAGTTCGCTCATTCGACCATCGATGCCACGAGGAAGATTCCATGCGTCAAATCGATTGGACGGATCAAAATCTGCCAATCGATCGAGCATCTGCCCCTGCAGGTAGTAAGGTTGCCAGAGCACGCCGAGTGTGCCCCAGTTGTCATTTTGATCAAGCCGCTCACCCAACACCATCAGGCCGAGCGGCAACAACACGTACCACATCGCCGGGATCAAGAGTGCCAACACGACAGCGGGCGTGGTTTTGTTGAGGCGGAGCGAAAGCCACAGCCCGAAGGAGATGAGGGGCAGATTGAGACAGACGAGCATGAGGATCGAAAGTCCCATCGAGATGACGCTCACGCCGGCACCGGGCAGCATGACGAGCAGATGCAGTGCCCAGAAAGCGACGACCGGCCAGATGCGATAAAGCAGGCCCAGGAGTTTTCCGGAGACGATTTGCCATGCGGAGAGTGGCGTAGCGAGCAGGAGCGTCCACGTGTCGCTTTCGCGTTCACGGCTGACGAGTGTTGCGGACAACACGCAGAGGCTGATCGCGAAGATCGTTTGTACAAACCCTGCGAAGACGACCTGGATTCCGGCGTCGCTCCACAACTGACGAGCGACAGCGGAATAGAGCATGCCGAATAGCAGGATGAGCGGGACGAGGACGATGAGCCAAAGTGCCCAGCGATTGGCGGTTGATTGATGGGTTTCGCGCCACATGACTGGGCGGTCGGAGACTTCGCGCGAGTCTAGTCGGACGCCGGGCGTGGCCATTTCAAGGACGGGCCGGCGTGTGTTGATCGGCTCTGCGGTGGCGATGTTGAAGGCGGAGAGCGGCGGAGGCGATGAGGACGAGGCGGCGTGTGGGCCTTGTGAGATCGGATGGACCGCGGCGGCTAGTGCGAGTGGCGGTGCCTCGTGGAGTGATGAAGCGACGCCGGCATCGGCAGCCACCCGATCGCGTTCGCCGCGTCGCAGGACGAGGGTCGCTGCGATGAGAAAGGTGCCCGCCATGATGCATGGCGCGATGACGGCCGGCGCGAAGAGGATGTCTGTGCCTTGGGTGAGTTGGACGGCGCCTGAGATCGGATGCCAGGAGAGGATGATCTCAGGATTGATGCCCCCGAGGCGTCCCCAGGGTCCGGTGATGGAGAGGATCGAGATGAAGATCGGCAGACCGACATAGAGAAGTCCGAGCACGCCGTAGGCAGCCAGGATCACGACATAGGCGCGTGAGAAGAGTGTGGAGAGGAAGAGTCCGAGCGATGCCCCGCCGAGCGCGACGGATGACATGAGCAGGACGGCGAGGAACATGTCGAGCGGTTCAACGCCGCCCATCATGCCGACCATGGCGAGCACTGGAACGGCCAGCACCATGAGCATGCCGACGGTGATCATGCGGCTCAGGAGCTTCCCGGAGATGATCTGCCAGCTCGAAAGCGGCGTGGCGAGCAGAACGGGAAGCGTACGGCCGAGGCGCTCGGCACCGACCGCCGAACAGGTGAGGAGCGGTCCGACGAAGCCCATGCCGATGGTTCCGTAGAAGACGAAGGAGGTGAAGATTTCCTGTCCGGTGCGACTTTGTTGCTGGAGGCGTTCGATGAGATGCCCGCCTGCCTGTGCATGGCTCCACTGGCTCGGACTGTCGGTCAGGAGCAGCGTGAGAATGAGCACGAAGAAGGCGATGAATCCGACGCGAAGCCAGTAGGTGCCCTTCCTTCGCGCAGCGGCGCGAAGTTCGAGTCCGACGACCGCGTTAAGAGGATTGAGACTGGAAAGCCGCATGTGCTAATTGCCGTTGATCGGTGATCAGTGATCGGTGATCAGTGATCGGATGTTGCTGGTTTGAGAGCGTTGATCGATCGGGGCTTGCCAAAGAGTTTACCCGACAACGTCGAAGTGGCTACACCCGATGCGGAGTGGCTACACTCGATCTATCATGTCTGTGGAGATGTCGCGAGAAAGGTTCGCTGGGGTGTTGGAGCAGGCGATCGCACGGCTGCCGGTGGAGTTTCGTCGGGCGGTTGAGTTGGACGTTCGTGTGGAGTTGCGGGACCAGCCTACGCGTGAGCAGCTTCGTTCGGTCGGTCTTGAAGAGGATGAGTTGTTGCTGGGTTTGTACGAGGGCACGCCGCTCACGGAGCGAGGGATCGACGCCGGTCCGCAGCTTCCCGATGTGATTTACATTTTTCGGCACGATTTGGAGGATGCGTGCGACAGTGTTGAGGAATTGGAAGAGGAGATTCGCATGACGCTGCTGCACGAATTGGGGCACTATTTCGGTTATGACGAAGGGGATTTGGACCGTCTGGGCGTGGGGTGAAGGCGGGCGGGATTGGCGGGTCGTGAAGCGTGCATATGTTGGGTTCGTGGGAGGTTCGACTGGTTTGCGGTAGGATCGGTCCGAGGAGTTATTTGGCTCATGTCGGATCGTTCGCGGATCATTTTGGTGACGGGTTCTTCGGGTCTGATCGGTTCGGAGATTTGCGTGACCTTTGCGCAGCTGGGTTACACGGTTCACGGGATCGACAACAATCAGCGTGCGGTCTTTTTCGGTCCTGCGGGTGATACGCGTTGGAATCAGCAGCGGTTGTCGCGAGAGATACCGGGCTTTGCGCATCACGAGTTGGACATGCGGGATCGCGCGGGGGTGATTGATCTTGTGGGTCGTTTGCGGCCTGGTGTGATTGTGCATACGGCGGCCCAGCCTTCGCATGATCGGGCGGCGGACATTCCGTTTGACGATTTCGACACGAACGCGGTGGGCACGTTGAATCTGTTGCAGGCGGCTCGACTGGCGTGCCCGGAGTCCCCTTTTGTGCACATGTCGACCAACAAAGTCTATGGCGATCGACCGAATACGATTCGGCTGCGCGAACTTGAGACGCGGTTTGACTATGACGATCCGAATCATGTGAACGGCATCGACGAGGGATTTTCGATTGATCAATCCAAGCACAGCATCTTCGGCGCATCAAAAGTCGCCGCCGACGTGATGGTGCAGGAGTACGGTCGATACTTTGGGATGCCGACTTGCTGCCTGCGTGGCGGATGTTTGACCGGGCCGAACCATTCGGGGGTGGAGTTGCATGGATTTTTGAGTTATCTGGTTCGGTGCAATCTTGAGGAGAAGCCTTACACGATATTTGGATACAAGGGCAAGCAGGTGCGTGACAACATTCACGCGCACGATGTGGCGATGTTCATCAAGCGGTTTGTCGATGCGCCGCGTGTGGCAGAGGTCTACAACATCGGCGGTGGTCGTGAGAATAGCTGCTCGATTCTGGAGGCCTTTGCGATCGCAGAGCGTTTGACGGGTAAGAAGCAGAACTACAGCTACAAGGATCAGCCGCGTGTTGGGGATCACATCTGTTATTACTCGGATCTTCGAAAGATGAAGCGGGACTATCCGGGCTGGGCGATCACGGTTTCGCTGGAGGAGACGATTCGGCAGATCGTCGAGCAGTGGCATGCACGACTGGGTCGATGAGGATGGGCTGATTTCGTGTGTGACGGGAGAATGTGGGCATGAAGCTTTTGATCACGGGAATTTGCGGATTTGTCGGTGCGCATCTGGCGCGACGATGGGTGGAGGCGGGCCATCAGGTGATCGGGATCGACAATCTGATTCGACCGGGCGCACAGCTCAATCGTGATGCGCTCAAGGGGATGGGCGTGAAGGTTTTGCACGGCGACATTCGGATGGCGAGCGATTTTGAGGCGTTGCCGAGTGTGGATCATGTGATTGACGCAGCCGCGAATCCGAGTGTGCTGGCGGGTCTGGATGGAAAGAGCCGCAGTCGGCAGGTGGTGGAGCACAATCTGCTCGGGACGATCAACATATTGGAGTATTGTCGTCGGGTGGGCGCGGGATTTGTGTTGATCTCGACGAGTCGGGTGTATGCGATCGAGCCGTTGGCCGGGCTTCCGCTTGTGGTATCGAATGGAGCGTTTCGCCTGGATGAGAGCAAGCCGCTTCCGCCGGGCGTATCGGCCGAAGGGATCGCGGAGGATTTTTCGACGCGTGCGCCGGTTTCGCTTTATGGCGCGACCAAACTGGCGAGTGAGGTGATGGCGTTGGAATATGGCGAGGCGTTCGGGCTCTCGGTGCGGATCAATCGTTGCGGCGTGTTGGCGGGCGCGGGTCAGTTCGGGCACGCCGAGCAGGGAATCTTCAGTTTTTGGCTGCACAGTTATTGCGGGCGTCGTCCGTTGAGATACATCAATTTTGGAGGGCACGGGCATCAGGTGCGTGACGCGCTGCATCCGGAGGATTTGTATCGCGCGATCGAGTTGCAACTGCGATCGAGCGATTCGGCGTTGCCGAGGGTGATGAATCTTGCGGGCGGAGCGGGTCAGTCGATGTCGCTATTGGAGCTGACGGAATGGTGTGAGCGTCGTTGGGGCAGGCACACGATCGGATCCGATCCGGGGGGTCGGAGGTATGACGTGCCGTGGATGGTGTTGGATGCGAGGCTGGCGCGGGACGCGTTGGGCTGGAGACCGACGATTTCGCTGGAAGCGATTCTGGGCGAGATCGCGGACCACGCCGAGTCGAATCCGAATTGGCTGGACATCTGTCTGAATTGAGTCTCTTGGTTAGAATGTTGGACGGTTGGCGGGATTGATGAGTTATGAAGCCTTGAAACTTCTTTCGATCGTGATTCCCGCGCGGGATGAGGAGGGCTGCATCGCGTCGACGGTGGAGCATTTGCATTTGGAGTTGCGGATTCATCAGATTCCGCATGAGATTTTGGTGGTTGACGACGGATCAAAGGATCAGACCTGGCCGATCCTGACGGAGTTGGCGAAGACGTTGCCGGAGTTGCGGCCGGTTCAGAACGTGGAGCGGCACGGATTTGGTCGTGCGATTTTGTGCGGTCTGAAGCATTTTCGTGGGGATGCGGTCGTGATCATGATGGCGGACGAATCGGACGATTGCCGGGATGTGGTGCGGTATTGGAATGAATTGAATCGCGGGGTTGATTGCGTGTTCGGGAGTCGATTCATCAAGGGCGGCGGAGTGATCGACTATCCGCGGGTGAAGTTGTTTTTGAATCGATTTGCCAATCGGTTCATCAAGTTTTTGTTTCGCATCAGGCTGAACGACACGACAAACGCGTTCAAGGCGTATCGCCGTCGAGTGATCGAGGGGATTCAGCCGCTGATCGCGCCGCACTTTAATCTGACGGTGGAGATGCCGCTCAAGGCGATCGTGCGAGGGTTCACATTCACGACGATCCCGATCACGTGGCGTAATCGTCGAACGGGGGTAGCGAAGCTGAAGATCAAGGAGATGGGAAGTCGTTACTTCTTCATTGTGATGTACATCTGGCTGGAGAAGTATTTCAGCCGAGGGGATTACCGGTATGTGGAGCCGGGTCCGGATGCGCATTTTCCGGTGCCTGCGGCGGGGAGCGGTGCGAAGTTGGAGACGAGGTCAGAGACTAAGTCTTCGTCGTGATGGCGCGGCCCTTGGAATGGGCGCGTCGGATGAGATCGACGCTGAAGATCAGAAGCGCGGTCCAGATCATCGCAAAGGCCCACCATTTGACCGGATCGATCTTTTCCTTGAAGACCAGGACGGCGAGCAGCAACTGGCATGTCGGGCCGATGTATTGGACGAAGCCGATGAGGACCATCGAGAGGCGTTTGGCGGCGAGTCCGAAGAGCAGGAGCGGCGTTGCGGTGATGATGCCGCTGATGACCAGGAGCGCGGGGGTGTGCCAGTCATGGGCTTGGATGGCCAAGTTGAGTGCGGATCGCCCGCTGACGAATCCCCATGCGATGATGAGGATGCCGATCGGGAGCATGAGGAGGCACTCGATGGTCAGGGCGAGTGCGGAATCGACGGGCATGAGTTTGCGGAGCAGCGCGTAGAAGCCGAAAGAGATCGCGAGGGTGAGGCTGATCCACGGAAAGACCCCGCCGGCGACGACGAGTATGATGACAGCAAAGCACGCCAGCGCGACGCTGGCGAGTTGCGGGCGGTTCATGCGTTCGCGCAGGATCATCACGCCGAGCAGGACGTTGACGAGCGGATTCATGAAGTAGCCGAGGCTGGATTGGGTGACCTGCTTGGTCGAGACGGCGTAGATGAAGACGAGCCAGTTGACGGCGACGAGCAGCGCCGCGAGGAAGAGCATTCCGACGCGTCGCCGATGCCGTAGCAATGCCAGCATGGGTCGGAACTGACCGCGAAGGCCCGTGATGATGAGCATGACCAGGAGCGACCAGACGATGCGATGTGCGATGACTTCGATGGGCGGGACGTGTGCGACTTGTTTGAAGTAGAGGACGCCGACGATGCCCCAGATGATGTGGGCGGCGAGTCCGCAAGCGAGTCCTGCGATGAGTCGAGCGCGATCGTCTGCGAGGGTGGGGCTTGGTTCCATGGGGGTGCGGCATCCTCGCCCCACCATGCCATCGGGCTCGATCGGGGTTGCGGCGATCTTATCCGATTTGATCTCCGGGATGTGGGCGAGGGTAACGACGTGATCGAACGGCGTGGTGTGATGGGTCAGTTTGGTGTGATCGGGTGGTCGTGCGATATGATCTGTGGGATGCGAAAGACGATTCGAACGTTTATGAGTGCGGGACTGTGCGGATGGTTGTTGATGTCAGCGGCCGGCTGCGGGATGCGTTGGCCCGGCGGTGGGAAGGCTGGCGTGGCTGGCGATTTGAAATCTGGCGAAGTGATCGGATCAGAGCCGGCGACCGGATCAAAGCCGGCGAAGGGCGCGAAGTCGGCGACAGGCGCGATGATGGGCGTGATGAGGGACGTATCGGCGGATGGTCGCGTGGGGTATCTGACGACATCGCAGGAGAAGATGGAGTCTGCACGAGCGGCGGAGAGACCGGGCGTGGGATTCATCAAGTTTGTTGGTCGCGGACCGAATGGTGGGGATTTGTATGTCGAAAGTGACCCTGCCCGGCCGGATCAGGTTCATCCGCGTCTGCGTGACGCGATGAATCTGCGTGACGCGATGAATCTGCGTGACGCGATGAAGTAGGCGGGCGGTTTGAGTTGTGTTTGATCGATTCGGCGTCTTGAAGGGCGCGACGGTTGCGGTGATGCGACCGGCGTGTTGGTTAGGGTTTGATACCGGCGGCTTCGAGGGTTCGGAGCCTTTGGACGCCTCGTCCGAAGTAGCGGGAGAATTCCTGAAGTTCGGAGAGGCTTGCGAAGAAGACGTCGCCTGACTGGCCGAGTTGGAAGATTTGGTTGAAGATTCCGATGACGATTTCGGGCGGCATGCGGTCGCGTGCGTCGAGTCGGGTCCAGGGCGCGGGGATGACTTGTCGTGCGATTTCTTCGGGGACGTAATAGCTGATGACGAGTCGAGCGGAGCGTTCGAGGACGACTTGGTATGCACGTGCGGCTTCTGCGAGTCGGGCTTCGCGTTGTCCTTCTGGGAGAGTGAGTGCGAGGATGAAGTGTCGGTCGGCTTCGCAGAGTGAGTCGAGTAGGAGTAGCCAGGCGATTTGTGCGTCGTAGGTAGGAGCGTCGCTGGGGAATCGGAGGATGTGTTGGCGGAACGATACGATGGCGGCGCGTCCGATTTCGCGGCTGCGTTCGAGGCTGTAGAGCAATTCATCGACAGCTGCGTTTCGTCGGATGGGGTCGAGGTTGACGTCAGAGGTGACGAATTCCATGTCACCGTTGGAGGAGACTTCCGGCAGTGATCGTCCGTAGACGAGTGCTTCGAGTCGGCGAGCGCGGTCCCATTCTTCTTCGGCCCAGACCATGAGGCTGAGTGCGGGTCTGGAGCTGATGACTCGATCGGAGATTTGAGCGTGCCGTTGATCGCGTGAGGTTTGCAGGGCGAGGGCGCGCATGAAGTAGTTGTATCCGACGGCCATGGGTGGCACGCCGTAGGGATAGGGTTCGAATGCGCGGAGGTAGGCCATTTCGCCTCGTTCTGGTAGCCAGGCGATGCTATCGACCCCGAGCGGGTCGGTTTCGCGTGAGGCGAGTGAGGGGAGGATTCGGTATTGGGGATCAAGGAGTGTGTCGTGACCGACGCGGACGCGATCGCCGGAGACGGCTGCGACGCGGCGTTGTTGTTGTTCGAAGCGGATTTCTGGATCGTTGAGGGCGACTTTGAGTCGTTCTGCGAGGTCTGCGCGGAGCCCGGTGACGAGTCGTCGCGCGTCGGCTGGGCTGCGTGTATCGGCGCGGAGTCGATAGCGTGTGGGGTCAGCACCGGCTTCGAGTGCAGCGCGGACGAAGTCTTGTCGTTTGGCTTCGGGGAGGCTGATTTGATAGATGCTGTCGTAAGGGAGTGAGTCTTCGCGCAGTCGTCCGCGGTAGTAGAGTTTTTCGGCGCTGTTACCGAGTTTGTCGAAGTAGACGGAGGCGACGGCGCTTTCGAGGTTGATGTTTTCGGGTCGTTCGGCCATGACCCCGCGTCCGTAATCGACGGCATCGAGGATGGTGGCGTATTTGGATGGCAGGTTGGCCATCTGGACGCTGATGTTGTAGGCCTTGTTCCAGATTTGGAAGATATGGACGGCGTCGAATTCTGGTTGGAGCCTGCGGATGAGATCGACCTTGGTGTCGAAGTCTTCGAGTTGTCGTTCGGATTTCTGGGTTTCGGAGCTGGACCAGAGCATCATGACAAGCGGCCCGCGCAGACCGCCCAGCAGGAGCGCGAGGGCGTAGCTGTCGAGTTGATCGAGTTGAGAGCCATCGCTAGCGGACCCGGCGGCCTTTTTGGGCAGAAGGCTGCGGGAGATGCCGGAGAGGATCAGCGCGACGATGACGACCGCAACGATGACGATTTGCGAGCGTCGGGCGGAGGACTGCACCGGGTTGTGATCGCGTGCGTGTGCCGACGCGTTGGAACCGGCTTGTGAATCATGATGGTTATTGGAGTCGGATGGGCGCGTCACGGTGCGACCTCCTTGTTGCGAAGCAGGACATACGAGGCAGCGAAAAGGGGTACGCCGAAGATGAGCAGGACAAGCCCTGCGCCGGTGAGCGTGGACATGGGTATGGCGACCATGCGTTCGATACGTTCAACGGTTGAGAAGGCGTCGATATCGGGCAGGAAGTCGGCGACGATGTTGAGGAGTCGAGCGAGTCCGTCGAAGGTGTTGGCGATGACGCGCATTTCGCGGTAGTCGCCGCCGAGGCTTTGGGCGACTTGTGCGCCGATGCCCGGCTGGAGCGAATCGCGGACTTGATTGACGGCCCACCGTCCGGTGATGAGCGCGAGGGTGAGCATGATGGCGATGGGCCAGCTGAGTCGGGTGGAGCAGAAGAATCCGATGATGCTGACGAGGATGGCGAGCATCCATTGCGTGAGCATGGAGTAGAAGAGGTTGAGGATGAAGCCGTATCGGCTTTCGACGACGCCGACGGAGAGTGAGGTTGCGCCCAGGACGCGGTCTGCGGAGATGACTTCGACGATGACGTCGAAGTCTCCGGAGGCGAAGTATTCTGCGGGTGCGGTGACGAATGTGGTTCGGAAGCTTTCGAGGGCGACGCGTTGATCTGGGGATTCGCGGCCGGTGGAGCGGTCGACGACTTTGACGAGTGCTTCAGTGCCGGTGTCTTGGTCTTCGTCTCCGCCACGTTCGACTGCGAAACGTATTTCGAGAGGGACTTGTCCGTCGACGGGGTTGGGCTTGACGCCAGAGAATCGATAGCGGCCGAATCCTGCGAGTTGTTCGCCGGGTCCGTTGAGTTGTTGTCCGAATCGTCCGTCTCCGCCACGTACGCCGCCGTCGGGTTGTCCGGAGAAGAAGTCGGTACGCGGCATGATCCAGCGGACGCCTTCCTGAGTGGCGGCTGGGATGATGATTTTGGCGGGTGCGGTTTGGGCTGTTGTGTCTTGTGGGTGAACGCCGATGGCAAAGTTGGGGTTGACGCCGGAGAGGACGAGGTAGAAGCGTTTGACCTGAGCGAGGACTTGAACGGCGGCGGGGTCAAGTTCGAGGTATTCGAGCGAATCGACGTCGCGGACAAAGATGGAGCGTCCGCCGTTGATTTGGGGTGCGGCGATGAGGCTGCTGCCGTTTTCGTCGAAGATGTTGACAAAGACGTTGGCTCGTCCGAAGCGGTTGGTGAAATCGACGGGATCGACGAGGAAGGGGTTATCTGGGAGCGTGGGGACGAATTCGGTTTCGCTGATGCGGCGTCCTTCGAGTCGGACGGCGATGACGGCGCCGGCGTCGCCCGGGGAGGCGTTTTCAATGCCTGCGGGGGTGAGGAGTTCGGGAGTGACTTCGAAGGGCATCCAGAGTTGTTGCTGGTTGCTCATGTAGCGGACAGTCGGTTTGGCGGGATCGATGAGTCCGAGGATTTGGAAGTCGGGTGCGTTGCGGATGACGCGTGTGGCGAGGAGTCCTTCTTTGCGTTGATGTTCGAGCCACTGTCGGTTGAAGTCGCTGAGTGTGGGGTCGGCGAGTTTGGCTTCGATGCCTCGTTGGAGAGGGATGGTGCGATAGCCGAGGTAGAGGAGTGTAAAGAGCCCCATCATGATGAGGAGCGTGCCGGTGACACGAGCAAAACCGACGAGCTTTCCGAGAGCGATTTCGAGTCGGCTGGTGGGTTTGGTGACGACGGTGAAGATGACTTTGGTTTCGATGTCGCGCGAGAGGTTGGTGCAGGAGAGAAGGACGGCGGCGACGGTGACGAGGAATCCGCTGGCAAAGAGGCAGAACTTGACGGTTTGTCGGATGCTGTCGGCTTCGTCGACGGATCGTTGGTATTGGCTGACGAGGACGACGCCGAACATGGCCAGGGGAGCGAGCCAGAGGATTCGTTTGCGGATGGAGTCGCGGAAGACGACGGAGCTGATGGCGGCGATGCGACCGATGGAAAGTCGCATGAGGTCGCCGATGCCATAGACGAAGAGCGAGACGAGGACAAAAACCCCGGCCACGATCAGGCCGATCTGTTGCGGGCTGAGGCCGGTTGTGGCGCTATCGTTGGGCATGGCTTTGGGCTTGGGTTCAGAGGGTGATCGGGCTCAGCGGATTGAAGTGATTCAGCGGATTGACGGGACCATGTCGGGATTCGAGCGATCTTGAGCGTTGGGGGATGAAGTCGGGTGTCAATGGCTACTGGTATAGCTGGAGCCGTCCTGAGTGTTATCGCGGACGACGCGTACGAAGAGTTCTTCGAGCGTGGTGGTTGGGTGAGTGATGGCGGCGTTTTTCGCGCCGAGTTTGTCGACGAAAGCGCGGAGTTCGGCGAGTTGGAGCGGTCCGAGGCCTGTGGCTTCGATTTGGGTGACATCTTTGACCTGGCAGAGGTCTTTGACGTCGCCGAGAGTTTGCATTTTTCCGCGGAACAGGATGGTGATGCGGTCGCAGACGTCCTGGACGTCGGCGAGAAGGTGCGAGCAGAGGATGACGGTTTTGCCTTGATTTTTGAGTGAGACGATGAGGTCTTTCATCTCTCGGGTACCGATGGGATCAAGGCCGGTAGTGGGTTCATCGAGCAGGACGAGTTCTGGATCGTTGATGAGTGCCTGCGCGAGTCCGATGCGGCGTGCCATGCCTTTGGAGTATTCGCGGAGTTTTCGTTTTCGGGCTTTTTCGTCGAGTCCGACGGTATCGAGGAGTTCGGGGACGCGTTTTTTGAGTTCGCGTCGTGGGATTTTGAAGAGTCTGCCGTAGAAGTGGAGTGTTTCTTCGCCGTTGAGGAATCGGTAGAGGTAGGATTCTTCGGGGAGGAATCCGATTTTTTGGTTGATGGTGACAGAGCCGGCGCGTTCGCCGAGGACGTAGGCTTGGCCCGCGGTGGGGAAGATGAGTCCGAGGAGGAGTTTGATGGTGGTGGATTTACCTGAGCCGTTGGGGCCGAGGAGCCCGAAGACTTCGCCGCGGCGGATGGTGAGATCGAGGGATTCGAGCGCTCGGACCTTGGGTCTGCCCCAGAAGTCGGTATAGAGCTTCGAGAGTCCGCGTGTGTGGACGGCGGCTTCGACGGCGGGGTTGGTGAGACCGGCGTCGGTCGGCCCCATGAAGCGGCCGGGAGAGGCGGCGGACGGCTGTTCGACGGCAGTGGCCATGCTTGGTCCTTCAAACTTCGGGTTCTTGTTCGACTTGCGTTCGAGATGCAGACTCAACGACATTTGCATGCACAAACGTGCCAACGGTTTCGGCAATCCATACTTCGTGACTTGCGACCATCAACCCGATGAGATTGATGTCGCGTCATATCTTAGGTCTAACGGCCCGTTTGAATCTACATCGGGGCTCGTTTGTGACGAATCAAATCGGCGGGCCCATAAGCGGGACGATGAGCGGGGCAATGAGCGGGTCGTGTTGATCGAGATGAAGAGATTTGATCGTGCGGTGATGCGGTCAATCGCGCGGTCGATCCAGAATCAGACCGGTCGTCCCGAGCGTGCAAGGCCGTCACGCACCGGCGGTGAACCTCAGCACTCCAACCTCATAGCCGTTACCGACGCTGATTGACTGTCCGATCGACGGATGGATGCGACCGACCGGACACACGTCGAATCAGCGGTTACATGATTGACGAGCGGCGATGCAGCGTGACGGAAAGCGGCTCGACGGAGTTGAGGACTGGTAGGCCGCCCCACCCGACGGGCGTTGGTGTCAGGCGCACCGGTTGGCCGGTCATGATGCTCGCTCAGATGCTTACGCGACGGCTGCCCCGTCGGCTTCGGCAGTGGCTGCAGCATTGGTGACGGCTGCTTTGGTGACGGCTGCTTTGGTGATTGCCCGGGCGCTTCACTTTGTCGGCTGACGACGGCCGCGACGGCGGCGCTTTTCGCTGGGCTTTTCGTAGTAGGCGGTGCGCTTCATTTCCTTTGAGAGGCCTTCTTTTTCGCAGGCCTTTTTGAAGCGTTTGAGCAGTTGCTCGGTTGATTCGGTTCCTCGGAGCTTGACCTTGATCATTACACACCCAGTCTGGCCGGAGATGGCGATCGCCGGCGAGTCAATCCATTTTGATGAAGTTATCCGTTGACACCTCGTGCGTCGACGGGACGGGCAACACGCCCGGTCAATTGCGAATCGTCAATTCTACCGATGATCTTGCCAACGACAAGCCCCCCGGGGTGGCGAAGTGTGTGGAGACGGACTATGCTTCTCGCCCCCGGTTGGGACGGAATCTTAAAGGAGCCTTGCATGTCGAATTCGATGTTGAGCCGCGAGCCAGACAGCAAAGAGAGCTGGCGGATTTTCCGAATCATGGCGGAGTTCGTGGAAGGTTTCGAGACGATGGCCCCGATCGGTCCTGCGGTGAGTATTTTCGGTTCTGCGCGGACGCCGCCCGAGCACCCGTTGTACAAGTCCGCCGAGGAGATGGCGAGGAAATTCGTCCAGCGTCGCCTCGCGGTGATCACCGGCGGAGGTCCTGGGATCATGGAGGCGGGCAACAAAGGTGCGTTCGAGGCGGGCGGGGTCTCGATCGGGCTTAACATTCAGCTTCCTCACGAGCAAAAGCCCAATCCCTATCAGACGATTCCGATCGACTTCCGCTATTTTTATGCGCGGAAAGTGATGTTCACCAAATATTGCAACGGCATTGTCGGCTTCCCGGGCGGGTTTGGGACGATGGACGAGACATTTGAGATTTTAACGCTCATCCAAACCCGCAAGATTGATCCGATCCCGGTGGTGCTCTTTGGCAAGTCGTTCTGGGCGGGCCTGCTGGAATGGATGAAGACCGAGCTTGACGGTCTTTACATCAGTCCGGAGGACACTTCGATTTTCCGTGTGACCGATGATGTTGATGAGGCGGTCAAGTGGATCACCGACGGCATTGAGAATCCGTGGTGGGGTCAAAAGCCGCGTCCGGGCGGACTTGCGATCGGTCCCGACGGCGCGATGGATTGATGGCTCGACGAATGGGCCGGCTTGACGAGCTGACTGGCGCGGCGAATTTGATCGCGCGGCGATGTCGGTCGCGTTTATATCGATCAATGGGTCCGGCTTTAGCTTTTCGGATCCATGTTCGGTTTGCGAATCATTCGTCGAGCAGGAGTTGCTCGGTGGGGATGACTCGGAAGAGTTCTTCCGTGCTGGTGAGCCCGCGGGCCACTTTCAAGAGTGCGGCCTGTCGGAATTGGAGCATTTTGTCGGAGCGTGCCTGATCGCGAATGGCTTCGCTCGGTTTTCCTTCGCTGATCAGTTGTCTGAGTGAGCGGTTGACCGACATGACTTCGAAGACGCCGAGGCGTCCGGAGTAGCCTGTGAACTGATTTTGTGCGGCGGGTCCTGGAGCGTAGAGGACGTGTCCATCGCCTGGTTCGAGGAATTCTCGTACTTCGTCGAAGGTGTGAGGAGCGTCGGAGAGGTCGAACTGCATGCGAGTCTTGGGATCAAGTGTGCGGACGAGGCGCTGGCTGACGACGCCGCGAAGGCATGTGGCGAGGAAGTGATTGGGCACGCCGAAAGCGCGCATGGATTGGACGGCCATGGCGGCATCGGGTGCGTGGAGTGTTGCGAGGACGAGCATACCGCTGTTTGCGGCGCGGACTGCGATCTTGGCGGTTTCTTCGTCGCGGATCTCGCCGATCATGATGATATCGGGGTTCTGGCGCATGATCGCGCGGAGCACTTCCGCGAAGGAGAGATCGATGGCGGTGTTGATCTGCGATTGATGGATGCCGTCGATGCCGTATTCGACGGGGTCTTCGATGGTGTTGATTTTCTTTTTGCCATCGTGGAGGTGCAGGAGCGAGGCGTAGAGCGTGGCGGTTTTTCCTGAGCCGGTCGGGCCGGTGATGAGGATGAGTCCGGAGGGGCTTTCGATCATCTGCCGGTAGGCGGCGATTTGTGATTTTTCCATCCCGAGTTGTTCGAGCTGGATGAGATCATGATTGCGTACGAGCAGTCGGATGGCGACATCGTCGCCGTAGAGGGTTGGGAGGAAGTTGATGCGGAGATCGACTCCGTCTTCGGCCTCGGGTTTGAAGATCCAGCGCCCGTCGGTGGGCCGGCGTTTGTCATGGGTGTCGGCGCCGCTGGTATTGCGGATGTGTGCGACCATGCGTTTGCCTTCTTCGGGCGTGACGATGGCGATGGGTCGGACGATGCCGAGGTGGCGTACGCGGACGGCGGTGTGTTGTTCGGCGGCGTTGAAGAACAGATCAGAAGCGCCGAGTTCGACGGCGTGTGCGATCAGTTGTTCGACGGCGCGTTCGGCGGGGAGTCGCCCGACGTCGATCATTTGCGTGGGCGGTTGGTTGTCGTCGAGGTCTTCTTCGACGGGCTTTTGTTTGAAGATGGACTTGATCATACCTGACCTCCGAGGACGTATTCGCGGGCTTCGTTTGCGCTGGGAGCGATGGTGATGACGCGACCGACCTGCAGCATGTCGAGGAGTTGTCGCACGTTGGGCGGCACATCATGGACGGCCAATCGTCCACTGGCTTCGCGGAAGGCTTTGTTGGTTGCGATGAGCCATCCGATGGCGCTGGAGTCGATGTAGCTTGTGCGGGCGAAATCGATCATGACGCGCATGGACGCCCAGTTGGGCCCGAGGATGCGTTCGAGCGGATTGCGTCCGTTGGGATCAAAGCTCGCGGCGGTGATCGAGCCGCTGGATGCGAGCTTGACCAAGCCTTCCTTCTCGATGGACACCAGCGATATGTTCAAGGTCTCCTCCGGTTGGCCCGTACCACTTGGACTCATCGTCGGAGTATCAGCCTTCTTCTTTGCTTCGGCAACCATGGACATCAGACACCTCTCCCGGGACAGTGGCCCGGCGTAAATCGATTCTTGCAACGTCTGAAGTGTGGATCGACCAATTTCAAGACCGAGTTTGATCAAACTGTCGAGGCGAGTTGTTCGAGCAGGCGCATGAGCCTTCCCATCTCGACTTCATCAAACGGCCGCGACGAAAAATCGACAATCCAAAACCGTTCACTGCGCATGACCGATAAATCTGCGGGTATCAGTGCAGCGTAGCGATCGATCATGAATCTGATGTGAGGAATCGAGGTTCCGAGTCCGATGAAGCGAACGCCCGCCCCCTGACCGGGCATGGGGACGAGCGGCATGAGGTCGACGATCGATCGATCGACAGCGGTGCTGCGCAGTGCGGTCGTCGCGCCGGGCGACTCCGTGCGAAGCATCATCGCATGCCAGACGAGCCTTGAACCGGAGGTGGCGAGAGATTGTCCCGATGAGCGCGGCGCATCACTGGCGATCTGTAAGACTGTCCAGCGGCCGTCGCGCGAAGCAAATCCTCCGAGTGACACGGCCCCCACCGCTTCGATCGATGCAAGCGCTTCCGGAAGCCCCGCAGACGGTTCGATGCGTCGCCAGCCCTGACCCCTGGCCCAGTCGCAGAGGACAGTCGATCGCCTTCGATTGGTCTCACGTCGAACGAGATAAACGAAAACCCCTGCCGACGCGATGAGCATCAGCCCGAGCGAGATCCAAACCGAGGCGGTTCCGCGCATAGTTTATTCTACACGACACATCCGCTTCCTTGATGCTGTCGTGATTTCGCAAGCGCGAGCCAATGGAAAACGCCGCCACCCGGAGGCTGCGGCGTTTTACACATTCTTACCGACCCAAGGCTCATTGGCCTTACGGCTTGTACGGGAGCGACGAGTGATGGACGGCGAGTCGGAGTTTTCCGTCCTTGCCCTTCACGAAGACCCAAGTCTTGTCGACCATGACTTCGGTTCCGTCGGCGGCGGTCAGGAAGAGGTTGCCCTGAGTCATGGCGACATCGCCTTGGAGGACGTTCTTTTTGGCTTCGTAACGGGCGGTCTTCCACGGTTTGAGCGCAAAGCCCTTATCGCTGGTGAAGTTGGTATCTCCGCCGACGAAGTAAGCCTTGGCGCCTGCTCGGGTGTTGCGGAAGGTTTGTTCGCCGGTGGTGAGGGTCGGCTTGAAGAGCACGCCGGTCGACTCGTATCCATAGAGTTCGTTGAGCACTCGATCGGCTTCCCGTGCCGGATCGCTGGCAGCGCCGATGGCGACCAGGCCCGCGCACCAGGCGCTCGTCGCCTTCTCAAGCTCGGCGGTGGTCACGACGGCGGCGCTTCGCAGCTCTGCCGAGGCTGCGGGCTTGGCGGGCTTTGAGGAGACCTTGGATTCGCAACCGATGCTCGCGATCGACAGGCCCAGAACGGCGGTCAGACTCAGAAAAGAACGCAACATGATGAAGACTCCCTGATGTAACCTGACTCAGCAGCATCGCGACTCAGCGGAACGCCCGATGAGATCGACCACGACGCGTCTACTCCGCAAGCCTCGGCAAACGCTTCCTGCCTCGCCGTCCGATCACATCGTTAGGCTCGCGGGCTTTGAGGTTAGGAGTCACGAAAGCGATTCGTCCAGTCGGAGGTAGATACGTCGGTCTGATCGGCGACGGGTGCGGGTGGATCAGGTCAACCGTTGCTTGCGATTTCGATCGGAGAATTCGCGTCCTCCAGAGCGATCGCGACGCCAACAGCGGGCGGATTAGAATCGAGTGCGAGGATTCTACTGACGCGTGCAAAGACTCTAGTTGTGTCGCTGCCAGCCTGAGTTGGATCGCCTGAAAGTCTCGCGTGAGGCGGGTTCGAATCGATCGGTTTGGAATTGGTGGCCGATCACATGCATTTCGACATCGGCGTGGTTTGTGTCGACGTCGAGTACGACAAAGCCGGGAGGCTGGTCGCGCAGGCGTGTGCTGAGCGTGCCGGCCATGACACAGATCATTGCATGGTTCATCGCACGGTTCATCTTATCGTGCGGATTTTGCAGAGGGTCGGGTGACAGTCCGACTTCATATCGGTGCAGGTGTCCGAAGAGCACGAGATCGACGCGTGAATCGGCATACGCGGCAAGCGTTCGCCGCGCGCCGACGAGTGGTGTTGCCCAGGTTCCGTAGTCGGTCGAGCGCAGGACGAGGGGATGATGCTGGACGACGATCCGAAGCACGGCATTTGAGTCGTCGAAGGCGCGTTTGACTGTGCGGCGTTGTGCAGCGGAGATCGCGCCTTCGGTGAGGAATCGTGGGGCCGGGACGATCGGGCGCGGCGTGGCGATGCCGACGATGCGGACGTTTTGGACATCTTTGATGATCGGCAGGCACGCGTGGGTGTATCGATGGAAGCGTGCGAGGGGAGAAATGAATCGTTCAATGGGAGAGTCGAGCGGTACGTCGTGATTGCCGGGGACGATGACACACTCGGGAACTTCGAGTGAGTGAAGCCAGTTGATGGCGGCCTCGAATTGGGTTCGGCGGGCGCGTTGGGTGAGGTCTCCGCTGGCGATGATGAGCTCTGGGTTGATTTTGCGGATCGCTTCGCGTGCGGCACTCATGACGCGCGGATCGTTACGTCCGAAGTGGATGTCGGAGACGTGAACGATCTTCACCGCCCCCCCCGGACGTCGTCGATCGGATGTGCACCGAGCGGCGTCCGCCCTGCCGCCTCTCGACTTGATTGTTCATGATTGGCCGATGCCCGACTGGATGGGTGCGATGGTGTGGACGCCGGGGCGATCGATGTTGAGTTGGCGGGACGCCTGCGACGTGTGGAGGACGATTTTCGGCGGAGTCTGGTGAGATCGGTGGGCTCGGAGGGCATGCGATCGACAGCGTAGGCTTCGCGTTCGAAGGGGTTATCGAAGTAGGCAGTCCGACCGCGCATGATGCACCAGACGGAAGCGGCGGCGTAGGCGGGGAGAAAGAGTGGTCCCCATCGCTCGGCCTGTCGGACGTGGACGCGTTCGTGGGCGCGAGTACGGCGAAGTTGCTGTCGGTCGACACCGAGTACGACGTGCCCGAGCGTCATGGCAGCAGCGCCGCCCTGGAGCAAGGTGCACCGACGCAGGAAGAACGAGACGAGTCCACCTTCGGCTTCGAGCACGCCCGTCTTCCATCGGACACGTCCGCCGCTCATGAGTCCGAGCGAGACGAAGATCAGTCCGACGCACGTTGTCGGCAGCGCCCACAGATAAGCCAGCACTCGACGGACTCGCATGGCAGAGGCCGATAACGATACACGAATCTGGACAAGACAACACCCCGTTTCGATCTCCCGGTGAGGGTGAAAGAAACGGGGTGTTGCCGGTTGCGTTGGATCGAACCTCAAGCACACACGTCAGAATCGGGTTTATGGCTGGGGCATTTGCGCGGCAAGGGGCATTTGTACGCGGACGACTTCGCCGAAAGCTGCGAGTTGATCTGCGGTCTCGGGAGGAGCGACAACGACGATGGTCATGCGGTCGGGGGTGACATATCTTTCCATGACTTCGCGCACCTGACTGGCTTCGACCTGTGCGATAAGCGAGGCGTAGTTGTCGTAGTAGTCGATCGGGTAATCGTTGAGGATCGTGTCCAAACGACGGCCGGCTTGTTGCTGGACGGTCTGGGTTTCGAGCACCATCATGCCGGCGACGCGGCGTTTGGCGATGGAAAGCTCTTCGCTGGTCACGGGATCGCGTCGCATGGTTTCGAGGACTTCGAACGCACTTTCGACGGCTTCCTTCACTGATTCGGGTTTGGTGTCGATGTTGAGTTCAAAGGCGCCGCCCTTGCGAGCGGGTCGGAAGTAGCCGTAGCTGCCATAGGTCAGGCCCTTCTCGGCGCGGAGGACGCGGTTGAGGCGCGAGTCGATCCCGCTGGAGAGAATCTGTCCGGCGACGCTGCCTGCGAATCGGTCTTCGTTCGCCAGGTCGTAGGCGAGGACACCCATGCGAATGGCGGCCTGCTGTCCCCTGGGATTTTCGACGAGGATGATACGTCGGTTGGAAGGCGTTTCCGGGAGTCGATAATCGACGACCGGCCGCGCGGTGGTTTCCCATCCGTCGAGGATTTTTTCGGCAAGTTGGTTGGCGCGTTCCTGGGTGATGGCTCCGCTGAAGATGAGGATCGCGTCCTTGGGTGAATAGATCGACTGGTAATATCCGCGAACATCGTTGGGCGTGATGGTTTGGATGGAGGCGAGCGAGGTGGAGTTGGCGTAGGGGTGTGGGCCGTAGACGATTTCATCGAGCTTTCGATCTGCGACGCTGCCGGGATTGGAGAGTTCCTGCATGAGGCCTGCCATCGCTTGCTGGCGGAGACGCATGAATTCGTTCTCTGGGAAATCGGGAGATCGGAGGATGGTGATGAAACGATCGACGGCGTGATCGAGTTGTTCGGTGATGGCAAAGGCGCTGGCGCGGGTGATGTCGCCGTCATCTGAGACGCCGATGCTGATGCCGCGACCTTCGAGATCGTCGGCGATCTGTTGGGCGGTCATGCCACCTGCACCGCGTGAGAGGAGCTGCGCGACCATCGATGCGAGTCCGGTTTTTTCCGGCGGAATCGAATGGCCTCCGCCGCGCATGACCAGTGACATGCTGACGACCGGAAGTCGATCGTCACTCAGTGTGATGACCTGAACGCCTCGGACATCAGAGACGACGCCCTTGTTGAACGGTCGGCTGATGACCTCATCGGACATCGGCGGAGCTTTGGGGTAGGTGTCGGGGAAGACGTTGTTGCGCTGGCTGACGACGGTTGTTTCGGTGGATGAGGCTGGGGGAGATTCGAGGAAGGCGACCGGCTTGGCGCGCGATTCGTCAGCGGGGACGGAAGATTGCGCCGGTGCCGCGGGAGTACCCGGCGCGGCTTCGGGAGGATTGCCGGGTCGATATTGCACGACGGTGCGGGTGCTCGTTTTCAGGTAGCGCTCGGCGACCTTTTGAATGTCGGCGGGGGTGAGTCGTTCGAGGCGTTCGAAGACTTGGTTGGCACGCGTGGCGTCTCCGCCGAAGACTTCTTCTTCGCCGAGCACGCTGGCGACGCTTTCAGCGGTTTGTCGTTGTTGGATGAGTTGGACCTTCAGGAGCGTGCGGGCTTTGTTGAGTTCTTCCGGGGTGACGCCTTCCTTGATGACGCGATCGATCTCGGCGGTGAAGCGGGCGAGTGCTTCGTCGGGGTCTTTGCCTGGAAGCATGGCGATGCTTCCGACGACGAGCGAGGGATCCTGAAGCTGGTAGTTGCCCATGGACGCGCCGGCTGCGATCGGTGCGTCTCCGCCGACGAGTGACATGTAGAGTCGGCTGGATCGACCAGAGCCGAGGATGCTGGTGAGTACTTCGAGTGCGAGGTGATCGTCATGTCGATAGTCGGGGCTCTTGTAGGCGAGCGAGATGCGAGTGACTGGAACCTGAGGTCGATAGACGATTTTGGTGCGTTCTTCGGTCTGTTCGGGTTCGGGGCGTGTGGAGCGTTCGATCGCCGGGCCTGCGGGGATCCAGCCGTAGTAGTCGCGGACCCAGGTGCGGGCGGCTTCGACGTCGAATTGACCTGCGATGATCAGGCATGCGTTGTTGGGGACGTAGAATGTGTCGTGGAAATCCTGCAGTTCCTGCGGCTGGCTCTGGGCAAGTTGATCCATGTCGCCGATCGGCATCCAGCGATAGTTGTGGGTGGTGAATGCCAGCGCGAAGAGGTCCTGGAACATGGTGCCGTAGGGCTGATTCGCGTAGCGGAGTCGCCATTCTTCCTTGACGACTTCGCGTTCGGTTTCGAGCACGGGCTTGGAGACCTTGAAGCTTGCGAGGCGGTCGGCCTCTAGCCAGAGGGCCATTTCGAGGTGGTTGGTGGGTACGGTGTTGATGTAGGTGGTCTGATCGAAGCTGGTGAAAGCGTTGCTGATTCCGCCGACGCTGTTGATGAGCTTCATGTGCTGCTCGCTGGCGACGTGTTGAGAACCGCGGAACATCATGTGTTCGAACATGTGAGCAAAGCCCTGTCGATCGGGGCGTTCGTCGCGAGCGCCGACGTGATAGAGGACGCGGACGTGCACGACGGGTGCGTTTTCCATCGGCGCGTAGATCACACGCAGGCCGTTGGGCAGTGTTTCGCGTTGGAACTCGATGGGCTGCACCGACGCTTGTGCCGAGGCAGCCGAGATCTGGAGCGAGGATGTACCCGGCAACCCGATCATCATCACACCCGCGACGCACACAGTGACGGCACACGAGAAGATCCGCATACGAAAGCTCCGAAAAGGATTGTCAAATCGAGAAATCTACGACGATCGACTGCGCGGGTCGATGGGCCGCGCGAGTGTGACAGTATATCCGACGAGAACGCGTTGGGCACTCAACGAGGATGCCACAGCGAATCATTCTTTGGCAGTGGATCGCACGCCATCAAAGGGAAACCGCCCCGCAGACGGCCTTGTGGGCTGGCTGCGGGGCGGGAATCAGTTGGGGTGGAACTGAATTGAGAGTTGGGTGAGATTTTGGGTTTATCGATCGTCGTCGTAATCGTCGTCGTTGATCACGTCGAGATCGGTTGGCGTGAGGGGCGCGAGGTATTTGGAGATGTCCTCGGCGGGTGCTTCTTTGTCGAGTTGGTGCTTGTCCGATGACCCGGGTTTGGGTCCGCCGGGCAGAGGCGTGACGCTGCGTGAATCACGCGGGGCGGCCGGTGGTGTGCGGCTGGGTCCGGGTCGTGATCTGGCGGGGCCTTGGGCTGGTGAGGCGTTGGGGCCTCGTTGCGGTTGACCTCGACCCTGGGGTGCGTTGCCGCGTTGTTGTCCGCGCGGGTTGGGGCCGCGTTGATTTTGTCCGCGAGCGGGTCCGCGTTGTCCCTGGCTTGGTCCGGCGGGTTGGGCATCGATACGATTGCCGATGGAATCTTCATCGTCATCGAATTCGTCGAGTTTACCTTCGCGTTTGAGTTCATCGCGTAGGAGTTCTGCGAGTGAGGGCGTGCCTTTGGCGGCCTGTTCTTGTTCGAAGGCGCGTTGGTGCTTCATGGCATCGCCGTCACGTTTACCGCCACGTCCGCGTCGACTTCGTCGCCCGCGTGCGCCTTTTTCTGCGTCGAATCCGCGGCTGGTGATGGAGTGATCGACGTGAGGCGGTTGGATTTCATCTTCGGGGACATCGAGTCCGTCATCGACGGTCTCGGGTTCGCGTGATGGATCTTCGTCGTCGGGTTGATCGTCTGAGAGGAAGGCTTCGGGTCGTTGCTCCTGACCTGAGGAGCCGGGTTGTCCCTGGAAGTTGTCCCCGCCCTGCCCGCCGCGCCCGCGACGACGACGACGGCGGCGGCGGCGACGACGTCCGCCCTCGCCGGTTCCATCGTTCGGGCCGAACTGTTCGCCTCTGTTTCCGTAGTTGTCGGTTCGCCCTTCATCGCGTCGATCGAAGCGGTCGCGCGGTCGATCAAAGTTGTCGCGGGGCCGATCGAAGTTTTCGCGTGGTCGCCCGGCGTCGCGATCGTTTGAGATCGAAGGGGCTTCACTCTGTTCATCGGCGCCATGATCTCTATCGACATCGTCGGCGGCTGGAAGTGGTGCGGGCTTGGATTTGGCCTGTGGGAGGTCTTCGAGTTTGACGGGCCCGTTGGGTCCGAGGGGCGTGGTGATGAGGTTGCCTTTGATGCGTGGTCGTGGGTCTTCGCGATCGTCGCGACCGCCTCGGTTGTCACGGCTGTCACGGCTGTCACGGCTGTCACGGGTGTCACGGTTGTCACGGTTGTCACGGTTGCCGCGTCCGTCGCGTCGGTCGCGGGAGTCGCGTCGATCGCGTCGTTCGTTTCGCCCGCCCGGTTCGTAGGCGAAGTGGACGTCGGGGTCGGAATCGGGTTCGCGTGGTGGTCGCGTGGTGGATTCGTCGTCGTCGGTTTCTTCGCGTTCCATGCCGGGTTCGTTGTCGTCGCGATCGTCGTCATAGCGTTCGAAGCGGCTGCGTCGGCCTCGACGCCCACCATCGCGGGGCCGGCCTTGGGCGTGTGGACTTTCCATGCCGAGGCTGTTGAGGTAGAGCGCGCCTTCGCGTTCGTCGAAGAGATCGAACTTGATTTCGTCGGTGCCGAGGTGTGTGTCGATTTTGACGAGGACTTGTTTTTCGGTCTCTTCTTCGAGCTTTGCGATGGCGGCGCGTTTGTTGTTGAGGACGTAGAAGCCGGTGTCGCCGTTGAGGCTGAGTTCGATGCGTTTCACGCGTTCGTCGTGTGCGGCGATGGTGAGTTGTCGCATGACGTCAAGTGCGATGGACTCGGGTGTTTTGACGAGTCCGTGTCCCTTGCAGGCTGGGCAATCGTGGAAGACGGATCGTTTGAGGCTGGGTCGCATGCGTTGTCGGGTCATTTCGATGATGCCGAATTCGCTCATGCGGAGGAATCGTGTTTTGGCGCGGTCGTTTTTGAGATTGTCGGCCAGTCGAGCTTCGAGTTCGCGTCGATGTCGTTCGAAGCGCAGGTCGATGAAGTCACAGATGACGACCCCGCCGAGGTCGCGGAGTTTGAGTTGGCGTGGGATTTCGTCGGCGGCTTCGAGGTCGGTTTTGAAGGCGGTGGTTTCTGCGTCGCCGTGTTCGCGATTTTTCCCGCTATTGACGTCGATTGCGACGACGGCTTCGGTTTGATCGATGATGAGGTAGCCGCCCGATTTGAGTGGGACGGTGCGGCTGTGCATTTGTTCGATGTCGTGTTCGATGTTGAACTTGTGGAAGAGCGGCGTGGGTTCTTCGTAGAGTTCGATGTTGTTTTTGGTGCGAGGCATCAGGAGTTTGAAGAAGTCCTTGATGCGTTTTTGGGTGGCTTTGTCGTCGACGAGGATGCGTGAGACGTCGGCGGTGTAGAGATCGCGGACCGTGCGCAGGACGAGGTCGCCTTCGGAGTAGAGTTCTGCGGTGCCTTTGGCTTTATCCTGTTTTTTCTTCATATCCTCCCAGAGTCTGGTGAGGTATTTGAAGTCGCGTTCGATTTCGGCCTTGGACTTGCCGACGCCTGCGGTACGGATGATGAAGCCGACGTCCTTCGGTGGTTTGAGTTCGTCGAGGATTTTTCGGAGACGTTTGCGTTCAGCTTCATCTTCGATCTTTCGGCTGACGCCAGTTTTGGCGACGCCCGGCATCATGACAAGGATTCGGCCTGGGATGGAGAGGTAGCTGCTGAGGGTTGGTCCTTTGGTTCCGAGACCTTCCTTGATGATTTGGACGGTGATTTCGTCGCCTCGTTTGAGGCATTGTTGGATGGGCGGTCGGTCGCGTCGCGCCATTTTTCGACCGACGGTTTCGACGGGTCCGCCCCGTTTTCCGAAGTAGGTTGGCATGAGGTCGGAGATGTGGAGGAAGCCATTTCGACCGAGGCCGAAGTCGATGAAGGCGGCCTGGATGGAGGCCTCGACGTTCATGACTTTGCCTTTGTAGACATTGCCGACGTGACTGACGTTGCTGGATCGCTCCATGTAGAGTTCTTCGAGTCGACCGTCCTGGATCAGCGCGATCCGGCATTCTTCTCCGGTGCTGACGTTGATGAGCATTTCCTTTGGCATCGGGTTGGTTCCGTCTGGGGGGACTTTTCGGGCTGGGCTCTTGGGAGTTGGATTCTTTGGCAATGCTTCTTTGGGCGATGAATCTTTGGTGGTGCGTTTTTTGGGACGGCGATCAGAATCGTCGGCCTCGGGAGTGGTGATTTCGTCTGGATTTTGGTTTTGTTTCACGGGTAGATGACCGTTCTTGGGTTGGGGTTAGAAGGCGTCGGGAACGAGTTTTCGTGTCTCCTCGCGGAGGTAGTGCATGACTTGTCGCTCGGAATCAAAGCCCATGGCTCGGCGAGCGATTTCGCGAGCGTGCGGCATGGTGGTGGAGCGGATGATTTTTTTGATTTCAGGGATGTCGGGCGCGTTCATGCTGAAGGTGGTCAGACCGAGTCCGAGCAGGAGCAGGGTATAGAGGGGTTCGCCCGCCATTTCGCCGCAGACGCTGACGGGGACCTGTGTGCGGGCGCCGGCGCGGATGATGTCGCGAATGAGGAGCAGGACGCTGGGATGAGCGGCATTAAAGAGGCCGGCGACGCGTTCGTTGGTTCGATCGACGGCGAGTGTGTATTGGATGAGGTCGTTGGTGCCGATGGAGAAGAAGTTGACTTCGCGGGCAAAGACCGAGGCCATGAGTGCGGCGGACGGCACTTCCATCATCATGCCGACGGGGATGTCGGTGTTGAATTTGACACCTTCGTCGTCGAGTTCTTCCATGACATCGCTGAGGACCATTCTGGCTTGTCGGAGTTCCAGAAGCGTGGAGATCATGGGGAACATGATGCGGACATCGCCTGCGACACTTGCGCGGAGGATGGCGCGGAGTTGTCGCTTGAACATGGGGATGTCGTGTAGGCAGAGTCGGATGGATCGATCGCCGAGGAAGGGGTTTCGTTCGAGCGTGGCTGGGTCGGCTTTGGGATCGTATTTGTCTGCGCCGAGGTCGAGGGTTCGGATGACCAGTGGTTTTCCGCGGAGTCGTCTGACGGCGTCGACGTAGGCGTTGTAGTGATCGGCTTCGGTGGGTTCTTGTTCGCTGTTGAGGTAGAGGAATTCGGTTCTGTAGAGTCCGATGCCTGCGGCTCCGCGTTCGACGGCGTCGTCGATTTCGGGTGGGAACTCGATGTTGGCCTGGAGGCTGACGACATGTCCGTCGCGAGTTTGTGCGGGGAGGTCGCGGAGTTGCGCGAGTTCGAGTTCGATGCGGTGTTGTCGTTCGAGTTGGACGTCGAAGTCTTTGAGTTGATCTTCGTTGGGGTTGATGACGACGAGTCCGCGTGTTCCGTCGATGAGGATGATGTCACCGGGCGCGACGCGTTTGGAGACGTCACCGACACCGACGACGGCGGGGATGCTCATGGCGCGGGCGACGATGGCGGTATGACTGGTGCGTCCTCCGACATCGACAGCGAATCCGCGTACGCGGTTACGGTCGAGTTGAGCGGTTTGGCTGGGCAGGAGGTCGTGAGCGATGACGATGACGTCGCGAGAGAGTCGGTTGAGGTCTTCGCGTTGTTGTCCGATGAGATGTCGAAGGACGCGTCGTTCGAGGTCGTAGATATCTTTGACGCGTTCGGCGAAGTAGCGGTCCTTCATGCCCAGGAAGGTCGCAGACAGTCGTTTCATGACGAGGTTGACGGCATATTCGGCGGTGTAGTGTCCGGAGGCGACTTCGTTGCGGAATTGTCCGACGAGGCTTCGATCGCGTAGGAGTCCGAGGTGGAAGTCGAAGATGGCGCCGATTTCGCGTCCTGAACGTTGGGTGACTTCGTCGCGTAGTCTTTCGATGTCGCGTAGAGCGTCAGCGATGGCGCGGTCGAGGCGTGCGAGTTCGGCGTCCGCCGCCTCCGGGGGGACTTGGCGCGGTTGGACGGCCAGATCCTCGACATCGAGGACGATGGCTGTGCTCATGGCCACGCCGGGTGAAACGCCTATGCCTTTGAGTATCTCCATGAATGGTCGATCGAAAGATGAGAACAAGGTCGCTGGTTTGAGCGGCAGCGATTCGTCGCGGCCGCTGATGCGTTCGAGTTCGCATCGGGCCGGGATGGAAATCGTGATTCCAATCGAGGCGGATGCGAATGTGGTACGAGCGTCGTCGTGCGATGGCGATGCGTCCTGAGGGGTCGCGTTGCGGGACGTTTGACGAGGCTTGTGGCGTTCAATGATCGCGGTCGGTCGGATCGGCGCTTCGATAGGGAAGCGGTTCAATCCTCGGCAAAACCGTTTTCGATCAGACTGACCAGACGTTCGACGGCATGGTGAGCGTCGTCCCCTTCGGCACAGATCCGCAGCGTGGTTCCTTGAACCGCGGCGAGGGTGAGCATCTGCATGATGCTTTTTCCGTCGACCGTTTCGGGGGTGTCGCCGAGTCGGGTGACTTGGACGACGGATCCGAAGTGATTGGCGGCATCAACAAAGCTCATGGCCGGTCTGGCGTGCAGACCGTTTTCGCTGGTGATGATCACGTCTCGACAGGCGCTGGGCATTCTCGAAACTCGCTGATGGGTTGGGCCCGTCGGGCTGTCATGTTGTTGAACGTCGCGAAGTTGGGTGGTGGGCGTATTCATTTGCCCGCATCCGCTTCGTCGAGAAGTTCGAGCACTTTCTCCCGTGTGTCCGCCTGCCGCAGGAATCGGCGGAACATGTCCTTGTTGAGCGAACGGAAGATCACTTCCATTGCGCCGAGATGAGCCTGATCCTGACCCTGCGGGCTCAGGAGCATGAAGACGGAATAGACGGGTTTATGGTCGAGTGCGCCGAACTCGATGCCGGCGGCAGAAAGTCCGATGGCTCCGACCAGTTTGCCGATTTTGGGATGTTTGACGTGAGGAACGGCAACGCCTTTGCCGAAGCCGGTCGAACCGTTCTTCTCACGCTTGATCAGGGCTGCGGTCACTTCATCGCTGGCCACTTTGTCGAGTCCGCCGCTCGCGACGAGTGAGGAGACCAGTTCCCGGATCACGCCATCGCGATCGGTGGCTTTCAGTTGGATCTGGATCGCATCGGGTTGAATGAAATCTCGTAGTTTCATGGCCACTCATTTACACCGGCAACAACGTTGAATCTCTCGCGAATCGAAACTCGCCTCGACGGATCACACCGAAGCAAGAAGTCAAGGCCCTGTCCGCGGGCATCATCCCGGATGCTTGCGGTTTTTCAGTTTCTTGTGGTGATCGGTCAATTGCCGTTCGAGCTTGTTAACGCAGGCATCGATGCATTTGTAGGCGTCGGGGCCCTGCTCTTTGGCGATGAACATGGATTTATGTTCACCGTTGACCATCACTTCCACCTCAACGCCGTCTTTCGGGCCGGCGTCGATAACGACTTCGATCTCTTGGATGCGGTCGTAGTATTTAAGCAGCTTCTGGCTCTTTTCGGTGGCGTGGGCCTTGAGCGCGGTGCTGACATCCATATGTCGGCTAGAAACGGTCACAATCACAGTCGACTCCTCAAATTTCTTCCACCCCTGACTCTGGAACTCCATTCCCCGCGACCGCCCTGCTCTTCTCGAACTGCCTTCACGATCATTTTTGGGGTCACGTTGTGTCCCACGGAACCCAAAAAATCACTGACGAATCCGACCAAACGGGTCCGGCGAGCCGTGCGTTGGACACGTATCGCCCGGCGTTGGGAGCGTCGATCGCTGGTCCGATCATAACCTAAACTTCGTTCTGCAAAAGCCTACGTATCGAGAATCTCAAATTCGTTTCGTCCGACCCCACCCCTGGCCCGGGATGGAGGACATCGGGCGAATTGAGCCCGAGAAGGATTCGGCGGTTCCATTCAATTGGTCGGGGCGGATTCTGGGGTCGCAGGTGTCTCCGGGGGCTTGGGGTCGGGGATTCGCCGGGTTAATTCGGCGAGTTCGGCGATGAATGGGCTTGCGGCGGATTCGACGATGGCATCGCAGACCGGGGCGCGTTGCGCCTGGGTAAGTTCTCTCAGGACGCCGAGGATCAAGGCCTGATCGATGACAGATTGCCTGCGCCCAACTTCCACGAGCATGGCGATCGCAGCGGTCTCGTCGCCCGCGGACTGTGCCCGTGCCATGGCGAGCAAGGCCTGGAGGCCCGGCGACTGTTCACGAGCGGCGGCTTCGTCCATCACGCCCTTGAGCTGAGCGACGAATTGCTTCACGGCTTCCTGATCGACCCTCATCATCTGCGGCACGAGATCGCCTACGAGCATGTAGGCCTGCATTCTCTGAAAATCATCAGGGGACGAGAGCGACGCGACGAGAGCGGCGCGCTGGGTCTCGGTATCCAGAAGGGTCGGTCGTCTTTCCATGATCGTCCCGACCGAAGCCCGTTGACCGCCAACACCGGGAACGGTTTCACGCGGGGTGATGACTGGATTGCTGAGGACGGCCACATTAAATGCGACCGAGGGGATGAGCATTTGCGAAAGCGTGTTGGTCAGCGTTCCGCCGTCGACGCGAAAGACCTGCGAGTAGGCTTCGCGCGGCCCGAGTTTGACGCGGCCCCAGAAGTTTGACGTTCCGACGGCGACGAGCGGTGCGTTGAATCCGCGAACTTGCGCGTCAAAAACAAGCGTTGATCGGATCATTCCACGCGGGCCTATGGTGACAGGGTTTGACCCCATGTTGGTGATCGTCACTTCGGCGAGCACAGGCTGGTTGTGCGAATGGCTGATCGCGAGCGGTCTTGCGCGGAGAAGATAGACCTGGGTGGGCGAGTTGAAGAACGTTTCGATTCGGCTGACGACTGGATCGAGTCGGCTTCGGAACGCCTCGCCCACGGGGCTGACGGTCGGTTTCACGCCAGCGGGTCCCCAGAGATGGAGAAAGATGACGGCTTCGAGTCCGTCGGGTTCCTGATCCATGAGGGCCTGCAACTCGGGGAGTTTTTGTGCGGGTTCGGCGTCGAGGGTGAGGAGCGTCGCGCGGGCGAAGCGATCCCCCGCGCCGGCGGCCGCCTCGAGTCGCGGGCGTGCTTCATCGGTTCGGCCTGCCCGCAAGAGTCGTACTGCGTCGTATCGGGCCGTCAACGGATCTGCATCGCCGACGAGCGTCTTTAGGGCATTGGTCAGTGCCTCAAGCTGCGCGATCGGCTCGCCGATGGGTGTGAAAAGCAGTTCAAAGTCCAGTAGTGCTTTGACCGACCCGGCGTACACCGGCCGCAAGTCTTCCCGACCCTCCGCCATGATTTTGGCGGCATCGGTCACGACATCCGGGAGCGGTAGATCGGGGAGCGTCTCCTGGACTTTCTCCGCCTCTGGATCGCCGGCGAGCATTTTCGAAACTTGCGCGACGCGACCGATCTGCGCGCGGCGTGCCTGTACGATGGATTCAGCCCGAAGTTCCTCGGGTGAACCGCTTGCCCGGGCGAGCGCGACGGCACGCAGCAGCATGAGTTCAGGATCGAGCAAGACGCCGCGCTCATGCAGACCCTCGAGATAGGTCGCAGCCGATGGCGCCGCGTCGGCCAGCAGGTTGGCCGAGAGCATGTCGATCTGATCTTCGATCGGCAGGCCCATGCCATCGCCAGCAGCAGCAGCTGCGCCGATGTTGAAGAGGTTTGCAGCCTGATCTGCGATTCCCATCCTCCCGCAGAGCCGGGCGAGTGAAATCAGCGCACCCGCATCGCTCGGCGATGCCGACAACAAATCCAAGAGGGCTGTCCCGTAGGCCTCGGCATTTCCTTCGAGGCTAACCATCGCAAGTCGCGATTCGAGGGCGCCAACACTTTGCGGATTCAACTGCAGTGCAAGGTCGATCATCTGCGCCGCGCGGGCATCCTCTGCGCGATCCATCAGGAGGTCTGCAGCACGCTTGGCGGCATGTGCACGGACCGGCGGCGCGAGGCGATCCGCCTGCGCGACGCGGGCGAGGTAGGCGAGGCGTTCCTCGGCAAGTTCCATTCGTTCGACGGTCAGATCGAGGAATCGGATGGCGGCGACCTCGTCTTTCGGGTCCTCTTTGCGTATTCGATCGAGCAATTGCCACGCAGCCTCCGTGCGTCCGTCGGCGAGATAGAGATCGACCGCCTGCCGCTGCATGCGCGGTTCCGCGGGCGCGAGCGACATCGCGAGCTCGGCATAAATTGCGGCCCGCTTCACGGCATCCGGATCGGCTTCCGCTTGATCGCTTTCGATCGAAGCCGCGACAGAAAACCGCTCTGCAAGCGCCAAAGCGACGGCGGAGCTGATCTCGACCTTCGCGGGTTGATTCGCCGCGCCCGCGACCACCGCCAACGCGTTGGCGGGTGCGTCGGGGGGCAGTTGAGCCGCACGCGCGATCACCCAACCGGGCGAACTCATCGTCATCCATGTGAACAGACCCGCCCACGCCACGACTCGGCTGCCGTTTCGTTTCATACCAATCCCTGGCTAAATGCCTGACTGATTCAACTCACGTTCGATCGTCGGAACTCACGCCCGAGGTGCTCCGTCGGGACCGTTTGATCTACCCGAACCCGCCGCCGATGTCGAATGACTACTCGGCACGTACATCAGCAACACGAACAACCCCGCAAACATGAAGGGCAACACGCCAAGCACACCAAACCTCGAGCCGAACACCGACACGATCGCTGCATACACCAACGGGCCGAAGATGCTGATCGCCTTTCCGCTGACGCTGAAGAATCCGAACGCCTCGTTCAAAATCTCCTTGGGCGCAAGCTGGGCCATGAATGCTCGGCTGCTCGATTGCACTCCACCGAGCACCAGTCCGATCACACACGCAGCGGCGGTGAACCAGCCGAGGCTTGTGGTCAGCGGGATCAGCGAGCAGACGACGCACCAGACCAGAAGCGTTCCGACAATGACGCGTCGATTGCCCACACGATCCGAAAGCCAGCCGCACAAAAGAGCCCCAGGAAACGCGACAAACTGCACGAGCAGGAAAACGCGTTGCACCGCCTCATCGCTCGCCCCCTCCAGCACCTGCGACGCGTACGCCGGTGCGATCTGAATCAACGTGTCGACGCCGTTCTGATACATCAGATATGCGGCAAGGAAGAGGAAAAGCACGCGATACTTTCGGATCGATCGGAACGTATGCCCGATTCGTCGCAGGGCCGTCCCCAGGAGCGTTCCTTGCACGACTGCCCCTTCGACGGGCGGTATTTTTGGGAGTAGGAAGAATGCCGGCAGGCTGAACACAAGCCACCACACTCCACCGAAGGCGAGTCCTATCGGCGTGCCGACTTTTGATCCGATCCACGACCCCAGGATCAGCGCGATTCCCCCGCCGACATAACCCGCGGCAAAGCCCGCGCCGCTCAATCGTCCCTGCATTCTGGGAGGTGCGAGTCGTGGTAGAAACGCGTTGTAAAATGCGAGGCTCGCACCGAAGAAGTAGCCTGCGACGACATAGATCAATGCCCCGATGATCCATTGCCCCGGCGCGAGCATCGCGGTCAGCATGGCCGCCAGACTTCCGCCGGTCGCGTGAATGATGAGCAGTCGCCGCGTCCAGCCTTTGACATCCGCCATTGCGCCGAGCACTGGGGCGGCGAAGGTGACCATCAATGCGGTCAGGGCGGCGAGAATCGCGAACACGCCGTCGCCCGGGATCACATGTCCAAGAATCTTGACCCCGCGAACGACCGCCTCGGTCGCGACGGCAGCATCGGCGATGCCGGGCGCGTGAGCCACGCTGTCAGCCACACCGGGCGTATGTTCTGGCACGAGATGTCGATTGAAATAGACGCTGAACAAGACGCCCGCGACGGTCATTCCGAAGCCACTGTTTCCCACGTCATACAACACCCAAGCCGCCCGCTGTGCGAGCGTCCCGCGCGGGTCATCGGCATCGCCCGCCGATCCCGTTGCAACTGCACTCGTCGCTTCATTCATGAGATCCTGCCGCGCTAGGTCTTATCGAAAACGCCCGCGCATTACATCATGCCCGCGAGCACTCGCAAAGTCCCCTCCAGCGCAAGCCACCCCACGACATATCCCACCGCACATCCCGCAAGCACATCACTCGGGAAGTGCGCTTCCATCAGATATCGCAACAATCCGACGCTCCCCGCGAGCAACCACCAAACCACCGCCGCCTCCGGCCAATGGTGGGCCAGGGCGACACTGAGCGCAAACGCGGACGCCGAATGACTGGAAGGAAAACTCTCGCGTTTACTGTCGCGTCGCCAGCCGAATCCGGTGAATCGCCCGGCCCGCTCGCGTCCGGGCCTGATGCGTCCGGTCGATCTTTTGAGCACCAAACACAAAACCGACACCGCCATCACGGGGACCATGACCGTCAAGAAGGGTGTCCAGCTTCCCTTGGCGATCGCGACCAACCACGCCGCGATCGGCGTGCAAACACTCTGCCCATACTGCGCCAGAAATGCGGCTTCGCGATGCAGATCGCCTCGGAAACTGAGCGTGATCGTTGTTCGCGCGCCCCGCCATTCGACAATGATGAGCAGACCTGCAAGGGCCAAGAGCAGAATCGGGATCCACCAGATCATAGGAAATAAGACATATCAATTAGAAGAGTGAGAGAAAAGATGTTTGCGCAAGCCACATAAACAAGGCTCAACGAACCTTACCAAGCCAAACGAATGTCCGCACGAAGTCAGATTCAGGAGGAGTCACTCGGCACGATCGATCCATCCCCCGCCCATGACGACATCACCGTCGTAGCAGACGACCGCCTGTCCGGGCGTGATCGCGCTTTGCGGCGTGTCGAACATCACACGCACCTCCCCCTCACCCACGCGCACCATCGTCGCGGGCTGTGGCTGGGCGTTGTAGCGAATCTTCGCTTCACAGCGGATCGGCTCACGCGCTTCGATTGCGCGTTTTGAGAGCAGATTGATCTGCGAGGCGATCAGGCCCTTTCGCAGGAGCTGCTCTTTATCTCCGACGATCACGCGATTGTCGCGCGGGTCGATATCCAGCACATACAAAGGAACGCCGCGTGAAACGCCCAATCCCTTTCGTTGTCCGATCGTGAAGTGCTGATGTCCCTCGTGCTGTCCGACAACAGTTCCGTCGGGAGTGACAAGTTCTCCTGCCCGCATGCGACTCGGGTCGCGATGTCGAACCACCCGCGCGTAATCCTGATCCGGCACGAAACAAATCTCCTGGCTGTCAGGCTTGTTGAACGTTGGCAAGCCGAGCGACTCCGCCATCTCGCGCACGCGGGGTTTCTCAAAGTCACCGATGGGCAAAAGCGTGTGTTGGAGTGTTTGTCGGGACATGCCGAAGAGGACGTAGCTTTGGTCTTTGGAATGATCCACGCCGCGCATCAGGGCTTTTTCGCCGCTGACCGGGTCGAAGCCGATGCGTGCGTAGTGGCCTGACGCGGTGCATGTTGCGCCGACGGCGTGGGCATATTCGACGAGTCTGCCAAACTTCAGCCAGTCGTTGCATCGGACGCAGGGGTTGGGCGTTCGACCTGCGTTGTATTCGCCGACGAAGTAGTCGACGATTCGACCGAAGTCGTCCTGGAAGTTCAGGACATAGAGAGGGACATCGAGCATCTGTGCGACGCGTCGCGCGTCGGCGGCATCCAGGACGCTGCAGCAGCCCTGCTTGTGTTTCTTGGCGTTGTTGGAGAGGTCGATTTTACATTCCTCGCCGTCGCCGAGTCCCGGGGGTGTGCCGAGTCGCAGGAACGCGCCGATGACTTCGTAGCCCTGTTCTTTGAGTAGTGCAGCCGCCACCGAAGAATCGACCCCGCCGCTCATTGCGACGACGACCCTCTGCCCCTTCCCAGCATGTGAACCTGCGCTTTGATTCATGACCGAATCCGATGATAGGCGTTCATCGCCCGCGATAGCCAGAGAAAAGCCAGTCTCGATCGGCTTGTCGATAGTGACGATGATGGGTCATCGCCCGAGCGAGGCGTGCGATGCCCTTGCCCGGATAGGGATAACCGCGGACGCCATCGGCATCAATCAGCACCGGCCGCGGCTCTTGGTCGCAGTCGGTCCAGATCATCCAGTTGCTGCTTTTGGCGTCGAAATGTCCGAATCCGAACGATTCGATGCGTCGCAGAATCGCACCACAGCGAGCGAGCAGACGACCGCGTGTTGCATCATCGAGTGCATCAAGATCAAAGTCGGAAAGGACCGTCCCACGAACGGCTGCATAAACCGCCATTTGATCGATGAGTCGAATGCCGACTCGTCTTTCCAGTAGAAGAAGCGGCAATTCACAGGCGATGCCCCGTCCCAGAAGTCGCCAGGTCTTGACGAATCCGCGCCTGACCCGACTGAGCCGCAGTGTCTGCACGAATCCGCGAATACCGGGTTTCGGTAGCGGCCTCTTGAGAATGAGGCTTGATCCTCCGCCGATTTCGAGCAGTCCGGAGGGCAATCGCGCGACCAGTCCGCTTGGGTCGCGCTTAAAGACTTCCAGTTCGGTACGGTCCTCGATATCGCGCGCAATGTCGATCAACGAGCGGAGTGATTCGATGCTGGGGGCGTTGAGTCGAATAGAGCTTACCCCACACCACGGAACCCGCATGGGCAACTCGGCCAGATGCAGTCCGTGCCAGCCGTCGACGCCAAGCGGTCGGAACGGATGCTCCCCCGCATGTCGGGCCGCCCTTGCGAACCGATCAAGCGGCCCGCGTGGCAGTCTTCGTGGGAGCGGGCCCTGCGGATATGCCAATCGCCACACCCGCGCCCGTTCGACCGCACGACTCACCGGCAGCGCGTCTGCGCCAAGTTCGAGGAGCGCGCGCGACGACAACGCGCCGCGTCCTGATCGATGCGTCGCACCCGGAACCACCACTCGCTTCCCGTTTCGCTCAGCAATCCAAAACGCTTCGAGATCGAGCGGATCGGGAATCATGTTCAATCGCCCCATCGCAACAAGTACGCGAACGATCTGTGCGAGACGCTCACGTGCATCGGAAAGATTCGACCGACCTGACGAGCTGGCATCGCCGACGAGCAATTGTCGGAGCGTGAGTAGTCGATCGCGGGCCGGGATGAGGACCGCATCACCCTTCTGATCCTCGATGGTGAATCCGCTCAGACAGGCGAGCACCCGCGGGGCCTGTAGATCGCTCGACTGCAATGATCGCAGTCGGGCGAATTGCCTTTGAGCCGGCGAGAATCGGAGATGTGATCTCCATCGCCCGACGCCGCGCGATCCGTCGCGCCTTGGATAATGAAGAAGAAGGGAATTCGCGCCCGCAAACTCAAGTCGCCAGACGGAATGGTCAGCCTGTCGATCGACACACTTCGCGTGGGAGGAGAAGTCGCGAAGCATCTGATGAAGATCGATCGAAGCAGACTCTGGGCTGCGATCGCCTGATGATGAACGATTCGGAGAGGACTCGGACATGAGCGGTCACCATCCGAGTTGATAGAAGACAGCGGTAAAGAGCAGATCGACGAAGGTGAGCGCGACGATGGTGTAGACGACGGTGCGTGTAGTCGCCTGCCCGACGCCCTCGGCGCCATTGGTGACATTCAGTCCGAGGTAGCAGGCGAGCAGCGCGATAAGTGTGCCGAAGACGCCGGCTTTGATCAGTCCGGTGACGAAGTCCTGCATGCTGGTGGCTTCGAGGCTTTGGATGACGTACTGGATGGGGTCGTATCCCACGGCCATGTATGCTGCGGTCATTCCGCCAGCGACACCGACGACGTTGGCGATGACAGCGAGACAGATGGTCATCACGCCGCAGGCAACGACGCGTGGCATGACGAGGAATCGGACGGGATCGATGGCATGTGCTTCGAGTGCTTCGATTTCTTCGGAGACCTTCATCGTGCCAAGTTCGGCGGCGATGCTTGCACCGGCGAAGCCCGTCAGGACGATCGCCCCGACGAGTGGCCCGAGTTCACGAAACATGGCTACGCCGATGATGTCAGCGATCTGCTGGCTCGCGCCATATTGATCGAGGACCGGCGCCATTTGCAGCGCGAGAATGACGCCGATGCAGTAAACCACCAAAGAGACGATGGGGATCGATCGCACACCGACGCGAACCATCTGCGCCCAGACCGCCGCCCACGCCATCGCACGCGCGCGACCGCCGCCCGCGAGTCGTCGTGCACCGCGCAGGCTGCCAAGCCAAAGCAGCCCCAGCCCGCCCACGAACGCGACGAATCCGATCGTGTGCCGGCCAATTCCTTCGATGCTCGTCCGCAACCTTGCCATCGATGCCTGTGAGTGTACGTGACGTCGAGCGATCGTCCTACTCTCCGATACGCGACGTCAGGCGCGGCGTTCGGGCTGACGTGAGTCGCCATTCTTCAAACGTCACCCGCGCGCACCATGTCGCGAGGGATTGTGACGTGGATGCGATCGATCGATCCGTCGCGCGCAAAAAGCCTTTGCGTGGTCGCCTGATCCAGACTCGTGCCATGAAATCGCTTCGGCCCTCGGGATTCGCCGGTCGGATAAACCTCAACCGACGCGATCGAGGAGCCGCTCGACGTCTGCGCATCCGCCAATCGATAAATCACCGGCACGCCCGCGAGGGTGAAACCGAGGGTACCGGCGTCGAGTCGGATGTTTCGCCCGTTGCAGCGAGGAGAATATTCGCCCGGCTGCTGCAGAAATTCATCGACCTGAAGCAGCGACGGATCGAACGAAAGCCGCCCTTCCGCGAGGCGTACACCGAGCTCGAGCATCCGCGTGAGGAACTCTTCTTTGACCTGTCCGGTCATGCCCGGCTGTTGTGCGCCTGCGTGAAGCGGCGTGTGCGAATAGGCATCGAGCGGAAACGCACCGTATTCGTCCGGGGACTTATTGAACCCGAGCCCGGATCGGACACGGTAATAGAGATCGCCGAGACGGCGTCGTGCGTTGGTCCCCGGCGTGGCGCGATCGAAGCACTCACCGACGGCCAGGAGCAACTTGGCGACCATGTGCCAGTAGACGCATCCGATGCCTTCGTAGCCGAACATGGATCCGCTGCGTCCGGTGAAGGCGCGCATATTGAAGACTTCCTCGTGGGCAGCGAGGATCGCATCGCGTTCGGCACGGATGCGCGGGGCGATCGGATCGTTTGACGAGGCGATGGATTCGAGACAGGCGATGAGGTCGCGGTCGTTTTTGAGGTTCGGATGAAACCGCACTTCACCGGCCGAGTCGCGAAGGATGATCCGTTCATCGCCGCGTTGGAGCATTTCCTGGAGGATCGGGGGATCGACCCGGTGGAGTTTGGCCTTTTCAAGAAACGGCTTGGGCTCGCGTCGCGGATAGAGCATGAAGGTGCGCTGATCCTGTCGGTAGAGCGGCGAGCGGAACATTGCTTCGACGAGGTCTGCGGACGCATCAGGCGAGAGCAAGCCGCTGCTGAGGATGGCGACCTGTCCTTCCAGCATCGCGTCGAGCCGTTCAACGCTAGCGGACTGCTCGCTGAGGATGATGAGGTTGTAAGAATGAAAGAGCCCGTCGTCACGTCGATTGACGGCGATGGTTTCATCGAGATGTCGCAGTGCGTGGTGGATCAGTGACCGGACGTTTTCGGCGTCGAGGGTCGCTTCGACATTTTGAAAGGCTGTTGAGGATTCATGATCGGCGGACACGACTGCGCGGGAATACGATTCAAATGCCTTTCCGAGTCGATCGAGCAGAGCACGTCGCGCATGCGTGTCGGTCGCCGACCGCCTGGCGTCGGCCTGCTCGAGTGCGGCGGCGATGTCGGCGAGCCATGCTTGGACGATTGGCCTCATCCGAATTGTGTTTCTGTTTGCGATGATCGAGAGGACGAACGCGAGATATCGGCGGAGGTATGCGAGCGTGACCATCGACACGCCGTAACCGACGAGTGCGTTGTTGGCGTCGTTCCATTCCGGGCGTTGGGTGTTCATCCAGATGCCTGCGCCGGGGATGAAGCTGGAGAGTTTGGAGAGCGCGGGAACGAGGAGTTTTTCGGCGAACGTGACATGCACAACACGGTCGTGCGAGTCGCGTACGAGTCTGCCGTCGCTGCCGATGCGATCGACTGCCTGCATGGACGCGCGATGTGCTTGGAAATCGAAATCGATCGTGTGCTTGGGATCGCGACACACCTGTTCATGAGATCGGATGCGATAAGGCACATCGGCATAGCTGAACGCCGCGCGGTCGAGCCATTCTTCGAGCAGGCCGGGCCTTCTTGCGTGTGAGAGTTCGAGCAGGCGCAGGAGGTAGGCGATTTGATGATCGCCCCAATAGCCGATGTGGCTCCAGGGGTTGTGGGGCTCGGGAACTTCCCAGTCGATGCCAGCGCGGGTGATGCGATAGGGGTTAAATCCGTCGGGCGTGCTTGCATTGACGAACTTGGCGATGATGGGTTCGAGCAGATCGGCGTGGCTGAGTGCGAGGGCTTCCCAGTTTTGGAAGATGTCGCGCCAGTTTCCTTCGTAGCTGAGCGCGGGGGTTCCGTCGGGATGGGCGGTCACGATATCGAAGCGGTTCCATGGGCGCGACGGGTCGCCGTGCCGTCGCCCGAACGCCAGAGGCAGATACTCGTGAGCGAGTCGGATGAGATCGACATCGCCGCAGGATTCTGCGTGTCGGATGAGATCGCGATGCGGCATCGAGGTCGGCCAGTTGGCTGTGATTTGGGAGGTGCGATGGGCGACCGGTCGATTGCGGTCGCGCAGGAAGCGGAGGAAATCATGGGTCGGGACGATCGCTCCGTCTTCGAGGACTGCGCCGCCACGAAAGCTGTTAAAGAGCGTGTTGGAGAAGTGGTGAGCAGCGACGATTGGCCGACCGGTGCTCTGGGAGGCGTCCGCCGATGCGATGAAGCGATGGAGCCTTTGTGAGGCGTCGTCGAGGCAGGGTTCGATCTGCTGGTGGACGTGCGATTGCGATGAGTTGGCTTGTAAGAGGCTCGACCGCAGGGCGACGATCTGGGCCTGAGTCCGCCGGGCGTCGGCGATGATCCGCCACGATGCCGGGGTGTTGGGGCTGACATCGGCGTCGGCGATGATGAAGTATGAAGCCCGACGACCTCGCAGTACGTTTTCGGTGGTGGCCTGCCCGGTGGCGGCGAAAGTTTCGATCTGGTCGTTGCTGATGAGGATGGCGCGGGGGTGAAGGCCTTGGTGCCAGATGACATTTGCGTGGAGTGATTCGCTGGGCTCGGGGCGATCGACGATCTGTGACGAGAGCGCGACGAGGAGCATGCCGGTCGCTTCATCCAGTTCGGCGGTGCTGTAGGCGTTGATAAGGCAACTGGCTGCCCGGACGGTCGCCAGTTGCGCGCTGGCGGGCAGGATGTTGCGCAAGCCGTCGAGAATCTGAACGCGCTGGGTCATGCCGTGCGTCGAAGCGATCGCACAGGATCGAACCCATCCGAAGCGATCGCAAGCGCGCCAGGTATAGGAGAATTTCAGGCCTAGCGATGCGTTGATTTCGATAAACTCGATGCGATCGCCCGCGACGCTTTTTCCGAGTGAGCGTGTTACGCCATGGGGCACAGCGCCCGTCGCAAAAGGTCGCCAGAGTTGGGCGCTTCCGTCATTTTGGATGATGCGAATGACGGATAGCGGCCCGGTGAGGCCTGCTGATTCGTGCAACAAGTCGTCGGTGACATAGGGGAAGATCGCGCCGTCTTCGTTGCGTCGCCCGGCGGTGAGTCCGCCGGTGCTGGAGACGTACATCCACAGGTCTGCGTCCGAGACGATCGAAGCGAGAAAGGGTCGCATCGACTGGACCTGCTCGATTCGATAGATCGCGTCCGGTCCAGTGCCCTCCAGATTGCCAGTTGGCGCGGAAGGATCGGGTTTGACGGCCGATGACGACAAGCCTTGTTTCGGCGACTGAATCTCGAACACGAACTCCTCCTCGATCCGACCTGGCACACCCCGCATCAGCCCTTGATATCAAAACGGTCAAGGTTCATCACTTTGTTCCACGCATGGACGAAGTCGCGGACGAATTTTTCGCCGGCATCGGATGAGGCATAGACCTCGGCGAGTGCGCGGAGTCGGGAATCGGAACCGAAGACCAGATCGGCACGGGTTGCGGTCCAACGGATGGCCCCGGTGGATCGGTCGCGTGCTTCGAAGTGTGTGGACTCGGGGGTTGTCGGTCTCCATTCGACGCCCATGTCGAGCAGGTTGACGAAGAAATCATTGCTGAGCAGGCCGGGGCGATGTGTGAAGACGCCTGCCTTGGACTGGCCCTCGTTGGCGTCGAGAACGCGGAGTCCTCCGACGAGGACGGTCAGTTCGGGCGCGGTGAGTGTGAGGAGTTGGGCGCGGTCGATCAGGACATGCTCCGCGGCCATCGCGATGCGACCGCGTGCGTAGTTTCGAAAGCCGTCGGCCTGGGGTTCGAGCGGTGCGAAGCTATCGACATCGGTCTGTTGCTGAGAGGCGTCGGTTCGACCGGGCGTGAAGGGAACTTCGATCGGATGGCCCGCGTCCTGCGCAGCCTTTTCAACGGCCGCACATCCGCCGAGCACGATGAGGTCGGCGAGGGAGATTTTCGTTCCGCCGGTTGAGCGTTGGTTAAACTCCTTCTGAATCGCCTCGAGTTTTTCGATGACTTTGGCGAGTTGTTGTGGTTGATTGACGGCCCAGTCTTTTTGGGGTGCGAGTCGGATACGTGCGCCGTTGGCCCCGCCGCGTTTATCGGATCCGCGGAAGGTGGACGCCGATGCCCAGGCGGTTGTGACGAGTTGCGAGACGGTCAGTCCGCATGCGAGGAGTTTGGACTTGAGTTGAACGATGTCCGAGCGATCGACGAGTTTGTGATCGACTGCGGGAACCGGGTCTTGCCAGATCAGGGTTTCGCTGGGGACTTCGGGTCCGAGGTAGCGTGAGCGTGGGCCCATGTCGCGATGTGTGAGTTTGAACCAAGCTCGGGCAAAGGCATCTGCGAATGCGGCCGGATCGCTCAGGAATCGGCGCGAGACTTTTTCGTAAGCCGGATCGAAGCGGAGAGAGAGATCGGTGGTGAGCATGGTCGGCTTGTGTTTTTTCGATGGATCGAATGCATCGGGAATGATGTCGGGTGCGTCTTTGGCGATCCATTGATGTCCGCCGGCGGGGCTCTTGGTGAGTTCCCAGTCGTATTGGAAGAGGATGGAGAAGTAATCGTGGGACCATTGTGTGGGCTTGGTGGTCCATGTGACTTCGAGTCCGCTGGTGATGGCGTGGCTTCCCTTGCCGGAGGCGTAGGCATTTTTCCATCCGAAGCCTTGTGCTTCGAGCGGGCTGGATTCGGGGTCGCTGCCGACGTGTGTCGCGCTGGCGGCGCCGTGGCATTTTCCGAAGGTATGTCCGCCTGCGATGAGTGCGACGGTTTCTTCGTCGTTCATGGCCATACGGGCGAAGGTTTCGCGGATGTCGTGGGCGGCCTTGAGTGGATCGGGATTTCCATCCGGACCTTCAGGATTGACATAGATCAAACCCATCTGGACGGCGGCGAGTGGATTCTCGAGATCGCGTTCGCCTGAGTAGCGGCTGTTGGGCTTGTCACTGGTGGCGAGCCACGCCTGCTCGGAGCCCCAGTAGACATCCTGATCGGGTTCCCAGACGTCTTCACGTCCACCGGCAAAGCCGAAGGTATTGAAGCCCATCGTTTCGAGTGCGACATTTCCCGCGAGGATGAAGAGGTCAGCCCAACTGATTTTCTGTCCGTATTTTTGTTTGACGGGCCAAAGGAGTCTGCGTGCCTTGTCGAGGTTTCCATTGTCGGGCCAGCTATTCAGCGGGGCGAAGCGCTGTTGCCCGCGTCCACCGCCGCCGCGTCCATCGCCGATGCGGTAGGTACCGGCGGCGTGCCATGCCATGCGGATCATCAGCGGCCCGTAGTGTCCGAAGTCAGCGGGCCACCAATCTTGAGATTCGGTCATCACCTTCGCGAGATCTGCCTTGAGCGCTTTGTAGTCGATGCTCGTAAAGGCCTTTGCATAGTTGAACGAGCCCTTCATCGGGTCGGATTTTTCCGAGTGGAGGCTAAGCAGTTCTAGTTTGATGGCATTCGGCCACCAGTCGCGATTGGCTTTGATCGCGCCCTGAGCCTTATGGAACGGACACTTGGATTCGCTGGTCATGGTTGCGGTCACTTCAATACTCCTGTCACAAAATTCCATCGATCAATTGATCAAGTCACCGAGCCGGCCGATCGATCCAGAACCCGCCTGATCCGCTGAGAATCTGACCGATTGACCAACGCGACGCAATCGAGGTCAAGGTTAGGCCGCCAAATATGGGGAACCTTCGACGCCTCGATTCACGCGTGTTCTATGGTACACGCGTACCTGCAACATGGCGCGTCGGCGCAACAAATTCAGTGTCTTGCCCGGGGCTGCGTGCACGAAAATCTCCCCAACGACTCAGACTCCATGTCGCGCGATCCATTTGAATATCTCCCAGGTTCGAGTGGTCGTTCCGGTTATACGTTCGGAAGATTTTTCTCCCGGGTTGCCGGAACCTGACTGACCGAACCTATTCTTGCAGGTCGTTTGAGTCACTGTGACAAGTGGCTTGGTTGACCTGGTCGGAGGAGTTGAATCGGAGATTGCTGGAGCGTTCCGCAGCGATTCAGAAATGATTCCGGGTAGGGTCTGATGCACTGGATCTTTTCCGTGCAAGAAGTCTTGGTACCTGATTCCTCGGACACGGACGTGAGTCCATTCTTTACCCCTTTCTACGGAGGCAGCCATGCGTGTGATTGAAGGTCTAGAGTCCCGCAAATTGCTCTCAGCCGTCGTGTCTGGTGGCGAGCTTGACATCAGCGGCACCGGCGTTGCGGATCGGATTGATGTACGCGTGAACGGAGCTGGCACTCGATTCATCGTGAACATCAACGGTACCGAGCGGACCTTTGCCGTGCGTGGCATTCGGGAGATTGATGTCGATTCATTCGGTGGAAACGACCGGATTGCGATTCATTCCAACGTCCGTATTTTGACGGATATCGAGGCTGGTGCTGGCAATGACCGTGTCTCGGGCGGATCGGGCGTAGACGACATTGACGGCAACGCGGGAAATGACACGCTCATCGGCAACGCCGGCAATGATGACATAGACGGCGGACGTGGAGACGATCAGATTTTCGGCCTGGGGGGTAATGACGATCTCGACGGCGGTGACGGGCGTGACAGAATCGAAGGAGGGATCGGGAATGACACGCTGGACGGTGGATTGGGCGTGGACGTTCTGGCAGGCGGCGATGGTATCGATCTCTTCAGCGATGACGACGCTCGGAGCGAACGGCTCGACTTTACGTCAGGTCTGGATCGTATCGAACTCGATGACGATGAAGATTGATCGTTGCCCTGTTTCTGCGACACGGATCGGCACGATTTGAACGACCCTTTTTGCGGGATGATCCTGCAACAGGGTTGATCAAGACTCCCCGCGACCACGGCTTGGCTGATGCAAGTCGGAGTCGCGGGGCGTTCATTTTGCGATTGATCGCTCCTGCGCGAGCGTGCAGACATTCTGCAAGGAAGACGGCTCCGATCTGACATGACGACCGATGTACGGATTGCTGTAAAATGCGCTTGACGCACGGCATTCGTGCGGTCATATCTTCAGTCGGAGCACGCTCATGGCCAACACCGGCGAACAGCAGCAGACATCATCGGACACGGTGGTCAAGACTTCTGAGCGATCCAAGCCGTCTCGGAATCGTCCAAAGCCCAAACCGCTGCCGCAGTTCCATGTGATTCTTCTAGATGATGACGAACACAGTTTTGAGTATGTCATTGAGATGATGCAGGTGGTTTTTGCGTATCCACCCGAACGCGGCCTGAAGATCGCGGACGAGGTCAACGACACAGGACGCGTAATCGTCTTTACCGGCCATCGCGAACTCGCGGAACTGAAGCGTGATCAGATTCTGCGCTACGGGGCCGACCCGAGGATCGGGCGATGTCGCGGATCCATGACAGCGGTGCTCGAACCTGCGCCTGAGTGAGCGCCTGAGTGAGTCACTAAGTGAGTCACTGAGTGAGTCACTGAGTGACTCACTGCGCGAGTCAGCGGCCTGTTATGCGTCGCAAAGACCCGAGCGGATTGTTCTGGCGCAGAGGCCCAAAGCCACGATTCGGGACTCATTGGATCGACATGATCGAAAATCATTGGGCTGATCAGGCCGATCGGAGCGTTCATTTCCGGACGTTCGCGATTCTTGATTGAAGATGTGAAGTGGTATCCGTATTCGACCGATCACTCCAACGGAGCCAGGAACAGGCCGCGATTTGGGAGGTTGGTGATGACTGATGTGGTTGTAACGCTATCGAACGAAGTGGGCCAGATTGCACGTCAGGGATTGGCCGAGGTGCAGCAGGTCACGAGTCTGACACGGATGCTGGCGATCAATGCTCAGATCGAGGCTGCCCGCGCGGGCGAGCACGGCCGCGGCTTTGCGATTGTTGCTCAGGAGGTCGGTCGCGTGAGCGATACGATTCAGCAGATCACCACGCGTCTTGGGAGTGACCTGGATACGAAGCTGGCAAAGCTGGACCATGTCGGCAAGACGCTGGGCACTGAAACCCGTGGCACACGATTGGCGGATCTTGCGCTGAACATGATCGAGATCATCGATCGCAATCTTTACGAACGAAGCTGCGATGTTCGCTGGTGGGCGACCGACAGCGCGGTCGTCGCGGCGCTCGCGAGTGAAGACGGCGCGGTCCGCAACGAGGCTTCGCGGCGCATGGGTGTGATTCTCGACGCCTACACCGTTTATCTCGATCTTTGGATCGCCGACGCGTCGGGCAAAGTCGTCGCCTGCGGTCGGCCGGGAAAGTATCCCGGCGCACTCGGCCGCAGTGTGCGAGGAGTGCCGTGGTTTGAGAAGGCGATGGCAACGCGGGATGGATCGGAGTTCTGCGTGGATGACATCACGCACAACGACGTCTTCGATTCGACCGTCGCCACTTATTCGGCGGCGATTCGTGAGAACGGTTCGTCGAACGGGCGAGTTCTCGGCGCGCTGGGTGTTTTCTTTGACTGGCACAGCCAATCGCAGGCAGTCGTCAAGGGGCTTCGACTCGCCGACGGCGAGAGGGAATCGACGCGGGCGTTGCTGCTCGATGCGCGCGGTCGGGTCATCGCATCCAGCGACGATCGCGGCGTGCTCAGCGAACAATTCGATCTTCGTTCGGATCAAAGGAAGAGCGGCTTTTACACTGATCGCACGGGCAGGCTCATCGGCTACGCCCTCACGCCGGGCTACGAGACGTATAAAGGTCTTGGCTGGTGGGGCGTGATCACGCAGCCCGAAAGTGTCAGTGTCTCAGATCCGGCAACAGCCGACCTGAAGATTTCGCTTTCGCGCGCTGCCTGAGCGGCCGCGAAACTCGCTCAGATTGCCCATGACCCCACGGTTCAATTGATCAAACAGATGGGGTGAGAAATCGAAATCAAGAGAGAATCCGCTCCGCGAGGTGACTCGCAGAGAGCGGTTGTGGCGCGTATGGTCTTGGCATGAGCGAATCCATGACGGCCTCGAATCTCGAAGCACTCGCCGCCGAGTTGGCCGAGTCGGCGCGTTCTGCTGGCCTGAAGCTGGGCTCGACGCCTGCCGATGTACGCACGCGTGCGATTTTCGCACTGGCGAGGCGGCTAAGGGATGCCACACACGAGCTACTCGGGGCCAACGCGCGTGACCTGCAAGCCGCGGCCGTTTCGGGTTTGGCTGCGCCGATGCAGAAGCGTCTTTTGCTGGATGAGAAGAAGATCGATGCGATGGCCCGAGCGGTCGAGGACATCGCGCGACAATCGGACGCCGTCGGGCAGGTTTTGGATTCGTATCGTCGAACTGATGGGCTGCTCATCGAAAAAGTCCGCGTTCCTGTCGGCAGCGTGTTGTTCGTTTATGAGAGCCGTCCGAACGTCACCACCGACGCCGCCGCGCTGTGCCTGCGTTCGGGCAATGCCGTGATCCTTCGCGGGGGAAAGGAGGCGATCGAATGCAATCGCGTTCTAAGTCGGGTCATTGCACAATCGCTGCGTGACGCGGAGCTTGATCCCAGGACAGTTCAAGTGGTCGAAACCACCGATCGCGCGTTGCTGCCGCTTCTGCTCAAGCAGGATCGATCGATCGATGTTGTCATCCCGCGCGGCGGACATTCGCTGATTCGCGTCGTCGTCGATGAAGCCCGCATGCCCGTTCTCAAGCACTTCGACGGCAATTGCCATCTCTACATCGATGCCAGTCCGCCTGCGCTTGACGAAGTGATCAAGGTGGTGGTCAACGCGAAAACGAGTTATCCCGGCGGGGCCGTGTGTAATGCGGTCGAGCATGTATTGGTGCATCGTGCGTCGGTTGGCATGATCGAGCCACTCACGACCGCACTGCGTGCGAAGGACGTTGAAGTGCGCGGCTGCGAGACGACGATCAGACACGCCGGCGTGCGAGCGGGCGAGGTCGTCCCAGCGGTCGAGAGCGACTGGGCGGCGGAGTATTTGGCGTTTATCGTTGGGATCAAGGTCGTGGATTCACTCGACGAAGCGATTGATCACATCAACCGCTTCGGGAGTCATCACACCGACGGGATTCTATCGACCGACGAACGGGCGATCGACGCATTCGTCAAGCAGGTGGATTCCGCGAGCGTGATGGTCAACGCCAGCACACGACTTGCCGACGGAGGGGAATTCGGCCTGGGAGCAGAGATCGGGATCAGCACCGATAAGCTGCACGCCCGTGGCCCGATGGGCGCCGCCGATCTTTGCACCTACAAGTGGATCGTGCGCGGGGCCGGTCACTTGCGGGGCTGATCAGGGGGCCTGGACATCGCCTCATTTTTGACAATCTGCTAGACCGCATTTTTCTGCGCAGACCCAAGCTTCCGTGGTACACTCTGCATTGGAGGTTACGGAATCATGCGCGAGAGCTTCAAGGGTCAGACAGCCGTCTGGGCGGCGGGATTACTCGGAATATTCGGCATTTCGGCGGCATCCCACGCGGTGGTCGTTTACAACGACGGCCATACGCCGGGCTATCAAACCTCCGCCCCGACCGGCCCGCTTGCGTCAGCGGGCTGGCAATTCAGCGGGCACGTGGGCTCGTTTGTGGGCACCCCGATTTCGCCAAAACACTTCATCACCGCCAAGCACACCGGGGCCGCGCTCGGAACCTTCACCTACAACGCGGTCAGTTACACGGGCGTTTCGATCCATGACGATCCGAACTCGGATTTACGGATCGTCCGGATCGCGCAGACGTTCCCGACGTGGGCACCGCTTTATACCGGTTCGTCCGAGGTGGGCAAAGAAGCGCTGGTTGTCGGTCGTGGCATGAACGTCGGCGCACAGCTCAATGTCGGCCCGGACCGTGCCGGCTGGCTCTGGCCGTCGATCACGTATGGGCATCCTCGCACCTGGGGCACGAACATCATCGACGGAATAGAGACGTTCGACGCACCGTACGGCGAGACGCTCGCATTCGACTTCCACCCCAGCGGCGGAGCGACCGAGGCGACCCTCACCGCAGGTGATTCCGGCGGAGGGCTCTTCATCAATGACGGCGGGACTTGGAAACTCGCTGGCGTTCACCTCTCCAACGACTTCGTCTGGTCGCTCACCGACGGCGGAACCCGATTCAACGCCAGCGTCTTCGACGGTCGCGGGCTCTATCGCTATGACAGCTCGCCCCCCACCTACACCTACATCGATCCCAGCCTTCCCGACGCCTTAGGCGGATCGAGCTACTCCACACGGATCTCCGCCCGCATGAGCTGGATCAACACCGTCATCCCCGAGCCGACCACGCTCGCAGTTCTGCCTGCGTTATCTTGTGTCATTCTCGGACGATCCCGCTCACGCCTGCGGTAACGTTCGCGTGTTCGACCCGATCATGGATGCCCGGTCATGGATGCCCGGTCATGGATGTTCGATCGGCTGGATCTTGGTCCCTTGCAGCCGCATCGTCTGCCTGCCGATGACGATCCTCGCGTCGGGCTTAGCAGGGTTGAGCGATCCTTCCAGGCGCACGGTAGGCGGTGCTTCGCCCGCGCGTTGCAGGGTCAAGACCACGAGCGCGTTCGGCCCGGTGTCGATGGCGATCCAATGGTTGTGCGTCACGTCGCCCGCGTTGCTTCCGCGTTCGCGTCTGCCGGTGCGAATCGTCGCATTCGCCGGATGCAGCACCGTACCGCGCAGCGTGTTGCCGGTGGGGCCGGTGATGGTGAATCCATTTTCATCGACCTTGATGTCGTGCGTGTCGAGCGTGCAATGTTGCCAGACGAGTCCATCAGCGCTCGTGTCCAGAACGACGACGGCGGCGTGCGCTTGGAGTGCCGGATCAAAGCTGACTGCGAGGCTGCGTGTATGATTTTGCGTGCCGACGTTGTTTCGAGCGGCCCCGAGGGTGACGAATCCCGAGCCGTCATCGTTGAGCCCATGATCGACGACGCTCCCGCGTTCGCCGTTGGTTTTGAGCTGTCCTTCCGGATCGATTGGATAAAGCGTGTTCTGGCTTCGATGGTAGATTTCGATGCCTTCGTCCTGCTTTCCGTAGCGTCCTCCGCCCACGCCCCACATGCCGTCAAAGCCGTAGATTCGATACGAGAGCGAATCCGGGCCTTGATGTCCGCGATTGCCGAGCAGTTTTGCGAAGACTTGGACGGCCAGATCATCAGGCCCGAGATAAGCGTTGCGGAACAGGAACATTCCGTTGCCGTGACGATCGTCAAAGAGTTGTTTCCATGCATTGCTGTTCATCGGATCGCGTTTCGCGACTGCATCGCCGGGATGAAAGAGGATGGAGCTGACGATGCCGAAGCGGGAGGAATCCCATGTTTGATCGCCCGCGGCTCCGACGAGTCGGTCATACGCCCAAGCGAGTTCGCCGTGGAGTTCGGGCGGGCACATCCAGAATGCGAATCCCGCAGTTCCTTCGAATCTTGTGCCGGGATTGTCGTCCGCGAAATCTGCGCGCCACATGCCCGTTCGGTTCCGCACGGTTCCGGCAAAGACCGTCCAAAGTGTAAACGGGGCAGCCGGCGTCGCCTGTCGCAGATCCCGGCTCGGGTCGCGCCTGTGCATGGCAATTCCGAAGGGGACCACGCCGTTGCCCATCGGAAAGAACGTGTAGCCGAGCCCTTCGCAGTTCCATCCGCTTCCTGCCTGTCCGAGATTGGCCCGTAGATAGCCGTTCACATTTCTCCATGCGACGTCGAGATTTTTTTGTTCGACGGCTTCATCGCTGGCCATCCAGCAGAGGGCCGCGCTGCTCCAGCGGAGGGCCTGCCAGTTGCTGGCGAGCGATCGGTTCTGATGACTCCCGCCGTGAAAGCCGATGAGATCCCCGTGTTCTTTGAGTTTCTTTGATATGCGATCGGAGAATGCCTTGTCCCAGCTCGGCGCGCCATGGCAATAGTCGTAGACGAGCGCGAAGTAGATGCCGTGGATGTACAGCGTCAGGCCCTTGCCTCGTTTGTCCATGTGGCCGGGGTCGGCGAGGCGTCTTTCGATCATCTCGCGGGCACGCTTGGCGTAAGCATCGTCGCCAGTCAGGACGTAGGTGAAGGCATTTCGATGGGCGATGGTCAGTTCCGAGTAGTCGTCTTCATTTCCGTCGGCGGGCTTATCGCCCCAATGTCCGAACTCGAGCGTCGCGAGCAGATGCTTAAACATCGACGCCCATGGCTCGCGTGTGATTTTTTCGCGAAGCACCGGCACGTCGTCGGGTCCAAAGAGAAGTCGCGGATGCGATGCCAGGACAAGGTTGTTCATGAATAAGCTCAAGAAAAGATGGACCATGATGACGATCAGATGCTCTCGCGATCGCGATGGTTTGGTCTTCGAGATGGGCCGGTTGTATCGAATCATGCCGGGTCGATTTCCAGCGAGATATCGAGCGCCGGGGCCGAGTGTGTGATCGCGCCGACGCTGATTCGATCGACGCCTGTCTCTGCGATCGGGCGAACGGTCTCGAGGTTCACTCCACCGCTGGCTTCCAGTTCCGGGCCGCGGTGCTTTGCTATAGCGAATCGTGCGTCGCGCATGTCCACGCATTGCTTGATCGTCTTTGTATCCATGTTGTCCAAAAGCACATAGTCGACCGGCATGTCCAGGACGCGGTCGAATTGGCTAAGGGTCGTCACCTCGACCTCAATCGGCAACTGCGGATTTTCAGCGCGGGACCGCGCGATCAATTCGCCCAATCGCTCTGCCCATCGGTCTCTGCCGAGTTGTGCCAGATGATTGTCTTTGATCAACACCATGTCATAGAGCCCCTGCCGATGATTCGCACCGCCACCGGCCAGCACGGCGTACTTGTCGAGGGCCCGGTATCCGGGCCTGGTTTTTCGTGTATCAATGATTCGCGCTCGCGTGCCTCGGACCTGATCGACAAACTTTCGCGTCAACGTTGCCACGCCTCCCATGTGCTGGAGAAAATTGAGCAGAGTTCGCTCGGCCGACAGCAGACTCCGCATCGGTCCGCGTACGCAAAGCAGAGGTGTGAGCCTGGCATCACTGAATCGACCCTCCGCCTGGGCGATCGAAACGCCGGGCATCGGCTCGACCTTCAATCGTTCATCAAAAGCGCGGCACACGTGCCTGACGATGGGCAACCCACACGCCACGCCGGGTGACTTCTGAACAATCACGGCCACACCCTCAGCGCGTTCGCTGGCGAGGAGGCGGCTGGTCACATCACCCGATCCGAGGTCTTCACGCACCGCGAGTTCGATCAACGGCTCAAACGTCTTTAGATTAGGGAATGAAAGCATCGCGGCGTGATCCTACCGCAATCCGAATCAACAGAGGAACCGATTTCATGGATCGCGATGCGTCGCGCTGGGCCCGTCCGTGCGTTAGAATCAGCCGCCGATGATTCGTGTCACCGACATTCCAGCGTTGCCCGATCGCCCGGAGCACGGCCACAAGGGTCTCTTCGGACGGTTGCTTGTCGTAGGCGGAAGCACCGAGATGATCGGCGCACCGATTCTCGCGGGCAAGGCGGCGTTTCGGATGGGCAGCGGGCTTGTGCGTGTTGCGATGCCCAAGCCGATGCTTTTGCACGGGCTGTCGATTTGTCCCGAGTTGACAGGTCTTGCGTTAAGCGATCGTCCCGAGCATCCAGGCAACCGCACGCCGCTCTCCGAAGCGATCAAGCAGTCGGACGCGATCGTCGTCGGCCCTGGCATGGGCACATCACCACGTGCGCGACAGCGATTGATGAAACTGATCGCCGCCGATTGTCCATTGGTGATCGATGCGGACGCGTTGAATCTTCTTTCGCTGCTTCGGAGTTGGCCGCTCACGTTCCGTGCCCCCGCCGTCCTCACGCCGCATCCTGGCGAGATGAGACGTCTGGGCAATTTGTTTGGCACGAGGGACATTCCGTCATCGGATTTTTCGTCCCTAGCCGCGAGCGATCGGGAACAAGTGGATGCCGATGAGACGCGGATCGCCATCGCGCGACAGGCCGCCCAGATCTCCGGACAGATCGTCGTGCTGAAAGGTGCTCGGACGATCATCGTCGAGCCAAGTAACAATCACCGCGACGCGCGACTTTACATCAATCGGACGGGCGACAGCAGTCTGAGCAAAGCCGGCACCGGTGACGTGCTTGCAGGCATGATCGCCAGCCTCATCGGCCAGGGGATGCAGCGATTCGAGGCCGCCTGTCTGGCTGTGCATTTGCACGGCCTTGCGGGCGCAAGAGCGGGCGAGCGTCTCGGTCGTCGCAGCGTGCTGGCCTCGGATGTCATTGATGCCCTGCCCGAGGTCATTCGTCATCATGAATCACGGACAACCGAGCCGTTGCCCCCCAAACCGCCTCGCAAGCATTGACCCAAATCCGCCCCCGCGCGACACTCTCAGCCCAAATGAGTCTGTACGCACAAAACATCTCTGCCGACGATTTTCTTGAAGCCCTCGAGACTGCGAAGGAGGAGAATCGTCTCTCCGGCTTTCGCACGGGTCAGCGGGTCCGACTCCCCGCATCCGGTGAGGTCTGGATGACCGGCGACCTGCACGACCATCGCACGAACATCACCAAGCTCATCAAGGCCGCCGATCTGGCCAACAATCCGCACCGGCATCTGGTCCTGCACGAGATCATTCACGGCGATCATTATGACCCTGACGGCGCGGAGGACAGCTGGAAGAGCCTCTATCTGGCTGCGAGACTCAAGTGTGATTTCAGCAATCAGGTGCATTTCCTGCTTGCCAATCACGACCTTGCTCAGGTGTTCGGCGACGGGATCATGAAGGCAGGCCAGAGCGTTTGCGATGCGTTTCATAAGGGATTGAAGCGGGATTTTGCCGATCGGTATCACTATTTGGAGGCCGCGGTCAGCGATTTTCTGCTCTCCAGTCCGCTGGCGATTCAGACGGAGAACGGGTTATGGTTCAGCCATTCGCTGCCGCGTAATGACGAGATCGACGGTTTCGATTACGGCGTATTCGATCGCGAGCTGAATGGAGAGGATTACAAGCGCCGTACCGGCGCGGCGTATCAACTGATCTGGGGTCGCGGGGTTCGACCTGATGGCGTGGCCAAGTTCGCAGAGAAGGTCGGAGCGAAGCTCATCATCACCGGGCATCAGCCGCAGGAGATGGGCTACCACTTCAACGGCGATCAGCATCTGATCATCGCATCGGACCACAATCAGGGCGTCTACATGCCGCTGAAGCTCGACGCCGACTACGACATGGAGATGCTGCAGACGCGGATTCGGAAGTTCGTCGCCCTTGATATCCAGGTGTGATGAATCTCACTCGCCGGGGGGCAATTGTTGTTTCTTCGTTGGAGTACACGAGGCATCCGCGATTGTGTGGAGTATTGACTCCCACGCGAACGAGTCATGGTGATTGTTGTGGGATGTCCTTCGGTAAACCTCATGCATGGGGCTAATGACGCTATGGCGTGCGTGTCGGACGAATCCGCACGCGCCAAGGCTCGGCGGTGATCACACAGCCCGCATGAAGCTCGGAGTGATAGGTTTGCAAAAGTCTCAGGATCGCAGGCCCTTGTTGCATCGCGCGAAAATCGATGAGCCGGATCATTCCAACACGAAGAAGCCCTCGAACCACCGCCAACTCGCCAAAGTCCTTGTCGATCGTCACAAGCACGCGATCTTCATCGCCTGCTCGCCTGATGATCTGTTCATCGCCCGGATCAGGCTGCCAATGCCCTGCCCAAACCACGTCATGCCCATCCTTCGATAGAACGTCAAGGGCCGATCCTGCAACGCAGCTATCGAGCAATAACTTCATGCCGCCGACTCTGCCGTGAATGGTTCGACGCGTTCATGTGCGACAAGTTTGTAGGCATAAAGAACACAAGCTTGCACGTCTTGCGGTTCGATAAACGGATATGCGGTGATGATATCCGAGGTCTGATCGCCCGCCGCCAACATGCCGAGCACATGCTCAACGGCTAGACGCCGACCGCGCACGATGGGCTTGCCTCCCAGAATGTTGGGATCGGATGTGATTCGCTTGAGCAGCTCGGTCTGATCGGACATCGTTCTACCTCATTAAGGACGCTCGCCGGGCTGGTGCGATCGTATCAGACCAAGCCCGAGCCATCATCAAAAATCCGGGACGCGTGTCGGGCCCTAAGGGTGCCATCGGCTCTCGCGCGAACGAGTCATGGTGTTTATTGTGGGATGTCTTGCAGCAGTTCTGCGACACGCTTGCGGGCTTTGGTTTGGCTCGGCTGTGCGGTCGGCGCGACGCAGCTTGGGAAGGCGGCGAGCATGAGTTGTGCGGCTTCGAGGCTCTTGTCTTTGGGCATGCTGCGTGTGAGCTTTCTAGCGCGATCGCGCAGTTCGGCGAATCGTTGCGGGCCGACGATGTTGGGTTGGCGGTGTCGTTGCCAGTCGGGTCGTTCGTTTTTCCATTCTGCTGCGCGTCGTTCTGCATTCTTGACGCGTTGCGAAAGTTGTGGGTGTGAGGCCATCGGATCCGAGGTGTCGTACCCCTTGGCGACCATTTGTCTGAAGAAATCGCCGAAGCGATCAGGATCCCATCCGCCGATGACATAAAATCGGAATCCGAACTTGTCTGCCTGATCTTCGTCTTTGCGGCTAAATCCAGCACCGACAAACTGTCCGCCGACGAGCGTTCCACCGGCGAGCATCATGGCGACCTGTTCGCGATCGTCGCCTCCGAGCGCGTAGCCTGCTGCGCCTGCGGCGAGTGCGCTGCCGAGGATCGCGTATTGCCTGCGCATGCCGTTATGAACATGTCGCCCGAAGATATGGGCAAACTCATGCGCAACGACGGCGGCGAATTCGTCTTCTGTGGCACTGGTGGCAAAGAGTTCGGTGTACAGATAGACATGCTGTCCACCGGTGGTGAAGGCATTGAGTGTGTCGCTGGCGACGAGGTGGAACTTCACGTCTTCGAACATCCACTGCGGGTCTTCGCGAAAGAGGTTGTCCTGTTCATACCCCGCCTTGACCGCTTCCCGCGCCGCCATCACCACGCGACGACCGATCTGCGCGACATAATCATTGAGCACCGGATCGGTGAGGACGGCGCGATCGATTTGTTTGTGGGCGTCATTGGCCTGGGCGCGAACCACGCTGTCATCGACCGTACAACCCACGCCAGCCCCCGTCAGAGCCAATCCGAAGATGAGCAGCATAGCCCGCATCCACATGACCCAATCGTTTCGCGTTTCGTGCTTCATGGTTTGCTCCTGCACAACAATTCTTGTCTTTCGAGTCGATCGGTATGAGACAATCGTACACACATGGTCTTAACAATTCGGCTCACCTGACCCGAAAAGGTCTGTCAGTTTGCACGGATTGTGATTGAGTCTGGAGGGCGAATCAACACAATCGAAGGCGAATCGCAGAATGCTGATTGCGGTGCGATCGGCGGCGCGGCTGGATTATCGCAGCTGGGCTATCACATCGGATCGGGAGGGACTGTTATGAGCGGTGGCGGGGCTAAGATTTCGGTGTCGTGCACATCGTGCGGCAAGGCGCTCAAAGCGCCGGCGGAGTGGGCGGGCAAGATGCTCAAATGTCCGGGTTGTGGGTCGACATTCAAAGTCGGCGCCGGACCGGCCGCGGGGCCGGGTGGTCCGAGGCCGGCGGGTTCGACGGTTCCGCAGAAGGTCGCACCGGAAAAGCGAGCGGCATTGTCGAGTCGTTCCGGCGGTTCGGGTGGATTCGTAGAGGATCGCAAGGGTAAGGCGGAGGCGATCGCACTGGGCGCGGGGATGGGGCTTGCGCTTTTGGGAGCGGGTCTTGCGCTGGGATTGTGGTGGGTGATCGGGACTGCGCTTGGGAATGAGGCGCGTTGGTTTTCGATGTTGGCGGGTCCGATCATTGGGACGGGGATGTGGCTTGGCTATCGCAAGAGCGACGTGATGTTGGGCGTGGTAGCCGCGATCCTGGCGATCGCGGTGTGTGTGGGTGGGCGTTACATGATTTATCGATCGGTGATCCACACCGTCGTGGAAGACAACGCTCCGGAGGTCGCCTACGAGGGCGTACGTCGGCTGGTGTATCAGAATGTTTTGTATGAGCGGTTGGAGCAGGATGTCGAGTATCAGGCCGCCTCGGACCAGCTGGTGCAGGCGGTGCTTGAAGGCAAGAAGAGCGCGAGCTATCGCACGGCCTCGCGTGACATGGAAGCCGCGACCAATCGCGTCTCCGGCGAGGTTCAGAAGGAGATCGACGCGCTGAGCGATGCGGATATCCGGAAGAAGTTGATCGAGGACCCGGATCAGGACTGGAAGTATTCTCTCCAATCGCTGCAGACCGAGGAGAACGTGAACAAGCGCGGCTACGCGATGGACAACGTCCCCGGTTATGCCTACGACGAGGAGTCGAAGCGTGCCGACGAGTATGTCGCAAGCTACACGGAGGAATCGGCGCGGGCGGAGTACATGCAGCGATCTGCCGCCGGTTGGCGCGAATCGTTGGTGGGCGATAAGGTGAAACTCGATCAGCAGCGAGCCGCGCTGGCCGGAACGGGTCCGATTGACGAAGAGGCGTCGCGGCAGGCGCACACCAAGGCGCTTGCGAGCATGGCTCCGGAGGATCTCTGGCTCGAAACGCAGGCAGTGCCCGCCGATCTCTACGCGACGCGTCCGCCGGAGGAAGACGAGGAGATCATTGACGAGGCCGCCGGTTTTGCGACGGGGCTTTCGTTCATGAGCATGGGTTCGCTGATCATGATCGGGATCAGCGTGAGCGGTGCATTTGCAGCGGCGACGGGCGGGAAGTTTAGCAGTTGAAGTGTGTATGGTTGCCGGACGCAGATGCAGAAGATGGGGAGTCGGGCTCAGAAGTGCTGGTGGATGGTCGGTTGGCGCGTCATGCGTGCGGGGTAATTTGTCGATCCGGCGGATCTGTGCTTCAATAACGGTATGGACCGTTTTTTGAGGGCAGCGATCGACGAGGCGAAGCTCGGGCTTTCCGAGGGCGGACTCCCGATCGGGAGTGTGCTGGTGCGTGGCTCAGCGATCATCGGACGCGGACACAATCGTCGTGTGCAGCACGGCGATCCGATGGCCCATGCGGAGATCGACTGCCTCAAGAACGCAGGACGGCAATCCACCTATCGCGACACGGTCCTCTACAGCACGCTGATGCCCTGCTACCTCTGCACGGGTGCAGTCATCCAGTTCGGCGTCCCAAAGGTCGTCATCGGCGAAGACGTGACATTCCCCGGCGGATCGTGCAAGTGGGGTAGCAGCCGCGCGTTCCTAGAAGCCAACGGCGTCGAAGTCGTCGATCTCGATGACCCGGAATGCAAGGCGATGATGCGACAGTTCATCGACGAACATCCGACGCTCTGGAACGAAGATATCGGCGTATCGTGAGATGATCAGAAGGATCGAGTCGGGGAAGATCGCAAAAAGAATCGGGATGGTGAGATGTTTGAGAGTTTGACGCAGAGGCGATATCTGATTCCGTTCAAGGCGCAGCGAATGCCGCAGCAACTGACGGACGTTCTCGTGATCGGCGGAGGCGTGGCAGGTCTTCGCGCGGCGATAGCGGCGGCGGAGGCTGGCGCGGAGGTTTTGCTGCTGACCAAGGACACCATTGAGCAGTCGAACACGTGGTGGGCACAAGGGGGAATCGCGGCCGTGCTTCAGCCGCTTGATTCGGTCGAAGCACACGTCAAAGACACTGAAATCGTCGGCGTGGGTTTGTGTGATCAGAATGCGGTGCGCGTCACCGTCGAAGAAGGCCCCACACGCGTCCTCGAACTCCTGAAATGGGGCGCACAATTCGACAAACAGATCGGCAACGCTCACGACCTCGCCTACGGACTGGAGGGCGGACACAGCTACGCACGCATCCTGCACGCTTACGGCGATGCGACCGGCAAGGAACTCGCTCAGACCCTGATCAATAAGGTGCGAAGCTATGAAACCGTCCGCGTCTGCGAAAACAGTTTCGCGATCGATCTCGTGACGCATGAGGGGACCTGCGTTGGCGCCATCGCGCTGATCGAAGACAAGGCGCAGTTGATCTTCGCCAAACGGACCATTCTCGCGAGCGGCGGTGCGGGGCAGCTTTGGCGCGAGAGCACCAATCCCAAGATCGCGACCGCCGACGGACACGCCATGGCCTACCGCGCCGGAGCGACCGTAGCGGACATGGAGATGGTGCAGTTCCATCCAACAACGCTGTACGTTGCCGGTTCGAGTCGAGCCCTGATCACCGAAGCCGTGCGCGGCGAGGGTGCGTATCTGGTCGATCGACACGGCAAGCGGTTTATGCTCGATGTGCATCCGCAGGCGGAGCTTGCCCCGCGTGATGTGGTGGCGCGGGCGATCGTCAAGCAGATTCGCGAGACGCATTTCACGCACGTCTATCTTGACGTTCGCCACTTGCCGAGTGAGCCATTTAAGGAGCGTTTTCCCAGTTTTGTGAAGTTGTGCGCCCAGTTCGAGCTTGATCCGTCGAAGGATTTGATCCCGATCCACCCGGCCACGCATTACATCATCGGAGGCGTGGACGTTGATTTGCTCGGTCGCAGCAGCCTGCCGGGCCTTTATGCGATCGGTGAGGCGGCCTGCTCGGGGTTGCACGGCGCGAATCGCCTGGCGAGTAATTCGCTGCTGGAAGGTCTGGTCTTCGGGTATCGGGCAGGCACAGACGCCGCCGAAGAGGCACAGCAGCACGCCGGACAATTCCCGCAGAATCTTGAACACCGCATCGCTCCGTCCACCCGCACCGAGCTGGACGTCACGGACGTCAAGAGCAGCCTGCGCTCGATCATGTGGCGCAACGCCGGGATCGAGCGAGACGGCGAACGTCTGACCGAATCGCGCGAGATCATCAGCTTTTGGTCGCGTTATGTGATGGACAAGACGTTTGATAGCCGCATCGATGTCGATAGCGCCGTTGCCGGCTGGGAGTTGCAGAATCTATTGACTGCGGCCTTTCTGGTGACGACGGCGGCCTACACCCGCACCGAGAGCCGCGGGGCCCACTACCGAACCGACTTCCCCGACCGCAATGATGCCAACTGGCGATTGCACCTCATGTGGCGTCGCCCGATGGAAACGCCCATCCCCAGCCCGGTCAAGTAAGATGCCCGAGACGCCGATGCTCTCGATCCGAACTCCATCAGGCTTTGTCACCCTTCCAGGTTTTGTCACCCTTCCAGGTTTTGTCACCCTTCATCGCTGGCGGAGAGTTTGGCGATGACGTTGAAGTCCTCGAGCGTGGTGACGTCGCCCTTCACGCCTCCACCGCCGGCGACTTCTTTGAGGAGTCGTCGCATGATCTTTCCGCTGCGAGTTTTGGGAAGACCCTCGGCAAAGCGAATCTGATCGGGCCGGGCGAAGCTGCCGATCTCGCGCGCGATTTGATCTGACAGTTCCTTCTTGAGTGCGTCGCTCGCGCTATAGCCGGATTTGAGAATGACGAAAGCGGCGAGTCCCTGGCCTTTCATTTCGTGCGGGATGCCGACGACGGCGCTCTCTGCGACGGCGGGATGTGCGACGAGCGCGCTCTCCAGCTCGGCGGTCCCGAGTCGATGTCCGCTGACGTTCACAACGTCGTCGACGCGGCCCATGATCCAGAAGTACCCGTCGTGATCACGTCGCGCGCCGTCACCGGTGAAATACATGCCAGGGACGTCGCTCCAGTACTGTTTCTTGTAGCGATCCGGGTCGTTGAAGATGCCACGGAGCATCGCGGGCCAGGGCTTGCGAATGACGAGAAGTCCGCCTTCGTTGGGTCCGAGTTCGTTCCCGTTGCGATCGACGATGGCTGCATCGACGCCGAAGAACGGGAGCGTGGCCGTGCCGGGCTTGGTGGGAGTTGCGCCGGGGATGGGCGTGATCATGTGCATGCCGGTTTCGGTTTGCCACCAGGTATCGACGATGGGGCACCGGCTGGAGCCGATGTGTTCGTGATACCACATCCACGCTTCGGGGTTGATGGGTTCGCCGACGCTGCCCATGAGGCGCAGGCTCGAGAGGTTGTGCTTTTTCACATAGTCGAGGCCCGCCTTCATGAACGCGCGGATGGCGGTCGGTGCGGTGTAGAAGATCGTGATTTTGTGTCGTTCGATGATGTCCCAGAAGCGGCTGAAGTCGGGATAGTTTGGCGCGCCTTCGTACATAAAGACGGCGGTCCCGTTGTTGAGTGCGCCGTAGACGACGTAGCTGTGCCCGGTGATCCACCCGATGTCGGCGGTGCACCAATAGATGTCGTTGGGCTGGATGTCGAAGGTGTATTTGGTCGAGAGATACGTACCGACCATGTAGCCGGCGGTGGTGTGTTGGATGCCTTTGGGTTTTCCGGTGGAGCCGGAAGTGTAGAGGACAAAGAGCAGGTCTTCGGCGTCCATGGGCTCGGCGGGACAATCATTGGATTGGCCGGCGATGGCATCGTGCCACCAGACGTCGCGACCGGGGGTCATGTTGACGGACTCGCCGGTGCGTTTGAGGACAATGACTTTCTTCACGAGGTCGGTGGCTTTGAGGGCTTCATCGACGCTCTTTTTGAGTGCGACGGTGGTGCCGCGTCGGTAGCCTCCGTCGGCGGTGATGATGAAGTGAGACTGGGCGTCGATGACGCGATCGGTGATCGCCTGTGAGCTGAATCCGCCGAAGATGACAGAGTGAGCGGCCCCGATGCGTGCGCAGGCGAGCATGGTGACGACGGCTTCGGGGGTCATGGGCAGATAGATGGTGACGCGATCGCCCTTCTTCACGCCGATGCTTTTGAGGGCATTGGCGAACTGGCAGACTTCATCGCGAAGCTGGCGGTAGGTGAGTTTGCGGATTTCGAGTGGCTTACCGTCGGCATAAGGCTCGCCTTCGAAGATGATGGCAGTGCTGTTCCCCCGACCGGCGTCGATTTGTCGATCAAGGCAGTTGTAAGCGAGGTTGGTCTTGGCCCCGACGAACCACTTGGCGTAGGGCTCGTTCCAATCGAGGACTTTGTCCCATGTCTTAAACCAGTGCAATTCCCGGGCGGCTTCTGCCCAGAATGACTCGGGATCATCGATCGACCGTGTCCAAAGTGAGCGATAGTGGTCCATCGATTTGACATGCGATCGACGCGAGAATTCAGGCGACGGCTGGAAGACACGATGTTCCTGTAGCGACGAGGTGATCGAATCGGACATGAAAAATTCCTCCGCAGGGTGACGAGAATTGCAGAAAAAGATGTTACCAACCGCCACCCCGATGTATAACGCCCGCTCCACGTCTGCGGAAGGAGCAGGATGAGTCAATCAAATGATTCCGGGCTGGAACGCCCGGGAGACGGTCAGTCCATGAAAATGGACCGTGAAACGCTTGTGCGGGGCGCGGTCGATCGCGAGCGGAAGCGTTTTTGGCGGGCGAATCTTACGCTGACTTTTGCGTTGCTTGCGGTTTGGTTCCTGCTCGGTCCGCTTGCGGGGATCGTTTTTGTGGAGCAGTTGAACGAGGTCAAGCTGGGGGGATTTCCGCTCGGATTTTGGTTTGCGCAGCAGGGATCGATCGTTGGATTCATTGTGATCCTGTTGGTCTATGCGATCTGGATGGGCCGGCTGGATGCGGTGCATCGTCGTCGGCTGGAATCGCTCGGACTGGGTGAGACGCCCGATGCGGCAGCGAAAGAGGGAGGTGCCGCGTGAGCATCCAGCTGTGGACGATATTGATCGTGGGATCGAGTTTTGCGCTTTATCTATGGATCGCGTGGTACACGCGTGTCCGGGATACGCACGGATTCTATGTCGCGGGCCGAGGCGTGCCCGCCATTGCCAATGGCATGGCGACCGGCGCGGATTGGATGAGTGCCGCCAGCTTCATCAGTATGGCAGGCCTCATCAGCACCATGGGCTATTCCGGCAGCGTCTATCTCATGGGATGGACGGGCGGATTCGTGCTGCTTGCGCTCTTCCTCGCGCCTTATCTGAGAAAATTCGGGAAGTTCACGGTGCCCGATTTCGTGGGCGATCGATTCGAGAGCAACACCGCACGACTCGTTGCCGTTGTGTGCGCGATCTTCATCAGCTTCGTCTACGTAGCCGGTCAGATGCGCGGCGTGGGCGTTGTCTTTTCGCGATTCCTCGAAGTTGACGTGAACGTCGGCGTTATCATCGGGATGGCGATCGTGTTTTTGTATGCGACGCTCGGGGGGATGAAGGGGATCACCTGGACGCAGGTCGCGCAGTATTGGGTGCTGATCACCGCTTTCCTCGTCCCCGCCATTGCGATCAGCATCCGCCTGACCGGTTCGCCCATTCCCAGCATCGGCATGGGATCGACGCTGGATGATGGAACCTATCTCCTCGAAAAGCTCGATCAGATCGGGACCGATCTCGGCTTTGGCAGCTACACCGAGCCGTTCGGCAACCCCGGTTGGGACAAGTTGAACATTCTATGCACGGCCCTGGTGCTGATGGTCGGGACGGCGGGTCTGCCCCACGTGATCGTGCGGTTCTATACGGTGCGCACGGTGCAGGCGGCGCGATGGAGCGCGTTCTGGGCTCTTCTGTTCATCGGAGCGCTCTATCTGACTGCTCCCGCGACGGCGGCGTTTGCACGGCACTACATGATCGAAAGCTTGCAGGGCAAGACCGAAACAGAACTGCCCGGATGGTTTCAGAATTGGAGCAAGACGGGCCTGGTGATGTGGCTCGACGACGGTGACGGACGTCTCCGTTACAGCGCGGGGCCGGACAACGAAATCTTCCGCATCGGTTCGATGTCAGCCGCGGAGCTTGCGGGCCTGCGCGCGGAGCATCAGAAGTTCATCGACACCAGGAGCAGTGCCGTTCCGGAAGGTCGGGACATTCGACCTGTCCTGCGTGAACGAAAGCTTTCCGGGCCTGACAACGACATCATCGTGCTGGCGACACCGGAAATGGCGAATCTCGCGCCGTGGATCATCGCGCTGGTTGCGGCGGGCGGGTTGGCGGCCGCGCTTTCGACTGCGAGCGGGTTGCTGCTGGTCATCAGTTCGGCGGTGTCGCATGATTTGTATTATCGCGTGATCAATCCGCGCGCGCCGGATGCTCGTCAACTCTTGATCGGTCGCGCTACGATCGGGGTGGCGGTGGTCGTCGCCGGAATTCTCGGAATATTCCCGCCGGGCTTCGTGTCACAGGTGGTGGCGTTCGCGTTTGGCTTGGCGGCGAGCAGCTTTTTTCCAGTGATCGTGCTGGGCATTTTCAGTCGTCGCATCTCAGCAGTGCCGGCGATCACGGGGATGGTCGTGGGCATCGGATTCACCACCGTATACATCGTCGGCAATCTTTATCTGGGCATGCCGCGATGGTGTTTTGATCTCGGTCCACAGGCGATCGGCCTCGTGGGCATGATCCTCAACTTTGCGGTCACGCTCGCACTCGCCCCACTCTTTCCAAAGCCCGGTGAGGCCGTGCAGAAAATGATCGACCGCGTCCGCGAGCCCGAAGGTGTCGGCCCCGCCACCGAGATCGAAACCGCGCCGGATCATTGATCCTCATCGCCTCAGCGTTTCGCGATCGATGTCCGACCGTCTAAACTCATGTGCGTGAACGACGGATCGGACACGAGCGAACGCATGCCAAGCGATCTACCCGCGCACGACGCGCAGGCAGAGCGTATCGCGCAGGCAGAGCGTATCGCGCAGGCAGAGCGTATCGCGCAGGCAGAGCGTATCGCGCAGGCAGAGCGTATCGCGCAGGCGGAGCGTATCGCGCGAGAGAATCGAGAATCCTCGTCGCAGTTTCAGCAGCCCGGCACTTACCGCGCCACCGCCGCCGGGGCCGGTCATGAAGGCGTTTCGGGCGTCGGTTCGATGGGTGATTCGGATGCCGATGCGGACGACGCATCGGCGGTGGGGCTTTGGGGCGCGGTCGGGCGGTCGTTGCGTGGGCTTGGGGCGGTGGTCGCGACGCTGATCGTCGTCGCGGGTCTTGTGATTCTCGCGGGTGCGATCCTCGGTCCGGCGGAGGCTCGGAATCGGCAGCTTGAGCAGGAGCGTCTTCGACTGCAGGCGGAGATCGATCACGTCGAGGCGCAGATCCAGATCAATCGGGATTTTCTGAGTCGGTTGCCGACCGATCCGCAGCTTTTGGAGCGATTGCGATTGCGTCAGGGCAACCCTGTGCGTCCTGGCACTGGCGAGCTAGAGCTCGATCCCAAGGGAGACCGCACCGTGCAAAGCCCGCTCGCGATCACGCGCCTTGCCCCGCCGGATCCGGAAGCGCTTCCGCAGGTCGAACCGCTGCATCCGCTTTTGCGTTGGACGCTCGATTCTAAAACGCGATGGATCGGCATCTGCGCCGGGCTGTTGCTGATCGCGATCGGTTTGATCGCGCCGCTGCCCACGCGACGAGTCAAACTTCAAAACGCGCAGGTCTGATCAAACCGGCAAGCAATTCGCATGGCGCGAGTTCACCCTGTGACAAACTCGATCTTTTCGATCGCTGGCACGATCCCAGCCTCTGCGCCGCGTTTGAGCAGCAGCTCGATGGCACGTCGTCCCTTTTCGCCGTAGTCGAGTGTCCAGTCGTTGACGTACATGCCGACGAATTTGTCGGCCAGGGCGCGATCGAGATCGCGGCCGAATTTCAGGGAATAGTCGACAGCCTTTGCGCGATGTTCGAGGCTGTATCGGATCGATTCGCGCAGCACGCCGGTCACATCATTCATCGCACGTTCGCCGAGGTCGCGGCGGATGACGTTTCCACCGAGCGGCAGGGGCAAACCCGTTTGTGCCTGCCACCAGACGCCCAGATCGACGACGAGGTGAAGTCCCAATTGTTTGAAAGTCAGTTGCCCTTCGTGGATGAGCAGTCCCGCGTCGACGTCTCCGCGTGCGACGGCGGCGGGGATTTCGTCGAACATGATCACTTTTGAGACGAAGTTTTTTCCGTCTTCCTTGCCGAGGAGAAGTTGCAGTGTGAGGAACGCGGTGGTGAGTTTGCCAGGAACCGCGATCGTCTTGCCGCGGAGGTCGTCGATCGACATCGGCTTGCGTGTGACAATCATCGGGCCGTATCCGTCGCCCATGCTGCTGCCGCAATGTGTGAGGGCGTACTTGTCCGCGACATAGGGAAAGGCATGGATCGAGATGGCGGTGATTTCCAGTTCGCCCTTCATGGCGCGTTGGTTGAGCGTTTGGATGTCCTGGAGCACGTGCTCGAATCGCCAGCCGTGCGTCGCAATCAACGGCGGATCCTGCGCGAGAGCGTAGAACATGAACGCGTCGTCGGGATCGGGGCTGTGTCCGAGTCGGATCGAGGTCGGTTGCATGCAGTCATGTTAGGCGAACCCGCCCCGCCGATCAGCCTGGGGGCCAAACAGCATGGTCGTCGACCTCGATTTCTGATGATTTTGAAAGTTTTGGCGTCGCCGCTTTGACCATCAGAGCGAGCCGGTCAACTGTTCGTATACCTCTCGACGATGCGCGACGACCAACACATGAACCTGGCCAATCGACCGATCGACGCGATAAATCACCCGCCAATCTCCCACCCGGAATCGGAATCGACCCACGAGGTCTCTGGTTAGCCGCTTGATGTTGCCGTGGCGAAATGGGTCTGATTCGAGTTGCGAAAAACACCGCTCCAGCTTTCTGGCCAGCGGAGGATCGCAATCTTTGAAGAACATGCGGGCGTCGGGACTCAGGATCACCTCAAACATCTCGACGCACCTTGCGCCAAGGCGTGCCCTTGCCTGCTTTGATTTCACGCTCTGCGATCTCGATGCGATCGGCAAGCGGGTGCCGGCTTAGAAAAGCGATAAAGTCCCCCAGCGAGTCAAGTCGGTCCGGAGGAACACGCTCAAGCTCTTTCTTCAGACGCTTTCGTTTCTCAGAGATCGTCATGCGCGCGAGTATACCTGTCGCGTGTTCGTCAGAACAACCGAATCTGCACACGCAAACTTCTCACCGACGTCAGCCGATGAACATGTTCACGCCTTCATCAGTTTCCGCAGCACGGTTTGCAGGATTCCGCCGTTGCGGTAGTAGTCGAGTTCGACGGGTGTATCGATTCGGCAGGTGGTTTCGAAGGTTTTCCCGCCCGCCTTCACGACGACGGTTTGTCCGGGCTTGAGTTGATCGCCGATGTCGATGTCGAAGGTTTCTTCGCCGCTAAGGCCGAGGGAGGCGGCGGTTTGTCCGGGTTTATAGATCAGCGGCAAGACGCCCATGCCGACGAGGTTGCTGCGGTGAATCCGCTCAAAACTCTCCGCGATCACCACGCGGACGCCCAGGAGCATCGTTCCCTTCGCCGCCCAGTCGCGGCTGCTGCCCATGCCGTAGTCCTTGCCCGCCAGCACCACCAGCGGGATCTTTTTGGCCTGGTATTGCATGCTCGCGTCGTAGATCGGCTCGACCGCTCCGCTCAGCAGATTCTTGGTCACGCCGCCTTCGGTGCCCGGCGCGAGCAGATTCTTCAGGCGAATATTGGCAAAGGTTCCGCGGACCATCACCTGATCTGCGCCGCGGCGCGCGCCGTATTGGTTAAAGTCGATCACCTTCACGCCGTTGTCCATCAGATACTTGCCGGCCGGCGAATCCTTCTTGATGTTCCCTGCCGGGCTGATGTGATCCGTCGTCACGCTGTCGCCCACCATCACCAGCACGCGCGCGCCCTTGATCGATTTGATCGAAAGGTCCGTGCTCTTGATCGATTCAAAGAACGGGGGGTTCTGGATGTACGTGGACGTCGGGTTCCACTCAAAAAGCTCTCCGCCCTTCACCGGAATCTCGTTCCATTCGGTGCTCTTGCTCCCCACATCCGTGTATTGATTCACAAACATCTTCGGATCGATCGACGCCCGGATCACGTCATCGACTTCCTTTTGGCTGGGCCAGATGTCTTTGAGCATCACGGGCTTTCCGTCGTGGCCGGTGCCGATCGGATCGCGTGTGAAATCGATGTCGATGTTGCCCGCCAGCGCGTAGGCGACGACGAGAGGTGGGCTGGCGAGGTAGTTGGCCTTCACGTGCGGATTGACGCGTCCTTCGAAGTTTCGATTGCCCGACAGCACGCTGACTGCGACGAGTTGCTCCTGGTCGATCGCGCCGGCGATGGGTTCGGGCAGCGGGCCGGAGTTTCCGATGCAGGTTGTGCAGCCATAACCGACGGTATGAAAGCCGACCGCGTCGAGATACTTCGTCAGTCCTGCCTTGTCGAAATAGTCTGTTACCACGCGACTGCCGGGGGCGAGGCTGGTTTTGACGTGGGGCTTGGACTTCAGGCCTTTTTCGACGGCCTTTTTGGCGACGAGTCCTGCTGCGACCATGACGCTGGGGTTGCTGGTGTTGGTGCAGCTTGTGATGGCTGCGATCACGACGTCGCCGTGTGCCACTTGGCGTCCGTCGCTGGCCTTGGTCGATTTCGATTTCGCGGGTGCGTCGGGGAAGTTCGTCGCATAGCTCTTCTTCACCTGCGAAAGTTCGACGCGATCCTGCGGACGCTTCGGACCGGCGAGGCTTGGCTCGACGCTATCCAGGTCAAGTTCGAGCGTGTCGGTGAAGATCGGCTCGACCGAATCCTCGCGCCACAGGCCCTGCTCTTTGCAGTAGCGTTCGACCAGATCGATTTGCTTCTCATCTCGCCCGGTCAGCCGCAGGTAGGTGAGGGTTTGCGTATCGACGGGGAAGAATCCCATGGTCGCGCCGTATTCGGGGGCCATGTTGGCGATGGTGGCTCGGTCGGCGAGGCTCATGCTGGCGAGTCCGGGTCCGTAGAACTCGACGAACTTTTCGACGACGCCTTTTTTGCGGAGCATTTCGGTGACGCGAAGCACGAGGTCGGTGGCGGTCGCGCCTTCGCGTAGAGCGCCTTTGAGTTTGAATCCGATGACCTCGGGCGTGACGATCGTGATGGGCTGGCCGAGCATGCAGGCTTCTGCTTCGATTCCGCCGACGCCCCAGCCGACGACGCCTAGGCCGTTGATCATGGTGGTGTGGCTGTCGGTGCCGACGAGTGAATCCGGATACGCCACGCCGTCCTTCGTCCAGACGACGCGCGCCAGGTGTTCGAGGTTGACCTGATGCACGATGCCCCGGCCCGGCGGGACGACGCCGAAGTTTTTGAACGCCTTTTGGCCCCACTTCAGGAATTCGTATCGTTCGAGGTTTCGTTGAAACTCGAGCTTGGTGTTGTTGAGCAGTGCGAGGGGATTGGCGTATTCGTCGACTTGCACGCTGTGGTCGATGACGAGATCGACCGGGACGAGCGGGTTGATTTTCTGTGGGTCTCCGCCTGCAAGTTTCATGGCATGGCGCATGGCGGCCAGGTCGACGACGCAGGGCACGCCGGTGAAGTCTTGGAGGATGACGCGGGCGACTTTGAAAGGCACTTCGCGTGTGCCGGGGGATTTGGCGTTGTAGTGGACGAGGTTTTGGACGTCGGTATCGCTGACGACGAAGTTGTCGTGGTTGCGGACGAGAGATTCGAGGAGGACTTTGATGGAGTAAGGCAGGCGAGACGTATCCCCGAGGGCGGACAGTTTATAGATGGTGTGCGAGCCGGCTTTGCTGCTGAGCGTCGCCATCGATCCGAAGGGGTTGTGCGCGGTCATGTTGATCGGGACCTTTCCAAAAGTCTGTTGAGCGTAAACGACCGACCGACCCGCGACCCCAAGTCGCACGACCGGCGGACTGGCATCCATCCATCGACGGACCCGAGCCTGTTGATTTTAGAAATACCCCACCCCCCTGCAATGCCCGCCAGCCCTCGCATTCCCGCGTTCGCTCACACGTTCTGGCATGGGCAGAGACGATCCTCCGGAGCACCGATGCGTTGCGGCGGTCCGCAGGATGGCGATCGACCGATAACGCCCCCCAACGGCCCACTCGGGCCGGTCATCGGACGGCTGGGACCGAGAATCGGCCCGCTGGGGCCGAAAATCGGCCGGCTGAGGCCCGCAACCGCTTTTTTTCACACCTACAACGACCGTCTTCAGCCCGAAAACGATCGATTTCAAACTTAAAACGATCGTTTTCAAACCTGAAACGATCGTTTCCAAACCGAAATCGATCGTTTACAAACCTGAACAGCGCGTTTCCGAACCGAAAGCGATCGTTTTCAAACCTGAACCGCGCGATTCCGACCCTGAAACGATCGTTTTCAAACCTGAAACGTTCGATTCCGAACCTGAAACGCGCGATTTCAAACCTACAACGATCGTTTGCAGGCCGTAACCGATCGGTTTCGACCTCACTGCGGTTGTTGTAAACCCGGCTTCAAGAGGTTTGAGGTCTGCGTCAACCGGGACGAGGTCTGCGGCAAAAGGTTTGAGGCTTGCGTCAAGGGGATTGAGGCTTGCCACGGCCGCGGTGAAGTCCGTGACGATCGTCCCGGACGCTGCGACGGTCGCGTTGAAGCTTGCGACGGTCGGATGCGGACTCATGACGGGCATTTGGACGTCGGGATGGGTTGATGCGGGAGGGCGCGTTCCTATTGAAGGGACGCAATGAATTGCGGAGGGGTGAGGACTTGAAAATCCGGATGCTGAGCGAGGAGTGCTTGCAGGAAGACATTGCAGTCGAAGACGACGTGTGGCTTCATGGCGATTTGGGGTTGCATCGCAGTTGGGCGCGCACTTCGTGTTTTACTTCTTCCAGGAAGTCGGCCAACTCGTCATCGTTCAAACGGCTTGGTGGGGAATCGTTCGCGGTCTTGGCGTTGATTTCCGACAATGAAAGAGGGCGCTTGGCGGTTTCTTCAACGATGTTGGCGACGTATGTGGGCAGGTCGACGCCTGCTGCGCGTGCCTTGGCGGTGAGCGTTGCTTCGGCCTCTTCGGAAATGGAAAGGCTCAAGACCATGAGTGGAAAGTATCACAATTCCTGCGGCTGGGGAACATGTTTTGCGGTGTCGTTGTTTTCGCGTATTGGTGCTGCTGGGGAGGCGAGCGGCTTGGGATTGACGCTGTGATCAAGAGTCGGCTGGTCGGTTGGTTGGAGAGGTGTCGTGTGCGTGTTGGGCGGCACGGGTTTGGGTGTAGCTGGTGTGGTTTTTGGGTGGACGAGGTGGTGTGTTTTGGGGATTTGATTTGGCAGTCGCAATCGCGGGTTGTTTCGGTTAGGTTTTGTGATTCGGGACAGGGTGTAGCTCAGCTTGGCTAGAGCGTCTGGTTTGGGTCCAGAAGGCCGGAGGTTCAAATCCTCTCACCCTGACTTTTCGGGCCGATGTTTCGGTCGGTTTGTTTCGGGCGAATCGGTTTGTGTGGGTGTAGTTCAAGGACGAGTACAAGGCAGGGCGAGGGAATGACGGCACTCGATACGCTTAAAGGCGATTTTGCGTTCGAGATTCGTTCTCGGGGCAAGGAATATTTTCTGGACAATCACGTTGAGTTGGACCGGTGTGAGCCGGGTCTGATTCGATCGCACGTGAATGGTGCGGAGCGTTACCGTGTGGTGGTGAGGTGGGACGGCGGGGGCGTGGCGTATTCTTGTACGTGTGCGCATTTTCAGGACAAGGACGAGCCTTGTCAGCACGTTTGGGCGACGCTGTTGGAGGCGGACCACGACGGTGTGCTGGAGATCGCGGCGCGGCGGTTGGACGGGCCGCGTGTGGCGGTGATGGACGGTCCGCCGACGGCGAACAAGCGTTTATCGTTGTGGCAGATGCAGCTTCAGCAGATTCGCGAGCGTGTGGGTGGACGGATCGAGCCTGCGGAGTTGGTGGAGCGATGGCCTGAGGATCGTCGTGTGGTGTATGGGATCGACGTGGACCGTTCGGAGGGTCTGGCCGACGGTGCGCTGGCGATTCGGTTGTACACGCAGAAGCTGACGAAGGCTGGCAAATGGGGGGAATGTCGTCGATTTGCGTTATCGATCGAGCAGTGGGTGCATGCGACGGACGCGGAGGATCGGGCGATCGCGCGTGCGATTGTGGGTGCGGACAAGGACTTCTTTTTAGCTTCGGGCGAGCCGCTTTTGGATCTTCCGCCCTGGACGATCGATGCGGTTTTGCGGCGCATGGTGGAGACGGGTCGATGTCATGTGGTGATATCGGGGGAGATTTCGCCTGTGCCGGTGAAATGGGATGATGTGGAGGCGTGGCGATTCACGTTGTCGGTGAGGCCTGACGAGAACGCGAACGGTCATCATATTGTAGCGTCGCTGGTGCGTGAGGGTGAGACGGTATCGCTTGCGGATGTGAGCATAGCGACGCCGAGCGGATGGGCGATCGTGGGCAACCGGGTGGCGCGGCTGGATACGGCGGGTGCGTGGCCGTTGCTGGCGGAGATGCGTGGGCACGACGAGTTGATTGTGCCGGCGGCGGAGAGTGACAAGCTGGTTTCGGAGCTGCTGGCGTTGCCGTCGATCCCCTATTTGCAGCTTCCGCCGACCTTGGGGATAGACACGATCGACGGCAGTCCGAAGCCTGAGTTGCGGATCTTTCCGCGGCGTGAGGACGAGCCGGGCGTGGGTCAATTGGCGCTTGAGGTTTGGTTTGATTATGCGGGACATCATGTGTCGAGCCATGACGCGCGAGCGGTGGTCTTTGATGCGTCTGGCAAGCGGTTGATTCGACGTGATCGCACCTCGGAGTCGCAGCGACTTGATGAATTGATGAGGCAGGAAGTCCGCTTGGATCGTGACGGGAACGGCGTGACGGTATCGATCACATCGGACCGTCTGCCGGGCGTGGTGCTGGAGTTGAATCGTCGAGGCTGGCGTGTGGAGGCGCGTGGCACGTTGTATCGGGCTGCGGGGGCGTTTTCGGTGAGCGTCAAGAGCGGGATCGACTGGTTCGACATGGACCTGAATTTGTCGTTTGACGGTGTGAAGGCGCGGACGCCGGAGCTGCTGAAGGCGCTACGTTCGGGTCAGCGGATGGTGGTGCTCGACGACGGTACGATCGGTGTGCTTCCGGACGAATGGCTCGCGCGTTACGCGGCGGTGCTGGAGCTGGGCGAGGCGTCGGAAGAGGGCGCGATCCGTTTTGCCCGCAGTCAGACGGCGGTGCTGGATGCGATGCTGCGTACGCTGCCCGAGGCGCGCGTGGATGAAGTGTTTGACAACGCGAGGAAGCAGCTTCGCAGCTTTCAGGGCGTGGAGGCGGTCGACCCTGGCAGCGATTTCAGAGGCACGCTGCGTGACTATCAGCGTGAAGGCCTGGGCTGGCTTGAGTTTCTTCGCAAGTTCAACTTCGGCGGATGTCTTGCGGACGACATGGGTCTGGGGAAGACGATTCAGGTGCTGGCGCTGCTGGATCAGCGTCGCACGCGCGCGGACGACGGCACGCCGCGGACGAGTCTTGTGGTGGTTCCGCGCTCGCTGGTCTTTAACTGGATCGCGGAGGCGAAGAAGTTCACGCCGAAGCTTCGAGTGCTGGATCACAGCGGGATCGACCGCGCGCGAACGCCGGAGAGTTTTGCGAAATACGATTTGATCATCACGACCTACGGCACGTTGCGTCGTGATGTGGGGATGCTGCGGGAGACGGAGTTTGATTACCTCGTGCTGGACGAGTCGCAGGCGGTCAAGAACAGTTCGACCGCCAGCGCCAAGAGCGTGCGTCTGCTGCGAGGTCGGCATCGTTTGGCGATGAGCGGTACGCCGGTGGAAAACCATCTGGGTGAATTGTGGAGCCTGTTCGACTTTCTCAATCCGGGCATGCTGGGCAGTTCTGGCGTGTTTAAGCTGATCGGCAACGGCAGCACACAAAATGGTATCGCTGCTGCCAGCGCGACAAGCAAGCCCAGCGCCACGAGCAAGCCCAGCGCGTCAGCTTCCACGGTCGTTGCGACATCTGACGGAAAGTATGAGGATGAACGGTCTGGGGATGCACGGGCCGGGGATTCGCAGGCCGACGAGAATTCTGAAGCGGACGGTTCTTCGATCGACGGTCGGCAGTTGATTGCGCAGGCGGTTCGTCCGTTCATTTTGCGTCGCACGAAGTCGCAGGTGGCGCGTGAGCTTCCGCCGCGCGTGGAGCAGACGATCTTCTGTCAGCTCGAAGACGAACAGCGTCGTCGTTACGACGAGTTGAAGGAGCATTATCGCGTGGCGCTGCTTGGTCGTGAGAACGACGGACGATCGACGATGCAGGTGCTCGAGGCGCTCTTGCGTCTCAGGCAGGCGGCCTGTCATCCGGGCTTGCTCGATGCGTCTCGTGCTGCCGAGTCGAGCGCGAAGTTTGACACGCTGTTGTCGCAACTCGATGAGATTCAGCAAGGCGGAGGCAAGGCGCTGGTGTTCAGTCAGTTCACGAGCCTGCTCGCGCTTTTGCGGCCACGATTGGACGAGCGTGGCTTCAACTATGAATACCTCGACGGACAGACGCGCGATCGGCAGGCGTGCGTCGAGCGATTCCAGAACGACCCGGATTGCACGCTCTTTCTCATCAGCCTCAAGGCGGGCGGCATCGGCCTGAACCTGACGGCGGCGGAGTATGTCTTCCTGCTGGATCCGTGGTGGAACCCCGCCGTCGAAGCCCAGGCGATCGACCGCGCCCACCGCATCGGTCAGACGCGAACGGTCTTTGCCTATCGCCTGATCGCCAGCGACACGATCGAGGAAAAGGTGTTGCAACTGCAGGCCGGCAAACGTGATCTGGCCGACGCCATCATCAACGAGGACAACAGCCTGATCCGCAACCTGACGACCGACGATCTAAAGCTGCTGTTGAGCTGAGGCGAGGTCAATCAGGCGAATCGCGTGCCCCTTCCCTGCGGGGCCGGTCTGCCTATAATTTGTCTGCCCATGTCTGTTCCGCTGACCCAATTGATTTCGACCGACGCCCCACCAGCGTCCGGGTCGACATTCGGGCGAAAGCCCTCCTGGCTCAAGATGAAGATGCCCGCCGGCGAGGGATATTGGCGGCTCAAGCAGATGGTTGCGGAGAAGAAGCTGCACACGGTCTGCGAGAGCGCGAAATGTCCCAACATCGGCGAATGCTGGTCGAGCGGGACGGCGACGCTCATGATCCTCGGCGACGTCTGCACGCGTGCGTGCGGTTTTTGTCATATCAAGACCGGCCGTCCACCGACGCTTGATCTTGACGAGCCGCGTCGCGTGGGCGAGGCGGTGGCGTTCATGAAGCTCGGGCATTGCGTGATCACGAGCGTCAATCGCGATGAGCTCCCCGACGGAGGCGCAGGCGTCTGGGCAGAAACCCTCCGACAGATCCGTTTGCAATCCCCCGGCACGAGCGTCGAGGTGCTGATCCCGGATTTTGAGGGCAACTGGGACGCGTTGCAGCTTGTCATCGACGAGCGACCCGAAATTCTCAATCACAACATCGAATCCGTCCCGCGGCTCTATTACAAGGTTCGCCCGCAGGCTAGGTATCGCCGTAGTCTTGAACTGCTGAAGCGTTGCAAAGACGCGGGGCTGGTCACCAAGACCGGCATGATGCTCGGCATCGGCGAAGAGGAAGGCGACGTCGAGCTCGTCATCGATGATCTGGTCAGCATCGGCGTGGACATCCTGACGCTCGGCCAATACCTCCAGCCCACCGCCAAGCATTTGCCCGTTGATCGCTGGGTCACACCCGACGAATTCGCCTACTGGAAGACCTTCGGCGAATCGCGCGGCCTCCGCCACGTCGAGAGCGGCCCGCTCGTCCGCTCCAGCTACCACGCGGAAAAACAGGTCGAAAAACACGCGAGCTGTTAAGCCAATCGACCCACGACACGCGTTTTAAGAACGTCCCGCGCTGGCGTCCGAGGGCGCGCCGACCCCAATATCCAAGTGTCGTCCTCCGCGACCGATGCTCGGCTCTGTCTAAAATCAGGTCCACCCAAAACAAGCCTCTCGTCGCTGCTCTTATCGGCGATCCGCATCCCGGGCCGCGTTTGGCCGTGCCTTTACAGTTTCCGGCTGGGGCGGGCCGATACTCACGATGCACCATGGATTCTGACACCCCGCAGTCCGATGTTCAGACGCAGATTCTCGATCCGCTGGCACGGATACAGCAGGAGCTTGATGAAGCGCGTCGTGCCCTGGAGGAGGGTCAGAAGCTCGCCACGGTCGGGACGATCGCCGCCGTCATTGCGCATGAGTTCAACAACCTGCTGACGCCGATCGCCAGCTATTGTCAGATGGGGCTTCGTTCGATCGATGCGGGCAAGCTCGACGATCCGATCATTCGCAAGGCGCTCGACAAGGGTCTGAAGCACGCGCAGCGGGCGGGCAAAATCTCCGGGGCGTTGTTGAATCTGGTGCGCGGACACGCGGATGAGGATGCGGTGAGCGTACAGACGCTGGTCGAAGAGACGCTGTCGGTGCTCGCCCGCGATCCCCAGCGAGACGGGATCGCCCTTCGCGTGCAGGTCAAGCCCGATCTGCAGATCAAAGGGGACGCGATTCAACTCGAGCAGGTGCTGCTCAATCTGCTGATCAACGCGAGACAGGCGCTGATCGGCGACGGCAGTGGACGTGGAGGATCGATCACGATCCGCGCCGACCGTGCTGCGGACGACGAGGATCGGATCCGCATCAGCATCGCCGACACCGGGCCGGGCATCGCGCCGGAACATCTTGAGCGTATCTTCGATCCGTTCTTTACGACCAAGACCGCAAGCAAGCCCGGCGAGCCCAAGGGCACCGGCCTGGGCCTGCACATCTGCCGTCAGATCATCGATCGTCACGGCGGAGCGATTCGCGTCGAATCGACCCCACCACGTGGGACGACGTTCAACATCCTGCTCCCGGCGGCGTGATCTCAATTCGGAACATATTTTCGCGCGGACCGCAAAAAACGAATCACGCGCAGGATCGTCAACGGCTTTAGCGTCGGGTCGTACAGAACGAGCAGCCCACTGACCATGATGACCCTCGCATTTTCATCCTGCAGCTCTTCACGTTGATGGCCGAGGTTCGGCATCCGCACCAGTTCTGCAAATCGCTTCTTCAGCCTGATCGCCACCCGTCTTGCGTTCTGCGGGCTGTGCTGAACAGACCTGAGTAAATCAGGATCTCACGAACGTCCTCGACTGCGATGTCCGTCAACCGATAGCTTATCTCGCACGCTTGCCCGCAGGCTTGGCATGTGATTTGGGTCGCACCTTGGAAGTCCGACGACTCGCCGTCCGGATTTTCTCTCCGCCGGCCCCGAGCTCTGCGATCAACCCATCCATCGCCGACTCACCATCGACGGTAAGCGCCATCTCGACCTGCTTGCGGGCAAAGGCAAGTTTCTCCTTCGCGATCATCCAGAATTCCGATCCGATCTGTTCCTGTTGCTTCAAGACGCGAAGCCCCTCTCGCACCACTTCACTGGCCGACTCATATCCGCCCGACCGCACCTTCGATCTCACAAACTCCTCAAGCGCGGGCGTCAGGGACACGTTCATGGTGGACTGTCTTGCCATTTCGTCATCCTACTACGGTGGCAACCGTTGACAACCCAAATCGCGAGACGACACGAATCCCCGGGGCTTTCTCCCGCGCGCGTCGGACATTACCATCCGTGACATGCACGGCCGACGTTGGGGACAATTTGTTTGCCGATCGACCCTGCAAAGCATTCGCTGGTTTCTGGTGTTGATGTTGTTCTTTCCGTCGCTCGCAGTCGCGCAGTCGACGGTGGGCCGGGTCGAGTCTGTCGGTTTTGGCGGCTTTTATCGATCGGGCGTCTGGACGCCGATTCGGGTGGACATCACGCCCGGCCCCGACACGCCTTCGGGCACTTATGAGATCCGCGTCGCACAACGTGATCCCGACGGCGATCGCGCCAGCTACGCGACGCCCATCACGCTGACGGCCAATCTGCAGCAGAAGTTCTTCGCCTACTTCATCCCCGAACCGGTCGCCGGCGGGCTTCCCAACACGGCCGACGGCGCGACCGCCAACGAGCTTGCGCGTCGTCTCCGGGTGACGCTTCATCGGGAGGACGGCGAAGAGGTTGCCACGCTTTCGGTTGCGGGTTTGACGTTGCAGAATCTGGATCCTTCACGAGGATCTCGCGCGCGGTCGGTGCGGTTTGCGTTGATGCTCCCCGCCGCCGCGCGTCCGCCCACGGCCGAAGTCGGGCCCGCGGCCAACGCCGACCAGACGCGACTGCTCCGCGTGCACGAGGACCTCTTTCTTCTGCCCATCAACCCCGCCGATCTCCCCGATCGCGACATCGGTTATCACGCGGTCGATGATGTCGTCTGGCTCGACGGCGATATTCGTGAACTTTCGGCGGGCGGATCGACCCAACTCGACGCCCTGCGCAACTGGCTGCGCACGGGCGGGCATCTGCTCGTCAGCACGCCTTCACAATGGCAACTCCTCTCCGGTTTCGGCGATCTGTTGCCCGTTGACATTCGCGCCATCGAAGCCAAGGCCGACTTCGATCCGCTCCTCAGCCTCGCCACCAGGCGTCCTTTTGCGCGCGAGGATTCCTCGGCGGGGGCAGCGAGCCGTCGTTTGCCCAATCCGTGGGATCGCATGGATCTCGCGCCGCGTTTCGCGCGTGCGGCGCTTCGAACCGGCGCGTGGGAGGAGATTCCGATCTTCTGGAGTCGCTCGGCGTCTGATCCTGCAAATCCCGAGGCATCTGTGGCATCTGATTCGGAGTCGGTCGAAGATCGTTCGCCTTGGCTCGCGCGAAAGGCGTTCGGTCATGGCACGGTGAGTTGGGTCGCATCCGATCTGAGCGCGTTTCGCCGCGCCACCTACGGCTGGTTTGGCGTGTGGCCCGTGCTGCTGGGCGCGACGCGTAGTGGCGATCCGCTCAACTTCTGGCCTCAACCGATCGAGGATGCGTCCGTAGTCGAGCGTGGTCGTTGGGGCGCATCGACAGGCGGGACTGATTTCGGCGCGAGTCTTCTGGAAGGGATGAGTTTGCGTTCGCGATCGACGGCGCTGGTCGGGCTTGCGCTGCTATTTTTCGCGGGCTATTGGATCGTCGCGGGGCCGGGTCTGTATCTTTATTTGCGGCATAAGAAGCGCGTGGGCCGGAGCTGGTTCGCCTTCGGAGCGGCCGCGGTCGTGGCGTTGTTGCTCACGCTCGGTCTTGTTCGGCTCGTGCTTCGTGGTCCTGCCGATATGCGACACGTTTCGGTGGTTCGCGTCGATCTGACCGATGCGGCCCCGATGCGGATCACGAGTCGGATCGGCCTGTACATGCCGCGTGACGGGCTGCAAACGCTCTCGCTCGGGCCGGCCGTTTCTGCACAGCTTTTGCCGTTTCCGAGCCACGCCCGCTTCTCCACGGACATCCTCACCCCGCGTCCGCTCGATTATCGCGTGCAGATCGACCCCGAGCGCATCGTCAGCCCGACCGCCAACACCACCGACTCCGTCTCCGCGACGCTTGATGTGCCCTACCGCAGTTCGATGAAGCGTCTCATGGCGCGTTGGAACGGCACCGCGCCGCTCAACATCTCCAGCCCCAAGCGCGATCCCGCCACCCGCGCGATCGAATCCAATGTCGTCGGCCCGCGTCTTGAGGGTCCGCCTCGCATTGAGGGCTCGCCTCGACGTTCCACGCGCCCGCCTTTTATCACGGGGACGCTCCGCAACAACACGGGCGTTGATCTGCGCGACGTTTGGATCGCATTCCCGCACGCGCTTCGCTCTGACGGTCTCGGCACGCGCGATCAACTGCTCTACATCCCCTTCTGGAACGACCAGACCGATCTCGACATCACCGCCCTCTTCTCACCCGAAGACCCGCAGGCCCGACAACGCATCACACTCGCCCCGGAATCCACCCTCCAGGCCGATCAGGTCCTCGCTGGCGAGCTTGTCGACTGGTGCCAGTGGCTTTTCTATCGCGAACCCGTCCGACCGGGCATCGCGATCCATGAGGGCAACTACAGCGATGCCAGCGCGAACAATCCGCTGTCTGTTCCGCTGCTGAGTCTTTTCGGTCGCCTTCCGCCGATGGAGCCGGGCACCAGCCTCAGCCTGCTGCGTGCCGAGCTTCATCGTTCGGGCGCCCGTGATCTGGATGCGACATCCGTCTTGCGCAACGGGCAACTGCTCGTCATCGCCCATGCAAACGAGCAGCCGCTTCCGATTGATTTCCGCGTCAACGGCGCGCCGGTCGTCGGGGCCGGCCGCGTGATTTACCAATTCGCCCTGCCGTTGCGCGACTAGGCTTGACTCTTGCTCGCCATGATGTCACGACGACGACCTTCGATCCGCAGACCACTCACCTGAGAGACTCAACCGATGCCCGCCGCCATCAAGACTGTCAATCTCACCAAACGCTACGGCAGCCTCGTCGCGCTCTCCAACCTCAACCTCGAGATCGACGAAGGCGACTGCTTCGGCTTCATCGGGCCCAACGGCGCGGGCAAGTCGACGACGATCAAGATCCTCGCGACGCTCTTGCAGCCCACGTGGGGTGAGGCCCGCATCTGCGATCTCGTGGTCGGGTATGAATCGCGCAAGATCAGGCCACTCATCGGCTATGTCCCCGACTATTTCGGCGCGTATGAGGACATGGTGGTCAAGGAGTATCTGGAGTTCTTCGCCGCCGCCTACAACATCCACGGCAGCCAGCGCGAAAAGGTCGTCGCGGACGTGCTCTCGCTCACCGATCTTGCCTACAAGGCCGAATCCCCCGTCGACGGCCTGAGCCGCGGCATGAAGCAGCGTCTCAGCATCGCCCGCGTGTTGCTGCACGATCCCAAGGTGTTGTTGCTCGACGAGCCGGCGGGCAATCTCGATCCGCGAGCCCGCATCGAAATGCGCGAACTCCTCAAAGAGCTGCGTCGCATGGGCAAGACGATCCTGATCAGTTCGCACATTCTTCCGGAGTTGCAGGACCTATGTAACAAGGTGGGCATCATCGAGCAGGGCGAACTCAAATACGCAGGCCCGTGGATGGACATTGTGAAGAAGGCCCGCTCCGGCACGCGCGTGCAGATCGGGCTGGCCAGCAACATCACGCTCGCCGCCGACCTCTTGCGCAAACATCCCGACGTCGCCTCCATCGAAGAAACCCCCGCCGGGCTCGACGTGAATCTGCGTGAAGGCCTGACCGACTACAGTTTCCTCGCGCAGTTGCTGGTGCAGAACGGCTTCAAGCTCACGCTCTTTAGAGAAGAGGAGGTCAACCTCGAGACCGCCTTCATGCGTCTGACCAAGGGCATGGTGCAATAGCGCATCGCCTGCGCGGCCGATTGCCAGGCGCTGGCTCATGCCGCGCGTTGGGTGGCCACTGTCGAGGCTCCGGTCGGCAGATCGGCCTCCACACGCTGCACCGCCCACGTGCCGAGGTTGGTCGTGACGGGCGATGATCCCGGCCCGGCCTTGCCGCGCTGATTGACATAGGTCGCACTGATCCACACCTGCGCGAACGGCTCGGTGTTGGCAGGAAACTCGACTTCGACTTTGCTGCGTGTGGCGAGTCCTTCGAACCGCATTTGTGTCTGATGGCCCGGCGGGGTCGACCCGAGATGGCTAAAGAGCACGATGGCAGCCACACCCGGTGGCTTGGCGCGGTTGCCGTTGAGCGGATTGAGGATTTCGATGTTCACCTGGTTGGCATTGACGCTTCGGATCAAGACCAGAGGCGAGAGCGTGGGGACGGGTTTGGGGGCGTTTTTCTTGTGCACGCTCAGCCCGAGATCGATGAGTTGCTGATCGGTGATGCCGGCGGTGTGTCTGATGATGGCAGCATAATCCCCCGCGAGTTTGACCAGCGCGCGTCGCGCGGATCGTTTGCCCGCCACGGTGCGCATGCCGCGTGTGCCCGGATCGACGGCCGCCGCGTAGGCGGTCTGATACGCAGCATCGAGCGTTGCATACGCCATCGCCTGCTGGGGCGATAGTCCGAAGGCGTTCGGCGTTGCGTTGATGAGCGCGGAAAAATGCTTCGACCCGGTCGCGAGGATCGCATCGCTCGATTTGAAAAAGTTCCGGTTCATGGTCTTCCGTTCTGCATCGTTCTCCGATGCCGCTATCTACGTCCGGCACATCGTGCCGATCTGAGCCGCCCGGCCGCCTCACCAGACGACCCACCCATCCGACACAACCATCCGACACAACCGTCCGACGGTGTATCATTCATCGGCCAACGGCCCTCAAACTTGAGTCACGAAACCCCCCATCCAAGCGCCGCTCACATCCCCCGATAAAAACGGCACGCCGACAACTGAAGAGGCCACGGCTTTCGCCGGAGACGAATGGGCAACTCAGATTTCTGAGTTTCCACCGACCAAAATCGGCACAGGATCGATCGAAGTCGGCGCGGGATCGATCGAAGTTGGCGCGAGATCGATCGATTTCGGCGCGAAATCGATCGAAGGCAGCTCAAGATCGATCGAAGTCGACGTGCTTTCGATCGGAAGCGCGGCGTTTTCGATCGAATACGACACGAAGACGATCGAAAGCGAGTTGGAATCGATCGAAACCGAGTTGAAAACGATCGAAAGCGAGTTGAAAACGATCGGATGCGAGATGAAATCGATCGGATGCGCGGCAGTTTCGATCGAATACGACATGAAATCGATCGGAAGCGCGTTGATTTTGATCGGATGCACGGCAGTTTCGATCGGCTGCGACACGAAACCGGTTAAAGGCAAGTAGAAAATGATCGGATGTGGGTCGAGATCGATCGGTTGCGGGTCGTCATCGAGGGGTTTCGAGTCATCGACGATTTGGACCGAGGTCAGTGCGTAGGGTCCGGTGTACGCACCGGACCGTCATTGCGTCGCTGACGAAATGGTCCGGTGAATACACCGGACCCTACCTGCTTCACCGTTCGCCGTTGAACGTCGTTCGAACTCAATCAACGCTCTCATCCACACCCCGCACCCTACACCCCATCCCCCACACCGCATCCTCCCTCGCTGCGACGTTTTGACCCATACACATTTCCCATTTTTAACTTGACCCCTGCGATCTGCGTTGTCACACTCCACCCATCACGAGTGGGGACTTGTTCCGTTCAGGCTCTCCGA
>JAIYCY010000019.1 GCA_027487775.1 Planctomycetaceae bacterium
ACGACGACGCGGTCGAGTGGATCGACGGTCAGGCCGTTGAAGACGTCGTTGTATCCGTTGCCGAGTTGGACGGAGACAACGCCGGCGTTGCCGAAGGCGGAATCGACATGTCCGGCGGGTGTCATGCGGAGGATGTTAGCAGCTCTTGGTGCATGTTGTGGAGTGAATTGTCTTGAGAAGCGCGGTGGCGTTGCCTCTTGGGCGGGGATCGCTAATCTTGTTCGGTTCCAAACACGGAGGCTTTTGATGGGACTGCTGACAGGTAAGACGGGATTGATCCTCAACATCGCCAACGATCGTTCGATTGCGTGGTCGATTGCAAAGAATTGTGTGGCACAGGGGGCGACGTGCGGATTCGGGTATCTGCCCCTCGAGAAGATGGAGCGGCGGGTGCGGAAGAGTCTGGATGAGATGGCGGAGGAGACGGGTCAGGCGGGGCTGAAGGATCCGTGGCTGCAGCCTTGTGATGTGGGGAGTGATGCGTCGATCGAGGCGTTTTTTGCTGAGGCGAAGAAGAAGTTCGGCAAGATCGATTTTCTGGTGCATTCGCTGGCGTTTGCGAACAAGGATTATCTGGCGATCGGGAAGTTTACGTCGACGCCGCGTGAGGTTTTCTCGCAGGCGTGCGACATCAGTGCGTATTCGTTGATTGCGTTGACGCGGGCGGCGCTGCCTTTGATGCCGGACGGCGGATCGATCATTGGGATGACGTATTTGGGTTCGGAGAAGGTGGTTCCGGGATACAACGTGATGGGAGTGGCGAAGGCGGCGTTGGAATCGACGGCCCGTTATCTGGCGTTTGAGTTGGGTGAGAAGAAGGTTCGTGTGAACACGATCAGCGCGGGTCCGGTGCGAACGCTGAGCGCGATGGCGGTGGGCGGGATCGATGACATGTTTACGCATGTTGAGAAGAAGAGCCCATTGCGAAGGAACATCGACGCCGACGAGGTGGGCAAGACGGCGGTTTATTTGTTGAGCGATCTGAGCTCGGGCGTGACGGGCGAGAACGTGTATGTGGACAGCGGATTTAACACGGTCGGGCTGTGAACGGCGATTGGATTGTGAAATCAGGGTTTATTGCAAAGCCGCGGTAGGATTTCGCAAGGTGGTTGGCGGCGGCGATCGCTGTCGGTGTTGGATCGCAGAGGTGGGGGCACGTACAAGCACAAGGCCGATGAGCTCGCGAATCGCGGGTGGTGGTTTGTTGCGCGGTTGAAGCTGCCGTGCGGACGAGCTTTGATTTCTGGCTTGGCTTGGATCGCTCGCGGGATGAAGAGGGGGATGGGCGAACTGGGACGGGGCGGTCTGGGATGCGTGTGAGTTGACCGAGAAGTGGTTTTGCGCGGGGGTGGTGCGAGCATGGCGTGTTAAGTTGGGCCGATTTGTGCGCGAGCGTGTGGGATGTGGTGCATGAGGTGGGTGTGATGTGTGCGCGAGTGTGCGGAAATCGAACTGAGAGGGTTGATTTGTGCTTGGGACTTGAAAAATCTTCGGTGGAAACCAGAGGGGCGGCTTGACACGGCGGGGCCGGGCTGTAGTCTATCGGGCTCGAATCTTTTAGGGCTGGCTAGCGCTGGACGTGAAGGATTCGGGTGAGAATTGGTTGTTGTTTCGGATTGTTTTCGGTTTTTAACGATTTGCAGGACGCTTCATGGACCGCATTCGCATCAGGATGGAAGCCTACGACCACCGTGCCCTCGACACCTCGGCGAGCGAGATTGTTGAACACGCCAAGCGTACCAACGCCCGTGTCTCAGGCCCCATTCCGCTGCCGACCCGCATCGAGCGGTACACGGTTTTGCGTAGTCCGCACATCGATAAGAAGAGCCGTGAGCAGTTCGAAATGCGAACGTACAAGCGTGTGATTGACATTTTCGAGCCGACGGCCCGAACGGTCGAAGCGCTGAACCGCCTTGTTGTTCCGGCGGGTGTGTATGTGAAGATCAAGGCCTGATCGGCCTTTCCGTGGTAAAAAACCTAATCCTGTCGTGTGGCAGGGTTTATGGTTGATCCGACCCGTGGCGTTCATCCAAGAACGCGTAGGCCCGCGAGAGTGGGTTTCACGGACCGGACTTAAAGTTTTTGTCGGCTTGTTCGGAGCAAAGCTTCGAAGTAGAGCCAGCCGGGCCGATGAGAATCGGCATTGGCGTGACAGGAGCGGACATCAGGTGGAATCGTTCGGGCGTAAGGCCGGTCGATTCGAAATCCTGCTCTGTCTGAATGAATATGAGCACAACTCAAGGTATGCCCCCGACCCTTCTCGGTCGGAAAGTCGGAATGACCCGCATCTACGACGGCGACGTCATGGTGCCTGTCACCCTCGTCAAGGCTGGCCCCTGCGTCGTCACGCAGCTGAAGGTCGCCGACGGCAAAGACGGCTACAACGCAGTCCAACTCGGTTTCGAAGACATCCGAGCCAAGGTCACGACCCAGGCGGAGATTGGCCACGCCGCGAAGGCGGGCACTGCTCCCAAGCGGGCCTTCCGCGAGGTTCGCTTTGAGGGATCGGCTGACAAGACGGTCGGCGAGACGTTGAATGTTGGCGTGTTTGAAGGTGTGAGTCACGTGGACGTGATCGGCACGAGCAAGGGCAAGGGCTTTCAGGGCGTCATGAAGCGGCACCATTTCGGTGGTCAGCCCGCTTCGCACGGTTGCGAACGAAAGCACCGCTCTCCTGGTTCGATCGCGTCGCACGCTACTTGGCGTGGCCAGTGCGGTAAGCCGAAGAAGGGCCTGCGTATGGCGGGTCGCATGGGCGGCGATCGTGTGACCAGCATCGGTCACAAGCTCGTCGGCATTGACGCAGAAAACGGCCTACTGGTGCTCAAGGGTGCTCTCCCCGGGGCCAATGGTTCGCTGGTGCTGGTGACGCGAAGTCGAAAGGCTTCGTGAGTCTGTCTGGCATCAGGCAGTTGATGGTGATCGGGCAGTCAAATTGGGCACGCGTGAGTTTGGAATCTTGGCAGAATCAAGAAGCTGAAACGGTGAAGTCATGATCGAAGTTCCGGTTTACAATCAGGAAGGCAAGCAGGTCGAGTCGATCAAGATCGACGAGTCCTCGCTCGGTGGAGCGGTGAACGCCGCGCTTCTCAAGCAGGCGATCGTCTATTACGAGACCGCCCAGCGGCAGGGCACGCATCGCACGTTGGCCCGCGGTGAGGTGGAAGGTTCCACCCGCAAGCTGTTTCGCCAGAAGGGAACCGGCAACGCCCGCCAGGGATCGATCCGTCAACCGGTTCGCGTGGGTGGTGGTCATGCCAAGCAAAAGCGTCCGGAGGACCACCGCATCGATTTTCCGTTGAAGGCCCGCCGGCTTGCCCGTCAGAACGCGCTGCTCAGCAAGCTGCTCGCCGGCGAGGTGAAGGTTGTTGACAACCTGAATCTCGCGGCTCCCAAGACCAAGTTGATGGCAGGCGTTTGCGAAAAGCTCGGCATTGATCGCTCGTGCGTTCTCGCGCTGCCCGAGCATTCGGATTCGACGTACCGCGCCGCCCGCAACATCGATCGCATGACCGTCACCACTGTGAGCCAACTGAACGCCTGGGAAATTCTGAAGAATCGCAAAGTGCTTACGACGAAGGACGGATTGAAAAAGTTGGTGGGATAACACTTCGCCCCGCGACCATTGGTCGTGGGGCGTTTCATTGCCCTGACCTGCAAGCCGCTCTTCGGCCTTGAAACAATACGACAGACGAACGAATCAGTTAGAAAGAATTCGGAGCCAATCATGGGACTCACGCTCGACGCAACGCAAATCATCATCCAGCCGCTGGTGACCGAAAAGTCCACCGCCCTGGCCAATGAAAAGAACACCTACGCGTTCAAGGTGCACCTGGCCGCCAGCAAGCCCGAAATCAAGGCTGCCGTGGAGAAGCTTTACAACGTCAAGGTGATCGATGTGCGCACGCTTGTTCGCAAGGGCAAGCCGCGTCGCATCAAGACCGGCTGGACGTCTCGCAGTGATTTCAAGCGGGCCATCGTCAAGCTCGATGCGAATTCGAAGATTGAGTTGTTCTAAACCGTAGGGTTTCTGTTCCGGGATACTGAAAAACAAACTCTGGCACTTAAAAAGACCAAGCCATGCCCATCAAGCAATACAAGCCCACCTCGCCCGGTCGACGTCACGGTAGCGTTATTGACTACAAGGCCGTCCTTACCAAGTTCGAGCCCGAGAAGTCGCTGACGGTTGGCATGCGTCGCGCCTCCGGTCGCAACCATCACGGCGTGATCACGGCCAAGCATCGTGGCGGTGGCAACAAGCGGTTGTATCGCCTCATTGACTTCAAGCGTCAGAAGGACGGCGTTGAAGCAAGCGTGACTGCGGTTGAATACGATCCCAACCGCACGGTTTTCATCGCATTGATCCAGTACACGGACGGCGAAAAGGCCTACATCCTTTGCCCGAACGGTCTGAAGGTCGGTGATAAGGTGATGAGCGGTCCGACGGCTCCGTTCGAAGTGGGTTGTTCGTTGCCGCTCGCCAACATTCCGACCGGCGTGGACATTCACAACGTTGAAATGAATCCCGGTCAGGGCGGCAAGCTCGTGCGTTCTGCGGGCATGGTTGCGAAGCTGACATCCAAGGAAGGTGATTACGTCGTCATCACACTTCCGAGTGGTGAAATTCGCCGCGTGCGAAGCGCCTGTCGAGCAACGATCGGGCAGCTTGGCAACCTTGATCACATCAACGAAAGCGTGGGCAAGGCGGGTCGTAATCGTCATCGTGGCATTCGTCCGCACACCCGTGCCAAGGCGATGAACCCGATCGATCACCCGCTGGGTGGTGGTGAAGGTCGTTCCAACGGCGGTCGTCATCCGGTGAGCAAGACGGGTGTTCCTGCCAAGGGTGGGATCACCCGCAAGCCCGGCAAGCATTCCGAGAAATACATTCTGCGTCGCCGAAAGATGGGCAAGTTCCAACAGCGGCCGCAGACCGTCAAGGCGTCGTGAGTTTGATATTGAAAGATTGTTTGGTTTCGTTTGGTTCGTTCATGGTCAAGACACCATGAATGAGGTTTAAGAGAGATAGAACACCAACACGTGAGCATCCATGAGCCGAAGTGCAAAAAAAGGTCCGTTCGTCGATGAGAAGCTGTTCAAGCGTGTCGCGCAGTTGAACGAGCGTCGGGCCAAGAGCCCGCTGAAGACATGGGCCCGCGCCTGCACCATTACGCCGGAATTCGTCGGTCACACCTTCGAAGTCCATAACGGCAACAAGTTCATCAAGGTGTACGTGGTCGAGGACATGGTGGGTCACAAGCTCGGCGAGTTTGCGCCGACCCGCACGTTCCGTGGCCACACCGCCAAGGCGAAGACGGCGTGATCGAGTGAATGGACTCGAATCGGTTGGTACGGTTGGACAGAGGCAAATTGAGATTGATCGAAAAAGTGGTTGGTCAAGTTCGAGGTTGAAATGGCAAAGACGAGTATTCACAGACACGCCCGCATCGCCCCGCGAAAGGCCGCATTGGTCATGGACATGATCCGTGGTCGCAAGGTCGACGACGCGATGGCGGTGCTGCAGTTCTCCAAGAAGCGAGCCGCAGTCATGATCGGCAAGGTCATCAAGAGCGCGGTCGCCAACTACAATGAGCAGGAGGCTCCGACTCGCGAGGAGCTGGTCATCACCGAAGCTCGCGTCGACGGCGGGGCGGTCATGAAGCGCTTTCAGCCGAAGGATCGTGGCAAGGCCCACAGCATCATGAAGCGAACGAGCCACCTCGTGGTCACCGTCGATGCACCTGAGGGTTCAGACGCCGAGTGATGGGTGGTGGTGCTCAGGTTTGTGTGTGTGTTCGTTGTGAAGTTCGAGTGTCGAGTTCGATCGGTTTAACGTTCAGGATTATCGAGATCATCATGGGTCAAAAGGTCAATCCAATTGGGTTTCGAGTCGGTGTTACCGAAGACTGGAAGAGTCGTTGGTACGCGCCGAAGCATGCGTACGGACAGTTCCTCATCGAGGATTATCAGGTCCGAACGCTGATCGATCAGGAGCTGAATCGTGCCCCTCAGCCGGCCGCGGTGTCTGACATCCTGATCGAGCGGACCCGCGAGGAAGTGATTGTCACTCTTCGCACTGCGCGTCCGGGCTTGGTCATCGGACCCAAGGGTGAGAACGTGGACAAGATCCGCGAGAAACTTGAAGACCTGATCCACCGTAAAGTGGCCCCGATCAAGGTCGTGGAAATCAAGAACCCCGATCTCAACGCCCAACTGGTGGCCGAGGGGATCGCTGAACAGCTCAAGCGTCGAGCCAGCTTCCGTCGAGTGATGAAGCAGCGAATGGAAGCGACCATGCAGTCTGGCGCGAAGGGCATTCGAATCAGCCTGAGCGGTCGACTCGGCGGTGCGGAAATCGCACGCTGCGAGAAGGCAACCATGGGCAGCGTTCCGCTGACCACACTGCAGGCAGACGTCGATTACGGCTACGCGGTCGCGAAAACGACCTATGGCACGATCGGCGTGAAGACCTGGGTGTATCGCGGCATGAAGGGCGATGACGATCAGGTGTATGACACCGAAGTCCGCCCGGGCGGCCCGGTTCGTCGAGGCCGTCGATGATGGTTGATTGAAGTCGACCCAGGTCGGGGGCGATGGATGTCGATCGAAGTCGATGGTTGTTGTGAAGTGTGATGTTGAATTGAAATTTGTTTGACTGATTAAAGAAGAAGCAGGTGTGTCATGGCGATGATGCCCAAGCGGGTGAAGTTTCGTAAGAGCCAGCGTGGCAAGATGAAGGGCAATGCGACCCGAGGCAACTATGTTGCATACGGCGAGTACGGCCTGCAGTCGCTCGAATCGGCTTGGATCCCCGCCAAGACGCTCGAAGCCGCCCGCGTGGCCGTGAGCCATGCGATCGGCCGTTCGGGCCGCCTCTTCCGACGGGTCTTTCCGCAGAAGTCTGTATCCGCCAAGCCGCTCGAAGTGCGAATGGGTAGCGGTAAGGGTGAGCCTGATTTCTGGTGCGCAGTCGTCAAGCCTGGCACGGTGCTGTTCGAGCTGAGCGGCGTGAGTGAGACGGTCGCCAAGCGTGCTTTCGCCCGCGTGGCCCACAAGATGCCGGTTCGCACACGGTTCGTCTCCAGACGTCACACGGTTGCTTGAGCGAAAGTAGATGGACGTGTCTGTTGATTGAATTATCTGTCGATTGATTTGATTGTCGCTAGATCAATGTTGTCCGTCTCGATGATGTTTGGTCTGTGAAGTGAAGTCAGTGGAATAGGGAATGTTGTTCGGAGTCGAAACATGAGCAAGAAGCTGGTCAAAAACCTTCGTGAAAAGAACATCGAGGCGTTGAACATTGAGCTTGAAGAGACTCGTCGTCAGCTCTTTACCCTCAAGAGCCAGGCGGTGACGCAGAAGCTGGACAACCCGCATCAGATCACAAAGACGCGTCATCAGATCGCTCGGATCCTGTCGGTCCTCGGCGAAAAGACGAAAGAGGCCGCCAAGGCTTGAATGAGAAAGTTGAACTCAGGACCAACTAAGTTGGGCGACTGGATCGAGACCACTGGAATTTGAATATTGAGAGCAAATATGGCAACGACTGAATCAACCCCTGCCCGTTCACAGCTCGTCACCCTTCGCGGAGTGGTGGAGAGCGCCCAGGCCAACAAGACCGTGAAGGTTCGTGTGGACTATCAGACCCGCCACCCGAAGTATGGCAAGTATCTTTATCGCAAGACTGTTCTTGCGGTTCACGATGAGAAGGGTCAGGCGCAGGCGGGCGATGTGGTAGACATCGCCCAGTGCCGGCCGATTTCCAAGACGAAGCATCATCGCCTGATCGCGGTGGTGGAGCGTCAGGGTGCTCCGGTGAAGGCGGACGAGCCGAGTGATTTGAAGGTCTGATCGGGTGTGAAGTGTGATCTCTTAAGTGTGAAGTGTTTACTCAGAGATGTACGTTTTTGAGTTCGAATCCTTGAAAGAAGATTTGTCATGATTCAGCAACAGTCCTATCTCGACATCGCCGACAACACGGGTGCGAAGCAGGCGATGTGCATGAAGATTCTTGGCGGTTCGACCCCGCGAGGGAAGTTTGTCCGCAAGACTGCCGGTGTGGGCGACATCATCATGTGTGTTGTCAAGAAGGCGCTGCCCAACGGCGATGTGAAGGACGGTCAGATCGTTCGCTGTGTCATCGTGAGGACCAAGCAGGTCACCAAGCGTCCCGACGGCAGCTACATCCGATTCGATAAGAATGCCGCCGTTGTGATCAGTAAGGAAAACGACCCGGTCGGTAGCCGTATCTTCGGAGCGGTAGCGCGTGAGCTTCGCGAAAAGGGTTTTCTGAAGATCGTGTCGCTCGCGAGCGAAGTGGTCTGAGGGATGACGGCGTCGGTAGGATACGGTGTTTACAAGTGTTGAAGATTAAGGTTTGAGCTAACAACAGTTTGAGCTAACAACAAGAGTCATCATGGCTGCACGAATCAAATTAGGCGACCTCGTACAAGTGATCACCGGCCGCGACAAGGGTCAGGTCGGTCGCGTTCTGTCGGTCCTCCATAAGGAGGAGCGTGTTGTGGTTGAAGGCGTGAATCGCATCACCAAGCACGTCAAGCCGAGCCAGCGTAATCCACAGGGCGGTCGTGTGCAGGTGAATGCTTCGATTCACATGAGCAACGTGTTGCCGGTGGATCCCTCGACCGGTAAGGGCACTCGGGTGCGGTTCGAAGATCGTAGCGGTGTGAAGCATCGCGTGGCGGTCAAGAGCGGAACGAGCCTGGGCGAGATCAAGCGTCCGAAGAAGGCATCGTGACGAACGGTTCGATGATTGTCCCGATGGAACGGGTCTTGGTGGAGATATCAGTTGTTGGGATTGGTCAGTCGAAGTGGAAGCAAGTAGAAGTGAAAGCAAGTATCGGAAACAGAAAGTGAAGCTGGAACATGGCTAAGGAAAAGCAAAACAAGGGCAAGCCGAGCGAAGAGGAAATCGCCGCCCGGAAGGCTGCTGGCAAGGCGGACAAGGCCGCCCGCGCTGAGAAGAGCGCTGCTGCGGACGCGACCGCATCTGAGATTCCGCCGGCACGTCTTCGGCTCGCCTACAACGAGAAGATCATTCCTGCCTTGAGCGAGAAGTTCGGCTTTAAGAATAAGCTGGCGGTCCCGAAGCTGGAAAAGATCGTCATAAGCATGGGCGTCGGCAAGTTCGCAACTGCCGGCGGGGAAGGCAAGGCCAAGATCGACCGCGTCGAACAGGAGCTGACCGCCATCGCGGGCCAGAAGCCTGTTCGCTGCCGTGCGAAGAAGGCGGTCGCTAACTTCAAGGTTCGCCAGGGCATGGAGACCGGCCTGAAGGTGACGCTCCGCGGCCAGCGGATGTATGAGTTTCTTGATCGTCTCATCACGCTCGCCATCCCGCGCGTGAAGGACTTCCGCGGATTGAACCCGAATGCGTTCGATAAGGACGGCAACTACAACTTCGGATTCAACGAACAGACCGTATTCCCTGAAGTCGACGGAGCGACCGTGACCTTCCAGCAGGGCATGAACATCACGATGGTGACGACCGCCCGCAAGATTTCACACGGCCGCGAGCTGCTCCGTCAGTTCGGCATGCCGTTTAAGACTGACGTGAAAGAGCGTGATTGATACGAAGAGCGCATCGATCGCATAAGAATCGATCACATAAGAATCGATCAACATAAGAGATGACAGAAACCTGTTGCGGAAACCGAATTACTGACCCTGAATCACTGCACACAATCGCCCGAGATCATCATGAGCACACAAGCCTGGATTGCGAAACAGAAGAAGCGAGAGCACCTCGTAAAGAAGTACGCTGAGCTTCGAAAGAAGCTGAAGGCGGAGAAGAACTATGCCGCCCTCGCGGAGCTTCCTCGTGACAGCAGCCCGACGCGTAGTCGTCGTCGCTGTGAGCTGTCGGGTCGTTCGCGTGGTGTGTTGCGAAAGTTCCGTATCTCGCGGCACATGCTCCGGGAAATGGCGCTCAAGGGATTGATTCCCGGCCTGAAGAAGGCGAGCTGGTAAGTCGGATTGATTTGACTTGAAGAACGCAGAATTGAGACGTGGCTTGTAGTTGGATAGCGGCACCTTTTACTTTCGATAAGCAATGAACAATCAAGACCCCATCGCGGACATGCTCACCCGGATCCGGAATGCCAATCGCACCGGCCGTAAGACGGTGAACGTGCTGAACAGCAAGATCTGCCGCGGGATCGCGCAGGTTCTTTCGGACGAAGGCTACATCGACGGATTCGACTTGGTCGAAGACGGTCGTCAGGGCCTGATCCGCATTCGTCTCCGGTATGCCCTCGACGGCGACAAGGTGATCCATGAGATCGTGCGTATCAGCAAGCCCGGTCGACGAATCTACAAGCCTGTTGAGGCGCTTCCGAATGTGATGAACGGCCTGGGCATTGCGGTGGTGTCGACGAGCAAGGGCGTGATGAGTGATCGTCGTGCCCGCGAAGCCAACGTTGGCGGTGAGTTGTTGTGTGTTGTCAACTAAATCTGCCCGCGTGATCTAATCAGCTGATTGATCGGCTGATCGATGAGCGAGACAGGCTGCTGGAAGAATGCCGTCGGTAGTGCAGATGTCAGGAACGACGAGTGAGTGGATGTTGGTTTAGGAACGCGAAACAAAAGAAGAGTGCAACATGAGTCGAATCGCTAAAAAACCCCTTCCGCTGATCGCCGGTGCAAAGGTCAGCATCAGCGGGCAGAACGTGAACGTTGAAGGCAAGCAGGGCAAGCTCGCGCTTGCGGTTCATCCGTTGATCGAGGTGAAACTCGAAGGTTCGGAATTGATCGTGAATCGCCGCAGCGAAGAGCGTCTGGCGCGTGCGTTGCATGGCACGACTTGGCGTTTGCTCAGCAACATGATGGTCGGCGTGACTGCCGGCTATACCAAGACGCTCGAGATGCGTGGCGTTGGTTACAAGGCCGAGCTGAAGGGCAAGAATCTTGTTCTGAGCGTTGGTTTTGCCAATCAGATCACCAAGGCCGTTCCGAGCAACCTGACGGTCGCCGTCCAGCCCGGCGGTGGTGATGTGGCTAACAGGATTGTGATCAGCGGTTCCGACAAGCAGGCGGTCGGCGCGTTCGCGTCTGACGTTCGCAAGGTTCGCAAGCCCGAGCCGTACAAAGGCAAGGGCATTCGCTATGAAGGCGAAGCCGTCAAGATCAAGCCCGGTAAGGCGTTCGCGGGCGCTGGCTCGAAGTAAGAACGATGTGTTAGGAGTTCATGTCGGCTTTGTGTTCAGTCTGGCAGTCGTACGTGCCGCCTGAGCAGAGTCATTCAGAACGGGTTGCGTGAGTCGGATCGGATTGTGGAGAAATGGAAACTTGGAGATGGGACGTTTCGGGTGAAAGCCCGCGGGCGAGTGCCCGGTTCAACAGGCCAGCCGAACAGTAGCCGGCGGCATGAAAGGTTGATGAGAGATGTCGGATAAGCAACAAGGTAAGGCCAAGCGACTGCTTCGCCGCAAGTATGGGATTCGCAAGACGCTGAACGGCACGAGTGATCGTCCGCGCTTGTCTGTCTATCGTTCTGAGAAGCACATTTATGCTCAGGTGATCGACGACATGGCCGGTCGGACGCTGGTATCGGCATCGAGTGCGGAGAAGGAGCTTGGCCTGAAGCACGGCGGGAACGTCGCGGCGGCGAAGGCGGTTGGTGCTTCGATCGCCAGCCGAGCGAAGTCCGCGGGCGTTTCGAAGGTCGCGTTCGACCGTAACGGTCGAGTGTATCATGGTCGTGTGAAGGCCCTGGCGGATGCCGCCCGTGAGGCGGGCCTGCAATTTTAAACTGAATGAAGCCGGTTGAGACCGGATGTGGGATTGAGCTTTGAATAGACTTGTATTAGTGATTTGGCGAGTGCGAAGAATCGCCGCTCGAATGCAGAAGTGAAGAAGTGAAGAAGTGAAGAAGTGAAGAAGTGAAGAAGTGAAGAAGTGAAGAAGTGAAGAAGTGAAGAAGTGAATTGAGTAACGAATCACGCAACAGAGATTGAAAACATGAGCCAAGAGAACACCGAACCGACTCCTGCCCCCGCCGATGCTCCTGAGGCTGCGGCCGACGCGACCGTATCCGCCCCAGCTGTGGAGGGCGTTTCGACTGAAGCGCCTGCCGCAGGTGAGCGTGGGCGAGGCGGACGTGATGGAGGTCGCGAGGGCGGTCGTGATGGTCGCGGTGGCGGACGTGGTCGCGGCCAGCGTCGCGATGATCGCGGCGCTGACGAGAGCGGCTTTGAGTCGTCCGTCATCCGAATCTATCGATGCTCGAAGGTGGTCAAGGGTGGTCGAACGTTCAGCTTCGGCGCTCTGGTCGTTGCAGGCGATCGCAAGGGTCAGGTTGGCATCGGTTACGGCAAGGCGAATGAGGTTCCGCAGGCCGTTGAGAAGGCGACCAAGGAAGCGCGTCGTTCGCTGGTGAAAGTTCCGCTGGTCGGTACGACGATCCCACACCTGACCAAGGGCAAGACGGGGTCGAGCGCTGTGACGCTGGTTCCGGCCCGTCCGGGTACGGGCGTGACGGCGGGCAAGAGCGTGCGTGCGATGCTTGAGCTTGCGGGCGTGACCGACATCCTGAGCAAGGCGTATGGCTCGACCAGCCCGAAGAACCTCGCAAAGGCGACCATCGACGCGCTCAGCCGACTTCGCTCGGCGGAGCACGTGTCCGGCTCGCGAAAGGTTCAGCTGGCCGAGAAAGCCGGCAAGATTTGATTGTCAGTCGTGAGGATCGAGTCGACGAAGATGGTGATGCCCGGGAAGTGAAGTCGTAGGTTTGATGCCGGGCCTTTGATTGCGAGTTGTTTGAGATTAGTAGCAGCGATCGACGTGAGGATTCGCTGTTGAAGTTTGGCAGCGAGTTCAACGTACGAATCGGTAAAGAGACCGAAGAGCGAGATCAACATGAGCAGCATTCACACGATTACCGCGCTTGCAGGTGCCCACAAGCGTTCCAAGCGTAAAGGGCGAGGCGATTCCAGCGGCAAGGGAAAGACCGCCGGTCGAGGCACCAAGGGTTCCAAGGCCCGCGTCGGCACATACATCCGTCGTGGCTACGAAGGTGGTCAGACGGAAGTGTATCGCCGCTTCCCCAAGCGTGGATTCAGCAACTTCCTCTTTGCCAATCGGTTTCACGTCGTCAACCTCGCCGACCTCGAAGCGCATTTCGATGCCGGCACGACGATCGATGCGACGGCGCTTCATGAGAAGGGCCTGATCCCTGATCTGAAGCTCCCGGTTAAGATCCTGGCATTCGGCGAGTTGAAGAAGAAGCTCACGGTGCAGGCTGGCTGGTACAGCAAGACTGCCCACGATGCCGTCACCAAGGCGGGCGGATCGGCTCAAAACGACGAGGGCAAGCCTTTTGAGTTCCCGAAGCCGAAGAAGAAGTTCGAGAAGCGTGAACCGGCGAAGAAGTGAACGTCGGTTGGCGTGATCTTGTCTTGCGGGTCGGTCGATCGCATCGCGTCGACCAGATGACGTGGATCACGGTTTGAGTGTGTTCAGCATCATTGCGTTGAGATTTGAATCTGATTCGAACTCGTGAATCTTGAAGGAAATCGAACCCGGGCAGGGCACTGAGACAAGGCATCTCGGAGCTTTGCCCGGCTGTCTTGATGCGAAGCGGATTCACGAAGAGCAAAACAAAAAGAGTGGGCTGCGGACGTGTAAGTTTTCGGCAATTGCGTATGCTCGTGAAAGCCGAGGTCAGCAGTCTGGCAAATTCACGATCGTGAATGATCGGCTGTGAGCGAGTCCTGTTGGATCGATCAAGAGACCAAGACAATCTTTAGCCTCGAGTCATCGAAGCATGTTCAAGACTTTCATCAACGTTTTCAAAGTTGCCGATCTGCGGAAGAAGATCCTCTTCACGCTTTTCCTGCTGGCGATTTACCGGATCGGATTTTCGATTCCGCTTCCCGGTGTCGATCAGGCGGGCTACATCGAAGCGATGAAGAACATGCAGGAGGAAGGCTCGGCCGCAAGTCGTCTTGCGAGCTATGTGTCGATCTTCTCCGGCGGGAGTATCAGTCAGTCGACGATCTTCGGCCTTGGATTGATGCCGTACATTTCGGCGTCGATCATCTTTCAGCTATTGACGACCGTCGTGCCGACGCTCGAGAAGCTTCAGAAAGAGGGTGAGTCGGGGCGGCGAAAGATTCAAGAGTGGAGCCGCTACGCGACGGTGGGTCTTGCGATCGTTCAGGGCTGGATGTGGCTGGCGACGATCCAGGGTCAGGGTTACGTCTACGGCACGTTTGCAGGCACGACGCTCTGGTGGTTTACCAGCTTAACGATTCTGGTGACCGGCTCACTTTTCTTGATGTGGCTCGGCGAGCAGATCGATGAGTACGGCCTTGGAAACGGAATCTCGCTGCTGATCATGGCGGGTATCCTGAGTCAGCTGGTGCCGACGATAGGTCAGGTCGTGCAGATGTTCGGCTCGGGGCCCGATGCGGGCATGACGACTGGCGACATCATCTTCTTGATCTGTTCGTTCCTGCTGGTGACCGGCTTTGCGATCCTGATTACGCAGGCACAGAGACGCATTCCGATTCAGCAACAGAAGTTCTCGCGCGGTCGTCGCGTGTACGGCGGGCAGAAGCAGTTCCTCCCGTTGCGAGTGAATCACGGCGGTGTGATGCCGGTTATCTTCGCACAGTCGTTGATGCTGTTTCCGGGCGTGGTATTCGATGCGTTGAAGACCGCAAGTGCTCCGGCAGGCGGCGCGACGTCGAGCGGATTCAACCAGGCCATGAGTTGGCTCAGCGGTCAGTTCGCCTACGGGAATCTGCTCTTTGCGTTGACGGAAATCGCGCTGATTTATTTCTTTGCCTACTTCTGGACAACGGTCCAGTTCAATCCGAAGGAAATTTCCAATCAGCTCAAGGATTACGGCAGCTTCATCCCGGGGATTCGGCCGGGACCGCGTACGGCGGACTATCTTCAGGGCGTGATGCGTCGGATCACGTTCGTTGGTGCGGGCTTCTTGTGTCTGATTGCAGTCCTGCCAACCGTGATCAGCAACGCGATGAACATCCCGATGACCATCACCAGCTTCCTAGGTGGAACGGGATTGCTGATCGTCATCAGCGTGGCGCTCGACATGGTCCAGCGCATCGAAGCGAATCTGATGATGCGCAACTACGGCGGATTCCTTGGCAGCGAAGGCGGACGTATTCGCGGTCGGAACGGCTGATGCTGGGAATGTCTGTGGATGGAATCGGAATCAGGGTTGAACGTCTCACTGAAACTGTAGCGCATGCCCGTCATCCTCAAATCCCGGCGTGAGATCGAGATGATGCGGCAGGCGGGTCGTATTGCCTACGACATTTTGCAAAAGATGAAGGCTTCTGTCCGCGTGGGCGTGACGACAGCGGAACTCAACGAGATCGCGCGGGTGGAACTCGCCCGCGTCGGCGCGATCGCGACGAGCAAGAATTATCCGACCTACAAGCCGGGCGAAGGTTATCCCGCCGAGACGTGCATCAGCGTCAACGAGGCTGTCGTTCACGGCATTCCCGATCACCGAGCGCTCCGCGAGGGCGACATCGTCACCCTTGACATGGCATTGCAGTATGAGGGCTATTGTGCCGACACGGCGGTGACGGTTCCGGTTGGTGCAATTTCTTCGCGCAACACGCAACTGCTCGATGTGACGAAGGAAGCGCTGGAACTTGCGATTCGTCAGATTCGACCGGGTGTGAAGTGGTCGGACATTGCACGGCAAATGCAGAATCTCGTCGAAGCGCAGCAGTTCGAGGTTGTCCGTGAGTTTGTGGGACATGGCGTGGGTCGATCGATGCACGAAGACCCCAAGGTCGCCAACTTCGTGAACGGTGAGCAGCTTCGATATGACTTCAAGCTTCGTCCGGGGATGACGTTCGCGGTGGAGCCGATGGTGGTGACCGGGCGGCGTGAAGTGAAGGTGCTGGCCGACGAGTGGACGGTGGTGACCGCCGACGGCAAGCCCGCATGTCATTTCGAGCACACGATAGCGGTGACGGAGAACGGCGCGGACGTACTGACCGACGGGCGCGAGCCTTGGGGACTTTGACACTCGCAAGCTGCACGAGAGGTCACACAAGCGAGAGGTCATTCAGTGGAGCGATCAGTCGATCATTCAGACGCGGTTGATCGCGGCCGACGTGCCCCTTTGAAATCGGATCTGGACCACTCTGAAGAAGTGCCGGGGCTAAGCGTCAGAGATCTGCGATTTGTGAGCCTTCGATCGATCGCGGTCGGTTTGCTTGGCGTGCTGATCGTGTGCGGTCTGACGCCGTTCAATGACTTTGCATTGGCAAACACGTTTTTTGTCGGCAACTTTTTGCCGGTCGGGTTGGTGTTGCTGACGATCGTTCTGGTTGTGGGGATCAATGCTCCCCTTCGCCGGTTGGCGCCGAGATTTGCGTTATCACGAGGCGAACTCGCGGTAGCCATGGCCATGACGATGGTGAGCTGCGCGGTGCCCGCGAGTGGCTTCATGCGATACGTGCCTGCCGGTCTGGTGGGTATTCATGTCAAGGCTTCGGATCCGAGCAATGCGAATCTGTTGAGGCAGGCGGGTTTGCCAGATTGGCTGTTCCCGAGCTTTGAGTCAGCGGATCCTGAATCGCGTGGTCGAGAGCCGGTGGTGGCCGACTATTTTCAGCGGACAGTCGGCACGAAAGACGGTCTGGGAGACTTCGTAGGCGCAGTTCCATGGTCGAGTTGGATCACGCCCGCGATCACGTGGGGGATTTTTGCTGCGGCGCTCTTTGGTGCGATTCTTTCAATGGTGTTGCTCGTGCATCGGCAATGGACCGACAACGAGCGATTGTCGTTTCCGCTGGCAAGTGTTTATAAGGAACTGATCGATGAGCCGAAGCCAGGTCGATGGCTCAATGACTTACTGGGTTCGCGCCTTTTCTGGCTCGCAGCGTCATCGGTGTTTCTGATTCATCTGGTCAACGGTCTTTCGGTTTACTTCCCAAAGACGTTGCCAGCGATACCGCTCGGATTCAATCTTGAATCGACCCTCACCGAGCCTCCGATCTCGATGGTTGAGTGGTACGTGAAGCAGTCGCAGATTTACTTTTGCATCATCGGCATTTTGTTCTTTGTGCAGAGCAAGGTCTCGCTGAGTCTGTGGGTGTTCGTTCTGCTTTTACAGATCGTGATCATGTTTCTTCGGGGGAGGCAATTGGAGTTGACTGAACCCATGCGCGTCGATCAGTCGATCGGGGCAGCGTTGACTTTCGGGCTGATGATTCTGTTTGTCGGGCGGCACCATATGAAAATGGTGATCGGGCAGATGTTTCGTGGTCGGAGGCCGGACGAGCCTGCGGGGGATTTTCTGAGCTATCGAACTGCCGGTTGGATGTTTGTGGGCTGTTTTGGTCTCTTGGTCGCGTGGTTGATGGCGGTCGGAGCGGTGTGGTGGGTGTCGATTTTGGTGGTGGCGGTGATGTTGCTCGGATTGCTCATCATCTACCGTGTCGTGGCGGAGACGGGTATGCCGTTTGTGCAGTTGAAGTTCGCGCCGACCCGCGTGCTGGAATGGATTCTTCCGCTCAAGAATGCGGGAGCGACATCCATTTTTTCGGCAGCTTGGATTCAGCAAGTTCAATCGCACGACTTGCGTGAGTCACTCACACCATTTGCCGGGCATGCGCTTCGCGTTGGGGAGACATCGATCGAGCCCGCAATGAAGCGTCATTTGCCGAAATTGCTGGGGGCAATCATTGTGGCACTGGTGGCAGCATTTGTGATTTCTGGTGCGAGCACGCTGCTGATGGAATACAACTTTGCAGATACGCAGGCGGCGCATCCTTCGCCTCAGCTGGTGAACTCGTGGGGAATTGATGGATCGGTGAACATCATCTTTGATCGTGTTCGTGTTTACTTAAGTGAAGGCGGGCCGAATGTGAATCACAGCATGCCGGTCCATGTGGCATTCGGCGCGGGAATTCTGTTGGTGTTGGCGTCGCTTCGGTTGCGATTTGCGGGTTGGCCATTGCATCCGGTCGGCTTCCTGCTGATGTACACGTATCCGTTGCAACGGGTTTGGTTCAGCATCATGCTTGGATGGATGATCAAGGTGATTTTGCTGAAGCTGGGCGGAGCAAGAGTCATGGAGTCGGCGCGGCCCGCGTTTATTGGTTTGATCGTCGGGGAAGCGCTGGCTGCGGCGTTTTGGCTTATGAGTAGCGTGCTGCTGTATGCGTCTGGTTATGAGTATCGTGCAATCAACCTGCTACCGACATGAAAACAAGTACGAAGATCAAGTCAAAACTCCCGCCGAGCGATGCGATGAAGACATTGCTCGAGCTGACCTCATTGCCAACCGCGCCGTTCCTTGAGGGATCGGTCGTTGCTTACGTGCGTAAGTGGGTGAGTCAGCGACCATATTTGAAGGTGCAGGCCGACCGATTCGGAAATCTGCTGATCGTGCGATCTGGTGCGGCAGGAAAGCGTGCGCGTTTGGTGATGGTGGCGCATGGGGATCATCCGGGGTATGTCGCCAGGCGGATGACGAGTCCGAAGACGTTGGAGGCGGATTTTCGCGGTGGAGTGATGGGGAAATTCGCGGCGACTTCTCGTGTTCGATTTTTTACGCCTGAGGGTCCGGTGATCGGGAAGTTGATCGCACATCATGAAGATGAGTCGGGGCGTTTGATCGGCGGGTTGTTTCGTGTTCCGCGTGAAGTTGCGCCGGAGTCGCCTGGGATGTTTGATGTGGGCGAGGCGCGGATCAAAGGCGGGCGATTGGTGAGTCGGGTGTGCGATGATCTGGCGGGTGTGGCTGCGGCGCTGGTGGCGCTGGAGCGAATTGAATCTGCGGATGTTCTGGCGAAGAAGAAGCCGGCGTCCTCGAAGACGAGCGCGCGAGGCGCGGCGAAGAAGTCAGAGGCGGTCGGCGACGTCGCGCTTTTGCTGACGCGCGGAGAAGAGATGGGATTCGTCGGCGCGATCGCAGCGGTGCGGGATGGAAAGTTGCTCCGCGCAAGCGACCGCATCATCAGCATCGAGTGTTCCGCCGAGCAGCCTGTGGCAAGGCAGGGCGAAGGCGTGGTGCTGCGTGTGGGCGATCGGACGAGTGTTTTCAATAGCGCATTCGGCCGATTCCTTCGCGTGACGGCGGAGGAAGAGGCGAAGCGGGATGCGACGTTTGGGTTTCAGCGTGCGTTGATGCCTGGCGGGACGTGCGAGGGCACGGTCTTTGACGCGTACGGTTACATCACGGCTGCGGTGTGTGTGCCGCTGGGTTGCTATCACAACATGGACGCTTCCGCCGGCAGAATCGCGGCGGAGCATGTGCATCTGGGCGATTGGTGGTCGATGGCGCGATTGCTCGCGCTGGTGGGGCTCAGGCTCGGGGCCTTCGACGGATCACATGCGGAACTCAAGTCGTTTCTCGATGAGCGATTCGGAAAATTCATTCCGATGCTCAAGCCGATCGAATGATGCCTGCCGCGCGAAGGGATCTTGTCGTGATGTCTCTGAGAAACATCACGGCGTGGTCGTGCTGCTTGCTTCGATGCGTCGGATCGCCTCTTGCAGATGTTGCTCGAGCTTTTCGCGGACGTGCTCCGGAAGTTGATCGTCGCGAAGCAGAAGGCTGATGCCATTACCCAGATCGTAACTGGCGAGAATGCGACCGGCGTTGCGTGGGGCGACATCGGTGGCGGGTGTTGGGCTGTTGTTCCAGACATAGATGCCGTCATTGGTGACGACGTATCCGAGTCCGGTGAAGGCGGAGAGTGACTCGAGCGTTTGTCGGATGGTTGCGTCTGTGGTGATGAGTCGGAAGCTGCGGAAGTCGGGCGGAACGCGTTGGATCGCGCCGGGCTCGATGGCGAAATCGAGACCGCTCTGTCGGGCGAGATCGGCGAGTACCTGCGTAAGGTCGACGCCGTCATATCGCACGCTGATGGTGCGTTCGATGCGTTGGAGATTGAGTTGCTTCTTGGTGGTGATGATGAGACTGCGCCCCCATGGATGCCATGTGAGCTGGGATTGACCAGCCAACAGTTCGAGTGCGTCGTAGAGTGTTGAATCGCGCGGCGACGGCGGAAGATCGAGCGAGAGATCTTCGATGGTGCGGCGTTCGAGTGTGAGACTTCCGGCGGACTTGAGGGTGGCATCGATTCGATCGAGGAGCGATCCTAGCGTCTGCGAGGCCGATTCATTCGAAGAAGGAAGCGGGTTCGCACGGAGCGAAGCGATGGTGGATAGTTCTTCGACGGTGGCGCGACGACCGAGGCGATCGAAGGCGGGGATCGGCGCGATTTCAACAGCTTCTTCCGTGACGATGATTTGAAGTCCGAGCGGAGCGACAAGGGCATCGAGCGCGTCGCGCAGCGGGGCACGTTTGATCTCGGCGGAGAGTGGGGTGAGTCGACCGTAGGGAAGTGTTTCCCAGACGCGTGGCCTGGCGCGGAGCGGGATACCGGTTTTGTCCTCGATTTGAGCCAGGACATCAGGCAGCGGCGTGCGGACGAAGTTGAGATCGATCGGTCGATCGAGCTGCTCGTGAATAAGCGCGCCTGCGGCGGATTCGGATGCGGGTGAGGTGGTTGGTTGCTCGGTTGACTGTGAGATCGCGCGGCCCTCGGTCGAAGGTTGGATGGTGGAGTGATTTGCTAGGGTGATCTGCGTGCAGGCGAGGGTTGCAGAAAGCGCGAAGGTGATGGCGAATGTCGCACGTGCGATGTTCGAAGAGATCGCGCGTGGGTGGGGATGAGGTGAATGTGGTGTTTGCTTGGGGAAGGGTGGCATGATGATGAGAGTTTAGCGGGAGATGATGAGTGGGGAACCGATGAGAAGATGTTGCCTGAGTGGGTCGGGTTCGAGGTAGAGCTGGGCGGTGCGCTCGGGAGAGAGATCGAGCGGCTCGTCGAGCTGGACACGGATGACGATGTCGGCGGACCGGTCGATGGTTGGAGCGGAGACGGCGAGGGTGAAACCGTCGGGGGATGTGGTTTCTGTATTCGGATCGTTGGCTGGGTTGAGAGTGGTATGCGATTGTTGCGCGACGGGTGCAAGGATGTCGGAGCGATTTTGATTGAGAAGAATCGAGCCGACGATGAGTAGAGCGACGACAGCGGCCGCGGATGCGATGAGGCGGACGTTGCGACCGAACCAGGACTGTGAGGTGGTATTGATGCGGATGGAGCGTGCGGAGGCGTCGTCGATGTGATCGATGATGTCGGACGCGTAAGGGAGCTCGGCAGCGTTTTTGGGGAGTTGATTGGGATCGATGCGGGAGGCGAGAAGGAGCCGGTTGAGCGAGCGATAGGATGCGAGGAGTCGTGTGGCGTGGTCTGCGGTGGTGGGATCGGAGAGCAGGGCGTCGGTGCGACGCCGGTCGGCGGGCTCGATGGAGCCGTCGGCCAGTTGAGAGATCAGAAACTCGTCGTGTTCGCTCAGCATGTTGGTGTGGATCGCTTTGGGTTTCGTGTTTCTGGGTTTGGGTAGACTGCGTGTGGCATTCTCTGGTTTGTTCTATTGGTCGGCGATGAAATCTCCGAGGAGTTCCTTAAGTTTTTTTCGGCCCTGGAAGACGTGCCACTTGACGGCTTCGACAGAGCATCCGAGAGACTCAGCAACGTCCTTTTGCGGCAGACCTTGGACGGCAAAGAGGAGGATGGCGAGTCGTTGTCGCTCTGGGAGTTGATCGAGGGCGCGTTCGAGGGAAGCACCGAGTTCCTTTCCGATGGCCGTCCGTTCGGGGTCGACGCCTTCGGACGTGATGGCATCGCCGCCGATGGTGCGGGCGGTGAAGTTGTCGGTCAGCGGAGCGTCATCATGGTCGAGAGTGGTGGTTTTGCGGAGGCCCCGTGACCTTCGCTTGTTGAGCGAGAGGTTGGAGACGATCCGCATGAGCCAACCGACAAAGGCTTCGGGCCTTTGCAATGTGTCGATGCTCTGCCATGCCTTGAGGAATGCGTCCTGCACGACCTCGGCGGCATCGGCGCGGTTGCCGAGCAGGCGAACGCTGACCGCCGTTGCCTGCCGAACGTGCCGATGGATCAGTCCGTCGAATGCCTCCCGCTCGCCCGCGACGGCGCGACGAACCAGCGGCAAATCGTCAGACTCATCCACCACGTTCATCCGGTTAGACACATTGGATGTCAGTTACGTTAGTCCGATCGGGCGAGAATCCGGGGCCGATAACATCGAGTGAGGCTGCATCCAGTCGTTGAATCCGACATGGCCGACGAGTGTATGGATCAGCCGGTGAAATCATGCATTTTGAAACTCAAGCGGATCGTTCGCTGGGTTGCAGGTGAAGGGTTAGGCGCTGTCGCGCGTGACGACTTTATAGTCTTCACGTTCGCCGAGGCCTCGGACGGGGTAATTCTTGCGAAGGGGGTGGCTGCCGAATCCGTTCCAGGTCATCAGTCGTCGGAGGTCGGGGTGTCCGGTGAAGAGGATTCCCATGAGGTCGTACTGCTCGCGTTCGAGCCAATCTGCGGCGGGCCAGATCGGGTAGACGCTTGGGACCTTAAGCCCGGGATCGCCTTTTGCGATGGCTTCTTCGTCGCGGATCGGGCTTGTCGGAGCGGCCTCTCCGTTGGGTTGGAGCATGACCTTGAGTGTGAGGCGGTGGTTCAGTGATGTGCTCGCCAGCAGGTAAACGACACCGAATCGGTCGGTCGCACCGGGATAGCCGAGGTAGTCGATGGTGAGGAGATCGACGAGCATGTCGAACTTCAGTCTTGGTTCATCGCGGAGGAAGCGAGCGACCTCGATGAGATGTTCGCGCGGGACGAGGAGCGTGACCATCCCGCGAAACTCGCCCGCCCGCAGGCCGACGCCGGGGAATTTGTCTTTCAGGAGCGGAAGGGCTGGGTGATGTGCGGTTTGTGTCATCGCGATTCGTGTGGATGTGTAGTTTGATTTGGGTTGACGTCGAGTAAGACAACGAATCTTCTGTATCGATCCCAATTCTTCTGAAGCGATCCCGTTCTCCCAAACGTCTGTAAATGCCAGTTGGATCGCAGAGCGAGATCACCGCTCGGAAGGCCAAACCCATTTGTTCCATCGAGCCCGACGGAGTGAACAGACCAACTCGGGCTGAGGCATAAGGCAGACGGGCGATTCCCTTTGATGGAGAGCGAATTGATCAGAGTGCGATCAGCGCGCTAGGGCCTTCCAATTCGAGGACCTTTTGTTCGCCGACGATCTTCATGATTTCCTCGGCGCTCTTACCTTCTTCGGCGGCGTAGTGACGAGCGTCGTCTTCGCTGTAGGTATTGATGGTGAGTTTGCCTTCGATGATGACAGGTTTGCCGATGGCTTCCTGCGGGATGAGTTTTCCATCGACTGGGCAGGTGAACTTTACGAAGATTGAATGTTCGGATCCTGGGCTGGTCATTTTGAGCCAGCAACCTTTGGAGGTGCAGACGCTCTTAACTTCGCCAACGAGCCGGACGAACTTGCCTTCGTAGGCAGAGACGTCGGCGAGGACCTTGGCTGCGTCGATGTTGTCGGCGTCGGTGAGTTTGACGGGATCGCCGAATGCGGTGTAGGCGATTTTGGGCTCTTCTGCCTTCTTTGTTTCGTCGGATTTGGAGTCACAGGCGCAGTCGGTGCATGCCTCATCTTTCTTGGCTTCGGCGTCTTTGGCCGCGGTTTCCGCGCAGGGGGTGCCCTCGCAGGTTGCTGCGGCGGTGGTTCCATCAGCGGGCTTGTCGGCGCAGGCTCCAGTGGTCGCGCAGCCGTCTGAGTAGACGCGAGCGATGGGGATAGCGAAGAGGCCGAGCATGGCGGCGGTGATCAACGGGTGCTTACGCATGGGACGAGTGCTCCTTGGGTCGAGAGATTTAACAGATGATATCACTGTCAAAGGTGCAATCCAGCATCGTACACAGCACGTGAAAAAATGTCCCACCTGAGATTCTATCGGGCAGGCTTGACGGGGGCGTTGGACGATTTAGCATCGTAGACGTTCCGAAAAATTGAAAATTCTTCACGGAGGTGAGTGTATGTCTCGGACATGGATGTCGCGTATCGGTTTGGTCGGGTTGGCACTCGTGGCGGGGCTGACGGGATGTCAGAACGCGCTTTACACGGACAATCAGAACTATCGTCGAGAGAACACGGAGTTGCGTAGTCGTAATGTGGCGTTGAGCGAGCGAGTGACGAGCTTGGAATCGGAGTTGGGCACGAGGCCTGATGCGGGGCAGGTGGCGGAGTTGCAGGCGGGCCTGAGTGAGCGTGATCGGTTGATTGCGGACTTGCAGTCGCGTCTGCGTGCGCCGGTGGCGGGTGGGGCAGCCTCGCCAGGAATCGAGGGGATCGAGACGGAGTTTAACTCGGCGACGGGCGAGATGACGGTGCGCGTGCCGGGTGATGTGTTGTTTGATGCGGGGGTTGCGACGTTGAAGCCTGGAGCGCGGGCGACGCTGGACAAGATCGCGGCGGCATTGAATGCCGACTATGCGGGCAAGGTGGTTCGGGTGGAGGGGCACACGGATTCAGACCCGCTGGTACGGACGCGGGCGCAGTGGGGCGACAATCGCAATTTGTCGGCTGCGCGAGCGATAGCGGTGACGCGGTACCTCGAAGGCAAGGGCGTTGATCCGAAGCGCCTTGCTGCGGTCGGCGTGGGCGAGCATCGTCCGCGTGGCAACGACAAGGCGAAGAATCGCCGCGTGGAGATCGTGGTGGTCACACGTTGATTGCGCGACTGGGGTGGCACACGATCGATCTGATCGAGGGGCGATCTGATCGAGGGGCGATTTGATCGACAGACGATCTGATCGACAGACGATCTGATCAACAGAGCATATGGCGAGAGGCCTCGGAGAGTTTCCGGGGCCTTTCGCTTGGGTGATGGGTTGAGGGGTCGTGCGTTTGTGTGTTGAGATTCCATTTTGTCGCACCTCAATGAAGGCGCGTTGAAATCGGATAGTGTAGCTGGCCATGCAGTGGAACTCATTTCTCGCAGAGGCGGCATCGACGGTTGATGCGACGCCAACGAATTGGCTGATGGATTTGTTCACACGCACGGACGGGCCAACGTCGGTGGCGCATTCGGTGTTGGTGATCATGCTGGTGAGTGCGGTGGGTCTGGCGTTGGGTCATGTGAAGATTCGCGGTGTGGGGCTGGGGATAGCGTGGGTGTTGTTTGCGGGATTGGCGGTGGGTGGTTTGGGGATTTCGATCGACGGTCATGTGCTTCACTTTGTGCGAGAGTTTGGGTTGATATTGTTTGTGTTCACGATTGGGATGCAGGTGGGCCCGGCGTTTTTTGCGTCGTTGCGGACGCAGGGATTGGGTTTGAATCTGGCGGCGGGGATGGTGGTGTTGGGCGGGGTTGCGGTAACGCTGTTGCAATGGTGGTGGCTTGCGGGGGGTGATCGATCGCGTTTGCCGGAGATGGTGGGATTGTTGTCGGGCGCGACGACGAACACGCCTTCCTTGGCGGCGGGTCAGGCGGCATTTGTGGATGTTGGAGTTTCGGGCGGGGCGATGGGATCTGCGTATGCGGTGGCGTATCCGGGCGGGGTGATTGGCGTGCTGATCGTGATGCTGTTGCTGAAGTCGATTTTCCGGATCGACATGTCGCACGAGCAGCGAAGGCTGGCGGAGTCGGAGCATCGGCATCCGGCATTGGATGTTCGAAATCTTGAGGTGGTGAATCCGTCGCTGGACGGACGGAGGCTGGGTGATGTGCCGACGCTGGGCGCGGGCGGGGTGGTGGTGACGCGGCATCTGCGTGCGGGTTCGGTGGAGATGGCGGGTCCGGAGGCGGTGCTGCGATTGGGGGATGTGTTAACAGCGGTGGGCCCGAGCGCGGGTCTGGACGACCTGCAATTGATCATAGGACGGGCCGCCGAGGTGGATGCGCGATCGATTCGGAGTGAGGTGGATGTGCGTCGCGTGCTGGTTTCGCGGCGTGAGGCGGTGGGTCGATCGCTGGATGAGCTAGGTTTGCGAGAGCGATTTAATGTGCAGTTGACGCGGATTCAGCGTGCGGGTTTTGAGTTGCCGGTGACGCCGCAGAGTCGGCTGCAATTTGGCGATCGTGTGGTGGTGGTGGGCGAGAAGGAGTCGTTGCCCGCGGCCGCGGATGCGTTGGGTGATTCGCGTCACGCCTTGGATCGACCGATGCTGATTCCGATTTTGCTGGGGATAGCGCTGGGTGTGATCGTGGGGAGCATTCCGATCCCGGTGGGATTGCCGATGCCGTTGAAGCTGGGCCTGGCGGGCGGGCCCTTGATCGTGGCGATCGTGCTGAGTCGGATTTATCGCATCGGGCCATTGGTGTGGTACATGTCACCTGGTTCGAATTTTTTTCTGCGAGAGCTTGGGATCGTCATGTTTTTAGCGTGCGTAGGATTGAGTTCGGGAAGCGGATTCCTCGAGACACTGAAGACGAACGGCCTGAGCTGGATCGGGATGGCGATCGCGATCACGGTGGTTCCGGTGCTGGCGGTGGGTTTGGTGTTGCGTGCGATATTTAAGTTGAACTTCAATACGATTCTGGGCGCGCTGTCAGGGAGTATGACCGATCCGCCGGCGCTGGCGTTTGCGCAGTCGATGGCTCGTAGCGACGCGCCGATGGTGAGCTATGCAGCCGTCTATCCGCTGACGATGCTTTTGCGTGTGCTGAGCGTGCAGGTGATCGTGATTTGGCTGGCGGGATGACTCGTGAAGATGCTGGTGATGAGCGACAGCCGAAGATTGAGGTTGGAATGCGGCGAATCATCCGAGGAGCGTATCGTTGAGGACGACGTCGCGAGCGGTATCGCGGCGTGCCTGCAGGCGTGCGCGGAGGCCTGGATCGGTGGTTGCGAGGATTTGAGCTGCGAGCAGTGCGGCGTTGCGTGCGCCGGCTTCACCGATGGCGAGGGTTCCGACGGGAACGCCGGCGGGCATTTGCACGATGGAGAGGAGCGAATCGACTCCGCGAAGGGCGCGTGATTCCACCGGCACGCCTAGAACCGGAACGAGTGTCTTGCTGGCGCACATACCGGGCAGATGGGCCGCGCCACCCGCACCGGCGATGATGACCCGAATCCCACGAGATTCGGCAGAGCTGGCATACTCGAATAAGAGATCGGGCGTTCGATGAGCGCTGACGACGCGCATTTCGAACGTGATGCCGAGTTCGTCCAGCACCTCGGCGGCGCATTTGAGCGTGTCGAGGTCGGAACGCGATCCCATGATGATGCCGACGAGAGGATTGGCCATGGGCAAGAGTGTATCCGAGCCCCGCGCGAGGCAAAGAGGCATGACATTCAAGTGTTCGTTGCGAGCGGGTCAGAGTGATGCGTTATTGACGCATCTGGATTCTTCGGCACAAATGCGACGACCTTGGATCAGACCACGATAACTTCCGCAAAGACGTCGCGATCGGTGTTGCGATCGGGTTGGGTGACGCTGCTGATATTTGCGGTGCTGACTTGCACTGCGTATTTACCGGCGTTTTCAGCGGGATTCATCTGGGATGATCCGGATTATGTCGTGAACAACGCGAATCTGCGGGATGCTTCGGGTCTTGCGCGAATCTGGTTTGAGCCGCGCACGAGTCCGCAGTATTACCCGCTGGTCTTCACGACGTTCTGGTTTGAGTATCAACTATGGGCAGACTGGGCACCGGGTTATCACGCGGTGAACATTCTGTTGCATGCGATCGGCGGATGGATGCTGTTTCGCGTGCTGGATCGGCTGGGTTTGCGTTTTGCGTTTGTGGCGGGATTGATCTGGACGCTGCATCCGGTGCAGGTGGAGAGTGTGGCGTGGATCACGGAGAGGAAGAACACGCTTTCGGCGTTGTGTTACCTGACGTGCGCGTGGTTGTGGCTTGATCCGAGGAATCGAGACGAGAACGGACGCTGGACGGGCGTGTGTCGATACTGGCTTGTGCTGCTGTTGTTTGCGATGGCGCTGTTGTCGAAATCGGTGACTGCGTCGTTGCCGGCGGCGCTGTTGCTCGTGAGCTGGTGGAAGCATCGGATCATCGATTGGCGTGAAGTGAGGGCACTGATTCCGTTCTTTGCGATCGGAGTGGTGCTGGGACTGCATACCTCGCACTTGGAACGCGTGCATGTGGGTGCAGTGGGGCCAGAGTGGGACTATGCGGCGTCGATGGGAGGAGAGCTGGCCGAGCGCACGGTCATTGCCGGGCGGGCTGTGTGGTTTTACGTGGGATCGATTCTGTATCCGGCGAATCTCGCGTTTATGTACGAGCGATGGGAGATCGATCGACGCGACTGGGTGCAGTGGATCGCGCCTGCGATGGTGGTGGTGACGCTCTTGGTGCTTGTGATCCTGCGGAGCAGGCACGAGGCGCGATCGGCCATGGTGTGTCTTTTGTTCTTTGGCGGAACGGTGCTGCCTGCGATCGGTTTCTTTAATGTGTACCCGCACCGGTACAGCTTTGTAGCCGACCATTTTCAGCATCTGGCGTCGATTGGGATCGTGGTGTTGGGGGTTGCGGTGCTGGATCGCGTGATGCGGTCGACGGTTCGATTGAACGTTGCAGCGGGCGTGTTACTGATTCCGCTGATGGTGCTGACGTTTTTGCAGTCGCGTGAATATGAGTCGAAGTTGACGTTATGGGAAGCGACGGCGGAGCGGAGTCCGCGTGCGTGGATTGCGTGGACGAATCTGGGCAAGACGTATGCGGATCTAGGTCGGATCGACGAAGCGATCACGGCGCACGAGGTCGCGTACGCGTTGAATCCGGGCGTGGCCGACACACGATTCAATCTGGCGATGGTGCGAGCGCGGCAGGGGGAATTCGCGGAGGCTCGGAGCTTGTTGCTGGGTGCACTTGAACTGACGACGCCGAGATCGGTGCTGAGGTTTGACGCGATGATCAGGCTCGGTTGGATCGAGGAGGAGAAGGGGAATGTGGAGGAGGCGCGAGAGTGGTTTGCGCGGGTGCTGAGTGAGGCGCCGGACTATCCGCCTGCTCAGTCGGCGGCGCGGGCGTTTCTGCGAACGCATGGCGACGGCTCGAGCTCTCGTTCCGCCACGGAGAACGAGGGTTCGAATCAGTCGAATCAAACGAATCGTGTGAATCAGACGAACTGACCGACGTAGGCCTGGTTGTTCCAGCCGCTACGTTTTCCGGTGGCGAAGACGAACCGATCGCCGAGCCATCCTGCAACGCCAGCGGCGCGACTGACGGGCAGAGCGGTGAGTTGTCGCCAGGAGTTGGTGGCCGGGTTGTATTCCTGGACGTTGTTGACGTCGACGTTAAATCCGCGTTCACCGCCGAAGATGACGATGCGTCCGTCGCGAACGACAGTGTTTGGACTGAGGTGGCTCAGCCCGAAGGGCAGGTCCGCGATGCGTGACCAGGAGTCTGTGGCGGGGTTGTATCGGTAGCTGTTGGGGAAGTAGCTTGCGCCGGCATCGACGCCCGTTTGTCCGCCGATGGAGTAGATTTGCCCGTCGATGACCGCGGTGCCGAAGTGGCTCATCGCGAAGGGGTGATTGGCTCGTCGGACCCAGCCGGCGGATTGATTGGCGAGGTCGAGCATCCACATGTCGGAGGCGTTGGTTCGATTTCGACGCTCGCCGGAGTGGAAGTAGAGCTTGCCGTCGACATGGGCGAGTCCGCCGGAGCCGCGTTGTTCGGGGAGGCTCGGGCCGTTGCGATAGGTGTTGGTGAGTGTGTTGTAGATGATGACTTGCGTGACGGCGATGTCCTGATTGACGCCATCGCCACGGTCGGTGTATCCGCCAGCGAGCCAGATGTCGTTTCCAACGACGGCGGTGCCTGCGTGTGTCGTACCCTTGGGCAGGTCTGCAATGCGACTCCACTGACCGGTGGCGGGGTTGTAGACGTCCGAGCGTGCATTGGGGACCCAGTTTTGACTGTATCCTCCGAAGACGTAGAGCCTGCCATCGACGACAGCGGACTGAGCTTCAACGCGGGTGATTGGCGAGTTGGTTGTTTGTGTCCAGCGTAGTGAGAGTTGCGGGGCGGGGTCGTTGTCGGCGATGTTGACGGTAGCGAATGACGCGCCGGAGACAGTGACGCCCGAGCCGATGGTGACGACGACGGATTCGGTCGATTCATGAGTTGAATCGTCGATGGGCGTGATGGGCAGGTCGACGACGCTTTGGCCGGCGGAGAAGCTGATGGACGAAGGAAGAGCGGTGAAATCGGAGCCCGGAGTTGCTGTGCCGGAGACTGAAATCGGGACGTTGAGTGTGTCTGAAAGGGAGCCGCTTCGAGTGAAACGGATGCTTCCGGCGATGACGGGCGAACCCTCTGCGGCACTGGGCTGGTTGGCGGAAATGCTGACGAGCGTGGGCTCGGGTTCGGGGTCGGGATTGGGGTTGTACGGGCGACCCGAGAGCGTCAGGAAGGCGACTTTGTTGTTGCTTGCGCCGGGGCCGTTGGTCAGTGTGAGTCGGCCGTCGGTGACATTGACGGTGACGGTGCCTTCGACAAAACGACTGGAGGACGAGGGTGTGCCTCGAAGGACGCTGACGCCTTCGACGTTGTAGCCGTATGAGCCGTCGAAGAATCCGGCATCACCGGCGGCGACTCGGACTTCGTAGGTTCCGTTGGGGACGAGGATTTCCCATGTGAGGTTGTTACCGTTTCGTTGGGAGTGATTGAAGGTGTCGTAGCGTTGATCGGTGAGGATGTTTCGATCGCGCGTGTTGGAACGGTTATCGAAGGGCGAGCCGTTGATGTGCCAGCCGTAGGTGAGACGGTTGGCACGGAGTCCGAAGGATGCACCGATGTCGGCACGGAAGCCATCGGGCACGGGTGCACCGTCGGGCTGGAAGTTGACGTTGATGGTGGGACCGACACCGGGCGTGACTGGGGGTTGAACGTCTGAGGTTTTCACTCGGATGTAGTTGACTTTGGCGTTGCTGGCGCCGGGGGCGTGGCGGAGGGTGAGGCGTCCGTCGGTGACATCGATGCTGGCGGTGACGGTTTTGAATCGTTCAGCGTCCGAGGGTGTGAAGTCCATGACGACGGCTTCTTCGACGCGTAGGACGTGTCGCCCGTCGGCGAAGCTGGCATCGCCTGCGGTGAGTTCGACGTCGTAGCGACCGTTTGGGACCTGGAGTTCCCATCGGAATGCGCCGCCGCGCTGAAGGTGATTGAAGGTGTCGAATTCCTGTCGCGGATCGGCGTTGCGGTCGCGGCCGTTGGGATTGGTGGCGTTCCAGCCGAAGGAGAGACCGTCTCCGCGATCTGCGAAAGCGTCACCGACATCGACGATGAAACCACTCGGGGCGGCGGTGCGAGCGGGCTGGAAGCTGATGCCGACGTCGACGCTGAGCATTTGTCGGCGTTCGAGGGCGTCGAGAACGGGACGAACGGCGGCGGCGGTCTTGATGGATCGGTTCATGGTGAACATACGGGTTTCTGTTGGGTTGTTGGGACTTCGACGGTACCACCTGAGCAGCCTTATCCATTCAAAGGACGCCGCCGAGTTGCGGAATCATACACCAAGAATCAGATGATGTCGGCGATTCGAATCGACGATCTGGCTTGGAATGGGGCGGCTAGATTGTTCCGTGACCCATGGGCCGAGAATAAGGGGTTGGGCATCGCGTAGGCGGCGCGATGGCGTGAGCGGGCGTGACGGTCCGTTGAGTGCGATCCCGGAAGTGCAGCAGTGCGAGCACCGCGATTCGAGGACGTGTTCTGAGGTCCGAGAATCGTGACCCAACATCGTCCCGAGGCGTATTCATCGCAAGACGCAGGACCGGCGATCAAGGGGCTAAACTACACGGACTAGACTTCGCGATCGATGGCTTCAGCAACGCGTCGACATTCGCGAACGATACGAGCCAGGACTTCCGGGGTGACGCTCTGAGCGCCGTCGGTCAGGGCGTGTTCGGGATCTTCGTGGCTTTCGATGATGAGACCGTCAGCGCCTGCAGCGACTGCGGCGCGGCTCATGGCGGGGACGAGGTGGCTCTTGCCGGTGCCGTGACTCGGATCGACGACGACCGGTAGATGGCTCACGCGTTGGAGTTCGGGGACGACTGCGAGAGGGAGCGTGTTGCGGACGTATTCTTCGAAGGTTCGGATTCCGCGTTCGCAGAGCATGACCTTTTCATTGCCGCGTGCCATGATGTATTCGGCGGCGAGGAGGAACTCTTCGAGCGTGGCGCTGAGGCCGCGTTTGAGGAGGACGGGCTTTCGCTTTTCACCGACAGCGGAGAGCAGGTTGTAGTTCTGCATGTTGCGCGCGCCGATCTGCATGACGTCGGCGTATTCGCAGACGGCGTCGATTTGATCGATGCTCATGACTTCAGTGACGATAGCGAGTCCGGTTTGTTCGCGAGCCTCGGCGAGATGTTTGAGTCCTTCGATGCCCATGCCTTGAAAGGCGTAGGGGCTGGTGCGTGGTTTGAAGGCTCCGCCGCGTAGACCGATGGCACCGGCTTCTTTGACGGCATGAGCGACTTCGAGAATCTGTGCGCGGCTTTCGACCGAGCATGGCCCGGCGATGATGCCGACGCGACGTCCGCCGATCGAAGTTTCAGGGCGTCCTGTGATCAGTTCAATGCGGCTGCGCTCTTTTTTGGATTCAGCGCTGGCCATTTTGTAGGGGGCGAGAATGGGAACGACCTTTTCAACGCCGGGGGAGGTTTCGACGCGTTGGAGTTCTTTGAAGCGTTCGTTCCCGACGCAGGCGATGACGGTTCGTTCTTCGCCGACGATGACATGTTCCTTGAGTCCGAGTTCCTTGACCAATGCGACGACGTGTGCGACTTCGTTGGGGGTCGAACCGGGTTTCATGACGACGATCACGCTGCACCTCCGGGGCTGACGGGCGAAAATGAGCCAAGCCCGGCAACATAGACCGCAGGGCGGTGCGTCGTCAAACGAATTGAACGCGTCTTGGAGGTTTGTTTCTGGACGTTGGGGAAGTGGGGGAAGTTTGGCACAAAGGATCAGTTCCGGGATCAGTCCCAGGATCAGTCCCAGCGGAGGCGCATGCGGGGCTGTTTCTTGGTGTAGCGTTCGACCCAGTCGAGGAGGGATGGACGGGTGATGAGGAGCCACCCGAGAGCGGCACCGCCGAGGTGGGCGGCTTCTCCGCCGGCGTTGGGTCCGTGGGTGAAGACGGTGAAAGCAGCGACGCCGAGCAGGACGAGGGCGAGGGTTCGGAGTCGGATGGGCATGGGCGGGAAGACCATGTGAACGATCTGCCGTGGCGCGACGACCGCGCTGGCGGCGAGAATGCCGAAGACGCCCGCGGACGCGCCGACCATGGGGGTGGCGGCGGCACTTGGGAAGATCCCTGCGAACTGCAGAAGCACGTACATCACCGGGCCTGCGATTCCACACAGGAGATAGAAGGCAAGGAACCGCCGACGACCGAGATGTCGTTCGATCAGCTGTCCGAAGACGAAGAGCCCGATCATATTGCCGAGCAGGTGCGTGAGATTGGCGTGGAGGAATTGGAAGCTGAGGAATCGCCAGGCCTGAGCGTGATGGATGGCGGTATCCAGGGAAAAATGTCCCCAGACGAAAAGGGCAGAGGGAACGTCGTTGAGCCGCGCCGGCCCGCGTTCAGTCATGACGACGGAGCCGGGTCGGGCGAAGATCATGTGGTCGAGCACGAAGACGACGACGTTCAGGATGATCAGCCACGAAGCGACCGAAAGCATGGCAAATCCGCCAACTGGGGCGCGGTATCTTGGATCGAGCGGTGGCTGGGCGTCTTGCGAATGCATTCTCATGAGATTGTCAGTGTAGATTCGCAGGCAGTGGGATGGGAATGTCGAAGCATCACGCGGCGCGGATTTTTGTATTCGCGTGTTGGATCAGGGACTGGATTTGTCGTGCCAGCGTGGGCGGATCGATGGGCTTGCAGGCGTATGCATTGCAACCGGCTTCGAGGCAATGATTCAACTCATCGGTCAGCGTGTGTGCTGTCAGCGCGATGATCGGTCGATCGAAGCCCTGATGGCGGAGTTGTCGGGTGGCATCGAATCCGTCGATCTCGGGCATTTGAATGTCCATAAGGACAAGATCGATGTTTTGCTTATCAATGATTTCGAGCGCGGCGACCGCATTCTCTGCGACGATCACGATTGCACCATACTGCCCCAACACATGCGAGACGAGCAGGCGATTGTCCGGCATGTCGTCAACAACGAGCAAGGTGAATCCTTCGAGGATCAGCGCCGGGCGCTGGACAGTTTTAGGGCTTGATGGGTTGGGTGAGGCGGCATCCCGTTGATCTTCGGTCAGAGCCGGACTTGGCTCGGTTGGATTGGGCAGCGACTTGGGCAATTCGATAGGCAGAGTCAGAGTGAAGGTGCTTCCGACGCCCGGAACGGATTTGACGGTGATATCGCCGCGCATGAGGCGAGCGAGTTTTCTGGCGATTGAAAGACCGAGTCCCGTGCCGCCGTAGAAGCGTGTGGTGCTTTCGTCAGCCTGAGCGAAAGGCACGAAAAGTCTGGACAGTTGTTCCTGTGTCATGCCGATTCCTTTGTCGGTGACTTGAATTCGGCAGAGGTTTCGGGACTGCGGGTCGACGTCGACATTGACCGTGATATTGCTGTTTTCGGGCGAGAACTTGATGGCATTGCTGAGCAGATTTCCGACGATTTGATTGATGCGCGTCGGGTCGAGAATCATGCGCCTCGGAAGCCCCGGGCCGATGGACAGCGAGAGCTGGATATCGCGCTGGCAGGCACTGCCGCGATGGAGTTCGATGCACGATTCAATGATTTCTAGAAGAGCGACTGGAACGCGCTCGATGGTCATGCGACCTGCTTCCAGCTTTGAGCTGTCGAGCAGTTCATTGATCATTTTAAGGAGGTAATCTCCGTTGCGGCGGATGACATCGGCATGTTTGACCGCGGTCTCGCGATCGAGGGTCGGATCGCGAAGAAGGTCGGCAAATCCGAGAATGGCATTAAGCGGCGTGCGGACTTCGTGGCTCATGTTGGCCAGGAACGCGCCCTTGGCCTTTGTGGCGGATGAGGCGACTTCGAGCATTTCCCGGTTTTGCCTGGCGATGCGGGCCATTGAGCCGATCGTGAGGTACGCAACGAGCAGGCCAGTACAACTGATTACGGTGATTCGCACGACTTCGCTTCGTGCTTCGGCGATTCCTGCCATAAACACGTCGGCAGGGAAGTCGATGCCGAGCATCGCTTCGACCTGCCCGCGAGAATCGTAGATCGGAACCGCCGCGGAGATCCAAGTGCCCCAGTCGTCGGTGTAGGGCGTGTCTTCAAAGACGGTCTCACCCGCGAGAGCGCGTCTCATGACGATCGCCCCAGCCTCGTCGTCATAAATCTGCCCTATGGGCGTTCGACGTTCGCGAGCGGAGTCGATTCGTCCGCTTCCGTCGTAGTCTGTTGCCGAGTCGACAACGATCGCGACCTGACCCTTGGGCGTGAGGCGCATCGTATAGATGTCTGCAACGCTCGGATTCCATTCGACGATCCGCTTCTGAATCTCAATCAGTTTCAGATAGGTCGGATCGTCTGCTGGCGAGTCGAGGCCGACCTGCTCGTGCCCGGCGAGCTTCATGAAAAGCGCATAAGTGGGCGCCAAGCCTGCGATATTGTTGCGCTGATGAAGTCGCTCACGGTGCTCTGCCTCACTCGCGTTCGCCCAACCGAGCCATAGCAATGGAATCAGCAGCAATGGCGGAAAAAGACGGTAGGCGAGTCCCACTTTCCAAATCGACAGGAGAGTGAACGTCAGCGCAAAGGCGACAAGACAGAGCGTGAGCGGGATGCCAACATCGACGTACCACATGTTGATTTCGGAACCTCTTGTTGTTTCGAGTGATTCGACTCAATCGCTGCAACACTCACCGGACGCTGAGCCACGCCGTCGCGAGAAGGATGGTCTTTGCCACGGTGACTTAAGGATCGGCTTGTCCGAATCAACACTTGAGTCAGCACGTCGGTTGAGGGACATGTTCATCCTGTCACCACCACTGAGTATCTTCACATGCTCGGGCACTTGCGGCCGTGACTTCTCGGACGCGAGGGGCTTTTTTATCGTAGCCGGTACTCGTCAAACCGATCATGGCGTTGGAACGAATCGGTGTACGTCAAAGCCCAAAACGCCAACTTGAATTCTCCGGACGAAAGTCACCTCCTGATCACGCCGATGTATTCAACATGAATCTTGGTCATCATGCATCGTTTGAGTGGATGGAATCGCGTCGGCTTTTGTCCGCTGCGGCGTATCTGGATGGGACGACGCTTCGTGTCGTTGGGACACCGCTTAACGATGTGGTGACGATCGACTTCGGTCGACTGGTTGCCATCGAGGGCGAGATCATCGGACTGGCCGCGATCGACGAAATCGCAGTGTTGGTCAATACACCAGACAGTGCTGAAACGGTGAGCTTGACCTTCAGTCCGGCACTTGTCCGACGTGTGTCGGTCGATCTTGTGGAAGGTGATGATCAGCTCATCATCAGCCAGTCGATCGATCCGAATCTGGTCCGTGGTGACGAACGCGCGGCGCGGATTCGCGGTCTGACTGTGAATGCAGGGCCCGGCGATGATTATGTTGAGACGCCGTGGTTTGGTCGCCATTCAATTCAAGGGGAGTCCGGGCATGACACCCTGATCGGTGGGCAGGGAAGCGACACGCTTTTCGGCGTGGGCGGGGACGATCTGCTCATCGGTAAGACCGGCTCGGATCTTCTGTATGGTGGGAATGGCAATGACACGCTCGAGGCCGGCGCTGGCGATGATGCACTCGACGGCGGCGCGGGCGAAGATTCGCTCGTTGGCGGACGAGGTGATGATCTGCTCGACGGCAGCAGCGGCAATGACATGCTGACCGGCGGACGCGGAATCGATACGCTCGTCGGCGGGGTGGGCACCAATGATCTCGTCGGCGGTCGGGAATCCGATGTCATTTTCCTCGGACTCGATGACAATCGCGATGACGATTCTGACGACAATGTCCTGGACCTCACCGTCGAAAGCCCCATCGTCACCTGATCGCCTCAATCGCGGCGATGATCACCTCATGAACGATCGACAGAGCTTTGGTTGAACACGGTCACCACGGCAGCTCCGGCTCCGCACTCATCTCGGCGAAAAATGCGGAGGCAAATCTCCCCACGATGGCGCCTACAAGAATCGCGGCCGGTACGAGGCAGATGATTCCGCGTAGCCATCCTGCCTGACGCGCGATGCTTGGCACACGCTCGATCCACATCCACATCGGCACCGCCATCATCACCAGCCCCGCCCACACGGGCAGCTTTGCCCAGGTCCATCCGCCGACGATGAACGCACCCAGCACCATCACGATCGCGCCAGGCACGAGCGGCGAACTGAATCGCCATCCAAAAACGCCCATCACGATCGACATGCCCAAGAGCAGTCCCGCCAGCGGTAACGCCATATCGCCCAGGCTCACCACGCCGGTGAACTTGAGCAATCCTGCCAGCCCCATTGCTGTTCCGGATAGCAGCGAAAGAGAAATCCAATCGCCACGGGTTCTTGTACTTGTTTCGGGCGCTTCGTGTGATGGAGAAGATCCTCGCTTCGACAACGTGACCACGATCGCGCTGAGGACGATCGCTCCGATTTGCCAGGCGAGTGTGGCGGCGTATTCGGGCAGTTCGACGGCGTTGCGGCGTCGGTCCGTGAGATACCACAAGCCCGCGATCAACACGGGAACGAGCAGCGCGATCGGGAATCGTTTTCGTTTCCACTGATCGGAAACCGAATCAATGAACGCCGCTGCGATCAAGAGACCCGGCACAACAACCATGAGCCGATCGAGACTATCGATCATCGGCCAGACTGTTTGACCGAGTAGCGCGTAGACGGCAGCCGGATAGAGCAGTGCGACGAGGAGCAAGGTCCACGGCATAGCCCCGCCAGCCGGTGTTCGACGAGCAGCGATCCACGACAGGACCGCGCCCGCGATGAATGGTCCGAGCAGGCCGATGAGAAGCAGTCGATCGACATCCATATCAACCGCTCCTCATCGACCCGTCCGGAACCAATGGTCTCCATCCCGCGAATCATTTTGACGCGCGGAAATAGCATAATGTGAGGCGTCGTTGCGTGAACTCAGGTTGATCTGAGACGCGAGAGACTTATTGACGCGCGCCTTCGAGCGCGACGATGATGCGGACATCTTGTCCGAGCGCGTTCGGGCCGTAGCTCACGCCGAAGTCCATGCGATTGATGGTGAATTCGGCTTCGATGCCAGCCTTGTATCCGCCCATGCGTTCGCCGACGTCGGCTTCACCGATTTTGGTTGCCTTGGCGGTGATGGGTTTGGTGATACCACGGATGGTGAGGTCGCCGGTGACGTTCCAGGTGTTTTCGCCGGTTTTGGTGCTGCCGGTGCTTTTAAAGGTCGCGGTGGGGAACTCGACAGAGTTGAAGAAGTCCGCGCGACGGAGGTGATCGTCACGTCCCTTGTGGGCGGTGTCGATCTTGTTCATGTCCAGCTTGATATCAAAACTGACGGAATCGTTGTCGAGGGTGAAGCTTCCTGTCGGGTCGTTGATTCGACCCCAGAAGGCGGCCACGTTCATCCGCATCAGGCGGAACACCACCTGCGAGTGCGTTGTGTCGATCGCAAAGGTTTGCGATGCAACCGCACTTGCGAGTTTTGCGTCTGCAGACTTCTGCCCTCCGCCGATGAACATCAACCCGCCCGCGCACACCACCGCCGCTGCCAGCATTGCCCAAGGCTTCATGATCCGTCTCCGAGTTCGTTGTCTTCCGCCGTTTGTCACATCAGACCATCTGAGGCGACACCCAAGGATAGGCACTCCACTTCAACATATGGCAAGTGCTGCATGGATTTTCTGGATCGGCTCATTCGGCGCGGGCGATTTTGAGCGGACACCACTCACGTCGATCGCGCGCGTCTTTTGATCAATGCCTTGATCGGTAACCCCATTGCGATCGCCAACGCGACATAAACCGCGCCGCCGGCAGCCATCAAGCCGAACAGCCTCACCGCGTACCCCACGCGCGAGTCCGCCTCGTGCCATCCAAGTCCCCGGTCGAGCATCACGCACACGACCACCATGCCGATCGACGCAAGAATCATCTTCGTCACCGGCATCACGCTCGGCCCGATCGGCATCCCCACGCGTCGTGAAAGAATGATCGTCATTGCGACCGACTGAATCGCAAAGCTTCCCAGCGTGCCCGCCGCCATTCCAGCTTCGCCGAGCTTGGTCCAGAGCAATGGGATTTCGATCACGAGGTTGAGCAGCAGGTTGATCCCCGTCCAGATCAGTGGCGTGCGCACATCCTGCAGCGAATAGAATCCCCGATTCAAGATCTGCTGCACGCTGAAAGCCCAGATCGCGGCCGAGTAGATCGCCGTCGATCGCGCGCACAGCGTTGCGTCTTCGTGTGTGAATTGGCCGTGCTGAAACAGCAGCCTGATGGCGGGGTCTGCCACCATGACCATGCCGCAACTCGCGGGCAGTCCGATGAAGAGCGCCGTTTCGATTCCCTTGCGCAGCACTGCTCGAAACGCGTCGGTCGGTTCGACCTTCGCCCGCCCGAGCCCGCTCGATGGCTCGGTTTCTGCGTTCGCATCGCCCGCGAGCTTCGGAAAGATTGCCGTCGCAAGCGCGATCGCAAAGACACCGAGTGGAAACTGATACATGAATTGGGCGAGGTCCAGTCGCACGACCGCGCCGCTCTGCATGGGATATGAAAGCTGATGCCCGAGGATGCTGAACGTCTCGGCATTCGGGCCCGCCGACAGACCGAACGCGATTCCCTTGTCCAAGAGCACGCCCACCTGCAAAACACTCGCGCCGATCGCGACCGGGATCGTCAGTCGCACGAGTTTCCGCATGCCAGGCGACATGAGCCCGCCCAGCCCGCGCATGGAAAAACCGACCGCGCGGAGGTCTGGCAGGAGCGTGATCAATTGCAACACGCCGGCGACCAGCACCGCAATCCCGAGCCACCGCACGGCGAGTGTTTGATCAGCGGGAATCGACAAATCTAAATATCGTGCCGCGCCGACGATCGCGACGATGAGCGCGACATTCAGCACCACTGCGGTCATCGCCGCTGCGCCGAATCGTCCGTGCACCTGCAACACGCCGCTCAACAGCGCCGCCGTGCACACGAGCATGACGTAGGGGAGCATGATCGCGGTCAACTCGATGGCAAGCCTGTAATCCTCCCGACTCGACAAAAGCCACGCCGCTCCGAGCAGAAGTTCGATGACGAGCGTGAGCGTGAGCAGGATGACGATGAGCAATCGCACAGCCTCGCCGGCAAATGCGCGTGATGTATGATCGCCCGGCTGTTTGCGGAGTTGTGCATAAAGCGGAATGAACGCCGCCGACAGTGCCCCTTCGCCGAAGAGCTTTCGGAAGAGATTGGGAATGGTGAAGGCGAGTTTCCATGCCGCCATCACCGGGCTTGCGCCAAAATAGTGGGCCGACACCTGCTCGCGGATCAGCCCGATGATGCGGCTGAGGAACGTGATCGCGCCAACGAGTCCTGCATGCCGCAGGAATGATCGCCCCTCACGCGACCGCGCGGCGGCGTCGTCGGATGTCGATCGTTCATCGCCGGCATGTGGCATGCTGAAAAGATCGGCTTCACCGGTTCCCTGTCAATCGCCCATTCACCCGAAGCATCCAAGCGACAACGCCAGGGTTTCTTCAATCCCTGAAAAGGGTTCACCACCAAGCCCACGAACAAGAGGGGCCGCCACGGGCCGATCACACCGGATCGTCCATGTCTCGACCAACCCACCCACACCGACCCCAACACCGACCTAGGCCGCCGCCCAGGCGAAATCGCCCGCTAACCCACCGATCCGCGTGTCTTGCGATCTGGAGGGCCGTCGCTCCTGCGACGCCGCGCGGGGGCTCGATCGTGGTGTTGCGCGTCTTGACGTCGATGGACGTTCAACGGAGCGAGGGGACTCGCTCCCTCCAATGCGGGGGTGCGGGATCGTGGCATCGCGCGGGGTGCGGGCGATCTGGAGGGCCGTCGCTCCTGCGACGCCGCGCGGGGGCTCGATCGTGGTGTTGCGCGTCTTGACGTCGATGGACGATCAACGGAGCGAGGGGACTCGCTCCCTCCAGCCGCGTAGGGTGCATGCAATGCACCGACGTCGGCGTGATCAAATGTCGGCGCGAATGAATGTCGCCGTATTGGGATGTGGCGGGGGTGGTGCTATGGTCTCACTTATGACCAATAGGGGCCGTCAAACTGTTCATCTGCCGAACAAATTCGATGATCTTATGCGCGAGTGTCTTCGCTTCGTCAGTGAGGTCTTCAACTGACGAAATATTCTCCAACGCGATGCGGCAAAACCTAGCCTTGTCTATGATAACACCATTCTTGTCGAATAATGAAGTGTTTGAAGTACCGGAAGATTGTGTCTGTACGAATTCACCGATTCGTCGAAGTTTGTACCCTTTATGGTTACTGATCTTCACATCTATTCCCGACTGCTTGAGGGTTGCTTCCAGAACCCTTGGGCTGAGTAGGTTCTCAATCTCAAGAACCTCGAGCCGGTAGTAACGATCGTGCATTGTGTCCATCAATAGCTGATGTCGCTCTCTGTCGGATTGTCGTTCCTTCTTTGATCTGTCGCAGATAAGAAACGCATCGCCACACAGCTTCGATACATTGATGGTATGATCCTTGGCCAATTCATGCAAGAATGACCAATGAACAATTGCGGCCCCACCGTATTCGACAAACGAATAGTGCACATCTTCGCGAATACGCATGGACGCAGGATCAGAGTTCTGAATAAGGTCAATGTACTTCCGCAGATACAATCGGTCGGTAATTCCTTCCACCCAGATAGTTGCGTTCACGAGCAGTACGGAGGAACTTGTTATTCCCATTTCCTTCAACAACGATCGATCGTCGGGTGACCATCGACTGACCCTAAAGACCGGATTCTCTTCTCCTTCCTCGGTTGTGCTCAAAATTCCGTTTCTTGAAAAGCGATAAACTGATGCCTTTTCAGAATCAATTGTCATATCTAGAAACTGCTGAGAGTGCGTGGTCGCGAAGATCTGCATCCCAGCAGGGCGATCATTATGCCACGCTTCCAATAGGCTTCTCTGCTGGCCAGGATGGAGGAAAATCTCCGGTTCTTCAACGCAGACTACAACATAATTGCTCGTGAATAGGAATAATGGAATGGTAAGAATGATGAGCTGCTGAATGCCATCGCCGAGATGATCAATTGGTCTATTGGGCTGTGATCCAATTTTTATGTCGAGCAATCCACTTCGCAGTTTGGGAATCAAGGCGACTTCTTGCCCGTCAAAGAATTGACGACCGAGAAACTCCTCGAAAGTCGTGAGCATCTTTCGATGCTTCAAATCTCCGAGTTTGTATTCAGTGATAAGGGAAAATAGATCCTCGCCTGTGAATAATGACACACGACCATTGTCATATGTGCCCGGAATTGGCTTCCAAGAATTCTCAAGTTCATTGCAATATGAGTTAAAACACGAATGGAACAGTGCGGACTCTTCACGCTCGGAATGGGCACCACGAGATTCTTTAGCGCTAATAAATGATCGAAGGGATCGAAGTGCTGGAATATATATTCTCAGGGGACGTGAATCCGTCGTTATTGTCGACTCAATGGCAGAAAGTGCCTGATTGCCATGCCGTCTAATGTTATGTGATCTGTCATAGTATCCTTCCCTCCATTTATCTATAACAGTGCTACGGCTGCCGGACGGACGCTGAGCCAATTCCGATGTTTTATCTAGGGGAGATGGTAGTATGTACGCAAGTGATCTCAGCTCCGCCTGCGTTGTCTGCCGATTGTCGATGTCTAGGGCGAGCTTGCGTCTGATTTCGTGTTGTATCCTCTCAAGATCGTGAAGGCCCGGCGAGTTTGGAATCCCTATTGGGAAACCTTTGCCTAGGGCTAGAGCTCTTAGTAGACGGCTCTTCCCGGAGTTATTTGTCCCGACGAAAAAGTTGATACCTGCAAGATGCGTCAAGACGCGATCGTTAACAGGACAGTCGACACAAAATGAACCGTCTGCCATTGGAAGATGCAGCATTCGGGCAATTTCATCGCGCTTTGTCGTTTCGTTCGCCATCGTATCAATCCCTCCTTGACAATCGAAAGTGTGCCTGGTGCTAGCCGATAAAGCCAGATTGTTATAATAGTTGAATCACGAACCGATGCTAGCGGCCCTCGTCGTAGGTTGAGCAGATAGGTGTGGGTCTACTAGGCCGGAAATCCTCGGCGTTTGAGTGACCACCATCGTCATTTCGACGCCGGGCGCGGATGGTGGCATCTATGGATCGATGCGTGGTGTGTTGGTTTGGGGTGGGGCGGGGGTGGTGCGATGCGCATTGGATTTCACGGGCATCGGGGGCGGTGCGTTGCACGCACCCTACGGGCTGGTAGGGTGCATGGAATGCACCTTTGGCGGTGCGACGTTTGACGGGGTGATGGGGTGTGGCGGGGGTTGTGCGTTGCACGCGCTCTGCGGGTAGGAAAATGGTGCGTTGCCAACATTACGCGTCAGCTGCGTAGGGTCCGGTGTATTCACCGGACCATTTCGCCAGCGACGCAACGACGGTCCGGTGCGTACACCGGACCCTACGCATCGCCCGCGCTTCGGTAGACACTCACCGCGCTTCGGTAGGCACTCACCGCGCTCTGGTAGACACTCACCGCGCTCTGGTAGACACTCACCGCGCTTCGGTAGACACTGACACGTCAGTCCGCGAACATCCGCGATGCGTCGGCTGCACGCGAACGGTTGTTTTATCGGGGCGGGGGAGAGTGGGGTGTGGGGGATGGGGGATGGGGTGTGGGGGGAGAGTGGGGTGTGGAGGCTGGGGGATGGGGTGTGGGGAAGAACTGCGCGGTGGTTCGTCCTATACATCATCGTCTTCTTCCCATACCCCATCCCCAAAACCCCATACCCTTTCCACGTCTTCCCATACCCCATCCCCAACACCCCATACCCTTTCCACGTCTTCCCAAACCCCATCCCCAAAACCCCATACCCTTTCCACGT
>JAIYCY010000029.1 GCA_027487775.1 Planctomycetaceae bacterium
ACATGGGGCGTAGCAACGTCGAAGCGGCCGATCGGAGGATTCGTCTGTTTGAATCTCTCGGTCAATTGCGAATCTCTCTGTGTCTTGCTCTGTGATCTTTGCGACTCTGTGGCAGGTCTTTACGACTCTGTGGCAAGTCTTCGCGGCTCTGTGGCGATCCTTGCGGCTCTGTCGCAAAGGCTTTCTCCGGCGAAAACTAGCGGGACAGCCACCAATTCAGATCCAGATCGAGGAAGACGCTGTCATGGGTATCGACCTCGGCGATCTGGGCCTTTTCGAAGTCGCTGAAAGGCTCGTTGCGGGCTGACTTTTCGGCGAGCTTGTTCATGCGGTCGAAACGCGTGGCGTGCAGGCCGATGCGCTGGATGCCGTAGTCGACAGCGCCGTGCGAATGGATGACAAAGGCCCAGTCGCTGGCCTGCAGCAAAAGCAACTCGCGGGCGGCACGCTCGAGCAGGGCCTTGACCTCTGCGTTGGTGCGCCAGGGAAGTTCGTGGAGATTTTTCAGCAGTGTGCCTTCAGCCCGGTATTCCATTTCCCAATACCAGCGATTGCGTTCGTTGATCCAGACGGAGTGATCGCCGTTCTCGCCCCATGAGCCTTCGGGCAGGCGCATGACTTTGTCGGGGGCGTGATGGTAGAGGGCTTCCTCGGCGGTGAGGAGGCGGACCTCGGGGTCGCTCGCGAGCGTGAGAATGACGTCGCGAAGGAACTGCGGGCCCTCGAACCACCAATGTCCAAAAAGCTCGGCATCAAAACTCGCCACAACACAGCCGCGACGTCCGGTTCGATGTCGGTACTCGCGCAGCGTGTCTCGCACCGTGTTGGCAAAATGCTGAGCGTGCTCGAAAACTTTTCCAGGCACGTCGTCGGGGTAATAAGGCTGCTTGTCTGAAAGCGAAGTCTTGGTGCTGGTGACTTTGTGATACCGCAGACCGTGCTCGCCGTACTTGCGGTGAAACTCCATGTAAATGCCGTCGCCTGGATATCCGATCGAGCCGGACCAGACTTGCTCGGCGACCTTGGGATGCCTCGCGAAGGCGAAGACCTCCGGCGCGCGATGACTGCTCACCACGCCGACCGGTTCGAGCGGTTCGCGCCATCCGCCCGAGCGGTCCCAGTGCAGAACGTTTTCGTTCTCAACCTTGTAATTCTGGTTGTGAAACGTACCCATCACCGCGCCGCCGCTCACCAAATGCGTCTCAACGAAAAAGTGCGTGACCCCCGCCTTGGCGATGAACTGTTCGATCCCGGGTCGGTCACGCGGATTATCAAACAGCACACTCGGCATCCAGTGTCCCCAATGCGGACGATACGCACACTCGGGCAACCACATCCCGCGCGGGCTGGTGCCCAGATGCTTGCGGCTGGTCAGCGTCCCGGCGGTCATCTGCGCCGAAAGCATCTCGTCATTCAGCACCAGCGGCATGTAGCAATGTGTCGCATTGCTCGTCAGAATCTGAATCTGCCCCTCGCGAAACCTTCGACCAAACTCGGCGGGGATGTCGCGATCGATCCGCTCGAAATGCTCGAGCTGCGCAGCAAACCACTCCTCCCAACGCTTGGCGAGATAAGCAAAGTGAAGCTGATTCGTGGACTCGAACTCCGCGCGATCCTTCTTCGCACGAGCGATCCGTTCATTCAGATACTCGACAAAACCAGATTTGAACCGCGGATGGGCGAGTTGTTCCAGCAGGACAGGCGTAAGCCCGATGGTCAGCCCCGCCCGGGCCTTATGCAACGCGACCGCGCCGATCAGATCGAGGATCGGCAGGTACGTCTCGCAGGCGGCCTCATAGAGCCAGTTTTCACCGTGCGGATAAACGCCGTGATGCAAGACATAAGGCAGGTGCCCGTGGAGAACGATGCAGAGCGATCCGGTGGTGTCAGCCATGCAACAGAGTGTAGTAACATCTGTAACGATCGTCGCGTTTGGCGCGGCGAGTCGTCAGCAATTCTCGCGCGAGATTCCGAACGGGAATGGCAAGATGTTGCATGGAAAGTGCCCGCCGATTGTCCACCATGCGCAGGCAGCCCAACGTCACGACACCTACGACACGCCCGCAACACGTTTACACCGGGAGAAAAGCTCATGCGAATCACAATGAACCGCGCAGCAATGACAGGCTTGATCGCAACGACAGCCCTGCTCGGACTCAGCCCCGCCGACGCATGGGCGAGCGATTACGATGAGGCCGTGAACGGTGACCTGTCAGGCGATCGACTTGCCCCGACGGTGTTGAGTGTGGGCGTCGGTTCGAATCGCGTTTCCGCGAATTCCGGGCCGGGCGATCGGGAATATTTTTCGATCAACGTGGGGTCAGGTCTTCAGTTGTCTGCGATCGTCCTGGACGCGTTTGCGGGGGACGATCCGCGGGCCTTTATCGGCGTGCAGGCGGGCAGCGTGTTCACCGTCGACTTTTCGACGCAGGATCCGTCGTCGCTCTTGGGCTATGCGCTCTTCGGGCCGTTTGATCCGGGCGTCGGCAACGACATGCTGCCGTTGATCGGCGAAGGACCGGGCGCAATCGGCTTCACCGGCCCACTGGCGGCAGGCGTGTATACGTTCTGGGCGCAGCAAACCGGCGCGGCGTCGACGTACACGCTCGACCTCCAAATCACACAGATCCCCGAACCGAGTGTGCTTGCCCTCTTCGCGTGCACCGCGATCACGCTGCGACGACGCGCACGATGAAGCGATCAACGAAGTCATCGAGCCATCGATTTTAGCTGATGATGAATCGAAAGATTCCTCTGGTGAACCGTCGCCGACGTCGGACTACGCTGTTCCTAACCTTTCGATCGATTGGGTGTCCCTTCAATATAGAGTCGCTCGTTGAATCAGTATGAGAAGAGCATTCGATGTGGCACTGTGTCACAGTTGTTCATTTCGCCGATTTTTCGATTGACAAGGCCGGGGGGGGGGGGGGGGTAGGGGGGGGGGCATCTTTAACGGGGGTTTGCAAATGATTCGTCGAAGTTCGATCACCGAGCGGCTTGAGAAGCGGCTGTGCCTGTCTGCGTTTACCATCACGGGGACAGGCGGGGCCGATACGATCGAGGTGACGGTAGCTGTCGATTCGGTGCCCGGATTTGTTCCTCCATACCAAACGGGTTCTCATCTATATCGAGTGAATAGCGGAGCTTGGCAGGTCATCTCCGGAACCATTACCAGTCTAATTGTCAACGCTCAGAGTGGTAATGACACGATCAGGGCGTTCCCGGCAGCGCAGCCGGATGGTTTGAACATTTACGAGTTTTATCCGACGTTGCCGATGTCCATCAACGGCGGGGATGGGGCTGACACGATCACGGGTGGTTGGGGAGCAGACACTCTCAATGGTGATGCCGGGAACGATACGTTCCTGTTTCCGACGTCACTTTACGTTCGTCATATCGGCGCTGACAATTTCAATGGTGGTGCGAATGACTCCTCTGGAGCAACAAGATACTTCAGTAAAGGCGGAGATATTCTCGACTTCCGTGACCTTCACTCGGGGTATCGCTTCAAGTGCTACGGCGGATGGTTCAGCGAATGATGATATCATCACCAGCGGCGGATCGACATGGATTGATAACATGAATGTTCAGGTGGAGCATTTCGACCTCCGTGGTTCCGGAGGTGGATCAGATACTGTGACGGGCAGTTCTTCGGATAATGTGATCTATCTTGGGGAGGGTTCGAATCAGACTGCATTTGGCGTCGGAAGCAGTGATACATTGATTGGGGGAGGTTCGAGCGACACGCTTGACGGCGGAAGCGGTAGTGATCGGCTTGAGGGTAACGGTGGAGTGGATTCTGCGCTTGGTAACGATGGCAGCGATACGCTCCTGGGTGGTGACGGCGACGACGTGTTGGAGGGTGGTGCGGGGGCCGATTCCATTGAGGGCGGTGCGGGGGCCGATTCCATTGAGGGCGGTGCGGGTGCCGATCGCATTCTTGGTGGGAACGGGACCGATGACGACATCCTCGTGGGTGGTATCGGAAACGACACCTTTACCGGTGGTACTGGTCGAGATTATGTCTACGGGAATGAAGGGATCGACGTTTTCTACCTCAGTGATACTTGGTACGACTACGCAAGTGGCGGGCCGGATAATGACAATGTGGTGGATTGGGATGTTGGGGTCGATGAGCTTGTAAATATGTGATCCATTTATCACAGCGAAATGGAGCGACACCATGCAAAATCCAAGAGTCCTAATCGAGCAGATGGAGCTGCGGATGCAATTCGCTGCCCCATCTGACGTTCCCGACTTTGCGATTTTAAGACCCGATCCGAATGGAAGTCCGGTGCTTGAGATTCGGGGAACTCCGGCCTCGAATTCGATCCGCGTCGGCATTATTCGTGAACCGCAAGAATACAGTTTTCCGGAATCAACGCGGGTGACGTTCTTCTTCGATGGATGGCAGCGTAAATCCACAAGGGAGGGAATCTTAGCCTTTGGTGCTGTTACGTCGGTTACGCAATACGGACAGAATGATGCAATCGATACATCAGTTCGAAATCTTCTGAGTTACAATCGTTTGCTTGTATTCCTTGTCGTTGATAATGATCCCGTGCTCTTTCCATGGGATTGGTATTCAGGCGGGGAAATCAATCGACCGATCGTGAAGATCGAAGCCGGTGGTGGGAATGATCGCGTGCTTGTGACGCGGAGTTTGACGCAGACCAAGACGATTTTGATCGGCGGGAACGGGAATGACACGCTCATCGGCGGGCGTCACGAGGATTCGATTTCGGGCGGGCCGGGGAACGATCAGATTCGCACGGATGCGGCGCGTGGCGCGCTTCTGGAGGGCGGGAGCGGGAACGATACGATCGTAGGCGGATTCGGATCGGACACGATCAACGCCGGTGCGGGCGATGACAAGATCGACGGCGGGGATCCGTTCGATGTGAATCAGTCGACGCTGAATCCGACTCGGGGCAAGAGTATCGTTCGTTATCCAATCATCGGGGGATCGACCGAACCGACGTTCAGCGCGAGGCGCGGCGTGCGTGATGTGATCGACGGCGGTCGCGGCACGGACGAAGCTGTACGGGATGACAACGATGCACGGGTGAGCGTCGAGCGGTTAATCTAACCCGTAGATCTCTACGTCCGCTGTGGGTTCCCTTTGGACCGCTGAGTCGAGAAAGCAGACCGCGGTCAGCGTCGACGCGTCTTGAATTTCGAGCCGAGGGTGGCTTTGCGCGTGCCGGAGATGGTCTGCGGCGGCGGGGGCGTGGGGGCGGTGGTGCCGGCGGGCTTTGCGGTTCGAGCGGGGCCGCCCATGCCGTCGCGAACACCCGGGCCGGAGCCTTTGGGTACAAAATCAGGTCGCGGCGGGCGGGGTTCCCAGCCTTCAGGCTTCATGACCGTGATCTCCATGTTGATGAGGTTTTCGATCTTGGTCAGCATCTCGCCTTGATCGCGCATGACAAACGTGAACGCCCGACCCTCGCGTCCCATGCGGGCGGTGCGTCCGATCCGATGGACGTAGACTTCGGGGTCTTCCGGAATGTCGAAGTTGAATATGTGCGTGATGCCCGCGACGTCGATCCCGCGGCTGGCGAGGTCGGTGGCGACGAGCATCTCGAACTTATGCGCACGCAGACCTTTCATGACGCTGTCGCGCTTGGTTTGCTTGAGGTTGCCGTGAATCTCACGGCAGTTGATGCCGTCATGCGTGAGCGACTTCGCCAGATGCTCGGCGGCGTGCTTCGTGCGGGTGAAGACGATCGCCATCTCCGGCTTTTCGTCTTCAACGAGTCGTTTAAGAAGACGATACTTGTCCCAGGGATCGACGACGAGCGCGAACTGTTCGATTTTGTCGACGGTCGGCTTCTCGTCAGCGCCGGGCGCGACGAGCTTTTCCACCGGCTCACGCATGTACTTTCGGGCGAGGCGCTCGATTTCTTCGCTGATCGTGGCGCTGACGAAAACGGTCTGGTGCGATTGCCCTTCAGCATCCGTCGCGCTGCGACCCTTGAGGCGCGACAGAATGTTGCGGATGTCGTCGCGGAACCCGATATCGAGCATGCGATCGACTTCGTCGAGGACGACAAAGCGGATGTTGTCGAGATTCATCAACCGCCGATCGAGCAGATCGATCACGCGGCCGGGCGTGCCGACGACGATCTCCGGATTGTGCGAAAGCTCCTTGACCTGCGCCGTGATACGCTGCCCGCCGACGACGCTGACCGCGCGGATGGGCGTGTGCTTGGCGAGCCGCCGCAACTCTTCCACGACCTGAACCGCGAGCTCGCGCGTCGGGACCATGATCAGGGCCTGCACGGGGATGCCCTTCTCGGCCATCTGCAGGATCGGAATGCCGAAGGCGGCGGTCTTGCCCGTGCCGGTGCGGGCTTGTCCGAGTAGATCAACGCCCGTGAGCGCCTTGGGGATCAAGAGCTTCTGGATTTCAGAGGGCTCGGAGAATTGCGCGTCAGCAAGCCCGCGTAGAACGCTGGTGCGCACGCCGAGGTCTGCGAAGGCCTGAGGGAGAGGGGGATGGTCGGTTTTGTCACTCACGCCCGGGCATTATGCACAGTTGCAGGCCCAGCGGAAGGATTTGGAGGGAAAATCACTAGACTTTTGAAGATGAATGACCGATATTGTTTGGTATATGTTTGTGTCGTAGCGGGTCCGTTGCACACGGGGGAGAGAGCAGACGATGGCAAGACGCAGAAGCAGGTCGGGCGATCCGTTTGCGTACCTCGAACGAGGTATGGGGGGGCGGGGTGCGGGTCGGCGAGGGGGTGGCCGGGGGCGTCGAGGTGGCAGGGGAAGGCTGCCGGGTCCGCGGGCACTTGTGGGATTTTTGATGTTGGTCTTGATGTTGAGCGGCGTGGTGATCCGCGGGCGGGAAGAAGGACTGGGCAGTGGAAACGCGGGAAGCTCGGCTGGCGGTTCGGATCGATCGAGTCGGTCGGGTGCGGGTCGGGTGATGGAGGACATGCGGCGATTTGATCGGCGGGAAGCGCGGGTGGTGCACGTCGTGGATGGAGATACGGTGGATGTGCAGTTGGTAAGGAATCGGGATGGAGTTGAACCCAATGGCCTAGCCGAAGGCGCAGGCGTTGAATCTGGCCCTGAAGTCGGAGATTGGGATGCAGAGACGCATCGCGTTCGTATGTTGGGTATTGATGCGCCGGAGATGAAGGATGCGCGGACCGGCAGGCCGGGGCATTATGCGAAGGAAGCGACGGCGTATGTTCGGGCACGGGTCATGCGCGGGCCGGTGACACTCAGGCTGGAGGCGAACGAGACGCGCGATCGGTACGGACGACTGCTGGCGGTGGTTTGGCTGAGCGAGAACGAGTCGCTCAATGAAGCGCTCGTGCGGGACGGGATGGCGTATGTATATCGCGTGAGAGGCAGCGGGATCGTGCGGAGCCTCGAATCGGTCGAAGCCGATGCAGCGCGTCGGCGGACAGGGTTGTGGAAAGAGGTTCGCAAAGCACTCATGCCGGAGTGGCGCGTGCATTGGATGGACGAACGCGGCTTGGATTGGCCGCCTTGATTCACAGAGAGCACCACGCCGAGTTGATGTCCGCGCCGATGACGCTGCCCACGCCGACGACGCTGTCCACGTCGACGACGCTGCCCGCGTCGACCGCGCGACACGCTCGCGTGCGCGTCGGGCAACACTCCGGTCGGTCCGCGCGTGAGGCAACGACAAACCGGCAACGACAAACAGGCGACGAGGCTCGGTGTACGGTGTGGCGAGTCGGATCGGTTGTTGAGGGGCGGATGCGCCAAGTCTTTACGACCGCCCGAAGATCATGAGGTAGAGCAGGATCGACATGGCATTGACGAGCGTGATGATGGCGACGGAGCCGATGACTTCGCGGGTGGGGTCCGAGAGTTTTGCGAAAGGCCGATTCAGCATCGCGAGGAACGCGACGGCGAGCGCGGAGAGTTTGGTGGTGGCCGTCGCATAGGCTGGCCGGGTGTGCGGGCGAGCCGCGTGGGTTTTTGCATGCGATGCGGGCGCGTGGTTTGCCGCGCGTTGCTGCGATCCATGTGATGCGTGGGTGGTGGGATGTTGGGTGGCAGTCGGAGCGGCGATGATCGGATCGGGAGTGGGTTCGATTGCAGTATCGGTCGCTGATTCGTTGACCAGACCGTTGACCGGATCGTTGACCGGATCGGCTGTTGGTTTGGCAGGCTCTTGATCGGCGAGCTGTGGGGCGTCGGCGGTCGAGTCGGTTTCTGTGCCGACCGAAGCGTCAACGGTTTGGTCGATCGTGGTATCGGTCGAGACCGACGTTTCGGTCAAGGCCGACGTTTCGGTTAAAGCCGACGTTTCGGTTAAAGCCGACGTGTCGGTCAAGGCCGACGCATCGGCGAGTGGTGCTGATGCGGCCTCGGACGTGTCTGCGATGGTGTCGACCGTGGGGATCGATGTGGCGTCAGCCGCCTGGGTTGCGATCTCTGACGGGCCCGCAAGGCCGGAGTCGATGCTGGCGGAGGTGCGCGCGTGCTGGGCGTCGTCGAGGGCGAGTTCGGCGGCCAACTCGGCGGCGACCGAGGGCGCGGAGAGATCGCCGGTGGAGTGTTGGGTGTCGTTGGCGATGTCGACTGCGAGGTCAGTGGAGAGGTCGGCAGACAGGTCTTGGGCGGTGTCGCTTGCGGCAGCGTTCACCGTTTCGCTGGTCGTGTCGTCGGTGAAGCGGGCTGGCGTGCTGGTGGGCTTCGCGGGCGCTGCGACATCGGAGACCGCCCCGACATCGAAGACCGCTCCGACATCGGAGACCGCTGCGACATCTGTGACCACTGCGGCATCGACGAGGGCTGCAGGACTGGTGCGCGCCCCGACGGCGGCTTGGGCTTTGGATTCTGTTGTGGCCTGCGCTGTGGCCTGTGCTGTGACCTGTGTTGTGGCTTGTGTCGTGGTCTCTGTTGAGGCTTGGGGGATGTTGGTGGTGGATCGGGCAGATTGGATGGCCGATTCGAGTTGGGTCAGGTCTTCGACTTGGGCTTCGTCGAGGAGTTGGTCGATTTTCTGGTCGGCGAGTTGGCTGATGAGTTCGTCGGCATCGACCGAAGCGCCTGGCGTGACGGAGGTGATGGCGTCGACATCGACGTCGGCGAGCGGGTCGGGCAGGTCGCCTGGCTGAAGCGTTTGCCCGGCGCGGTCGTTTGCGTCGCGGGCCGATTGCTGGCGATCGCGTGGACTTGTGGTGTTGGCTGAAGATGTCGTGGCCGTTGACATAAAAAAGACCTGTCGGGTCGTCGACGAGGCGAATCGACGATCCCGTAAGACATCGGTTACATGCGGGTCGAGCCTAATCACGAATGTTGAGCGAGGCCAGCTTATCGGACGATCGGTAGGGCGGATTCTGGATCGGGTGTGACTTTGTGCCGAAGATGCGGGGATGAAGCGCGTGTGGATCGAATCGTTGGCAGAGCAGTCGGGCGAGCCGACGCGTGGCGTGGTACCGACGCATGGCGTGGTACCGACGCGTGGCGTGGTGGTGTGGCCGGGTGAGGAGGAGGGGCATCATCTGGCCGTGGTGATGCGGTCGCGCGTGGGGGATGAGGTGGAGGTGTTTGATTCGGACGGGCGAGTTGCACGCGGGCGTGTTGCGGTCCTGGAGAAGAAACGCGTGGGGATCGAGATCGGCGCGGTGAGGTTAGAGCGAATGTCGCGCGAGGTGGATGCGTATTGCTGTGTGCCCAAGGGGGATCGGGCGGACTGGTTGGTGGAGAAGCTGAGTGAAGTGGGTGTGAGGCAGTTGGAATGGCTGGCGACGGAGCGAGCGGTGGTCAGGCCTGAGGGTGGGAAGTTTGCCCGCTGGCAGAAGCAGGCGATCGCGGCCGCCAAACAGTGTCGACGCGTGGGCGTGATGGGCGTGGGCGATCGACTGCGCGGGCTGAGCGAAGTGCTCAACGATGTGCGGTCATGCGGGGCGGTCGGTTTGGTCGGTTCGCTTCGCCCGAACGCGCGACCGGTCGGCGAGGTGATGAACGCGCTGGATCATGTGTTGGAAGATGCCTCGGACGATGTGCACGGAAGCAACGCGCGCGATCATGAGCCCACGCAGCCTTCTATAAGTGTGCACGAGGTGATATTGGTTGGCCCGGAGGGTGATTTTAGTGAACGCGAGTATGACGAAATGGTGGCTTTCGGGGTGCACGAAGTGCGATTGACGGAGACGGTGCTGCGCGTGGAGACGGCGGGCCTGCTCCTCGCGGGGGCGGTGCTGATGCACCAGAAGCGCCGCTGATGCACCAGAAGCGTCGCTGATGCATGAGAAATGAGCTGCAAATCCCCGATTTTTCGGACTTTTCTGGCAATCGGTGGTCGTGAGGGTGCGCGGTGGGCCGGAAACGGGTGCGGGGGAACACTAAAAAAATGCGCTGCGCGCTGCGCACCTGCGGACGCAAACGCGCAGCGCGCCAGTAGGGGTGGAGGTCTGCTATGATCGAAACCATGTTCTTCTCGAATCGGCGATTCTTTTCGAATCGGCGAACTGTGCGAACCATCGGCCTGTTGCTGATGGCGTGCCTCGCTGGATCGACATTCGTGTGCGTTTCGCCGACGCGGGCGTCGGATGTGCGTCATTTGGAGATCGACTGGACAAGGCTGGTGCTGACCTTCCGAGACGGTGACTCGACGGTGCGGTACCGATTGGTGCCCATCGAAGATCCTGCAAGTCCCAACGAGCCGAACGAACCCAACGGTCCGACAAATCCAATGGATCCGTCGCCCGAGCCGGTTCCGAATCCGAACCCCAATCCTGCACCAACGCCCGTGCCGTTGCCGGTGGAGATTCCGCCGGGGATGAGCGTCGTGGAGGTTGCTGATCTTTCCAAAGCAGTCATCACGCCAAACCGGGCGTATCGACTGGCCGTGGGCCGGCATGTGTTGTCCGGGTCGATTTCGCTGCCGAGCAATGTCTTCATCGACGCGACCGGCGCGACCCTCAGCTTCACAGGACGCGATTGGGCACCGATCTTCTCGGTCAACGGTCGAAGCAACATCACGATCGTCGGCGGGACGTACCAGTCTGGCCCGAACCAGGTCGTCGCTGAGATCAACAACGCGAGCAACGTCACGATCCGCAACGTCACGCTCGGCGAGGTGGGCGGCGGGTTCACGATTCGAGGCTCACGCAACGTCACGATCGACGGCGTGCAGGCGAGCGTCGTCAACCACTACGGCGTCTTTGCCGAGCATCATCTGATCCGGGGAGCAACTGAAACACGGGTGATGAATGACGGTTTAACTATTCGGAACTTCCGAATAGTTGAAGGCTCGAAGCGCGAAAGCGGGATCCGCGTTCATGCGACGAAAAACCTTGTCATCGAAGATTCCGAGATCGTCGCCACGCTCAACAAACGCACGGCGATCCGCCTGCACGACGGCGAGAACTTCGTCGTCAGAAACACGCGACTCGTCGGCGGGGTGGGTTCCGGGCCGTTGTCGGAAGGTGACGGCGGCCGTGAGTGGCTGATTCGCGACTGGCTCGACGCGCGAGGCCAATGGCTGCTCGATCGACCGACGAGGCCGGGCAATGCGGACGTCACGCGCACGACGGCCCATCGCGCACAGCAGCTCGGGCTGCGGATGGTCGGCGTTCGCTTCGAGAATTGCACGATCGAAGGCTCACTGATCTTGAAGGCGGGTCTGAGCGGGTACGAAGTCGTCGGCGGCTCGATCGACCCGAGCAAGGGGCCGGGGCCGATGTCATCCTGGCGGGTGTTCGAGCAATACACGCCGACGTATCCCGAGACGCCGGAATGGCGTCTGCCGGGCGATGTGCTGCGTCCGAGGCCGGCGGGCCGACTCATCGGCGTGACGTTCGACGAGACGCGAATGAACGCACCGGCGGGGATCGTGGTGGAAGGTCTGCCAGGCGAGGCCGAGTCGAATGAATAAAGCTGTGCTTGCTGCGTTATGATGTTGTGTTCATGGGTGACTGCGTGGGCGAAGTATGCATTGAGGCCCGGGGTGTTAAGGAGTGTGTGATGATGGAGTCGGATTTGAATCGTCGGGATTTGCTAAGCGCGGGGGCGGTGATTTGTTCGCTGGTGGTGCTGGATCGGTGGTTCACGACCGAAGCGGGTGCCGTGGATTCGGATGTGTCGTCGTCGTCGGCTTCGATGTCGTCGGCGAATGAGGAGGGATTGATCGATCTCGGGCCGGTGGGGGATTTTAGTCAGCCGGGGGTGTATGACATCCATGCCAAGCGGCACAAGGTGTTGGTGTTGGTCAGTGAGTCGCGGATTGCGGTGAGCACTTCGATTTGCACGCACAAGCGTTGCGGACTGCGGGTGAGGGAGGGGCTGTTGAAGTGCCCGTGTCATGGAAGTGAATTTGACCAGGATGGGATTCCGATGGACGGGCCCGCGAAGGTGTCGCTGGTGCGGTTCGCGGTTTCGCTCGGCGATGAGGCCGGCGGGGCACAGCAGGGGCAGACGGGCGGACCGCGCTTGCGTGTGGACATGTCCAAGTCATTCGCAGAACGCGATTGGGAAAAGGACGGCGCGTGGGTGAAACGACCGGCGTGATGCGGCGCGGCGGTGGCGATCCTCGTGGATATCACGCTGGGATCGAGTTGATGACGCTCAGCACGCAGGGCCCTGGCATGCATGCTCAGCAACGCCATGCATGATCTGCAACGCCATGCATGCTCGGCAACGCCATGCACGCCTTGCTGTGGGGTGCGTCCGAATCCGTGATGCCAGAGCCGAGCGGATCGTGCAGGTGATGACCTTGCGGGCGATCAACGATCGGGTGCTGTTCGATGTTACGACGGCGGAAGTGCCTGTGACGGGCCGGCGGAGAGGCTGCGGGTTCGCTTGCCGGCACCAGCCTTCTCGGATTCGTCACGCGGGGGCTGCGTGCCACGAGCCATTGCGATCACGCCGGTGCGGGCCATCTCCTTGATGCCGTAAGGCCGGAGCAGTTCGACCAGGGCTTCGATCTTCTCTTCCGTGCCAGTGATTTCGAGCATCATCGAATCCCTCGCGACGTCGACGACGCGTCCTCGAAAGAGTTCGGCGAGCTGGACGATCTCGGCACGCTTTTCGGGTTGCACACTCACGGTCACCAGCGTGAGGTCACGCTCGATGTATGCGGAACCGGTGAAGTTCCGAACCTTGACGACGGGAACGAGCTTGGCCAGCTGTTTTCGGACCTGTTCCACGGTGTTGTCATCGCCGTCCACGACGACGGTCATGCGGCTGAGCTCGGGGCTTTCGGTTCGTCCAACGACGAGCGAGTCGATGTTAAAACCACGGGCCGCGAACATCCCCGCAACGTTGGCGAGCACGCCGGGTTCGTTCATCACCAGAGCAGAAATCACATGACGCATCAAAACACCTTTGTCGAAAATGGCCAGAATCGCAAGACTAGCGGAATTGCGATGGGATCGGAAGTGGTCGATTGCGACTGATTTTCTGACTGCACTTTCGGGCGTCATGGGCGGGTTGACCTCGGGAAGGACGGGTGCGATGATGATGGGTCTGGTGCAGATCGCGTCCCGGCTCATTTTGATGATGGTGCTCGCCTCGATGTTGGGGGTGGACGGGCCGTTGCGTCATGGATTTGACGGTCGGCGGGCTTCAACAGGGACCGAGGGCGGGCGCGATGGGCCGTCGGGGCCGGGTTCTGGTTCAGGATCGGGATTGATGCGGGCCGGCTCCATGCGAGCGGACTGGCTGGGCAGGTTGGTGCGATCGCTGCGAGGCACAGTCTTTTCCTGGCGGCGGGCGGTGCTTGACCGCTGGGTCGCCGAGCGACAGGCGAACGATCGGCGATCCGTCATCCTTTCGCGCGCTTCGTTGTTGATCGAACGGGTTCGATCGAGTCGGTCGCGAACGTTGCCTTGCACGGCGTGTTTGCCACAGCCTCCGCCGGTTGTGTGAATGTCGCTCGCTCGTTCGCGAAGCGAGTCGGTTGCTCCATCTCTCTCTCCATCTCCATCGAATCTGCAGGTCGTCGACTGGCTCGCGTGAAAAAATCGCGGAATCATCGATCGGCTTTGCGGCGGATTCAAAGACACGTTCAGTCGATCTCATCAAAATCCCCACGCGACAGGCCCCGGAGAATTGCCGGCACGTCGCAGGTCTGAAAAAAACAGAAAACCACAGAGGCACATCATGGCCATCGGCCAGTTTCTTGCGAAGATTTTCGGGACCCGCAACGACCGCTTGATCAAGCGATATCGCCGGATCGTCACGCTCATCAATGATCTCGAACCGACGATTTCAGAGATGACCGACGCACAGCTTGGCGCACGCACTCATGAGTTGCGCAGCGAGATCGTGCATGGCAAAACCTCCGTGCGCGACGTGTTGCCAGAGGCAATGGCGATCATTCGCGAATCGATGGACCGGCACATCGGTATCCGCAACGTCTTTAACCCGGAGTTCAACTTCGATCCTGAAAAAGAGTTCCCGGAGAAGAAGGACGTGCTGTTCGATGAGGCGTTCAATGCGTTCGCCGACATCGAAGATCGCATCATCGCGGGTCAGGTCGATTGGACGAAGGTCGAGATCCCGGTGGTCATCTACAAGGCGATTCGCAAGCTCTATCCGGAGAGTCGTCCGCCGTTCCGGGCGAGGTGCTTTGACGTGCAGCTCATCGGCGGGCTCGTCTTGAGCGAAGGAAAGATCGCGGAAATGAAGACCGGCGAAGGCAAAACCTTTGTCGCGCCGCTGGCCTGCTTTCTGAAGGTGCTTGAGGGCAAGCACGCACACGTCATTACGGTGAACGACTATCTGGTCAAACGCGACGCGGTCTGGACAAAGCCGGCGTTCGAAAATCTCGGCATCTCGGTCGGATTCATTCAAAGCGAGCTTGATCCGGGCGGAGAGCAAAGGCGCAAGGCCTATACGTGCGACATCACGTACGGAACCAATAGCGAATTCGGTTTTGATTATCTGCGTGACAACATGCGCGAGCGATTGGACCTGCAGGTGCAGGGCCCGCTCGATTACGCGATCATCGACGAGGTGGACTCGATCCTGATCGACGAGGCGCGAACGCCTTTGATCATCTCAGGCCCCGCGCACGACAACGCGCCGCGATATCGGGCCGCTGACGAAGTGGCACGCAAGGTCATCGAACTGCATCGACCGTGTGGCGAGATCGAGAAGAAGATCCTGCAAGCCAAACGCGACGTGAAGGCCGCCGAAGGTGATATCGACAAAGCGCAGTCCAAAGAAGCCAGGGCCGCGGCGCAAAAGCGCGTGACCGACGGCAAAGAGCGGCTGGAAAAGCTGGAGATCGAAAAATCCAAGCTGACCGCCTATTACGAAGTCGAATACGACCGCAAGAGCGTCCACCTGACCCACGAAGGAATCGCCGCCGCGCAGGAATTCGCCGGCGTCGGGTCGTTCTATGTCGGTGACAACCTCGACTGGCCGCACCTCATGGAACAGGCGCTGCGGGCCCACGTGGTGTATGAGCGCGACAAGGAATACGTGATCGAACCCAACCCACGCAGCAATCAAATGGAAGTCGTCATTGTCGATGAATACACCGGTCGAAAAATGGTCGGACGACAATGGTCCGATGGTCTGCATCAGGCGGTCGAGGCAAAGGAACGCGTGCCGATCAAGACCGAAAGCCAGACCATGGCGACCATCACCCTGCAAAACTTCTTCAAACTCTACGGAACCATCGCAGGGATGACCGGCACCGCCCAGACCGAGGCGGAAGAGTTCCAGAAGATCTACAAACTTGAAGTCGTGACCATTCCGACCAATCGACCCGTCGTTCGAGGCGATCATGAAGATCGCGTCTACCGAACCGAACCCGAGAAGTGGGACACCATCCTGGAGGAGATCAAGTCGCATCACGATGCGGGCCGGCCGGTGCTGGTGGGAACGACGAGCGTTGAAAAGAGCGAGCGACTCAGCGCGTTGCTGCAAAAGAAACACGGAATCAAGCACGAGGTGCTCAACGCGCGCCAGCACGAGCGCGAAGCACAGATCGTCGCGCTCGCAGGACAACAACACAAAGGACCGACCGGTGAACTGGTCGGCAACGTCACGATCGCCACCAACATGGCAGGCCGTGGAACGGACATCAAGCCCGTGCCGGAATCGTTCTTTGAAGTGGTGTCGATCAAGCGCGAGGGCAAAGCGCGGACGTATGTGCTGAAACAACGTGGCACGGGCCGCGAAGTGGAGGTGCCGGAAGATTCCAACGCCGCGGAGGTGTTTGATCTGCACGACGGCAGCAAACTGGTCGGCGGGCTGCATGTCATTGGTACCGAGCGACACACCAGCCGACGCATCGACAATCAGCTTCGAGGCCGATCAGGCCGACAGGGCGATGCGGGATCGAGCCGGTTTTACTGCTCGCTTGATGACGACTTGCTGAAGATGTTCATGCCCGAATGGACGGTCAACGTCTTCAAACGAATCGGCATGCAATACGGCGAGGCGATCGAAAGCGGCATGCTCACCAAATCGATCGAGAAGGCCCAGAAGAAAGTCGAAGAGCGAAACTTCCTGGCGCGCAAAAATCTGCTCGAATACGACGAAGTGATGGACGTGCAGCGCAGCGAGTTCTACGGCATGCGCCAACGCGTCCTCGAAGGACGCGAAGTCGATCAGGTCGTATGGAAAATGATCGGCGACTCCATCCGCGATGCAGTGGACAAATACGTCACGCAGGACTTCGTCGCAGCCAACATCGCAGAATGGGCGCGGCAGGAATTCGACACCGGATTCGAGCCCGGCGATTTCAAAGGCCTTAAGCGGGTGAACGATCTCGAAGAGACCATCAAAAATCTCGCACGCAACGATGTGGCGACCACGCTCCCGGCGACGCTCGGCGAATACATGGGCGAAGACCCGAACGACAATCGTCAATGGGCCTACAAAAATCTCATCGACTGGGCACGCAACAAATATCGCATCGAACTGACCGAGTCGCAGCTCCGCAAAATGGACGGCAAACAGCTCGAAGACCTGCTGCTGGAAAACGCGATGCGCCTGATCGATGATCGCGACTGCTCAGTGCTCGAAAAATTCCTCGAACCCCATTACGGACTTGATGCGCTTTGCGATTGGGCGGAAGACAAGTTCGGCGTGGATGTCGCACCGAGCGAGTTGATCGTCGATGCCGAGCGAAGCCTTTACAAGGACGCCGATCAAATCGTGCAGATTATCGACGAGCGGGCACGCAAGGTTTATCGCGAACGTGAGATTCGATTCCCGATCGATCAAGTCATGACGGGCGTCTTTGGCGAAGCGACGACGAGCGATGACCCCTATCGCGCAGAGTATCTACGCAACTATGTGCGCGCAAAGTTCGGCATCGAATGGCCGATGGCAGAGGTGCAGGGACAGCCGATCGAAGCGCTGCGTGAGAGGTTGTATGCGCTGCAGACACAGGCCGTCGGCGATGCGTGGATCGGCGCGGAGGCCGACAAGCTGGTGGCGGGGAACGCCGATGCGACAGAGATTTCTCAGCGATGGGCGAAACGCTTCGGAATAAAGGTCGAGCCGCGACACTTCGATCCGGCCACCGCGCGAACGCTCAAAGGGCGCAGCGAGGCTGAAGACATCGACGCAGATCACGACGTGGACGCACGCGATCTGGTGATCGCGCGGATTCGTCAAGTGGTCAGGCACGAACTGACACAGCTTGAACAGTATGTGCTGATCAGCATCTTCGATCAGAGCTGGAAAGATCATCTCTATGCGATGGACGTCCTGAAAGGATCGATCGGATTGCAAGGCTTTGCCGAGCGTGATCCGCGGATCGCGTTTAAGCGCGAAGGCTTCAGGTACTTTAGCGAAATGATGATTTCGATTCGCGACAAGGTCACGGACATCATCTTCCGCGTCGATGTGGGACGCGGCCAGCAGCCGAAGGGCCGTGATCGACTGCAGAACACGCAGGCGACTCACGAAGTGAGTCAGAGCTATGACGTGGGAGAAAATGCTCGTGAAACGTCGAGCGAAGTCGAAGTCGCCGAGGCACCCGGCACCAAGGCGGGGCCGGCAAAGAGCACCCCGATGAAACGGGATGTGCCCAAGGTCGGTCGAAACGAGGCTTGCCCGTGTGGAAGTGGCAAGAAGTACAAAAAGTGTTGCGGTCAGACCGCAGTCAACTAATTTGAACGGCGTTCGCTGAATGGAGTCAACATGAAGTGCGTGCAATCGACGCGATGTCGCGTAAACGTGCTCTCCTGCGCAGGATGCCTTTCGTGCACGCGATGCAAGGATCAGCACGCCCGTGGACGAAGCACGGCTGCGACCCTCGTCTCTCGCGCGATTTCGAGGCTTGTTCCTGGTGTGTTCGCGTCCGCCGCAATACTGCCTATCGCATTGACCCGTGAGTCGGTGGATCGGGCGAATGAAGTGGCGGTTGTGACTGATGAAGCGAGGGTCGCTGCGAACGAAGCAGCTCCGCCGCCGGATCAGAGCGGTTCAAAGGATCGGATGGCCGCCGCGCTGTCATTGATTCGTGAAGACGAGATCGCCCGAGACATCGCGCATCTTGCGGACGATGCGATGGAAGGGCGTCGTGCCGACGCACCGGGTGGACGACGGGCGGCGGAGTGGATCGCAGAGCGGTTTCGCGAAGCCGGGCTGGAGCATCTGGCACGGACGAATCCGGAGCATGACGGGTACTTTCATCCGATTCCAGGCTCACGATTCGCGCCCAACGTTGTGGGTGTGCGTCGAGCGCGATCGGGCGGCGATTTGAATGAAGAAGCGAGCGCGGCGAATGCGAAGTTCATTCTGATCACCGCCCACTTCGATCATCTGGGCATCGATGAAGAGCGGGCAGAGGATGCGGAGGTGGATCGGATCTATAACGGCGCAGATGACAACGCGAGCGGCGTGGCGGGCATGCTGGCGATCGCGCGGGCGACACGTGACTTGGAATTGCCGGTGACGTTGGTCTTTGTTGCGTTCAGCGCGGAAGAAGTGGGCTTGCGAGGCGCTCGGCATATGGCGGGGAGTCCGCCCTTTGATACGCGGGATGTGCTGGCGATGTTGAACATGGACATGATCAGCCGAGGCGAGCCGGATCTGATTTTTGTGGTTGGGTCGCAAAACTCGGGTGGACTGCGTGCAGCATTGATCGAAGCACGCGACGCGATCGATGCGAATCTGCGAATCGAGTTCGACAAACATGCGGACTGGTTGTACCGAAGTGACCAGGGGCCCTTTGTCAGGCGAGGCGTGCCGGCGGTGCTCCTGAGCGTGGAGGATCACGAGGATTATCATCAGCCGTCAGACCATGCTGAGAAGACAATGCCGGGGCTGGCGGCGCGGACGTCGCGACTGGTGCTGATGGCTTCGGGGTTGATGGCAGAGCGCAGCGAGGCGACTCGGAGCAAATGAAGGTGATGTGGGGATTCGGGTCGGTTATGTTGTGAGGATATGACAGAGAAAGAACTGGCGAGTCGGATTGATCATACCCTGCTCAAGCCGGAGGCGAGCGGCGAGGAGATCGAGCGCGTGATCGCGGAGGCGAGGCGACTCGGGTTTGCATCGGTGTGTGTGCAACCGGTGCACGCGGCGCGGGTGAGGGCGGGTCTTGCGGGGTCGGGGGTCAGGACGTGTTGCGTGATCGGTTTCCCGCACGGGGCGAATCGACCGACGGTGAAGGCGATCGAAGCGACGGCGGCGTGCAAGGACGGATGCGATGAGATCGATGTGGTCGGATTCTTGCCTGCGCTTGTCGCACGCGATGTCTATGCGGTGAAAGCGGAACTGATGGAAGTGGTGCGCGGTGCGCGGGCGGCGAATCCTCGGATCGTGGTGAAGGTGATCGTGGAGAGCGCGGTGATCGTCGCGGGGAACCGGGGAGCGGAGGAAGCCGCGATCGCCGATGCGTGTCGGGCCGTGCGCGAGAGCGGGGCGGACTTCATCAAGACGAGCACGGGATATCATCCGGCCGGCGGGGCGAGCGTGGAGGTCGTGGGCTGGATGAAAAAGTACGCAGACGGACTGCTGGTCAAAGCGAGCGGCGGGATTCGGGATCTCGCGACAGCGCGCGCGATGCTGGACGCCGGCGCGGATCGACTCGGGCTCTCGGCGGGTGTTGCGATTTTGAGTGAGTTGGCCGGCGGGTCCGCGTCGACGGGGGCGGTCGGGTATTGAAACCGGATCGCAAAAGATCCGTCCCTAAGGTGACACGGCGACTGCTGAATGAGACGGCAGTCAAGCAAAAGTGAAACGCCGGGCAAATGCCGGGCAAGCGCCGGGCAAATGCCTGTCAAATGCCTTTCAACTGCAGTTCAAATGTCGGTCAGGTCGCAGACATGCGACAGCCTCGTGCTTGATCAGCAGGACGCATGGACAGGATAGGCTGCTCGAAATTCGTGAAGCGCGGGCCCATGCTGAGTGGGACCATTTCTCGAAACGTCTCACGCCGACATGAGCTTGTACATGCGTCTTTGACGGCAAGGTCTTGGGGAACATCGGCGTGAGACATTTCCTGGCTTGGCATGACACGCCCACTCAGACGCAGAAACTCTAGATGCGCATGCGATGACGCTTGATGCGAATGCAATGACGCTTGATGAGCATGCGATGACGCTAGATGCGCATGCAATGACGCTTGATGCGTATGCGATGAAGCCTGATGAGCACGCGACAACGCCTGACGTGCACGCGATGTTGGCGAGAAGCTCATGCGTGCATCATTTCGCTTTCGGGTTAGCGGTAGGTGCGCAAGACGCCGATGACGACCCCTTGAATGCGAAGGCGGGAAGCGTCGACGATGCGGGGTTCCATGGAGCTGTTGGCGGGTTGGAGCCGGACTTTGCCGCCTGGTTCGCGGTAGTATCGTTTGAGGGTCGCTTCGTTGGAGTCTTCGATCAGTGCGACGACCTGTTCCCCGTTGCGGGCGGAGTCGCGACGCTCGATCACGACGTAATCGCCGTCCATGAGGTGATCTTCGATCATGGAGTCGCCGCGTACACGAAGGACATAGACGCCTGAGCGGGCGTTGAAGACCTGTTCGAGATCGATCTCTTCGCGGTTTTCGACGGCATCAATGGGGCTGCCCGCAGCAATGGTGCCGAGGAGCGGGAGCTTGGAGGCGCGGAACTCGTCGGGAAGCTTCTTGTCGCCAACAATTTCGAGGCTCCGAGCTTTATGTCGGTCACGCCGAAGAATGCGCTTGCGCTCGAGAGCACCGACGTGTTCAAAGATGGTGACTTTGCTCGTGCCCAAAGAGTCGGCGAGCTCTTGCATCGTGGGCGCGTAGCCGTGCAGGTGGCGATAGTTGCGAATGGCGACGAGGACGTCGACTTGACGAGGTGTGAGATTCATGGCGAGACTCCTGCAACAAACCGGGGGCAATCAACCAGACAGATCAAACCATCCCAAAAGGCTTACAACCGAAAAGACGGGCCAACCGCTCGCGATCGAACCACCCATGCGCCTGGCCGATGCATACGCCCCTCATGAGACGTATCCATGACGAGCCCGGAGACGCCTCGAAAAGCGTTCGGTACTTGTTGGTTGGACAATACCCTAACAAATGGGGGAAGGCAAGCGAATTGTGAGAATCGGTTTGCGAAAAAGTCCGCAGGATCGGGCTGGACTCGCGGTCGTTCGGCCGGTGTTTCTGGGAGGCTTCCAGCGACTTCTTCCACGCAAATACGGTCGCGATCGTCTGATAAGATGGAAAAAACTTGCGGAATGTGTGTCAGACGGCAAAATCTGCGCACTCGGGATTAAGGGCATGGTTGATTCGACCGATGAGGGGGATGTCAGCCTTCGGACCGACCCATTTCGGCGGATTCGAGTGTTGATCGTTGTGCGGGGCCGTTGCCCTGCGGGAGATAGTCATGCCTGCTGCCAAGCCTAAAGACGTTCTGACCACCGGTGAAGTCGCCCGCATTTGCAATGTGGCCCCACGAACCGTGAGCAAGTGGTTCGATTCGGGCGCCCTCACCGGCTACCGCATCCCGGGTTCAAAGGATCGCCGCATCCCCCTCAATCAGCTGATCAAGTTCATGAAGCAGCACAACATGCCGCTCGACGGACTCATGACCGGCTCGACCCGCGTGCTGATCGTCGATGATGAGGCCGACATCGTCAGCGTCATCGAAAAAGTCCTCGAAGACGAAGTGAAGTACGACGTCGAAGTCGCACGCAGCGGTTTTGCCGCCGGCGTGGCCGCGGGCAAGTTCAAGCCCAACGTCATCCTCATCGACCTCCATCTCAAGGACATCGACGCCCGCGAAGTCGTCAAGGCAGTCAAGAGCAACCCCGACCTCCAACTCACCAAGGTCATCGCCATGAGCGCCAAGGTGACCGATGCCGACGTCAAATCGCTCCCGCAATTCGGCTTCGACGGCTTCCTCCGCAAGCCCTTCCACGTCCGCCAGGTGATCGAAAAAATCGAAGAAGCCACCAGCGTTGTCTATTGAGCTGGCGACGCTCCAAGCAGCCCTCTGATAGACTCAGCACGCTTGTTGCCAGGGTTGGCGACTTGATCTATCTCAGGCTCGCTCTATCTGACTGACGATCGATCGGTCTGCGATCTTCGTGTCCTCTGCCAGCATGAACGCCTTCGAGAGGATGATCGACAGGACCGAATCCCCCTCAAATGGCAGCCGCACGTCTGTGGCCGCCGACCGCTTGGACTGGTCGGGCACGATGCACAAGTATTGGTCGTTGGGCTCCATGAGAATGTTGCCCGAGCCGAGGTGGATCTTGTAAGTGCGGATCGAGCCCCGGATGACCAGAAACCGATCGACGAGCGTCCACTTGCCCGCGAGCTTCGTGAGCCGAGGCAGCATACGCTCGAGCACGGCCCGCCGCGTCTTGGCCGACTCGCCGAGATCGCCGAACGCGTAAGTTTGCCAATACTCCCGAAATCGCCCGCCCGGCCCGCCGTCCTGCCAGTTCGGGTCGTTCCCAACCGACGCCACGCCGACAAAGAGATCGACATCCCGCATCACTTCAGAAAAGACGAGCGGGGGGATCTGGTCTAGGGGGATGGGGCCATTCTCATTCGCCCGTGTGAAGCGAACTTGGTCGGTCGAAAGATGGACCCAACCGCCTGAATCCAGCATCGGGGAGTTGTTTCCAGCGTCCTCGATCGCATTGACCCAGAACTCGGCGCAGAGTTGCTGGTTTGGGAGCTGCTTCCGAGCCACCGACTGGTCGCCGCCGTCCCAGGCGCCGAGTAACGGAACCGTCCAGCCTCTCAACCCTGCGAGCGAGCGAAACTGAGATTGGCGAATGATATGGGCGGCAAACCGATTGGAGTATGTATCCGTGGTTCGCTCGGCTTCAGTGAGCAGATATACCTCACGGTGAACTTGCTTGAACGGCTGAGCGACTCCGGCATCTTCCAGTGCTTGACGCCACTGCAGCGTCTCTTGCGGACCCGCATCGATGGGGTGCCAGACCGAGACCCGGGGATCATCGCCTGCCACGACTATGGGAGACCCGGCCTGATCGTGAGGGTGTCCAAGGGTATCGAAGCGAACTGGGCAGCTGTCTATACGCCAGACAAGGCGTTTGGCGAGGCTCGCAACGAGCGGGTGTTCGAGGTATCGCCTCCGAAAGTCAGTAAGCGACCAAGTCGGTTGTCGCAACAACAGGCCATCTAGTCGTTGTCGCACCGCGAGGATGAGGCGATTAACCTCCTTGACCTCCGATCGCAGCTCCTGGAGTCGGTCAGCGTGCAACTCGCGGACGGTCGCAGGGACAGACTTGACGGCCTTGCCGCGGCTCGTCCAAGCAATTTGTACTCCGTCTGCGTCGATCTGAAGTTCCGCTGAAGCTTCTTCAAACCGTTCTGCGCGTCGTCCATCGGCGCCAAAGCCGAAAGTCGGCAAGCCAATCTCGGCCACTTCGTCCGGCGACACGCCTGAACGATCAGCAATCGCCTGAATGGCCCGCTCGATCGCCTTCTGCACCGGCTTCTGCTTCACTTTGGTGCTGAGGATGAGTAGCTGTGTCAAGCCGTTAGGAATGCCGGCGGTGCCCAGGCCCTGCACGCACGCGTTTGCCAGCGAGATCGATCGGAGTGATCCAGTTCCGGTAGGCTTGAGCCCGGTCAGGCACAGCATTGCGACAGCTTGACACCAGCTACTGTCAGGACTCCGGGTTGCGCCGAGCCAGACGATGCCTCGGGCGGCTTCCGGCGTCCAGAGCGTCGGCAACGAACTTGAACTACTAAGACCCCACGATCCAGTGACCTCAAAGCCCCCGAACTGATCGAAGTAGCGGCCGCTCGACTCGAGAAAGTCGGGCAATTGATCGACTAGAGGCTTTGCAGCCCGAAGCAGCGATGCTGTCGGCTTGCTTCCCTTCTGCTTTTGACATAACTCGATTAACTCCATCCATACAGACCGCAAATCGGGGCTCGTGTGAGAGTATGCCTCGGGCGGGGTCAAGCTGACCGCGACTTTTCGAGCCATCTCAAGCTGCGCTGCACATTCTCTCAACAGTTCGGCATTGGCAGGCGTTGATCTGTTTGTAAAGAATTGCACGATCGTCGGGATGATCGAAAGGCATTCTTGATTCAATTTGCCAGCCTCGGCAAACATACGAATGACGAAACTCAGGTCGGGCAGCCGTGCTAAAGAAGCTACAGGAAACTCAGCCAACGCGCGCAACAGGTGAGGTATTTCGGACGCATCGAGCGAGCTTGCAAACTTCATTGAGTCTTCCAGCAACGCGTCTGCCGCAAGGCTCTCTGTTGAGTAGTCTCGCGCCTCGCCAAACTGTCTCCACGCTGCGGGAAGGATTGCGGCACGATGAGGCGGGTCGAGCTTCTGAATGCGCTTCCATGCTGCGAGGCGATGGAAATCATCAAGCTTGCTGCAACTCGCACTTGTAGCTTCCGCTACGAGCTCGTCGAGCTTGCGATACATCGCACGTCGTTCGCCGTGTTCCATCCCCTCACCCTCCCACCAGCGGTGTCAGCTTCACGAAGCTCACCACCGTGTCGTGCTTCAGTTCGATCACCTCGTCCAAGGACATAGGCTGGTGATCGCCGACGAGGAGGAAGAAGCCGTTAGTCTCGAACGCCTTGCATGCGACTGCGAACTGGCGGTTGAAGTCGATCTCGCGGCCGGCTGGGCCGGCGACGCGGGGGCCGTTGAGGGTGACCTCGTCGGGTTCGGGCGTGACCAAGCCGTTGTACGGATTGCCGGCGGCCTTGGCGGTGCGGACGCGGCGGTTGTGGTCGTCGACCTCCTGATAGACACGGCTTCGGATCAGTTCACGCACCGTGACCGTCTCGGCCAAAACGTCCAGTGTCAGTTCATTCGACACGCGGCCGCTCGTCGTTTCGTCTCGGATCGTCAGCAACATGATCAGCCTCCCCAACGCGTTTGATGGGGTTATGGTGCTCGAACGACGATCGGCATGTCAAGACTTACCCGCAGCTTCCACTTGAGAATCACCCGCCGATGAAACGCCTCGTCAGGTCTTGATAGGCATCAATCCGTCGATCGCGGAGGAAGGGCCAGTGCGTGCGGCTGAACTCCACCCGCGCGAGGTCGGCGGGGACGAGAATGACCTCTTCCTGGTCGATGCTGGCACGCTTGATCACTTGCCCGTCTGGACCACAGACAAAAGACTGGCCCCAGAACTCAATGCCGTCAGGACTGACAGGTTTCCCATCCGGCCCGAGAACCAACTCGCGACCGATCCGGTTGGCGGCACATACGTAACAGCCGTTGGCGATCGCATGCGCACGCATCGAGGTCTCCCATGCGTCGTGCTGGGCATGACCGAACTCAGCCTTCTCGGAAGGGTGCCATCCGATGGCGGTGGGATAGAACAGGATGTCGGCGCCCTGAAGGGCGGTGAGTCGGGCGGCCTCGGGGAACCACTGGTCCCAGCAGATCAGCACGCCGATCTTTCCGTAGGACGTGTCGAATGTCTTGAACCCGGTATCGCCAGGCGTGAAGTAAAACTTTTCGTAGTAGAGCGGGTCGTCGGGGATGTGCATCTTGCGATAGATCCCGAGGATCGAGCCGTCGGTTTCAAGGACGGCTGCGGTGTTGTGATACAGCCCACGCGCACGCTGCTCGAAGAGGCTCGCGACAATGACAATGCCATACTGACGCGCAAGACGCGAAAAGGCATCCGTGCTCGGGCCGGGAATGGTCTCGGCGGTCTCGAAGAAGCGATGGTCCTCCACCTGACAAAAATACTGCCCGCGGAAAATCTCCTGCGTGCAAACCACCTGTGCACCCGCCCGCGCAGCGGTCTCGATCAACCGAACCTGCCGAGCCAGATTGGCATCAAGATCATCCGAACAAGCCATCTGCGTCAACGCGATCTGAATGACATGGGACGATTGCTTCTTCATCATGCGCAGAAGTGTATTCAGCGGACGATGAGATGCCATGAGACAGGACAATCGATGCGACCTCGGCGGCGCGATGCTCGCGTCGTTCCGGTTCTAGAGTCGCCATCATGTATTCGAGCGAATGAGGAAGGATTGGGTATGATGCTGCGCCAAGGGTCGATGCTTGATAAGCTGGATGAAGGTTTATGGCGATGCTTGCACGATATTTTTGGCGATTGTTGCCGGGGAATCCGATCCTGCTTCGCGTGGTGGAGACCGGCTCGCGGCGCGTGCGGGATTTGCTTGCGCGGTGTGCGTATCTGGGGCTGTTGATCGTGATCGTGGTGGTGAGCCTGATGGGGGCCGCCGACGCGCGAACGGGGGCGGACCTGGCACAGCTCAACGTCGTGAGCCAGAAGATCTTTACCACGCTCTCGTATCTGCAACTCGGATTGGTGGCGATGCTTGCCCCGATGTTCACCGCCGGCGCGATCACGCAAGAGAAGGACGCGCAGACCTACGACATCTTGCTCGCAACGCCATTATCCAATGCGCAGATCGTGCTGGGTTCGCTTGCGAGTCGGTTGTTCTTCGTCTTTACACTTCTGCTCTCGGGTCTGCCGGTCTTTTCCATCACGCAGATCTTCGGCGGGGTCGCGCTGGGCGACATCGTGACAAGCGCGCTCATCGCAGCCGCGACTGCAACGGTGACCGGCGCGCTGGCGATCGCGATCGCGACATTCAAGGTCGGAACCCGTCGGACGATCTTCAGCTTTTACCTTGTCAACGCGATCTATCTCGTCGGCGTGGGTTTATTGGATCGTTGGTCGGCGCTCGCAGTGCCACTGGTGGACGGGTCGAGGTCTGCGATCAGTTATCTGACGCCTTTGCATCCGTTTTTGGCCTTGCGGACGGTGCTGGATCCGACGGGATACTCCGCGCCGGGTTTGACCGAACTGCCGGAGCATTTGCGAGTCTGGCCGATCGGGTTTGCGCTCACGCGACCGGCGGCGGCGTTTGTGGTGTTGCAGTTGGTGCTGAGTCTGTTGCTCGTGATGCCGTCGATCCTGTTCATGCGACGCATCGCGCAAAGCTCGACGACCATCGGGCAATGGTTCCTCAAGCGATTGCCCTGGACACGCAAAGGAAATGACCGACCGGCGCGGGCGGTCTGGAACAATCCGATCGCCTGGCGCGAGGCCAAGACGAAGGCGTCGGCCAGCCGGGCGACGTGGATGCGAACGCTGGCGGTGCTGGGCGGTGTGGTGGTTGCGATCCTGCTGCTCGTCGGATTTTCACGCGATGCCAAGCCGCCCGCGAGTTATGTAGAGTTCGGATCCTATACCGCAAGCGCAGAGACCCTGAGCGTGCGCGGCGCGCGGGAGGCGGTCTATCGTGTCACGGAATCAACCGAAGTGCTGCGCCCGCGAACCGGGGACAACGAACCCGAGCGGATCAGCCTGAGCGAGTTGAACAGCCGATGGGAAATCGTCGGGCCGCTTGCGATTCGGACGGTGGGCGGGGTGCAGGTGTTGGATCGGATAACGGTTCAGCCTGTGGCGAGGCAGATCGAGCCGGCGACGCTGCGGATGCTCGTGCTGGGATTGATCCTGCTCGAAGTTGCCGTGGTGCTGGTGACGATCACGATGTCGGCGGCGAGCACGGTGACGCGCGAGAAGGAGGACGGCACACTCGATTTGCTCCTCGCCACGCCAATCACGAGCAGATACTACCTCTGGGGCAAGCTCCGCGGACTGGTCGCTGGCGTCGCGCCGCTCGTCGCGCTGCCTTGTGCGACGGCGATGGTGTTTGTGATTTACGACGCGTTCCGATGGACCTTTGGAAACGACCCGAGGTTTGAGTGGATCGTGTTGCCCGAGGCGATCGTGGTGTTGCCAGCCACGGTGCTGATCCTTGCGGGACTCGCGGGGATCGTCGGGATGCAGATGTCACTGCGCCTGCGCACGACGACCTGGGCGGTGATTGCGAGCATGGCGATTCTGTTCGGGACGCTCGGCACCTTGGGATGGTGCGGAACGCAGATCGCATCGAGTGGAGGAAACGTCGTCAGCGTCGCACTTGCGAGTCTGTCGCCCGGCACGAGCATCCTGCTCATGATCTCGCCGGGCGAGTTCGTGACAGACCGCTTCGGCGAGGCGGCATTCGGCCCGGGCGAGCGTTGGTCGGCAGGAATCTTCAGCCTCGCGTCGGTGGCACTTTACGCCGGTGCGATTTACCTGATGTACCGGGCGATGGTGAAGAATTTTGACATGACGATTCGAAAGCAGTCACGGTGAGGTGGTTTGGACTGCTAGACCATTTGGGTGATCGATTGGAAGGGCGAGCGATGCGAAGATCAGAGATCAGGCGGGCCATCGAAGAGGCCGAGGCGTTTTTCGCACGATCCGGGTTCTGGCTTCCGCCGTTTGCAAGGTGGACGAAGTCCGATTGGGCGACGATTGGACGCGATGCGGATGAGATTCGCACGCGACGATTGGGATGGGATGTGACCGATTTCAACCTCGGAACGTTCGCAAACAAGGGCTTGACGTTGTTCACCTTGCGGAACGGGCTGATGAGCGATCCAGGAAATCGGAAGGTGTATGCGGAGAAGATCATGTACGCGCGGGACGGCCAGCTCACGCCGCTGCACTTTCATGAACAAAAGACGGAGGACATCATCAATCGTGCGGGGGCAACGCTGGTGATCGAGTTGTACAACAGCACGCCCGACGGCAAGCTGGACGATTCGCCGGTGGTGGTGCAGTGTGATGGCGTGAGGCGCGAGGTGAAGGCGGGCGGGCGGGTGGAACTGCGTCCGGGCGAATCGATCACGCTGACCCCGCGGGTGTACCATGCCTTCCATCCACGCGGCGGGAGCGTCATGATCGGTGAAGTTTCGAGCGTCAACGACGATGCATCGGACAATTTCTTCCTCGAGCCGCTACCCAGATATCCGAGCGTGGAGGAGGACGAGCCGGCGGACCGGCTTTTGTGCTGGGAGTATCCGAGATGATGTGATAAAGGCAGCGTTCAGAGACTGAAGCGGCGGCTTGTGTGACAGCGTGGGATGTACCGATACAATCGGAGTGTGATTCGAGTCGTTCAAGAGCAGCCTGCGCTTCCGCACTATCGAGTGCCGGTTTTTCGCGCCTTGGCCGAAACTTCGGGTTGGGATTATCAGCTGGTTTATGGCCGTCTTCCGGATATCTCCAACGTATCGCCCGACGGGTTTCGCGCTTCGCATATGCAGCAGCGATTTCTGCTTGGGGGGCGACTGATTTGGGTTCAGGCGCAGTTGGATTACGCACGTCGCACGCAGAGCGACGTCCTGATCCTGACATGGAACAGTCGATGCGTGAGCCTTTTGCCGGCCCTGCGTCGGGCGCGCCGCGAGGGCGTAAAGACGATCCTGTTCGGACACGGGTTCTCGCGTTTTGAGAAGGGATATACACGTCGACTGCGTAACGCGATTGCCCGACGGGCAGATGCGCTGCTGACGTACAACCATTCCGCACGCCAGCGATTGATCGCCGAGGGTTTTGATCCGGGCCGCGTGTTTGTCGCGCAGAATTGTCTGGATCAATCAGAGATCGAGCGAGCCAAGTGCGACTGGTTATCCAGGCCCGACGATCTGCGGGCATTCCAGCTCAAGCATCGATTGAACGAAGGGCCGAGACTGTTGTTTGTGTCCCGGATTACGGTCAAGACGCGGCTCGACCTGTTGATTCGGGCGGCGGACGTGTTGCGACGCGATCATCCGGGCCTGCAGGTGAACATCGTCGGCGGAGGCGATGCGTCAGAACTGAAGCAACTGGTTTCGGACCTGCGGCTCGAAGAAACCGTTCGCTTCATCGGCGCGGTGTATGGCGAGATGGAACTTGCGCCGTGGTTTTTATCGAGCGATTTGTTTGTCTATCCGAGTGCGATCGGGCTGAGCATTTTTCATGCGTTCGGGTACGAATTGCCGGTGGTGACTGACGATGATATCCCCAATCACAATCCCGAGATCGAGGCGATGCGCCATGAGGTCAACGGAATGATGTATCGATCGAATGATATCGAGTCGATGGCAATGACCATTCGCGCAGCGATCGGTTCGCGCGAGCGAATGATGAGTCTGCGGGCCGGGGCAATCAGGACGGTGAAGGAGAATTACAACCTGTCACAGTTGATTTCGGGTTATCGTGATGCTGTTCGGGCGGTGACTGCGGGCCGATAGAGGACAGAAGGCAGTGGGTCGGGCGAGAGCTTGGAATGAGGATGTTGGTACGATGCGGATACTCCATGTGATTCACGACCTCGATGCACGCAGCGGAGGCCCGCCGATCATTGCAGCGAGTCTGGCTGCGGCGACAGCGCGACTTGGCCATGAAGTGACGCTGCTGAGCTATGCGCCGATCGACCCGAAGGCGACATCGGCCATGCTGGGACAGATCCCGGGGTTTGATCAGGTTCGATGGGAATGTCGCGCGATGCGTGGCGGGCGAATGGAGCGATACGCGGGCGGGCGTCTGGTGAATGAAACGCGCCGCATGATCAGAGAATTCAAGCCGGAGGTCGCACATGTGCATGCGGCGTGGGAGCCGCCGGTGGTCGCATCTGCGCGTGCCCTGCGGTCTGCGAGAATCCCATATCTACTGCTCATCAACGGAATGCTGGATCCCTGGAGCATGTCGCAGGGGAAATGGAAGAAGCGATTCTGCATGACCTTTGGTTGGAGGCGCCTCTTTGATGGTGCGGGCCGATTGCACCTCGGGAACACGGATGAAGTGGAGGGGATCAGGCCGCTGGGATTGCGGGCGAAGGGCGTGATCATTCCGAACGGAGTCTGGCCGGAATCGATCGAGGCGATGCCGATGCCGGGCCGGTTCCGGGCCAGACATCCCGAGTTTGCAGATAAAAAGCTGCTCGTGTTTCTGAGTCGCCTGCATTTTAAGAAGGGCTTGGATTACCTGATTGAGGCTTTTGACAAGGCAGCGGAACGGAATCCGGATTGGATGCTTCTGATCGGCGGAGGCGGGGATGAGTATCGAGCGGAGATCGAGCGACAAGTTGCGATGAAGCGGCACTGCGAGCGGATTCGGATGTTGGGGCCGGTGTACGGAGCAGAGAAACTCGAGTTGCTGGTGGATGCGGATCTGTTTTGTCTGACAAGCCGTCAGGAGGGATTCCCGATGGCTGTTCTGGATGCGCTTTCGGCGGGGACGGCGTGCCTGATCAGCCCGGGTTGCCACCTGCCTGAAGTGGAATCGGCGGGCGTGGGTCGCGTGGCACCGCTTGATCCGACCGCGATCGCGCGATCGATGGATGAACTGTTGAATGGCAGTAACGATCGGGCCTTGATCCGGTTGCGGGCGCGCGAATTGGTGCTCACGAAGTTCAACTGGCACCGGATCGCCGAGCAGGCGGTTGAAAGCTATCAACAGGTGCAGAACGAAAAGCGCTGAACCGCAACGCGGTCAGTTCTTCGGCGACTTGCGTTCGCTTTCGATGTCGCGCTTGACCATCGGTGAAATGGAGGCGCGAAATGCGAGCGTTTCGGCAATGAGGCGATCGAGTGCGTAGACGATGCCCGCTTTTCCGTCGAGGAACCCGCGCTTGACGAAAAAGGCGTAGAGCGGCGTGATCAGCATCATCAACGGCGTGCGACGACGGAGGCGATCCTTGAAATTCGCGTGACCGGCATCTCCCCGGCGCACGACGTCGAGCGCGTACCGCCACTGGTTGGCCAGAACAAGGTTGAACGGCTTCTGGTCGTCGTGATCAAGAAGCGACTTGGTGAATGCGATCGGTGTGTCGGGTTTGAGACGCTCGCCGTGCCCAACCGGTTCAAAGTATCTGACGCCGGCGCGGAAGACGATGGCCTTGGGCGGACAAAGGTTGCTGTGCCGCAGGGGCAGGCCGTCCCAAAACATTCGGATCGGAGCCTTCCAGACGGGAACGGGGTTGGGCTTGTCGATTTGTCCTTCGATTTCAGCAAGAAGCTCCACGCTGACCCGCATGTCGGCGTCGAGCACCATGATCCATTCGTCCGCGGAGTGCCAACCGGTGATTTCGTTGTAGGCGTTGCAGTGATTGGTGTAGGTGTAGGGCCTGAGCTCTGCGTGAGGAAAAGCGCGAACCTGATCGGGCGTTGAATCGGTCGAGCCAGAATCGAGTACGACGGCCCGGATCCCGCAACGCTCGAGGGAGGCGAGACATCCGTCGATATTTCGCGATTCGTTCTTGGCGAGGATGTAACAGACAGCAATGCGTCCCATAAAGCCTGCCGGTCGGGAAAACCTCAGTATAACCTCATTGGTATCGGTTGTATGAGTTCGTGGCTCGAGTTGGCTCTAAAAAACGAACAGCCCGGGGACGAGGTTCCCCGGGCTGCTCTTGGATTGGGAATGGAACCGACGAGAAACATCGAGCCGCTGGCCCGACGACTTCATCAGTTGCACAGCATCAGTTGCACAGCGACTTCGTCAGTTGCACAGCGACTTCGTCGGTTGCTGCGCGACTTCGTCGGTTGAGGTTTGATCAGCGGTAGAATTCGATGATCAGGTTCATGTTGACTTCGAAGGGGACGTCTTCGGGCTTGGGCAGCGCGATGACTTTAGCTTCGAGCTTGGCCGGGTTCCATTCGAGCCATGCCGGGACGTTATGGCCGGGCATGGACTCCATGTTTTCGCGGAGGATCTTGTGGCACTTTTCCCTAAAGCTGATGACCTGGCCCGGCTCGATGGTGTAGGAGCTGATGTCGAGCTTCTTGCCGTTCACCAGCACGTGGCCGTGTCCGACGAGCTGGCGGGCGGACCAGATGGTTCGCACGACGCCGATTCGACGGCAGACGTTGTCGAGGCGCGACTCGAGGAGCTGGACCATCGCGGTTCCGGTGTTGCCCTTGGTCTTTTGGGCCAGACCGAGGAATCGACGAAACTGCTTTTCCAGCATGCCGTAGTGGAACCGAAGCTTCTGCTTTTCGGTCAGGCGGATGCCATACTCGGTGCTGCGACGACCGCGATAGCCGTGCACGCCGGGGATGGTGAGTTCGCCTTTGGTGTGCTTGGGAACGTCGGCGATCGGAACGCCAACACGACGGGAGAGCCGAACCTTCGGCCCGGTGTAACGACCCATGGGGTCCATCCTTTGATGTTCAACCGATCACGCGGATCGGTCGCTCCGAACTTGACACAAATGATTGAACGCAACGAGCTTGCGGAGCAATCAGGGTGTCGTTTCGGCTGGCATGTGGAACGGAGGCACACGTCAGACCGTCGCACAGGCGGCGGGGCACAATGCACCGACACGCCCATGACGAGGAGGAGAATATAGCATCAAACGACGCGTGAACGCAACACGCCGGGTCAGAGTTCGAGTTCGACGGCGAGTCGGAGGACTTCCGCGACGCTCCAGGCCTGAGCGCTGGCTGCCACCGGGCGGTGCGGGGCGTCGCCTTCGAAGCATTCGGAAATGCTGCCAACGCAACCGGTTTCGAGGGAATCGATGAGCGGACGGAGCCAGGCGCGGGCTTGTTCTCGTGCGGATTCGCTGTTCTTGTGAACACGCAAATACGCATCCAAAAAGTGTCCGATGAGCCAGGGCCAGACCGTACCGTTGTGGTAAGCGCGGTCGCGGTAAAACTGGTTGCCCTCATAGCGACCACGATAGCCGGGCTCACTGACGGCCAGTGTTCGCAGTCCGACCGGCGTGAGCAGTTCGCGCTTGACGACTTCGACAACGACAAACTGTTGCTCAAGGGTCAGCGGTGAGTGAGGCAGCGAGGCAGCGAAGATTTGGTTCGGACGAATGGCCGAGTCGCGATGTTGGCCGAGGACGACGTCTGCGAGTCCTCGGAAGGGGCTGACCCAGAACGTTTTGACGAAGTTTTCCTTGACGCGTTCTGCGAGAGAGGTTTCGCCAAGAAGGCAGAGCGCGTTGTACCAGAGCGCGTTGATTTCAACCGCTTTGCCGTGACGCGGGGTGAAGACGATGTCGCCCATCTTGGCGTCCATCCAGGTGAGTTGCGTGCCGGGGCTTCCGGAGGAGATCAACGCGTCGGCGGGGTCCATGCGAATGTCGTAGCGTGTACCGTCCCGGTAGCCTGCGATGATTTCCTGACAGGCCGGCAGAAGCAGGCTTTCGAAGAGTTCGCGATCGCGTGTGATGCGCAGGTATTGGTGGGCGGCGTGGATGAACCAGAGTGAAGCGTCGACCGTGTTGTAAGTCGGTTCGTTGGTGTAATCGTCGAAAAGGTTGGGAATCATCCCGCGGCTGACGTGTCCGGCGAACACACTAAGGACCTGCCCGGCTTGCTGATGTCGTCCGGTGGACAAAAGCAGACCCGGCAGGCTGATCATGGTGTCGCGACCCCAGTCGGCAAACCACGGAAAGCCCGCGAGGATGGTCGCGCCCTGGCTTCCGCCGGGCCGATTGCGCTTGCAGATGAATTGTTCGGCGGCGCGGACGAGGCGATTCTGGGTGGGCGTCGGCATCGCCTTGAGCGCCCGTGACTGCTCGGCACGCGCACGCTCGGCGTCGAAGTCGGGCAGTACGGTGATCGGCTGCATCGATGCCCAGAGCGTCACCGAACCCTGGCTGGTGAACTCGAACGAAAAAGTCCCGGGCGCGAACAGATCTTCTCGATCTTCCATGCCGCGCTCGGTCTCGATCGGATAGGTGTGGTCGTACCACCAGTCGGGGCGCTCGGTGAATTGCCCGCGATCGATGGCAAGGTGGAGTCGATGTCCGTTGAGCCCGACGGTGAGTGAGCCGTGATGAGAGGTCAGGTCGTAGGTTTGCCCTTTGTGCAGCAGGGCGTGGAAGTCGCGCAGTGCAACGAAGGGCATGAGCCGCAGTTCAGCACGCTTGCGTGAGCCGGGGTCGAGTTGATAGCGGATGCCGACGAGAGGCTTGCCCCAGGCCAAGAGGATTTGTTTGGTGATACGCACACCGTCTGCGTCGTAATCGAACGAGGCGATGTCAGAGAGTTCGAATCGCCTCAGGTAGCGATCGCCTCGCGGGATGTGGAGGTCGCCGAATCGATTGATGGAGAGTTCGACCGGAAGGGCCTCGTTGTCGATCGAGACGCTCTCGGCGACCCGGGAGAGCGCAAGAATCCGACCGACAGGCGGAAGAGTCGCGGCCACGAGCAGGCCGTGGTAGCGACGCGTGTTGCACCCGACCGCGGTGGACATGGCAAACGAACCGGTGCCGTTGGTCAAAAGCCATTCGCGTTCGATGTGAGGCGAGAGCTCACCGTAAGTTTCGGAGCGATACATCGACATCCCGCGAAGCTAACGCGATGCACCCGAAAGGTCGAGCGTGAGTGAGCACGCCCGACAGTGATGCGTGTCTTTAACGCGCGCTCGATGTTGCAGTTTTCGTCGGGTCGACGGATGCAGGACTTGTGGCGGCGGGATCTGCGAGGGAAGCAAGGTCGCTCGATTCGACAAAGCGAAGGGATTCGGAATTGACGCAGAAGCGAAGACCCGTGGGTCGTGGCCCGTCTTCGAAGACGTGACCGAGGTGAGCGTCGCAGCGAGCGCAGAGGATCTCGGTCCGGATCATCCCGTGGCTGCGATCTTCGATGGTGGTGACATTGCCCGTGCCGACGGGAGCGAAAAAGCTGGGCCAGCCCGTTCCGCTGTTGAATTTGGCATTGCTGGAGAAGAGTGGAAGGTCGCAGCAAATGCAGGCGTAAACGCCTTCCTTCTTGTTATCCAGAAGCGTGCCGCAGAACGGGCGCTCGGTGCCCTTGCCGCGGGCGATCTCGAACTGCTCGGAGGTGAGCTGCGCCTTCCACTCGGCATCGGTCTTGATCACGCGCGAACTGTTGACCGGACCGACGAGTTGACCCTGTTGGTTATAGACGTGGACCTTCACAATATTCTCCTGGGCAATTGAGTTGGCGGGGACGGCGGTGCCGATGATCGAGGGCTGGATCACTGTGGATTCGGCGCTGGAACTGTCAGGTGTGCTGGATGAATCCGTACAACCTGCGATCAGTGAAGCGGAAGCAATGCCTGCGACGAGGCAAACAAGCTGAAATCGGCGGATGAGTCCTGCGATCATGATGTGTGATGGTAGGCGCGATCTTGGCTCGGGCTTGAATCGTCAGACGTGCGTGCGATGCTCTGGCGGATGAGTGAGGACAAATACACGCCGATCTCGATGTGGACGACCTATCGACGACGCATTCTGCCCACACAGATCCTATTCATCGTGATTTGCTCTGCGCTGGCCTTTTTTTATCGGGTTCCGCTCGAGCGACTTGCCGTCTATTTCGTGTTCTTCCAGTTGCTTGCGGTCTTTTCGGCATGGCAGGGGACGCGGGTGCACAATCGGTTGACGGAGATCGAGCGGAAGAGGCAATTGTTATTGAAGGCAACTGAAGAGGCGCGAGCTAATCGCCGATGATCGAAACGAGCGCACGCGTCATGGACGACCGGGCGGGGAACGTGGCACGCTCTAGCGGACGGGGAATGCGAGCCGTCCGAGAAGTGTTCGGTTGGATGAACTGGAATCCGGAAACGAGCCGTCAAATGCGGCAGTGAATCTGCAAGAGAGTGTGCGATATGGATTACGGTGTGATCATGGCGGGCGGATCGGGAACGCGGCTTTGGCCTCTCTCGCGGGAGAAGCTGCCGAAACAACTCTTGCGGGTGATCGGCGGCAAGAGTCTCTTGCGGGTGAGCTTTGAAAGATTGCTCGGCATGTTTCCAGCGGATCGGATCTATGTCTGCACCCTTGAGCAGCATCGTGCGCTGGTGCTCGAGGAGTTGCCGGAGATGCCGGCGGAGAATTTGATCGGCGAGCCGATGGGCCGAGACACGGCGGCGGGGGTCGGGATCAGCGCCGCGGTGCTCGCGGAGCGCGATCCGGAGGCACGCTTTGCGGTGGTGACCGCAGACCATGTCATCGAACCGATTGCCGATTTTCAGGCGTGCCTGAAGCGCGGCTTTGATGCAATCGAAAAGTATCCGGGCGTCCTGGTCACATTCGGGATCACGCCGACGTTCGGCCATACGGGTTTGGGGTACGTACAGCGCGCCAGCGCGCTCGGCGGTGGGACCGAAGCATTCTGTGTCAAAGCGTTTCGCGAGAAACCCGACCAAGCGACCGCCGACGCCTACGTCGCTTCGGGCGAATATCTATGGAACAGCGGGATGTTCGTCTGGCGAGCGCAGACCTTCATTGATCGCCTGCGTGAATACCTGCCCAAGACGTGCGAGGCGCTGCTCGAGATCGCAAAAGACTACGACGGGCCGAATCGCGCGCAAACGCTCGGTCGCTGGTATCCGACGTTGCAAAAAATCAGCGTCGATTTCGCCGTGATGGAGCCGGCGAGTCTTCGCGCGCCCGCACCGGACGCTCCGAGCGGCGTGGTGGTCGTGGAAATGCTGGTGAAGTGGCTTGACGTGGGATCCTGGCCGGCGTTGTCGGAAACGCTTCCGACGGACGCGCAGAAGAACGCCTCAACGAATGCGAGTTTTGTCGCGCTGGCCAGTGGTGGAAACGTCCTTGTGCAGCCCGACGATGGGCATGTCATTGCGCTGATCGGTGTCGACGATCTGGTGGTGGTGCGGACGCCCGATGCGACGCTGATTTGTCCGAAAGATCAGGCGCAACGCGTGAAGGATGCGGTGGCCGAGGTCAAGAAGAAATTCGGCGAGTCTTACTTGTGATCGTCCGGGCGGGGGCCCGGGATGCCCTTGGATCCGGACCCTCGGTCAGGGTGTGGGCGGCGTTGCTGGGGTGGGCTGCCTGCGAGCCTCTTCGGCGGCGGCGCGGGCTTTTAGAGAGGGGATGTGCGTAGGTCTGAGGTGGATTGCGCGATCAAGCGGCGCGACGGCTTCCTCAGGTCGATCGGCATCTAAAAATGCGAGGCCGAGGTTGAGTTGGGCGTCCGGGTCATCGGGAAAGAGCTTGGCGGCGCGTTGACCGATGCGGATGGCTTCGAGGCGGTACTGTGCGGCATCTTCGGTGTGGCCAGTTGCGTCGAGGTTTCGGGCGTGGTCAGCCAGGAGTGCGGTGAGATTGGCGAGGGTGGCGGGGTCGTCGGGTTCGAGTTGGCTGGCTTGCTGTCCCGCTCGGAGGGCTTCATCGGTGCGACCGAGTCGACGCAGTGCGTTGGATTTGGAAATGAAACCGAGGGCGAAGTTGGGGTTGATTTCGGTTGCGCGCTCGGCGTGGTGCAGAGCTCGCTCGAGGTCGTCGGGGGTTTTGGCGTTTTCGACGAAGTGGGCGGCCAGGCCTTGGTGGGCGGGCCAGCTTTGGTCGTCGATGGCGAGTCGATGTTCGTAAAGTGTGATGCTGTTCTGCCAGACGTCTGTTTGTCGGCTGCTCATGACAGCCCAGAGGATGAGCAGCAACGACGTCGCAATCGTGAGGGCGGGTTTGCTGCGGGCCGCAAAAAACGCGATGAGCCAGCCGAGGGCAAGAAGCGATGGGTAGAGATAATGGTCTGCGGGCGTGCTGTATTGCTGCATGTCGAAGCTGATGAGTCCGAGGACGGGCAGCACGCCGAGGAGTGCGACGGCCGCGAGGCATGCAGGCTGACGCAGCCCTCGTCGGGCGAGCACGATGACGAGGAGGAGGATGAGCAGGGGTGCGATGGAAGTCATGAAGTAGGCGCGCGATTCGATGACCGCGCGCGGCGGGCGCGAGTAGTCGAAGGTGAGATCGACAGGCCAGACAATCTTGTGGAGATAAAAACCGAGGGTATCCAGCGCAACGACCGGCCGCAGCGGGATGGCTGGCGCGTCGACGAAGCTGGACTGCGGCTGCACAAAGCGCGAGCCAACGACGGCGAGGGCGGAGATGAACAGGCCGATCACAACCGGCTTCCAGGCGGATCGCAGGACAGAGATCAGCGGGTCGGTGTTGCGGACTGCAATCAATAGCACAAGAAAGACAAGCGGCGCGACGACCACGCTGGGCTTGGCGAGCAGTGCAAGGACAAAGAGCAGCGCCGAGCCAAACCAGACGCGGCGATCAGCCGGCACGCTAACGATCGATCCGGGGCGGGCTGAGCTTGCCCTGAGGGCAAGGGCGATCGATGCAAGTGCGAGCGTCCACGCGAGCAGGTCCTTGAGTCCGGAGATCCAGCCGAGGGATTCGACTTGGACGGGATGGAGCGCAAAGGCGAGCGTGCCAAAGCAAGCGGGCCAGACGCGGAAACGCAGACGCTGAAGCACATGCAGGACGATCAGGCTGGTGAGGATGTGGAGGAGGATGTTGGCGGCATGAAAGGGCATGGCCGCAAGTGTGGTGGAGGCGTCGGCGGGGCCGAGCGCGCCGGCGGGTGCGGGATTGTGCGCGAGCAGCGCGACGGCGGTCCAGACGGCGTAGGTCACCGGGACGTAGAGGTTCATGTGTTCGTGCGTCGCGTAGTGGATGAGCGTGTGGAGACCGGGCGGATTGAACTGGGGATTGCGGGCGAGCGTGTTGTAATCATCCCAACTGGTGAAGTCGGCGGAAAGAAGCCCCGCGTAGGTGATGAGGATGGCGATGATGATGACGAATCGGGCGGAGCGCAGGCTTGAGGCATCTTCGGTTGTGGGCGGGGCGTGGAGATTGAGATCGTTCGGGCCGGCCATGCGATGGAGTTTACCAAGGTTCCGGTGGAGATTGTCGTCGATGCCGGGAAGTGTCGAGGCATTGGGAGGAGAAGGACCCAAAGCATACGCGGGATGCGTGAAGGCGCGAACTTGTAGATGCATGAAGGTGCAAAGACGCAAATGCGTGGGTGCACGGATGCGTAGATGCGCGACCATCGCGAACTCGAAGCGGCGGGTTGGTATGATGGGCTGATCGAGGATGTGAACTTTTCTGCTGATGTGAAGGAGTAAGCGTGCCGCGGCTCTGGGTGATTGCGGATGATTTCGGCTTGCACGCGGATTTGAACGCGGCGATGGCGCGTTGCGCTTCGGCGGGTCGGTTGTCGGGGGTTTCTGTGGCTCCGAACGGATCGGGTGCGGACTGGGCGTTGTTGCGCAAGTTGCAGCGGGACGGGGTGCGGGTGGGGCTGCACTTGTGTCTGGTGGGTGAGCCTTGGTTGAGCCGTCGCAGGCATGTATCGAAGTGGCCCGCGCTTGCGCCAAGGTTGATGCTGCCTTCGTTTCGGGAGCAGATCGAACGTGAAGCGCTGCAGCAGATCGAGGTGTTGTTGGCGCACGAGATTCGGATCGACCATCTGGATAGCCATCAACATGTGCACGTACTGGAGCCGATCTTTTCGATTGTGATGAAGCTGGCGAAGGATTTTGGTGTGGGGCGGGTCCGGGTTCCGGTGGCGGCGAGTGCGGTGAGTCGGAAGGGCGGGGTTGCGGGTGGTGCGCTGGAGCGATTGTCGGCTCTGCGGGTGGAGCGTGTACGTCGTGCGGGGCTTTTGACGCATGGGTGCGTGGGGATCAGAGAAGCAGGCCGGATGACGCCCGCTGTGCTGGCCCGGGAGCTTGAAGCGGCAGCGGGTGTGGGCGCGGGGGACGTGGAGTATGTGGCTCATCCGGGTCATCCGACGGAAGCACTGATCAGTCGTTATGGGCATTGGCGATTCGACTGGAGTGGTGAACTGGAGACCATTCTGGGCAGAGAGTTTCCCGAGACGCTGAAGCGATGGGGATATGAGGTCGCGTGAGTCGGGCGAATGGTGCAGGGCATTTCGGATCGTTGAATGAAGCGGTATGTTGGAAGGCATGCCGATCGGACTGATCGAGAAAGTGGGCCGAGACACGAACAACGCTCTGGCGGAGTTTGGTGACTTTTGGCGATTTGTGGGCCAGGTGATGCGATGGCTGGTGCAGTCGGGGTGGCGATTGCGGACGTGGCAGCAGGTGGTCCCGCTGATGTATGAGGTGGGCGTGCGCAGCGTGCCGGTGGTTGCGGTGACGGGTGCGTTTGTGGGGATGGTGATGGCGATCGAGACGATCGCGCAGTTTCGCGTGTTTGGTCGCGAAGAGTTGATCGGGAGCGTGATCGGGCTGACGGTGGTGAAGCAGATCGGGCCGGTGCTGGCGGCGGTCATGTTGGCGGGACGCGTGGGTGGGGCGTTGACCGCCGAGCTTGGGACGATGAACGTCACCGAGCAGTTGGACGCGCTGCGCGTGATGGGCAGCGACCCGATTCGATATCTGGTGGTGCCGCGATTCATCGTGTGTGTGATGCTCACGCCGATGCTGACGATCTACTCAGATTTGCTCGGTGTGCTGGGAGGATATGCGGTGTCGACGGTGTTTCTGGGCGTGCCGTCGGAACCCTATTGGACCAGTACGGCGGCGGGCGTGGGGACGTGGCAGGTGATGGAAGGACTCTCCAAGAGCCTCCTGTTCGGCGCGGCCATCGCGCTCATCAGCTGCTACCGCGGATTCAATTGCGGCCCCGGCGCGAGCGGCGTGGGTCGGGCTTGCACCGACAGCTTCGTGACAAGCTTCCTGGCGATCATCGTCATCAACTTCTTCATGGCCAAGATCACGCAGGACATCTACACGGCGTTGTTCGGGGCGACGGGGTTCTTTGATTAAAGAAGCTGTGATGTAGACTTTGGATCATGCGAAATGACCGCGTGATCAATCTGCGACAATTGGGTGGCATGGACCGTTACATCATCGACGATGGTGCGGGCCGGGGCGTGCGCGCGGTGTGTGTGGAGACCGGGGCGGGCCTGAGTTTTCGCGTGCTAGTGGATCGCGGGCTGGACATTGATCTGGCGAGTTTCAATGGCAGGTCGCTGGCGTTTTTGACGCATAAAGGCGTGATCGCGCCGACGCGAGGACTGGATCGTGGGATCGATTGGCTGAGCGGATTCGCGGGTGGGCTCTTGACTGGATGCGGGCCCTTTTCGATCGGTGCGCCCAGCGATGTGGACGGGATTCATTACGGGCTGCACGGGCCTCACTCGCAGACGGCGGCGGAACTGGTGGAGATGTCGGGGCCGGATGAGTCGGGTGCGATGCGGCTGATCGGGCGTCTGCGGTATGGGGCCTTCTACGGACCGAGCCTCGAACTGGTGCGGACGATCACGACGCGACTGGGCAGCAATCGGATCGAGGTGAGTGATGTGTTTACCAATGTCGGGAATGCCCCGTCGCCTCATGCGTGGCTTTTGCATGTGAACTTTGGATATCCGCTCCTGGATGAAGGGACGATGTTTTGCTATCGCGCCTCGCGTGTGACGCCTCGAGATGACGAGCGATCGCGCGCACGGTTTGCTGGAACAGAACATCGTCGGTTTCCGGCCCCTTCGCAGGAGGAATGTGGCTCGGTGCACGGGTTTGCATACCTGGATGCGATTGCAGACATGGACGGAAAGGTTCGGTGCGGGATTGGAAATGCGAAGCTCGGGTTCGGCGTGGAGATCGTGTACGACCCGAAGCAGTTTCCACGGCTCGGGAATTGGCAGCATTTCGGGCCGGGAGAGTATGTGGCGGCGCTTGAGCCGATGAACGGCGGGGTTGAAGGTCGCGCGACGGACGTAAAGCTCGGCCGTGCTGACACGATGGAGCCGGGTTCGACGCGTCGATATGACTACAGCCTGGCCGTCGTGGAAGGTGCGGAACTGTCGTCGCTTTTGGCAAAGAGTTGAACTGAAAAAATCCTGCTCCAATGTGCTGTGACGTGTTTAGGTGTGAATTGAGATGCGGCGATGGATCACGAGCGCGGAGAGCATGAGGCCGGTATCAGCGATATCGCGTCGCCTGAAACTGCTGGCGCTGGTGAAGCGAATCGTGTGCGAGGAGTGATCGTTCGGTGGGGTGGGTGGAAGATTGCGTTATGGATGTTTGGGCTTGCGCTGTTGGTGTTGTTGCCGCAGATGCGTGAGCCGGGAACGGTGATTGGGACGGCTGAGGGGGATGTGCATCATCAGTTTTTGACGTGGCGAGGGTTTGCGGCGAGCGAGATTCGTGCGGGGAACTTTCCGGAATGGAACGATCGGATTTTTGGGGGCAACCCGTTTCATGCGACTTTGCAGTCGGCGTTGTTGTATCCACCGAACGTGGTGTATTGGGTGTTGCCTTTGGGATGGGCGACGAATCTGGTTTGGTGGTTTCATTTGGGCATGGTGGGGACGGGCGTTGGGTTGTGGGTGAGGTGGCGGGGCGTGAGTTGGTGGGGGAGCGTGATTGCGGGTGCGGTGGTGATGCTGGGCGGGTCGATGCTCATGCGTGTGTATGTCGGGCATTTGGCGAATGCGCCGGCGGCGGTTTGGTTTCCGTGGTTGCTGCTGGGGCTGGAGATGTGCGTCGGCAGGAGTTTGAACGATCGGGCGGTTGGATGGATGGGAAGACGTGGTGCGCGGTGGATGGGCGTGATGATCATCGGGCTGTCGGGTGGGCTGATGGTGCATGCGGGGCATCCGCAATATGCGTATTACGCGGTGATATTGGGTGGGATGTACGGGCTGGTGCGTGTTGTGTGCAGCCGGGCGTGGGGCGCGGCGCTGGCGATGGGATGTGGTGCGGCGTTGGCGGGATTGATGTCGATGCCGGCGTTGTTGCCCGCGCTCGAACGGGCGGATGAGTTGGGACGGTCGGGCGGGTTATCGCCGGGCGAGGCGGCGAGTTATGCGATGCCGCCGGAGAATCTGCTCACGCTGGTGTCGCCGGTCTTGTTTGGGATCAGCGATGCGCGTGACGGAGAATTGGAGTATGTCGGCAGATGGTTTTCGTGGGAGAACCATGTGTACGTGGGATGTGCCGCGGTGGTGTTGATGTGGGTGGGTGTGCGACTGAATCGATCGATGCGATGGATCAGCCTGGGCGCGTTGGTTGTGGTGGTGATGGCGATGGGATTTCACACGCCTTTGTATGAGTGGCTGTATACGTCGCTGCCGGGCTGGGATCAGTTTCGTGGAACCAGCAAGCTGATGTTTCACGCGACGGTGATGGGGAGTTTGCTGGTGGGCATGGGATTCGATCGGCTGCGCGCGGTGGACTCGGCTGGCGGGATCGAAGTCGAACGAGCGTGGGTCGTGGGCCGGCGTGTGGCGTGGGTGTTGGCGGGGGTGTTGTTGTTGGGGGCCATGCTGATGTGGGAACGCGGGTCGGGTCGGGGTGGATTCATGGATGTTTGGAGCGGGCAGATCGTGCGCATGGGGGAGACGCACGATCCGGCGAGGCTGCGGAACATGGCGACTTGGGAACGGGCGTCCGAGCACGTTGCAGTGCGGCTTGCCATTGCGGGGTTGATGATGGTCGGGTTGGCGGTGTTGATGGGTTTTAAGAGACGGCGGGCGGAGTGGATGGGCGCTGTGGTGTTGGTGGAACTGATGGTGGCGGGCTGGATCGTGCTGGTACGATCGCCGGTGGAGGTGAGGATGGATGCAGGGGTTGAGCGGGTCGTGAATGAGATGAGTCAGAGCGATGTTTGGGAGCGTGTACTGATTGCGAGGCAGGGACAGGCGAATCTGGGGATGCGGCTGGGCTTTGAGAACGCGTGGGGATATGAGCCGCTTGCCTTGCGGCGATGGGTAAGTTTGCTTGCGGATTCGCAGGGGCAGAGTCTGGACGCGGTGCCGTCGAGCTTCTTGATTCGCAAGATGGATGAACGGCTGTTCGGCTTGATGGGTGTGCGGTGGGTGGTGCTGGAAGGAGAGGATGCACCGCGGCAGATCGACGAGCCGATGCCGCGGGCTTGGGTGGTGCATGAGGTGGAAGTGATCGGAGACAAAGCACGCCGGGTCGCGAGACTGCGCGAACCGGGCTTTGATGCGCGGCGCGCAGTGGTGATGGAAACAGCAGTGGACGTGGATCAGTCGGCGAAGATGCATCATGGTGTCGTCGCTGATCATGATGTCGTTGATGTCGATGTGTCGCGGGTTGAGGTGATGGAGCGCGTGAGTTCGGATGAGGTGAGGTTGGTGGTGCGGATGCATCGGCCGGGTGTGGTGGTGGTGAATCGGGCGTATAGCGCGGGCTGGCGCGCGTGGGCGAGGGAGTTGAGCGGTGAAGAGTCTCGCGAGCTATTGGTGTTGCCGGGCAATCATGCGCAGCAGGCGATGGTGCTGGGGGCGGGGCGCTATGAGCTGAGGATGAAGTATGGGAGCGAGTGGTTGAGATGGGCGATGCTTGCCGGTGGATCAGGCTTGGTACTGGCGAGTGGGTGTGGTGTGATCGGGATGCGCACACGTCGATAGTCAAAACGCATCTGAGGTGGCTTCAAACAGACAGATTCGGCGAACAGCTTCGGTTGCAATCTGGAAACGTGGACTGAGGATGGTGGCGAGGACAGGTTTGTTGTGTGCTTGATTCTTTCGATTTGATTTCATTTCTCGACGGATGAGTTGAAAGCATGCGATTGAGCGAGGGAGTGTGTTGTGCGAGTGATTCGAACGATTGAAGAGATGCGTCGGCTCAGGCCCGAATTGGGTCGATTGGGATTGGTGCCGACGATGGGTGCGCTTCATGCGGGGCATGTGTCGCTGGTAGAGGTCATGCGAGATCGTGTGAAGCGGGCAACCGGCGTATTGGATTCGACGGCGGTGAGTGTCTTTGTGAATCCTACGCAGTTTGCGCCGCACGAGGATTTTCATAGGTACCCAAGGCCGCTCGAGGATGATCTTGCGATGTGTGAGGGCGCGGGCGTGGACTTGGTTTTTGCGCCTTCAGTGGAGGAGATGTATCGACCCGGCGAGGTGCGGGTATCGATGGATCCGGGGATGCTCGCGCGGCGATGGGAGGGGGAACTGAGGCCGGGGCATTTTGCGGGTGTGTGTCAGGTGGTTGCGAAACTTTTCAACATTCTCACGCCGAGTTGGGCGTGTTTTGGAGAAAAGGATTTTCAGCAGCTTGCGGTGTTGCGGGCGATGACCGGATCGCTGGATTATGGAATCGGGATTGTCGCAGGTCCGACTCGGCGGGACGCGGACGGGCTGGCGATGAGCAGCCGCAATCGGTACCTGAGCCCAGCGCAGCGGGCGCGAGCGCTTGCGATTCCGCGGGCGATACGGGCGACCCAGAAGGCGTATGCGGACGGGGAGAAGAGCGTCCAGGCGCTGGAGCGTGTTCTGCGCGAGGCCCTGTTAAGAGATGAGACGTCGTCCGGGGTGGAGGTGGAGTTGCAGTATGCGGTGATCGTCGATCCAGAGACGCTTGAACCCCTGGCGGGTGGCGAAGGCACGGAGTTGAGGACGCTAGCCGATGAATCGCGTATCTTGGTGGCGGTCAAGGTCGGCACGACGCGACTGATCGACAATGCGGCGCTTGTTCAATTGCCCAACCACTAGCCACAACCCTCTCATCACTTCCCAGAATGCTTCGAGAACTTTTCATCCTGCCGTTTTTGAACGTGCCGATTTATGGGTACGGGGTGATGTTGGTGCTGGCGTGCGTGGCGGGGATGATGCTGGCCAAGCGACTGGCGAGGCGGGCGGGCTTGGACCCCGAGCGGTTCGTGGATTTGGCGCTGATTGCGTTGTTTGCGGGTGTCGTGGGTGCGCGGTTGAGCTATGTCTTGGAGAATTTTTCGAGTTACTTTGGAGAGGGAATCGGGCTGGGGGAGGGGCTCGGGGCCGCGATCAATCTAAGACGCGGCGGGCTGACGTATTACGGCGGATTTCTGCTGGCGACGCCGGCGTGTCTGTTGTTTGCGTATTGGAAGAAGATTCCGCTTTTGCGTGGGATGGATGTGATTGCGCCGTGTCTGGTGCTGGGGCTTGCGATCGGTCGGATCGGGTGTTTTTTGAATGGATGCTGCTGGGGTGTGGTGTGTGAAAGACCGGTAGGGATTTCGTTTCCGTATGAGAGTCCTGCTTATGAGTCCCACGTGGAGTCGGGCCTGATCAAGCCGCCGAGCGCGTTGGTGAAGGGGATCGATGTAGAGAGCGGAGCGGTGGTGCTGGTGCCGCGTAAGGATGCGCTGCTGAATCCGTTGACGCGAGAGGCGGCGCTGCGGGAGCGGAGTCTGCCCGTGCACGCGACGCAGCTTTATTCGACGGCCGCGGCGCTGGGGATTTGCGGTGTCTGCCTGTGGGCGTTTTCCCGTCGATGGAAAGTGGGGCGGGTCTTTGCGTTGATGTTGGTGCTGGAGGGGGGTTCGCGATTCTTGATCGAACAACTCCGGACCAACGAAGTTTTAATGAAGATCGGGTCGGTCGAACTGACCTACAGCATGGTGGTGGGGCTGGGACTGGTCTTGGCGGGGGTCGTGATGTGGATTGGGGTGGGCTTTGCCGGTGATGCGGCGAGCAAATTGCCGGACGAAGGTGATGCCCGGACTGATAACGCCCGATGACGGCGAATCAGATGAATTCAGCCCGAATGCAGGCTATTCCATGCGTGCCCGGCCAGATTTTTTGCTTGGGTGAATCTACGCCATGGATTAGGCTTGCGCGGTCAGTCGTGTCGGTGTGAATCGTCAACGCCGGGCCACGAAGTGGAGATTGTTCTGATGTTCATCAGGCGATCTGGTTCTTTCATCGACGGGATCGCGTCGAAGAAGTTTTTTGTGGGAATGGAGTTCATCGAAGATGCGTCAAGCCAAGCATGAGTATCGTCCGGGCCAGGGGAAGGGTTTTGCCAAGCATTCGACCTCACGTCGAAGCGCCGTGAGCATGGCGATCGATGCGCTCGAAGAGCGCCGTTTGCTCGCAACCGCGAGCGGGACGATCTTTTACGACGCGAACTTCAACGGTGCGATCAACGCAGGTGAAGAAGGTCTGAGTGGCTGGTCGGTTTACGCCGATCTGAACAACAACGGAGTGTTTGACGGATCGATCGCAAACCGAAACGCGACGGCTGTGCCCATGGCCCTGCCGGATGATCGCACGACGCGATTCAACGACATGAACGTCAGCGGCGTCGGCCCGATCTCGGGGCTGACTCTGTCAGTGAACATTGCACACACTTACATCGGTGACCTTGATATCTCACTGATCAGTCCCTCGGGAACGCGGATCGTCATGTCGGACAATCGAGGCGGAAGCGTGAACGGAATGCAGGTGGTGTTCGATGACTCGGCTTCACAGGCCTTCAGCTCGATCAGTACTTCGGATGGACCCGCTGTCACCGGAACCTATCGACCAGATGGCTTGTTGAGTTCGTTCGCGGGTCAAAACGGCAACGGGACGTGGCGCCTTGAGATCACCGACACGGCGGGCGGGGATTCGGGATCATTGCAGGGCTGGGGCCTGACCTTCTCGACCGGCGAAGCGAGTGTGACAACCGGTTCAGGTGGAACATACAGCCTCGCAGGATTGCCCGCCGGCAATGTGACGTTGCGGCTGGTCGAACAAGCCAGCTGGCAACACCACACGACCCTTCGAACGGTCAATTTTGCGACGGCGACCTCGACAGTTTCGGGCCAGAACTTTGGTGTACGCCAGGCGCCGGGCGAGATTCGCGGGGTGGTGTTCGCGGACCATGACGCCAACGGAACCCAGCAGTCCAACGAGCCGGGCATCGCCGGTCGAACCGTATATCTCGATACGAACAATAACTCCGTGCTTGATGCGGGCGAACTCTCGACCGTGACGAACGCGTCAGGCCAGTATGTGTTTGCCGAGCAACGACCGGGGAACAAGATCGTGCGAACCGTGTTGCCGCTGAAGTGGCGACAGACAAGCCCGACATCGGCGCGGCCTGCGCCCGCAGGCGCTTCGGGATTACCCGCACAGGCACCGGTGACATCCAACAACCTCGGCATCGCTGCCGAAAGGCCGACGGAAAGTCGCAGCGAAATCATCGTGGCGATCGCCCGGCCGAACGCACTGGAAACACTGAAGTCGCGCGTGCGTGGCGCGGGCCTGTCGGATCAGGTCATGCTCTCCAACACTCGCACGCTAAGCCATGGTTCGGGCAGCAACGGATCGGGTGTCACGCTCGTGCAGCTTGGCCTGCGTGGTCGAGCAGAAACCGGCAAGATGATCGATCGAGTCAAACAACTCGGTAACATCATCTTCGCCGCCCCCAACATGATCTACGCGGGCGATCTGCGCGACTACACGCCGAACGACACAAACTTCGGCAGCCAGTGGCATCATCCGAGGATCCAAAGCCCGGCCGCGTGGGATGTGACGGAAGGCCAGGGCGTGACAGTCGCGATTCTGGACGACGGCATGGTGCTGACGCATCCTGATATCGCGCCCAATCTCTGGAGCAACTCTGACGAAATCGCAGGCAACGGAATCGACGATGACGGCAACGGCTTCGTCGATGACACCGTGGGCTGGGACTTCCACACCAATGACAACAACCCAGGCGTGACCGGTGACCCGCACGGCGGAAATGTCGGCGGCATGACTGCGGCCCGGACGAACAACAACCTCGGCGTGGCGGGCATCGCCGGGCGCGCAACGCTCATGCCGATTCGCATCGGCGCAGGCAGCTACACAAGCGCGTCACTGGCCGGTGCGTTCGGATACGCGGCCGCCAACGGTGCGAAGATCACCAACCTCTCCTACAACACCGACAGCGTGACCAGTGACTCCGTCGTGCAAACCGCTCTCAACAATGCCTACGCTGCCGGCGTGCTGCTCATCAACTCAGGCGGAAACGGCGGAAATCTGAACCCGACTCGACTGGCCATGCAGCAGCAACTCTTCGTTGCGGGCACGACCAACACCGACGTCAAGAGCAGCTTTAGCGCCTGGGGCGATGGCATGGATCTGTCCGCACCTGCGACCGCAGTCTGGACCACAACGAGCTCGAACAGCTACGGCCCAGTCGATGGGACGAGCTTTGCCGCTCCGAGTGCGGCAGGCGTTGCGGCTCTGATCTGGTCGAAGAACCCGACATGGTCGCGTGACCAGGTGGCCGCGCAATTGCTCGGGACGACCGACAATGTCAATGCCCAAAATCCGTCCCATGCCAACCTGATGGGCACGGGCCGAATCAATGCGCTTCGCGCAGTCACCGAAACGCTCAGCGCTCCGAAACTGCGGGCCGTCGAAGGACTGCCCGCCGAGGGAAGCATCGTCGTCAACGGGCCGAGCAGTTTCACCGTTCGATTCTTCAACACGCTGACGACCGCGGGCGTCAACAATGCCAATGCGTTCCGACTCGAAGGGGCCGGCAATGATGATGTCTGGGGCACCGCAGATGATTTTTCGCGCTCGCTCTCCCGAAGCGTGACCGACTACAAGGTGGGCACGAACTTCATCACCTTTACGGTCGGCGGAGGCACGTTGCCGACCGGCAGCTATCGCGTCGTGATCGACTCGACGATCCTCGTCGACCCGTTCGGTCGGCAACTTGACGGCAATGGTGACGGCACGGGCGGAGATAGTTTCGTGCGTAACTTTACGATTCAAGGCCCGACCGTGGCCGCGAACGTGAGCGTGAGCCCCGGTGCGACTTTGAATGACGTCGATTTCGGCACGCGCGAGACGATCCTGCCGACCATCCAGTCGACTGGATTCGATTTCGTCGACGCTCAGGTGGTTCGATTCCAATTCTCCGAGGCCATGCAGACCAGCGGATTCACGGGGTCGGCAGTCACGATCGTGAACACGACGAGCGGCCTGCCGCTTGATCCGTCCAGCTACAGCTACAACTACGTGAGTGCGACCAACACGCTGCGTGTCATGCTGGCGGCGCCGATCGCCAACGGCAACTACACCGCGATCCTCGCTTCGACGTCGGCACGGGATATGTTCGGCAACGAACTCGACGGCGACAGCAACAGCCTTCCAGGCGGCAACGTGGTCGTGAACTTCGACTTCCTGAATGCAGATTTCGATCGGAACGGCTCGGTCGGATTTGCCGATCTGCTGACACTCTCAAGAAACTACGGAACCACCTCAGGTATGAACTTCACGTCCGGCGATGCGGACTACGATGGTGACGTCGACTTCAACGACCTGCTCCTCCTGGCGAGAAACTACGCCGGCGGATCGGGCGCGATCCCGGCGGGACTGTTTTCGAGCCTGGGGATCGACTCGGCAGTTCGCACGACCACCGCCCCCGCCCGTGTGTCAGGTCGAAACACGTTGACGCCCGACGACGGAGCAGAACTGATCTAATTGCCCGATTAAATGCCCGTTGGGTCGCACGAAAGACCGTTCGGGTCGATTCATGCGATTCCCAACATGCCTTGACGATACTCAGTGATGGCGCAGCCCGGCGCGGGTGCCTTGGCACCCGCTCTGCGGAGGAGACCCGGGTCGATCAACCGATCGGCCCGGGTTTGTTTTCCTTCCGGGCTTCGACGCTGGCGGGGGATGCTCGCAGCGGTCTTCGACGTCGAAGGAGTCAGCCGTCGAGATCAGTCGCCAGCCTTTTGGAGGGCTTCGCCGCCCTTTTCAATGTCCTTGCCCACCCCGCGGAGCGTGTTGCAACCGGCGGAGAGCATCGCGAGACCGAGAGCGGCAACGAGCGTGAGGATAAAGTGCTTTCGCATGAATGTTAGTTTGCGCTGGTCGAATGCAAAACGCCAGCACTTGAGCATCATCATTCCATGTCCATGACGCCGTGGATCGGAATCGAGAACGGCCGACCTGAGTCGAGGATGGCTTTCAAAACCCAATGACGCCGCGGATCGGCTGGTCGCTACTTTAAGGGCGTGCCGAAGTGGGCAGAGACCTGCGGGCCGAATTGGATGCCGGAGGCGATGGCTTGGACGATGACTTCGCGGGTTGCGAGCGCGTCTGTGTGTTGTGCCGGATCGCCGGAGTCGAGAAGTGTGATGCGGAGCTGGATGAGCGGGCTGGATCGTGTGGTGGTGGATCCGGGATAGGTGTAGACGTAACTGCGATCACGATCGGCGCGATCGATGTCCTGGTTGATGACCGTGTAAGGTGGGGTGGATTCAGTGCGCGTGAGGATTTGCGTGTCGGTGGAGTCGATACGGAAGTGCGAGCGGCCGGCTTCGAAGGCCAACTCCGCGGCGCGGGCGATGGCGAGCGTCATGGCACGTCCGGGCGACTCGCCTGACGTTGCGTTGTAGCTGACCATCAGACGATCGGGGGCGAGTCGGGCCTCGCTATAGCCCACGCTGCCATCAAACGGGCGATATGCGGGCGAACTTGCACAACCAACAAGAGCGATAAGCAGGCTGCCGATCCATAACGCGCAGACGCTTTGACGCGAGAAGAGGAGCGACGATCTGTGGGTTCTTGAACGAGAGCTTTGCATACGGCTTTGCCTTGAATGGAGGCTTGGTGAATCCAAGTGTCGTCGAGATTCTACCATGAAGCCGGTGGGTCGTGAGGTGCGTCGATTGGGGTTACGATGAGCTGATCTTGGACGAGCAGAGTGACCCAACGAGAACATCGATACCGGCAAACAGCCGGGAACGATTGCGACTGCTCCATCGATTGCGATGCAGGTTTTCGGTGATCGGGGACCGGTTTGGCGTGCGGGAAGATCGCGTGCAAATCGGAAGGCTGCAGCTCGATTTTACGCGCGTGGCGGATCCGGAGGCGGTTCTGGATGCGATCTGTCTGGAGGAGACGCGGCGGGCTCGGGGTGTCACGGCAAATCGGCATGATCGCCCGCTTCGGATGCCATACTGGGCGGCGGTCTGGGAGAGTGCGGCCGCGCTGGGGGAAATGCTGCAAGAGAAAACAGGGCCGTGCGAAAATGCACTGCGGGGAAAATCGGTCCTCGACCTCGGATGTGGAATGGGTCTGGCGGGCATGGTGGCACTGGCGATGGGTGCCAGCGTCATGATGGCGGACAACGAGACGGACGCGCTGCTGCTTGCGCGTGTCAACGGACTTGCCTGGCCTGGTCGGGCGCGGGTGAGGCGCATCGATTGGAATGAGGATCGGCTGCAGGAATCGTTTGATCTGATCATCGGTTCGGACGTTCTGTATGAGCGGGCGCAGTGGGACGGATTCGAGCGGTTCGTCCGAACGCATGTCAGGCAGGGCGGATGCGTGTGGATCGGCGAGCCGGGGCGTCCGGGGGCGATCGAGTTCCCCTCCTTTGCCGAGGCACGCGGATGGACGATCAAGCGGACGGTGCGGAAGCTCTCGATGCGCGAAGCACCGTTCAACGTCTTTGTGTTGACGCGATGAATGGGTGATCGATCGAGCGGGTTTGTAAGAAAGATTTCTTGGGGAAGTATGAGTCGGTTACACTTTTGCGATGCTGGACGATATTGAACGAGTGTTGATTTCGCGGGACCGGATCGAGGCACGCGTACGCGAGCTTGCGGAGGACATCACGCGCGATCACGCGACGGGTCGGAGTCCGGATCGTGCGGAATTGACAATGATTCCGATCCTGACGGGGGCAATGATCTTTTGTTGCGATTTGATGCGTTACATCCCGATGGCGATGAAGATCGGGATGGTGACGGTCAGCAGTTATCCCGGGACGAGCATTCGAAGCCAGGGGCCGAGCGTTTTGGGGAAGCAGCTCGGAGACATCAAGGGTCGCCACGTGGTCTTGGTCGATGACATTCTCGATTCGGGCGGGACGATTCGGGCGGTGGTGCCGATGCTCCAGGAACTGGGTGCGGCGAGCGTGCGTGTGTGTGTGCTGCTCCGCAAGAATCGCCCGGAGGCGATGGCTACGCCTTGCGATTATGTGGGGTTTGATATTCCGGATGAGTTTGTGGTGGGTTATGGGCTGGACTATGACGATTATTACCGCAACCTGCCGGACGTGGTGACGCTCAAACGGTCGGTGATTCCGCCGCATCGGGCGGAGTCGTGAGATGAGATGTCTGATCGGCGTTTGGAGGGGCGAGACCGGAGTCGTGTAGGACCATGCTGCGGTTTGTGGACTTAGGCTTGATGCGATGGCAGGACGCTTGGAGTCTGCAGGAGCAGGCGCACGAGCGTATTCTGGGCGGAGAGCCGCCGATCGTGTTTCTTGTCGAGCATCCGCCGGTCATCACGCTGGGACGGCAGGCTGAAGTCGCAAGGCGGAGTCTGAAGTTCAGCGAGGCGGAGCTCGTCGAAGCCGGCTACGACGTGGTGGAAACGGATCGCGGTGGAAACGTGACACTCCACGCGCCGGGACAGCTCGTCTGTTATCCGATCCTTCGACTGAATCAGTTTCGCTTGACGGTCGGAGGATATGTCAAGCTCCTGGAACATGCGGTGATCAACGCCATCGCGCGATGTGGTGTGCAGGGACACCTTGATCCTCATGCGGTCGGCGTGTGGGTGCGTGATCGGTACGAGCAGGAATCGAAGGTATGTGCGATCGGCGTGCGGGTGCGGCGGGGAGCGACTTTGCACGGATTTGCCTTGAACGTCGACACGGATTTGTCGTTGTTCAATGCGATCGTTCCCTGCGGGATCAGTGATCGATCGGTGACAAGTCTGCGTCGATTGCTGGGTGTGCAGTCGCCTGAAATGTCGCACGTGAAATGGCTGATCAAGCAGGCGCTGACCGATCAATTGGAATCCACTCACGGGATTCCTCTCTCTGGATCTCAATAGACCCGACCGCCGATTGATTTTGGTTAGATGTCGCCAAAGATGGGCGTCATGACCATGATGCCTCCCCCGATCCCCAAGCTCGAGCCGGTTAAGGAACGCGTGTGGACGATTGACGTGATTCGGGGTGTCGCGCTGCTTGGCATCCTGTTGCTCAACATCCAGTCGTTCTCGATGCCGATTGCTGCCTACATGAATCCCGAAGTGTTTGGCATCGAAACGCGCCTGGATCTATGGGTCAGTCATGTCGTTCATGTCGTGGGCAGTTTCAAATTCATGAGCATGTTCTCGATCCTCTTCGGCGTTGGCATCGTGCTGATGTCTCGGCATATTGATCCGCTCGGCCGATCGACCTCCAGACATTACGTGCGCATGATCTGGCTGCTCGTCTTCGGGCTGATCCACGCGTACGTCTTTTGGCACGGTGACATCCTGGTGGGCTATGCGATGGCGGGGATGGTGGTGTATTGGCTGCGGAATCTGTCGGCCAAGACACTGCTTTGGATCGGGATGGGCGGCTATCTGGCCGGTGTGGTGATCGTGACGGGTCTGGGTTCGCTCAACATGCTCGTCGGCGACATGGGGCCGGGCTGGGAATGGCTTAGCAACGAGCCGAGCTACGAATCTCTGCAGACCGAGATCGCCGCGATGCAAGGATCGTGGCTCGATCAGATGAGATATCGCGGACTGATGTCCATCTTTATGCAGTTGAACGGCCCATTCTTCTTTATCCCGGTCAATGGATCGCTCATGGTCCTGGGAATGGCACTGCTGAAATCAGGATTCATCGGCGGAGCTTGGTCATCGCGATCGCTTGGCATCATCGCGCTGGCCTGCATCCCAATCGGCTGGGGGCTGTCGACGTTCCAATTGTGGATCGGCGAGGTCACCCATGCGAGCGCGGATGTTCGCGTTTATCTGCTGAGTACGATCAACATGATCGCTGCTCCGATCACAGCCCTCGGATACATCGCGGCCGTGCAGTTGATCTGTCGCGCCGTGGGTCGCGGTGTGACGATGCCCCTGGAGCGTGTGGGCCGAATGGCGCTCAGTTGCTATCTCGGCACGACACTGATCTGCACGACCATCTTTTACGGGCATGGATTCGGATACTTCGGCACGATGTCACGAAGTGAGCAACAACTCGTCACGCTCGGCGTGTGGGTGATGCTGATCATGTTCGCGACGATCTGGCTACAGTTCTTCAGGCAAGGCCCGATGGAATGGGTGTGGCGGCGCTTGGTGTACGGAGCGGCAAAGACGTCGAACCCCTCAGCATAGCCAGATCACGAGCCGTCAGGGCCGAATCCAATTCGAGGTCGACTGTTCACGCATTCTGCGCGAGTTGCGCGGCGCGGGCGTCAATGTCCTTTTGATTGGCCAGCACGCGACGATAGTCGGTGGGGATCACCTTCACGAAGTAGCGACTCTCTTTATCCCAATTGGCAAGCACGTCGCGAGCGCGGGTGCTGCCGGTGAGGGCGGCATGTTTTTCGAGGAGCGAGCGGACGGTTTGCGTGTCGTGCTCGTCTTCAAGGCCTGTGAGTTCCACCATCTCGGTGTTGCAAAGCTTGGGCAGTTGACCGAGATCGTCATACACGTAGGCGATGCCGCCTGACATGCCGGCGGCGAAGTTTCGCCCGGTGGGACCGAGCACGACCACGCGCCCGCCGGTCATGTATTCACAGCCGTGGTCGCCGACGCCTTCGACGACGGCATGCGCGCCGGAGTTTCGCACGCAGAATCGTTCACCCACCACACCACGAAGGAACATCTCACCCGAGATCGCGCCATACGCGATGACGTTGCCCGCGATGATGTTGTCCTCGGCGCGGAACAACGCATCGCGCGGCGGATAGGCGATGATTCGCCCACCCGAAAGCCCCTTGCCAAGGTAGTCGTTGGATTCCCCTTCGATTTCCAGACAGATGCCCCGCGCGAGAAACGCACCAAAGCTCTGACCCGCCGACCCGACGAACTTGTAATGCAGCGTCGACTCAGGAATCCCGGCGTGACCGAAGCGACGCGCAATCTCGCCGGAGAGCATCGTGCCGACCGTGCGATGCGTGTTTCGGATGTTGATCGGGCCGAATTGCGAGGGCTTCACCGCTGTCGGATTCGTGCCGATCGATTCGAGTGTCGGCCTGGCGAGCTCGATGAGTTGATGATCGAGGGCAAGATGAAGGCCGTGATCCTGATCGACGGTCTTTCGCAGCGTGTCGCCGTGATGCGTGTCGGGCTTAAGCAGGATCGCATCGAGCTTGAGCGTCCGTGCTTTGGGATGCGTGCTGACGTCGGTGAAGCGAAGTCGATCGACCCGGCCGACCATCTCATCCCACGTGCGGAAGCCGAGATCGGCCATGTATCGCCTCATTTCCTCGGCGACGAAGAACATGAAGTTGACGACGTGCTCGGGCGTGCCGGTGAACTTGCGACGAAGTTCAGGATCCTGTGTGGCGATGCCGACCGGACAGGTGTTGAGGTGGCAGACACGCATCATCACACAGCCGGCGGCGATGAGTGGGGCGGTGCTGAAGCCCACCTCCTCCGCGCCGAGCAGTGCCGCGATGATGGCGTCGCGCCCGGTCTTCATCTGGCCATCCGCCTGAATGCGCACGCGCGATCGCAGGCCGTTCATCAGAAGGACTTGCTGCGTCTCCGCGAGGCCCAACTCCCAGGGCAGGCCGCAATACTTGATCGACGACTGCGCCGCGTTCCCCGTGCCCCCGCCGTCGCCGGAGATGAGGATGTGGTCGGCCTTGGCTTTGGCTACGCCTGCTGCGATCGTGCCGACGCCCACCTCGCTGACGAGTTTGACGCTGACATCGGACGTCGGGTTGATGTTCTTCAGATCGTGGATGAGCTGGGCAAGGTCTTCGATCGAGTAAATGTCGTGATGCGGAGGCGGAGAGATCAGACCCACGCCGGGCGTGCTGTGTCGGACCTTGGCGATGTATTCGTCGACCTTGATGCCGGACAACGCGCCACCCTCGCCGGGCTTGGCGCCCTGCGCGACCTTGATCTGAAGCTGATCGGCGTTGACGAGATACTCAGCGGTCACGCCAAAGCGAGCACTGGCGATCTGCTTGATGGCCGACCTTCGCCAATTGCCGTCGGCGTCGCGCTTGAAGCGATTGGCGTCTTCGCCTCCTTCGCCGGAGTTGCTCTTTCCGCCGATGCGGTTCATGGCGATCGCGAGCGTCTCATGGGCTTCCTTCGAAATCGATCCGAAACTCATCGCACCGGTGGCGAAGCGTTTCACGATCTCCGTGACCGGCTCGACTTCTGCCAGCGGCACAGGCGTGCCTGGCACGAATTCAAGCAGCCCGCGAATGGTGCAGCGATTGCGACTCTCGTCATCGACCGCACGCGAGTACTTCTGAAACTGCGCGAAAACATCCTCGCGAAAAAAGGACGGAGATGATGTGTCGTCGGACGGGCTCGCGCTGCGGACAGCGAACTGAAGCTGTGCGACCGTGGTCGGATTCCATTGGTGATACTCGCCGTCGCGTCGCCATTGATACTGCCCGCCGAAATCGAGCGCGTTTTCGGGCGTGACGTGGATGGGCGGATACGCCCGACGATGCCGCGCGAGCGTCTCCTGCGCGATGATGCCCAGATCGATCCCGCCAAGCCGACTGGCAGTGTGCGTGAAGTATCGATCGATCACCGCTTCACCAATGCCGACAGCCTCGAAAATCTGTGCGCCGCGATAGCTCTGCACCGTGCTGATGCCCATCTTGCTTGCGACTTTGAGAATGCCCTTGTTGCACGCCTTGATGTAGTTCTTGATCGCGTAATCCAGCTTCAGATCGGCAGGGAAGAACGCGTCGGCGTGGAGGTCGGTGATGGTCTCGAGCGCGAGATATGGATTGATCGCGCCCGCGCCGTAGCCGAGCAAACAACAGAAATGATGCGGCTCGCGCGCCTCGGCGGTCTCGATGACCAGCGAGGCCTGCGTGCGAATACCGAGACGAATCAGATGATGATGAACGCCAGCGGTCGCAAGTAACGCGGGAATCGCCGCGTTCGACGCATCTACGCCACGATCCGAGAGAATCAGAATCGTCGCGCCATCACGCACCTCGACGGCGGCGCGTTCGAGCAGCGCTTCGAGCGCCGTCTCCAGCCCGTTCGACGCAGACGCATCAAACAACACCGACAGCGTCACCGACTTATGTCCATCCATCGAAAGCGATCGCAGCTTGTCGAACTCCGGCGTCGTGATGATCGGATGCTTCAGCCGAATCATCCTCGCATTCTCCGGCTCTTCGCTCAGCAGATTCGCCTCCCGACCGAGATACGTGATGAGACTCGTGACCAGCTCCTCACGAATCGCATCGAGCGGCGGATTCGTGACCTGTGCGAAAAGCTGCTTGAAATATCCGTAAAGCAACTGCGGCTTGTCAGAAAGACAGGCCAGCGGCGTGTCGGTTCCCATCGAACCGACCGCCTCCTGCCCGGTGGTGACCATCGGCGCCAGCAGCATCCGGAGATCTTCGTTGGTGTACCCAAAGGCGTGCTGCTGACGCAGCAAATCCGGCGCAGGCGACTGATCGCGTGTGCCGCTCGTTTGCCCGGATTCGGCACTCGGAAGGTCTTCGAGTGCGACCATGTACTCTTCGATCCACTTTTTCCAAGGCCGCTTGTCGATCAATGTCGCCTTGATCTTTTCGTCGTCGATGATCTTTTTCTTCTCCAGATCAATCAACAACATGCGACCCGGCTGCAGACGCCACTTCTTCTTGATCTCACTCGGCGGAACCGGAATAACGCCGGCCTCGCTGGCCATGATCACCAGATCGTCCTGCGTCACGTAGTAGCGCGCGGGACGAAGCCCGTTGCGATCAAGCGTCGCGCCGATGAGCCTGCCGTCGCAGAACGCAACGCCCGCGGGGCCGTCCCAGGGCTCCATCATCATCGCGTGATACTCATAAAACGCGCGAAGATCGGGATCCATCAGACGATCGTTTTGCCATGCCTCCGGAATGAGCATGCGGATGGCGTGCGGAGTCGATCTGCCGTTGACGACCAGGAACTGGAGCGTGTTGTCCAGCGTCGCAGAATCGCTCGTGGAATCCGAAAGAATCGGAAACAGCTTTTGCAGTTCATCGCCATAGGCATCAGAAACCAGGCTGCCATAGCGGGCACGCATCCAGTTTCGGTTGCCGCGAACGGTATTGATTTCGCCGTTGTGAGCGAGATATCGATAGGGATGCGCCAATCGCCAGCTTGGGAACGTGTTGGTGCTGAATCGTGAGTGGACGATGGCAAAAGGGCTATCGAATTCCGGATCGGAAAGGTCGGGATAAAATTGCCGCAACTGGTGGGCGGTGAGCATGCCCTTGTAGACCATGCGGTTGGACGACATCAGATTGCAGTAAAAAACGTCCTTGCTGCTCTGACGCGCCGGGCCGTACTCGACCCAGTTTTCGAGCTGTTGCCGGATGAGGTAGAGGCGATTGTTGAACTTCGACTTGTCGAAGAAGCCGGGCGTGAAGGTGATGAAGGCCTGACGGATCAGAGGCATCCGCGACCGGGGCGTCGGGCCGCAATTCTCCGAACGCACCGGAACCTCTCGCCACCCGACAATCTGCATGTCGTAATGCCCGAGAAGCTCCTGCAGCTTGGCCTCGCATTCGAACCGCGCCTCGGCGTCGTCTCGCGGAAGAAACAGCATCGCAACCGCGTACTCACCCTTCTTCGGCAGCGTGAACCCAAGACGCTTGGCCTCTCGCCTGAAAAACTTGTCCGGCGTCGCAATCAAAATCCCCGCACCATCGCCCGAATCAGACTCGCATCCACAACCGCCACGATGCTCCATGTTCTCCAGCATCGTCAGGGCCTTGTCGACCAGATCATGCGTCGGCTTGTTCTTAATGCTTGCAATAAAGCCGAAGCCGCAGTTGTCATGCTCGTGCTGCGGAAGATAAAGGCCTTGGGCGGGCGGAAGTCCGGGGATGCGAGGTGCGCTAGACATGGCGTATGAACTGATAACGAAAAATAAACCGCTAACGGAAGAACAGAACAGTCAGTGAATCCGACGATTCGAGCATCCGCCGACGACCGACACGAATCGGCCGGGCTGCGGGCGGGTCGAAGACCTACCCTTGGGCGCTCGCCGGGGTGGGCAAGGCTGTTCTCGATTCGATTGGACCCACGGGTGCCGGGTCCGACCGAGCCCTTGAGTTTAGCAGATTCTATCGGAGATTGCCTTCAAAATCGGCAATCCTGTCATTCGACGGCAGGATGCAATTCCGACCCCTGACGGCGCGAACTCCCGCGGGCATTGACGCCGGCAACTGTTGGCAATCAACCAGCATCGAACCGATGATGTTGACCTGAAGCGAGGCTGGGGATAAGCTCCGCGACTCATTTGAAGACGTCGAAGTCGTTAAATCTCTGCCCGAAAGGCTGGATGAGGCGTGCGGCGAATTCGGAGCATGGCCGGCCCCATCGTCTAGAGGCCTAGGACACGCCCCTTTCACGGGCGCGACGCGGGTTCGAATCCCGCTGGGGTCATGCTGGCTATCACCGCCGATGCGAATCCCTCGGCAAACATCGGCAAATCAGACTCAAAATCGAAGCTTCCCCCATTTGCCTCTCCACGCTTACCCGCCGATTCCGTCGTAGAGTGGTGCGCATTTTGACGTACACGTCGATGTACCCAAACCGGTGTCAGCGAACCCCACGCCCTGGTCAAAGACCACCATCACCCGCCCAACACCGATCGAGCCCAGTCGACCTGACCACCAGCAACTGATCACTCACAACTCCCCCTTTCCACACACTCGCGCTCAACTTCCACACGCTCGCGCTCAACTTCCACACACTCGCGATCGCTTTCCGCCAACTCGCGCACACACCCTCTTCCCTCCCGCAGCCACTCGACTCCTTCCATAAACACCGGCCACGCCCACAACTACGATTCACTTCGCCGAATCACACCCCGCCCTGAACCCGATTTCCGACACGCTCCCGCATCCTCGCATCCAGCAACCCACCCTCGAATCCAACCCCGCATCGAAAGCATCTCCCCCATATCTACCCCCGCGCTGCGCGCCTGCGTCCCCATCCGCGCAGCGCCGCCGACATTTTTTCGAACCACCTCTCACCCCCAGGCCACGCTCAACTGCGTCGGCGTGCCCGAGTTCTGCGAACATGACGCCCAACATCGAATCGTCGACAACCCCACACTCGAACTCGAAGAACCCCTCATCACCCACTCCAACAACATCACCCACTCCAACAACGGCGAGCTCACCCACGACCCCAACGGCCAAACCCACCGCTACGACGCCCTGAATCGCCGAGTCTCTGAAGACAAGGACGGCCCCGACCCAGTCACAGGTGGTGCCCACCCCACCGTCAACCTCTACCACTCCGCCAACTGGCAAGTCCTCGAAGAACGCGATAACGGCGTGGCCAAGCGTCAGAGCGCGGAGCTCAAGAGGCTTCCATATTCAGACACGGGCGGAGCTGGTTGATGGGGGCTATTCTGATGCCATGGCCCAGCCGTGGTACCCGACCGCAGACAGCCGCCGGACCGCGAGCGTTGGGTACAACCGCGAGCGTTGGGTACAAAAGCATGTGACGGCCCTAAGCCTGGTGTATAGAATAGGGCGAGAGGGCCGACCGATGAAGTCGAGGAGAGTGAAACGGCGACGTAGATAGGTTACACGCCGCCGGAGTGCGGCTAGTCTCGGGGTCATCCCAGAGCTGTTCGTATGGCACCCGGTGGAGACGTAACGACTAATCTGCGTCCCCGTGTCAGTGCGCTGTAGGTCGTTTACGGACGGCTCGGGCTTAATCGTCGTGCCGAGAAGGGCGTCGGCGTCGGCGTAGCATCGCAGCAACGCAAGCCAGAGTCGCAACAGATGCGGGCTCGGGGACGATCGTCGGGGCGAGGAAGAGTGAGCCGCTGGTCGGCAGCGCTTCCAAGCCTGCGCCGGGGGCAGTGCTCCAGCCGGTGGCCGCGTAGCCGACCGTGAAGCCGAGGTTGTCCCAATTCTCAGCCAGATCGCCTGTGTTCAACGCGGTCAGGTCGATCGGTGTGAGCTCACCCGCGCTGAGCAAGCCTGAGGCGGACGAGAAGTCGATGTCGAGGGCCGAGACGATCGGGCCGCTCCCGTCGTTGGCCGAGAGGAGGAGCTGCTTCTTGGTCGGCGTGAACATGACTGAGATATCGCTGAAGCTCGCCTTCCCCGCGCCCAGGCCCGAGCTGTCGATGCTCGTTGGATTGCTCTGTCCCCACGAGAAGCTCAACACCTCGCGGGCGGTGATGGTGGTCGTTCCCGGATGCGCCGGCCCGGGAGGGGTCGCGTAGACCTTGACCTTCTTTGTGCCGCTGGCATCGGGGGCCATCGTGATGATCTCGGCCCGGCCGTCGCCGTCTAGATCGCCGGTGGTGAGGGCGAGGTCTCCCGCGCCGCCCGCCGTCGGGTCGGACGGGCCGAAGTCGATCACGCGGTTCGCGGCACCGTCGGTAAACAGAATGATCACCTTGGGGACGTTGGCGCGAGGCTTCGTCGCCGCCGCGATCAGATCTGCCGCGCCATCGCCGTCGACATCGCCGACGGCGACCCTCACGCCGCCCTGATAGTCGCTGGGGTAGAGGGCGTAGGGCCCTTGAACCGACGTGAAAAGTCTGAGCGGGCGAGAGTAGTTGTCGTAGACCTTCACCACGGGCAGGCCGCCACCTGGGCTGCTCACCAAGAGTCGTCCTGCGCCGCCGCCGACGAAGTCCGGGCTGGCGTTACCTGTGCCGACGCCTGCGAAGCGGGTCAACTCCGCGCCGGTGACACCGTCGAAGATCTTGATGCGTGGCCCGCCGCCAAACCCTCCGCCGACTGCGTCGGAGACGAGCGTGGACGCGACCAGGTCCGGCACGCCATCGCCCTCGACGTCGCCGACGGCGATGCGTACGCCGTTGCCGACTTCACCTGCGTCGCCCACCGGAATGGTCGACCACGTGCCGGTGTCCATGCTTCGCTTCTTCACGGCGGGAAGCAGAAGTCCCGGCGCGGCAAGCGCCGGACTCGCGGCAAGAAAGAGAATGGCCGCAACGGTTCGAATTGGGGTGACAGGTCGCATTGCTTCTCCGCGGGTCAGGACTAACGGCAATCTTTAACGCCGCCTGTCATAATCGAAGCGGCACAAATCTGCCATAAAAATCTTCGCCGAGTTGCCGCAGAATCCTTCAGCCAATGTTGATCCCGGACAGAAAAGGGGGTCACGAATTTTGGATTCGCTCGGTTGTTGATCTCGGCCGACCTTTGGGGGCGAACCTTGGGGGCGAAGGGGGCGGTTGAGTTGGGTGGCGTTCGTGGGGGGGCGGTGTTTCGGGGTTTTCGAGCGATATTTCGAGGGTGGGCGGGGGGTGTTGAATCAGCGGGCGAGTTCGTGGAGGTGGCGTGCGACGCAGCGGCCTAGGGCGGGGAGGTGGTAGCCGCCTTCGAGGATGCTGGCGAGGCGGCCCTCGCAGAGCGAGTCGGCGGCCTGGCAGAGGTGGCGGGTGAGCATGGAGAAGCCTTCGTCGCTGAGATCGATGTGGGCCAGTGGATCGCTGGTGTGTGCGTCGAAGCCTGCCGAGACGAGGAGGAGTTGGGGTTTGAAGCGTTCGAGTGCGGGGATGACGCGTTGTTGCATGGCGCGGTCGTAGGCATCGTCGCCTGCGCCGGGGTTCATGGCGATATTGACGGTGGTGCCTCGTCCGGCGTCGTGTCCGACTTCGTGTTCGTGTCCTGTGCCGGGGTAGAGCGTGGAGGGGTGTTGATGGAGGCTGATGAAGAGCACGCGGCCGTCGTCTTCGAAGGCGTCTTGTGTGCCGTTTCCGTGATGGACATCGAAATCGACGATGGCGACGCGTTCGATGTCGTAGAGTTTTTGTGCGTGACGCGCGGCGATGGCGATGTTGTTGAAGAGGCAGAAGCCCATGGGTCGCATGACTTCGGCATGGTGTCCGGGCGGACGAGCGCAGCTGAAGGCGCGACGATCGGGTGAGGCCATGACGTAATCGACGGCGGTGAGGGCGCTGGAGAGGCTGAGCAGGGCGATGTCAAAGCTTGCGGGGCAGGTGGGGGTGTCGCTTCCGTCGAGGACGGCGGATCGTGCGCTGCCGCGTTTGACTTGTTCGAGGACCGAGGGCGTATGGACGAGGAGGACGGTGCGTTCGTCGATCGGATCGGGTTCGATCGATTCGCAGCGGAGATCTGAGCGGATGAGCGACGGGCCGAAGTCGATCTGGAATTCGGGGAATGGGTCTGGCGTGTTGATGAGTCCGGCGAGTCGGACGGCGCGGTGGATGGCGCGGATTCGGTCGGGGCGCTCCGGGTGGGCGGGGCCGGTGTTGTGTTCGATGAATCGCGACGAGGAGACGAATGCGACGGACTTCACGGCGGGATTTTAGCGGAGAGGGTGTGGGGTTGGTAGCGGGGAGCGAACGAGGAACGAACGAGGAGCGAACGAGGAGCGAACGAGGAGCGATGAATGATGGGAGGGGAACGATGAGCGATGAACGATGGGGTGGAGTGTGGGTTGGTGGTTTTCATGGTGTGGGTGGGGGCGGGCCGATAACTGTGGAGTGGTGGTTGCTTGAGCCTAGTTGTTGGGGTAGAGAGATTTTTTGAGTGATTAAGAGGTGCGAGCATGTCGAGTTGGTCGTCGGCTGCGATTGTGCCGTTGTATTGGTTGTCGGAGAAGAGTGTGCTGTTGCGAGGCACGTCGGTAAGGCCGGCGGTGCAGCGGACGTTGGCGCGGTTGTCGGATCGGACGGGTCGTGAGGCGCGTCGGGTGTTTGATGAGGCCGATGCGGGTGATTTGTGGTTGGATCCTGCGTTGCTGGGTCGGATGTATGATGAGAGGCCTGCTCGACCGACGCGTCGGGACACGCGTCTGCCTGCGGAGAAGGCGATGTCTCGTGCGACGGAGGTGCATCGATCGATCCGGAGGTTAGTGCCGCGCGGGGCGAGGATGTTGGAGTTGGCGGCTGGGGATGGTCGCGTCGCGATGTCGCTTTCATCGATGGGGTATGAGACGGTTGCGACCGATTTGTGCGTGCCGTCGACTTTGCCAGCGATCCCATTTCTGAAGATGGATGCGGCCCGGCTGGAGATGGAGGATGGTTCTGTCGATGGGGTTTATAGTTTCGATGCGTTTGAGCACTTTGCGGATCCGCGTAGGGTTCTTGAGGAGAGCCATCGCGTATTGAGGCCTGGTGGCGTGGTGTATGCGAGTTTTGGACCGCTTTATCATTCGCCGCACGGAGCGCACCAGTGGTTTAGTGTGGATTTGCCCTATGTGCACATGATGTTTGATCCGGCGACGTTGGATGCATTTGCGGACGCGCGAGGATTGAAGCGGATCACGCGGAACCTGAATTATTGGAGCCTCGCTCAGTATAGAGAATTGTTTGAGGATGCCCTGGCGATGGGATATGAGATCGTCTGGAAGTTTGAGAAGCGAAACATCGCCTTCGCCGACCTGATCATGGAGCACGCGCCGATCCTGAAGCGGCGGGTCGGGGATTTTGATGAGCTGGTGATTCGCTCGATCGAGTTTTTGATGAGGAAGCGGTCTTGAGGGGTGACGGTTGATGCGTTGAAGATGGAATTGGATGTCGCGGATTGGTTTGGAATTGCGGGTTTGATTTAGACATCGTTGAGGAAGTCGATCATCTGTCGGAAGCGACCTTGGTCGTGGCGGTTGAATTTGCAGAAGAGGCGTGGGAGTTGGGCGATGTCGGTTTCGTCGGCTTCGACTTTGTGTGCGGGTCCGGCGTGGAATTTTCCGTCGCTGGTGATGTCGGCGTAGTGGTTTTCGAGGTGTTTGAGTTGGGAGTCGGTGGGTTTGTGTTGGAGTCGGATGATGGTGGTGTCGCGGTAGTATCGCATGGAGTGGTAGTTGCGATAGAAGCGGCAGACTTCTTCGACGGCGGTGTCGATGTTGTCGGTGATCTTGTAGAGGCTGAGGTCTGCGGGGCTGATGAGTTTGCGACCGAGCAGTTGTTGGTGGATGTATTGTTGCCATTGGACCCAGAAACGTCCGCCTTTTTTATCGACGAGGACGATGGGCATGGGGACGGATTTTCCGGTTTGGATGAGTGTGAGGACTTCGAAGAGTTCATCCATCGTGCCGAATCCGCCTGGGAATGCGGCCATGGCGTGGCTGGTTCGGACGAACATCAGTTTGCGGGTGAAGAAGTACTTGAAATTGACGAGTTTCTTGTCTCCTTCGATGTAGCGATTGGTGGTTTGTTCGAATGGGAGTCGGATGGCAAGCCCGAAGCTGGGGTCGCGTCCTGCGCCTCCATGTGCGGCGGCCATGATGCCTCCGCCAGCGCCGGTGGTGACCATCCATCCGTGCTCAGCCATGCGACGTCCGAATTCGACGGCGGCCTGGTAGTCGGCTTCGGTTTCCGGGGTTCGCGCGGACCCGAAGACGCTGATTTTTCGGGTATCACGATAAGGCGCAAAAACCTTCAGCGCATAACGCAGCTCCGCCATCGCCGTACGAATCAACTTCAAATCTCCGCGGTTGGTCTTGTCGCGAAGGAGTTTGACGGCGGCCTCGATGATGTCAGCGACCTGATCTCCTTCCTGCACTTCGCTGAGCATGGGGATGAGTTTCTGCAACAGCGTATCGATTTGCTGCATTTGCTGGGGCGTGGCGCGGGTGCGCTTGGAGTAACTTTCCTGTGAAACTTCGACGTCGTTGGCGTTGGATTCCCGCATGCCGTAGTTATCGCCCCAAGAAGATACGGCTGCAAATACGGTGATTCATTTGATGGCTGCTCCATATTAACAACGTCCCCGCACCATTATGGAAGATCGGAAGGTGTTGATTTAATGAGATTTAAGCAAAAAGAATGAAGCCGCACGGTCGATACACGACCAGTGAGTCAAGAGAGTTCTACATCTGCATTTACCGGTCTATCCAGGCCGATCCAGGGGACACTGATTGCGATCGGTTCTGCGAAGTTTACGCGTGAGCTTCCCGCAGAGGTTTCCAGTCGATGGCGGGTTCGTTGGTCGATCGATGCGTGCGCGGCGCGTCGCGTGGTCGTTGCTCATACGGATATTCTCGGCTTTCTCGTTGATTTGGGCTCGGAGCCGTCATCCAAGGCTGTGACAGTGCCGGCTGCCGACTCTTTGGAGCTGTCCGGGTTGCACGAATTGAAGAAGTACGCACCGATCATCGGGATTGTCCCTCAGGAACAGATGACTCGTGGGTTGGAAGCACTTCGTGACGGTCGATGCGAGTACGTGCTCAACTCGCCGATCCGAAATCTGGACATCGAACACATCATTGCGCGGCGGCTCAGGCAGCGAGCGGCGTGAGGTGTGTAGCCCGGTCGCGGGTGGTGGGGTCATTGATTCTTTCCGACAGAGCCTGCAATCAGTCGATGGGGCGAGTGGCGCGGATGAGTCGATCGCGAAGTGCGAGTGTGGCGTCGGAGGATGCGGGCATGCAGACGAGCAATTCGTCGAGTCCACGCGAATCTAATGCGCGGAGTGATTGATAGAGTTCGCGCGACGCATGGGCGGGGTCGGATGAGAGTTGAAGGATGGATTGGAACGACGATGTGAAGGCCGCGTCGGCGGGTGATGTGTGACACCACAGCAGGCCTCGGCGTATTGGATTTGTTTTGCACCGGGCGATGGCGCGGGGGAGTTGATCGATTTCGAATCTGATCGCGGGCGTTTGAGGGGCATAATGCACGGGAAGCTGGCCGGGCGATCGTGGGTGTTCGATGGCGATGTCCGGTGGATTGGGAGAATCGGTAGCGCATGGCGCCCGATCATCAAGATCGACGAAAGGCCGGAGCATCGCGTGCGTGATCGCGCCTGGTCTGAGGACGCGTGCGAGGGGCAGAGTGAGATCGAGTACGGTGCTTTCAAGGCCGACCGTGCAAGGCCCGCCGTCGAGGACGGGGACCCGTGCTTCGGCTTCAGTTGTCGACTGATTGAATTCATCATCGACATGCTCAGGGCGAGTCGGGCTGATGCGGTTGGACCGATTCGCGCTCGGTGCCGCGAGGGGGCCGTCGAATCGCTCGAGGAGGCTCAATGCGATGGGATGATTGGGGATGCGAATGGCAATGGTGTTGAGGTTTGCACGGGCGAGGTCGCAGACCTTGTGTGGGGAATCGAGTCGAGCGGGCAGGACGAGCGTGAGCGGGCCGGGCGAGAAGGTTTCGAGGAGTCGTGTTGCGCGTGGGTCGAGGTGAGCGATGCGGGAGGCCCAGTCGATAGAATGGACGTGGCTGATGAGGGGATTGAACGCGGGTCGGCCTTTGAGTTGGTAGACGGAAGCGACCGCGCGATCCAGCCGCGCGTCGGCGGCGAGTCCGTAGACGGTCTCGGTGGGGATGGCAACAGGTCGACCGAGCCGCAAGAGTCGGCAGGCTTGTTCGAGATCGACGCGTGGGCAGGGCATGGGCGGCAGGAAGATATCCGATCGGTTCGTCAGGGTCGCGTGACGTGCCGGAATCGCAGAAGTCCGGCCGGAATCGCGGTGGGCCGGTCTGTCCGGGGCGAATCGGTCGTATCGACGGTCCGTCTGCATCTTCATAAAATCTTCTCGAAACGACAAGATAATATATGGATTCAGCGGTTTGATCGGGTAGTTTCATAACTTGGGACAGATCGCGGTGAAAGCGGTATTTCCCGGGCGGCGAGAAAGGCTTGCTCGGTCACATCTTAACGCTTGCTTGCGGTCGTTTTTCACGGGACGGTTTTTCGGCCCGTGATGACGCTTGAAGGACGGCTGTCTGGTCGATTGGCTGCTCGGCATGAGGTTGCAGCGAATGGTCAGCGAATGGTCATGGAATGGTCATGGAATGGACGGCCTGTCAATGTTCGCCTGTGGGATTCGTCCGCGGGCGATGGTCTGATCGAAGGCTGACAAGAGTCGCAGAGCGTACAGGCGATTCGAGTCGGTCGGGTTCCATCGGAAGGACAACATGTCGAAACAGCACGAGTCAAATCAGGGCAAGTCGAATCAGGGCCGGTCGAATCAGGCCGGTTTCACGCTGGTGGAACTGCTGGTGGTGATCGGAATCATCGCGCTACTCGTCGGCATTCTCTTGCCGGCCCTTTCGCGTGTGCGCGAGCAGGCGACGATCACCAAATGCCTGAGCAATCTGCGTCAGCTGAACACGGCGATGCGCATTTACGCATCTGAGAATCGGGACGTTTGCCCGATCGGGATCGTGGGAACGCCTGTGCTGACAGCAGGACGACCGACCAACATCGCCGAGGGTTCGCAGCAGTTGGCGTTCAGTTACACCTTCTTTTGGGTCAACGGTGCCAACGCGCGTGACACGGGGATGGGTCTGCTGGCCCGTCGATCGAAGATCATCACCAACAATCCTCAAGCCTTCTACTGCCCCGCCGAGGAGCGTGAGGGGCTGAAGTTTGATACGCCGACCAACCCGTGGGCGTACAGCCTTCCCGATCCGTATAGTGTGGGCATCAACACGCGTAGCAGCTATTGGACGCGTCCTTACGCAGCCTTCCCGGCAGTCAATTTTGATGTTCCGGGTGGTGATACACCCTTCATCCTCGAAGGCAACTATCCCGGTCCGACCGGCGGGCAGTATCCGCGTGGCTGGCCGACGTTTGCGGACATCAAGAACCGGGCGATTTTGTCTTGCCTTGCCCGCAGTCCCATGGATATTCGCAATGCTCATAAGAAGGGGATCAGCGTTTCGTACGGCAACGGTTCCGCGAAGTTCGTCAAGCTCGGAGATTTCGACAAGGCGGCCGGCGGAACTGCTGGCGGTCCTTTCGGGGGCGGAAGCACTGTTTTGTGGCGTAATTTCACATGGGTGAATGCGCTTGGGACGGGTGTTCCGCCGGTCGACATTGCATCTAACACCGCCTACCTCTCGAAGAATCCCAACTTTGCCGCCAACGGGCGTGCAGGACTTTGGAACTGGCTGGATCGTGCTCCGTGATGCGGAGTGATGCGGAGGAACGCCGCTCGATCTGAAAGGGTTTGAATTCGAGTTCGGATGAAATTGCGTTGAAACACCGTTGATCGTTAAACACCGTTTTGCAAGGAGATGAAGAAATGCAGCGTTCGCGTCAGATTATCGTAGCCGCCGTCGCGGCTGTTTTGGCTCCGTCGATGGCCTTTGGTCAGACGGTGATCAGTTCGTTCACCGAGGATTTCGAGGACGGAAGCGCCGCCAGTCGCTGGACGTTTACGAGCCGTGAATCCAACGGCTCGGTTCCGGCGAGCCTGACGGGCGACGGTTCGGCGAATTTCAACGCGGAGATCGCCACCACGCCTGCCCCGGTTCTTTTTAGCCCCTACACGGTGGGTACGGTGCCCGCCGGCCTGAGCGGCGGAACGCGTGCTGCGACCGTGAGCGCCAACGACAACGACTCACTTGCACGTCTGGCCAAGAGCGCGATCACGCCGAACAGCTTCATCGTCTCCGGCGACTTCCGCGCCCGGGTCGACATCTTCGCCAGCTTCAGTGACCCGACCGCACCCAATGTGGGCTCTTCGGAGTTTATCATGGTCGGTCTAAACACCGACACCACCGACCCGAACGTCGCGCCCACCCGTGTGAACGGCCCGACGCTTGCTGCTCTGAACGCCGATCCGCTGAACGCCCAGTCCGGCTATAGCTTCCATCTCGCCAATGAAGGTGGCTACGCGGGCGACGTTCGTTTGTACGCCGCCGAAGCCAACGACGACGGCCCGAACTTCGTCAAGCGCAACGCGGGCTGGACTGGCACGTACTCTGAATACGTCTTCAATGGAACCAACCAATACACCGGCGGTCGTACCACGCCTGGTGAGATGAACTTCAACACGTATTACAACAGCGTGTTTCCTGCCTCGCAGGGCTTCCTCGACGAAGGCACGCCGGGCGGAAAGTGGTATCAGTCAGAGCTCGTTCAGCGTGGCAACATTGCGACATTCCTGGCCAACGGGAAGGTCATTGGCACGATTTTCACGCAAGCCCCGCGTGCTGGTCGGGTGAGCCTCGGCGTGTATGACGCAGCCACATCGGTTCCGCCGGTTGCGGGTCGTCCGCAGTCGTACATCATGTTCGACAACGTCCTGATCGATCAGCTTTCGGGCGCACCGCTGAACACGCTTTCGAGCGGTGACACGTATGCGGTCTTCACCAGCGGAGCGACCGAGACGGTCGGCGGTGCATTTGCGATGACGGGTCTGAGCTTTGATACGGCCAGCACAACGCTCGCGGGCACCGGTGCGATCACGCTAGGCGGAGAGGGCTATGCAGCCGTCTACGCCAACGCCGGTAACCACGTCGTCAGCAAGCCGATCGTCGTGAACAGTGGGATTTCGGTGTATGTCGATCAGGACGACTCGCTTGATCTGACGAGCGTGAGCTATGGCGCGGGTTCGCGGGACTTCCACAAGCTCGGTCGGGGCACGCTCCGCATCGGTCAGATTCGCACGCGAAGCCTGACGATCGCAGCGGGTCCGCTGAAGCTGATCGCGGGCACGAGCAAGGTTGAGCACTTGATTTTCGGTTACAGCCCGACGGCCTTGAACGGCGATGCGACGCTCCTGGACGTCGGTCGTTCGATTCTCGCGGTCGATTATCCGGCAGGCCCGCTTGCGACCGGCGTGACGACGCTGAGCCCGCTGGCGAGCATTGCAGATCGGCTCAACACCGGCTTCGCGGGCGGCGCATGGAACGGCCCGGGCATCATCAGTTCGGACATCGTCGCAGCGGGTGAAGGTTTCACCATCCGCCTCGCCGAAGCCAGTGCTCTGGGTTATGCCGACGGCTCGACGTGGGCTGGCACGACGATCGATGCGTCGACCGTGCTGTTCGGCTTCACCAGCGTTGCAGACTTCGACCTCGATCAGACCGTCGGTTTCTCCGACTTGCTTCGTCTGGCTCGAAACTACAACGTGACCGATCTGGATCCATTCACCAGCTACTACTTCGGTGACACCAACAGCGACGGCGCGGTCAACTTCACTGACCTGCTCGCCTTGGCGCGTGCCTATGGCACGACGATCTCTGCGTCGGGCGAAATCGGTCTGGACGCGGCGATGAATGCCAACTTCCCGGCCGACTGGGCGCTCGCCGTCTCGATGGTGCCCGAGCCCGCAACGCTCGGCGTCGTGGCGGGCCTGAGCGTGCTCGGCCTGCGTCGTCGTCGCTGATCTCTGGTCACGCATGCGTCGGACCGGCCGATCATCTGCCGGTTCGACGCTCTGCTTTAGGTCGCAAGGCATCTAGCAGATTCAATCAGCGCGACACAACCCACCCAAGACAAGAGCACCGGACGCGCGTCCGGTGCTCTTTGCTTTCGCGACATGGAAGTCATTCCGGTGGAGAAACCTGATCCGATGAAAAAACCAGATCCGATTGGAAAACCAGATCCGATGGGAAAACCAGATCCGATGGAGAAACCTGATCCGATGAAAAAACCAGTTCCGATGAAAGAAGTCGATCCGATCGAAGCCGAGTCGGCGGGTGGTTGACCCCGAGACACGGCCTGTCAGACGATCCGCCGGCATGGGCGGATCAGCTCAGGCGAGCAAGGTTGCAACAATTGAGCAAGGTCGCATTACGCGAGGAGTTCATTGTTGCGTTGGTCATTGGTGCTTCTGCGGGCGGACTGTGGGGTTTGCGTGTTGGTGGAGGTTGATCGCACACCTGCGCTGAAGATCGGGGCGGATCGAGTGGAAGCAAGTGAGAGGTTGTAGTTTCGTGCGAGTGAGAGGAGGTCGGTGAAACCGACGGTGTCATCGAAGTTGAAGTCGCCACCGCTCCAGGCACCGGCGAGGTTGTAGTTGCGTGCGAGGGCGAGGAGGTCGGCGAAGCCGACGGTGCCATCGAGGTTTGAATCGCCGGAGAGGGTTCGTCGAATGAGGGTGTCGGTGGGGGCGACGGGCAGGTCTCCGAAGAGGCTGGCGCCGATGTCGGAAGCGATGGCGTGTCCGAGCGCGTCGTCGGTGGTGCTTGAGGCGGCGACGCTGGAGATGATGGCCGGCGCGGGTCCGTTCCATGATCCGCCGTCGTATCCGTTTCGGATGAACGTGCGGATGGTGGAGAAGGGTGTGCCGGTGACGATCATGGGATTGTCGGCGAGGTCGAGGATTCCGCTGTTGTTGAGGGAGCTGAGTTTGAGAGTGTTTGAGCCGCCCGCCGCGACTTGGACACGTCCGCCGACGTTGATGAGGAGCGTGCCGATGTCAGCTTCGACGGTATCGAAGATGACGGTAGCGCCTGCGTTGGCGGTGACGTTATCGAGTCCGGTTCCTGTGCGGACGACGGCGGTGACTTCGCCTGAGACGCTGAAGGTATCGAGGCCACCAAGTCCATCGAGCAGGAATCGTTCGGTGCCCGAATGTGCGAGGCTGACCGCGCCGCTGAGGTTGACGGCGGTGAGGGTCATGGTGTTGGCGGATTCATTGCCGACGACGGTGACGGCATCGAAGCCGTCGTTGCCGTTGAAGGTGATGGGTGTGGCGAGTCCGGTTGGGAGGGTGAGCGAGTCGGCGGCTGCGCTTCCGAGGACGCTGATGGATTCGACAGCGGAGAAGCTGGCTTGTACGGGTCCCGTGACCGTACTGGAAGATAAAGACCAGGCGCTCCCGGTGGCTGCAGAGTCGAGGATGAGGACGTCTGTGCCGGTCCCTGCATCGATGGAGACGGGGACGGTGATATCTGTTCCGAGCGTGATGGTGTCGTTGCCTGCGCCTGCCTGGATGGCGATGGAGGTGACGTCGGCGAGGTTGAAGCGGTGTTCCCACGCGGGGAGGTTTCCGGTTCCGCCGAGTGAGCCAGTTCCGCCGGGATCGGTGCCGATATCGACGCTGACGACGAGTTCAGATCCGACGACGCGGATATCGAAGGCATCGGCGCTGCTGGAGGAATTGGTGAAGCTGTTGGTATTGCTGCCGCGTACGGTGAGAACGCCGGTGGTGCTGTTGCGGTGGGCGTAGAAGGAACCGAATTGTGCGGGATTTTGTCCTGTGAAGCCGTAGGCATCGCGGAACATGAGCGAGAAGATTTGGTTGGGTTTGTAGCGTACGCCGAACTCATAGACGGCGTTTCCGATGTCGTTTTGACCGACGTACGTCACGCCGTCGATGGTACGGGTGGCCGGGCCTGAGGAGTGGATGGCTTCGTTGAAGTCTTGCCCGCCTGATCCGCCGTTGTTGCTGGTCATGAGGTGTGTGACGCTCGGACCTTCGAAGATGAAGAATCGTCCGACGCCGCCACCTTCGGCGTTGTCGGCGACGCCGGTGTCGGTGGTTCTGCTGGTCCAGCCGCTGAGTGTGTTAAAGAGGCCCAGTGTGTGGGTGAGTTCGGCGGCGACGACGGTATAGAAATCGCCTCGTCCGGAGGCCGGGCTGCCGGATTGTGCCTGTCCGGTGAAGGCATGTTGGATGGTTCCGAGGAATTCGCTGTCGTCTGCGGGTGTGGTGTCGATGAACCAGCCCTTGAAGGGGTCGGTCGTGCTGGTGTTACCGCCTCCCATGGTGACTGATCCGCTGCGGGGCTTTCCGCCTAGCGCACCTGTGAGGCCAGCGGAGGCGCCGAATCCGCTTCCTGCGCTACTCATGCTGAGGGTGAGGTTGAAATTGACGTTTGAGGAGTAATTGAAGCTGCCGATCATCCGTTCGAAGTCGATGATGACCTGATCGACGACGCGTCGGGCGGTTTCGGCCTCGGCGCCGAAGATGTCATCGAAGCGATCGTCGCCCGATCCGCTGATGACGCCTCGATTGGTCCAGACGATGTTGGCGGGGGTTGAGTTTTCGCTATTGCTGTTGAGGTAGGGGACTTCTTTGGTGGGGACGAACCCGGGAATTTCCTCAACGACGGGCGTATTGAATCCGTGGAGGCTGGGCACGTGCGAGGTTCCGCCGAGCGGATTGATTTCGCTGAGCGTGTTTGCGTGCGGGTTAATGCAGAGCATTCGACGGGGCTCGAGGGCATCGATGGCGCGTGAGAGGCTTGAGCGCAAGCGTTGAACGGGCAGATGTTTGCGAGATGACATCAGGCGATCTCCTTAGGTGTCGTACGGCGTCGGGTTGTCGGGAAGACTTCTTGATCTGGCGGTCGCAACCGAAGCGGCCGGGGCGGATTGGGCGTTTACTTTATCCGCAGATGCGGGGATTGTAGCCGGAATGTTCTCGAAAGTGCAGTCGATTTTTCGCATTGTTCTTGTTGTGGGTCTTGCGGTTTGGTTTGGTGGACTGGTGCAGCTGCTGATGGATGTGACGACGTTGTTCCGGGCCTTCCCGAAAGATGTATCGGACGTAGCGGTGCAGGCTGCTCCGGAACTGTTCCACCAGAGCCAATGGGTGCAGGCGATTGCGGGGCTGATGACGCTTGCGAGCGTCGTGGTGATGCGGATATTCGCCTGCTCGCGTGGGCGGAAATGGCTCATGCGTTGCGTGGTCGGCGCGCTCGTGATGTCGGCGACCTCGACGCTCTGGGTGACGCCCAAGATCGACGCACTTCGCGAATCCGACCAACGTGGCTCGCCTTCGTTTCGATATTGGCATGGGGTCTCCAACATGGTTTACCTCGCCCAACTCACGCTCGTCGGCGTGTCGCTTGTTTTGTTGCCAAACGTCCTGCGAGTCGACACATGCGAATTGCCTCGCCCATGACCGGGCCGAGCCGTTGATGTCTGGCAATCGCCTGCCGGATCGCATGGTCCAAAGTGCCTCCCAATCCAACGTGCGCGCTGCGCGGATGCGTCCGCAGGTGCGCAGCGCCGAGGCGAGATTTTTTGAAAAAGCGCTCGCCAAGTCGGGGAAATGGTGAATCGCGATCGAAAAATGGGGCATTTGCACCCATTCAGGCGTCGCGAGCCATCATGTGAAGTGCACGTTTAGACACGCTCGCGCGCGTCTTTGGCGGGCTCATGTGACACGTTTGATGCGCTTGCGCACCATCCTCGCGCTCGCCTTCGGTCGGGTGCCCCGCCTTAGGTCGGGTGCCCAGCCTTCGGTTGGGCGGCTTTCGTCGTGTCAAGTTTCTTCGATGTTCGGGTGCGTGGGTGGGATGCTGGAGGCGATGTCATGGAGACGTCATGGATCTGGCGGATCGATGGAGTGATTGCAGCGTGGGGATGTCGAGTGTTTCCGGGCGGGCCTGTGGATCGAGATGTGGGTGATGGGCGAGGATGGCGTCGGCGTTGAGATCGCACTGGAACAATGCCCGTCGGAGTGTTTTTCGGCGATAGGCGAAGAGTCGGTGGACGAACTCTCCGAAGCCATCGGGCAGTGTGAGGTGATCGAGACGTCGGACGACGACGAGTGCAGAATCGATTGAAGGCGCGGGCCAGAATGCGCTGGGCGGGAGGATTCGCAGGAGTTCGGCCGAGCCCATGGATTGTACCATGACGGTGAGGGGTCCCCACGCGTCGCTGCCGGGGGTGGCTCGGAGTCGCTCGGCGACCTCGCGTTGGACGGTGAAGGCAAGCAGTTTTACGTCCGCGCGGAGCAATTCGACGATGAGTGGGCTGGCGACGTTGTAGGGGAGATTGGCGATGAGTTTCCAGGGTGGGTCGCGTGTGATTCTTTCGAGCAGTTCGGGGGCGAGTGCGTGTTTGCCGTCGAGGGCATCCCCTTCGATGAGTTGGAATTGGTGTTGATCGGCCAACTGATTTCGCAGGATGCCCGCGAGGTCTCGGTCGATTTCGACAGCGAGCACGCGAGCGCCGCGTGCCAGCAATTCGCTGGTGAGTGTGCCGGTGCCTGGTCCGATCTCCAGGACACGGTCGCCGGGCGAGATTTCGCCAGCGTCAGCGACGGTGCGGACGAGATTGGCGTCGGTCATGAAGTTTTGTCCGAACCGCTTTCGTGGGCGGGTGCTGGCAGCGTTCAGGAGGTCCTGGATGTCGCGACGTGTTTGAGGCACGGGGGTCGAGCATACATCTTCTGATGTCGATCGGTTAGTATTCCGTGGCATGAAGAGTCATGAAATTCTCCGCGAAGCGATGGACGAGCCCGGGGTCAAAGCAGTGGCGGCGGCGCTGAAGGTTTCGCCCGCGCTGGTTTACAAATGGTGTGAACCTGCGGCGACGGATTCGGACCCCGATCAGTCCGGCACGCGAAATCCGCTCGATCGCGTGCGTGACATTTACGCGATGACCAAGGACATTCGCGTGATCCGATGGCTTTGCAACGAAGCCGACGGGTTTTTCGTCAGCAATCCTGTTCCTGACATTCGTCGAACGGTGGACGAACAGATTTACGACGAGACGCGTCGGATGTTCCGTTCATTCAGCGCGCTGCTTGACGAGATCACATCCAGCACCAACGACGATCCGTACATTGATACGGAAGAAGCCGACCTGATTCGCGATAAGTGGGAGGATTTGAAGGCGATCCTCGAGCGCTTTGTGATCAGTTGCGAGAAGGGTCATTTCCACTTGAAGAGCCGTGCGATGCTGCACAAGAAGTGAGGGGTGTCTCGGGAATCTGAGCGACTTTTGGAACCGAATCACGGTCGGGGCGTCTATTGAGACAACCATCCACGCGGTGGGATTGCTTGTCGCGTATGGTTGGTAGATTTTTGCATTTCAGACTCGGAGGAACCATGACTCAATCGTGCTGCAACGGATCGTCGCTCGGCGAACGATCGACCCAGGACAAGCGACTTTCGTCCCGCGTGAGCGGTGTTTCCGGGCGGAGTGGGAGGCGTGGATTGCTCGGCGCGGTGGCGGGGGTGTGCGCGACGTTTGGGGTATCATCGGTGGTCATGGCACAGGAATCTCAACCGGCGTCGCTTCGAGTGAACGGTGATGGCAGCGTCAAGCAGGCGGGTGGCGTTGAGCAGGCTGCGGCTGTTCCGGTGGTGCGGGTGGCGCTTTTTTCGAGCGGCGTGGGTTATTTCGAGCACTTTGGAAAGATTTCGGGTTCGACATCGACGACGCTGCGATTTCAGACGGATCAGATCAACGACGTGCTCAAGAGCTTGATCCTGCAGGACCTTGACGGCGGGTTGGTGTCGGCGGTGACTTATCCGTCGCAGGATCCGCTGGGTCGAGCGCTGCGTGGATTTCAGGTGGATTTGTCTGAATCACCTGGTTTGGCGGATTTGTTGCAGCAGTTGCGTGGTGCGGAGTTGGTGGTGACGGTGAAGGGTGAGACGATCGCGGGGACGATTTTGGGCGTGGAGACGCGCAAGCGTCCGGCGGGTGAATCGACGCTGGATGTGTCGGTGTTGAATTTGGTGACCAAGGGCGGGATTCGCTCGGTGAGCATCGACGAGGCGACGGGGATCGCGCTGGCCGACCCGACGCTGCAGGCCGAGCTTTCCAAAGCGCTGGCCGCGGTCGCCGGTGCGCGCGACAGCGACAAGAAGAACGTGACGCTCGATCTGCGTGGGGAGGGTGATCGTCGCGTCCGTGTGGGATATGTGGTGGAGACTCCGGTTTGGAAGACCAGCTATCGTCTGATTCTCGACGACAAGCAGAGCAACTTGCAGGGATGGGCGATCGTTGAGAATCAAACCGACACGGATTGGGACAACATCGGTTTGTCGCTGGTGAGTGGTCGGCCGATCAGTTTTACGATGAACCTGTACGAGCCCATGTATTTGGCACGGCCTGAGGCGAAGCTGGAGCTGTTTGAGGGCCTGCGTCCGCAGACGTATGCGGAGAGTCGTGAAGAACTTCAAGTGGCTGCTTCTCCGATGGTGGCGATGGACATGGCGCCCGGATCAGCTGCACGCACGCGAGCGATGCCCAGCGCGGGCTTCGCGCGTGGGGAAGGGATGGCGGACAGTGAAGATGAAAAGCTCGACGCCACCGCCAGCGTAGCCAGCCGCGCCACCGCCGGTCAGATCGGCGAGCTGTTCAGCTATACGGTGGACGGCGTGACCATCGCGCGGCAGTCGAGTGCGATGATTCCGATCATCACCGATCCGATCGACGTCACGCGTGTTTCCATTTACAACGCGAACACGCTGGCGCGTTATCCGCTTTCGGGCGCTCGTCTGAACAACTCCACGGGCAAAAACCTCCTCCAGGGACCGATCACCGTCCTTGACGCCGGCATGTACGCAGGCGACGCGCAGATCAACAACGTTCCGCCGGGGCAGAGTCGGCTCATCAGTTACGGGATTGATTTGGACATTCTTGTAGATTCCGAGAAGACCGCGCAGTCCTCCAACATTCAGACCGCGCGGATTCTGGGCGGGGTGCTGGAGGTGAGCAATCGGAATGTGAGCAGTCGAACGTACGCGGCCCAGAACAAATCGCAGAAGTCCAAGACGCTGATCATCGAGTCTGATCGCCTTGACGGCTGGACGCTGGTGGATACGCCGAAGCCGGCGGAAGAGACCCCCGATTTGTACCGTTTTGAGATGAAGTTGGAGGCGGGCAAGGGCGGGCAGATCGTCGTGCAGCAGCAGCGTGTGACGCAGCAGCGGATGGCGATTGGTCGGTTGGAGTCAGATGCGTTTGTAGCCTACGCGAACACCGGAGCGATCCCGCCGGCGGTGCGTGAGGCGCTTGGCCGCGCAGCGAAGCTGAAGCAGGAGTTGGATGGCTTTGATCGGACGATCGCCGAGAGCCAGCAGCAGATCGAGGCGATCGCGCAGGATCAGAATCGCGTTCGCGAGAATCTTCGATCGATCGACCGCGATAGCCAGCTCTACGGGCGATTGATGAAGAAGCTGGACGAGCAGGAGACGCAGGTGGACAAGCTTCGTACGACGATCGAGTCGGCGACCCGAAGCCGCGATGCCAAGCGAGCGGAGTTCGAGGCGTATCTGGCGAGCCTCAATGTGGGATGACCGCCTGTGCGACGTCGGTTTGATCGGCTTCGACGACTTCGGCACGGAGTGCTTGGTCGATGATGCTGCGGAGCTGGGTCATTTGTGACCTCGCGAAGCGTTGACCGACGAGCGATGCCCACCACATGAGAAAAGCGGGGACGAGGCAGATGGGGATCACCCACCACGCCGACGGCTTTGCGCCGCTGGCGTGTTGGGCATAATCCGAACATCATCGAAAAGAAACTGAGTGTGCCGATCAGAAGATAGCCGAACATGTAACCCGACCAGAGGCTCGGATGCGGACTGAATCGGCCGTGCAGTTCGGTGGCCGTGCGCGGATCAAGCTCGCTGCATTGGGTTTCGGTCTCGATTGCGATTTCGGTGTTCGGGTCGGCATGCGCGTTGTTTAGTCGATCGCGATTGGGATCGACCGCATGGACGTCCAGATGAAGCCATGGGCTCCAGGTGCGTCGTTGGTGGGCGGGGAATCGAACGAGCAGATGGACTTCGTCGTGTCTGACTTCGCTGGACATGCCCGCGACTCGGGATCGGGTTGTCTCAAGACCTGCCTCTGCGAGTGCGGCCTCGACGCGGAGGAGCGCTTGCTTCGACGGCAACGTCGATGCGATCCGAAAGGTTGGTCGAAACCCGACGGCCATATTGAGAGTTTACTCTCGGGACGCGGCGTCTGGCCAACGAGCGATGCGAGCGAGAATGGATGCCTGCATCACTCGTAGAAGATCACTTGGGCATCGATCCAGTGGACGGGCGGGTTGGCGGGATCGGGGGTGGGGTTTTCGTAGGGTTCGAGGGTGTAATCGAGAGTGAGTTCGCGGGATGAATTGAGGGTCTGGCTTGCGTCGATGACCCATGGCTCGACGATGCTTCCGGGTGCCCAGCCGGCGCGGTCGTATTTCCATGTTCCCTTTTGGGGGCGAATGGGGTTGAGGTAGACGTCGGTCTTCCACAGGGTCGATTCGAACTGTGCCGAGTTGACGGTCAGGGTGCGGCGGATCGGCATGAACTCTGCGGCGTTCTGGGCATTGGGTGCCTGGCCGTGCCCTGTGGCGGTGATGCGGATGTCGAGGGAGCGGGCGGCATCGGGCACGAGGATGAATTTGCTGTCGAAGAAATCCGTGACGGGTTGATTTGCGTCGCCGATGACGGGTTCGCCTTGCCAGAGGTTTCGGACTTCGATCGGTTTTCGCTTGGGTGAACCGGGATAGAAGTCGAGCCTGACACTGGCGAGGAATCCGCCGCGCCAGGTATCGATGAAAACCGAGAGCGACTTTTGATCTTTGAAGAGTGGGAGGAGGTGGGTGACATCGGTCTGCCATTCTGCTTCGACGGCGAAGGGTGTCATGAAACGGACGACTTCAAATCGTTGTCGTTGATCGTCGAAAAGATAAAGGGCGCCGCGGCGGTCCCACGGATCGATTCCGCCTGCCGGTGCATCGAGGCGAAGCGTGGCGATGACGCGAGCGACCTGCTGAGGCACGCTGGAGAAATCCACGATGGACTTAGGTTCGCGATCGGTGGCGCTGCTGACGCGTTGTCGATCGAAGACCCAGATCGAGACGGGCTCGGGCATTGGCGTGACGGACGCCGGTCCGGGTTCGAATCGCATCGCGTTGATTGACGCGATGGAGTTGGTTCCCGCGCCTGCGAGGATCGCGCCGGGCTTCATGGGCAAGACGCCGGGGAGAAATGTGCGGTCGAAGATCGAAGTGTCGTCGAGCTTGACGCTGATTTCGGCCCCGCCGATGACGTAGGTGATTTCGATGTCGAGTTTGATGGGTCGATCGAGCCAGGGTTCGGCGACGAGACGTTTGATGCGTTCGCGACCGTCGATGTGGAGGCTGATTTCGCGTTCGGGTCGTTGATGAATGTTGCCGTTCGCGTCGAATGGATCGTCGGTGGGCGGATTGGAGGTGTCGAAGCCGATGCCGATCGAGCGGGCGAGATTGGGGGAGACGAAATCGATCGCTGCGAGGTTGTCGGGCAACAGACCGTCGGGTGTGGCCGGGAGGTTGTTATGAAAATCGCCGTCGAGGATGAGAAGTCCAAATCCTTCTGCGGGCGCGAGATTGGGCTTGTGCTCGGGGTTGTTGTCGGGGGTTTGATTGGCAGGATTGGATGTGATGTGAAGGACGCCGGAGATTCGGAATGAGGTGAGGGGGTTGTTGGCGTTGAGCGGAATGAGTGTGGGCTTGTCGGGATCGAAGCGGAGATCGGCGGAGTGGTGAGCGGGTTGGTTGGATGCGCGGTTCCGCTCAGTGGAGCGAGCATCTGCGACTTCGTGAGCTTGAGTGAGGGTTACGACGGCCGTGAGCGAGAGAATGGCGAAGCAGAGGGCGATTGCGAGTGAGCAATGGGGTTGGAGTCGTCGATGTTGAGAGGCGGGCATGTCGGCAGAGAGTTTACCCGCCTGATCGAGCAACCGCGGGAAAAAATCGGAAGATTCGTGGAATCGTCAGGTGCTGCAGGCGCTGGATGGTGAGGTTTGGTCAGCCTTTGACAGCGCCGAGTTGGATGCCTTTGACGAGGTATTTTTGGAGGAGGACGAAGACGAGGATCATGGGCGCGATCGACATGGTTGTGGCGGCCATCAGGAGGTGTGTGGATTGTCCGCGTGTGGAGTCGAAGTACATGAGGCCGATGGGGAGTGTGTAGTTGGCTTCGGATTTGAGCATGACGAGAGGCCAGAAGATGGAGCCGTAATTGCCCATGAAGGTGAAGATGGCGAGCGTGATCAGTCCGGGTCGAGCCATGGGCATGATGATGTCCCAGAAGACGCGCCACTTGTTGGCGCCGTCGATCTCGGCGGCTTCGTCGAGGCTCATGGGGATGGTGAGCATGAATTGTCTGAGGAGGAACGTGCCGAAAGCGCTGAATGCGGCGGGCAGGATGAGGCCAGTGAGTGTGTTGACGAGTCCGAGGGAGATCATGATTTGGTAGTTTGGGATCATCATGACGAGGCCTGGAAGCATCATGGTGGCGAGGTACATGAGGAAGACTCGGTCGCGTCCGGGCCATTGGAGTCTGGAGAAGCTGAATGCGGCCATCGCGCTGGTGAGGACTTGGAGGAAAGTGACCCAAGAGGCGACGAAGATGCTGTTCCAGTAGAAGCGTGCAAACTGGATACCTCGTCGGTGCATGTCTGGGTTGTTGTAGTCGAAGACGTCGACGTAGTTTTGCGGCACGGGGATGCCGAGCATGCGAGTGGTTTCGATGCGGGAAGGAAGCCAGACGTCGCCGCCGACTTCGGAGAGTGGCTTGAGGCTGGTGAGGACCATCCAGAGGAACGGCAGGCACATGAGGAATGCGAGGATGCTGAGCACGATGTGCATGCGGATCGAGCCGAAGACGGCTCGACGTTCGCGTTGCGTATCGACGGCGCGGCGTGCGGCATGGATATCAGCGGCGGGATCAATCGTTGACATACTTGTTCCCGAATTTCCAGTTAAAGAGCGTGACGGAGAGGACGAGGATGAACATGGTCCAGCTGACAGCGGAGGAGAATCCGAGTCGTCCGGTCTCAAAACCTTCGGCGTAGATGAAGTAGGCGAGCGTGGTGGTTGATCCGGCGGGTCCGCCTTGGGTCATGATGCGAGCGACTTCGAAACCGGCCTGAAGTCCACCGATGATGCCCATGACGAAGACGAAGAAGGTGGTTGGCGCGAGTTGAGGCCAGGTGACGTTCCAGAATTTCTGAGAGCGCTTGGCCCCGTCGATGTCGGCGGCTTCGTAGAGTTCGCCGGGCACGTTGGTGAGTGCGGCGAGGTAGAGGAGCATGGTTTGGCTTCCGATGGCGCCCCAGAGTCCCATGAGCATGATGGCGGGTTTGGCCCAGAAGGGTGTTTGGAGCCAGAGTGGCGGGGTGAGGCCTTCGGTATCACCGGCGATGATTGGAAGGTTTCGAGCGACACTCGCCAGACCGATGAGGATGCTCGCGCCTGCGAGGGTGAGGATGCCAAGCATGATGGCTCCGCCGATGCCTTCGCTGGTTTTGGATTTGAACTGAACGGGTCGTGAGGCGGTCTGGAAGATCCAGAATCCGATGAGCAGTCCGAGGAGCCCGATGGAGACGCTGCCCATCCATGAGGCGGGTGCCCAGAAGAGGAATGCGAGCAGAAGTGGAAGTGCGAGGAGGATGGATCCGAGGATGAAGCCGGCGAAGCCGATGTCTCCGTCGACGTGCTGGGATCGGAGTCGATAGACGCCGCGTGCGAGCAGGAAGAGTGCGGCGGAGAAGAGTGCGATGGAGAGGACAGGGAAGAGCCACGGGGGCATGGCGAGTGCGGTTCGCCCGACGGCTGCGAGTGGGGCTTCGAGTCCTGAATTGATCGGGCCGTCGATGGGGTTGTAGAGTTTTTTCCAGAGCAGAATGGTTGCGACGCCGCTGACGAAGTTGGGGATGTAGAAGAGTGTGCGATAGACGGTTTGTCCGCCGATCGAACCACCGACGAGGATGACGCCGAAGAGCCCGGCGAGGACGATCATGAGTGCGGTGGTGAACATGCCGGTCAGGGTGAGCAGCACGACGCTGGTGACCATGACGACCGAGATTCCGAGGAGAGACGCGGTGGTGAGTCCACGACCGCGACGCCCGCCGCCTGTGAGATCCTGGCTGAGCAGGACAGCCCCGAGGAGTGCCAGTGCGATACCGATCGGAAGGCTGAGCAGGAAGAAGAGCGTGTTTCCGAGGTATTGGTAGAAGTTTCGGTCGTTGAAGAGATTGATGAAGTGATCGACGCCGATGAACTTGACACGTTCATCGGTGAACATGTTGTGCAGGCGCAGGTCCCAGTTGCTGAAGGCCAGTCCCAGCGACATGACGAGCGGGACGAGCGTGAAGGCGAGGAAGCCGAGGATGTTGGGCGAGAGGAATGCCATCCCCCAAAGGAGATTGTTGCGGTCGCGTCGCGAGCGTGATGGGGAGAACGGCTTTTTCGGATCGTGCTTGATGTCGCCCGGAGGAGGTGCAGCGATCGCGGGTGTGTTGGATGAGGGGTTGGGGTTCATTCGCGTGTCCAGCCGAGGTGTTGGTAGTAGGCCTTGTGGAATGGGTTATCGAGAAGGTCGATGGGGATGCGTAGATCGACGGGAACGGGCGTGTTGGGGCTGGCGAGCAGGTGGGCATTGATGCCGGCCTTGAGTCGATCGATCACTTTTTGCTGGGCGACCTTTTCGTCGAAGAGCGGCTGAAGTGATGGATTTTCGGCGAGGTTTCGGGCGATGAGGTCGTTGATGCGTTCGGTGTAGTCGGCGTAGACGGCATCTGCCCGCGCGTTTTGGATGGAGAGGATGATGTCTTGTGCTTTGTTGATTTCGCGTGTGACGGTGGAGTAGAGGATGAAGGGGCTGTGCGTGTTGGCAACGCCGATGGTTTCAGCCAGATCGCGGAAGGGTCCGTGGAGTCGGTGTTCGGTGTCGGGGTAGATGCCTTTTTCGGGATCGGTAGCTGGGTGGAGGTATTCCTCGGATTGGGTGAACTTGGGATTGGGTGGGAGTGCGTCTGCGTCGCGGACGATTTGGACGTTGTAGTCTTCGGAGGCGAGGAATTGCTGGAAGAGGATGGCGAGTTCCTGGTGCTGGGAGCCGGCATAAACGGCGGCGGCGCGTGTGGACATGTTGGTGATGGGGATGTCGCGATGAGGGAACTCGCTGACGGCGAGTTTCATGGGTGGTTGTCCGTTTTTGATTCGATCGATGTTGAATTGTCGGAATTGGATGAGCAGATATCGCCCGGTGCCGTAGAGGGCGAAGTTGCCGCGGTTAAAGAGTTGTGCGTCGGCCCCGCCGTAGCCGGAATCGGTGGCGAACGCCGCGCGGTCTGCGGCTGATGGGATGAGTCGCAGTTCGTCGCGCCATCGCTTGAATGTTTGAATCGACTCGATGCTGCCGGGCGAATCGAGTGTGCATGCGGTCATGGTTTCGTTGAGTTCGCTCGCGCCGAAGAGACGTCGGAAGATGTAGAGATCGACGTCGTTGGCGAAGAAGTTTCGTCTGCGTTGGCCGGTTGCGTTGGCCTTTTCGACGTACTCCTTTCCGATCCGTTCGAAGGTTTCGACGTCCCATCGGGCGGGCGGTTCGGGCATTTTGACAGCCTCGAAGGCTTCGAGATTGACGATGTAGGCGTTGGCGGTGACGTTGCAGGGGAACTGAAACTGATGCCATTTTCCCTGGCGATCGGGGATGGCGATTTCGGGGAGGAGTGCGGGATAGGTTTGGCTGGGATCAAATCCGAGTCGTTGGGCATCTTCGGTGACATCGCGGAGCAGTTTCATTCCGTTGAACTGCCACATCATCTGCCCGCTCCACATGTCCATGACATCCCCGCCGACACCGCTGACGCCTTGGATGATTTTTTTGGTCGCGTCATTGTTGGCGGTATCGACGCGCATTTCGGTGATGGGGAGCGTGATGTTGAGCGGGAAGGTGACGGCGTTACCTTCGCTGAATCGTTTGAGATCTGGATTCAAGACGAGCAGCGACTCTCGTAGTGGATAGAGCGAGGAGTAGCGGGAGAGGAATCGCGTGGCGTCGTCTGCGGTCGCGAGCGACTTTTCCTTCTTGTGTCCTTGCTTGACGAGCCAGAGATGGAAGAGATGGATTTGATCCTTCCGCGCCGGGTTGGCATCGGTGACCCAATAGATGAGCGGCAAATCGTTTTGCGACTCGGGCCTGATCGACCGCGTAAAGAGCGCTGCCAGCACCAATAGGGCAAAGAGCGCCGCAAACAGATACTTCATCCGAAACCTCCGCGAAGACGATCGTAGAGAAACGCGTTGCCGCCGCAACGATTTTGATTGCTTGTGACTTCACCATTTGCGCAAATGATTTGCGCTGAATCGTGCTATAAGCTGTGGGAATCGATGAGAGTTGCAGAGGGCTATGATACGACGATGACGAGTAGCCAAGTGCCTGCTGATGGCGTTGCGCCATATGGATCGAGCCGAGTCCCGCTCTTTGATGCGTGTGCATTCGCCGACGGGCATCATGATGTCCGCGCGCCGGGCGGATATGAATGGTGGTATTTCGACGCGGAGGATCCTGCATCTGATACGCAGATCGTTGTGATCATGATGCAGGCGTTCATCTTTCATCCCGGCTATCTGCGGGCTTACGCGCGATACATGAAGCATCCGACGCGGCATGCGCCCCCGTTGCCTGCGGACCATCCGAGTCTTTACGCGTGCGTGTATCGCGCGGGTCGGATTTGGAGGCAGTTTTACACGGACTATGCGCCGGGTGATTTTGCCTCTAGAAGCGATCGCGCTGAGGTTTCGATCGGACCACATCGACTCACCACAGAGCCTGACGGTGCATATGCGTTGGATGTCGCGGGCACGCCCTGGCGATTGACAGCGCGGGGACCTCGGCGATTCGATGACGAGACGTTAGGCGTCCGGCTGCGGTTTTCTCCGCGGCATCGGATCAATCCGGTGGAGCGGCGATTCTTATCTGAGCAGATGACCGGGGCGGAGCATCATTGGGTGATTGCGGCACCGGTGTGTGATGTAAGGGGTGAGTTGGAAGTCGCCGGTGAGCGGGTTTTGTTTTCGGGTCGTGGTTATCACGATCACAACTTTGGGCTCGCACCGATCGGTTCGGGGCTCTATCGGTGGACGTGGGGCCGGGCGATTTTCGGATCGCGTGTTTTGACGTTTCATTATGCCGAGCCGAAGGCACGTGGAGCGGAAGCGGAGACGCATTTGATCGAAGTTGATGAGAAGGGCGCGCGTGAGATCGAGGTGGGTGAAGTTCGCGCGCAGTTTGATCGAACGAGCGCGATGGCGATGCAATTGAAGTATCCGTCGGAGGTCGATTTTGGGAGCAAGCTGCGGTTGTCGAATCCGCGTGTGCTCGATCCGGCGCCGTTCTACATGCGGATCGCGTTCGATGCCGAGAGCGACGGTGAGCGATCGATGGCGTTTGCGGAGCTTGCCTATCCGCATCGGTTGCGATGGCCGCTGCTTGGGAGGATGATCCAGATGAGCTTTGACGATCGCCCGCGGCGCGCGGGTCGGAGGTGAGAAGCTCATGGAACCCAAGGCCCGGTGTGGCCGCAGCGGAGGATGCACATGTCGATCGATCGAGACACTTGGGGTGAACGTGATGCGCGGGGCCGGCGGGTTCTGACCCGAGCGGCGGCGATGATGGCGGGCGCGTTGGCGTGCGTGATCGCGCATGCCGTTCCGACCCTGGCAACAGGAGCGGCGTCCTGGCAGAACGTCGCCCCTGCTCAAGACGCGCCCGTGCAGGAAGTCGCGCCCGCGAAGGAAGTCGCGCCCGCGCAGGCAGTCGCGCCCGCGCAGGCCGCAGTGCCTGCGCCAAGTGTTGCGCCATCGCCAAGCACCGATGCTGGTCAGGCGTCTGCGCCGGAGCCGGCGAAGGCAGTTCCGCCGATGGTGATCGAGCGGATCGAGCGGGAGGACGAGAGTGGCGTGATCCGTGGGGTATTGGCGAGGATCGATCTGACGAATCCGCGCGTGACGCTTCGGATCGTGCCCGCCGAGCCTGAGGATCCGGACGGCGAGGGTCCGAACGTGACGAGGTTGGATACGGTCTCTTCGATCGCGGAGCGTTACGACTTCGAGTTGGCGATCAATGCCAGCTTTTTTGCGGCCCCAGCGTTTAAGGAAGTGGGCGATAGGAAGATCCGATATTTCGTGGGTAATCCGGGCTATCCGGTTGGTTGGTTGGTGACGGACGGCCGAGTGTTGACCAAGCCCGCGAAAGCCGGGATGGCGACCATGGTCGTGCAAGAGGGCGGGCAGGTGGAGATGGCATCGAGTTTTGAGCAGATGCCTGAGGGTGTGCGTGATGCGGTGAGCGGGAATGTGATGATTTTGGATGGCGGGCAGATCGTGCACAAGCCGGGTGGGGATCGACATCCGCGGACGGTGGTGGGTGTGGATGCCGAGTCGAGGACGCTTTTTCTGATGGTGATAGACGGTCGTCGCGAGGGTTGGAGCCGGGGAGCGAGTTATGCCGAGCTGGGGCAGTTGATGTTGGAGGTGGGCGCGGTCAAGGCGATCAACCTTGACGGCGGAGGTAGCACGACGATGGTGATGCGTGATTCGAACACGGGGGTGATGTCGGTGCTGAACCGACCGAGCGATGGAACGAGCGTGATTCCCGGCGTGAGCATTCCGCGTCCGGTGACGGATGCGATCGGCATCGACATCGCGGATTGATCGTGGGTTTGGAGTGGTTTGAGTGGGGAGCCTTTTCGCGGCTTTAGGGTTGCGAATTGGCTATGGGTTGGGCACAGAGTGTGAGTAGCGAGGGAGTAACAGACTGCGCGGGTGTCACCTGCAGCGCGGTATTTCTATGCTGCGCGGTGATGGTGTGATGCCGGTCTTCGAAGCGTCTCGCGCCGCCATCAGGATTTAACGATCGTCCCCGACGCCCAAGGTTGGAGGATGATCATCGCGAGGCATGTCCTGACTTGGAATGGCTCGGTGGTGTTCATGAACGGCGTTGGCGTGTCGAGGGCGGGGATATGGTGCAGTTGAGGGCGCTTTTGTGTGCGGGATGGGATGGGGTGGCGTGCGTGGAACAGGTGGGCGTGCGTGGAACACGGGTCTGATGGATGCGGCTGCGGTGAAGGCAACCGTGTGGGAGGGCAGATGAGGGGTTGAGCAGCGCTTGTTGGCGGCTGATCGGGTGGGGTCGTGGCATTGCTTGGGTTCGAGGTTGGGTGGTCGAGGGTTAGGTGGGGGACTGGGTGGAGAACTGGGTGGGGAACTGGGTGGGTTAGAAAAAGAACAAGGCCGGTCACCGATGAAGGTGACCGGCCCTGGAGATTCGTGCGACCGGATCAATCGTCCCCGGATCGGGGGTTGCCCGATCCGGGCGACGAAGCTGATTGAGGTTTACCTCACTTGCGGCGACGGAGGCCGAGGAGGCCGAGGCCCGCGAGCACGCCGAGGGTGGCGGGTTCGGGGACGACGGTGATCACGATGTTGCCCGGGGTGCTGGCAGCGGGCGAGCCGTTGTCAGAGACCGTGAAGGGCAGGCTGTAGGAGCCGTTGCCGGGGATCCAGGCAGCCAGACCGGTGATGGTGAAGGTGCCGGCGTCGCTGACGCTTGCCGGGGTGACCTGCACGTTGGTCAGGCCAGCGGGGATCGAACCGAGCGCCAGAGACAGGGTCTGGGCGGCGGTGTCGCCGTCGTTGGCGGTCACGGTGGCGGAGAAGGGCAGCGGGGTGGTCACGATGTTACCGAAGGCCACGGTGGTGCCAGCGTTGGCAGTGATGACCGGGGCATTGTTGACCGGGGGCGGGGTGCTGCCGAAGCTGAAGTCGAAGGCAACGACCGGACCGGTTTCACCGGCGATGGTTCCGACGATGCGGCCCGTGGGGGCAGCGGTGCCGGTCGCCGAGATCAGACGCATGAACTGGCCACCGTTGCCGGTGTTGGCGAGGATGCCGCCAGCGAGGTCGGCCATAGCGAGCGTGAAGCTGCTGATGGAGGCGTAGGGGTTCGGCTGGACGCCGGAACCATTGGGGCTCACACCGACGTATGCGGTGTTCGTGCCGGTCGAGAGACCGAGCCACGATTGACCCGCGACGCGGGCGTTGAGGTTGACGGTGTCACCGATTTCATCTTCGTCGGTATCATCGACGACGAAACGGACGGGGGTGCCCGTGTAGGTGAGTTCAACCGCTTGGAGGCGGGTGCCGGTGCCAACGCCGTCGTTGAGACCGAAGATGTTGACCGCTTGACGGCCACCGCTGGTGGTGGTGGTCGAACCGATCGTGATGGCGGCCTGAGCGGCCGAGGCTGACGCGATCGCCGCAACGGCGGCGAGAAGAGCTGTACGACGCATGACGAATCTCTCTCTTTCTCTCCCACTCCGGGAGGGCTGGGGTTATGTAAGAGAATCTACCCCGACTCGTCGGCGACGCAACTGCATTTTCCTGTCGAAGTGCAACGAAAAAATGGTGTTAAGGCCCGGTAAATTTGATATATGATGTCAGATTTGGGGCGGCGCGAATAGCCTTCTTGGTGCGGCTTCGATGGCATGATCGTTGGCGGTCAGTCGCGACGGGCACTGCGATGGCCGGGCGGGGCGATTGGCTTGATATTTTCGGGTCATGCGGGCGGCTGGGTCTTCCTGCAGGGCGTATGCGGGGTGCTTCGTAATTGGCGTGCAGATTGATGGTGGGGATGCCTGTTTAGGCATGCGCGCCGCGTGTCGGGGCATACGCGAAGGTGTACAGGCGGGTCGCAGCGGATGTGAAAATGGGATGTTTAGTCCGTATTGAAGGATCGACACCCGTTGACGTGGGTGTTGGCGGTGGGCTGACGGGCTGATCGAGGGACAGGTCCGGGGTGTTACTCGGGCGGTCGAGTGAGGGTATCGACGACTTCGGGGCTGGTGAATGCCGCGATTTCGAGTTGCTGGCGCCAGAGGGTTGATTGTCGTTGCTGCAGTTGCTGATGCAGGATGGCGATTTGGTGTCGGGATCGCAGTCGTTCTCCCCGCAGGCTGAGCAAGAGGCCGGCGATGACGAGCCCGCCAACGACGGCCAACAGGAAACGGAGCATGATGGGGCCTCTTATTTGTGGGAGGTATCCGATCGAGTGTATTCCAGCGAATCCCTGGGCTCGGGCAGTGTCATTTATATATGAATGGCCATTTGCGATTCGACGCTGAGGATGGCGGCTTGCTGTGGAGCGGGGGTTCTCGAAGTCGGTGATTTGGGATTGTCGAGTTCAATCGGAGCTGGAGACGGCTTGGGCGGGAAGTTTGAGTTGCATGCCGACTTTGACGGTATCGGAGTCGCCGAGGATATCAGCGTTGAGTTGCCGGATGCTGTTGGCGAGGGAGGGGTTTCCGAGTTCACGTTCTGCGATGCGCCAGAGAGAGTCGCCTTTTTGGACGGTGTAGAGTCGAGTGGGCGCGGGAGGTGAGGTTGGAGTTGTGGCGGAGGGGTTGTTGGCGGGTTCGGATTGAGCTTGTTCTTGGGATTTTGGGTCGGTTTGTTTTGGGGATGGGTGAGGAAGGAGGGCGGCGTTCCAAGCGTCGGCGGGTATGGTGTAGGTGTGTCCTTCGATGATTTTGTTGGGGTCTGCTTGGAGAGTGGGATTGAGCGCAACGATGGCTTGGCGGTTGGCGGGGGTGTTGGCGCCGAGTTGGTTGCGGGCGATTTTGGAGAGTGTGTCGCCTTTCTGGGCGACGTAGGATCGGACTCGGGCGGCGTCGGGGGTGGGTCGCTTGACGGGGTTGTCGGCGTGAGCGGTCGATTGGTTTTGTGGCTGGGAATCTGAGGCTGGGGTGGCGGCCGCCTGGTCGGCGGGGATGATTTCTTCGCCGAAGAGTTTTGCGAGTTCTTCGATCGTGGCGTCGGTGGGTGCGATTGGGTTGTTGTGGTTGGTGTCTGTTGTTGTGGCAACCGTGTTGGCGGGATCTGTTGTGGTTGGGTTGGTGTTGTTTTGATGGGTTGAATTGGGCTCGAGGATATTTTCGAGGGCGTCAGGAGCGGGTTGGAGGGGTGTGGGGTTGTCGAGTGCGTCGCGTGTGTTGAGGCTGTCGCGGGGCGGGGTTTGGGTGGGTATTTGGGGTTCTGCTGCGCGTGGGGAGGCGTTGGGTGCTTCGAGGGCGGGTCGTGCGTGTCGCGCGGCGTCTGCGAGTGGGGCGGGTGTGGGTTCGCGCGAGGTGGTGAGATGTTCTGAGAGGAGGATCCCGACGACCAGGAGGAAGGCGAGAGTGACGAGCAGGCTGATTTTGGCTTCGCGGGTGATCATGGTGCACCGTGCCTAAGTCGGCGTAGGACGCGTAGTTTTGCGGATCGTGCTCGCGGGTTGCGGGCGGCTTCTTCGGGTGTTGGTTCGATGGGTTTGCGAGTGAGGGTTTGGAAGTTTGTTGTGTCGTGTTGTCCGAGAGCGTCTGACGATCGGGAACGGAAGGCTTGTTTGACTTGTCGATCCTCGGCGGAGTGGAAGCTGATGACTGCGAGTCTGCCGTCTTGGGCGAGTCGCCCGGGGGCGATATCGAGCAGGGCGGCGAGATTTTGGTTTTCGCTGTTGACGAGGATTCGAAGTGCCATGAACGTCCGTGTTGCGGGGTCGATGGCGCGCTCGTGTCCGCGTCGTGGCGGGAAGCAGGTGCGGACGATCTCCGCGAGCCGCCTCGTGGTGGAGATCGGCGCGATGCGTCGTGCCTCTGCAACTTTTCGTGCGATTCGACGGCTCAAGCGTTCGTCGGCGAGGTCGTAGAGTGCATTTGCGATGTCGGATTCGGCCCAGGTGTTGATGACCTTGTCGGCGGTGAGTGTTGAGCGTGGGTCGAGCCGCATGTCGAGCGGGCCGTCGATGCTGAAGGCCATTCCATATTGTGAATCGAAGATTTGGTTGGTGGAGACGCCCAGGTCTGCGAGGATTGCATCGACGTATGGGAGCTTGAGTTCGTCGAGCACTTCGTCGAGCTGTGCGAAGTTGGCGTGGAAGAGTCGGACATCGACGCTGCCGGCTTGGGGTCCGTCGATGAATGGCGCGAGTCGATCACGGGCGAATTGGAGGTTGCGCGGATCGCAATCCAGGCCGACGAGCGTCGGGCGTGGCGTGTGGGCGGGGCGTTCAGGGTTGCGGGCGAGACGTTCGGCGATGGCGGTTGAATGGCCAGCCCGTCCGAGTGTGCAGTCGACGACGATGTGTGGCGGATCGTGCCGATCAAAGATCGCGTTTAGCACTTCTTTGATCAACACCGGATCGTGCCCGGATGGATCGTCCGCCCGAAGCGATTCGTCGGGGACATGTACAGGGTCGGCGGACACGGGGAGGGGGGTGAGTTGTGAGGGGTGAGTTGTCGGTTATCAGCTGTCATTGGTGAGACGAATCGGCCGCAGCTGCGCTTGGAACTTAGTCCATGACGATCGTACAATCTGAGAGACAATGGTTAACCGGCCCGTCGCGTTCGGCTCCGCCGATTGCGAACGGGTCGGGATCGACGCTGAGGTTCTGTGCCCGCGACGGGCCTTGATCGCTCCTGGTCAGAGTCACGATCAATGGCCTGGGGTTTTGGGCATTTTGCAGACTCCCAAGCGCCCCTTCGCACGTACCGCGCCTACTGGCATCCTTGCGCCGGCGTGGCTGCTCGAAGGGATCGTGCTGTGTTGGATCGTGGCTGTCGCCCCGGTCCGTTTCGTTTACCAGTCCGTTTCGCTTACCGGTCTGTTTCGTTTAATTGTCTCTGTTGTCGCTGCTGTTTCATTGGTCGCTGGTTTCTCCTGCGGTGATGTCGGGGTTGTGTTGGGTTTCCTTGAGGTCTTTGAGGATGGCGTCGACTTGTTGTGCCCAGTCGTCACGATTCCAGATTTCCAGATGATCGACAGCCCCGACGAGGGTGATGTCGCGTTTGGTGCCGGTTCGCTGAAGGAACGCGTCGGGGAGAAGGACGCGTCCCGATTTGTCCACCGGGACGGGCTTGGCCAGGCCGAAGTGGGTCTGGTTGAACCGCCTCGTCTGGGCGTCTGGAGCCAATCCTGTTCGCACTTCCCGTAGAAAGGCTTGGTAGGCCTTTTCCGGATAGAGCAACAGGCGCGGTCCCGGCCCGATTTTGACGACAAACCCCGGGCCGTCCCGTTTAGGGTCCAGTTGGTTTCGGACGTCGGCGGGTATGAGCAAGCGATTCTTTTCATCGAGGGTGAGGTCAAACTCACCCATGATGGGGAATCGTTCATCTTGCGATGCCTGCTCGCCCACGACGTCACGCTCCCAAAGAAAGCTTTGATCGGAAAGATCGCGATCAGACCGAATCTGAATCAGTCACATGCCCGAGTCGAGCGATGTTGAATCGACTCGCATCTGCCTGTTGGGTCGGAACGCTCGCGAACGTTCTGACGGCGGAGGCGGATGTCGTCGGCATGCCGATTGGTTCGGCGTGCCGATGTAATCGGCGGTCCGATCAGGCCTACGCTGGGCGAGAGCCAATCCTTTGGGTCGCCCGGTCGTCCGTGACGCGTAAGTGCCTGAATGGGCCGGATGCCGAAAACGAGTCGAAACACGAATCTGGATTCAAACGCAAGCCTGAACTGTCGCTAACCTGTTGCCTTCCCTGGAGATGAACCGAACCCATCGACAGTCGTTCGCCAGCTTGCCGGTCGTTGCGATGGTTGTGGGCATCCATGTCCACCTCGACCGCTCTGACCTGCAGTTTTTGTCGTGCGATTCGCATCGCCCGACGTTGGCCACATAACCCCGGCCGCTTCCGTGCTGGCCTTCCCATTCCCGTCTGTCGATGGCCCATTTCTATCCACTTTCTCCCACCTTGGCAAGGCTCGAAGTCGCTGTTGGGGCAGAAAATTTCAAGTCTGTGGTTGGAACGCGACGATAATGCCCGCCGATCTGATCTAAAGCTCGTGCTGGCATGGTGTTGCGTGGGGATGGCGTGGTGGACAACCTGGGGATGAAATCCGCCGGGGGTGATCAGTGGGCCTGTTGAAATCCTTTTGTCGCCTCGCGTTTCGAGCGATGTTCGCGCGTCCATCCGGCGAGGCACAGGAATATAAAGATCGATGCAGAAGTGATTTGCGCAAGCGACTGTTCTTGATGGTGGGAGAATGTGGAGGGCGAAAACGGGTTTTGTGCTGGACGGAGGTTGGAGAAGTCGGTTGCGAGGTACCAGAGTGCGGGCGGGGCGAGGGTGATGAGAAGGCCGATGAGCCAGCCGAGGTGAGTGCGTGAGGTGAGGCGGATGGCGCCGGAGAGCCCGGCCGCCGCGAGGGTGATCCAGAGGGAGAGTCGCGCCCAGTCGCCCGTGCCGAGGTCGCTCGTCGAAGCGTCGGCGGGGAGCAGGCAGGCGAATGCGAGAAAGAGCCACGACACGCCGACGTTCCAGAGCGATTCACGCCAGTCTGCGAAGAATCGGATGGACCCGAGGGCGAGGATGATGAGCTGCCCCCACGCGATCATCTCGGCCCGGCCTGTGGTTGCGACGGCGAGCCCGAGCAAGAGGAGATTTGCGAACAGGAACATGGATAGGAGCAGGTACTGTGCGTTGCGTATGAAAGTCAGGCCGCTCTTATAGGTCGGGCGATTCTTATAGGTCGGGCGATTGAATGGTAGGGCGTAGGCATGTGGGTGGGGAGGTGCCGGTTGGTGTGATTCCAGTGGCTTGGGGTGTGTCTGGATTTCACATTCTCGGGATGGCGGTTGGGACTTTTACTCTCTGGTGGAGGCTTGTCGGCTCTCGGCCTCGGCGGGGTAGATGACGCGATCGAAGCGTACATCGATCCATGGATAATTGGCGTCGACGCGTCCGAATCGTTCGTGGATGCGGGCGAGGTACTCGAGTTTTTTGACGGGTTCGACTTCGACAAAGAAGTCGCGAGCGTTGATGGGTCTTCCCCATCGGATTTCGGTGTTGTGTCGCGTGTGGAGGACGATTTGGGCTGCGTCGGGGTTTTGGCGTGCGGAGAAGTTGCTGACATCGATGAGTGCGATGTCTTGGGCGAAGGGTTTATCGTAGAGGAGTTTGGCAAGGTCGAGTCCTGCGCGGAGGTCGTCCCCGCGCCAGACGGCGCCTGCGGCGGGCGCGCGTTGAGCGACGCCGGTGATCATTCGGAGTTGGAGTGATTGGTCGGCGGTCAGTGAGACGCGTCCGACTTCGTCGGCGGTGAATCGTTCGGGAAGTTTGACGCCTTCGGCATCGACCATCCAGAAGGCGTTGTCACTTTCGACGAGAGCGGTGGGTATGCGAAACTCGACATCGATTTCGAGTACGCCTGCGCGATTGGCCTCCTCGCCAAACTGTCGGCGCACGCGGCGGACCTCTTTAACCCACGGTTCGGCGGCGAGCACGTGAGCGACCTCTTTGAGCAGATCAGAATCGAGGGCTGATCGTCCGCGTGTGCCTGGTTTGACGGATTCGATGATGCGACCTGCGAGTGCGTCGTTCATCCAAGCCGGGCGATTGAGCAGGACGACTTCGGGTGGTTCAGCGACAGCGGTTCGCTCGGCGACATACTTTCGACTCACGCCGTGTCCGATCCATAGCAGTCCGAGCAGGGCAGCACCGATGCCGAAGTGCATCAAGGCGCGCAGGCGTGGTCGCGCTTTGGATTCACGCGTTACGACCTCCGTCGACTTCACCTTCCTGGCTCGTCCCATCTCATCTCCATTATCGGGAAACCACCCGCGAAAGCTGCAGCAAAGCCTTGGCCTGCTGCCGGAATCTTAATTTCATGGCAGATCGGGCTTTAAGAGGTTGGTCACTTGGAAACGACCGGCGTTCGCTTCCATGCGACCAATAAAACGACCACGTCTGAGGGTCGCTTGGCGACCGGGCCTGTGGGGGCGGCGGGGGATGGCTGGGGGGGCTTTCCCGGCGGTTGAGTGGCTGTGTCGGGTTTGACGATGCGGCGGATGGCCTCGGGCGAGACGATGGTGAGACCGGACGCGGCTGATGGCGTGGGTTGGGTGGCGTTGGGCTGGGATGGAGCTGGGAAGGCAAGTCCAACGAGTCGACCGTCCGCGATCATGGGTGCGCCGGGGACGGCGAGACTTGTTTCAAGTTCGACGCTCCAATGTCCCTGATCGAGGGTTGCGGTTCCGGAGAACTCCTTGGGCGTGGTGTTGAACAGATCGAGCGTGGGAAAGCCGGCCGCCTGGATTTCCCCGCCGTCGAATCGGTCGGCGATCGCGAATGCGGGAAGTTTGAGCGAGGTCGAATCAAGCAGGGCGAGTCCGGAATCGGCATCGATGCGGACGAGTCGTGCCGGATGTGACGCGCTATCGACGGCGATCAGGTCGATGGCGCTTGCGCCTTCGATGATGGAAGCTGGCGTGAGGAAGAGACCGCCTCCGATCGAGATTGCGGTTGCGTAGCGGGTGGTGATGGTGAAGCGGACGGACTCGGGCGTCTTGGATTCTTCGGTCGGTTGAGGCGGGGGTGATTGCGTGGCGGGTCCGGGCTTGGGGAATCGTTCTGATCCCTGGCCGTTGTCGGACGTTGGTGTCTGTTCGACGGGCGTGTGTGCCTGCTGCGCGGGATCGGGCGGCGCGTGGGCGTCGTCGGGATCGGCGGGCTTTTCGTTCGGTTCGGGCGGAGGAAAGACGAGTGAATTGTCCGGCCAGCGTGGCGGGATGTCGGCGGGGATCACCGGAACGGTCAGCCGTTCGAACAACTCGACGACGAGTGTTGACGCATCGGTTGCCAGTTTTTCCTGCTCTGCGAGGCGTGCTTCGACGCGATCGAGGTCCATGACGGTCGCCCGCTCGGTGCGGATGTTTCGGATGATGGTCTCGCGATCGCCTTTGAGTTTTCGGATTTGTTCCTGGGCTGAATTGATCTGTGAGAGTGTTTCGTTGATGCGTGAGCGGACGTTGGCGTTGCGGAGTTGGATGCGGTCGAATCGCCGGATGGACATCCATTCGACGCCCCAGATTTTTTCGGTGTTGCGGACGGATTCGAGTGAGTTGATGGCTTGATCGCGGAGTTGGACGCAGAGGTCGTATTGGCGATTTTTGCGGGCGTTGGTTTCGATTTGATCGACGGCGATGATCAATCCGAAGACCAGCGATTCGTGGGGATTTTCTATTTGCTTGCTGAGTGCGTCGTAGATGAACTTTGCAGCGCGGACGCTGTCGCCGGTGCGGATTCTCGCGGCGGCGGCGTTGAGTACGATCGCGGGGTCGTCGGGCGAGAGCTTGAGCGCCCGTTCGAGCAGTTCGGCTGCCTTGGCGTGGTCGTTCTGCAGAAGAAGCCCGAGCCCGGCGAGGTGCAGCGACTTCACATCCGTCGAGCGTGGGCCGATCGACGCATCGAGCATGCGCAGGGCCTCGACGTAGCGTTGTTCCTTCATGAGAAGCAGCGCCATCTCGGTCGAGTTGGAATCGGCGGTTGGGGTGTTCGGGACAGTGGGGGTGTGGGTCGAAGCCGGATCGACGCCTTGCGGATTCGTCGTTTGAACACCGGATGCGAGAGAGGTGTAGAGGAGAGTTATCGCGATCGACGCGACGAGTGCGGGTGCGAACGAGTTGGGCTGCGTCGTTGGACGGCCTGGGCGTTTGGCGTGATGTATCGGCGTGTTTGTGAGGCTGGAAAAGTTCATCGGTGGCGTTTCCGGTTGACCCATGCCCTGATGTCGGAAATCGTACCGCAGTTCAGGATATTTTTCGCCTCTGCGCCGGCGCGCCGAGCGACGGCAATGCCGAGATCGACTTCGCCGAGTCCGGCGGTGCTGTGTGCGTCGGTGTCGATGGTGAGCGTGCATCCAGCCTTGATGGCTGCCCGTGCGAGGTCGTCATTGAGGTCGAGTCGCGGGTAGCTCGCGTTGATCTCGAGGGCCGTTCCGGAGGCGTGGGCGGCTTCGAAGATCCTGTTCCATTCCGGTTCGAGTCCGTTTCTTTGATTGATGAGTCTTCCGGTGGGATGACCGATGACGTTGACGTATGGATTGTCGATCGCGCGGAGGAGGCGTTCGGTGGCCCGCTGTGAATCCTGGCGCAGAGCGGTGTGAGGGCTGGCGACGACGAAATCGAGTTGTTGGAGGATGTCATCGTCGTAGTCGAGTGAACCGTCGGCGAGGATGTCGACTTCGGAGCCGATGAGGATGGTCATGCCGGGGATTTTTCCGTCGAGTCGTCGAACGTCTTGAATTTGTTGGAGCAGGCGTTCGGGTTCGAGCCCGCGTGCGATGGCCTGAGAGCGGCTGTGGTCAGTGATGACGATGTAATCGAGCCCGAGTGCGCGAGCGGCGTGGGCCATCTCGAGGATCGAGGCCTCGCCGTCGCTGGCGGTGGTGTGGCAGTGAAGTTCACCGCGTAGGTCAATTCGCACGACCAGCGTGGGGAGTTTGTTTTGGGCGGCCAGTTCGATCTCGCCGCGATCTTCGCGTAGTTCGGGTTCGATGAAGGCGAGGTCGAGTTTGGCATAGATGTCCGCTTCATGGCGTGACGCGACGGCGGTGGAATAGTCGATGCCGAGGCCCGCCGTCGCTTTGACGGTATCTCGACGGGCTTCCCAGTCGGTGGTTTTCCAGAGTCCCCATTCGTTGAGTGTCAGCCCTCGTTCGATTGCACGAGAGCGGAGTTTAACGTTGTGCTCCTTGCTGCCGGTGAAGTATTGGATCGCCGCCCCGTAACAGTCGGTCGGCACGACGCGTAGATCGACCTGCAGGTTCGAATCGGTTCTTACGCTCGCCTTGGTCGGCCCGCATGCGAGTATTTCGCGCACGCCGGGCAGTGTTGTGAATCGATCGGTGACGACGGATCCGTCGTATCCGGCTTTGAGCGCGGCAAGGATATCCAGATCGCCGATCGTCTCGCGTCTGCGTCGCAGGCTTCCTGCGACATCGGCGCGTTCGACTTCGGCAAATCCGCGCACGCCCTCGAGCAGAGTTGAAGCGATTGAGATCACATGCCCGATCCCGACCCGCGTCTGGGCGACCGCCCGCATGCGGATTGAGTCTGCGAGCTGTTCGAGTTTTTTGGGGCCGATTCCTTTGAGGCCGGCGAGTTTGCCTTGGTTGAGGGCTGATTCGAGCTGTTCGATCGATTCGATGCCGCGTTCGCGCCAGAAGAGTGCGATCGTCTTGGGTCCGACGCCCGGCAGGTTGAGCATCTCGATGAGTCCGCTTGGGATGCTCGATGCGAGGGATTCGAAGTCCTCGCTGCGTCCGTTGCGGACGAAATCGACGATGATAGACCGGCTCGATTTGCCGATGCCGTCGAGGGATTCGAGCGCGTCGCGAGCGACGAGGTCGGCGAGGTCGATCGACGCGTCATCGAGAAGCCTTGCGACGCGCGTGAACGCGATCGACTTGAAAACCGGCTCCCCGCGAATCTCAAGAATGGCGGCCATCGTACGAAATCGTTCGGCGATCTCTTGTGAGAGGGTCATGCGGAGGAAGTTTAGGGTAGATCGGGTGGGGTGCGGAGTTGAAGTTTGTAAACGTGGGAAGATTCTTCGGAAGTTGCGGGGTGGCGAGGGGTGCGATACTGTTTTGCATGGTTGCGGGCGGATCGGTCACGTGTCGGTCGCCTGCGGGTTGGATGAGTCGATCAAAGAACGCAGGGCAAGCCAATAGCTCAGATCATGGAGGATCTCATGAAGAAGAGTGGATCAAGCGAGAGCGTCCGTCGAACCGGAGCCAGTTTTTCTGGGCCGACGTTAGCAGGGTCGGTGTTTCGCGGGTGCGTGACGGCTGTTGCTGCGGCATTGTTGATGGGATCGGTATTGGGGTGCAATGACGTCATCGGTCGGAGTCACGTTTCGCGTGAAGCGGGCATGAAAGCCTTCGACGCTGCCGACTACGAACAGGCCGCGGCAGCGTTCATGGACGCGACCCGGCAGAATCCGCGTGATTACAAGAGTTTTTACATGGCCGGTCAGTGCTATGAGAAGCTGAATCTCGAGCAGAAGACGATCTTCAGTTACAAGTCGGCGCTCAACGCGATGCAGTCGACCGAGATCGGCCGGGGTGATGAGGAGTTTAAGGGCAAGATCATCGACGCGTTGTCGTCCTATCTCGCGCGGGCCGTGAGTCGCGAGGCCGAGATCGAGGCGTTGGTTCAGAGTGCCCAGCGTCTCGATGTCGCCCCACAGCGGGCGGCCCAGGATTGGGTGGTGCTGGCGAAGATTTACGCCAACCTCGGAGACGCCGACAACGCGATCGACGCTTACAACCGCGCGAGCCTGCTCGCACCCGGCGATTTCAACCTCGCGAAGACCTATGGCCTTTACCTTGAGAGTCTTGCCCAGCCGCGGCGTGCTGAGCCTTATTTGATTCGTGCCTACCAGCTGAGTCCGGAAGATGTCGATGTGGCCCGCGCGTTGCGTCGCATCGGAGTCGTGCCCGGCCCGAGCCTGCTCAATCAGGCCGACCTCGCCCGTCCGATCGTGCCGGAAGGCCCGCTGCCGGAGCTCAAGCTCTTCCCCTCGCAGACGCCCCCGGCGCCGCGTCAATAACTTCCTCGATCATCTCACTTCCTCGATCATCTCTTGACGAGAGTCGTTGTGGTGCGATGAACGGATCCGATCGTGACACCGCCTGATCCGTCAGCGGGTCAAGTGAATCGGTCGATTGATTCAATCGGTACTGCGTTCAGGTCGGGCGAAGAATTCGATCGACTTTGGATCGACGTGGATCTCAACCGGGAGATCGCCGAGCGGTTCGCCGTCGATTTGCACTTTTGCGTTTCCTTCGATCCTGTTTCCTTCGATCCTGTTTCCTTCGATTCTGATGTGTGAGGCACGAAGCAGCATCGCCCGCGGCGGTTTGAGTTTTCCGCGTGCCGCGCGGATGGCGCATCCGATCGCATCCCATGACGAGTTCATGGGAAGAATGGTGAGATCGAGCAGGCGGTCGTTTGAGCGCGCCTCGGGTGCGATCGAAAAGCCTGCACCGTACTCGGGCATGTTGGCAGCGATGACGGTGGCCGGTCCTTCAAAGATGCGTTGTCCATCGCCATCGACCCGAATCAGTGGAGGTGTAAAGCGTATCAACCGACGCGTGATCGGGCCGATGTAACTGAGTTTCGTGATCGCCCCGCGACGACGGTCGGCCAGATCGTGGACGACATCGGCGTCGAAGCCGACGCCGCACATCGCCAGCATCACACGTCCGTTGACGCGTGCGACATCCAGTCGGCGTTTGAGGTTGGTTCTGATTGTCTGCGCGATCTCCGCCGCGCCATGCGTTGGATCTGTAGACCATCGATGCCCGACATGTCGCGCGACGAGGTTGGCGGTGCCGGTCGGAACGATCAACATGGGCGGGGGCGTGGAATCGAGTTGGGATTGTCGATTCAGCAGATGTTCGACGACCGATCGCACGGTGCCGTCTCCGCCGAGGATGATGGCGGGCAAATGATCCATGTGCTTCGCGTTGGACGGATGACCGAGAGACTCAATGGGCATGACATGGGAGTGGATGCCGTGTTCGCGAAGCGATTGATCAAGCCGCATGGCGCGGGCCTCGGATCGCCCGACGCCGCTGCGTGGATTGAAGATGAGTCTGACTTCGAGTGGCTTCATCGGGTGTCGCTTGGCATGGGGCGTTCACTTCACCGCGATTTTAAGAAGCTGGCCGTTGTGATTGACCAGAATCGCGCCCGGGATCGCGCGAAAAGCCTGTGCACCACTTGCCAGATTCAGCTTGAAGTCGTTCATGAGCAGTCCGCTCTCCATGCCGCTTCGCACGCGTTGACGACTGAAGACTTCGATCGCGGGGGTTCCCTCGTCTTCGACTGCGACCGCGAGGATGTCGCTGCCCAGCATCAATCCGTCACCGACGCGAATCTGCCGTTTCTCGCCGGGGGTCGGTTGTCTCGACCATGTGCCGCGGACGATTTGCGTCTTGCCGTCGGCTCCGGGCATGGAGCGACGTGTGGCGGAGACGATGAGTCGATCGTTCCATGCGTACAACTGGGCGCCTTGGGGGCGTAATCTGACGGGTTGTTGTTGTCCGGGGGCGAGGAGCGAGAGGGAGACTTCCGTGCGTCGCCCGGCGACGTTTTCGGTGAGTGGTTCGCCGGTCGCGAAGTCGAAGAGAGCGACACGGTATTGATCGCTTTGCGCATCGAGCACCAAAGCGAGCAGATCGCGCCACGCGACGGCCTGGCCTGGCGCGCGGGAGAATTGTGCGGGCATTCCGCGATTGGACGTGACCAGCGATCGTTCGAAGGTGGTTGTGGTCGGATCAAGAAGGGTATCGAATCCGATGAGGCGACTCTGTGTGACGAGTACGACGCGGCCGCGCCCGTCGGTGGCGAGATTGACGATGCGATGCGCGGGACCTGCGGACTGTGCATGTTCGCAGATGACTCGACCCGAGTCTGGATCGATGATGACGAGTCTCGAGCTGCTGGAGGTCGTGGTCGTGATCGCTAACGTCGCGCCGGTGTAAGCGATGTGCTGCGGCGGCCGATCGATGATGCGTCGGTCCCATCGCACGGCACCGGTCGCGCGATCGAGCGCGATCATGCGCCCGTTGTTCATCATCACAACCATCACGGAAGGCCCCGCGCCGATCACGCGTAGGATCATGGGCGCCCGACTCGGATGCCTCGGATCTTCGTCGAACACCGCAGCCGCATTTCCCGCGTTGGCGTTGTTCATCTGTCGGATCATCAGGTTGCGTTGTCGGATGTTGATCGCGACGGCTTGTTGCTGCTGCGCGGGATCGGCTTGTGCAACGATCGGCCGCTGCTTGGATGCACGAATCCATCCGCCGCGATCGACGAGAAGGCCTTGGGGGGAAGCGATTGCACCGGGCCTGAATGTCCATCGAAGCGAACCGTCCGGGTTCATGGAGGCCAGCGCGTCAGGCCAGGCCAGCACCGGCCCCTCGCGCAGTCGAATGATCGACCACGGCTCTGGCTGGCGTCCGATCGGCTCATAAGCGGATCGCTTGTTGAGATTCGCATCGAGTGAGACGAGGCGATTCCGCTCGATCGCAAAAATCACATCCGCGCTTGTATCGATGCCGAGTTCGTCGATTTCCGGATCATCCTGAACACCAGAGCAGAAGATCGTGGCGTCGAGTCGAGCGAGGATCGAGCCTGCGACGTTGCTGGCATCGGGTGTGATGAGGTTCGGGTGCGTGGGCTCTGGTAGATCCGATTCCAAGGATGAGAGTCGTCGGGTCGGTTCTGTGGTGGAGGAGGGATCGATGCGTTCGACGGCAGCGCGGACGAGTGCGGGGTGATCGATCGTTCGAGCGGCTTCGAGGAGACGATTGAGTGCGGCGGCGCGGAGTGAGACTTCGCCGGCCGGAGTGGAGTTCAACCATCGGATGCTCGATCGAATCGCCTCGCCGGTTTGTTCTTTGTGGTTCTGCAGCTCGATGAGTTTGGGGTAGACCGCGCTGGCGTCTGCGAGTGGGAAACGTTCGATCGATTCGCGAAGGACGTCCGGATCGTTCTGGGCGATGGCCTGATCGAGTCTTGCGCGGGCGATGGCGTTGTAGTGTGCTTGGAGATCTGCTGCGAGGGTGGGTGGCGTGGGGCGTGAACTGTTTTCGATGAGTTGCGAGAGTTCTGCGTGTGCGAGTTCGCCTGCGGTCGTCAGGCTGGAATCGATCAGATCGAGCTGGATCGGGGCGAGTTCGGGATCTGCGAGCAGTTCGATGCGAAGCTTGCCTGCGTTGAGCGGATCGAGTGTAGCGATGCTGCGTGCCCGCTGCAGGATGGCTGCTGCGCGTTCGGCGGGCTCGTCGCTTGCGCGCTCGATCGAGTCAAAGATGCGATTGATCATCGCAAGATCGCTTGCCGACTCAGCGAGCAGGCTCTGTGCGATCGACCATGCCGCCGCGAGCGAAGCATCGGCCTGCGTGGCGTTGCTTCGTGAGAGCTCGATCGCCTCGTCAAGCCAGCGCATGGCCTCTGCGGAGTCTCGGCTTCGCAGGGCCTGTTGTGCGAGTCTTAGTCGCGGCGCGGGATCGCGTGGACGCTCAGCCGCCTCGAGTGCGAGTCGCTCGCGCAGTTGTGCGACGTCGCCGTAGAGGCTGATCCGATCCCATGCCACGATCGCGAGCGTTCCTCGGTCGTAAGCCAGATTTCCGGGCCGTTCATCCCCGGTCCACGACTCGCGCGCGGGATAACTGGACAAATGTCGACCCGACTTGGCATCGAGTCTTCGAACCTGCGTTGCCGTCGGGATCAGGATTGCATTGCCTGCGATCACCGGCCGGCCTGCAAGCGCGTTGTTGCGGCGGGTAGCGGTCACGATCGGATGCTTCCACGAAACGGCGCGTGTCACGTCAGTGGCGCTTTCATGGGTGAGACGATCGAGGTTGACCGACACCAGCATGCGGTCGCTTGCGAGGATGATTCGTCCGTCGATTAGCCCTGCGAGAAGCCAATAGCGATCCGCGTTCACCGCTTCGATGCCCTGAGGCCCGCCGGGCGAATCGGAGAGAGGTCTGAGATCGATCCGACTGATCGGTCGCCCGTCCGAGAGATCAAACGCCTGCAACTCGCGCGTGACGGGATCGACAAACCAAATCCGCCCGTCATGTGCGATCGGCGGCGACGAGACGAATGCTGGCAGCAGATCTGTTCCGAAATCGCCTGCCCGTGGCAATCGATTTACGGGCCCTTTGTTTTCGCGTGGAATTGCGGTCGCCCATGAGACGCTTCCGTCGAGGATGTCCATGGCAACCACGCCGCCCAGTTCTGTCGCGATGATCACGCGTCCGCCTGCGACGATGGGATGTGTAGCCAGGGGTGCGACCGCGCCGCTCATCATCCCCATGTTCAGTCCCGCGCCCGGGCTTGTTCCGCTTAGCACGTGTCGGACCCAATGCGGGTCTCCGGTGTTTACATCGAGGCATGCCAGGAAAATGTCTTCGAATTGCTGTGTTCGTCCGCCGCGCAGGACGACAAATACGCGATCCCCATCAACGACCGGCACGCCAACAGGCCTGGAGGCGAGGAGTGCGGCGTCTTGAGATCCGAGTGAGTCGATGGAGAAGCTCCACAGCAGGGATCCGGTAGCGCGGTCAAGTCCATACACACGCGGATCGATGCCCGAGTTGTTCTGAATCCAGCCGCTACTCGAAAGAGGAGGCCGCTGACCGAGAATGGCGATGACGTGCTGATCTGTCAGTGCGACGCCCGACTGCACGCCGATCCCCGCGCTCGACGCTGCGCCTGCTGTTCGTCCGATGTCAGCCCCTGCGACAGAGAATCGACCTTCACTTGATCCGTGTGTCGCAGCCCATGTGAGGACGGGCGCCCCGCTTTCGATATCGAGCGCGTGCACTTGCCGATTGTCGTTTACGTATAGAACGCCTTCGCGTGCGACAGGAAGAGTGCCCGCCAGCAGGCCGCGCTCATCGGAGATCGCCTGTACTTCCGGCTCGATCTCGCCTTGTCTTTGTTCGGCGTTTGGGATCATCGACTGCGTGGCGATCAGTCCCAATCTGGTCAGTTCCACGGCATCGTCAGGGTCGCGTTGGGCAGGGCTAAACGGATCGATCGACCGCGTTGATCCGGAATGATCCTCGGCCGGGTCTGTGCGTTCTGCCGGCTGACTGGCATCTGCCGAGATCGCCTGCTCGAGCCAGTCGGAAAGCAGCACATCGCGTCCGCCCACGCGTCCGCGAGCGCCGGCGTGTTCTGCACGCAGTTCTGTCGACAGTTCGGTGGCCAGTTGGATTTGTCCGTTCAAGATCGCGGCTGCTGCGATCTGTGCGATCAGTTTTGGACGATCTTCGTGTTTGCGCATCAAAGGATGTTCGCGCAAGAGTCGCTCTCCGACGCGAAGTGCCTGCTCGAAGTCTCCATCTGCAAACGCCATCGCAAACAACTCCGCAAGCGCTCGGCGTGCGGATTCGGTCAGCGGGTACTCGATTGCCACCTGCGCGAGCGATCCTTTGCGTTGCGTGACATCCGACTGGAGCGCTGCCTGCGCGAGTAAGAGTTCTGCTCGCGCGCTGAAGATGCTGCGATAGACTTCCTGTCCCTCGATCGGCCAGGCGGACAAACGCTCACGTACTAGAGCCGAGACGGGAATGAATCGATTCGCGTCTGTGGCGAGGCGGTCAGCGGGGTTGTTGTCGGTCGTGTTTGCACGACGGGTCAACATTTTGTCGGCGTGTTGATCGAGCAGTTCCTGAAACAGCTCGGCGGCGTTTCGCCATTCTTTGAGCCGTTCCATTCGTTCTGCGAGGACCAATTTGTCTCGCGCGACGACGGAGTCGCGAAAGAAAACGGTGGCCGCTCGTCCTTGTGCATCGGCAGTGTCGGTCGGGTTTTCCGCTGCGTCTTGATCCTGCCGGAGCAGCAGGGCTTGTTCGCGTCCCGGTGCATCAGCAACGGCAACCGCGCTGAATCCTGGCGCGATGCCCAAGAGGCCCCAGCCCACGATCGCCGCACGTTGCGTCCACGCCCATCTCATGTCTCACAGTATGGCCACTTCATTCCGCAAGACCAATCTGAATTTCCCGGCCGGCTCGGGCATATCGGCCTGGCTCGATGTCATCGGCACGAACACGGTGCTCGACGGCTTCCTACCTTACAAACCGTTTCAGCAGTCGGAGCAACTCCCCATCCAGCCTCTCGCCGCGATAGAGCTCATAGTCCACATCGCTACGCGACGAGTCGATGACCCCAAAGCTCCCGCGAAAGTTCCACATCGCCCAGCCGATGCCCATCCGATCGAGGGTGTCGAGCAAAGCCTCGCACCATTGCAGCATCACGCGGTGTTCGGTTCGATGATGACAACCGAACTCCCCGCAATGCACGAGAGTGCCGCGTTGCATCAGGGTTCGCCAACCTGCAAAGGCATCCCACAATGCGGCTTCATCGAAGACTCGCCCATCATCCAACCGCATCGGCCAATCGGGCTTCGTGTAGCTCATCCCCGCCCACCACGCGAGGTAATGCGTCAATCCGGACGGCATGTATCCGCGACAGCTCTGCACCATGGTCGTGTCGGCAAGCGACGGGCAAGGTTTGTTTCCTGCATCGATGCCGTTGCTGATGACGATGCGATCTGGCGTCCTTTTCCGGATCGCGTCAAGGGCCTCGCGTGCGACGCGTGCGTAGGCCTGTTCTGAGCAGCCTGACGGTTCGTTGATCAAGTCGAAACTCAGATGTCGCGAGTCGATGCCCGCGAACCGGTCCGCCAGCATGGACCATTGTGAGACGAATCGTTCGCGTGGTTCGTCATCGGTCCATAGGCACCCCGGTTCCGGGACGGGGGCAGGATTGATGCAGTAACCTGGCGCGTGATGCATTGCGACGGTCACGTGCAGGCCGAGCTGTTCACACGCTTCAATCGCGTCGTCAACCGGCTGCAATCCCGCGTCATTGCCGCCGTGACCTGGGGTATCGCCCGCCCACCATCGATAGCAGAGGGGCAACCTGACGTAGTTGAAGCCGAGTTCACAGATCAACTCCAGGTCCACGCGGGAGAAACTGCCGTATGGGTTTCGGATCATCTCGGCAAATCGCATATCGCCCGGCCCGAGGAACATCTCGGGGAGGTTGAAACCGAACCAGCGTGGATTTTGGGCTTCCATTGCGACAAGCAGTATCGAGGCTGATCCGTAATCACTCAAATCAGGGGGTGTGGATCGAATGGTCGGGGGGCTGTTAGGGGTTTGCAGGGCCCGAGGGAGCGATTCAAAGGTTTGTCGACATTTCTACCCGGTGGTGGGGTTGGGCAATCTTACTGTTCGGAGCGTCGAGGTCGCGCTTCGGGGTTCGGAGCGGGCGCTGGACGCATAGAAACGCACCGGCGGGAAAGATCGATGACACTCATGGACAAGCCTCGTGTTGCCCACAGTGCCGTAACGGACGGCCCTTCGCACGCATTGCCAGCGGCTCGGGTATTGGCGCAGTTGGATGCGTCTGCGGATGGACTTTCTGTCGCGGAGGCGACGGAACGACTGGCTCGTTACGGGCCGAACGTGCTGCCGAAGGCCAAGGGGGACGGCCCGTTGGTGTTGCTTTGGAGGCAGATCAACAACCCGCTGATTTGGGTGTTGATCGCGGCCGGCTTTGTGGCGATGTTGGTGGATCCAGAGGACGGGCTGAAGAACGGACTCGTGATCCTGTCCGTCGTGGTGATCAATACGTTGATCGGGTTCATTCAGGAGTTTAAGGCGGGCAAAGCCATTGAGGCGCTTTCCAAGATGGTGCCCGAGAACGTCACCGCACTGCGCGGCGGGCAGAAGGTGACACTTCCCGCCGCCGACCTTGTCCCTGGCGACATCGTTCTTCTGGCGAGCGGCGACAAGGTTCCGGCGGACATGCGTCTGCTTCAGGTGCGGTCCCTGCAGATCGAGGAAGCGGCATTGACGGGAGAATCGGTTCCGACCGAAAAGCAGATCGAGCCGGTCGATGAGAAGGCCGGTCTCGGCGACCGAACGAACATGGCCTTCGGTGGAACGTTGGTGACGTACGGCACGGGTACGGCATTGGTGGTGGGGACAGGTGCCAAGACCGAGCTCGGTCGCATCTCGCAGATGCTCAAAGAGACCACCGACCTGCAGACGCCGCTGACCAAGGCGCTTGCGACCATCGGCAAGTACATCACGCTTGCGATCATCGTGATTGCGGTGCTGATGATGGTGATTGGCGTGACGCGATCGATGCTGACGACCGGTGTGGGATTCATCGACGCTGTTCGAGAGCAGTTGATCTTTGCGATCGCGCTGGCGGTCGGCGCGATTCCTGAAGGTCTGCCCGCGATCGTGACGATCGCGCTGGCGATCGGCGGGCAGCGGATGGCGGCCCGTCGTGCGGTGATTCGCAAGCTCCCGGCGGTTGAGACGCTGGGCAGCACCACGACGATCTGTTCGGACAAGACGGGCACGCTGACCAAGAACGAAATGACCGTGCAGGCACTTTGGTCGCCGAACGCGGGCAACTATGCAGTGACGGGCGTGGGATACCAGCCCAAAGGGCAGGTGCAGAGGGATGGGACGGTGATCGAGCCGTCTCAGTTGCCTGCCGAGATCAAGGAACTGTTGCTGGCGGGCGCTTTGTGCAATGACAGTGTGGTGACACACGACGAGGGCCAGTGGAAGGTGACTGGCGACCCGACAGAGGCTGCGCTGGTGGTTTCATCGCGCAAGCTTGGATTCGAACCCGACACGGAACGTGAGAGGCATCGGCGTATCGATGCGATACCGTTCGAGTCAGAGAATCAGTTCATGGCGACGCTTCATGCGACGGACGGTTCGCCGACGGTGTACATGAAAGGCGCGCCGGAGATGGTGCTGAGGCGTTGTACGGATTTTGATTCGTCGGAGGCATTGGCGGTGGTGGAGACGCTGGCCCGGCAGGGGATGCGTGTGCTGGGTTTTGCGGCGAGGCGAATGCCTGCCGGTCACAGCGCGCTCGAGATGTCGGATGCTGAAGGTGGTTACACGTTCCTTGGGCTGCAAGGGATGATCGATCCACCTCGGCCCGAGGCGATCGAAGCGGTCAAGGCGTGTCACGGCGCGGGGATCGAGGTGAAGATGATCACCGGCGATCACAAAGCGACGGCAGCGGCGATCGGCAAGCAACTGGGTTTGATCACGGATCAGCCCGCGGTGACCGGTGCGCAGCTCGCCGAGACGAGTGACGAGGATCTGAAGAAGGTTGTTCGGAGCACCAATGTCTTTGCGCGTGTAGCGCCGGAGCACAAGCTGCGACTGGTTCGGGCGCTGCAGGCGCAGAGCCAGGTCGTTGCGATGACCGGTGACGGCGTGAATGACGCACCGGCGCTCAAGCAGAGCAACATTGGCGTGGCGATGGGCATCACCGGGACGGCTGTCTCCAAGGAAGCTGCGGACATCGTGCTGACGGACGACAACTTCGCCTCGATCGCGGCGGCGGTGGAGGAGGGTCGGCGCGTGTACGACAATCTCATCAAGAGCCTCGCGTTTGTCCTGCCGACCAACCTGGGCCTGGCGATGATCCTGATGGCTGCGGTCGCGTTCTTTCCGTTCCAGGAAGTGGCCGGCGGGGCGAAGGAATTGCTGCTGCCCATGCTGCCGACGCAATTGTTGTGGATCAATCTCGTGGCGACGGTTGCGCTCGCGTTGCCTTTGGCATTTGAGGTCAAAGAGCCGGACGTGATGCGTCGACGACCGAGGAATCCAGACGCGCCGGTCCTGAGCTTCTTCGTGATCATGCGCACGGTGCTCGCCGCCGTCCTGATGGCAGGTGGTGCGATCGGGCTGTTCCTGTATGAGTATTACGGCACGCGAGGCGAAGTCGGCGAAGCGGTCGCCCTTGCCAAGGCTCAAACGATGGGCGTGACCACGGTCATCATGTTCCAGATTTTCTACATGCTCAATTGCCGTAGTTTGAAGGATTCGATTCTGAAGATCGGCCTGTTTAGCAACAAGACCGTCTTTATCGGGATCGCGGCGCTTGTTGTGCTGCAGATGGTCTTCATCTATGCGAGCTTCATGCAGTCGATCTTCGGGACGGCGTCGCTGAGCGGTCGTGACCTGCTGCTGAGCATTCTGGTCGGCGCGATCATCCTGCCGGTGATCAGCGTCGAAAAGTGGATCCGCGCCCGCACGGGCGCACGCTGATCGGTGGATTTCACCAGACGTGAACTCGATATCGAGGGCTCAATCGACCAGGCCGCGGGATGTGAAGGGCATGCGACCGCGGCGGTCTCGGTCTGGTCTACACGAGAGGCGACTTCATGTTGGCGCAGTGGTACGGTCATCTACCGATCCATCAGCGATGAGCGGGGGCGCGCAGCGTGTTGCTGCGCGCCGCGATCTGGCAATCAGACGATCCGTTGGATGCCGAATGCTCTTACTGTCTCGGTCCAGCCAGGCTGGCAGTATCGGTATACCGCTTCATTGCCTGGGGGGCTTGTCTTTCTCCAGCCTGTCGGAACCACGATCCGCAACGTGACGGGTCCGGCTGGCACGCGGAAGCTGTAATAGCCATCGGTGCGTGCGGTGGCTTGGGGCTCATTGGAATCGGGAACGCCGTCGCCATCGCGATCGTTGAAGACGATGACGCCGACCGGTACGGGATCTTCTTCGTTTTCGTCCCAGACGCCGTCGCCGTCGGAGTCATTCCAGATGTATCCATTCACGGTGGATAGGGTGGTGGGTGTCCAGGCCAGGAAGGTTCCGGTGCTGGCGGTCATGCCCTGTTGCACGGTGACCCAGGATCCGAAGCCTCCAGAGGGCCTGATCTGCACCATGCCCGCAGGCAGATCCAATCGCACGGGATAGGATCCGAGCCGGACGTTATCGATGAAGAACTGCCCGTTCATCGGTCCCATGACCGTGGAGAACGGCTCGTTGCTATCCCGAACTCTGTCGTTGTCGTAGTCGACATAGATTGGCACGCCAGTCAACGACGGCTCAATCAACCCCGCCACCACGCCGTCGCCATTGAGATCGTTGAACGCGCCACCCTGTACGCTGCCCAAGCTCGGTTCGTTGTCGTAGCGCCAACCGAATTGCACCGTGCTGACGGTTCCACCTGCAGGCACGGTTGCGTTGAATCCCGCGTTGTTCGCAGGTGCCGTCTGTACGTAACCGGTGTCGAGCTTGGTTCGGATGATGCGATTACCCGCCGGGACATTGCTGATCGTAAAGCTGCCGCCGTTGCTGACGCTTCCGGTGAACGGCTCGCCGACGTCGTAGGTGCCATCGTTGTCGAGATCGGCCCACACCCGCTGGCCGCTGCCAGCGGATTCAAGTGGCTCGAACGATTCCCGGATACCGTTGGCATTGATGTCGTGCCAGACGGTCCCGGTCACAGTCCCTGTAGCGACCGTTGCGCTGTAGGAGCCGAAGCGATGGCCGGTCGAAGCAACACCCGCCATAAAGGTGATCCATGTGCCGAAACCACTTGATGGATAGGTCTGAGTCCAACCCATGGGAACGATTTGTCGAAGTGGTGCCGACCCGGGTCTTACCCCGGCGACGTTGAAATTGCCGTTGCTATCGCTGACAGCAGAAGGCTCGCCACTGTCGAGCAATTTGTCGTTGTCGTAATCGACGTAAACAGTTCGGGCCGAGATTCCCGGCTCGTTGCTGTCTCGTGTGCCGTCTCGATCCAGATCGTTCCAGACGACGCCTTGAGCGAAACCCGTGGCGCTCGAAGATTGGTAGGAACCGAAGCGTAGACCTGTGACGAGCGAGCCTTCGGAGAAGTTGGTCCAGAATCCAAAACCTCCGTCGGGGTAACTCTGTTGCCACCCGGGGAGCAGAATCTGTCTAACGGGGAACGTGCCGGAGCGGACGCCTTGGATTCTGAATGTGCCCGCGGTGGTCGTAGCGGCACTGGGCTCGCCACTGTCCAGAACTTTGTCGTTGTCGTAATCGACGTAGACGGCTCGAGTCGCGAGACCGGCTTCGGTGGGGTCGACCACCTTGTCGCGGTCAACATCGTGCCACACCAACCCCTCAACGACCCCGCCGGCGAGCAGCCGCCTGGATTCCAGAGAATCTGCTCGGGCAAATCGGATGACAGACCGTGATGCGCGCAGCACACCGAAGTGTCGCGTGAATCGCATGGTAGACCTCCTGAGTTGGATGTGAGTCACTCATCCGGTGAGTGCCGCTCGCGGCCTATTCGGATGGGACTATGAAAGATCACACTACGACTCAAGAATCAACCGCACAATCCAATCGTGCCGTGGCGAATGGTCGCAGCCGCAGAAAAGGTCTGACGGCTACGACCCGATGGACATCGATCTGGTGGAGCGATCGGCCCCGTTTGTTCGGGGTAGACGCTGATGGACTAAGACAGACCAGCGGAAATGCGGGAGCAGATCGTTTCACCTCATCGCGCGTAGCGTTGCAGGAGCCTGACGTAGTTGAAGCCGAAGTCGCCGATGCAGGTCAGATCATCGAAACAGAATTGCGCATGCAGATGTCGGATCATTTCGGCAAAGCGGAGGTCCCCCGGCCCGAGGAACATTTCAGGCAGGTTGCAACCGAATCACGGCGAGCAGGGCACTTCGGATGTGTTGGACATCATGGGATTGAAACAGAACACCTCGGGAGCGTCGAGGAACAGTCTGCACAGGTCGTGCCGGTTATAATAAGAATTGTCGCGTCATATGAATTGGGAAGCATACAATATGGCATCGCCACAACCGGCGAGACAATGCGAGCTTGACTGAAAGGAGCTCCAAATGTTGCGGTGGGCTGTCATATTCTTCGTGGTGGCAATTATTGCTGCCGTCTTTGGTTTTGGAAACATCGCTGAGAGCGCAACAGGAATTGCAAAACTTCTGTTCTTCCTATTCGTAGTGCTCTTCGTGGTATCACTCCTCGTGGGCTTGGTCGGCGGAAAAGCTCCGCGATTGACGTGAGGATTTCATGCATCCGTGATTGAGGTCGAGGATGACATCCTCGACCTTAGTGACGGGCGGTACTTAGATTGACGTGGGTGACGGTGGAATGAGGGGCGATTCTCCATAGTCTTATGGAGTACTGAGTTTAACGAGTGGTCTTGCTGGATCTCGTCGCGAGGGTCGATGTCGGCCGGATCCTTCGTTTCGTGAAGTCCATATGGGTGGTTGGATCACACGACGGTGTGGATCTGCAATATGGGATGGATCTCTCGACCTTAGTTTTGGACGCGAGAAAGGAAAGCTGCGCGGCCGCGCGGTCCGGGACGGAGATGATAAAGAGCGCCTTCGTCCGGCTTACTTTCGGTGCGACCTCCGCCTGCGGTCGTGACGAAAAGTTCATCGTGATTCGGCCCGCCGAAGGTGGCACAACTGACTTTGGGGACGGGGAAGTGGTGCTCGTGAATCTTCTTGCCGGCGGGATCGATGACGCAGATTCTTGCGCCGTCCCATCGGCAGCTATAGAGGTTGCCGTGTTCGTCCATGGCTGTTCCGTCGGGGGTACCTTCGTCGGATGGCGCGGAGTAGAAAGCGCGCTCGCCACTGAGATCGCCGTTCGCGCGGTCGTAGTCATAGGCGAAGATGATTCGGCGGGAACTGCAATGCCAGTAGAGCGTTGATTCATCTGGGGAAAACGCCATGCCGTTGGAGCATGCGCTTCCTGTGGTGACGCGTCGAATCGAGCCGTCAAGATCCACCAGATAAAGCCCGCCGACGGGTTTCCAATCGCGTCCGATGGTGCCCGCATAGACGCGACCGATGGGATCGGCGTGTACGTCATTAAAGCGGGCCATCGTCTCGTCGGTGTATTCGATCAGGACGCGCACCTGGCCTGACTTGGGATCGAAGCGTGCGATGTCGCGTACGCGGAAGAGCAAGAGTGAACCGTCAAATTGTCGCGTAAATCCGCCGACGGGATCACCGCGATAAACGATGTCGGTGGCTTGGGTCGTGGGGGTGTATCGATAGAGGATGCCGGCGGGGATGTCGGTGTAGTAGACGCAGGCGTGTTCCGGATGCCAGAGTGGATTTTCGCCGGTGTTGCAGGGTGTGTCGTTGAGTTTCTTTGGGGTCATGTGATGGAAAGAGAGAGGAGAGGAAAGCCGAGGATTCGAGCGAGGCTTACTGTCGTCGTTCGGCGATGACGTCGTCGATGATCTGATCGAGGCTAAAGCGTGGTGAAAAACCGATCGCGGAGCGTAGGCGATGAAGGCTGGGGACGCGGCGGGGCAGGTCGTCGAACTTTTGTCCGTAGGCTTCTTCGTAGGAGATGTGTGCGATCGAGCTCTTCGAGCCGGTGCGTGCGATGACGCGTTGCGCGAGTTCGTTCATGCTGATTTCTTCGGTTCCACCGACGTTAAAGACCTGGCCGCGCGTGGCGGAGGACTGCATGAGCCGAACGAGCGCGTCGATGACGTCGTGGACATGACAGAAACATCGCGTCTGCGAACCGTCGCCATAAACAGTCAGCGGCTTGTTCGCGAGGGCTGCATCGACGAAGCGAGGCAGGACCATGCCGTACATGCCCACCTGGCGCGGGCCGACGGTGTTGAAGAGTCGCACGACGACTGCGGGCAGGGAGAATTGCTGGTGATAGGCGAGTGCGAGGAACTCATCGACGCCTTTGGCATAGGCGTAACACCAGCGAGCGTGTCGCGTCGGGCCCATGACGACGTCGTCGTCTTCGTGGAACGGGACGCGTGAGCCTTTGCCATAAACTTCGGAGGAGCTGGTGATGAGTACGGGCTTGCCGAAGCGATGTGCAGACTCGAGGACGACTTCGGTGCCGCGGATGCAGGTGCGGAGGGTGCGGACGGGCTGATCGACGATGAGTTGAACCCCGACCGCGGCTGCGAGGTGGTAGACGGCGTCGCAGTCGCTGATGAGCGTGTTGACGGTGCGATCGCTTTCGACGGTATCTGAGACAAGAGAGAAGTTGGGATGCGCCCGCAGGTGCGAGATGTTTTCCGGCCGACCTGTGGAGAAGTCGTCGAGCACGACGACGCGATGTCCTGCGGCGAGGAGGATCTCTGCCAGGTGCGACCCGATGAACCCGGCCCCGCCGGTGATGAGGATGCGCTGCTTGCTTGATGAATCTGTGGAATGAGACATGTGGAGGCCCAACTACCCGAGTTCTGATGGGTCGATGATTTGTAGTAGACGATCTCGGAGTGAGGGCAGGACGCGATCGAGCCACGTGCGGTCGATGAGGCCGAGCTCGAGCATCAGCTGCAGGTGATCGACGTCCTTTTCACGAAGGGCGGTCAGTTTGATCTGCACCAAGGCGTCGAGGGAGAGGATTCGGAAGTCTTCGTCTGCCCTCTCGGAATCACTGGGGTCGGGATTGGGTGCCGGCTCGCCTGGTCGAACTTGTTCATTGGCATAGATCAAGTGGATACCGTTGCGTGGTCTGCCGTTGGGACCATCGAGGAATACATCGATGCCGCGCAGGTGTCGATAGACGAATCCTGCCGATTCAAGCGCCGCCCGAATCTGGTCGAATTCGGATCGACGGACGAGAATATCAACGTCTTGCGTGAAGGGAATCGCGGTTCGATCTACGCGAGCGACCCATACGGCAACAGCATTCCCGCCTGCGACGGCATAATTGGCCTGAATCGCGTTCAACGCCGCCGTCGCGCGTAGCAACCTCGCGCGAACGAGTTCGATGGCTTCCATGGCGGTCCCAAACGATAGAGGTAGCAGCTCCAAACTCATGATGGCTCGAGAAGCGAGTATACTTACCGTCCATGAAACTGCGCATACAAAAGCTGCTGGCGTCGATCGGGATTGACTCGCGGCGGCATATTGAAGAGATGGTCGCTGACGGGCGTGTTGTCGTAAATGGCAAAAAGGTGCGTCGTAGCCCGGTCATCATTGATGACGAGACGGACACGGTCGAGCTTGACGGCGTGTTGGTGTATGCGCCCGACAAGCGATCGATCAAGAAGCAGAAGGCTGCGGGTCCGGTGGTGATTGCGCTCAACAAGCCGGAGAAGGTGGTTTGCACGAACGTGGCGCAGGGGGAGCAGTTGCGGGCGATCGATTTGCTGCCGCCGGGCTTTCAGACGCGGGTCTATCCGATCGGCCGACTCGACGCCGAGAGTCGTGGGCTTTTGCTTTTGACGAATGACGGGGAGTTGACGAATCAACTGACGCATCCGAAGTATGGGGTGACCAAGACGTATCGGGCGATCATTGATGGTCGAGTGACCGGCGAGGTGATCCAGCAATTGATGGACGGGATTTGGCTCGCGGAGAAGGAGGGGGGTAAGGGGTTTAAAGTTAAAGCATCGAAGGTCGAGTTTGTGAAGCGGTTGATGGACAAAAGCGTGATTGACATCACGCTCGACGAGGGTCGCAATCGGCAGATCAGGCGCATGCTTGCACGGGTGGGGCACAAGGTGCGAACGCTCACACGGACGCGGTTCGGTCCCTTGGATCTGAATAAGATGAAGCTGAAGCCGGGAGAATCTCGGCTGCTGACGCCGCGTGAATTGGAGATGTTGCGGCGGGCAGTGCGAGACACGAGCGCGCTGCCCAACCAAATCGGCAAACTCGCCGCCGAGCCTTCGAGCGGCGCGGGGAAGGTGCGTCCGAAGGGGCCGATGAAGGCGAAGGGGCCGATGAAGGCGAAAGGGCCGATGGCAGCTAAGGCGCCGAACGCGTTGAAGGGACCGAAGCCCGCCCGCCCGAATCGTGGATGGCCCGCCAAGGGCCCGGAGGGTGGCCGCCGTGGTCTGTTTGCCGAAAAAGGGGCGTCCCATCAGTTGGAGAATGCCGGCCCGATGGCCCACCCGCTCGGCGCGAGTGAGGAGCTTCCGGAAGAGTGATCCGGCCAGATATCCGGCCGGCCTGCCGGTTGTAAATTTGTATTTTGATTGTACTTATGGCCTGATCGGCGCGATTCTGCGGCTCGAGTTCCATCGTGGCGGCAAGGTGCTGTGGGGTTGTTGTTCTGGGCCGTAAAAAAATCTTGACAGAATCTCTTGTACTGTTACAATTACGGCAGTAGCTGAGGATTTGTCTTATAGCGTCATTGTGCGGAGCGATGACGGGGGCAAATCAAGTGAATCGGTTAACTGACTCGGTCAGTTGGCCAGGAGATCCAAAGAGGAGAGATCGTCGAGAAGCATCGGCTGACCCCTGTAAGACGCACGGCTAGTTGTGAATAGGTGTTTGTGAATAGGTGGGTGTGAATGGCTGGTCGTGCACGGGTGAGTGCCTGCGAGTGCCATAGCGTGCCAGCGGGTAAGGGTGAGTTCGATGCACGAATGCCTGTTGAGAGCCATCCCCGTTCCATGGGAGATCGGCCTTCGGGTGTTTAACGATCGGCGGACGTGTCAACGCACGACGCTTTCCGGTCTTTGGGTCTCGCGTGACGGCCACTTCTAAATTCGTCGGGATGTCCGGCGAACCGTGCGATGAGATCAGTTTGGAGAACCCGGCTTGCCTTCGTCAGGTGAGTCGGCCCGGTGAGGCGAAACGAATCGCCCCGATCGGGAGCAACCCTTTTCCCGCGGAGGGAAGAATTATGAAGAAGTCTCACGCAATCGCCGCCGTTGCGGCTGTTTCGTTGGTCGGAGCGAGTGCCCAGGCGGCGATTATTGCTTCGGATGACTCCTCGAACAGCGCCTACAACAGCAGTTGGCTGACGGGAACAGGAAGCACCGCTATCTCAGGATCGTTCGGTGGCGGCTGGACCTTCAATACGTCAGGCAGCGGTGGTCGTTTCACCGGATCCTCTGCCGGCAATGGTGGAAGCCCAAACATCAACGTCGGCGGTGATGCTTGGGGCCTGTGGGCTAACAGCGGCGGCTTTTCTGAAGCGTCCCGCCCGTTGAATGGTGCGCTTACTCCGGGCCCGATCGTCAATGGCGGACAGCAACTTTTGCTCTCCTTAGACAACGGCGGAGTTAACACGGGTGGGACGGTTGGCGTATCGTTTCAGAACGCTTCCAATCAGAACCTTGTGGAATTCTACTTCCGTGGCGGGCAGAGCAATTACGAAGTCAATCGATCCGGCGGCGCGGTCGCCACGACGATCGGCTTTACGACCAATGGCTTGAATCTCGTGCTCGGTCAGGCGGCCGGAGCCGGCACGTTCTCGCTGACCATCACTCGTCTTGGTACGGGTGGCTCGACCCAGACAGTCACGGGCAGCCTGCTCAGTCCATCCGGCGGACAGGCAATTTCCACGGTGCGGTTCTTCAACTCTAATGCCGGTGGTGGTAGTGGGAATGATGCATTCTTTAACAGAATCGCGGTGATTCCCGAGCCCGCGACGCTGGGCGTGCTGGCAGGGGCGGGCCTGATTGCCCTGCGTCGCCGCAAGTGAGCCCCTTTGCTCCCAGGACCGTTGGGTCGGCGGAGTGAATCGGATTCAGAAGAACATCGCCGCCCGGTGCTGCAAAGGCATCGGGCGGTGTTTGCATTCAGACATTCAACTTGGATTGGGAAGGGGGGGGGCGGGACGATCGCGGCGAGGTGATCGCGGTCAGTCCGAACCCATTCAGACCGAGCCGGAAAAGTCCGGCGGGATGAGCAGGACGGGGATGCGGGTGTCTTTGATGAGTTCGACGGGGACATTTCCGGCGATGAGTCGAGAGAAGATTCCGCGTGCGGTCAGTCCCAGGACGATGAGGGTGGCCTGCTTTTCGTCGGCGATTTCGAGGATTGCTTTGGCGATGTCGTCAGCGAAGAGGATGACGGTGTCGACTTCGATTGATCGCCCGGCGAGTCGGTCGGCGAGGGTTTTGACGGCGAGTTCGCCTTCGGCTTGTTCTTGTTCGCGTTGTTGCCCGCCGCTTGGTCGTGAGACATGCGCGACGACAACACCGGCGGAGAGTTGACGTGCGAGGTCGGCGAGCGGCTCGACGAGTCGCTGTGAAGCCCAGGAGCTGGAGACCGCGACGAGGATTCGGCCCATATGAGTGGTTTACCCGCAAGGTGTGGGAGTCACAACTCGGAGAGCGTGTGATGACACATGAGATAGAAGCTTGAGTTGGCGTGTGATGTAGGGGGAAGGGGGTGAAAAAAAGAGGCGAACCCCGGGGTTTTGAGGCCCGGGGTTCGCTGTCGCTAACAGGGAACTTGATCAGACTCTGATCGACGAATCAGTCGTCGGTCGGGAGCAGGATCGTGTCGTTCGCATCGTAGGGCGAACGGAGGGTGGTGACGGTGGTGCCGCCGCCAGCGTTCGGGGTGGTGACCGTTCGGGCGGTGAAGATGTTGTCCTTCTGGACGCCGACGAAGGGCGAGTTGACGAACTCGACGTGTCCGTCAGCGAAGAGGACGTTCTGCCCGTCTTGGTCGTGGTTGCCCGAGTTGGAGGCACGGATGCGGCTGGCCGCGTCGGTGACGACGACGCCAGCGACGCCGCCGGTGAGACCCGCGGGCGGGTTGTTCACGACGGTGCCGGGGTTGATGTCCGCGACGAGAGCGAACTCGGCGGTCATCGAGGTGCGCATCTTGAAGCCGGCGGAGATAGCGCCGGTGTCACCGAAGGGGTTCTGGTAGGAGTAGGACAGGTTCTGCTTGAGACCTGCGACGCCGTTCCAGTTGGTCCAGTTGAGGGCGGTGTTGATGCCGCCACCGAAGTCCCAACGCTCAGCGCTGGAGCTGGGGCAGGTGAAGACTTCCGGGACCATGTCGCCGGCGCGGAGGAGGAGGAACAGCGACGCCGAGACGTCGTTGACCGCCGGTGCGCCTTCGGTCGTGACGCCGAACGGGTTGGCGTTGGTGATCGAGGTGGTGTTGCCGGTACCGTAGGTCACGGTGCTGGCGAGGGTTGCCGAAGCCGTGGTGCGCGGGAAGGCGTCACGGTTTTCGTTGGCGTAGATCAGCATGGCCTTGCCGATCTGGCTGAGGTTGCTACCGCACTTGACGCGGTTGGCCGTTTCACGAACACGGTTCAGGGCCGGGAGAAGGATCGAGATCAGCAGCGCGATGATGCCGATGACCACGAGCAGTTCGACCAGCGTGAAACCCTTTTGGGTACGCTTCATGTTGAAGCTCCTTTCAGCTTCAGACACCTAGGGAGTCGACGGCTCGCGGCTTTGGGTTCCTGACGCATCACAATGAAAGATATGAGTGCGTGTTGGTGACCCCACGAGAAGGGGGCCTCCGGATCGGTCAGGATGTAACCCTCGGCGATTGAACCTCCGAATCCCACTCTTACGCCTTGCCGAACATCGGCAGGGCCGGCTTGTCCGGATACCTTATAAGATGACGCCGGACGCGCCTTTTTGACCGAATTGACAGACTCGCACGGGTTGTTCGCATCCGGTGTGACCCGTTTTGCGAATCCGGTCGGCCTGCGAACCATTGATCTGGCCCGCCTGCCTGCCGGCAACTTTCATGCGAATCATTCGCTTTCATGCGAATCATTCGCGTCGTCCACACAGTCGTCCACACATTCGTCCACACAACGGATGAACGGTCAATCCGGAATGAATCCGGCGTCCATTCGGCACCGGTATGCCTGAAGGCATTTCGGTGGAGGTTGGGCAGGCGACGCGAGATCAGAATCCTCCGGTAGATCCGGTAATCTGCGACTTATTAGCCTACCGAAGCTGAAAGTTTAGTCAAGCCCTTTATGCGTTACAGACAGACCTGTTCTTTCGAGCCGTCGGTCGGGGGTTGGTTGGTAGGGGTCGGTTGTATGGGTGGGCGGATCAGGAGGTGGGCGTATCGGCTTCTGGTTTTGCGAGTCGGTACCGGACGCGTTCGAGTCGTTCGATGACCGATTCGGGGACGACGGGGAGCAGTTGTTTGAGTTCGCCGCCGAGCATGACGACTTGGCGTATGAGGCTGCTGCTGGTGAGAGCGAAGGGTTCTCCGGTCATGATGAAGACGGTTTCGACCCCGCCGACGGCGCGGTTGGCGAGTGCGAGTTGGAACTCATATCGCACGTCGCTTGCGTCGCGGAGTCCGCGTAGGATGACGGCCGCTCCGCACTTTTTGACAAAATCCATGGTCAGACCGGAGTAGCTTCGTACTTCGACGTTGGTGAGATCGCGGGTGACTTCGCTGATCATGTCGACGCGTTCGTCGAGCGTGAAGAGTTCGCGTTTATCGGGATTGACGCCCACGGCGACGATGAGTCGATCGTAGAGATCGGCCCCTCGTCGGATGAGATCGAGGTGTCCGCGCGTGATGGGATCGAACTGTCCCGGAAATATCGCCAGCCTGTCTGACGTCTTCATACTGCTGTCGTAGACTACCCGTGCTTGGAAGCGGAAGCGAGTGCATCACGGGCGGTGATTGTCAAATTGGGCAAGGCATAGGGCTTGACCCAAGCCTGTCGAAGGGGACAATCCGAATTTTCTGTTCTTGGGGCCGTGTTGTATTGCTGGTAGGGTGCGAGGCTTGGCCGATGAAGGTCGGTTGGAGTCCAGTCTCGGTGCCGGGATGGTGTGAAACATTTGCAGGTGAACGTTTTGAATAAGCGTTCGCATGATTGAAAGGAATGTGATGATGGGACCGAAATCGAAACACGTGAAGTTGGCAGGGCGGGCGGGCATGCTTTCGAGGTTGGGCAGGGTTTCTCTTGTGATGGGGGCGGTGTTGGTCGGCGTATGGGGTGGATCGTCAGTTGTTGTGCTGGCGCAGTCGGCGGGTGGAGCTGGGGCCGGTGGCGTTGGGTCTGGCGGTTTGTCGGGTAGTCAGTCGTCGAGCGTTCGCTCGGTGGGTGTGTTTCCAGGGACGACCGCGCCGAGTCAATCGCGTCAGGTCGGTTTTGATATTCGAGGCGTGGTCGCGGAGGTGAAGGTTGAGCGTGGATCACGAGTGAAGGCTGGTGACGTGCTGATGCGATTGGACGATTCGGAGGAGCGTGCGCAGCTTGAGGTTGCGTTGCTTCGGACGGATGTTTCGAAGCAGTTGGCCGAGGCCGAGGCACGTGTGAAGTTGGCCGAGGTTCAGTATGGGCGTGAGAAGGCGAACTTTGACAAGGGCGTGAGTTCGGAGGGTTTGGTGCAGGAGCGTGAGGCCGAGCTTTTGGTTGCGCAGGCCCGACTGGCGCAGGTTGAGCAGGAAGGCAGGATTGCCAGGGCGCAGCATTTCGCTCAATTGAAGCGGGTGGAGAAGTACACGCGTCAGAGTCCGATCGACGGCATCATTCGTGAGATCACCCGCCGGGAGGGCGAGAACGTCGATGAGACCCGTCCGGTGCTGGAGATCGTCAGCGTCGATCCGCTTTACATTGAGGTTCGTTTGGTTCCGAACGACGTTGTCCGAAAGCTCTCTGTCGGTCAGACGATCGACGTGCGATACGGCTCGGGCACATGGAAGTCGGCGACCGTCAATTTCATTGATCCGGTCGGTGATGCCCGCTCGGGGACTCGGTATTTCAGGCTGGAATTGCCGAATCCGGACAACGCTGAGAGCATCGATGCGGGCGTGACGGTGGACGTTCGCGTTCCTGAAAGCCTGTTGGCGGGTTCGTGATAGAGGTCGGCGGTCCATGCGTTGAATAGTCGATGAGAGCCAAGAAACGAAGGAATAGAGCCATCACGTTTTTTGAGTGCATCTGTGCGTGAGAGTTCTGCAGATTGGAGTCGTCCGTGTCGATCATTACTGACAGCAATAGCGAACGTCAGAGACAGCAGCGTCAGCAGCAGGAGCAGCAACAGATCGTGCAACGATCGCGTTGGCTGCAGAAGCTGCTTGCGCCGAATCCCGATATCCGCGAGTTCCTCTCGGACATGGTTTACATTCAGGCGGTGACGGTAGCCGGGACGGAGGCGGCTGCGTTTTTGATTGAGCCGGGTCAGGAGAAGGATGAGATTCGGCTGGGCAATGTGGCACACATTCGCCCCGACCAGACGACCGAAGAGGTCAAGCAGCAGGCGCTCAAGGCGTTTGCGGACATCATTGGTGCGTGCGTGCGAGAGGGGAAGGATGGAGCGGTTGATGTAGGCAACGCCGATCTGAATGCCGAGTCGCAGTATTGCCTTGTGACGCTGCTTCGCACGGAGAACGGGCAGGTCGTCGGCGCGACTGCAGTGATCACGCGATGCCGGGACGAGTCGCGTGCGCGTCAGCGTTTGGAGCAGATGCAGCTTGTCGCAGGCTATTTCGATTTTTATCTGCTTCGTCGCGGGACGGAGCAGCTTCGCGTCTCGGCGCAGAATCATCAGGACGTTCTGCAGTATGCCACCGCGCTGGGTACGGCGGAGGGATTTCAGAACGCGGTCAATAATCTTTGCAACGAGATCGCCGCCCGCACGGGAGCGACGCGTGTTTCGCTGGGCTGGGTGCAGGGGATCATCGCGCCCAAGATCAAGCTGAAAGGTCTTTCTCACACCGAGCAATTCGACAAGAAGCAAGAGATGAGCGTGCAGCTTGTGCGTGTGATGGAAGAGTGCTACGACCAGGAAGAAATTGTTCAGTACGACCCTACGGAAAAGGGCCTGATGAGCACCGCGAACGTCACGCGTGAGTCGGCGTCGTTAAGTCGCATGGAGGGTGGGACGCGGGTGACGAGTCTTCCGCTGCGTCGCAAGGGAGAAATCGTCGGCGTGATGACGCTGGAGTTTCCGCCGGAGAAGACTGCGAGCGACACCGAGGCGACCGGGCTTGCGGTTGCTGCCGAGTTGCTTGGTCCGCCGCTCTACGATCGCCATTACGCCGACCGGTGGCTGTTCACCAAGGCGGGGATTTCGACGCGTGACGCGCTCAAGATGCTTCTGGGGCCGAAGTATTGGCTAGCGAAGCTGCTCATTGCCTCTGCATTGATCGGCCTGTGGGTGCTGGGGGGAGCGCCTGTTCCGTTCTACAAGAACCTTTACGCGCCGATGCATTACGTCAAGGCGCCGTTCGCGTTCGCACCGATACAGAAGCGTCTGATTTCGATGCCCTTTGATGGGAAGCTTGTTCGCGTTCATGTGTTGCCTGGCGCGGTCGTCGAAGAGGGTCAGTTGCTCGCCGAGCTTGATACGCGGGAGGTCGAAGCCAAGCGTATCGCCGCCATCGCGCAGCGCAACAAGGCCGAGAAGGAGATGCAGATCGCGCTCAATCAGCGTGACGAGAGCGGCCAGCCGCGCACAGCCGAAGCCAAGGTCAAGGAGCAGGACATGATCGCCGCGCAGGCGGAGATCGATCTTTACGACTCGCAGCTGCAAAAGAGCCGCATCGTTGCGACGATGGCGGGCGAAGTGTTGCAGCAGGACCTTCGCGAGCGGATCAACGACAATCTGAAGCAGGGCGATCAATTGTTTGAGATCGCGCCGATCGCAGGCAACCTCCGCATCGAAGCCCAGGTGACCGATCGTGACATCGAGCGTGTCATCGTCGGTCGGTCCGCCAGTTTCCGTACCAAGAGCCGGCCCGATCAGGAGTTTTCGTTCAAGGTCGAGCAGGTCGTCCCCGCCGCAAGGCCCGAACAGGGCAACAACGTGTATCTCGTCTACGGCTCGCTGGATTCGAACATCCCCGCCGACTCACAATCGACGTGGCGCCCCGGCATGAAGGGTGAGGTCGCCATCGAAGACGATCCCAAGCCGCTGCTGTGGCAATGGACCAAGCGCCTCGTCGAATGGGTGCGTCTGAAGCTCTGGATCTAAAGCTCCGACCAACCTGGTCGCGCGTCGATGGATCGATCGATCACGAGGGGCAGGTTCAAGGTTCGGATCCCAAGACTCGAAGCAAAGGTTTGATCGTGAGTGGTAAGTGGTAAGTCGAATGGCTCGAATGACGGAATGGGTTTGAATCATGACACTGCAACTACGTCCGACATTCAGTGAATCCTGGTACCGGGTGCAGTCGCTCAAGCCGCGACTCAGGCCCAGTGCGCAAGTGTCTCGTCAGCATTATCGAGGGGAGTTGTGGTACGTCGTGCGCGACCCCGCCGCGAATCAGTACCACCGACTGTCGGACGCGGCGTATCAGTTCGTTGGGCTGCTCGACGGCACGCGCACGGTCGGCGAAGCTTGGGAACTGGTCGGCGGTCAACTCGCTGACGATGCCCCGACGCAACCCGAAGTGATTCAGATTCTCTCGCAGCTTTATGCCGCCAATCTGATCGAGACCAACATTCCGCCCGATGCGACCGTCCTTTTGCGTCGGCACAAAAAGCAGCAGCTTCAAAAGGGCAAACAGCGTCTGATGAACCTGCTGTTTCCGCGCATCCCGCTTTGGGATCCGGACAACTTTCTTAAGACTTGGCGCGTTCTCAATCATGCCGTCTTCAGCCTTCCGGGCGCGATCATCTGGCTGATCGTGGTGGGTCTTGCCATCGCGGCGGTCGTGCCGCACTGGCAGCAGTTGATGGATCAGAGCAAGAAGACGCTCTTTTTTCAGCTTTCGATCGAGAACGCGCTGTTGATGTATCTCGCCTTTGCGGTGATCAAGTTCATCCACGAACTCGGGCACGCTTTTTCATGTCGCCGGTTTGGAGGCGAAGTGCACGAGATGGGCATCATGTTTTTGGTGCTCTTCCCTGCGCCGTATGTCGATGCGTCGAGTGCGTGGAGTTTCCCGAACAAGTGGCAACGCATCCTCGTCGGCGGCGGGGGGATGGTCTTTGAGCTTTTCGTCGCGGCGATATGTGCGTTTGTGTGGGTTTGGACGAAAGACTCCGGTTCGTGGCTCAACACATTCATGTACAACATCATGCTCGTGGCCTCGGTGAGCACGGTGGTCTTTAACATCAACCCGCTTCTGCGCTATGACGGATACTACATGCTGAGCGATCTGCTGGAGATTCCGAATCTTCAGTTCCGCTCGCGTGAGTACAGCCTGAGCCTGATCAAGCGATTCATTTTCCGTGTCAAATGGAGTCAGCCGCTCCCCACGCCGTCCGCGAGGCCCTGGATGGTCGCATTCTTTGCGACAAGCGGTCCGTACCGGTTGTTCGTCGGATTCATGATCATGATTCTCGTGTTGTATCAGCTTCCGCGCGAGGTGCAGATCATCGGTATCTTCATGGGCGTGGCGTCGCTGGTGATGTTCATTGGCGTGCCGATTTTCCAGTCGGTGAAATACCTCTTCACCGAGCCTGAACTGCATCGCAAGCGGCTGCGTGCGATCGCCATCAGTCTGTTGTTTGTGGCGGGTCTGGTGGGTCTGACCGGCATCTGGGGTCTGCCTGTGCGCGTGCGAGCCCAGGGTGTGGTGGATGCCGGCACCAAGTCGCTGATTTATCCCGCCCTGGCGGGTGGGGTGGTGAGTGAGGTCCGCGCCGGCGACGGTCAGATGGTGGCTGCCGGTGATGTGATTGTGATTGCGCGGAATGAGGAGCTGGAAGCCCGCGTCGTGGGACTTCGTGCGCAACTCGAGGGCGCACGCGTCCAGCTGCGCAGCGCGATCGCGGACGACCCCGCCGAGGTCGGTCGCCTTCGCGAGCAGATCGCGGCGATTGAGAAGCGATTGGAGACGGATGAAAAGAGTCTTGCCGATTTGACGATTCGCACGCCGATCGCAGGTCGTTTGATCGCACCCGGGCTGAAGAACACGATCGGCACCTGGCTGCAGCCGGGTCGACCGATCGGCGAGGTGTTCGACGAATCGACGCTGATGGTGTACGCCGCCGTCAATCAGAATGATCACGGTCGACTCACGCGTGATCCGACGTCGCATGAGACTGAGGTGCGGCTGCTTTCGGATTTGTTCAATCCGATCACGATTGCGTCCAGCGATACGTTCGTCGCATCGCGAGCCCTGAGTGAAGTCCGCAACCCGGCGATGACGGTGACCGCCGGCGGTGAGATCGCGCCCGATCCCTCCGACCCCAGTGGAAGAAAGGTCGCCGACACGGTCTTTGAGCTGCAGGCCAAACTTCCGTCCACCGCGACCTATTTGCCTGGTCAGCGGGCGTGGGTTCGCGTCACGGTAGCCGATCGGCAGTCACTCTTGATGCAAGGCTACATCAAGGTTCGTCAGCTCATTCTGCAAACGCAGTCGAACTAGGGCTGGCGTCATTTTTCGGGTTTGGGATCGTTGGTTGGTTTTTGGTTTGCCGCGTTTGGTTTTTTGTTGAGTTCCTGACTTTTTTTCGAATCTTTCCATGTCAACGATTGCCAACGAAATCTACACGGTCTTTGATGCCCGTCGCGTCAAGACGCCGGAGCTGAAGAACGTCGATTTGGCCGTCAATGCGATTGTCGGGCTGTTTAAGAATCGGATTCCGCGTTTGCCGGCGTATCGACGTCGTGCGGCGCGGATCGAGGCGATGGAGCCGGAGGTTCAGTCGTTGTCGGATGCCGGTCTGCGTGAAGAGATCGAGAAGCTGAAGGCTGAGGCGAAGCTTGGGAACCTGGACACGAGCAGCTTCGCGGGCAAAACGCGCCGCCGTCAGACGGATCGCGCCGCCGCCGACGCGTTGATGAATCGGGGTTTTGCGTTGATTCGCGAGGCTTCAAAGCGTTCGCTGGGCAAGCGTCCGTTTGCGGTTCAGTTGATGGGCGCGATGGCGATCGTGGACGGATTCGTCATCGAGATGGCCACCGGCGAGGGCAAGACGCTGACCGCCGCGCTGGCGTCGACGTTGCTCGCATGGAGCGGTCGCCCGGTGCATGTCATTACCGTGAACGACTATCTGGTCGCGCGTGACGCGGAGCTGAATCGCCCGTTGTTTGAGATGTGCGGCGTGACGGTCGGCCACGTCGTCCACGAAACCGATCAGCATGAGCGTCTCGACATGTATCGACGCGGAGTGGTGTATGTCACGAGCAAGGAATTGGTCGCCGACTTTCTGCGTGATCAGATCATGATGGGTGCGATGCGTTCAAGCACGCAGACCGTCGTGGGCATGATGCTAGGACAATCCATCCGCTCGCGCATGCTGGTGCCTGGCCTTTTCCGTACGATAGCCGACGAGGCGGACAGCCTGCTGATCGACGAAGCGGTGACGCCATTGATCATCAGTAACAGTCCGAACGACGAGCCCAACACCGATCGCTATCGTCGTGCCGATGCACTGGCGAGGAAGCTTGTGATCCATCGCGATTTCACGGTGGATCGTACGGTGCGTAGCGTCGATCTGACTGAGCGAGGCAAGGAGCGTCTCGAAGAGCTCGCCGCCGAGGAGGGCGGTGGATTCTGGGCGGGTGCGAGGCGTCGTGAGGAGTTGGTGACGCAGGCGCTTGTGGCGCTCAATTGTTTTCACCTTGATGAGCATTACATGATCACGCCGGAGGGCAAGATCGTGATCATCGACGAGTTTACCGGCCGCGTGATGGCGGATCGTTCTTGGCGTCACGGCTTGCATCAGGCGATCGAGATCAAGGAAGCGCAGAAGGTGACGAGCGACAAGGAGAATCTCGCGCGGATCAGCTTCCAGAAATTCTTTAGGCAGTATCCGAGCATGGCGGGGATGACTGGTACCGTGTGGGAGAGTCGCGGGGAGATGTGGCAGATTTATCGTCGCGCGCTGGTTCGTATTCCGACGAATCGTCCGTGCATACGCAAGTTGCTTCCGACGCGGATGTTTTCGACGGGGGATGCGAAGTGGGATGCGGTGGTGGAGCGTGTGAAGGAGATTCACAAGACGGGCGCCCCGATTCTGATCGGCACGCGAAGCGTTTGGGCGAGCGAAGAGGTGAGCAAGCGATTGACCGCCGCCGGGCTTGTGCATCGGGTGCTCAACGCGCGTCAGGACGCAGAAGAGGCCAACATCATCGCCGAAGCGGGCCAGCTCGGCCGGATCACGGTGGCAACGAACATGGCGGGTCGTGGCACGGACATTTTGCTGGGGCGTGGGGTGGTCGAGTTGGGCGGTCTGCACGTGATTGCGACAGAGCCGCATGGTTCGGGTCGAATCGACCGACAGCTTTTCGGGCGAGCCGGCCGTCAGGGTGATCCGGGTTGCGCGCAGATGTTTGCGAGCATCGAAGACGATTTGTTCAATCGCAACGCGCGATTCGTGCGAAGATTCTGGCGATTCGTCGGCGCTAATCGCCTGATTCGCTGGGCGCAATGGAAGGCCGATCATCTGGCGCGTTTTAACCGCAAACAGGTTCTCCGCGCAGACGACTGGATGGACCAGAGCCTGCCTTTCTAGGCCGGCAGTCATCTTCGAAAGTCATCGCCGCAAGGGTGAGTTTGCGGTTGATTATTCAACGGTAGACCTTCAATCGACAGGCACTGCGTCCGTAGAAATCTCGTGCAGATTTACCGTTTCGCGCAGGTCTTCATTTTCGCCTGGACTTCTCCGCCACGCGTGGACGTGTCCGCTTTGGTTCTGTCGATCAGTTCATGGTCTCTTCGGTCGGAGCCGCGGGGGCGGGCTCTTCGGTGGGGGAGACGGCGCCTTGCTGGGCTTCGGGGATGTCATTTGGCGTGCCTTCCTGGGAGGAGACACCGTTTTCGATGGGAGCGACTTCGGCCGACATGGCGCCGGTTGAACCGGCATCGGCGGGGTTCGGATCGACCATTTCGGCGGTCACAGGCGCGGGGGAGTCGCTAGTGTTGTCTGCGTTGACTGCACCAACGGGCAGGATGGGGTTCATGGTGTGGCTTGGGACGAAGACGACGCCTTCGTATTTGCGTTCGCCGCGTTCTGCGAATGCGGTGAACGGGCTGGTGACGAGGTTGGCAAAGAAGATGCCGAAGTCAGAGACGTAGTAGGCGGACGAATCCATGTAGCGTTTGGATTCGTATCGGAACGTTGGCGTTCCGGCGATTGCTCCGCCGTCGGAAAAGAGTGCGACGCTCTGATCAAACCCGCGTTGGATGGTAGCCTCGTCCGCGACGGGTCCGGCCAGATCCTGATCGGCGGTTGTCATGGATGTTCGATTTGCGCAACCTGTTCCGAGCATGAGGACTGATGCCGTGCTCAAGGCCCACCATGCCGGTGCCATCGTTGCCCAGAATCCGCCCCGGCCCGTCGATGTCGCGTTGGTCGTCGTCATGATAAATCCCATGTTTGCTTTTCGGCTTCTTTCGTCAATCGGCATGAAACCGTCTGGGTAAGCCTACGTCAATTCAAGTTATCGGGCCAGTCGAACCGATGCTCAATCCGTGAGCCCCTCATCGAACCGCTCTCGTTCCGCCGACGTCCCATCGTACCGCCTTTGCGCGATTGTGCCGATGCGGCATGATTCCAAGCGAGTCGTCGGGAAGAACTACCGCACATTCGGCAACGCACCGCTTTATCACCACATTCTACGCACGCTGCTGAGCTGTCCGTCGATCGATCGGATTGTGGTCGACACCGACAGTCCGGTCGTCCGGCGTGGCGTGGAAAAGACTTTCCCTGGGATTCTGGTTCTGGATCGTCCCGAGCATCTGCGTGACGACCACACGCCGATGAACGATGTGCTCCTGCACACGATCGACCAAGTGCCCGCCGATCTGTATCTGCAGACGCATTCGACCAATCCGCTGTTGACGAGTGAAACCATCGAGACCGCGATCGCGACGTATCGTGCGTGTTCGAGTTCTGTGTCATGCAATCGGTGCGACTCGCTTTTCGGGGTGACACGATTGCAGCAGCGTCTTTGGACGCGCGACGGTCGGCCGGTGAATCATGATCCGAGTCAGTTGATTCGGACGCAGGATCTCGAGCCGCTCTTTGTTGATAATTCGTGTATTTACATTTTTGGTGCTGAGACTTTGCGCGCCGGCAAGTCACGCATCGGGCCGGCGGCGCGGGTGTTTGAGATCGACCGCCTCGAAGCCCTCGACATCGACGAGGAGGCTGACTGGATCATCGCCGAGACGCTGTGGAAGTCGCGTTCGAACGAGGCTGCTGAGCCCCGTCAACCCGTGGAAGCTGAGTCCGTGTCAGAGGAAGTCGTGTCGGTCAAACCCTCAAAGTCTCCGCGGAAGCGTGGCAATTCGAGGCGTGCGGCGTGAGCCGGATGGGGTATCGGTGTTTTGAAGGAGGATCAAGAGCCCATGACGTACCGCGTGATGATTTCCGCCCCGTACATGCAGCCGGTGATCGACCGTTTTGCGGCCGAGCTGCGCGAAGCCGGATGTGACTTCTTTTGTCCGACCGTCCATGAGCGACTTGAGGAATCGGATCTGCTGAAGCTCATCGGCGATGTCGATGCGATTGTATGCGGAGACGATCGCCTCTCGCGTCGTGTTTTGGAGTCGGCGCCGCGGCTTCGTGTGATTAGCAAGTGGGGCACCGGTATCGATTCGATCGACAAGGAAGCCTGTCGCGACCTGGGCATCCGCCTGTGCAATACGCCGAACGCGTTCACGATTCCTGTGGCCGACTCGACGTTCTCATACATGCTGGCCTTTGCGAGGCGTAGCTTTGAGCAATCGGAGCTCATGCGAAAGGGCGCGTGGGACAAGATCCCCGGCGTGACGCTGGCGGAAAGCACTGTTGGCATCGTCGGGGTCGGCGCGATCGGTCGCGAGGTGGCGCGGCGGGCGAGTGTTTTTGGTGCGCGGGTGCTCGGATGCGATCCGACCGAACCCTCTCCGCGATTCATCGCGGAAACCGGGATCGAGATGATCGGGCTTGAATCGCTGTTGCGTCAGAGCGATTTCGTCACGTTGCACACGGATCTGAATCCGTCGAGCCGGCATTTGATGAATCGAGAGACGATCGCGTTGATGAAGCGATCGGCGATCCTGATCAACACGTCGCGCGGGCCTGTGGTGAAGGAAATCGATCTGATCGAGGCGCTCGAGCGAGGCATGATCGCGGGGGCGGGGCTGGATGTGTTTGAGCATGAACCGCTTCCGCTAGCGAGTCCGTTGCGTCGGATGTCGAATGTGATGTGTGCCTCGCACAACAGCAACAGCAGTCCGGCCGCGTGGGAGCGTGTGCATCGAAGCACGTTGGATCAGCTCTACAAGGGCCTGCGTGAGGTGCATCGTCGTGCTGCGTGAGTCTGGGAGGCAGAACAGAAAGACCGGGTCGAGCATGGACAAGCGAGTGGTGGTCATCACGGGCGTAGCGGGCGGGATCGGATCCGCGACGGCAGGTGTGTTTGCCGAGCGAGGTTGGGAGGTTGTGGGGGTGGATCGTCGTCGGCACGCCGGGAGCGAATCAATCGGGGCGGGCCGGCACTTCATCCATGCCGATGTCGCGGACGCCGAGGCACCGGAGACGATTTTCAGGACCGTATTGGAGAAGTTCGGGCGTCTTGATGCGTTGGTGAACAACGCCGCCTGTCAGATCTGCAAGCCGCTGGTCGAGACCACCGCTGGCGAGTGGGACGAGATTTTTGCGTGCAATGTGCGGTCGATTCATTTGTCGGTGCAGCAGGCGTATCCGATGCTGAAGTCATCGGGCGGTGCGGTGGTGAATGTGAGTTCGGTGCATGCGGTTGCGACGAGCCGGAACATCGCAGCTTATGCGGCGAGCAAGGGGGCGTTGCTGGCGCTGACACGAGCGATGGCGCTGGAGTTCGGGCCTGATGGCGTGCGTGTGAATGCGGTGCTGCCCGGGGCCGTTGATACGCCGATGTTGCATGCCGGCTTGTCGCGCGGGCATGTTGCGACCGACGACGGCGGTGCGAACGTGGCGAAGCTGGTTCGTGGGCTTGGGCAAAAGCACGTGATGGGTCGCGTGGGACAGCCGCGCGAGATCGGGCAGGCGATCGCGTTTCTGGCCGATCCTACGACGGCGAGCTTTGTGACCGGTCAGGCACTGATCGTGGACGGCGGGGCGACAGCGCGGCTATCGACCGAATGAACGAGCGGGCTGGGGTTGCTGGGACGTGAGGCTTTCGTGTGAGCCGGCGGCCGGCTTGTTGAACGGTTTGCGGGATCAAACGATTTTGACGCTGATGGATCCGGCGCGTTGTCCACGACGCGAGAGTGCGAGGTCGTGCGCGTCGTGGTAATGGGTTGAGAGTCGTCCCCAGTCGAAGCGTTCGGAGAGGCTTTCGACCTTGTTGCGAAGATCGATCCGCTGGCGTCGGTTGTAGTGGACGAATCGATGCATCGCGTCGGCGAGTTCGTCTGCGGACTGATCGAAGCTTTGGGTGCGGCGATTGAGTACCCAGAGTCCTTCGTGTTCGTCGGGTGTCATGGTGCCGCGTACATAAGCTCCGAAGCCCGACAGGTCGCTCGTGACCGCAGGCACGCCGCTGACGATGGCTTCGAGCGGGGTATAGCCCCAGGGCTCGTAGTAGCTGGGGAAAACACCGAGGTGACAACCTCGGATGAACTGGTCGTAATCGAGTCCGAGCAGAGGGCTGGTGCTGGTGACGAATTGCGGATGGAAGACAACTTTGACGGGATCGCCGGCGAAGTTGACCATGTGTCGTCCGCGGAGGTGATTGAGGGTGGGATCGTGTGCGTCGTCGGTGAGATCGTGTGTGACGATATGGGGCTGGCGGAACCGTCGCATGGCGGCGGTGATGCGGCGGAGTGAGATCTGCACGCTTTCGTCGATGAGTTCGCCGCGCTGGAGCTGGCGTTGACTCGCTGCTGCCATGAAGATTTTATGGCCGATCTCGTCTTTGATGGTTTCGATGAATCGAGCGAGTTCGTCGAGTCGCGCCTGGTTTTCGATGACATCGACATTGATCGATCGCACCGGTGCTTTGGTGATGATGAAGGCGACAATGGTGGGCGGATTTTCTTCGTGTCGGAGTCGGTGGTTGAGTCGGTGCAGGGCTTCGATGTAGATGTCGATTCCCTTGTTGCGATATTCGTATCGACCTGAGATGAAGAAATAGAGGGTTCGTTCGAGATCGAAGCTGTAGCTTGGGAAGAAGTGACCGATGACGAACTGATGGATGCGTTCTTTGTAGAGTCGATGCAGGTGCTGTAGTTCGTGTGGCGCTTCGAATCGTCGTACGTCGATGCCGTTGGGCAGGACATGATCCGGGACCCGGCCGAGCAATTTTTCGGCCTCGTAGCTGGTGATTTGGCTGACGGTCGTGAAGACGGTCGAGGCGTGGGCAGCGGCCTTTTCGATGAGGTGGCGGGGCAGGATGCGATATTTGTCCGCTTCGGCGTCTGCGTTGAAGAAGGGGAGGTGGTCGTAGAATTGTGGATTATCACCTGCGAGGTATCGACCGAGCAGTGTTGCGTGTGTGGTGAAGACCGTAGAGACGTCGATGCGAAGGTGCGCGATGCGTGGGACCGCAACACCGCCCATCCATTCGTGGAAATGCGCGACGACCGGCACTTGCGGGGCGGTTTCTTTGAGCAATCGGAAGAATTCTGTGACGGTGAATCCGAAGGCGATCACGTCATTGACTTCGCCGTCGTCGGGCGGAGTGCTGATGCCGTGGTCGGCGTGCAAGAGGTATTTGTCTTCGTGGAGTCTTGGGTAGCGTGCGCGATAGTCGAGTAGGATGACATGGGGACGGCCTGGTACGAGCCATCGCCCGAAGTGGCAGACGACGCCTTGTTCGCGGAGTCGTGAGAAGACGTTGTCGATGAGTTCGGGCGCGGGGCACTCTTCGAATTCGGTGGCAGCGGTGGCGGGGTTGTAGGGACCGACGAGGAAGTATCGATCGCCCCAGCGCGAGAGCATGTTGTCGGCTTTGGTCTTTAGAACGGTGTAGATTCCGCCGAGTTGCCAGCAGACTTCCCATGCCACTTCGAACAGGACAGCATCGGGCGCACCGGGCGGTACGTGGCTATTGACGACATCGATCGCGACGGGCCTGGGGATGCGGTCTTTCGACACGACGGGCCTCCGCGACGAGGGTCGAAGATGATGAGACGACTCTAATCCTCCGCTGTGCCTCTTCATGGACGTTTGAGTATATCAAGATTCATGCCCGCGCCGAATCGGAAGCGCGTATGTTACAAGCGTCAATTCTCTTTGGACGAACGGCCTTATCTTCGACCGCAGGGCACGGCGGGCAGATTCTGCGTGGTCAGCTGTGGACGGTCGGTGCACGGATTCGGTCGGTGCGGGTTTGGGTGAATGGGTCGAATGCGGTAAAACCGACCGTCGGAAAAAGCGAGCCGCGACCAAAAGAGCAAAGTGCTGAAGGTCACGAGCCACGATCCAGTGGATCGATCGAAACAGTCAATCGGAACACGTAAGGTTCCGGCGGAACAGGAGGTTCCGGTGCGAGCCAGGGATTTATTGCGAAGAGCCGGGGTTGAGGCGCGATCGGTCCTGCCAGATGAGGCGGGGCTGGACGTGGCTGTGGGGGGATTGGCCGAGGATTCTCGGCAGGTGAAGGCGGGGGATTTGTTTTTTGCCCGTCCGGGCACGAAATCTGATGGTGCGAAGTATGCCATGCAGGCGATCGAGCGTGGCGCGAGCGTGGTATTGACGCAGCAACCGATCGAGGGGTTATCGGTTGGTGGTTGTTCTGCTGGTGGGGGTTCAGTCGATGGGCTTTCTGTGCCGCAGATCATTGTGGATGATGTGGCCCGGGTGATCGGGCCGATCGCACAGGCTTTTTATGGTGCGCCGGGCGTTGCGCTCGACGTGATGGCGGTCACTGGAACCAATGGCAAGACGACGACCGCCTACCTCATCCGGCATGTGCTGACGCGTCTGGGTATCAAGTGCGGCCTGATCGGTACCGTTGAAATCGATGACGGTCATGAGACGCGCGAGAGCGACATGACGACGCCTCCGCCGATCGAATTGGCAAGGCTGATGGCGGACATGCGAGCCAACGGTTGCCGCGCGGTGGCGATCGAAGCCTCGAGCCACGCGCTCGATCAGCACCGCCTCGCCGGTGTTCGGATCGCGGCGGCGGGCTTTACGAATCTGACGGGCGATCATCTTGATTATCACGGCACGATGGAGGCTTACGCGAGTGCCAAGGCGCGTTTGTTCAGCCTTTTAGAGCCAGCCGGCCCTGCGGTTGTGAACGCCGACAGTCCGTGGGCGCCGCGTATGATTCAGGACACGCGCGGGCGGGTGTTGCGACTTCATCTCGATCCGACCCAGGCTGACGAAGTTGGATGTGAAAGCGACGCCCCGCCGTGGCGTTTGACGGACATTCACGCCGACGCATCCGGCACGCGCGCGCTGCTCCATGTGCCTGCGGCGTTGCACATGCCGGAAGAGTCGATACCGCTGAAGCTTGCCCTCGTCGGGGAGCACAATTTGCAGAACGCGCTCGTCGCCATCGCGATGTGCAGCGAGCGTTACAGGCTTAGCGTGCGGGATGTTGTGACGGTCATCGCCGACGCGATCGGAGCACCGGGGAGGCTGCAGCCGGTTCAGATTTCGGAATTGCCGGTCACCTCGTTGCCTGCCTCATCGTCTGAATCTGCCTCGTCTGAATCTGCCTCGGCAGCATCAAGAGTAGTAAAGCCGAAGGTGAGCGTGCTGGTGGATTATGCGCATACCGACGATGCGCTGGCGAATGTGTTGCGTGCGGTTCGGAAGCTGACGCGTGGCCGAGTCCGGGTGGTCTTCGGTTGTGGTGGGGATCGCGATCGTAGTAAGCGTCCTCGGATGGCGCGGGTTGCGCGTGAGATGTCGGACGTTGTGTATGTGACAAGTGACAATCCGAGGACCGAGAATCCGCAATCGATAATTGATGAAACCGTTTCGGGTCTTCGTGCCGATGAACGCGAGGCCGTCATTGTTGAACCGGATCGTCGCGAAGCGATTCGGCGGGCCATTGCTGAAGCTGAATCGGAGGACGTCGTCTTGATAGCAGGTAAAGGTCACGAGAAGTATCAGATCATTGGTCAGACCCGATTGCCCTTTGATGATGTCGCCGAAGCCGAGGCAGCGCTTGGGGCGTTGATCGATGTAACGAAAGCTGTTCGAGAGCCGCAAGGAGGATTCTGATGCATCCGATTTCTCTGGACGCGGTTCGACAGGCAGTTGGCGGGCGAGCGTTGTCTGCGATTCGAGCGGATGAGACGGTCCGTGCGGTGAGCACAGATTCGCGGAACATTGAGCCCGGTTCGCTGTTTGTTGCGCTTGTGGGTGAGCGATATGACGCCCACGACTTTCTGCCGCAGGCCGCAGCGGGTGGGGCGGTTGCGGCATTGGTGGATCGTCCGCCGGCGTTTGATCTTCCGAATCTTCGTTTCATTCAGGTGGAGGACACGCGTCAGGCGTTGGGACGTCTTGCATCGTTCGTGCGTGCTCAGTTGTCGCGTTGCCGAGTGATTGCGGTGGCGGGGAGCAACGGAAAGACCTCGACGAAGCACATGATCTCGGCGGGTCTTTCGTGCCGGCTGAGCGGCAGCATCTCGCCCAAGAGCTACAACAACGACATCGGGGTGCCGCTGACCATTTTCAGTGCCGATCCGATGCAGGAATATCTGGTTCTGGAGATGGGCACGAATCATCCCGGCGAGATCGAGAAGCTGGCGACGATGTCCAAGCCTGACATCGCGGTGATCACGATGTGCTCGGCGGAGCATTTGGAAGGTCTCGGCGACCTGATGGGTGTTCGTCGTGAGAATGCTTCGATCATTCGCGGGTTGAATCCGCGTGGGTTGCTGGTCGTCAACGGGGATGATCCTGATCTGGTCGCCGCGGTGAGCGGATATGAGGGGAAGATCGTCCGGTTCGGATTTAATCCTGACAATGACGTCTTTGCGACCGACATCACGTGCGAGCGTGACGGGGTGAGTTTTTTCCTCAACGGTCGTCGTTCGGCGCGGTTTTTCGTGCCGATGCTTGGCAGGCACAACGCCTGCAACGCGTTGGCGGCGATTGCAGTCGCGCGTCGGTTCAATCTGCCGGAAGATCAGGTGATCGCATCGCTTGCACACAGTTCCAAGCCGGAGATGCGACTGGATCTCTTGCGTCAGAGCGAATTCATTTTGCTCAATGACGCATACAACGCCAACCCCGCATCGATGCGAGCGGGGATCGAAACGCTGCTCACCCTGGAGCCGGCCACCCGTCGTGTTGCCGTCATCGGGGATATGCGTGAGATGGGCCAGAGCAGCGAGCGTTACCATCGCGAAGTCGGTCGACACCTCGCGGAGTTGCGTGAGCAGATCGATCGTGTGTATTGCGTCGGTCCGTGCTCCAAGTGGGTTCGTCAGGAGGCGGTTGCGGCGGGATATCCGAAGGCAAAGATCACCCACCACGCCACCAGCACGACCGCTGCCCGTCGTGTGGTTCGCGAGATGCAACCTGGTGATGCGGTGTTGCTGAAGGGCTCGCGGGGCATCAAACTCGAAGCCGTCGCGCACGCGATGACCAAGCGCATCACGCCCCCGGGGCTTTCCTCGCGAGTGGGTTAGTCGATGGGTTTTGAGACCTGGCCCCGTTCGATCGAATTCAAGTCCTTGAACCACGGACCGTCGACGTGAACAGCATCCACTTCCTCATGCTGCTGAGCCTTGTCGTTGCCGGTGCGGTCGTTGTTGCGCTCGGCGGGCCTGTCATTCGGCTTTTCCGTCGGATGAAGATCGGGGACATGCCCGAGGCGGATCACGCCCGTCTGAACCAGATCAACAAGCTCAAGTGGGACACGCCCACGATGGGCGGGCTGCTGATTGTCAGCGCGATCGTCGTCGCATCGATTGTCGCATGGTTCGTTTTCATGGTGTTTGAGCGTGTTGAATCGACTGGTGATCGGACGGGTGTGGTTTTGCTCACATCGCTGCTTGTGATGCTCGCGCTGGCGGCGGTCGGTGCGATCGATGACATGAGCAAGCTGCGTAATGCGCGTCGTCGTCTTTCGGGACAAACGGTCGCAAGCACGCGTCAGGGACTTTCCGCCCGCAGCAAGTTCCTCGCGCAGTGGATCATCGGGCTTGTGGGCGGAGGTTTGCTGGTTTGGCAGTCGCCTGAGAGTCTTGCGCAGCGTGTGCCGTTTGTGGACGGGCTGCTGGAGTTGCCCGCGTGGGGGGGCGTTGCGGTGTTTGCGCTGGTTATTGTTGCCACGAGTAACGCGGTGAATCTATCTGACGGACTGGATACGCTGAGCAGCGGATGTCTGGTCATCAGCGCGACCGGGTTGTTTGCGATCTTTATGTGGATGACCGAAGCGGGTGCGGCGGTTGATCCGGGTTTATGGATCGCCTGTGGTGCGTTGCTGGGCGCGTGCTTTGCGTTTTTGAGATTCAATCGATTCCCTGCGCGGATATTCATGGGCGATACGGGTTCACTCGCGCTCGGCGGGCTGCTGGGATTTCTCGCGTCGGCAGGTGGCTTGGTGGCGGTGCTTCCGCTTTTGGGCATCGTGTATGTGATTGAGGCGGGCTCGGTCATTTTGCAGGTCGGCTACTTCAAGTGGACCAAGCACCGCACCGGGACGGGCCGACGCATTTTTCGGATGACGCCCTTCCATCATCACATTCAGTTGGGCCCGACCGAACCGCACGAGACGCGGGTGACGCGATTGCTGCACGGGATCGCCTTTGTCGGCATGCTGTTGGCGGTGGTTGTGACGATGCTGGGATAAGACCTTTGCACCTAGACCAGGCAAAAAACCGTGCGCCGGCTGACCGATCGGTGTCATCGTGGCGGTTCGATGCGGACGATTTGGGTATCGGTTCCGCGTAGCACTTCGAGGACGAGCGGTTCGGTGGGTTTTTCGGTTCGGAAGGCTTTGTATTCTCGTTCGAATTGTTCGAGATTTTCGACGGGGAGTTGGTTCAGTTTGGTGATGATGTCATTGCGTCCGAGTTGTCCGCTTTGAGCGGCGGATCCCGGTTTGACGAAGACGACCATGACGCCAGAAAACTCGTTGTCGAGTTTGCGGGCGTATCGATCGTTGAAGACCAGTTCGCGTACAGAGAGGCCGAGCGTTTCATCCCAATATCGGCCGGCCGAGCTTGCGAGGGTGGGTCGTGGGTCGAGGTTGAGTGTGAGTGAGATCGGCGAGCCTTTGGGTTCACGTACGACGTCGAGTGTGACGTCCTGACTGACGTTCATGCGGTTGATGGTTCGTCCGAGGATCATGGGAAGTTCTTCGGGTAGATCGCCACGTTCGAGGGGTTGGCCGTTGAGTCGCACGATAACGTCGCCGGACTTCATGCCGGCGCGGTCGGCGCTGAAACCGGGGATGACATCGCCGACTTGGATGGCTGGTGCGTCAGCGACACCGTAGAACTCGGCGACATCGCGGGTGAGTCCGGTCATTTGTGCGACGCCGAGCCATGGCAGGAGGATCGGCTTGCCGGGTGTGGGGATGTTGTTGAGGCTGACGGTGTGGTGTGCGAGCGGGATGAAGTAGGCGGGCGGAACCATGAGGGGCATTTGTTGTTGTTCGTCGTTGCCATTGAGGAGAGGCGATTGGCTGGGCATTTCTGCGACGATTCCGATCCATGCGCCGCGTGCGTCAAAGACGGGGGATCCTGCGACGGTCAATCCGCCGGCGACGAGCGCAAGCGGCGTGGGCCCGCGGAGGTGGGTGCTGAGCGTCGCGGACCGTGCATAAGGCGTGTAGCCTGAACCCTTCGACAAGAGTCCGACGCTGTGGACCACGTCGCCGACGTTGACTTTGGCTTCGGAGGTTTCCAACGCGATCCACGTGCGCGGCGAGGCGTCGGCTTTGGGTTTGGCTCGGACGAAGGCGAGGTCGCTGCGTTCGTCGCGTCCGAGGAGTTCTGCGTCGATTTCGACGGGGTCGGGTCCATCGATGCCGGCGGGGATAACGAGTTTGAATGCGGTCAGTTGGCTGTCCGGGAGGACCATGGGGGTGAGTCCGAGGGGCAGAGCGACGGTGCCGTCGGATTTGATGACGATGCCGGGTCCTTCGAGTTCGCGTCGTCCTGCTTCGGTGTCGACGGTGTAGCGGACGACGACGAGCGACTTTTGCACGCGTTCGCGGAGGGCCTGCAAGGTCACGGGCGGAACGACGCTGGTGGGCAGCGGCTTGGCTTGCGTGGATTTGGTTGTGGAGGAGGCGGTGGCATCAGGTCCGGCGCAGCCGGGTGACACGAGCATGATCCCGGTCGACATCAGTCCCATGACGAGCGTTGTTGCGACCGTGCGCAGGCACACGCGGATGTTCGTCTGAACGTCCGGGTGGGTGTTCTTGCATCCGACGATGGTCGTCTTGGGCGAGGCCGGTTTGGTTTGCGAAATCGACGTGTTTTGCTTTGTTTTGTTCATCGCCATGCTTTCGTTGAGAGGGTTGCGGAAACGATATGCGATGCTTGATGCCGTTGCCAATGCGCGATTGCGAACGTCGGCCGCATGCAATGCGTCTCGGCGTGTGCGGCTGGGTAGGGCGGCGAGCTGTTGGTGCGTTCGGGCGGGTTGATCGCGGGTCAGTTGAGCGTTTTCATATCCATGACGAATCGATATTTGACATCGGCTTTGACGAGTCGGTCGTAGGCTTCATTGATTTGGTCGGTGCGGATGAGTTCGATGTCGGAGACGATGTTTTTGCGGGCGCAGAAGTCGAGCATTTGTTGTGTTTCTGCGATACCGCCGATGCCTGAGCCGGCGATGGATCGTCTTGGGATGAGGAGGTTGAAGACGGTGGGTGAGGGGTGAGGTGTGTCGGGCGCGCCGACGAGGACGAGTGTTCCGTCGCGTCGTAGGAGGGAGAGGTAGTTGTCGAGATTGTGGGCGGCGGAGACGGTGTCGATGATGAGGTCGAAGCTGCGGTTGTGAGCGAGCATTTGCGCGCGGTTTTTGCTGAGAACGACCTGGTCAGCGCCGAGTCGTTTGGCGTCGGCGATTTTATTTTCGGAAGTGGTGAAGAGGACGGTGTGGGCGCCCATGGCGGCGCTGAACTTGACGCCCATGTGTCCGAGTCCTCCCAGTCCGACGATGCCGACTTTTTTGCCTGGTCCGGCGTTCCAGTGGCGCAGGGGTGAGTAGAGTGTGATGCCGGCGCAGAGGAGTGGTGCGGTGGCGGCGAGGTCGAGATTGGGGGGAACGCGCAGGACGAATTTCTGGTGGACGGTGATGGCCTGGCTGTATCCGCCGTAGGTGGTGGGGGCGGTTCCGTGCGGGTCGGGTGAGTTGTAGGTGAAGATGGTTTGGCCGTTGTCGCAGTATTGTTCGAGTCCCATGCGGCAGCTTTCGCAGGTTTGGCAGGAATCGACCATGCATCCGACTGCGACGGGGTCGCCGACTTTGTGTGAATTGACGGCGGAGCCGACGCGTGAGACGCGTCCGACGATTTCATGGCCCGGCACGCAGGGATAAGTGGTCGGCCAGACGGCCCATTCGTTGCGTGCGGTGTGGAGATCGGAATGGCAGATGCCGCAGTAGAGGATGTCGATTTCGACGTCGTCGGGCTTGAGATCGCGTCGTGGGATGAACGCGCGGGCGAGCGGGGCGGTGGCATTGGGAGCAGCGAGGGCGAGGACTTGGGGCATGAGATTTCCTTGGGTCGGAGCAGACTAAGGGTGAGGAGCGATCCAGAATCGGGACTGCGCGATGATGAGCAAAGGGGTTGGCACGGTCAAGCGGGGTGGGTGACGGTTGTGTAGTCGGTCGGTCGGCGTTTGTGTCGGTCTGCGTTTGTGTCGGTCTGCGTTTGTGTCGGTCTGCGTTTGTGTTGTCGTGTCGGTTGACGGGTGGGTAGACGGAACGGATGATCTTGGCCCATGTCTTCTCTGATTGCTGAGGCGGCGATTCTGGCCGCGTTTGGACCGCTCGACTGGGTGGTGCTGGGTCTCTACCTGCTGTTGATGTTAGGCATCGGCGTGGGGGCGATGTTGAAGGAGCGGAAGGAGAAGACGGAGGAGTTTTTTCTTGGCGGGCGCAAGATGCCAACCTGGGCGTTGGCGATTTCGATCGTTGGTTCGTCGCTGAGTGCCGCGACGTTCATTGGCGCACCGGATCGGGCGTACTCGGGCAACCTGACATATTTGATTTTGAACGTTGGTGGGTTCATAGCGGTCTTCATTGTGGGATTTTTGTTTGTGCCGAAGTTGTACCGAGCGGGGACGGTGACGATTTATGGTTATCTGGCGACGCGGTTTGGTGAAGGGGCCAGGACGGCGGTGAGCATTACGTTTCTCGTGGGCCGCATGCTAGCCAGCGGCTCGCGTCTGATGCTCGCGGCGATCCCGTTGTGCCTCCTGATCTTCGGATTGCAGCAGCCGACTTTTGCCCAGATGGCGGCGGCGATTTTGATTGTGGGCTTCGTGGGGACGTTTTACACCTGTTTCGGCGGGATCAAGACGGTGATCTGGGTGGACACGATCCAGTTTGCGTTGGTGGTGGGTGCGGTGGTGTTGTCGATTGTGTTGTTGCTGAACAAGATACCGTTGAGTTTGCCCGAGATTTTTTCCCTTCTCGGGGACGAGCCGCTGCAGGACGGGACGAACAAGCTCACGGTATTGGATACGACGCTGGACGTGAATCGACCATTCACGATTTGGGCGGCGTTGACGGGTGCGTTGTTTGTGGGCGTGGCGAGTTTGGGCGTGGATCAGGATTTGGCGCAGCGATTTATGGTGGCCAAGAGTCCGACGAAGGGCGCGATTTCGGTGATCGCGTCGCAGTTTGTCTCGGTGACGGTGGTATCGATGTTCATGTTCGTCGGCCTGCTCCTGTTCATTTTCTATCAGCGTCCTGACATCATGGGCGCGGCAGCGCCGACCGGATACGCCCCACCGGGTTTGAACGAGGCGGCGTATCAGCAGTTCTTGTTGATGGAGCTTCCGCCTGTGGTAAGTGGACTTGCGATTGCGGGGCTGTTTGCGGTGGCACAGGGCAGCATGGATAGCGCGGTGAACGCGATGGCAGGGAGTCTAGTGGCGGACATATACATGCCCTGGAAGAAGGCTCGTGGACAGGAATTCAGTGAAAAGAAGAGCGTCGAAGCCCCGCGCTACGCGGTGGCAGCGATCGGGTTGGTGATGACTTTGTTCGGCGTGTTTTGCGCGATGATCTATGACCCCAAGGAAAAGGCTTTTCTCGATTTTGCGTTGGGGATGCTGAACTTTGCCTTCAGCGGGATGTTGGCGGTCTTTTGTACGGCGCTGTTTACTCGGCGGGGCAACTCGAGAAGTGTGGTCCTCGCGCTCATCACTGGCTTTGCCATCACGCTCCTGACGCAGGACTTTTTGATGAAGCCAATCACACGGGCGCTGCTGGGGACGGAGACTCGGCTGGCCTTCACCTATGCGATGCCGATTGCAACGATTGCAGCGTTCATCGTGTGTGTGTCGGGTCGGCCGCGTCGGCCTGTGCCGACGGCGTGAGGTCGGGAGTCGGCGATTGGACGGGAGGTTTGACATGAGATTGGCCAGCGATATCGAACGGGCATGCGCCCGGCTTGTCGGGATCGGTTTTGGCGGGCTGACTCCGCCGCGGTCTGCGATGGATTTGATCGCGCGTGGCGTGGGTGCGGTGACGCTCTTTGCGCGGAATGTTGAATCTCCCGCGCAGGTCGCCGATCTGAATCGTCAGATTCAGAGCCATAGTCCGGTGAAGCTGTTGCGATGTCTGGATCAGGAGGGCGGGCGTGTGCGTCGGCTGCGTGGCGGGATGACGCCGTTGCCGTCGATGCGACAGTTGGGCGCTCATGCCCGCAAGTTGGTCGCGTCGAATGATATTGACGGTGCCGAGCGGCTGGTGCGTTCGGTGGGTCGGGTGATGGCTCTGGAGTGTCGTGCGGTCGGGTTTGATGTGAATTTTGCTCCGGTGCTGGATGTGGATACCAATCCGCGTAATCCGGTGATTGCGGACCGTTCTTTGTCGGGTGATGCGGACGAGGTCGCGCGGTTTGGGGCGTGGTTGATCGACGAGATTCAGTTGCACGGGATGGCGGCGTGTGGGAAGCATTTTCCCGGGCATGGTGACACGGATTCGGACAGTCATCATGCGTTACCGCGGCTCGCGCACGGGTTGGAACGATTGGAAGAGATCGAATTGCGTCCGTTTCGCGCTTGTCTTCATGCGCGATCGATGATGAGCGCGCACATCGTTTTCACGACGCTCGATCCGTCGGGGCCAGCCACGCTAAGTCGGGTCGTGCTTGGCGGATTGTTGCGTGATCGGCTGGGTTATGACGGGTTGGTGTTCACCGACGACATGGAGATGAAAGCGATCGCGGATCACTATGGATACGAAGAGTCAGTGGTTCGGTCGATCGAGGCGGGTTGCGACATGGTGCTGGTGTGTCATTCGCCGGAGAAGCAGGCGCGTGCGATTGATGCACTGGCGCGGGCGGTTTCAGATGGGCGTCTTTCGCTGGATCGATTGCACGCGAGCCTCGCCCGCATCGAGTCCGTGGCGGATGATGTAGTCGATCAGGCTGGCGAGCGGATCGACCCCGCACGATGCGGCGCGCATGAGCATCGTGAAATGATGCGTCGATTCGAGGCTTTGAGTGCGATCGATCCGACGGAAGCCTGGCGCGCCGAGGCTCGGTAGCTTGCGGATGCTTGGGATGGGTTTTTGGAATGTGGGAGAGGGTGCAAACGGGTGAGGGTGGGTTAGGATGGGCGGGTGATGCGATGGTTGTTGTTTATCATTTTGGCGATGGGATTGCTGGCGTTGCAGATGGGTTTGGCGTTGGTGCCTCGGATTGGTGAGGCTCGGCCGGACTTGTTGTTGTTGCTGGTGGTGTTTGTGTCATTGTTTAGTGGTGGGATAGCGGTTCCGTTGTATGCGGCGTTGTTGTTGGGATTGATGCAGGATGTGGTGGTGGGGACGATGGGTCCGATGACGTTTGGGTATGGGTTGGTGGGTTTGATGATGTTGCGTTTGAGGTTGGCGGTGTATCGGGATCATCCGCTGGCGCATGTGGCGTGTGGATTGGCGGGCGTGTGTGTGATGATGGTGTGGTTGCATGGGTTGATGCCGCTGGCGAGGTGGATGGTGCGGCTGGTGATTTTCCGTTCGGAGGAGGCGGGCTTGTGGACGGATGTGCGTCCGCCTGTGGTTTCGTGGTTGGTGACGGTGCTGATGGCGCCGCTGGTGTTGATGATGTTGAAGAAGGTGAGGAAGGGCTTGGGTCTGCGTGTGGTGGAGTGAGTTGGGAGTGGAGTGGTGTGTAGGTGGAGAGTTGGATGGGGAAGATCGAGCGTGGGACGGGGGATTTGGAGTATGGGATGGGGGCGATGGAGTGGTGATGGATGTTTGAGCGGAGGCTCAGGTGGTTGTTGGTGTTGACGCTGCTGTTGGCGGCGGTGTTGGTGATGCGCGCGGTGCAGTTGCAGGTGGGTCAGCGGGAGAAGTGGTCGGCGATGGCGCGAGCGGATGCAGAGCGTCGGAGTTTTTTCCCGGCGCGTCGTGGGGATTTGTTGGATGTGAAGGGGCGTGTGATTGCGACGGATGCGGCGACGTTTGATGCAGTGGTGGATTTTCGAGTGATGGGTTTTGAGCCGGAGACGCGATGGTGGAATCAGCGGGCGCGGATGCTGGCGAGTCGGTTGGCGGAGTGGTCGGGCGCGGATCGCGCGAAGCGAGGGGAGTTGGTGGAGCAGCAGCGGTCTGTGGTGTTGGCGGAACTGGATTTGATGTGGGATCGATTGGCGGAGGTGACGGGGATGGGTCGGGAGCAGATCGACGGGGTGAGGCGTTCGATTGTGACGAAGGTGCAAAGGCGTCGCGAGGCGGTGCTGGATCAGAGGTATCGTCGTGCGCTCGAGGAGTATGAGACCGCGCCGCGGCGTCCCTGGTATAGCAGATGGATTGTGGGTGAGCGTGAGGCACCGGATAGGGATGAGTTGGCGCGTGAGACGATCGCGGACGAGCGTGGTGTGCATGTGGTGGTGCCGGGGTTGACGACGGAGCAGTACAATCAGTTGAGTTTGGAGTTGGAGAGTTTGCCGGGATTGTCGCTTCGGAAGGGACTGTCGAGGTATTACCCCTACGGCGGGGTGGCGGCGCAGACGCTGGGATATTTGTCGCCGGTGACGAGGGAGGATTTGGAGGAGGATCCGTTCGCGGAGGATGAGCGGAGGCGATACGGGGTGAACGATCAGATCGGACGAGACGGTTTGGAGCGAATGTTTGAATCGCGGCTCCGTGGGAGTCGGGGTGTGTTGTATTACCGGCGTGGTGAGCAGATTCATGATGCCGAGCGTGACACGCCGGGTGAGAACGTGAGAACGAGTCTGGACATAGAATTTCAGCGTGACATTGAGGAGGCGTTTGGCCGGGTGGATTTTTATCATCCGGACAAGACGGTGGAGTCGATGTCGATGAACGGCGCGGCGGTGGTGATGGATGTTGCCAGCGGTCAGGTTCGGGCGCTGGTGAGTGTTCCGACGTTTGACTTGAATCGATTCAGTGCGATCTATCCGGAGTTGTTGCGTGATGACATCAATCGTCCGCTGCATCATCGTGCCTTGACGGACAGTGCGGAGCCCGGATCGACGATCAAGACGGTGGTGGGGATTGGTGCGATCACGCAGGGGCTTGTGGATGCGGATACGCGGATCGAGTGCACGGGTTATCCGGTGTTCGACGGGCGTCGGTTTGAGCGTCCGCGTTGCTGGACGATGTCGATGTTCAACCTGACCCATCGCGAGGTTCCGCCGACCGCGCCGCACGAGACGGGGAACCTCGACTTCGCCGACGCTATCGAGCGCAGTTGCAACATTTACTTTGAGACGGTGGGAGATCGGCTGCGTTTGCAGGGATTGGCGTATTGGATGGGCGTGATGGGATTGGGTCGTGAGACGGGGATCGGGCTGGGCGAATCGCCGGGGCGGTTGCCGAGGCATATGGATGGACGTGATCCGAGGAGTGAGGCTTGGTTTGCATCGATCGGGCAGGGGCCGATTCTGGTGACGCCGATTCAGATGGCGCAGGTGGCGGCGCTGATTGCGCGGGACGGGACTTGGATGAGGCCCAACCTGCTGGCGGAGGGGACGATGGAGGTGAAGAATCGCGTGGGTGAGGTGATCGAGGATCGTGTGGAGTTGAAGCTTTCGAAGGACGCACTGAGAGCTGTGCGCGAGGGGATGAACCGGGTTGTGAACGATGCAGCGGGGACAGGCGACCACATGCGGCGGGCGGATGTGAAGGTCGCGGCCAAGACCGGCTCGGCGACGGCGAATCCGCTCACGCGATTCGAGCGGGACGCAGAGGGGAATCTTGTCTACGACAACGAGGGCAAGCCGATCGCGACGATCATCAGCTATGGCTCGCGCACGCAGCCGAACCCGATCGCGCCGTGGTATCGGGAGAGCGACGTGGATGCGATCACCGGACGATCACGCGGCACGCACGCGTGGGCGATCGGATTTGCACCGGCGGAGAATCCGACGATCGCGTTCGCGGTGTATGTCGAGTACGGGAACAAGGGCAACTACGCCGCCGGCAGTGTGGTGCAGGCGCTCCTGGAGTCGGCGGTCAAGCGAGGCATGGTCGGCGGGGTGGGTGTAGGCGAGTGATTGACCAAGGGGACTGCACCCCGACAGAGCCAATGCTGAGGAACCACAAAGATACAGTGCATCGTCCCGCCCGTACGCATGAGCGTAGAGCCGATCACCGGCCGGGGCTGCGCCAGCCGACTCAATACTGTACCAGCACAATGAACGCGGGGCCGGTCCGTTCAAGCGGTTTGTCATCCGCCGCGCCGCAAACGCCCGACCACAGGGCGATAGCGGAGAACTAAGAAAGCGTTCATGATCAGATCGCCAGCAAAGATCGAAGCCAACATGGCAGCGACACAGCCCCATACTGATTCATGCATCAAGGGAACAAGGCAAACGGCCATGCACCCGACGATCAACATAAAGAATGCGAACCAGGCGACATCGGTGACTCGGAACGGATCACGCTTTGCTTCATGCCAGATCGCATCCCGCTCCTTCGGAGGCAGATCGGCGAGTTCCGGGATTGACTTGTAGTTCCAGTACATGTCGGGCCTTGCGGGCGAATAAGGCAAAGACATTCACTGGCCGGCCCGCGCGACCGACCTTCTAGAGATAGTCTACACAACGGGCCGGTCTAGCTGCACTTTGGGGTTATGCCCTCTTGCCGACCGCCGCCTCGATGATCCGTGCCACCTTCGCGAGATTTTGGGACACCGGGTGTACTTGCTCACCGCTAAGCATGACCGGTTCCCATCCCGCCAGAAGGCTGCCTGCGATTTTGATAAGAGCGTCCCCGCAATGATAGCGGACCAGATAGTCCGCCTTCGAATTCAAAACCTCGAAGAGAGGCCAACCGGCTTCCGCCAGTGTCGCCTTGGAAGCGATCGCAGGCCAGAGTTGGTAGTACTCGCCGAAGGTCTGTTTACCCACCCGCTCAAGAAGAGACTCAAGAGGCATGGCCGAAAGCGTCTCGTACTCTCGGGACGCGGCCTCCTCGAAAAGCTGTTGAAACTGTTCGTAGCTGGTCGCAGGCATAACGTAGATACCGTTCACTGGCCGGAGCCCGCGCCCCGACGCGTTCGGATGACTGTAACCTCCCAGCGGCCTCGGTCCACAGCAGCGGGGCGTTAAGCCGCGTCGCGCCGTGGGCGGAGCAGTCGACGGATGACGAACGGCACCGCTGCGCCCGCAAGCGCGACGATGGAGGACGCGGCGCCGAAGACCATCCCGATCATCCACAGCGGGCCGCCCGGCAGAAACAGAACCGCATACAGCGTTTGCCCGACGTAGATGCCCAAAGGGGCCAACCAAAACTGGCGTGGGCCGCAGCAGGCGGCAAGCAAACCGGCGATGAAAAGACTGGTGATGTAATACGGCGGATGATCCCAAGCTTCCGTCACTCCGCTGAGCGATGGCGACAGCGCCCAGACCGCGGCACCTAAGACGATGCCAGCCGCTGCAACCGACAGTTGCGCCGCACGTACGCCGCCGGTGCTCTTGCGTGGAGGAGGTGACTGATTCTCAAACGGTTGAAGTGGCATAACGGATCACCGTTCACTGGCCGCGGCCGCGCCCCGACGCGTTCTAACTACGATAACATCGAGGCGACCCCGGTCCAGTTGTGATGTTGGGTGAGTCGGTCCGGCGCACCGCCGCCACGATTGCGACGCTCGACCCACACCAGTCCGACGATGAAGGCGGTCGTGATCATCAATACACGTCTCCTCGTGGCAGAACGTAGATAGCGTTCAGTCAGTGGCCAACGCGACCGACGCTCTCGCCATCGTTGTACACCACTGCCCGCTCCTCTGGCGAGGGAGTTATCCGATGCCGAGTACGCCGTTGCGGATCAGCACGAACACCAGACCTGCGATAAACCCGCATGCGGCGATGATCTTTCCGAGGACGGCGAACCATGCCTGATCAAAGATGTTGCCCCAGAAGTAGTGGCAGTGAACGAAGATGCCGGCAGATATCCACGCAATTCCGAACGCAATCGCGTTCAGGCCATGCAGTGTCATTGAGACGCGTCCACCGAAGCTGATTTGCTGCATCGCTACTCCGTAGATGCCGTATCCGATCAACGCTACGGGTAACAGAAGTCCCAGACCCCACTGGTAAAACCAACCTTGCCCGGGCTGGCCTTCCCAGTCGTCATCGTACGCCGTCGGGTTGTGCGGGTGTCGTTGCCACATGCGAGCCGCCTGCATCGGATAACGTATCTGTCGTTCAGTGACCGGGGCCGCGCCCCGACGCGTTCGGATGACTGTAACGTCCCGGCGGCCGCGGTCCACTGCATCGGCGGGTCATTCCGCACGCCGGGCCGCCGCGTCAGTAGACTTCATCGTGCGTGCCGACCGACACCAGCAGAATGACTTCTTCGTCATTCCTTGTTGCGATCTCGAAGACGATTCGCAGGTCGTAGCCGGCACTGCACGCCCACAGGCCGTCGAGATCGCCCTTGAGCTTGTGTGAGCCCAGTCGCGCGTCGAACGCGTCGGTCTGCAACATCTCCAACGTTGTGCGGATGAACTCGAAGGATCGTCGATCCTTCTTGCCCAGTCGCTTCAAGGAGCGCGCGAACGCGGATGACGGGTGCAGTTCGCGCCTCACGACTCGATCTCGCGCATCAGGTCATCGATCGAAGTCGCACTCGTCTTGCCAGCCGCAAACTCAGCGCGTGCCTCGCGGGCGTCGTTAGCAACTCGCTGCCGCCCCCGCTCGGCAAGACGCCTGCGAACAACGTCGACCAAGTCCGCCTGCTGTTCGATCGGCAGGTGCTCGATCGCGTCGAGAACTTCGTCAAAGGTCGTGGACTGCATGGCCATGATTGTACACCGCGTGAGCAGGCCGTCTATCTCGCGATTCGACATCATTGCCAGTGGCATGATTCCATGAATGGGGCACGAGCCGCGGGGGGTTATGCAACGGGCCGTCTCGCTGTCAGCGGAGCCGCACTTGTGTACGAATCTCCTGCCACTCCTCCCAGATCCGATCCGGATTCATGCGATGAACGGGAGCCTTGCTGTCGAGGATGGCATAGTACTTCTTGGCTTCGTCGGGAGTCATCATCATGTGTGCCGCACTGTCACGTATGTGATGCACTTCGTCGCGTGTAAGTGGGCGACCCTTCTGCCGCTCTGAGCCTGCCAAAAGCATGACGAGAGGATTCAGGTAGACCTTGATTTGGCCTTGCGGGCCAGCGGCTGTCGTCGATTTTTTCTTGAACCACCCGAACATCTCGACTCCCGTTGCATAACCAGCGATGAATCTGTGCACGCGCCGGAGAACGTCCCCGGTGTTCTTGCCGTTGAGTCTATCTGCACGTCGGGTTTGGACAAGGTTTATCGCGTGTCGGTGGCGGTGGCGGCGCGTTGCACGCACCCTACGGGCTGGTTCGCTCCCCCGGAAGACGGATGGCTACTCCCCGACGCGTGGCGGAAAGAGCGGTGGTGCATCTCTCCAAACCACTCCGGAAAGACAAAAAACCTGTCCGGAGAAACGGGAAACATGTCCGGAAAAGTCCGGCAATATCTCGACCGCCAGCGATGGCGGGAAACACTGTTTTTATCGGGACGGGGGAGAAAGAGGTGTGGGGAGGGACGGGGGATGGGGGATTGGGTGTGGGGTGTGGGGAGGAGCGGGGTGTGGGGTGTGGGGTGTGGGGGGGGTAGGGTGTGGGTGGGGAAGAAATGCGCGGTGTTTCCTCCCATACTCCATCCCCCATCCCCTGCACCCAAACCTCTTCGTCTTCTTCCCATCCCCGCCGGCTCTTGGCTATCTCATCAGTCCTTTGGACGGGCGTTGCTGAGCAGGTGGGCGAGTTGCGAGCGGAGAAGCGGGAGCTTTTTGGACACGATGTCCCAGGTGATCTGCTCGTCGATGGCGTCGTAGCTGTGGACGATGATGTTACGGAAGCTGCGAATCTTGCGTTGATCGGTGATCGACTCGGCCCACTCGGGGGCGCATTTGTGCAGGCGGGTCATCGCTTCGCCCAAGGTGGCAAACTGGCGTTCGACGGCGCTGCGGAAGTAATCGTCGCGGAAGTAATCGTCGAGTGTGCGGCCCGCGGAGAATCGTTGGATCTTCTCGGCGGCCTGATCCATGTCCCAGAGGAGCTTGGCGATTTCGGGTGGCATCTGGGGAATCAGGCGGCGTAGAGGGTTTGTCGGGTTTGGTCGACGACCTGTTTGAAGAACGGATTGCGAATGGCTCGGTAGGAGATGAGATCGACGGGCCTTTGGAAGAGGTCTTCGAGGGCGTGCAGGAGTCCGAAGTAGCGATCGGCGAGATGATCGTCTTGGGGGTGGGTGGGGTCGGGATGATCGAGGCGATTGGGTGCGAACTCGACGACGAAGTCGAGGTCGCTGTGGCGAGGGTCGAAGTCGGGGCGTGCCGCCGAGCCGATAAGGTCGAGCCGACGCACACCGTACCGGGCGGCGATCATGCGGAGCTGATCGAGCTTGTCATCGAGCGGAGAAGCCATCGACGATGAATCATAGCATCATGCGTGAATCCTGACACGCACCGAATGACCCGGCGCGTTCCCGATACGCCCCCGATACGGCATTGCCCAACACTCACACCCCCAAACCGATCATCATCGTCCCATCCCCCATCCCCCATCCCCAACACCCCAGACCCCTATCTCCCGCCAGAGGCTGGCGAGGGGGGCGTGCGGGTGGGTGCGCTCGGCGGATTGAGCGGCGAGGGTGGGCGGTCGGGGGTTTGCGAACGGTTCGGGGCCTGCTCATCGAACCATCGAACCATCGGCGCATCGGACCATCGTGTCATCGTGTCATCGTGTCATCGGACGGATTGACCGACGATGATGGACTTGGCGGCATCTGCGGGGAGGTTGAGTCCGCCGCGGGCTTCGGCGGCTGCGCTGCGGACGGGGAGTTCGGCTTCGTCGGTGACGGCCTTTTCGAGGGTTGCGAGTTCGGCGGGTTCGAGTTTGTTGCCGAAGTTTTTCGCGTTGCCGGCCAGTGCCTTGTAGAGCGTCGAGCGAAGCTCGGGTGAGAGCTCGGTGTCGGAGGCTCGGGCGAGGAGTGCCTTTTGGGCGTCGGCGTCGTTGTATTCGGCGAGGACGCCCGCGACGGCGGCGACGACTTCGTCGCGTGCGTCGGTGAGGCTGGCGAGGAGGGTCGACTTGATCGGATCGAGGCTGTAGATGCCGCCCGCGACGGCGAGTTCGCGGAGGACGCCGGCGGATCGCAGGGCGTATGCGGTGGCGGCGTCGGCGTCGATGGGGAGGCTGGCCGAGGAAGCGGCGGCCTTGGTCACGGCCTCGGCGAGTTGTTCGGGGTTGGCGACGACGGCGGTGTGGATGAGTGGGTCGGACTGTTTGAGTTGTTCGAAGGGGCTGACGGTGGAGTCGACGAGGAGGACTTTGGTGGCACCGCGGAGTTTGAGTGAGTTGCGTGAGGCGGTGAGTGCGGCGTCGACTTGTTCGGGTGAGAGTTGGGTGGAGAGGACGACGACATCGACGGCGGGGACTTCGGCGAGTTGAGCGGCGATATCACCTGCGGAGGTGACGCCGACGACTTGATAGCCTGCGGCGTTGAGTGCGGGTGAGTTGGCGTTGATGTCGGAGGTTGCGGGCATGACGAGGACGGCGGTGGGCTGACCGGTTTGGCTGACGGCTTCGCCGAGGAGCGGGACGACGGAGTCGGCGCCGACGTAGGTGGCGGCGGGTCGTGCGCTGGCGAGGGCGATGGCGGCTTCGAATCGGACGGAGCGGTCGCCGTAGCTGAGGGCCTGGATGATGGGTGCTTTTTCGCCGCTGACGTCGAGGTTGGTTCGACCGACGGCGAGTTGCATGGATTTCAGGACATCGAAGGCGAGTCTGCTGTTGCGATCGGTGAGGGCGCGGTCGAGTGCCATGGAGAGGTATTTGGAGCCGCTGGTGACGCCGTAGTAGTGGGCTTCGGGTTGATTTTCCGCGCGGCTGGCGTCGGTTCCGTTGGCGTCGGCTTCGCGTTGATAGTTGGCGGCGAGCCAGAGGGCGAGTGCGCGATCCGCGACGGCGGCATCGGGAGTGGAGGTGGAGGTGTTGGAGCTGGCTTCGAGGCTGAATTCTGCGGCGCGCATGGCCATGATGCGTCCGTAGAGGTTTTGGGCGACATCGCGTTTGACGAGTCCGGAGGTTTCATCCCAGTACCAGATGTATGCGTTGTCGTTGCGGTTGTCTGCGACGATGGAGGCGCGGTCGTAGTAGTAACGTTCGGCGAGGTCGAGGTAGGCGGCATCGACGGAAGTGGCGGGCACGCCGAGTTTGGCGAGTGCGCGTGTGCAGGCGTCGCGAAGTGTGTCACCGGCGCGGGCGTGGACGCGGAGGATGTAGGGTGCGGCATCGGGGTAGCCGAGATCGCCGAGCAGACCGACGACGGCGGAGAGGGTCTCGGCGTCTTTCATTTCGGTGCTTGCGACGAGTGGATTGAGCGCGGGCTTGCCGATGTCGCGGATGGCGCGGCGGACTGCGTCGTGGTATTGGGACTTGGAGGGTGTGCGGAGGTAATCGAGGAGGATGGGGACGGCGAACTCGCCGGAGCTGCGGAGGTTTTCGAGGCCGTTGCGATAACCGATTTCGTTCTTGATGAGTCGGTCGATGTTGGCGGTGATGAATTCTGGATCGCTGCGTCGTGCGAATCGTCCGTCAGCGAGGACTTTGGCGAGGTTGTTGGAGACTTCGGTGATGGCGGGGACGTTGCGGAAGCGGAGCATCCACTGGTCGAGGTCGTCGTTGCCGGCCTTGGCGATGGCTTCGAAGGCAGCGAGGACGGTGAGGGGATCTTCGCCGGCGTCGAGGACGGCCTGTCCCTTGGCGAGAGCGGCGTCGTAGCGACCGATTTTGGCGAAGTGCCAGTAGTCGTTGACGGAGGCTCGGAGTTCGCGGGAGACTTCGACGGTGGGGGTTTGCGCGGAGGCGAGGGGCTGCATCGTCGGTGCGAGGGCGGGGATCGCCATCGCGGCGGCGATGAGCAGCGCGAAGCGACGTGTGCGTGACATGGTTGACGAGGTCGTGGCAGAAGATGTCGTCGCAGAAGTTGTCATGGTGGTCAATGCCTCCGTTGCGGCCGATCGCGTGGACGGTCGCGGGTGTCTAGCGTTGTTAGGTCGAACTCGATTGGACCAATGCCCCGTGATTCTGGAGTGAGCGGGCGAGGCGGTCAAGAATCGAGTGAAAGAATGCCAAGCGGGCGTCGGGGGGGACCGGACGGGGCATGGATGGAAGCGGAGGTGCGATCGCGAGCGGATAGGAGCGCGTGGGCGTCCTTTGGATCGCGGCAGCGTTTCGGGGCGCAGGTGCGTTTCGGGGTGCAGGTGCGTTCGATGACGGTGCGCAGGCGTGCCGAAGGCGAGCGCGAGCGGGTTTGAAAGCGTGTTTGAGCGTGTCGAAATCGTGCGTTCGGCGGACGTGAGCGTGGGGTTTAGCGGGGCTTGGCGGGGCTTTTGGGGTTGGATTTGCGGAGAAGTTGAGAAAATGTGGTTTTGCGCTGCGCGGGTGCGGACGCAGGCGCGCAGCGCGCCCGTTGGGATGAGGGCAACGATGGGTGATCGGGCTGGGAAGAGAGAGGTTTGTGGGGTTGATCGGGAGTTCAGATCGGGGTTGCGGTACAACCGGGGGCATGAGCACGGACGGGCCAGAGCGAGTTTCGGATCGGGCGGATCGGGTGGATCGGACGGATCGCACGGGTGGGTTTGCGCGGCGATGGCGATGGGTGTTGGCGATCGGTTTGGTGTTGGTGTTGGGCGTGGCGGTTCATTTGGCGACGCGTCGGATGCCGGCGGGTGGTCGGGAGGGCGTGGGGATGACGGTTCCTGCGGGCGTGGACCTGAAGACGGGGGTCGGGTCTGAGGGAGGCGTAAAGGCTGATGGGGGCGTCAAGGCTGATGCGGGCGTGGATGGGATGTCGGGAGAGGTGATTCCGAAGAATGTGCTGCGGATCGCGACGTTTAATGTGAGGCGTGGCAAGGGTACGGACGGCGTGGAGGACATCGGTCGGATTTCGGGTGCGATCGAGCGATTTGATGTGGTGGGGCTGAACGAGTTGTCGGGATTTGCGCGAGGTGCGGAGCATCAGTTGGAGTTGCTTGCGCGTCGTGGGGGGTATGGATTTGTCAATGCGCCGACGGAGAGGCGTATGGGTCGGGACGCGTTTGGGAATGGGTTGTTGTCGCGGCACGAGGTTGGGGCCTGGCGGGTGGAGCCTTTGGTGAGGACGACGGACAAGGGGTATCGGAATGTGGTGGAGGCGGACGTGCGTGTAGGGGAGTTGGTGGTGCGTGTGATGGTGACGCATCTGGACAGGTCATTGGATCGTGAGGCGCAGCTGGGTCGGGTGATCGGGAAGTTTTTGCAGCACGACGGGCCGGCGGTGTTGATGGGTGATCTGAATAGCGATGCGACGGATGGGCAGATCGCGGCGTTGCTCGGGCGAGAGGATGTGGTGGAGACGCTTCGGGCGGTGGGAGAGCGGACGCCGGAGCGGCAGATTGATTGGATCTTTGTCCGTGGGATGAAGTTGCGTGATGCGGGCTGGGAGGATCGGGGGTACTCGGATCATCCGATGCTGTGGGCGGAGCTGGAGATAGTCGGGCGATGAGGGCTGGCGTGATTGAGGAGTGTGAGTGATGGGTGTGAGTGACGGGTGTGAGTGACGTTGTTTGCGTCCGGCAAGTGTGATGTGGAATTGGGGATTGTTGCGGGCGTTAAATCGGCTTGCCAAAACGTGGGTTGGGTGGGCATACTGAGGGCTCACGTCTCTTGGCAGTTGCTCAATTGAACAAGTCGCGAAGGTGAATCGGTTGTAAAACGAGTTGTGGTCGGAGAGGGAGAACTCTTTTCTGGCGAACGTTTCTCGGTTTGGCCTTTTTCCATTTGGAGGTGTGCCGATGGGTTATGTCTCAGACCTTCTGGCGTTGAAGGGTGGTCGTGTGTTGACGATTTCTCCGGACGCGAGTGTGTACGAAGCGACGGCGAAGATGAATCAGTACAAGTTGGGTGCGCTCGTGGTGGTGGGTCGTGAGAATCCGAGGCGGATGGTGGGGATATTTACCGAGCGTGACGTGCTGCGTCGGATCGTGGCGCAGTTGCGTTATCCGGATTTGGTGAGCGTGGGTGAGGTGATGACGGCAGACGTGGTGACGGTGACGCCGGACACGACGATCGATGAGGCGTCGGCGATCATGCAGGATCGTCGCGTTCGGCATTTGCCCGTGCTGAACGAGCAGGAGGAACTGGCGGGTGTGATTTCGATCGGGGATCTGAATGCCTGGCACGTCGTGCAGCAGAAGGCGCAGATCGAGCACCTCAACGATTACATCTGCGGTCGCACCTGATTGCATGTGCGGTTTGACGGTGCGTGGTGCGTGGTGCGTGGTGCGAGCTGGGTTCTGTTGCGGGACACGCCGATTTTTATCAGGCGTTGTTGGATGATTTTGAGAATTGGGAGGAGGGGCTTTAGGATGCTCGGCTCGTTTTGAGCGAGGGAAAAAGTTCGATGGGTTTGATCGTGATGAAGTTCGGCGGCACGAGTGTCGCTGATGCGGAGCGGATCCACCGTGCCTCTGCGCGAGCGCTTGCGGCGCAGCGTGCGGGACACAAGGTGGTCGTGGTGGTCAGCGCCATGGGCGATACCACCGATGATCTTCTGGATCTGGCCAAGAGTGTTTGCACGTTTGGTGGAAGGGAAATCCAACCGCCCAAGCGTGAGATGGATCAACTTCTCTCAACCGGCGAGCAGGTCACCATCGCGCTCATGGCGATGGCGATCCACGCGCAGGGCGCCGAGGCGATCAGTCTGACCGGGGGTCAGATCGGTCTGGTGACGGATGCGAGTTTCTCCAAGGCGCGGATTCAGTCGATAGATAAGAAGCGCATGCTTGACGCGCTCGACGCGGGTCGGATTGTGATCGTTGCGGGATTTCAGGGTGTGACGCCCGAGGGGGATATCACCACGCTCGGCCGCGGGGGATCGAATGCGACGCTTGTCGCGCTCGGCGCAGCCCTCAGCGCAGATGTTTGCGAGAATTACACCGACGTCGACGGCATCTACACCGCCGACCCGCGCATCGTTCCCAACGCCCGCAAGATCGAGCGGATCAGCTACGACGAGATGCTGGAGTTGTCGGGTTTGGGTGCGAGTGTGTTGCAGACGCGGGCGGTGGAGTTTGCGAAGAAGTACAAGGTTCCGCTGCACGTGCGGAACAGTCAGAACGAGAATGAAGGGACGTGGATCGTCTCGGAGACACCGAACATGGAAAACATTGTGGTATCAGGGGCGGCATTGAAAAAGGATTTGATCCGCGTGACGGTGCGCGAGATTCCGGACGTGCCGGGCGTGGCGGCGCGGGTGTTTGGGGCCATCGCGCAGGCGAACGTGGTCGTCGATGACATCATCCAGACGCTGGATCGCGAGGGCAATGCTTACATCAGTTTCACGGTGGAGCACGGCGATCTGCACGACATCAGGCAGGCGGTCGACGGTTTGGTCAAAGGCTTCGGCGGGACGTGCCACGCCGACTACGCGACCGATCTTGCGAAGGTGAGCGTGGTGGGTGTGGGGATGCGCTCGCACACGGGTGTGGCGCAGCGGATGTTCGAGGCGTTAGCGCAGTCGAAGATCAACATCGACAACATCACGACGAGCGAGATCAAGATCAGCTGCATCATCAAACGTGACGACGGCCCGAAGGCGTTGAAGATCGTGCACGACGCCTTCGAACTGGGCGGGGCATCCGGCAAGCCGTGACTTCGTCAGGCAAGCCGTGACCTCGTCCGGCAAGCCGTGACTTCATCCGGCAAGCCGTGACTTCATCCGGCAAGCCGTGACTTCGTCCGGCAAGGCATAGCATTCGCGATGGGGTGTGAATGTGGTGGTGTGGGAGAGATGGGATTGTGTCGCGGCGGGTTGTGTGCGCGGAAGGTTGAGTCCTTCCTGAAGCATTTCGGGCTTATCCCCGTCCCACGCCGTGTCGATCCCGAACGGCAACGGATCATGCCTGGGCGATTTGGTGTGCGATTGGTCTCGTGATTGGTCTTTCGATTTGGAACGCCTGCTGTCTGAGGTCACGGCAGCATCAGTGCGGGTTCTTTTGATTTGAAGGTGATGGGGCATTCAGTCGCGCGCGGCCTCCAGCGACCGACGGACAACGGAAACCGAAAACAGTTCTGAAGCATCAGACCGACATCGAATGGCTGGCCCGGCGCCGGATCGGCTGTCGAACCACAAAAAGCTGACTTGCCAGATCGGTCCGTTTGTATGTTGCCAGAGCCGAATGTCTGTGTCGACGTTGGCGCAGTTGACGTATCGCCTTTGTGGCGTCGATCGGTCACCCATCATGGGTCTTGCCGGGGTGTGGAGTGGGTTGGCTCGGGGTGCAATTGTGGGGCGACGGCGGCGGGGTATTCGCGTAGGATCAGGCGATGCGAATGCCAGTGGTAGCCATTGTCGGTCGGCCGAATGTGGGGAAATCGTCGTTGATGAACGCGCTGCTGCGTCGGCGACAGAGCATCGTGCAGGACATGCCCGGCGTGACGCGGGATCGGATTTCCGTGCCATACCAGTTGGCGGATCATTATGTGGAATTGGTGGATACGGGGGGCTATGGGTTTGATGATGCGCAGGGGCTCACGACACATATCCGGCATCAGATCGAGCTTGCGATGGGGCGGGCGGATTTGGTGGTTTTTGTGGTGGATGCGCACGCGGGATTGTTGGAAGAGGATCGCGTGATTGCGCGGCTGTTACGTGAGCAGAGCCTGAAGGTCGTGTTGATCGCGAACAAGACGGATGGCGAGAAGTATGAAAGATCGCTGGGTGATTTTGCGAGATTAGGTTTGGGCACGCCATTAGGTGTGAGTGCGACGACGGGGCACAACCTGGCGAAGATACCACAGTTGATAGAGGCGAATGTTGATTTGAGTGAAGCGCCGCGGGAGATACCCGAGCCGGAGCTGCATTTGGCGGTGGTGGGGAAGCGGAACGCAGGCAAGAGCACGCTGGTGAACGCGATCGCAGAGGCGTTTGGTGAGAGTGGGGATCGGGTGATCGTGAGTGAGGTTCCTGGGACGACGCGTGACAGCGTGGACGTGCGATTCGAGAAGGACGGCAAGACGCTGGTGGTGATCGACACGGCGGGGGTGCGGAAAAAGCGTCACATGGTGAATGACGACATTGAGTTTTATAGTTTTCATCGTGCGCAGCGCTCGATCAGGCGTGCGGATGTGGTGGTGATGTTGATGGACGCGTTGGCGGCGGTGAGTGAGCCTGACAAGAAGCTGGCACAGTACATCATGGATCAGGCGAAGCCGGTCTTGCTGGTGTTTAACAAATGGGATTTGGCGAGAGAGCAGGCGATCGAGCAGGTTCCGAGGAATTCTAAATTTGATGAGAATGAATTGAGGGAGAAGTATGAAACGTATGTGAGGGGCGAATTGCGTGGATTGCAGTTTGCGCCGATCAAGTATGTGACGGCGAAAGACGGGCGTAAGATCCAGTCGTTGATCGATGACGCGAGAAAGCTGCACAAGCAGGCGACGACGCGTGTATCGACGGCGAAGCTGAACGAGGCGTTGCGTGTGGTGTTGGACGAGAAGCCGCCGAGCGCGCCGGGGAACAGGCGTCCGAAGGTGTATTACGTGACGCAGGCGGAAACGAGCCCGCCGACGATCGTGTTGTTTGTGAACAACGAGGAATACTTTGATAACAACTATCAGCGATTCATGGCGAATCGGTTCCGGGAGTTGTTGCCGTTCACGGATGTGCCGGTACGGATTCTGCTGAAGCAGAGCCACGAACGGGCGGGCAAGGCGGGCGGTCGCAGGTCGGGTGGAGGCAAGTCGGCGGGCGCATCATCGGTCGAAGGGAGCAGGACCGGCGTAGGAGCAGTTCGCGGCAAGGGAGTGCAGAGGAACGCGGATTCGAGCCGCGTGAGATCGTCGGGTCGGCCTGATTCGGGCGGATCGGACGTGGGGGCTCCTGCAACGCGAGGATCGACAGGCCGGGGCCCGGGCGGGAAGTCGGCGAAGAAGTCAAAAGGGGGCTCGAAGGCGGCTTCGGGGCCGAAATCGACAGGCCTGTCGAAAGCGCCGACGGGAAAATCATCGAGGGGCAAAAAATCTTCTAATCGATGATTTGTCAGTGATTAACGACGAATGAACAGGGCCTGGTTCGGGGGATGATCTTGACACAACCTTGACACGGCTTGCGAGGCGGACATAATCGCCCTTGTCAGTTGATCGCGGATGTCCGACGGCCAATCGGAAACGAGTCTGATGGCCTCGGATGGTTTCGTCCCTCGACCGAATGCATCGAGCGGCTTTCAAGAGATTGAATGCTGCGGGCAGACGGTTCCATGCCGAGGGATATTCAACCCCGAATCTGACGGGATCGGTAAGCCGACGGAGTCGGCCCGGTTCCACGCCGAGTGACCTGTCCGGCCGATAGGCTTATGCGGGTTGCAAGGTTGTCTGTCGTCATCGTTTGCTGTTTCGGTGTCGTCTGCAAGAAAAGAGACGACCGAAACAAAAAAGCAACGCGACGACTTGACAAGGGCGAAGAGGTCGATATCCTCTGCGACCCGCGATCGGGAATGACGACGCAGCCAAGTGGCTGAAAGGGTTTGTCAGTCTCGATCGAACGCGAACGAAGTTGTCGGAGAAATCCGGCGGATTCGATTAGCGACAACCAGTTGGTGGCCCGGTGGAATGATCGGGTTTGGCAAGTGGGTGTCGTGTGTTCTTTGGCAAGTGAATAGTCGGAACGCCGCGAGGATGTGGCCTCGATGAGTTCTCAGGTTTGGGTGTCAAAGCCCGGGTCTGAGATGTAGATCGAGGAATAAGATCCAGGCGTGAGCTTGCTCACGCCGAAATCAAACATCCTCTCGTGTGCAATTTTAAGCCAACGTGTTTGGATGTTTGAGTCTTGCAAAAAATGCACGGTGCCTTCGGGTGTCGTGCCTGATCGGCGGGTTTAGTCACCTGTCGGTCAGTAAAGCACCCGTGCTGCATGTCTTATGCGGTACGGTGTTCAAACTCGTTTCGAGGATAACCCCTCAACTGAAACTGTAAGTCATGGTGTAACGCCATGCTGGAGGATGATGAGGGTCCAAGAAATTTAATTGAAGAGTTTGATTCTGGCTCAGCCTGAACGCTGGCGGCGTGGTTAAGACATGCAAGTCGTACGGTGTAGCAATACACAGTGGCGGACGGGTGAGTAAGGCATCGCTAACGTACCCCTCACTCTGGGATAGCCAACCGAAAGGTTGGGTAATACCAGATGACATATCCTGCTGGCATCAGTGGGATCTCAAAGGGCAACCGGTGAGGGATCGGGCGATGTGGTATCAGGTAGTTGGTAGGGTAACGGCCTACCAAGCCTTCGACGCCTAGCCGGACTGAGAGGTCGGCCGGCCACATCGGGACTGAGACACTGCCCGGACTCCTACGGGGGGCTGCAGTAACGAATCTTCCGCAATGCACGAAAGTGTGACGGAGCGACGCCGCGTGCTGGATGAAGTCCTTCGGGATGTAAACAGCTGTCAGGGATAAGAAAGTTCTGATCTATCCCAGAGGAAGTAGCGACTAACTCTGTGCCAGCAGTCGCGGTAATACAGAGGCTACAAGCGTTAGGCGGAATCACTGGGCTTAAAGCGTGTGTAGGCGGATGCCTAAGTACCTTGTGAAATCCCACAGCTTAACTGTGGAACTGCTTGGTATACTGGGTGTCTTGAGGTGCTCAGGGGCGACCGGAACAGATGGTGGAGCGGTGAAATGCGTAGATATCATCTGGAACGCCTGTGGTGAAGACGGGTCGCTGGGGGCATACTGACACTGAGACACGAAAGCCAGGGGAGCAAACGGGATTAGATACCCCGGTAGTCCTGGCCCTAAACGATGTCCACTAGGTCGTAGGAACTCTGACGTTCTTATGGCTGAAACGAAAGCGTTAAGTGGACCGCCTGGGAAGTACGGTCGCAAGGCTAAAACTCAAAGAAATTGACGGGGGCTCACACAAGCGGTGGAGCATGTGGTTTAATTCGAAGCAACGCGCAGAACCTTACCTGGGTTTGAAATTCTTGGATTATCTTGGTGAAAGCCGAGTAGGCCCTTCGGGGTACAACAAGAACAGGTGCTGCATGGCTGTCGTCAGCTCGTGTCGTGAGATGTCGGGTTAAGTCCCTTAACGAGCGAAACCTTTGTCACTAGTTACCAGCGGGTAAAGCCGGGGACTCTAGTGGGACTGCCGGTGTCAAACCGGAGGAAGGTGGAGATGACGTCAAGTCCGCATGGCCTTTATGCCCAGGGCCACACACGTGCTACAATGGCGACCACAAAGCGAACCAATGCCGCGAGGCGGTGGAAATCGCATAAAAGTCGCCCCAGTTCAGATCGGAGGCTGCAACTCGCCTCCGTGAAGTTGGAATCGCTAGTAATCGCGGATCAGCTACGCCGCGGTGAATGTGTTCCTGAGCCTTGTACACACCGCCCGTCAAGTCATGGGAGCCGGGAATGGCCGAAGTCGCCACATTACAGTGGTGCCTAAGCCAGGCTCGGTGACTGGGACTAAGTCGTAACAAGGTAGCCGTAGGGGAACCTGCGGCTGGATCACCTCCTTTCTAAGGGATTTCTTAGATCGGGTGTACCTTGAATCAGTCCCTCACAGATTGGTTCATCGTCCGGGGAGCGATCCCCGCCCGATACACGTCAGCACATCCTCGTTCGCAAGAGAACCATGATGGCAACATCATGGAACGGCGCCGACTATTCACCTGCCAAATAATGCCAAGTCCCACATTTGTGGGTCTTGTGACAGTAACGGCAAGCAATACAAGGAACCCGAGACTCAGTCTCGGGTTCTTTTTGTTTGGTCGCAGTTCTCGAATGAAACCAATTCTCGACGGATTCCAATTCTCAAAACGTCCTACGCCGTCATCGGGAATTCAGTGTTGTCGGTGTTGACCCAGACGGTGAGCGTTGGGCTGTGTGTCCGTTTGCCGACGAATGAGCAATCATCGACGCGGTTGCGTTTGCCGTAGATGCTGACCCAGTAGGAGCTGCGATCGGCGTCGTTGTCGGTTGAGATTGGGGATTCGAAGACGGAGTTGGTGAGTCTGCAGTCTTCGGCGTGCTGATTTTCGTTGGCGCGGAAGCTCAGGATGTGATTTTGATCGACGAAGTTTCTAAAGACGAGGGAGTCGACAACGACATGACGCCCGCCGAGTCGGATGCTGGATGCGCCTGAGAGGATGGTTTGTCCTGGGATTTCGGCGTGGATGATTCTGGGATGTTGCTCGAGTTGTGTCGGGCTTGCGAAACTTGCCCGTGTGTCGGATGGTGGCGGGGTGCACATCATGGGACGAGTCTTTGGAGTTGATGAACATCGTTCGCGACGACGCGCGCATGCTTCGAATGGTGGAGCGGCGCAGCGAAGCGGTTGGCCGGAGGTGCGGCCCGTCGTGCGTTGTTTGTGCATGTGGATGGTTGGTTGGATGGCGATGCGTGCGACCTATGTATTGGGTGCAGTGGGCGCGCCGGACAAGTCGGGCGCGTTGGACAAGTCGGGCGCGCCGGACGGCGGAGATGTGAGCGCATGGCATGTGGGGCAGGTGGGCGAGCAGGGGAATCAGCGTGCGAATCGAGACGTAGATTCGCAGGTGGGTCAGCGGGTGAATTTGTGGGGGGTGCCGTTCACGACGGTGTTTGATTTTGAGAGTTCGGGTGTGTGGCGTCCGTTTGTGGAAGGGGCGGTAGAGGCATCGCCGGCGGGGTCTTCGTGGATGGGTGAGGGATCGCTTCGACTGAGGCCCGGTGCATCAGTTCGTATGCGGATTGGTGCTGCGATGCTCGGTCGGGCATTTCCGGGTCGATGGAGCTTGGCGGGCGTGCATGTGTCGGCGGTAGGTGAAGCGATGTCGGTTGAGGTGCGTTGGATCGCGGAGGATCGGGAGATCGAAGCTGCGCGATTGGATGGATCGGGGCGTCAACGGCTCTGGCTTTCGATCCGAGATCTTCCGGATCCGGCGCGCTTGGTGATGGAGGTCGAAAATGTGGGGAACGAGATAGTGGATGTTGATGATGTGTTGCTGGCAGATCCGGGTCGGGTGTTTATGGAATCTGCGGATGGGTTTGTGGTAGAGCGGACGGAGCGGGGGTGGGAAGTGTTCCGACGAAGGCCGTCAGCGGAGTTGGATGGTGATGGCGGGGCGGATGGGGATTTGATGGATCGTCGGGTGAGGATTGCGTCGTGGGATTTGGTGAATTCGGGTTGGCGGGTGGTGGAGTTGAGTAGACTGCGCGTTGTCTTTGAGAATGCGAGGGGGCAGCGTCAGAGCGTGGATCGACACTTGGTGCGTTGGCCGAGCGGTGAGTTGGCGGTTGATGGTGGATGGCGTGTGGATCCGCTGGAGGATTCGTGTGTGATATTGAGGCGGTCGGTTGGAGATGCGGATGGGGATGGTTTTGATGAGTCGACGGGGTCGTTGAAGGTGAGGGCGTTATCGGATCGGGTGAGGTTGCGGGTTCGTCCGGACGAGGTTGCGCGAGGTCCGGTCGGCTTGATTGAAGTGAGTGAATTGGGTGCAGGCGAGGTTCGAGCCACGCTTGCAGGGCGATTGATGCAGGACGTGGTGCGATTACCGGACGGTCGGGTGTTGGTGGGTTTGGATGTGCGGATCGAACGAGAATCGGACGTGGAGATTCGTGTGGTGGAAATGTCTGGCGAGTGAAGCGACGGCTCGATTGGACCGAAGTCAGGGACGTGAGTCTCTTTGCCAAGCCATCGGGATCGGATCAAGCCACGGCGTCATCGGGCAGTTCAACTGTCGGAGCGTCGATTGAGTCGTTGGGCATTGCGCCCATGCCGGGTCAGGCGACCACGCTGAGTCAAGCGCCCACGGCGAGTCAAGCGGCTACAGCGAGTCAAGCGGCTACAGCGAGTCAGTCGAACTCCTTGGGGTCTTCCGCGGCGTTATCTGGTGTGCCTGCGTTGGGCGTGGTGCGAGCGGATGCTGCAACACCTGCGTTTGAGTTTGGATCGAAAGTTGGACCGAGCGACCGCGTAGTGCAGCAGCCTCCGTCGATGCCGGAAGCGGGAGTCGTTTCGACTGGATCGAAACTTTGCATGTCGGGATCAAAGGTCGTTGCCGCGCGGGCCGCAAGCCAGGCGAGTGAGCGTGTTCAGGAGGAATTGAAGGAGCTTCAGCGTGGAAAGCCGAAGCGAAGGTCGATCTTTCGTAGAAAGTGGAAGCCGACCCCGACCCCCGAGCCTCTGCGTAAGGCGTCGACGATCGCGCCGTTGTCAGTAACGACAACGAGGCGAAGGCGATATGGTTTGGGTGGTGTGCAGCGTCGATTGATCCTCGGATTTACGGCGGTGCTTCTGGCATCGCTGAGCATTACTGGATTGACGTTTGCCCGTGACGCGCACGAGCGATTTCGTGATCAGCTTCGGATGGACACGTGGTCGATCGCCAGCACGTTGGCGGCGAGCATGCCGCAATACGCGAGGGATCGCGATCGCGAGGCGCTTGAGGCAAGCGCGATGGCATTGATCGAAGCGGGTCGTGCGTCTGAGATTGCCTTTTTCGATACCAAGGGCGGATTGATCGCGTATGCGGGCGTGCCTGAAGCGGAGGGGAAGCTCGCGGAGCTCTTTGGGGATGATTTGGAGAAGGCGAAGTCTGAGCGGGTGAAGATTTCGGATTTGTATGCTCAGGCTTCAGCTCCGGTGATTGACCGCATCAGTTGGCAACTTCGTCAGTCCGGGAAGGCGAGCGAGGGGGTGGGTGATGTTGTGGTGCGTGTTTCGACGCGTGAGCTGCAGGTATACAACGCGTTTGTAGAGCAGTGGATGGTGGCTGTTGGAACTGGCGTGGGATTGCTTGCGGTGGGTGTGGCGTGGATGTTGGTGAGAAACATCGTCAAGCCACTCAAGCGGTTGATCGTGGCGGTACGAAGGATCACTTCGGGAGAGTCGGATGTTCGAGCCGACGAGCGTGACGATGCCCAACTCGGCGGGCTTCCGGGTGCGTTCAATGATTTGATTGAAACGCTGGTGGTTCAGCAGCAGCAGGTCGCGGTCGCGAACGCGGAGCTAGAGCGGACGAATCGGACGCTGGAGCAGACGATCGTAGCGCGGACGGGCCAGCTCGAAGTTGCGGCGCAGCGTCTCAAGAGTGAGATCGCGGAGAAGGAGGATTTTCTGCGTGCGGTCAGCCACGACTTGAATGCTCCGCTTCGCAACATCGGGGGGATGGTGTCGATGTTGCTGATGAAGAACAAGGATCTTCCGGCGGACGTGCTGCAGCGATTGGATCGCATCAAGAAGAACGTGGAGATTGAGACGGACCTGATCAATGAGATGCTGGAACTTTCACGTATCAAGACGCGTCGGCAGACGTTTGAGAAGGTGGATCTCGAATCGATGATGTGGGATCTGCGTGGTTTGTTTGAGAACGATCTGAAGACGAGGCACATTGATCTGATGATCGACAGCGTGCTTCCGCCGCTCTGGGCGGAGAAGGGCCGTATTCGGCAGGTGTTCCAGAATCTGATCGACAACGCGATCAAGTACATGGGCGAGCGTCCGACGCGTGAGATTCACGTTGGAGCGCGAGTGGATGCGTCGGAGGTTGAGTTCTGGGTGCGTGACACGGGTACGGGAATTGCGCCGGAGGACATCGACAAGGTGTTCTTTGTGTTCCGTCGTGGTCGCAGCGAGACAACGCAGAAGACGGCAGGCAAGGGTGTGGGTCTGGCGAGCGTGAAGAGCATCATCGAGACTTACAGCGGTCGGATTTGGGTGGAGAGTCGAGTGAATGAAGGGACGACCTTCCGTTTCACGATCAACGGCAAGTTTGTGCCCGCGCTCAATCCGATGGGCGTGGAGCTGAATCAACAATCAAGCGACGGCGAGGAGTCGTCGGATGAGAGGTCAGAGTCGACTGGCGCGGACCGAGGATCCGGTTTTGCGGCTGCGGCTTAAGGGAGTGTTTGCATGTCGGATGAAATGAAGCCCATTGGAAAAGAGAGCGAGGTCGCGGTGCTTTTGGTCGATGACGATCCGGATTGCCGTGCGCTCGTGCGTGACGCGATTGAGGAGAGCGGCATCAAGCCGAGCATCACTGAGATGCCCGACGGGATGGCGGCGTTGCTGTATTTACAGCAGCAGCTTGCGATCGGTCAGAAGCCTTCGCTGATCTTCATGGACGTGGAGATGCCGCGTATGGACGGGATTGAGACGCTGCGCCGGATTCGAGAAGAGCCGAAGCTGCGTGATGTTCCGGTGGTGATGTTCAGTGGCGTGGAAGACGCGGCGGTGGTGGCTCAGGCGGCCCGGTATGGGGCGAACAGCTACACCGTGAAGCCTGCGGATGCCGGGCGATTTCTCCAGGACGTGCTGCAGAGCACGGGCTACTGGCTGAAGCTGCACCGACACGCCGCCGACCTGCGTCAAGCCGGATGACGAGTGGAAGCGGAAGAGTCGAAAGACGACGGAGATGCGAGATGCCCGAGTGAGATGCGGGTGATGAATAGGCCATTAGAAGGCGGGCGAAACAGGCCCGGAACCAAGTGAACAATACACGACTGCTGCTCATCGATGACGACGCCGACCAGCGAGACCTCTGTCGCGAGGTGCTCGAGGACCGCTTCGGCATGGGGTGCGTGGTGCAGGCGGGCAATGGCGTTGAAGCACTCGCGCAGCCGCTTGAGGCGTTTGATCTGATTTTGTGCGACTGGAATCTCCCTGACTGCAATGGGCTTGAGCTGTTGGGCAAGATTCGGCAGCGGTGCGATACGCCGGTGATCATGGTGACAGGCGAGAATGTCAGTGCGTTTGCCGCCGATGCGATTCGGAATGGTGCGACGGACTACATTGTGAAGGTGGAGAATTATTTTTTCACGATTCCGCTTGTTGTCGAGAAGAATCTGGCGGTTGCGAAGTTGGCAAGAGAGAACGCAATGCTGAGGCGTGAGCTTGAATCGAGTCTTGTGAGCGTTCAGCAAACGAATCAGCAACTGGAAGGCGCGCTTCAGAAGGTCGAACAGATGGCTGCGACGGATGCGTTGACGGGTTTGTTTAATCGTCGGCACTTCAATGTGGTTGTGGAGCAGCTTTTTGCTGAGAGTTCGCGTTACAACACGGATTTGACGTGTGTTCTGATCGATCTGGATGAATACAAGCAGCTCAACGACGGATACGGGCATCAGGTGGGTGATCAGGTGCTGGTGATTGTTGGTGAGATTCTGCGTCGATCGGTGCGAAAGAGTGACGTGGCGGCGCGGTATGGAGGCGATGAGTTTGTGTTGTTGCTGCCTCACATCGACAGCGGCGAGGCGTCACGATTGGTGGAGCGGATTCGTGAAGACTATCGACGCCAGACTGCGAATCTGTTGAAGAAGGATCGCGGGATGAGCATGTCGATAGGCGCGGCTTGCGTGAGCCAGAATCGTCCGACCAGCGCTGCTGACCTGATCGCGCTGACTGATGCGGCGTTGTATGTGAGCAAGAAGGGCGGACGCGATCGGATCAGCCTGAGCAGCGAGACGCGTGGCCTTCGTGCGGCGGGTTGATCCGTTGAAGCAAGCCGATCGAGTGGAGCATCGAGATCTGAAAACGAAGAACCCGACGAGACTCAACTGCTCGTCGGGTTCTTCCTTGATCAATGTTGTGAGATGGCGGAAGCAGTGTACTTCGCGTCAGCTCAGCGTACCTTGATTACTTCTTGTACTTGACGGTGCAGCCGTAGGCCTTGGTATCGGGTGTGCTGACGGCGGTGCCGGCGAGGACTTCATCGAGTGCCTTGGCGACGTAATTGGTTGCGCCGGCGATGTCGTTGGCGTCGGCGCTGGGCTTGTCATCGATGGCGCCGCGGTAGACGAGGACGCCCCTGTTGATGACGAACATGTGCGGGGTGCGGGTGGCTTCGTAGAGATCGCCAGCGACGCCTGCTTGATCGTTGAGGATGGGGCGGTTGATGTTCCACTTCTCAGCGACCTTCTTGTTGTGTGCATTGTCGGAGTTGTGGGTGCTGTTGATGGCAAGCCAGACGACGCCCTTTTGTGCGTAGGCTTCGGCCCACTTGTTCATGTGGCCTTCCTTGTAGAACTTGACGACAAAGGGGCAACCGTCGTTGAACCACTCGAGCACGACGACTTTGTCATTGAAGTCGCTGAGCTTGACAGTGTTGCCGTTGTGATCGATGAGTGTCAGATCGGGTGCGGGCTTGCCGAGTTCGGCGTGGGCGTGATCGTGACCATGATCTTGCTTCTTGTCTTCCCGCGCAAAGGCGGTGAACGAAAGACCGGCTGCAACGAGCAGCGCCAGAGCGAGTGCGAAACGTTTCATCAGAGACCTCCAAGAGAAAGGGTGAACGAGTTAAAACCGCGCGACGCCGCGTCACGCATTTGTACATTCTAGGCATTCAATCAATCGATGGGCTTGGAAACTTCCTGCCACTTGGCGAATTCGTCTGCCCGAACGGGGTCGGCGGACGTTTTGACGGGGAGACTTAAGGTGAGCTTCTGACCTTCTGGAATGCACTGATCTTCGGTGCAGACCACCCAACGGACATCGAGCTCGAGTTCGACGGACTGTCCGAGACTCAGAGTCGGATCGACAGTTAGATCAACAAGGAGTACGAGCGAGCCGTAGTAGACCTGTTCATCGCCCGCGGCGCTTTTGTGAATGACGGCCGGGGGGAATCGGAGCGGGCCTGCGGTGATGCCCGCGGGGGCTTTGAGTTTGAGTTTGGGCTCCATGCCGGGACTGACAGGATCGGGTTTGTAGAGATGCCAGTCGTTCTGAATGGTGAAGATGAGAGCGAGGGTTCGAGTGCTTCCCGGGACAAGCGCGGTCGCGTCGCTGATGACTTCGACTGAGGCGTGTGCCCTCGCCTGGCTTGGTTCGGATTGCAGGGCCATCGGCAAAGCGGGTGAATTCTCGATCGTTGATGTTACGCCAGACTGACCAACTCCGATCGCCTGGCCCGCGAGTGCAACAAAGGTCATGATTCCGAAAAGAGGCGCGATGCGTCGTAGGTTGTTCATGCAGAGATCCCTTCGGGCATCGATTAGACACGCTAGGCGCACGTAAGTTGCATGGTAAATCCGCGGACTTGCAGTTTTTTCACTTTCGGGGATGTTTTGTTTCTAGCTTCCGCACTCGGGCAGATGTGGATTCGATGAAGAATCCGGCCCGAGAGGCGAGCGCTAGCTGAATCTTCATGGAGGCGAAGACATGCAACACGAGAAACTGACACGGGCGGCGGTGGGATGCATCGCGATCGGTACGATGATGACGGCCATCGGATGCAGCACCGGCACCAAGTCCGGTCGTGCAGCGACCGGTGATGATGTTTTGGATGTCGGTTCGTCGTCGTTTGACAACGCGTCTTACGGAACCGGGGCGACGAGTGGCGGGATGGTCGAGATGAACAGTACTGCGCCGGCAGCGCCGGAGTATGTTGCTCCGGAGCCAGCGCCTGTCGCACCGGCCGCGCCCGCAGCTGCGCGTCAGCACACGATCGCCAGAGGCGACACCGCCTGGAGCCTTGCGGTCAGATACTACGGAGATGGCAAGCAGTTTCCGCGTATCTTTCAAGCCAACCCCGGCCTGTCCGAGCGTAACTTCCCGGCGGGCAAGACGATCGTGATTCCGTGAAGGCGCGTTTGCGGTTGTTGGTCGTCAGTTCTCAGTTGCAGGTCGTCGGTTGCAGGTGGACTGCGTGTTCGCGCATCCAGAGTGCGGATGAGATGATCCGCGGATAGTACTTGCTTCCGCGTGCGATGCCGTCGACGAATTGGTCGCTGCATGCCCAGTACGCGCTGATCGGATGGAGCATCCAGCCGACGTGGGCGGCGTCGGCGCGGTCGAAGATCGACTTGATCTCCGGGTCTGCCTCGAGTCCGAGCACCGAGCGGCAGACATGCTGAAAGATCGCGATTTTGCTCATCCAGGAGTTGGCGCTGGTGGAACTGAGTCGTAGTCCACCGTCGGGAAAGAGGTTTCGTTGTTGCGGGTCTTTAAGCAGCGCGAGCGTGTGATGCTTGAGGATTTTGACGAGTTCGGGTGCGGTGTTGCGAACGTCCTCGTTCCAGAATTGCGGATAGAGGAGCCCTTCGACGGCGGGCAGGATGCGACTTGCATGCCCCGGATTTTCGGCTTCGAAGACTGCGGGGATCACGCCATCGGGATTCGCGTGTTTGACAACGGTGCGTGCGGCGCGTTGTGCTTGATCGATGATGGATTTTGAGGCGTCGGATGCGTCGGCATGTCCGAGTGATTGCCGTAGATGCAGAAGTCCGCGCAGGCTCGCCCAGGCTTTGACGGCCATGTAGAGATTGCTGCGCGTTTGCGCGAGCGAGTGGTCGAGCGAGTCGTACGTCGTGATCTCCGAACCGCTCTGACAGCGGAGCGAGTCGTAGACGATGATGCCTGAATCGTCAGCGCGATTTCGCAGGCTGGTGCGGCAGGCTTCGATGATGTGTTCGTTGGCGCGTGCCCATTCGAGATCGCCGGTGCGAGCAACATAGACAGCGGCGATGAGGATCCAGTTGCAAAGTTCTTCGCCGCTCATGTGGCTAAAGCAACCGACGAGGTCGGGCAGTTCGTAGCTGCTTCTGCCTTGGGGGCTGAAGTTGTTGTGGATGCCCTGATCGTGACAGAAGCTGATTCCGCCGGGCCTGATGTCGTAATGCTCGATTCCGATCGTCGTGCCGAGCGTTCGGGGCGTGTTCATCACATCCGGACTATCGACTGCCTGCTTTCCCATCAGCTGAATCGCGCTTGCCTTGGGGACTTTGATTTGATCAACGTAACTGTAATGCCTCACAAAGTTGTCGAGCAGATTTTTGACGACCCACGGATGTTGATCGAGTTCCCAGAAGACCTGGTCGACGCTGAGGTCGAGCGTGTTGAGCATGCAGTATTCGCCCTCGTTGACGATCCAGTACGGCTCCCCGCCGACGTCGAGAAGTTGGGTGCTGCCGTGGTAGCTGCGCGTGGCGTGGGCGATGAGGAATTGCTGGTCAGCGGACAGTGTTGAGCGTAGCAGTTTTTCGTCGAGATGATGTGCCGCATCGATGGCGTGTTGGATGTTGGATAAGGCGCTGTCGAGGACGTGTTCGAGAGATCGATAGGCACGCGAGTAAAAGTAGTCTCCTTCGAGTCCAGTGGTGGCGATGCCTTCGAAGAAGAATCCGATACCGATGGCAAGAGTGCGTGATTGGCCGGGCGGGACGGTGATTCCGATGCCGGGGACGGAGCCGAGTTGGTGAGGGACGGGGTCTTTGATGCCGCTTTCGAGGTCAAAGCGATTGAATCCGAACGGGCGACCGTCGATCGGATGGGCCGATGGTTCGTGCCGCGGATCGAGGTCATGGTTCCGTTGACTGTCGATGCAGCGGGCGGAGATGCCGAACTTTCTGCGGAAGGCGAACCCGCAACGGATTGAATCGTCAGTCGAGCCTAGGCTTGAACCACTGCTCGAATCATCGATCGTTGGGATCATGCGTACGCCCGCCTCGGCGAATTGCATGGCGAAGAACGCGGTCTTGGAAGTTGTGCCGCGTGTGTTGTCGACGGTGAGCGTTGCATAGATTGCGGGGATTAGCGCGCGATCCCATTCGCCGACGCTTGTGCGATGGAGATCGGGGATTTGGAGGAATGGGGTGTAGATCGCGAATTCGAAGTCGTCGGTCTTCCATGCGTCGGTGGCCCAGCCGTAATGTCGGCGAATCTCGCTGGGCTGATAGGTCGGGAACTTGGGTGTGGTATGAGCCTCGGCGGGTCCTGCTGCGCGTTCGACGTCGTAGCGTCCGGCCTCGTTGGATGATGCACCTTCGAAAAAGGGAAGGACTTTGACGGGACCGTTACTCGAGCGATCGCCTGATTTGATGCCGATGTAGATGTTTTGATTGCCCGGCTTTCCGATTTCGAGTCCGAACCCGCCGCGTGATCCGAATTGGCCGCAGGTAAAGCTTGCAAAAGCGCCGATGGGCGAGTGTTGAGCGTGAAAGCTGATGTCACGAAAGAGCGGAGGCAATCGGTTTCCCATGATGCCTCCACTCTATCGAGTTTGCGAAATGCGTCGAGATGCCGGGGCCGGACTCGGTCGACAGGAGGTCCCGGGCCGTTGGGCTCAGGCCCGACGTCGGCGCAGTCCGATGAGCGCAGCACCCGCGAGGATCGAGAGCGTGGCCGGCTCGGGGATGGCCTGCACGGAGATATCGTAGCTCGTCGGCAACGAGATCGAGCCGAGGCCGTCGGAATGGAGTCGCAGGATCGCGCGGATATTGAAGATGCCGGTCGTGATGCCTGGTGCGGTGTTGGTGCTCGGACCGAGCGCGAACGGTGAGACCGTGGCGGTCAGCGAGGGGATCATGATGTTGGCCCCGCCGAAGTCCATGATCGTATCGACCTGCACCGCCGACATCGGGCCACTCGTCCACGAGCCTGAGAGCGAATGACTTCCGAGATAAGGCCCGGGCGAGGTCGTGAGATACGTGTGATCGACGATCACCGTGACATCGCCCGCGCCGGCGGAATTCAATGCGGTGACGTTGTAGACAAGATTCGTAATCGTCAGGTCGAAAATCGTCCCGGTGGGATCGTTGGCAACGATCACATCGAACGCAACGTTGCCCGCCGGTGCGGTCTGCGTGAAGGCTTGGGTGAACGTCGTGCCCGGAGCACTCGAAGGCGTTCCTGCGATCAAGCCGGGTCCGAGATCTCCCACGATGTTGATCGTCTGCCCCGAAGCTGCGCTGAGCACTCCGCCCACCACCAACGCCATCGCCACAACGCCCGCGCGTGCTGAATTCAACATGACCGCTCCCATCCGTAAAAGTCCGCTGCGAACGCCTGTTCCAACTGGTTTTTCTTAGATGCAACCGAAGGCACTCGCCTCCGACTCCGGGAAAAGCGCTTCCACATGGAGGGCGTCGACCGCAGCGATCGACTGCCCCATAACCGGCAAGTTAGCATTGCGCTAACTTGCGGACAATGCGATTTTTCCTCGAAATTGAAAATTTTGAATGAGCTGATCCGGTGCGATCTTAGTGCCGCAGAAATCGCCGGGATCCGCCCCGAATCCGCCGCATCGGGTCCTTCCACTTGACGCTCAGCCCGCCGCATCGTGGGATCACACCCATGCCCGATCGACGACACACGCCCCGCCCCAATCCCGATCATCGTCGATCCGATGCCGATCGACTCGAACGATCTGATCGCTCAGACCGACCCGCCGCCCGTTCCCATCACAAAAAGCCGCCGCTCCGCATCCAGCCCACCACGCTCTGGGAATACCCATCCCAAGACTACGGCGATTCGCACCAAGGCATCCCCGGCTACAAGGGCGCGACGCCCAGCTACATCATCTGGAATCTGCTTCAGCGCTACACCGAACCTGGCGAGCTGGTCGTCGATCCCTGTTGCGGCTCGGGCACGACGCTGGACGTCGCCCGCGATTTGGGTCGCCGCGCGCTCGGCTATGACGTGCACCCCAAACGCAAGGACATCTTCCGCGTCGATGCCCGCAAACTCCCACCCGAACTCACCGGCAAAGTCGACTTCGTCTTCATCGATCCTCCATACTCCACCCACCTCGACTATGGAGATGACCCAAGAGACTTGGGAAAACTCTCCGCCCGCTCCGGTGAATACTACCCCGCCATGCGCGATGTCTTTGTCGAAATCCTCCGCGTGCTCAAACCAGGCCGCGCCATGGGCCTGTATGTCAGCGACAGTTACGAGCATCGCTCGGGCAAAGGCACGTTTCATCCCATCGGCTTTGAGCTTTTTCGCATCATGCTCGACATCGGTTTCGAGCCGATCGACATCGTCAGCGTCGTCCGCCACAACCGCACGCTCGAGATGGGCAACTACCGCAAGGCCGCCGAGGAGGGCAACTACTTCCTCCGCGGCTTCAACTACCTCTTCATCATGCGAAAGCCCAGCCCGCCACGTCCCACCCACTAACCGCCACACAGAGCCAGGCGTGGTCCTCATCCCGCGATCCGTATCGAAGCGACCAGACTTCGAACCTGTCCATGCGGTCGTCACGAAGTGTCTTCGACTTAAGCCCAACGCGAAGATTTCGGGAGCTCGTCAATCTTTCGTCTATCTCCGAGCCCGTATCACTCGTCCGGTCCGCTTCCAATTGGGGAAAGCAGATCAAGGCTGCTCTTGAGCCTTGACCGCTGACGGATTCCTCCAACGTGCAGCAAGCTCGATGACATTAGCGGTTTTACGCCTCACGACTCCCGGATAAGAAGTCGCTAGATCTTCGAACTCAACGTCATCCAGTCCTGCCACGTCGTCGGCCGGAAGCCACCAGTTTTGATGCCATGTATAAAATGGCTTGAACGACTGGATCGTCCGACTCGTGCGTAGGTCATAAACGTAAAAAGAACCTCGACGCACGGGTTTGACACCGAACTTGGGATCTTCGTGAAGCACGATTGGCGATTCTACCGGCAGGTCAAAAATGAAAACGTACTTCTTCGCCGGCTTGAATCTCTCATAGAAGCACGAACCTACCAACAAGCCAATGAGTGCAATGCCACTGATGACTACGACTCGCTTCATGGCTCAGCACCCATCAAATAGATTCGAATTTCGAACCATCCCAACGAATCGAAAGAGCGCGTAGGGTGCATGCAATGCACCTTTGGCGGCGCGATGGAAGAGCGGAAACAGCAGGTAGGGTCCGGTGTACGCACCGGACCGTTGGATTCGGATGTTACTCAAATCGATCAAATCGTGCATCCCAGATTCTTTCGGGCGACTGTTGTCGACAGACACATTGCCAATAGCTGCGTAGGGTCCGGTGTATTCACCGGACCATTTCGCAAGCGACGCAACGACGGTCCGGTGCGTACACCGGACCCTACGCATCTCCTTGGCGTCAATCACCCATGCCAGTGGACGGACAAGCCCAATCCATGACATCATCAACCCGAACGTTGCGTACGGAAGCCCATATGCAGCATTCGCGCGTGCGAATGCCGCATGGGCAAGTGCGAATGCCGCATGGGCAAGTGCGAATGCCAGGGACGCAAGTGCGGATGCCGCGGACGCAAGTGCGAATGCCACATCCGGAAGACCGGGCGTTACATTCGGAAGACCGGACGCCGCATCCGGAAGACCGGACGCCGCATCCGGAAGACCGGGCGCCGCATCCGGAAGACCGGGCGCCGCATACGGAAGACCGGACGCCGCATCCGGAAGACCGGGCGTTGCATCCGGAAGACCGGGCGCCGCAGCATATGCAACCAGCCGCCCGCCCAGCACGCGAGCGATGGTTTTTATCGGGACGGGGAGAGTGGGGCGTGGGGGATGGGGTTCGGGGGGTGGGGGACGAGCGGGGTCGGGGGTGTGGGGGATGGGGGATTGGGGGTGGGGGAAGAAATGCGCTGAGAGCCTTCCGATACCCTCTCCTCGTCTTCCCACACCCCATCCCCCAAACCCAAGACCCCATCCCCCTTGCCCTCCCCCATCCCCAACACCCCATACCCTTTGCCCTCGCCAAAGCATGGCGGCCCGTTAATCGACGATGACCCAGACGAGCAGCAGCGCCACGAGTGTCCCTGCGGAAATGATGGCGGGGCGTGCCCAGTCGGAGCGAGGTGAAGCCGTGGCGAGAGCCTTGGTGCTCCGCTCGATCATCTGATCGAGCGTGCCGGCCTCGCGGATCTCGGCAAGATGGACGTCTTGGACGGCGTATCCAAGTGCCTCGACTTTCTCTCGCGCGGACTTGGCATCGCCGGCCTGCACGCGGACGACGCGAGTGGCCGCGGAGGAGGATGGTACATTCTCGGTGGATGAGGGTGAGCTGGATTGCGGGAGATAATAGGTAACATCAAAGTAGACGCGATTCATGTTGGCCTCGCTCGTCAGTGTGATCGTGGAATGAGACGTTGCAATGACGAAGCGGAAGTCAACGCAACATTCATTGCGTGTTGTCTGGTCACGCGCCGCCTTGTGTTGACTGAAGAATTCACGAGATTTCAGCAAGCACGCACAGTGCATCTGAGATGCATCTGGGATTGGCGGGCGGTCGGATCGACGTTGGTTTTTGGAAGGTGATTAGCCTCTGACGGGTCGATTTTTTCGGACATCGCCTTGTTCGGTGATTTCGACGTCGAAGAGTTGCCGACCGGAGCGGATTTCGAACCACCAGTAGCCGTCGCCTTGGTCGCGGCCACGCTCGACGATTCGGCCTTCGGGGTGCAACTCGCTAAGTCGACGTGCGATCTCGTCAGGAAGACCTTCATACGGGGAGGTCACTTGAGGGTCACTTTTTTCGGGCGCTGCCGGGACGTCGGTCTGCTCGCGAGGCGGATGGGTTGATGGGCTGACTGCAGATGCCTCGTTGGAGTGGAGTTGGTGGCGTTGGAGTTCCAGAAGATGAGATTGGGTTTTCAGGAGTTGATCCGAAAGCGTCTCGACGCGACGCTCGACGGCGGCGAGGCGTTGTTCAAGCGTTGCGGTCGCATGTGCTGACCCGGCAGGGGCCGCGGCATCGCCTGCCAGAGCGTGCACCGAATCTTGCGCATGGGTTTGAACGAGGGGAACGATCGTCGAGTCGGCCTGCGACACTGCCCAGACCGAACCGACCACCACGAGCCCGCCCGCCATCGCCGTCCATTTCATCGCCGACTTGTTCATCGGATTGCTCCAATCGATCCAAAGAGTTGATCTGCATCGGGCAACGACACCCGAAGCCTCCTACCACCTGAAGCAGAGAAGGCTAGGCCGAGGCGATCCGGGCAGGCGGTAGAAATCTCGGCGGACTTTCAAATCGGAAGCATCGATGACCCGAGTGCCCCCGGCGTGGGCCGGCGCATGGCGGTGCGAGTCGGCGAGGGATTGGGAAAAACGAAAACACCCGGAGAAATCCGGGTGATTCGTGCGATTCGCTGGGGTTTTCGCTTAGCGAGGGCGACGGGGCTCGAACCCGCAACCACCGGATCGACAGTCCGGTACTCTAACCAATTGAGCTACGCCCCCGGCCAGTTGAACCAACATCCACCTTTCAGTGCCTGTCGGCCCGACCGAGACTCGTCACTCTATTCACCGCGTGAGTCGTGTCAAGACCCTCAAGACGTTCCTCGATCCAACATGCCGAACGACCCGATCTGGATCATCAACGTGTTACGAAGAAGGCCGCCCGTCGATCATTCTGACACCTCGGCGGAGGGGGCCGGGCTGGCGTTCTTGATCATGCCGCGGGCGTCGAGAACGCCGGCGCGGATTTCGGCGCAGAGCTCGGGATTCTCCTTGAGAAAGTTCTTGGCATTTTCGCGGCCCTGACCGAGTCGGGTCTGTTTGTAGGTGAACCAGGCGCCGCTCTTGTCGACGACGTTGGCGGCGGCGGCGAGGTCGAGGACGTCGCCCTCGTAGCTGATGCCTTGGTCGAACATGATGTCGAACTCGGCGTCGCGGAAGGGCGGGGCGATTTTGTTTTTGACGACGCGTGCGCGGGTGCGGTTACCGACGGCGATTTCGCCGTCTTTGATGGAGCCAGTGCGTCGGACGTCGATGCGGACGGAGGAGTAGAACTTCAGCGCGCGGCCGCCGGGCGTGGTTTCGGGGTTGCCGAACATGACGCCGATCTTTTCGCGGAGCTGGTTGATGAAGATGACCATGCACTTTGAGCGATTGATGGCCCCGGTGAGTTTGCGTAGTGCCTGGGACATGAGCCGGGCTTGGAGACCGACGTGGCTGTCGCCCATCTCGCCTTCGATTTCGGCTTTGGGGATGAGAGCCGCGACGGAGTCGACGACGATGATGTCGACGGCGTTGGAGCGGACGAGGAGTTCGCAGATTTCGAGAGCTTGTTCGCCGGTGTCGGGCTGGCTGACGAGGAGTTCGTCGAGCTTCACGCCGATCTTGCGGGCCCAGGTGGGATCGAGGGCGTGTTCGGCGTCGATGAATGCTGCCACGCCGCCCATCCGCTGGGCGTTGGCGATCATGTGGAGCGTAAGCGTGGTTTTACCGGAGGATTCGGGGCCGAAGACTTCGATCACGCGACCGCGAGGCACGCCGTAGCCTCCGAGGGCGATATCCAGGGAGAGCGCACCGGTCGGGATCCCGTCGATCGGGCGGTTCTGGTCGCCGTCGAGCTTCATGACGGCGCCTTTGCCGAATTGACGCTCGATCTGCTGCACAGCGCGGCCGAGTGCGGACTCGCGGCCGTCTCGGTTTAACGCATGCGACGAATCGGACGCCTCCCGAACCAAAGGCTCACGCGGAGCGACTTCACGAGACGACTCCCGAGACGATGAATCACGGGCGGATGACGACTTGGCCATGGGGGCCTCCTTTGAGACGTCCGGGTGCAGGTGATCGATCGGCGGTCGAGGGTCCTCGCATGGGTGGATCAGACGGGTTTTCCGGACGACGCCCGGTGGGACGCCCGGGGGGATGCCCAGGGCGACGCCCGGGGGGACGCCCGGGGGGATGCCGACGCGGACGTCGGCGTGAAACCCGTAGATGATTCCTACATGAGAACGATTCGTTGACGAAACGACACGATTCACGACTGCTAGCGGACGGTGCCGGCACGGGCCGGCGGAGTGGCCTGGGACGGCCGCATCGCGAGGGTGCGAGACGGTCAGCGGTGGGATGCCGGCAAGAGAGGCCGGTCGATTCGGGCCTCGAGTCCCAGCGGACCGTCGAGCCGAAGCGCCGCGCCTCTTCTTCCAACATCCCGGCCGACGTGGGAGCGGGCCAACAAGGCCCTGTCCCGCCGCGGGCACAGCCGCGCCCGGCACGACGTCAGACCACCAACGTCCCAGCCGGGTTTGGATTTAGTTGGGGTATACTATCGGTGAATGTTCGGGTTGTCAAGTGGCTGGCTTTCGGGCCGGTTTGGAATTTCATGAGGGCTTGCTGTGACGGTGTTTACGTCGCGATTGGGCAGGGGGCTTTGCGGGCGGGGACCGGTGGGTTTTAGCGTGAATGGCTGCGCGTTCGGTCGTGCATTCGGCGGGTTCGCGTACGTCGTTCGCAGCGCTCGTTACGTCAAATCACGATCGGTTGATTCGCGTAGGCGGGGGCCTTAGGCCTGAGCGATGAGTCCCGCAGTCGATCGTCGCGGGACCAAATAGGTCGATTTCAGCCTGCTCGGGCACGGATGCGTCACGCTCGGGGTGCGCATTCGGCACGCTCGCGCACACTCGGCGGCCCATGACATTGAGATGCCCCAATTGAGATGCCCCAGCGGATCTTGGCGGGTCCACCTTCCTAGATCGACATGAAGATCTCGATACCTGAAGTGGGACAGTTTGAGCGACGCATCATGTCGGCCGCCTTGGTGTAAATACACCCAGCCCAAGTCACTCGTGCCGTCGGCGTCCGTGTCCCAATTGGCGTCCAGCACCGTCGCTCGGCCATACGGGTCGTAGACGTATCGTTCGACGACATTGCCTGAATTGTCAAAGAGCGATGTCACATTGTAGTTGGCATCCTGCCACGAAGGCAAAGCCTTCGTTTGCGACGTACAGCCGTTCTGCGAGGCCATTTCCGGCGTTTCCGTCCGCGTCGTGATCGCGAGAGACGGGGGCAAGAATGGTCAACGCGTGTGTATGACTAATGCTTATAAACTAGAACCGCAACTCGCCGATTACAAAAAAGTAGATGACAACAATAAGAATTGCGACAACACCCATTCTATAGATGACCATTCGATTGTCTCTATACTGAACAGTGCCTCCGCGAATGGCCCCAACGCCAACTCCAGCACTTGCATGATTCAGTGCTGCTCGCTCACGTCTTATTTGCCGCCTTTGTACTCGCATGACTTCTAGCGTATAGACACTCGCCACAACTAGAACGAGAACGACCAGTTGCCAATCAAAGTTCGTGAGATATATGGGACCATCCGCACGGCTTACCGAAACCGATACAAGGTAAAGTATCACCAGCAAGAAAGCGGCAATAGCAATGCTAGTCGATCGCATGTCATCTCCGAATTATTGGGCCATTATTATCATCATCTTCGGTCGGGTCGGTCAAGTCCAATGAACCCTCAAACGCAAGTCCATAAGCAATGCCCTTGAAAAAACCCCAAGGTCCGAGGCCAGCACCACCTACTATGCCCGCACCTATCGCTCTAATATATCTCCATCCCTTCCATTGACTGATTGGACCCGGATCGTATGGTGCAGGCAAATTGTCTTGTCCCTCTGATTCTGGATATGGGTCGAATACTGCAGTTGCACCATTGGGCAAGCCGACCGTTTGCCAGTCGGATGGAAACCCAGGATAGAACTCGGTGGTACCGTCCGGAAGTGCAACAGTAGAATTAACGCCTACCCTTAATCCGATGAATTTGCCTCTTCCTGGCACAAATCTCATCGTGTCCCATTCCGGCGGTACTACATCGTATCCCGGATTCTGCCCACGACCCAGGCTCGGGTTATTGTTAACGAAATCAGGTTTGATTGGCACGCGAAGACCGTTCCAATCCACCAAATCCACCGGCGAGGAGATGTACGCTTGATACGTGTTGGCGCCGTCGATGTAGCCGAGCGGGTCTTGGCGGGTCCATCTTCCTAGATCCACATGTAGATCTCGATACCTGAAGTGGGACAGTTTGAGCGACACATCATGCCGACCGCCCTGATGCAGATAGACCCAGCCGACGTCGCTGATGCCGTCGGCATCCGTGTCCCAGTTGACGTTGGCGTCGAGGACGGTGACCTTGCCGTACGGGTCGTAGACGTATCGTTCGACGACTTCCCCTGAATTGTCAAAGAGCGATGTCACATTGTAGTTGGCATCCTGCCACGAAGGCAAAGCCTTCGTTTGCGACGTACAGCCGTTCTTCTAAACCATTTGCGCCGGTCGAGGCGTTGTTGTCCGCGTCGCGATCGCGTAGGACGAGGGCATCCACATAGACGGGCGACCAGACGTATTGCGTGCGGGCGGAGGTGCTCCCGGCGAGGCGTTCTTCGAGGACTTGCCAGTTGGCGGAGTGGTAGAGGTTGACGGTGGGGTGGGCGGAACCAGTGACCGGGTCGGGGCCGTCCTTGTCTTCAGAGACTCGGCGATTCAGGGCGTCGTAGGCGTAGGTCGTGGCCGGGGCGGGGCCTGTGCCGTCCGGATCGACGGCCACGAGCATGCCCCAGGCGTCGTAGCGGTAGGTTTGGCCGTTGGGGTCGTGGGTGAGTTCGCCGTTGTTGGAGTGGGTGATGTTGTTGGAGTGGGTGATGAGGGGTTCTTCGAGTCCGAGTGTGGGGTTGTCGATGATTCGATTTTGTTGGTGGGCTTGATGTGATCGGTGGTTGTTGGTCGTTGACGAGGTTCTTTCAAATAGATTGACGCGGTTCAGGGGCGAAATAATCGCTGGTGGCTTGGTTCGTTGGACGCATGGGGCTAGACTTGGTGGCCGAATCGTAGAGCGGGCAGTTGATGTCCGAGCGAGTTGTCCGGTCTAGGTGAGGTGGGCCGACGAGTTGTTGGCTCTGATCCATTCTCCAACCTGTCGTCGTATTGACGCTGACAGAGCGCACCGAGGGAGCCTGGAGGGTGCGTGGAGCGTGCGTGGACGGTGTCTCGATGGTGTCTTGATGGTGTCTTGATGTCCTCTTGGAGGTGCGTGGACGGTTGGGTTGGTTTGGGTGTTGGTGTTGTAGGAGTATGTTGCCGTTTGGCGTGATGTTGTGGGGGCGTATGGCCTGTGTGTGAGTTGGAAGCCCTGGTGTAGTAGTCGTTTGAGTCAATCCATGAACAATTCCGAACCGGTTGTAGACAGTGGACGATCCAAAACCCCGGTACGTAAGGTTTTTCGTCATCGATACATCCAACGTCTTCAGCGTCGGCACTTTTTTCTATTCGACGTGATTCCATTGTGCAGTCTATTGCTGCTGATTCCGTTTTGGGATTATTTGAGGCCGGGTTTTGTCGACATTTCGTTGTTGGTGGCGGGTTGGTTTCTGACTGGGCTGGGGGTTACGGTTGGGTTGCATCGGTACTTCACGCACAAGTCGTTTAAGACGAGCAAGCCTGTGGCGTTTTTGTTTGCGGCCTTGGGCATGATGGCGGTGGTGGGGACCACGTATTGGTGGGTGGGGATTCATCGGCGGCATCATGAGTTGAGTGATCAGGAGGGTGACCCGCACTCTCCGCATCTTCATGGTTCGGGTTTTTGGGGATCGGTGAAGGGATTTGTGCACGCGCAGATTGGATGGCTTGCGGGGCACGATTACCCCAACCCGAATCATTACGTCAAAGATTGGCTTCGTGAACACTGGCTGGTTCGGATCAATCGTCACTACATGCTTTTTGTGTTGGCGGGCTTGTTGATTCCGGCGGGTATTGCGTTGATTTTTGAGCCGACGTTGCAGTCGGCGTTGCGGGGCTTTTTCTGGGGTGGGATCGTTCGAATCGCGGCGGTGCATCACATTGTTTCGGCCATCAATTCGTTTTGCCATTTGGTTGGTACGCGCCGATTCAACACGGCTGAGCACAGTACGAATCTTTCGATCCTTGCGATTCCGACGCTGGGTGAATCCTTTCACAACAATCACCACGCGTTCCAGACGAGTGCGACGTTTAGCCATCGTTGGTGGGAGGTTGACATCGGCGCGATTACGATTCGCGTGATGGAGGCGTTGGGATTGGTGTGGAACGTTCGCCGCCCGCACATCACCCGTCCGCAGAAGGCCGCCGAGAAATCTGCTGCTGCGACGCCTCCGAAGCCTTAGATGCAGTCGAGATTGCGAAAGCGGCTAGGCCATGGGGATCGCAGGGCGCCCTCTGGTTTGAGGGCGGTCCGGTCGAGCGATGGGGCGTGATTTGATGGCCGGTCTGGTGACGCGTGTGAGCGAAGGTGTTGGGCGTCTCAGGCGGCGTGTTTGGTGGGGTGGTTGGGGTGGTCGGAGGATGGGGTTTGTGGCGGGTTGTGTTGAGGCGGGTTGTGTTGAGATTGTGGGCCGAAGAAGTGTGCGATTTTGAGTGGCCACATTTTGCGTTGGAGGTTGGGGTCGAAGTGGTCTTGGTGTGAGCGTTGCTGGATGAGGTGGGCCCAGGGGAGGGCGGCGGTTTGGGATTGTAGTTTGGCGACGTAGTCGGCGGTTTTTCCGATGACGCGTGCGGGGACGCCTCCGACGATGGTGCCTGGTGGGACGTCGCTGGTGACGACTGCGCCTGCGGCGACGATGGAGTCGGGTCCGATGGTGACGCCTTGCAGGATGATGGCGTTGTAGCCGATGAAGCAGTTGTCTTTGATGTCGATTTTGCCGATGGATTCGACTTTGATGTTGTAGGCTTTTTCGATCATGCCGACGACGCCATTATGTCCGATGAGTGTGCAGTGTGACATGTGGACATTGTTGCCGATGCGTGTGAACCATGGGTCGGTGATGACGACGTTGGGTTGGATGCTGCAGCGGTTTCCGACGGCGTAGAGTTTTCCGTGTCGCTGGAGGAAGGAGGCGAATTCTGCGCCGGAGGGTCGGCAGATGCGGATGTAGAGGCTGCGTGCGCGGCCTGTTTTCAGGGCATAGCGTCGGACGAGCGGGGCGAGGAGTTTTTTAAGCATGGGATCACCGCCGATGTTGAGAGGCGAGGGTTCGCCGCTGGTTCAGTTATCGGTATCGGCAAGATGGTGGCTTGGGTTTAAATGGTGGGTTGGGGCGTTGAAAGAGAAGAGGAGCAAAGTCGTGTGACTTTGCTCCTCTGTTTGTTGGGATTTTTTCGGGGGTGGTGACGTGGGTCTGATCAGGCGGTCTGATCAGGCGGTCTGATCAGGCGGTTTGATCAGGTTTGGTCTGATTCTGCGACTGGGTCTTTGGCGTCTGGGCTGACGGAGGCGGCCTGGTCTTCGTGTTTGACTTCGACGTCTTCGATTTTGACGGATTCGAGGAGTTTTTCGAGGGTCTTTCGTTCTCTGATGGAGAGGTAGAGTTCTTGGAGCTGGCCTTGCTTGTTGAGTTCGGCCTTGAGTGTTTGGGGACGTTCGCCGGAGTTGGCGGCTATCATGGCGATTTCGCCGTTGACTTCGGCTTCATCGACGGAGATGTCGTGGGTTTCGGCGGCTTTGTTGAGGATGAAGAAGAGTCGGAGTTCGGCTTGGGCTTGAGAGCTTGCGCCTTCGCGGAGTTTTTCCAGATTGGCGGAGATGGCTTCGACGGGTACGCCGCGTCGTACGAGGTCTGAGGCGCGGCGTTGTACGACGCGAGCTTCCTGGGATTTGGTGACTTTGAGTGGGAGTGTGAGTTCGACGGAGCGAACGAGGTGGTTTTTGAGTTGGTTGAAGAGGACGTTTTGGACGTCGGCTTTGATGCGGATTTCCATTTGCTCGCGAAGTTCTTTGCGGAGTTCTTCGACGGAGGCGAGACCGAGGCTTTCGAGGAAATCCTGGTCGATGGTGGCGAGTTCGAGTTCTTTGATGTCGGAGATGGCGAGGTGGAGTTCGACTGCTTTGCCGCGGATTTTTTCGGCGGGGTGGTTGTCTGGGGCGGTGACTTTGAGGACGCGTGTTTCGTTGACTTTAGCGCCGTTGAGTTGTGCGGGGAGGTCTTTGATTTCGATGCCTGCGATGTTTCCGGGTCTGACGACGATTTGCGCGTCCTTTTGGTTGCCGATGAGTTCATCGCCGAGTTTGAGTTCGACGGAGGCGGTGACGAAGTCTTTTTCCTTGACGCCGCGTGTGTCGGCGGGGACGAGCGTGCCTTGCTGCTCGCGGAGGTTTTGCATGGCCTGGTCGACGTGTTCATCGGTGATGGTGATGACGGGACGTTTGACGGTGAGGCCGGTGAGATCGGGGAGTGTGATCTCTGGGGAGACTTCGACGACGAAGCTGTAGTTGAGCGGGCCGCTCTCGGGGAGGGCGACTTTTTCTGCGTCGGCGAATTCGGGTTCGCCGAGGACTTTGAGTTCGTGTTTTTGGAGAGCTTGTTGGTAGCTCTCGCGGATGAGGGTGGATTGGACCTGGTCGCGAACGTCTTTGCCGAAACGACGTTCGAGGAGCTTGGCGGGGACTTTGCCGGCGCGGAAGCCCGGAAGGGCTGCGACTTCGGTGAGTTCGCCGAACTGTTCGCTGAGTTTTTCGCGGATGCGCGATTCTGGGATTTCGATGGAGATTCGTTTGGCGCTGGGGCCAGCGTCTTCGATGGTGATGGGGTAATCGAAAGTCGCTTCGTTGTCTGCGACGGCGGTTTCCTCTGCTGCCATGTCTGCCTCGAAATCAAAAAAAAACGCTGGACGTATGGTCGACGGACGCCCCGTCGAGCCGAAGGAACTGCGCGCGGACGCCCGCGAGCGGTGAATCGATCATCGTACCCGCATCCGCCCCTCTGTGAAAGTCCCCGGGGCAATTGTTTATTGTGGGCACCCGCGATGGTCTCCGGACCGGCTCAAGGGGGTATCCATGTGTGTCGATGCAAAGGACGAGGTCGTCAGGGTCTTGCTCGTGGTCCTACGATCAACACACTTGATACCAATGTCACAGATCACCACATTAATCACCGGGGCGGCGGGTTTTGTTGGATCGCGTCTTGCGCGGCGATTGCTGGATGCGGGCGAGCGCGTCGTGGGATTGGATAACCTCAACGACTATTACTCGATTGATTTGAAGCGACTGCATTTACGGGACCTGCAATCGCATGGGGACTTTGTGTTTGCGGAGGTTGACCTTCGAGATGCGGCGGGCGTGAGGCGATTGTTTGAGGAGCGGCGGATCGACCGTGTTGCGCATTTGGCCGCGATGGCGGCGGTGCGTTATTCGGCGAAGTATCCGCTGATCTACGGCGAGGTGAACGTGCAGGGCTCGATGAACCTGCTGGATGCGGCCCGTCATCATGGGAATCCGCCTTGCGTGCTGGCGTCGACGGGGAGTGTGTACGGATCGGACACGCCGGTGCCGTTCGTCGAAACCGCGGCTGCGGTGATGCCGTTGGCTCCGTATCCTGCGAGCAAACGCGCGATGGAGCTGTTCGCGCACGCGTTTCATCATTTGTACAAGACGCCGATTTCGATTCTGCGGTTTTTCAATGTTTACGGCCCGCACGGTCGACCCGACATGATGCCCTGGCAATGGACGCAGCAGATCCTCAGGGGGGAATCGCTGACGCTTTACAACGGCGGGCATTTGAAGCGTGACTGGACGTATGTGGACGACATCCTCGACGGATTCATTGCGGCGCTTAATCGCCCGATGCCGTTTGAGATTTTCAATCTTGGATGCTCGAATCCGGTGGAGAATCTTGAGTTTGTGAGCGTGCTGGAGGATTTGCTGGGGAAGAAGGCAAGCATCGTGGACACGCCGACACCTGCGAGCGAGCCGCTGATCACGTATGCGGACGTGAGCAAGGCGGGCCGTTTGCTCGGTTATGAGCCGAAGGTGCGGGTTCAGGAGGGTTTGTCGCGGTTCATCGCGTGGCTGCGGGCGGAGCGGTTGATTGAGGGTTTGTCGTAGAGGGTTTCGGAGATCACGACGAGTGCCGATCCGGGTGCAACTCGCGGGGCTATCATGGATGTCCGAGATGGAGCGACGTGTCGAATGTGCGTCCGGTTGTTTGATGTCGCGTGAATTTGAAGTTGGGATTTGAGTCTCGAAGGAGATGTTGCGATGAAGATGAGCAAGAGTGGCAAGCTGATGGGGATGTTTGGGTTGTTGGGGGCTGGCGCGATTGTGTGGTCGCTTTCGGGCGGTTGGACGTTGGGGAGTCGGGGCGGGGCGGTCTTTGCGGACGGGCCGTTGACGTCGGAGCGTGCGCAGTTGGACGAGTCGGCGATCAGTCATGCGGAGGCGTTGGCGCGGGCGTTTCGGTCGGTGAGTCAGGTGGTTGAGCCGAGCGTGGTGAAGATTGATGCGGTGCGAGCGCGGGAGGCGAATGCGGGCGGGCCGGGCGGTCTTGGTGATCAGTTGCCGGACATGCTGAGGCGGATGTTCCCGGATCGGGATGGTGATGGCGAGCCTGATTTGCCGGAGGGCTTCAACTTTGGGCAGCAGGGCCCGATGCGTGAATTTGGTGAGGGAAGTGGCGTGATCATGGAGGTGGGTGATGGTAAGGCGTGGATCCTGACGAACAATCATGTCGCCGGCGGGGCGGAGGAATTGATGGTGACGCTGGCGGATGGTCGGACGATTACGGAGGCGCGGGTGATCGGTACGGATCCGAACACGGATTTGGCGGTGATTGAGGTGGTGGGTCAGGGTTTGATTTCGGCGCGTTGGGGGAATTCGGATGCGCTTTTGAAGGGAGACATTGTCTTGGCGTTTGGGAGTCCGTTTGGATATGAGGGGACGATCACGCAGGGGATCGTCAGTGCGCTTGACCGCTCGCCGGGGATTATCAATGCGAACGGTACGCGGGATCAGCGTGGCTTTGCGTATGAGTATTTCATCCAGACGGATGCGGCGATCAATCCGGGCAACTCAGGCGGTCCATTGGTGAATTTGCGTGGCGAGGTGGTGGGGATCAACACAGCGATAGCGACGCGAACGGGCACGAGCGCGGGGGTGGGTTTTTCGATTCCTGCCAATCAGGCGAGGTTTGTGTATGACTCGCTCCGTGAGAATGGGACGGTGGTTCGCGGGTATTTGGGCGTTCAGATTCGGGATGTGCGAGAGTTGTCGAATGATGAGAGGCAGAATCTGGGCTTTGCGTCGATGCGTGGGACGTACGTGCAGCAGACAGTGGCAACGGGCCCGGCGCATCGGAAGCTGCTGCCGGATGACATCATCACGGCGATCGACGGGGTTGCGACGCGTGACAGTCGTGACCTGCGGACGCGGATCGCGACGATCAAGCCTGGGACGACGGTGAAGTTGACGGTGTGGCGAGATCGCAAGAGCGTGGATGTGGAGATCACGCTCGGTAAGCAGCCTGGTACGGCGATGGCGCAGGCGGCGCCGACTGCGCAGCCGCAAGCGTCGGTTCCGGGTGCGTTGGGGATGGATTTGACGGACGCGACCCGAGCGGATCTGGAGAAGTATGGGTTGGACGCGGAGGCGAAGGGTGCGATGGTGGTGGGCGTGCGTGAGAACTCGCGTGCGGCGAGGTTCGGGATCGCCGAGGGTGAGCTGATCACGGCGGTCAACGGGGCGCCGGTGGCGAACGCTGAGGAGGCAGCGGCGCAGTTGTCGAAGGCTGACGTGAGGTCTGGGATTCGTCTGCGTCTTTTGAATCGCGAAGGTCAGCGTTCGGTGTTCATCGTGGAGCGATGAGTCACGGGATCTTGTTCTCAAGGTCTTGATAGGACGTCGGATAGGCGCGACCTGACGGGCCGTTCGGGGGATACCCCCCTAAACAGGGGAGCCCCCGAATCAGGTGAATGTTCGTGAGGTTAAAGTTCGTGTTTGCTTGTGGGCATGGAACACGGGCGAGTTTATGTGGTGACGGGCCGGGCGCGGTTGTCGATGCGACGGGCCGCGGAGGTGGCGGCGGTTTGCATGGATGTGGCGTGCGGGCCGGTGGTGGGATTTTCCGGGACGGGGTCATCGACCGAGGGGTCAGCAGTTACATGGTCTGCATCGGCGGGATCGGCGCGATCACTAATGTCGTCACCGATGTCGTCACCGATGTCGTCACTGATGTCGTCGTCGGGCTCAAGCGCGTTGCCGGGTGAGTTGTCTGTCGATGGGTCAGTCGATGGGTCAGTCGATGGGTCAGTCGGCGCGTCTGTCAAAGGGTCAGTCGATGGGTCAGTCGGCGGGTCGGTGGATGGGTCAGTGGATGAGTTACGTGTTGTGTCGGGCGATGTGTCTAGTGATGTGTCTAGTGATGTGTCGAGCGATGTATCGAGTGTGGGGGTGTTGCATGATCAGCGGGCCGAGCGGTATGCCGACATGATCGAGGCGTTGGCGCGTGTGATAGATGCGGATCGGATTCGGACGACGGGGTTCACGTACTCGGCGAGCGAGGTCAGGGCTGAAGGGACGGCCACGGAGGTGATGAGCTCATCGACCGACGAAGTGAACATCGTGATGGAGGGCGGGGACGTTGTGAGCGACGAGCCGAGTGACGTGGTGTCAAGCTTGGACGAGTCGGTGCGTCAGAGCATCATCGGCCGGGCCCGGCTGGATCGGATCGGTGGGGAATTGGGTGTGGGGGAGTCGGGTGTGGTGGGGTGGTCGGTGACGGTTTGGCCGTTGTCGGGTTCGGGGCTTGTGTTTGAGCGGATTGGTGTGGGTCGTGGTCCGTTTGATCGTGAGGACGCGTTGGCGGTGCTGATGATGATCGAGGCGATTCGTTCGGGGCATGGTGGGCGTGGAGACGGTGCGTTGGGAGACGGATCTGAAGGGGTTGGAGCGGCTGGGGACGGTGTGAGGAGGGACGGTTTTTTGAGAGACGGTTTGACGAGAGACGGTTTGACGAGAGAGGGGGTGAGGCGAGGGGTGAGGAAGGGTGACGATTGGCGTGGGTCTGCGGTTGGGATTGGTGCGTCGTGGATTGACACGTTGACGGGTGGAGTGTCGGAGGCGACGGGGTTGGTGATGGGTCGTTCGGTTTCGGGTGTGGATGGTTTGGAAGATTGGCGATCGATTGAGTCGAATTTGCGGCTGGCGCGGGGTCATGTGAAGACGTTGAGCGGTCTGGTGGCGGGTTTGTCGGAGAAGGAGATAGCGCAGCGGTTGGGGTTGTCGCGGCATACGGTGCACGGTCAGGTGAAAGCGATTTATCGAGCGATGTCGGTGCGGAGTCGTGCGAGCTTGGTGACGGCGGTGCTGTCGCGCATCGGGGCGGCGGGGCTGAGTATGCTCATGGCGTCGCACGTGGATCGTGGTTTGATGGGGGACGATTGACGCCGTTTGCCGGTGGATTGGATCGCTGGTCGCTGATTGAACAGGTTCAGGCGTGATGGCCTTGTGCAGGCGGAGATGTTGCTGGGGAGTGAGCGTGTTTGGGGGTTATGGTGCTATGGTAGGGGCATGTTGAGTTTGTTTGATCCATTGATGTTGCGGGGATTGACGTTGCGGAATCGGGTGGGGATGAGCCCGATGTGCATGTATCAGGCGCGAGGTGGTTTTGTGTCGGACTGGCATCGTGTGCATTACCCGACGCGTGCGGTGGGTGGTGTGGGTTTGGTGATTGTGGAGGCGACCGCGGTTGAGGCGCGGGGTGTGATTTCACCTGGTGACTTGGGGATATGGTCGGATGATCATGTGGAGGGTTTGAGTGAGTTGGTGCGATTGATCGGTCAGCACGGTGCAGCGCCTGCGATCCAGATCGCGCATGCGGGTAGGAAGAGCGGCGGGATCGAGTGGGAGGGCGAGGAGGTTTTGGATCCGATTGGACCGATGGCGGAGGCGTTTACGGAGAAGCGTGCGTTGCCGCGTTCGATGGACGAGCGGGAGATCGCGCGGGTGCGGGATGCATTTGTGACGGCGGCTCGTCGGGCGGTGGCGGCGGGTTTTGCGGCGATCGAGATTCACATGGCGCACGGGTATTTATTGCATTCTTTTTTGAGTCCGATCACGAATCGACGTGAGGACGGCTGGGGCGGATCGTTTTCGAATCGGTTGCGGTTTCCGATGTTGGTGGTGGAGGGGGTGAGGCGCGTGATGCCGGTGGAGATGCCGTTGTTGGTGCGGATCAGCGCGCGTGATCCTGAGCCGGGTGGATGGACCGTGGAAGATAGTGCGTTGTTGGCGACGGAACTGAAGCGACGTGGGGTGGACATGGTGGACTGTTCGAGCGGCGGGGCGACGCCTGCGGGCTGGACGAATGGTCATCCGCATTATCAGGTGGGCTTGGCGGAGCATGTTCGGCGGGAGTCGGGGATCGCGACGGCGGCGGTGGGCGTGATTACGGAGGCGGCGCGTGCGGATGAGTTGATTAAGCGTGGGAGTTGCGATGTGGTGTTGCTGGGTCGTGAGTTGCTCAGGAATCCGTATTGGACGTTGGGCGCGATGAAGTCGCTGGGCGTTGCGAAGCCGGATTGGCCGCGACCGTATCGGAGTGCGTGGGAGGGATGATTCGATCGATCGGATCAAGCTGCGGATGAATTGCCGGTGAATTGCGCGTCAAATCGAATGGCCGGGTGTGAAAACGGTGCTAGAATTGGTCTGATCGACAGGCGGTACGGGCATCCGAGCGGTCGGTGCGTGACGGTGCAACGATGTTGTAAGCGAACAGCGATTAGAGGACGTGATCGAGATGGAAGCTGGGAGTTTAGAATCTGAGACGATCGCGGAGATCGAGCGGCTGGAGCTGTCGGCGCGTCAGTTGAGGCCACGTGTCGAGTCGACGCGTCGTCCGGAGGAGCGGGCGGTGCTTGAGCGGCAGTTGGTGGATTTGCGGGGTCAGATCAGTCGGCTGCGTGAGCGTTTGAACCCGCGTCCGTCGCGATTGGTACCGTTTAAGGATTGAGTGCCCCGCGACGCGTGCTTTCTTCTCGCCGGGTGCATGCTTTGCAAAGGCTGCATGCCCCGAGAAACATAATTGCGATGTGCTGGTAGATGGGGCGGCGATCAGCGGTAGAGTTTACCGAGCTCGGACCAGATGAGGGGCATGTTGGGGTTGCGGGTGAGTCCGAGTGCGGTGATGTCGCGTGTTTCGCCTGCTGCGGGTGCGACGGGTTGTCCGGAGGCGTTGAGGTATTCGCTCTCCCAGCTGTCGACGATGATGTATTGTTGGGGCGCGCGGAGGGGTTTTCGGATGCGTTTGAGGTCGTTGACGAGTCGGACGTGTCCGTCGACGAAGAGGATATTTGCGCCATCACGATGGCGGAGTGCGGGGTTGGCTTGGGTGGTGTCTCCGACTTCCATGGAGAATTGGCCGGATTCCCATTGTGAGGGGATGGGGCCTGTGGTGTCGATGGAGACTCCGTCTCCGACCATGACGAATCTGGAGGTTTGTTTCATGTCGGTGATCTTGGCGGGTCCGTAGCGTGTGGTGGTGGAGGGGTTGGTGGGATTGGGTCGTGGCGGGTAGTTGTTTTTGCGGAGCATCGAGTTCATTTTGTAGGTGCGGGCGAACTCGAGGACGTTGTCTTGAGCGCCAGAGTCTCTGGCATCGCCGAGTTGGTTCCAGACGATGCACTGCTTGTACTTTTTGTACGCGCGGCCGGCCGCGACGCCTGTAGCGCCTTGTCGGCCTTGTTTGGCGCTGAGGTATCGGTCGATGGCGTTGAACCAGAGTGTGGATTCGCCGAAGGTGGTTGTGGGGTAGGGCAGAGCGCCTTTGAAGTCGTTGACGTAGCCGTTGAAGGCGATGCCGATTTGGCGGAGGTTGCTGGCGCATTGGGCGGTTTGTGCCTGAGCGCGGACCTTTCCGAGTGCGGGCAGGAGGATGCTGACGAGCAGCGCGATGATGCCGATGACGACGAGGAGTTCGACGAGCGTGAATCCGCGGTTCGGGTAAGGATGTTTGTTCAAGGTCTTGATTTTCAGGGGTTCAATGCTTCCGGTTTTCATGTTTCTGTCTCGATCATTTACTACACAACGATTTCAATGCTAGCACGGCGCCCCAGCGTGGAACGGCGAGATCATTTTCATGTCCACGACAGCTAGGTGCTCGGCCAGTAGTTGCCGAGATGCGAAACCATACAAGCGGTGTGTGTGGTTACTGATAGGAGATAATGAGGGTTGGGTTAGTGCGAGTGGGGGGAGAGTGAGATTTTGGAGGCGTTGGGTGGCTGTATGGTTGTTGGCAGAGGTGTTGGGGCAGCCGGCTCACTCGGGTGATTCGATATTGTCAGGTTGCTGCGGGAATGGTTTTGCAGCGGTGGGATCAAGTACGGCTTCTTGGAGGATCGCTGGGTGCTGCTTGGCGAGTTCTGACAAGCGAGCTGCTGCAGCGACGACCGGAGCGCGAGGGCTGGTGAATGTTAGAACTGATCGATATCTCCGCGCCGCCTCTTGGATATCGCCAGCTGATTCGAAATTCTGCGCTTGGAGCATCAGGTTCACGGCCGCGATATCGCTTTGGATCGAGGTGGTTTGGGACGGGTCGGGCAGTACGTCTCTGACGATGGTGAGGATTTCGAGTGCTTTGCGAAAATCAGATTCGACCATGTGGATTCCGGCAATCTCCAATAACTGTAGCCCTGGATCGGGATCATCTTCGAGCGTCCTTGATCCGAGTATGCCGGAGGCTTGGACGTAATCGCGTGCCAGTGCGCGAGAGAAACGTCGGACGGATTCCGTCCATCGGTGACGCGCTCGTGTTCGGTTGCGCATGTAACGGTCAAAGCTGTCTCGAAACTGGATGAGGTCTGCTGCGGCGAGGCCCTCTTTGGCGATCTGCAGGTGCCGAACACTGGTTTGCAAAGACTGGAGTTCACGTAGCAGCTCTGCCCCTTCGTCGATCAGTGAATCGTGGTTCGATTCACGATCGACGGGCACCCAAGGTTTGAGATCAGCGACAGCGCCGAGCAATTGATCGAGGTTTTGTGCGGAATCGATGCGTTCGACGATCGGTTTAAGGCGAGGATCTGCGTAGACCTCGCCCCGTTGGAGGATGAGTGTGCGCAATTCTGTGATTCGTCGTGTGGTGATGTCTTCGGGAAAGAGGTTCACGCGATGGTGCAGTTCATTTGCCTGAAAATCGCTGCGGGCGCGTTGGAGTTTGTTCAGGGAGGCGATGTAGCGTTTTTGCTCGTGGAATTTTGTCGATTCGAGCCAGCCTCGAATTGCGGATGCGGTGGCGGAGGCTTGTCGTTGGAGCGTGGCATCTGTGTGAAACTTGCCTTCGAGGGGTTCGATCTGTGAGAGGAGTTGCGCGATTCGCTCAGAGCCTGGATTCGACGGGAGTTCTGATTCTAGGGCGCGTGCAATGCTGTCGATGTGTGCCGAAATGTTGGACGTCAGGACGGCTCTGCGATGGTTGGCGATTGCGGCCAGACGGGGTTCATTGTTCAGATTTGCAAGCATGGAGAGTTCGCCGATCTGATCCAAGATCGATCGACCGACCGTTGCTCGATCCAGTGTGCTCAGGTTCATTTTGAGTTGTTGCAGCGCGTTCAGCTCAGTCGGCTTTCTTTGTCGCATGCCTTGAATGCGTTCGGCGCGATCGACAAGTGCGGTCAGCTCGTTGAGAAGGTTGGCGATTGTGGTCGAGTCGACATCGGCGGGGATCGTGGAGATTTTAGCCTTCATATCCTGGATCGCATGAAGCACCCGATCGACTTCGCGTTCTTCGAATGCCTCGAGTTGTGTCTTGAGATGCTGCCATGCTGTTCGGAGTGGCTCGTTAGTCATCTCGGATGCAGCGAGACTGACCTGATGGATCGCCTGGTTCGGTGTGAGTTCAGGGTTGCTGAGGAACTGCTCTACGGCTCGCATGCGTTCCATGGCTAGAGTGAGCGTTCGTGCATCGAGGGCGCCATCTCTCAGTTGATCAGCGAGGATTTGCCTGATCTGCACCAAGGCGTTTCGCACGCTGTCGCGGCTGTCGGTTTCGACGGTCGTATCGGTGGCAATGGTGGATTCAGGCGACGGCGATGTTACGGGTTCTTGGGTCACGCCCATCGCAGCGGTTGATCCGCACGCGATCATCAGCAACCCGAGTACAAATGCACGATTCATCGATCACCCCTGCGGTAGAGACCTTGAGTAGACCACGGCTTGGATCCAACGCGATCGAGGGATTCGAGTATAGCGGGTTTGTCGGTTCGGACCAATTCTTGAGTGGACGATCGGAAGGGTTGCCTGTCCGTTGTTGAGGTGTGGGGGCTGCGACATTCACACGCCGTGGGGTTTCGCGTAAAACGGTGGGTCTATGCTGGACCCGAAACTGTTGCGTGATACGCCGGACCTGGTGAAAGAGGCGACGATTCGTAAGCGGATCGGCTCTCCGGAGCTTGTGGATCAATGGCGGGTGGTGGATGAGCGTCGTCGTGGGGCGCAGACGCGTGCGGATGCGTTTCGTGCCGAGCAGGGGAAGATCGGTGGAGAGGTTGGGAAGTTGAAGGGCAAGCTGAAGGGCGGGTCATCGCCGGAGCTGGAAGCGCTTCTCGCGCGGGCGGCGGAGATCAAGCAGCAGTACGAGGCTGCGGTCGCGGAGCAATCGAGCGCCGAAGCGGAGGCGGCGGAGTTGATGTTGCGTTTGCCGGCGGTTCCTGATTTGGGTTGGCCGGTGGGTCGAGACGACTCTGAGAACGTGCAGCTTAGGACCTGGCACGCGCCGGGCCGTGAGCCACGTGATCTTGCTGCGGGTGAGTTGGATCATGTCGCGCTCGGGCAGAAGCTGGGGGTTTTGGATTTCGAGCGAGGTGTGAAGCTGGCGGGTTCGCGTTCGTATGTGCTGCGTGGCGCGGGTGCGTTGTTGTATCAGGCGGTTCTGCGGTTTGCGTTGGATGAGTTGATCAAGAAGGGTTGGGAATCGCAGGTGGTTCCGGTGCTGGTGACGGAGAAGTGCATGGTCGGGACGGGCTATTTCCCCGGCGGGCGGGATCAGGCGTATGTGACGCAGGATGGGAGTGCGTTGGTGGGGACGAGCGAGGTTCCGCTGGCGAGTTTTTTTGCCGATGAGATTTTGGATGAGGCTCAACTTCCGTTGCGTTTGTGTGCGCAGAGTGTCTGCTTCAGGCGTGAAGCCGGCGCGGCGGGCAAAGACACGGCAGGGCTTTATCGGGTGCATCAGTTCGACAAGGTCGAGCAGGTGGTCATTCATAAGGCCGACGACGGGGAGCACGCGCAGTTGCATGAGGAGATTTTGGGGAATGCCGAGCAGATTTTGCAGAAGCTGGGTCTTGCGTATCGGGTGCTGCAGGTGTGCACGGGTGACATGGGTCAGGGCAAGTGGCGGATGTACGACTTGGAGACGTGGATGCCGAGTCGTCGGGCGTATGGCGAGACGCACAGCGCAAGCGCACTGCGTGATTTTCAATCGCGTCGTTTGAATCTGCGATATCGAAAGTTGGGGGAGAAGAGCCCTGGCTTTACGTACACGCTCAACAACACGGCGATCGCGTGTCCGCGCGTGTTGATCGCGTTGTTGGAGACGTATCAAACGCCCGAAGGGAGCGTGCGGATTCCCGACGTGCTGGTGCCTTACATGCACGGGCAGACGATGTTGACGGGGCGATGAGATGCGAAAGCGCAGAAGATTTCGTCGCGATTGTTCGTCGCGGATTTCGTTGGCGTGATATCGAGTGGCTAGGTTGTTCGCGTAAGCGTCAGGGGATGGCTGACATGGGGCTGGCGTCGAGGTTGAGTGAGCCTTGGTGTCCGGTTGAGAGCAGGTGATGTCCGAGTCCTGCGATCATGGCGGCATTGTCGGTGCAGTAGGGCATGGCGGGCAGATGGACGGGGAGGCCCAGCGAAGGGAGGGCTGCGCGGAGTCCGCGATTGGCGCTGACGCCTCCGCCGACGATGAGACTTTGGGCGGGGTTTCCTTGCGCGTTTGCTTGATCGACGGCGCGGCGTAGCTTGGTGAGGATTGTGTCGATGCAGGATTGTTGAAAGCTTGCGATGACGTTGTTGCGATCGGTCTGACTGAGGGAGCTGGCGTCGCGTTCGCGTCCAGTGGGTCCGCGGACGTGGTAGAGGACGGACGTTTTGAGACCTGAGAAGCTGAAGTTGAGTGAGTCGCGTGCGAGGAGTGAGCGTGGGAAATGGATGGCGTTTGGGTCTCCGAGGGAGGCGAGTCGATCGAGAACGGGCCCGCCGGGGTATCCGAGCCCGAGGATAGCGCTGACTTTGTCGTAGGCTTCGCCGACGGCGTCATCGATGGTTCGCCCGATGCAATGGATGTCGGAGAAGCTGCGGACGAGGTAAAGGGCGGTGTGTCCGCCGGAGCAGACGAGCCCGATGGCAGGGAGTTTGGGTTCGGATGGCGGGTGGGTGTCTGTGGTGTGGAGTCGTGAGGCGTAGAGGTGGGCGGCGACATGATCGACGCCGATGAGGGGCAGTCCGAGCGACCATGCGAGCGTTTTGGCGGCGGAGAGACCGACGAGCAGGCTGCCGATGAGTCCTGGTCGATGAGCGACTGCGATGGCGTGGATTTGTTGAAATGAGGCGTCTGCCTCGTCGAGAGCCTGTTTGATGACAGGCATGATGGCCTGGACATGGGCGCGGCTGGCGATTTCGGGGACGACGCCCGCGTAGACGGCGTGTAGATCGACTTGGGAGGCGACGACGTTGGAGCGCACGATGACGCCGTCCTCGACGACGGAGGCGGCGGTTTCGTCGCAGGTGCTTTCGATGCCGAGAATCCGCATGAAACTGTGAGAATAGTGCAATTGTCGGTGCGGTGCATCTGTGGAGTGGGGAAGGAGTCTCCGGTTCGGCTTGTGAGTTGGCGGGTTTTGGCTATGATTCTTGGTCCAACCCCGACCCGGAGACCGCACACTTGGCCAAGACCGAAGCCATCGAAATGGAAGCCACCGTCACGCAGGCGCTTCCGAACGCCATGTTCAAGATCAAGCTCGACGGCACGGACCGCGAGATCCTTGGCTTTGTCTCCGGGAAAATGCGTAAGCACTTCATCCGCATTCTGCCGGGGGATCGCGTGAAGGTCGAGATCAGCCCTTACGACCTTGAGCGTGCCCGGATTGTGTTCCGCCAGAAGTGAATACGGTTGGGGCGAGCCGAAGCGAGGGGAATGGGACGCTTCGAAGATGGGGCACCGATCGCGAGCAGAACGGTCGAGTCCGCGTTCCGGCGTGGCCTTGGTGGATTGCGCTTTGAATCTCCGCCTCAAGTCCGCTGCCCCGTTATTCCGATAATCCTTGTATGGGTCGTCGGGCGATGACAGATCGTGTGTCGCGTTTGATCGAGCTTGCGCGTGCGCACCGTGCTACTCGTATTGCGGCGGCGGAGTTTATCCGACGTGCGATCCAGGAGCGTTTGGCATCGGGTCATGGTTGGGGGCCGGTTCTAAAGAGGGCCTCGGATCATCAGTCGGGTGCGTTCAAGCAAAATCGCTGCGAGGTCGATGGAAGTTAAGTCATGGGAAGAATCTCAAGCGGGGTTGGGCTGCTGTCAGGGCTCAACTCTCGGGACATCATCGATCAGTTGATTCGGCTCGAGTCCAGACCTCGAGAAGATCTTGCCAAGCGCGTTGAGACCGCCAACACGCGTCGGACCGCGCTGACGACGATTCAGGCACAGCTCACGCAATTGCGACTTTTCGGCACGCAGGTGAAGAAGCCGCAGACGTTTCGTGCGGCGAGTGTGACGAGCACGAACGAGCAGGCATTGACGGGGACGGCGGCGGTGGGCGCGGCAGCGGGTTCGTATCGCTTCAGCGTGGCGCGATTGGTGAGCAGCCAGCAGGCGGTCAGCGCGGGTCGGGCGGATGTGGATGTGACGCCGGTGGGTGCGGGCAAGATCACGCTGGAACTCGGCGGAGGCGAACTCAACACGCCGACGAAGCTTGAGAATCTGAACGGCGATGTGGGTGTTCGTCGCGGTTCGTTTCGGATAACCGATCGTCGTGGTGACAACGCGGTGATAGACATCACGGACGCGGTGACGCTCGACGACGTTGTGCGGAAGATCAACGGCAATCTGGAAGTTGCGGTGCGTGCGGAAGTGGACGGAGATCGCTTGGTGCTGACGGATCAGACGGGCATTTCGGGCGGGAATCTGCGTGTGGATGATTTGGACGGTTCGTTCGCGGCGACTGATTTGGGGATAGCCAAGATAGCGGGAGACGGTTCGATCGAAGGTGATCGGATTCGCAAGCTGGCGAACACGACGAACCTGAAGACGCTGAATGACGGCCGCGGGGTGAAGGTCAACAGCAGCCTCGAGACACCCGACTTCAAAGTCGTCTTCGGCAACGGCGAAGAAGTGGAGATTTCGCTTGCCGGCGTGCAGACGGTCGGCGATGTACAGATGCGTATTGCCGGCGCGATCGGAACGCGTGGTTGGGCGACGCTGAACAGTGACGGGAATGGATTTTCGATTACGGACCGCACGTTCGACTACAACGCGCCGCCGCCCGAGCCTGATCCGGTGACGGGAGAGATTCCGGATCCCCCAGAGCCCGCGACCAATTTTCGGATCGAGGCGATGAACGGATCGACAGCGGCAGCGGATCTGGGTCTGGACGTGACGCCGACGAACGGATCGATTCGGGGATCGGCAGCGATCAGCATGTTGAACTCGACGATGATTTCATCGCTTCGAGGTGGTCAAGGTTTGGATTTGGGGACGATCCGGATTCGCGACAAGGGTTCTCAGGAAGAGGACATCAATTTGTCGGGCGCTCGATCTGTGAGCGACATTCTGGATCGGATCAACGATGCGTTTGGGGGCCGGGTGATTGCGAGGCTGAATGGTGGTGGCAACGGGATCGAGATCGAGGATCGATCGAACGGTCTTGGGTCGCTGAGCATCGAGGATGTGTCGGGAAGCGCTGCGGAGCAATTGGGCATCGAGGCCTCGATTCCGCGGACCGGGCCGAACATTGTTCGCGGGGCGAATTTGCAACGAGCTTGGTTCAGCCGCGACCTGCAGTTGAGTGAGACGAACGGCGGTCGGGGCGTGCCTGAGGGTCAGTTCCGCATCACCGATTCAGCGGGTCGGGCGGGGCTTGTCCGGATCGACAGCACGATCAAGACGGTCGGTGACTTGATCGACAAGATCAACGCATTGCCCAATGACGTGACCGCTTCGATCAATGCCAATGGCGACGGGCTGCTCCTGACGGATACCGCGAATGGTTCGCTGAAGATGCGTGTCAGCGAAGAGGCCAACGGGACCGTGGCCAAGGCGCTGAATCTTTTGGGTACGGCGACGACGACGACGATCGACGGGAGCTGGGAGAAGACGATCGACATCACGGCGACGGACAAGCTGGTGGACGTGCAGAAGAAGATCAACGACGCCGGCTGGGGCGTGAATGCAGCGATCATCAACGATGGTGCGGGCGTTGCGCCATTCAGGTTGAGCATGACGACGACGGGATCGGGGGTTTCGTCGCGTGTGGCATTCGACTTCGGCGCGACGAGTCTTGACGGGCGCATCATCAGTCAGGCGCAGGATGCGGTGGTCTTCCTCGGCGGAGAGAACGGCGGTCAGCCGGTGATGGTGACTGCGGGGAGCAACACGGTGAGCGGCGTGGTGCCGGGCTTGTCGCTGCAGCTCAATGGCGTGACGAAGGACCCGGTGACGCTGAACGTGGCGAGGAACGTGGACAATGTGGTCGAGCAGGCGAACAAGTTCGTTGAAGACTTCAACGGGATGCTCGATGCGATTAAGGAAGCGACGAAGTTTGACACCGAGACGAACGTCAAGGGCGTTCTGTTCGGTGAGACGGCGGTTCGGAGCATCGAGACCGAGCTTTACGGTGCGATCAATACGGTGGTGAACGAGGAGGGCAAGTATCGGATCGCCAGCGACGTGGGGATGCGTATAGGTGCGGGCGGTCGGTTGGAATTTGATGAGGCGAAGTTCCGCAAGGCGTATGCGGACGATCCGGAAGCGGTGATCAAGGTCTTTACGAATTCGGCGGGTTCGCTGGACGAAGAGACGCGACTGGATTCATTGAACGCTGGTCGGGGCGTGGGTCGGACGGCGAGCGCGACCGATCCGGACATGAGGGTTGCGTTGCGTGACGGGACGACGTTCGATGTGAATTTGAGCGCCGCGGGGAACATTGCGGATGTCATCAACCTGATTAACGAGGCCGGCAACGGGAAAGTGACAGCGGCGGTGGGCACGGACGGGACGCGAATCCGCATCACCGATAACACGCCGAGCGGGAGTCGGGTGGCGGGCAAGAGGTTCTTGATCACGCCGTTGAATCAATCGAGCGCGGTGTTCGATTTGGGCCTGAACCGCAGCACAAGTGACGCGGCCGGGCTGATCATTGACGGCAAGCCACTGACCGACGCAAACGCCGGGACGCGAGGCGGGCTTGGTGTGGTGGTCGAGCGTCGCATCAATCGTCTGATCGATCCGGTGAGCGGTATTGTGACGCGTGCGGGTCGCAACATCGACAGCAACAGCGACGCATGGACGCGGCGTATCGACAGTCTCGACAAGTTGATCGCGTCAAAGCGAGCGCGGCTCGAGCGACAATTCGCGAATCTTGAAAACAATCTTGCGCGGCTGCAAACGCAGCAGCAGTCGCTCGGCAGCATTCAGCAGGTTCGGCCGCCCGCGGCGGGTTGATCCGCGATTGGCGAGGTCGGTTCGAGCGCGATCAAGCGGCGTGATCATTTCTTGCGATTTTGCTGTTGCTTCTTGGCAGCTTCGGCTTGCTTTTGCATTTCCATGGCTTGGTTCTGGACGCGTTCCATCCAGGCGGCGAGGCCTTTCTTGGGCTTGGCGGGCTGTCGCTGGAGGCTGGGCGTTGCGCCATCGACGAGAGCGAGTCGCTTGGCTTCTTCTTCCTTGCGTTCGAATTGTTTGCGGATGCGTTTTGATTCGATGATGCCGATGATGGTGCTGGTGATGATGTAGATGCACAGACCGCTGGGGCTGCCGTAAAGGAAGATGGGGAAGAGGCCGATCATCATCCACTTCATGATCTTTTGTTGCTGTTCCTGCTCGGGCGAGAGGTTGGCGGGCTGGGGTTGGATTTTGATTTGGATGTAGAAGATGACCGCGAGGAAGAGCGGGAGGATGTTGAGCCCGCTGATGGTCAGCATGCCCCAGAGCAGGTGAATCGTGGGCCAGCCGAAGTTGGCAAAGTCGATGAGGTGGTCTGGCTTGGAGAGGTCATCGATCCAGGTGATGCCATAGAGGAAGGGCTGATGTCTGAGGTCAAAGGTGGTGTTGAGAGCTTGCCAGAGTGCGATCCAGATGGGCATTTGTAGGAACATGGGAAGGCAGCCCATGACGGGGGTGGCGCCTTGCTGCTTCATGAGTTCCATCTGCGCACGGGCCATGCCTTCTTTGTCGCCCTTGTATTTTTCCTGGAGCTTTTTCATTTCCGGCCCGAGCTTGCCGAGTTTGAGCATGTTCATTTGGCTCCACTTGGTGATCGGGTGGAGCAGTCCGCGTACGAGGCAGACGAGCAGGATGATGGAGAGACCCCAATCGCCGACGATGGAGTGGAAGAACTTGAGGATGGCAAAGAGGATGCGGATGAGCCCGTCGAAAGTGCAGAACGCGCAGGGGCCGAACGCGATGACGAGGGTTTTGTCGAGTGCCAGCGCGGTGTAATAGGGATTGGCGAGGATTTCGCGTTTGCGGGGTCCGAGGTAGGCGGCGAAGTCGATGGCACCGCTCGCCCCGGCGGCGATGTTTTGGGGTTTGGTTTGGATGGGAACGACGATTTGTCTTTCGAAGCTTCGCGCCTGCGGGTTGACAGCGTAGGTTCGGACCGATTCGAGCACATCGGGCGCGAATCGTCCGCTGCGGTCGATGGGTCGAACCATGGCTGCGAAATAGGTTGTGGTGGCGCCGATGTAGAGAGGTCGCTCGCCTGGCAGATTGAGAAGATCGAGGGGGTCTGTCTGGGAGTTGCTGATGGATCCGACGGCATGGACGTCGGTGTCGCGCAGGTCTGGGCGATCGATGCGTTCTGTGCCGACCTGGAGGTAGGCGTCGATGGCGCGTTCGGTTTCGCTGGGCGGGGTTTGGGGACCGGCCATGACGATGGCGACGCTGACGTTGGTCGCGCGGTCGTCTTTGGTTTGGTTTTTGATTTGGTGTTGGACGTAGATTTCGTAGCCTTCGGGGCCTTCGCCGGGCTTGGTGTTTGGATCAAGCGGGTTGTGTGTTCGTTCGAAGAGCAGGAACTGTTTGATGATGGTGACGAAGGGTTGACCGTCGCGGAGGAGATCGAGAGAGAATGCGGCTGCGCGTCCTCGTGCGGGGTTGTTGGTTTGGATGGGTGTCCAGCGGACCGAGGCGGTTTCGATGCGTTGACCGTCGACGATGATGGCACGGGTGGCGAAGACGCGGGTGATGTCTTCGAAGGCGTTGAGCGGTCGGGCGAAGGTGTAGCGATCCTGGGTCTTGAGTGTTTGGCGATAGGCGTTGAGGGCGACGGCATCGAGTCCCGCACCGCGCGGGTTGATCGAGAGCAGCATGGCGTAGTTTGCGTCGGTGGGCGAGTCGGAGCCGAGCTTGACGAGGTCACTTCCGTCAGTGGGGCCGGTCGCGAGGTGTGCCGGAGCGATGGAGATGCCGCCCGTGGATGCGACGGGGGCCGTGGGATCGCCGGGGACGGCTGGGAGTCCGGTCGTGGTCGGCGTGGGGATGACCGCGCCGGTGGCTGGGTCGATGGTGGGCAGCGTGGGTGCGGCGCCTGTTGTTCCGACGGCTGCGCCTGTTGGGTTGCTGGCTGCGCCTGTTGGGTTGCCGGCTGCGCCGGGAGTCGAGTTGGCCGTGGAGGTGGCGGTCGTGTCCGGCTTTGGCGGGGTCAGGTCCCAGCCCATTTGCTTTCCGAACCAGGTCATTGCAATCGGCCAGCCCATGATCAGCACGAAGGCGATCAGCATCACGGGCAACATTCGCTTGAAATCCATGGGTCTTCTTTTCGGGTTAAAGCTTGAAGTTGAGGTTTACGTTGCGTCTTTCGAAATCGGGTTTGATTTATCTGCCATCGCGTAGTCTTGCGCCGAGAAAGTTATCGAGTGCGTCGATGGCTTCGACTTTCCGGATGGTGGATTCGACATCGTAGGCGACACGATGGAATTGCACTTCGCGTCCGTCGACGATGACAAAGCTGCTGCGCGGGTCGCGATCGCGAGGTTGTCCGACGCTACCGACATTGATGACGGTTCGATCGATGCCGATTTCGTAGCGGTGATCGAGTTCGTCGGGGCTGTAGAAGTCTGGTCCTTCGAGGAAGACGCCAGGGACGTGGGTATGCCCGACGAAGCAGACTTGTTCGACGCGTTCGAAGATGGGCGCGAATTTTCCGGGGTTGGTGTAGATGTCGTCGGGGAAGATGTATTCGTTGACAGGCCTGCGTGGCGAGGCATGGACGGCCATCATGCCGGGGCGTCGTTCGACGGTGGCGAGTTTTCCGAAGAATCGCCATCGTGCGGCGCGGCGGTCTGGGTCGGGGTCATTTTCGAAGATTTCGCGTGTCCAGTAGCAGGCCTGTTCTGCGCCGATGTTGAAATTGTGCGGTTCGTAGAAGACAGCGAAGTCGTGGTTGCCCATGAGCGTGGTTCGACAGCGCTGTCGGACGAGTTCGACGCATTCGATGGGGTTGGGGCCATACCCGACGATATCGCCGAGGCAGATGATGTCATCGATGCCGTGATGATCGATTTCCGCGAGCACTGCGGTGAGCGCTTCGAGGTTGCCGTGGATGTCGCTGATGATGGCAATCATGTTGGCCCGCGAGTTCGGTTCGCTGTAGCCCGGCCATGCTACTCAAGGTGGCACGCATCGCCAAACGCACCCGCCTTGAGTCGGGTCGTTGATTTTCGATTTGAAATGAGATGCGGGTGTGGATTGGCGACCCGGTTTGGGTTGATTGGATCAAGTTGAAGTTGCCCAGTTTCCGAACGCGGCGGGCGTGGGTATGGACAGTTGGAGTGGTTTGCCTGTGCGTGGGTGGACGAGTCCTAGTGCGACGGCAGCGAGCATCAGGCGTGGTTGGGCATCGGGCGAGTGTTGCGGTACGCCGGGCATGGGTTGATGTTCGAGCGGATGGCGGTGGTAGAGTGGATCGCCGACGATCGGCCTGCCCATGTCTGCGAGTTGTGCGCGGAGCTGATGTTTTCGTCCGGTTTCAAGTCGAAGCTCGAGCATGGAGATTGCTCCGCGGCTGGCCAATCGTTTCCAGTGGGTGATGGCGCGTTGGCCGCGTTTGCGATCAAGCGTGGGCCTGACGGTTCCGTTGACGAGTTCGACGAGGTAGTTGTCGATGGTGCCTGCGTCGGCGTTCAGGTGTCCGTCGATGATTGCGTGATAGGTCCGTTGGGCGGATTTGTCAGCGAACTGAGCCTTGAGCGCGGTGAATGCTTGGGCGTTGAGTGAGAAGACGCAGAGTCCGGAGGCGTCGAGGTCGAGTCGATGCACGAGTCCGACGCGGTCAACGGATTTGCCCAGGGCGACGCGGAGCAGTCCGATCGCGGTGGGCCGCCGATCATTGGGGGAGGCGCTGGTGAGCAGGCCGGGGGGTTTGTTGATGACGATGAGATCACGATCGCGATGGACGATGTCGAAGGGTAGATCGTGGGTTTCTGCTGCGTGCTTCGAGGTTCCGGACGGGACAGCCGCTGATGACGTTGAGCCGGTGCGGCGGGTCTTGCCGTGGGGTGCGATGCGGACGACGGCTGAGGCCGGTGCGGGGTCTTTGAGCGTTCGGGCGGGCAGTCCGTCGATGGAGATGCGACGGTCAGCCAGCATGGTGCGGAAGGTCGTCATGCTGGCGGTGGGTAGTTGTTTGCGGAGGTGGTCGAGCAGATTCATCCGGCCCTGATGGTCGGGATAAATGTGAGGAAAGCCAGCCGGCTTGTCACGGCGGAGGAAGATCGCTGCGGGAGAGCAGCAACTCGACGGCTTTTTGTAGTCCGTCGGCGTCTGTGTCGTCGAAGCGATCGCGAGTCGGGCTGTCGAGATCGAGCACGCCGATCAGGCGCGAGTTTTCGGCGCATAGAGCGGAGGGGGAATGATGTGGGTTGGGTTGGTTTTGATGATGAGTCTTTTGGGAGAGCATGGGCACGACGATTTCGGACGCTGAGGCGTGATCGCAGGCGATGTGTCCGGGGAAGGCGTGGACATCGGGGACGACGACGGTTTTGCGTGCAAGTGCCGCCGTCCCGCAAACTCCGCGGCCGAGGTCGATCCGAACGCAGGCGACTTTTCCCTGAAAGGGCCCGAGGACGAGTTGTCGATCGACCAGCAGGTAGAATCCCGCCCAGTTGAGATCGGGCAGAGAGGCATAGATCAGTGCGCTGAAGTTTGCGCAGTTGGCGATGAAGTTTCGTTCGGTGCCGATGAGCGCATCGAGCGAACGTAGGAGTTCGACATAGGCGGATGCTTTGGGCAAGCCTGCGAGAGAACGTACGTCATGCATGATGGAGCATGATAGACGTTGGAGACCCGGATAGACGGAGGAGCGTGGATCAATCGACTTTCCACCACGCGCCGGTGGGTGCGGGCGCGGCGGCGTTGCTCCATCCGGCCATGGCGGCGACGGTGGTGGCGGCGTGTTGTGCTTGAGCGGCGGAGTCGAAGAGATGTTCGATGTTGCGTTGAGCGCTGGGGTTATCCCAAGCGCGCAGAAAGGCCCCGACGGTGTAGATGCGCATCACGTGTTGCAGTGGCAGCGCGATCTCAGGCCGCATGACTTCGGTCAGGGGCAGGTCGAGGATATCGAACTTCGAGTTCACTTCTCCGTCTCCGGTCATCCAGTTTGACATGGTCACCATCCTTGGCGACTCTTCACTATACGCCTTGTCCGGCATCGCGCAACACTGCAAGCGTCCACGCGACAGCTTTTTGCAACTGCCCATCGCGCTTTTGCACGGACGATCCCGAATTGCGACCAAATGGGTGTGCACCAGAATTCGTGGTGGGAGGGGATTCACGCGAAACCGCTCGGAGCGCGTTGGAAGTGGGTCATTTGAGGTATGGCGGGAGGATGAAAGGTGAGGAGAAGAGTTGTGTGGAGGCGTCGGAGGTTCGTTTGCTGGCCCAGAGCAGGTTGTGAGCGTTTGGAGAGAAGACGGGCAGGCCGTCGAAGCCGGGGGTGAAGGTGATACGGCAGCGTCGGTCGGAGTCGAGTCGGTGGAGGTAGAGTTCGTAGTTGTCGTGACCGTGTAGGCTGGTGGCGTAGACGATGAGGTTGTTGTTGGGATGCCAGAAGGGTCCCCAGTTGACGGCGTCGTCGCGGGTGTGTTGTTTTTCGTCTTGGATGCCGAGGATGTTGCGGTCGGCATCATAAATGACCGTGGCGCTGAAAATCTGGAGTTTGTCGTCGCCTCGGCGGTCAGAGCGATAGAGGATGCGTGAACCGTCGGGTGAGAAGAAGGCTCCGCCGTCGTAGCCTGTTGTGGTGGTGAGTCTGACGACGTTGGAACCGTCGGCTTGCATGACGTAGAGGTCGATGGCGCGGGATTCGGCGATGGGGAGTTGGGTTTCGGGGTCGAGGTTGTCGCGATTGGAGGCGAAGAGGATGTGTCGACCGTCGGGGGAGTAGACGCATTCTGCGTCGTAGGCGTTGTTGCTCGTGAGTTTGAATTGAGCGAGGTCGAGTCCGCGTCGTGGATCGGCGGCGGAGAGTGCGCCGGCCCAGCCGTCGGCGCGGTAGATGTCCATGTTGTTGTCGATGGTCCAGACGTAGCGTGAACCGGCGCGATTGTAACCGCCTGCGCGTTGTGCGGGTGGATTGGGGCCAGTGGAAGCGAAGATGAGGGATCGTCCGTCGGGTGAGAAGTAGCCGCAGGTATTGGCGGAGTTTGGTGGGCTGATTTGGATGGGTCGTCCGAGAGCGAGGAGTTGGTTGGATTCGATGCGTGTGGGCGCGACGAACATGCGATAGGCGGCCTCGGAAGGGAGTGAGGCTTGGAAGATGATCCAGCGGGCGTCAGGAGAGAAGTAGCCTTCGCCGGCGCGGGCAAAGCCTGAGGTGAGTTGGATGGGGGATGGGAGGGTTTCGGCTTCGGAGCGAGGGGCGGTTGCACATCCGGTGAGGACGGCTACGCAGGAGAGGGCGATGGCAATCAGTGAAGGACCTCGGGAGGTTTTACGTTGCATGGCGTGACGTTAGTGTGGCAAGGATGGGTCGGCAAATGGTGGATTGAAGGGTTCGAGGGATGCGCGGGCGGCATGCCGAGAGCGTGGCGGGAGTTTGGACTTTGAGGGTGCGTGAGATTATTTTGCAGTGGACAGCGATACAACTGAACCGGGAGTTTGCATGGATGGCAACAAACGCAAGGGAGTGTTGGGCTCAGTCCTGATGACGCTGGCGAGCGTAAGTGCGCTGGGTTTGGGGGGAGAAGCCTGGGGTCAGTCGACTGTTGAAGCCGGGGCGGTCGTGCAGGGCGATCTTGCGGCAGAGTTGAACGCGCTCAAGGCGCGGATCGCGGAACTGGAGCAGAAGCAGCACGCGCAAACGGTGGCGGTGATGCAGGATGATGCGGCGAGGCGGAGTGAGGTGGGTGGTGGGGAGAAATTGCTTGCGGGCTGGGGCGTAGGTGGTGTGGGCGGGCCTGTGTTGATGAGTGCGGACGGGAATTATACGTTGCAGTTTTGGGGATTGTTTCAGTTCCGGTCGGTGACGAATTGGTCGGGGATGGACAATCTGGGTGGGTTGTTTGACGAAGAGTCGAGCGTGGTGAGCGGATATGAGATTCGTCGGTTGCGGCTGGGGATCAAGGGTCATGTGATCAGTCCGGAACTGACGTATGTCGTGAGTGCTGCGTTTAATCGTTCGGGGGGTAGTTTTGATTTGGACAGCGCGTACGTGCAGTACATGTTCAGGCCGGAGTGGGGGATTAAGTTTGGTCAGTTTAAGGAGAGTGTTTTCCGGGAGGAGACCGTTTCCTCGTCGAGGCAACTGGCGGCCGAGCGGTCGATGCTGAACGAGATTTTGGGCGGTGGGTTGACGGATTGGGTGCAGGGCGTTGCGTTGGTGTATGAGGGGGATCGGGTGCATGGGGAGTTTGCGATGCACGACGGCGCGGACTCGGACAACACGAACTTTACGGATATCTCGTCTGACTATGGATTTGGCGGGCGTGTGGATGTGCGGTTGCAGGGTGACTGGAAGGGGATCAACGATTTCACTGCGATTGGTAACAAGGAGCCGTTGTTGGTGATGGGGGCGGGCTTTGATTACACGGCGGTGGGGGATGTGAAGTCGCTGTTGCATACGGTGGACGTGCAGTACGAGACGGCGACGGGCTTGAATCTTTACGCGGCGTATCTGGGCCGGCATCGCGACCTCGGGGCCGGAAGCGACTACGACTACGGCTTTATGGTGCAAGGCGGTCAGATCGTGCACGAACGTTGGGAGCCGTTTGCGCGGTATGCGATTTTGTATCAGGACAACACGATCGGCTCGGAGAATTACTTTCAGGAAGTCACGATGGGCGTGAATTATTACTTCTTGAAGCATAACGCGAAGGTGACGGTAGACGTGGTGATTCTGCCGGACGGTTCGCCGCGCGCCGTCTCAGGCGCGGGAATTCAGAGCGGGGTGGATGAGCAGATCGTGCTGCGGGGTCAGTTTCAGCTTTCGTTCTGATGGGGCTGTAGGTTGGCGTGTTCTGTGAATTGTCATGAGCGTTAACTTGGCTAGGGTCGAGGCCGATAGAGGTGGGTGCGGGACAATTGGAGGTCTTGGATTAGACTCGTGCGTGTGATGTCCAAGACGGTTCAGATGTCTGAGAGTGATTTTTTGGAGAAGATTCGGAGGCGTGCGGTCGCGAGCGATCGCGTGCCGATTCCGATTGGCGACGATTTGGCGGGCGTTCGGGTGGGGCATGAGTTGATCATGTTGGGTTCGGATCAGGTTGCGGACGGGGTTCACTTTGATTTTCGGGAGCATTCGCCTAGGCAGATTGCGCGGAAGGCGGTGCTGAGGAATTTTTCAGATTGCGCGGCGATGGCGTGCCTTCCGCATGCGATGACGGCGACGCTGTTGCTGCCGCGGGGCGTAGGGAGCGGGCTTGCGAGTGCATTGACCGAGGCGATGGACGAGGTGGGGCGGGCGTTTGATTGTCCGTTGGTGGGGGGTGATACGGGAAGTTGGGACGGGGGTTTGGTGATTGGGGTGAGTGTTGTCGGTCGTTGCGAGGGTGTGGGGCCGGTGTTGCGAGGGGGTGCGAGGGCTGGAGATCGGATTTACGTGAGCGGGCCCTTGGGCGGAAGCATTCTGGGGCGGCATATGGAGCCTGTTCCGAGGATTGCCCTTGCGCGTGCATTGGCCGGGCGTGGTCTTGTGCATGCGATGATCGATTTGTCGGACGGCTTGTCGCGAGATTTGCCGAGGATTTGTACGGCGTCGGGCGTCGGCGCGACGATCGATGCGGCGTGCGTGCCGATCCACGAAGATGTGGATCGACTTCTTGCGATGAAGTTGGGGAAGGGAGAAGGGCATGTGTCGAGGACGGGCGCGGAGGTGCGATTGGGGCATGCGCTGGATGATGGCGAGGACTATGAGCTGTTGATAGTCGGTCGCGAGATTGAAGATGGTGAGATGAAGGCCGATCTGGGGTTGATCGAGGTTGGTTGGGTCGAAGCGGAGTCTGGCGTACGGCTGATGCGTGGAGGTCGTGTGGAGGAGATGGAATCGCGTGGATGGGAGCATGGGCTATGAGGCGTCGCGTGGTGGAGGTAGAGGATCTTGAGGGGACGGCCGGCGTTGCGCGCGAGGTGGCGGGTGATTTGTGGGCGGGCGCGGTGTTGGGTTTGAGTGGTGATTTGGGTGCGGGGAAGACGACGTTCGTGAGGGCGTTGGTGGAAGCGATGGGTGGTGATGGGATGCAGGTGAGCAGTCCGACGTTCGTGTTGCTGCACATTTATGAAACACGTCGTGGTCGCGTGTTCCATTTGGATGCGTATCGGACGGCGGGCGTGGATGATTTTGAGGGGATCGGATTTGGTGAGTTGCTGGGCGAGGGTGGTGTGACGGTTGTGGAATGGCCGAGTCGTGTGGAATCGATTTTGCCGTCGGATGCGGTGCGGATCGAGATCGAGACGCGAGGGCCGACGGCGCGGCGATTTTCGATGGATTGGCCTGATCGTTGAGGCGGGACGATTTGGGGTTAGGCGTTGGACGGACCGACCGCCGGGGCTTTGTCCGCGTGGGAGGCGGGTGAATTGCGACGGGTTGTTTTGTGGAGATTTCGTGGATGATTGGGTTGTTCGGTGTGCTGGCATCGTGTGGCGGATCGTGTAGGTTGTGGCGACGGTTTTGGGGAGAACAATTTGCCAGGTGATGCGAATGGATTCGCGAGCCGAAGACAATCTTGTGGGTGCGTTCGCTGCCGGTGCTGCGGGGACGGTCGATGCTGGTGGCGCGACGTCGACGTTGCATGCAAGCCGAGGCGCGACGGCGTGGCATGGCAAGCGAGTGCATTTTGCTGGGATCGGCGGGGCGGGGATGAGTGGCTTGGCGGCGATGTTGTGCGATGCTGGTGCGTTGGTGAGTGGTTCTGAGCTAAAGCCTTCGGAGACGACGCTTGCGCTTGCGAGGCGTGGGATCCGGATCACGTATGCGCAGGACGGGAGCGCGTTGGATGCGGGGATCGCGTTGTATGTTCGGACGGCGGCGGTGCCGGACGATAATGCGGAGTTTCGGCGTGCGTTGGAGCTTTCGCTGCCGCACTTGAAGTACGCGCAGCTCTTGGGTCGTGTGATGTCGGATCGATTCGGCGTGGCGGTGGGTGGGACGCATGGCAAGAGCACGACGACATCGATGATCGCGTTCGCGTTGGTGGATGCTGGGCTTGATCCGAGTCTGGTGATCGGGGGAACGGTGCCGCAGCTAGGCGGATCGAGTCGGAGCGGTTCGGGCCGGCATTTTGTGGTGGAGGCGTGTGAGTACGACCGGAGTTTTCATCAGCTTCATCCGCGTGTGGTGCTGCTGACGAATCTGGAGGCCGAGCATTTGGATGTGTATCGAGATTTGGACGACATTCGTGAGGCGTTTAGGACATTTGCACGGCTGGTGCCGTTGGATGGCGTGGTGATCGGCTGTGGTGATGATGTGAACCTCGGGCCGCTGCTCAGGGATTTGGATCGACCGACGCAGACGTACGGATTTGATGCGTCGAGTGATTGGCGGATTGAGTTGCTGGAGGTGGTTCGTGGATCGTCGCATGGTCGTGTGACGGAGCGAGCGACGGGCGAATCGGTTTTGATCAGGCCGAGCCTGCCGGGGCGGCACAATTTGCTGAACGCGGCCGGTGCATTGGCGGCGGCGCGTGCGTGCGGGCTGTCGCTTGCATCGTCGGCGGACTCGATCAGTCGATTTTTGGGTGTTGATCGTCGGATGACGGAGATGGGTCGATTCAACCGCGCGATCGTGGTGGACGATTACGGACATCATCCGACGGAGATTCGCGCGACGCTGTCGGCGTTGCGTGCGCGGTATCAGCCTTCGCGACTGGTGTGTGTGTTTCAGCCGCATCAGTTCAGTCGGACGCGGATTTTGTTTGATGATTTTACGAGATCGTTTGATGATGCGGATGTGGTGATCATGCCGGAGATTTATGGCGTGCGTGATTCTGCATCTGATCGGGCGGCGGTGAGTAGTGCGAGGCTGGCGCGGGCGCTCGTGGATCGGGGTCGGGCGGCGGAGCATGTGGAGACGTTTGACTCGGCGGTAGAGCGATTGCGGGAGATGGCGTGTGAGGGAGATTTGATCGTGACGATGGGTGCGGGGAATGTATATATGATTGCGCAGAATCTGATCGAGTCGGAGGATCGGATGGAGGGGAGTGAGGTTGTGGAGCGGGGAGGCGGATTGGGTTCAGAGGTGGGATCGGCATGAAGCTTGTGGATCCATTTAGAGGTTTGGAGTCGATGGTGGAGCGAGACGTGATGCTGTCGCGTCACACGTGGTATCGCATTGGCGGGCCTGCGAGGTATTTTGTTAGGCCCGGCGGGGTTGAAGAGCTTCGTGAGGCGGTTGCGCGTTGTCGAGCGCACGAGATTCCGATGTATGTGCTGGGCCGTGGAGCGAATTTGCTGGTAGCGGACGAGGGCGTGGACGGGGCGGTGTTTCACTTGTCGGATGGGGCGTGGGAGGATGTGCAGATCGAGGGTCTGCGTGTGCGAGTTGGAGCGGGCGCGGACTTTGCGAAATTGATCGTGCAGGTGGTTCGCGTGGGGCTAGCGGGGATTGAGGGGCTGGCGGGTATTCCGGGATCGATGGGCGGGATTGTGAGGATGAATGCGGGAGGCAAATGGGGTGAGGTCGGCGCGGTGGTGGAATCGGTCGAGGTGATGGACGACGCGGGCGAAGTTCAGACGATCGAGCGTCATGCGATGCGGTTTGGGTATCGGTCGGCGAACCTTGAGCAGCGATTTGTGCTGGGTGCGACGTTGGAGCTGCGGGAAGATGATGCGGAGGAGATTGCGAAGCGTTATCGCGAGGTTTGGATGTACAAGCGGACGACGCAGCCGCTGAACACGAAGAACGCCGGGTGCGTGTTTCGCAATCCGGGCGGTGGCCGAAGCGCGGGGGCATTGATAGACGCGGCGGGGCTCAAGGGGATGCGGATCGGAGCGGCAGAGGTGAGTGATCGGCACGCGAATTTTTTTGTGGCGCATCCTGGATGTACGGCGGGCGATGTAATGCAACTGATCAAGGGCGTGCAGCAGCGGGTGATGGACCATGCGGGCGTGATGCTGGAGCCGGAAGTGAAGATGTGGCCGTTGCGGTTGTGAAGATGGTGGTCGAGGTGGATACTCGACACGGTGTCGATGCAACTTCCGCAAGAATTGTACGATGAGCTTCGGCGCTTGGCCGCGGGGTTTCTCAGATATGAGAGGCGTGACCATACGCTGCAGGCGACGGCGCTTTTGCATGAAGTGATTCTGAAGCTGCAGTCGCGGTTGAGTTCGACGCAACTGTCTCGCCGTGATTTGGTAGCGGCGAGCGCCGAGGCGATGCGGCGGATTTTGGTGGATCATGCGCGGTCGCGGAATCGACTGAAGCGGACCGGCCAGACCCAGGCGAGTCGTGGTGATGTTGATCTGCTGGGTATCGCGACGCGGGACGGTCGATCGCATGATTTGCTCGACTTGCATGCGGCACTCACTGACTTGTCGGAGGTGGATGCCGAATCGGCGCGTGTGGTTGAATTGCGTTTTTTTGCGGGTTTGTCTGTGGAGGAGACCGCAACGACGATGGGCATATCGCCTCGGTCTGCTGCGCGTTTGTGGGCGTTCGCCCGTGCATGGCTATATGACCGGCTGACGAGAGCGGATTGAAAAAGCTGGCAGTGGTGCGTGTTGAATGTCGCTGTGATGGAAGTCAACGGAGTAAGCTCTGAATCAAGATCATCCGCAACTTCGATCGCAGTTTGAAGCGCTGTTGGACACCGATCCCGCCGACCGAGCGGCCAAGTTGCGTGAGGTCGCTGCGGGAGACATCAAACTCGAACGACGACTGGCGGATCTGCTGCGCGCTTTTGAAGCCAGCAACACGTTTCTCGACCATCCGATCCTCTCGCTATCGCCGCTTTTGCATGAGGCGGTGCCGATGGAATCGGTCGGCGAGACGATTGACCGTTTTCAACTGGTCACGCCGATCGGGAGCGGTTCGTTTTCGGTTGTTTGGCTTGCGAATCAACTTGCACCGATGCGTCGGGAAGTTGCGCTGAAGATCGTGAAGCCGGGTCTGGATGTTCGCACGATCGCACAGCGTTTTGATACAGAGCGTGATGTGCTTGCCCGTCTTGAGCACCCCAACATCTCGCGGATCTATGATGCGGGGATTCATCGCTCGGGCAGGCCCTATTTCGTGATGGAACTGGTTCGCGGCGAGTCGATCACGCGGTTTGTCTCGGCCCACGGGCTTTGTCCTGGTGATATGGCGTCGCTGATGATTGATGTTTGCTCGGCGGTCAGTTTCGCTCACGCCCGGGGTCTGGTGCATCGTGACCTCAAGCCCGCCAACATTCTCGTGCAGTTCATCGACGGCAAGCCGACGCCGAAGCTGATCGATTTTGGCATCGCTCGGATTCTCACGCCTGATCGTGCTGGCACGCATACGCTGGGCGTTATTCCCGCCGGCACGCCCGCATACATGAGTCCCGAGCAGGCGACGTTTGGAGACGTGGACGCACGGGCAGACGTGTATTCGCTGGGCGTTGTGCTGCTGGAACTCCTGACAGGCGACGCGATGTCTCACGACCGTTCCGACCGGGCGATCCATGCTGCAATGGCGGCCAAGTCGCTCGGTGGGGACTGGGCAGTCGTTGTGCAGAGGGCGATAGCGGCGGATTCTGCCGATCGTTACGCGACGCCCGAGCAATTCGCAGCCGACCTTCAGCAGATCATTGGAGGCGGGAAGCCGCTTGCCCGGCGTCGCAGTTCGCGGTCGATTCGTCGAATCGCGGTTGCCTTCGCGGCGGCGATTCTTTGCGGTGTCATCGTTTGGATGTTAGTCAGCCGTGGGACATCGGTGGTCACAACGCCTTCCGACATCGCGTGGCCTGTTCCTGTGTCGATGAAGCAGCTTTGGCGCATTCAGCCAGAGGGCAATGCCGGCTGGTGGTCGATCGAGATAGACGCAGAAGCACGCCGTGCGTTTGCCGTGAGCAGTACGCGCGAGCTACTCGAGATTGATATCAACACCGGTGATGTCGTCCGCACGATCCATGCTGAGGTTGGCGGCGACATGCGTCTTGCGGTCCGCGTTGCGCTGAGCACCGACATGCAGCGGCTGATTATGGTTGACGAATCGCCTGATCGTCTCGATCAGCGTCTGCTCGTATTCGATCGTGCGGGTAACTTGATCTCGCGGTTCAATCTGGCTGGCGCGACCTACGCGATATGTCCGCTGGACGCCGGCGCGACCAAGGTTGCTGTGAGCACGCTAGACGGTAGCCGTACGTATGTCGCGGTTTATGACGTGACCAGCGGGCGGCGTATCGCGATGACGCCGGCCTGGAATAGCACTTTTGCCCCCGTTTATCTCGTCGCACATCCCGACGGAAACTCCCTCTACACGATTTCTCCGGCTGGCGAGATCGTCCGCATCAGCGCCAGCACCGGCAAGGTCATCGCCACGCTCGGACACGCCGATCCGTCGACCGCCGTCCTTCGACTTTTGGACGATCATCGCTTCGCTCTCACCGGTCACTACGGCGCGACGATCTTCGACGTGACGACTCAAAGCCCGATCATCCGACTTTCTTCGCCGCATAAAACCATCGGCGCGATGCTCGACATCGACGACACGATCCAACTCAGCACCGTCGATCATCGCATCACCCGCTACAGCGTCACCACCGCCGCGCCCATCGCGTCGCTCGACCTCGGGGGCGATCTCACGCAGGTCGAGTTCCCACACCACGTCCCCGGCACAAGCTCCTTCCTCGTCGCTTCGCAGGATGGCTCGCTACGACTCATGAGCCCCGAGGCCAACGCGAGCGACAAGCGCCCTGTGCCCCTCGGCCAGTGAAAGTAGGCCCCAACTGTCGACCGGTTCAGCATTGGATTGAACGCGGCAGCGCAGATTTCTTTGGCAGTTCCTGGGCCTCGCTGTCGCTGTATGGATGTTGCATGGTGCGACGTTGTCCAGGAGGCCCGATGAAACGTGAACGACGCTCTACTCGTGATCGGAATCACCGTTCTGAATTGTTGGAACCGAGAAGGATGCTGTGTGGCGTTCGCCCGAGCCATCTTGGGTCGATCTTGGATGAATCCGCGCATACGATTGTTCGAGCATCGAGCGTCATTCAGGTCGTGTCTGGAGAACGTCCGTCGGCGGATCATGGGACAATGGAGGATCGTCAGTCGATGAATCATCGAGAGAAGCCGCAGAACAGTTTTGCGTTGCTTGCGGCGTCGAGTGCGGGGGTGGTACCGGCGTATTCCAGCAGGCCGGGTGCTCCGGTGAAGTTGATCCTCGATTTCGACGGACTGGCGGCAACGACGTTCGCCGGCGATCGCGATGGCAAGGACGCCAAGTCTGTGCCGGCGATTCCTGCGTACAACTTCGAAGGCTCCGCGAATGATTATTCGAGTAAGGAGCTTGAGAACATTCGGCAGATTTTTCAGATTGTTGCGGAGAAGTTCAGTCCGCTGGATGTCAATGTGACGACTGTGGACGACGGGAATCTCCGGAGAGGGCAGGAGGCGAAGATTGTGATTGGCGGGGACGGAGCATGGTGGGGGAGCGGCGGTGGCGTGGCGATTTTGGGGGGATTTACGTCCAGTGCCCGACCGAACGCCGAGAATGTGGGTTTTGTGTGGCGGTCGCAGGTTGAGGCTGGCGCGGCGTCGGTGGGAGAGGCCGTGGCGCATGAGGCTGGGCATTTGTTCGGACTGGAGCATCAATCGACGATCGAGGCGATATCGATCACCGATTTTCGAGTCACGGAGGAATACGCGCCCGGCTGGGTGATGGGTGATGGGGCCGCTTCGGATGTTCCGGGGCGCTGGCGAATCAATGGTCCTTACAGTGTGATCAGCAACGACAAGGAACTGGTGTACGGTGGCACACAGTCTGACATCGACGGCATGGGGGTCACGGGTGTGCAGCGTCGTGCGGACGATCATGGCAACAGCACCGGCGCGGCGACGGTGATGATGGGATCGAACTTTGGTCGTCTGGCATCTGGCGTGCTGGAGCGAGAGAACGATATTGACGTGTTCAGCTTCAACTTGCCCGCGTCAAGTGTGATTCACCTGACGAGCAGCATCGCGGAGTTTCAGGGGATGGCGAACCTGAGCATGACGATCACGACTCCGGGCGGATCGGTTTTGCCCATCAGCACCAGCGAAGCGGGCGAAACGTGGTCGCCGATCGGGGCTCAGCCTGCAGGGACTTACCATGTGAGCATCTCGTCGCGTGGGGGGGAGGGTGAGATCGGACAATACAGCCTCGGTCTGTCGATCAATGCGCAGTTCGACAACACGATCGCAACCGCGAGTCCGATCGGACGATTCGGCGAAGCGCCGGGCGTGTTGGGCCTGTTGAATCCGATCTACGCCGGCCGGGGAATTCGCACAGAGCAGGTCAGCAACTTTGATTCAGACGACTACTACAGCATCCGGACCGACAACACGGCCGTCAGGCAGACGATCTGGCTGTACGGGATGACCGCCGACGCGGATTTGTTCCTGATCGACGACTTCAACGGCAACAAGCAAATCGACTCTGGTGAAGAGATCGCCCTGTCGAACGCAAGCGGGTCGGCAAGCGAAGCGATCACGGCGACATTGCGTCCGAATCGTCAGTATTTCATACGAGTGTCCTCCTATCTCGGCGCGACAACCAACTACACGCTCGAACTCCGCGCCGACGCGGCCGGCGAGACGCTTTCGACGGCACGCAACCGTGACCGGTCAGCCTCGGGTGGTCGGGACATTTACTACGATCAGGTCGATGAGTTTGAAGTCAGCGACTTCTATTCGATCAAACCCGCCGCGTCGGGGACGCTGAGCGTTGCGGTCACGCAGATTGCGGGCGCAAATCCGGATGCCGATGTGCAGGTGATCGTCGACATCAATGGCAACGGCACAGTCGACTCGCCTGTTGAAGTGCTCTACAGCTCGACGCTCTCCGGATCGAATAACGAGCTGATCACGGGCATCCCAGTCAGCCCGATCTGGAACAGCGTGGGTGGATACTTTGTTCGCGTGTATCAGTTCGGCGTTGGCGTGTCGAACTATCGACTTGAATTGCAGGTTGATACGTCTGTGGTGAGCCTCCCGAATCAGCTTGCATCCGGAGGGATTCGCGACCTTGGCGCGCTGAGCGTAAGCCCGGTCCGCAGGCTGAGCGATTACATCGGGCCGGACGATACGCTGGACATTTACCGCTTCGATGCGCCGGGCGGATTGCTAGCTGTTCGACCGGGTGGTCCGACGCACTTTTATGAGTTGATCGACGACATGAACAGCAACGGAGTGGTCGACGCGAATGAAGTGGTCGCCTTCGGGCGAGAGATGGATTACACCGTGCCGGGCGCGGAGGAAGTCACACGCCCGATGTATCTGCGTGTCACGCGCGGCGGGGGTGAATTCCCGTCGACCGGCTCGTATGACCTGACGATTTCGAGTCAGTATGTTGCGGCTGCGAGTGACGACCGACTCTCCGTAGCGCGGTTGCTTTCGCCGGGTCCTGCCAATCAGCAAGTGCGTGGATACGTGCAGAACAACAGCAATTTTGGCTCAACGCAGGACGTCGAGGATCTGTATCGAATCAATATTGAGAGCACCGGTGCGGTGACGTTCAACCTCGCCGGCGCGATCGGTTTGGGCAGCGAATCGACAGGTGCGCAGGCTGGCATACAGATTTTCCGCGACGCGAATGGCAACGGCCTGATCGATGCGGGAGAGCGCGTGGCGGGTCGGGGCACCTATGACGGCGATCTCACGAGTAACCTCGAGGTCGTGCTCGAGCCGGGCGACTACTTTGTGCGTGTCGTTGCAGCGCCCGTCGAGCGACCCGATGAGACGTATGTCGGCGGACAGACTGCATACACGCTCAGTTACCAACGCACCGATCTCGCGTCAGCGGACACCACCCCGCCGACGGTGACGCAGTTTCGCTTTGATGTCGACAATCCATTTCATCAGTTTGAGATCACATTTTCCGAGGATGTTTCTGCGACGTTGACAGGCGATGACATCAACATCTTCATCACCGGAACCACGCTGCGCGTCCCGCTGAATGAGATCTACTGGGACGCCGCCAATCTCCGCGCTCGCGTGAGTCTCTATCCGCCTAGTTATGTCGAAGGACGATTGACCGAAGGCAGCTACACAGTGGAGTTCACGCCCGGCCTGAGCGGGATTCGCGACCTGGCGGGCAACCTGCTTGGCACGCCGTTCTCACAGACATTCTTCTATCTGCCAGGCGATGCCGACGGGGATGGACGCGTCAATTTCACCGACCTGCTGGCATTGTCGAGAAACTACGGTCAGTCGGATCGAACGTTTTCGCAGGGCGATTTTGACTACAGCGGCTCGGTTGGGTTTAGCGACCTTCTGATCCTCGCCCGGGCCTACGGAACCAACCTTCAGCCTGCGGTTGGCGTGTTTGCAACGAACAGTCGGATCGGATCTCCCGTTCAGCGCGGCTCGGGCGCGCAGTCGGCGGTCTCGACGCGTCAGCATCTGGCTGACATCGTCGGTTGAAGAATCGTAAGCATGTTCAGCGTCGCGCCTCGGGATCGAGGAGACCCGACGCTCGACGCACGTTGTGATGTCTCGTGAGCAAGCCGCAAAGTCTCCGCTTGGGATCGGGGCATCAGCGGGGGAAGGTTCGTGCGTCGATGTCGGTGATTTGGCGAAGCTCGCCGGTGGCGATGTCCCAGCGGAGGCTTCCGAATCCGAGTCTTCCTGCACCGTCGTCGGTGTAGACTTCGACGCTGCGTCCGCCGTCCGCGAGTGCGTCGGCGAAGCCGGTTGTTGCATCGTAGAGTAGTTTTCCTGCGTCGAAACTGACGCCAGGTCCGCGGACCCGGACCTCGCCTGTGGCTTCGAGTGAGCGGAGGTCAAGACGCTCGGCGAGCCAACTGACGCCGGTGTTATTCTTTTCGGTGCTGGTGGGTTGGGCGTTGGGGACGGTGAGCGATTGGGGTGGGGTGAGAGGTTTGAGGGTGGCGGTCACGCGATCGCAGAAGACGCGTGTGGGGCTTTCGTTGTTGCGTGCGGTACCGATGCGAACGTCGCCTGCCCATGAGGCTCGGCCGGTCTGGGCATCCCATGTCAGGCCGTCGCGCCAGGCGATGGCGGCGCTGGCGAGGTTGGGGTTGTTGGCGGATGATTGCGTGGTGTTGGGGCTGGTGTTTGCGTTGGTGGGTTGAGTTTGATCGTTGATGGCGAGTTCGAAGTTTTCGATCAGGATACGACCTGCGCCGGGCGCATTTAGCGCGCGGCGGGCGGGGTCGATATCGATGCGGTCGGTTTGCAGAAGCACGGAGGGTTGTCCGGTGCTGGTGATGCGGATGTTGACGTTGTCGATGAGGCTGAGGTCCTGGAGATCAAGACGCGCGGCGGCGTTTGGTGAGGTGGAGGTGGAGGTGGAGGGGTTGAGTCGACCTTGAAGTCTGTCGGCGCGAGCTTCGAGTTGATCTGTGTCGGTGATGGCATGGACGCGGATGTCGCCGGTGGCGTCGATGCGTGAGGTGGTGCGATCGAATTGCAGGGCATCGCGCCAGGCGAGTTTGATGGTTCGTCCGTTGGCGGGTTCGATGGCTTCGATGTGACCTTTGCCGGGGATTCTGACGGATCCTTCGGCTTCGTCGAGGTCGATTTGTACGCCCGCGAGTGCGGCTTCGGGGGTGATGAGCCGTGCGGGTTGATGGGCGGGTCCGGCGAGTCGCAGGGTGGTGCGACCGGGTGCGCCGGCGAGCGTGAGAGATTCGGCGGAGGCTTCGAGTGGTGCGCCTTGGCGTTGTGTGCTGAGCATGACACGGCCGGTCGCGACGACGGATTCGATGTCGCCGACGGGACTGCTGGGGCGTGAGGCGGATTGCGAAGCAGGCGGAGCGAAGCGTGCGTTGAGGTTGTCGCAGCGCAATCCGAGGCGATCGCCGATGAGGGCGTTTGGTGAGTTGTCGACTTTGGCCGGATCGAGTTGTTGCGCGGGGTTGGCCGTTTGATCGAAGAGGACGTTGTCGGAGGCTTGGACAGCGCGAAGGACGGGTATTGCGGCGCGGGCGTTGTTGTTGTTGTTGTTGTTGTTGTCGTTGTTGTTGTTGGATGAGATTGGAGCGGGTTCGAGAATGGCGGAGATGTTTCCGGCTTCGAGTGAAGCGTTTGGGGTGCGCATGCGGGCTCTTCCGGAGGCGATGACGGCGCGGATGGCCTGGACGTCGAGCCCGCCGAATGTGTTGGATTGAGAGTCGATGGCGTGTCGATCGTTTGAGGGGATTTGTTTGGCGGTGTTAGGTGAAGCGAAGCCGATGCGGAGGGTTTCGGAGTCGACAGCGAACTGGCTGTGTTGGAGTTGGACGTTACCGTTGAGTGCGAGAACGCGGAGGCCTTGATCGTTTTCGATGCTGCCGTCTCCGGACCAGGTGAGTGTGGTTTCTTCGAAGGGTTGGTCGGGGTTTGCGGTGCGCGATCTGCTGATGAGGGCGGCGGGTCCGATGAATCGAGCGAGCCCGGTATCGGCGTCGGCATCGATGCGCATGGCGCGGAGTTCGGTTTGACCATTGGGCGTGTCGGAACGGATGACGAGGCCTTGCTTGGGATCGAGGGGCTCGATGACGATCCCGCGTCCGCCGGCTGTGGATCGGAGAGCGCCGGCTTCGACGACGGTTCCGGCTTGGGCGACGCGTGCGGGCGATCCACGGAGTTCGAAGGCTTGTCCGGGATCGCCTTGATGGGGAGTGATTTGGAGTTTTCCCGACCAGAAGATTTCGAGGGGTTGGGCGGGGCTTTGCTGAGCGCGGGGCGCGGGAGTGGGCGTGGCCGGTTCGCCGGGAGCGGCCGGTTCGCCGGGAGCGTCGATCAGGCGGACATCGTCTGGGAGTCGGGACTCGTCGGTGGGTTGAACGTTTCGGACGAGTTGGATGTGCGGATGATTGGGCGTGGAGGGATGTGAGGAGGGTTTGGCGGCTTTGGGTTTTTCGGTGGGGAGTTGGGCGTCGAGTTGCATGACAGCCCAGAGTGTGTCGCCGCGTGCGATTTCATCGGTGTTGACGAGGATGCGGACATCGCGTTCGAACCAGATGCGATACCAGGGATTTCCGCGTAGTGCGAGGCGTGCGGCTTTGACGGCGTCGGCGGATTGATCGTCGTTGGCTTGCGGTGGAGTCTCGGCTGGATTTTCGTTGCGGTTGCGTTGGACGAGTTGGGTTGCTGTGTTGGATTTGAGGTTGCGATGTGCGGCGGGGCGAGCGGGTTCGGTTGGTTCTGCGGCGCTCGGGAGGAAACGCGAAGCCTGTCGGATGAGCAGTCTTTTGCCGTGCGCGATTTCGAGGAGATCGAGTCTTCCGCGGAGTTCGTTCCAGTGGATGGTGAGTCCGGTGCCTTCGAATTGGTAGTCGAGTCCGGAGACGATGACGGGCACGCGAGAGGGTTCGGTGGGTACGCCGTCGATGACGGTTTGTCCGGTGGAGAGTCTGTAGGCGGTTGCGTCGAAGACGAGGCTGGGGACGGTGGCGGTGAGGATGGGTGGTAGTTCGATGGATTCGAGGTAACGGATGGTGACGCCTTCGAGTTGCCCGCGCGAGGGGGTTTGTGCGGCGGCGGGGTTGAGGTCGCCGCCAGCGGAGTTTCCAGCGGGCATGATGACGAGTCCGCGGTCGGCTTGCAGGCTGATGATGCGTCCGTCGTCGCCGTAGAATCTTGTTTCGGGTGAGATGACTTCGACGGTTCCGTCTTTGCGAGGGATGTAGCGCGCGGCGCGGAACTCGGAGCGGACGAGGTAAGGGGGATTAGGATCGCGTGTCTTGACCCAGACATTTTCGCCGGCCGCGATAAGCGGGGCGTCGGGGTCGAGTGCTGGTGCGGGCTTGTTGGAATCGGAAGGGGTTGAGTCAGTGTTGTTTGTCGCGGCGGGGTCTTCGGGATTGGCCGGTTTTGCGGTGTCGGTGATGGTGCGGGATTGCTGGTTGAGCGTGATCTGTCCCTGATCCTGCCAGACGAAGAAATAGAAAGCGCCGAGCATGGCGAGTAGCGCCGCGAAGGTGAAGAAAGCTGTCCGCATCGAGTCCTTTCGACCGAGAGTTGGATTATCGACGAACGCCGAACGAAGTCACGCGGGCGTGCGCGATGGAATGTTGAATCGTGTGGATGATCGCGCGAGAGTTGGACGACGCGAGCGTGCGTGTGATTCAGGAAGGGATTAGGCTTGCCGATGTGGGGTGAATTGGGATAGTGTGGGAGGATCAATCACTTCACGGAGAAAACGGCATGAAACGACGTTGGTTCCAGGGATTCGTAGCGGGCGTTACGGTGGTCATGGCGGGGCTGGGGCTGGCCCGTGGTGAATCGATCAAGATCGGGCATTACGGCTCGTTGACCGGTTCTGAGGCGACGTTTGGGATTTCGACAAGCAATGGTGTGAAGCTTGCGATCAATGAAGTGAATGCGGCGGGCGGGGTGAATGGGAAGCAGATCGAGCTTGTGGAGTATGACACGAAGGGGGATCCGAAGGAGGCCGGCGCGGTGGTGACTCGACTGGTCACGCGTGACAAGGTCGTCGCGGTGATCGGGGAGGTAGCGAGCACGTTGTCGTTGGCGGGCGCGCCGATTTGTCAGGCGAATCAGGTTCCGATGATCAGCCCATCGAGCACGAATCCGCGTGTGACGTTGGTGGGGGATTATATTTTCCGCGTTTGTTTTATTGATCCCTTTCAGGGGTTTGTGTGTGCGAAGTTCGCCAGAGAGATGCGCGGCGCGAAGACAGCAGCGATTTTGTATGACCAGGCGTCGGCGTATTCGGTCGGGCTGGCGGAGCAGTTTGAGAAGAACTTTGTAGCGATGGGTGGAGTGGTCTCGGCAAAGTTGAGCTACAACGCCGGTGATCAGGATTTCAATGCGCGTCTGACGGCGATTCGTGCGAGCAATCCGGACATCATCTTTCTGCCGGGTTATTACACGGACGTGGCGAATGTTGCGATTCAGGCGAGGAAGCTGGGGATCACCGTGCCGTTTCTGGGCGGGGACGGGTGGGATTCCTCGAAACTGACTGAGATCGGTGGGGCTGCGATCGAGGGTAGTTTTTATTCGAATCACGCCGCGCCGGACGATCCTTCGCTTGCGGGATTTGTGCAGAAGTATGAAGACGAATATGGCGCGAAGCCGGACGCGCTGGGCGCGCTCGGATACGACGCGGCGATGCTGTTGTTTGATGCAATGAGGCGTGCCAAGAGCCTTGCCGGGGCGGATCTTCGTCAGGCGATCGACGACACGAAGGATTTTGTGGGCGTGACTGGCGTGATCAATTTCAACGAGACGCGGGACGCAGTGAAGCCTGCGGTGATCCTGGAGATCAAGGACGGGAAGGCGGTTTACGCGGCAAAGATCGAGCCCTGATCAGGCGAATGTCGAGCGAGCGTTCGCGACGGTCGATCGTTGTGTCGCGATGACGTGGACCTGACGCCGGTTTGATCGAGCGAGATTGGCCGTGCGCAGGCCTGATCGAGGGGCGGCGTGAGCGTGTGTTGGCAGGTAACGCTGGTTGGCGGGGATTTGTCTTTGCGTAAGTTTGTTGCGAGATGGCAGATTTTCTTCAGACGCTATTGAATGCGGTGACCATCGGGAGCCTGCTCGCGCTGGTGGCGCTGGGTTATACGATGGTGTATGGCATTCTGAAGCTGATTAACTTTGCACATTCGGATGTGGTGGTGCTGGGCGCTTGGACAAGCGTGACGCTGGCGGTGGTGTTGTTGCCGAGATTGGGCGTGGGCTTGGAGGCGGGTTCGATTCCGCCGGTGTGGGCGGGCGTGTTGGTGCTGGTTCTGGCGATGATGATTTGCGGGGGTGTCGGCTTTCTGATCGAGCGACTTGCCTATAAGCCGATCCGCAAGGCGCCACGTCTCAACGCGTTAATCACAGCGATTGGCGTGTCGCTATTGCTGCAGAATGTTGGGCAGCTTCAATACACGATCATCGATAATCAATCGCTGGAGACGTCGGGCTTGATGCAGGAGCGTGGGACTGATGCGCGCACCATACGTCTGGCGCAGGCGATCGAGTTGGAGGAGGGCACGCAGTATGCGATTCGGCTTTACCGGATTGCCGACATCGTGCGGGCGACGGAGGCGATCGGGCATCCGGAGGCGGAGGCGTGGAAACGTTATGTGACGGAACGATCTGCGTTGCCGTCGCTCGGCACGCTGTCGGACACGCGATTGCGGCTGAGCCCGCGTACGATTGTGCCGGAGGTTTCGGGTCGGTTTGAGGCGGGGAGCGACATCGGGATTGCGCAGCCGATCGGGCGATCGGAGACGCGGGACGCGGTGTTTGAGCTGTATGCGATCAGTCCGCATCCGCCGCTAAAATTGCCTTTTGGTGCGATGCCGCAGCGGATTCCGGAATTGTTGCCGCAGAAGACGCTCGTGCAGCACGACTTCACGACAGAGATCGCGCAGGCCGACGGATCGGTGGTGCGAATCGAGAAGCCGCTTCGTATCACGCTGCTGGATATCGTCATTGTGGGGACGGCGGTGATTTTGATGTTGCTGCTGGAACTGCTGGTGTATCGCACGAAGGTGGGCCGGGCGATGCGGGCGTTAAGTTACAACATGGAGACGGCGCAGCTCATGGGTATTCCGGTGAATCGGATCGTGAGTCTGACGTTCGTGATCGGCGCGATGCTCGCAGCGGCGGCGGGTTTTTTGTATGCCTTGAAGTACACGCAGATTCAGCAGCCTGCGCATACGACGTGGGTTTTGCTTGGATTGAAGGCATTTGTTGCGGCGGTGGTGGGCGGGATCGGTAACCTTCGTGGGGCGGTGGTGGGTGGATTTTTGATTGCGTTCATCGAGCAGTTTGGAGCGTATCTGGGTCAACAGGCGGGTTGGCAGAACAGTTCGGCGTATACGGATGTGTTTGCGTTTGTGTTGCTCATCATTGTGCTGCTCGTGAGGCCTGCGGGTCTGTTCGGGTCGGCGGTTCGGGAGAAGGTGTGATGGGCGAGGGACTCGAGCAGCTTTCGCATGTGTCGGATCGCGCCGGAGTGGGCGCGGGCATGATTCCGCGTTGGGTCGCGCCTTGCGTGGTGGTTGCGTTTGCGTTTGTGATGTATGCGTCGGGCGGATTCGTGGGTGATTATGCGTCGCGTGTGATGCTGGACACGGGGATCATGATGATCGCGGCGGTGTCGTTGACGATCGTGAACGGGTTTACGGGTCAGTTTTCGATCGGACATGCAGCGTTCATGGCGATCGGTGGTTATGTGTCGGGCTGGCTGACATATTACGGATTGCTGGCGACGCTCGGTCGTACGACGGACCTGGGTGCGGAGCACGGGTGGTTGCTATTGCCGGCGGCGATCATTGGAGGGCTCGCGGCTGCGGGCGCGGGATGGTTGGTGGGTTTGCCGTCGCTGCGTTTGCGAGGCGATTATCTTGCGATCGTGACGCTCGGTTTTGGGGAGATTTTGCGTGTGCTGTTGCAGCAGACGGACCGTCAGCGATTTTCGAGTCAGGAGATGAGCGAGGTTGGGTTGTTGGGATTGATCGTTCCGCCGGACGTGGGTGGTGCGAGCGGTTTTGAGTCGATTCCGAAGCTGACGAATCTGGCGTGGGTGTATCTGATGGTGGGGGCGGTGATTTTGTTTGCGATTCGGTTGAAGTACAGCAGCTATGGTCGCGCGATGTTGGCGATTCGCGAGGACGAGATCGCGGCCGAATCGATGGGCGTGAACGTGACGCGGATGAAGGTGCGAGCGTTTATGTTCGCCGCCTTTTTTGCGGGGGTTGCGGGGACGCTTTACGCGCATCAGCCGGGCACGTTGCTCAGGCCTGCGGATGCGGGATATGCCAGGAGCTTTGACATTGTGATCATGGTGGTGATGGGCGGACTCGGCTCGATCAGCGGCGCGACGTTGGCTGCGATTGTGGTGTCGCTTTTGAATGTCGGACTGTTGGAGCTTGCCGACTACGGCGCGATGAAATGGCGTATGCCGATTTTCGCGCTGCTGTTGATTTTGATCATGATTTTTAGGCCGCAAGGGCTTTTCGGATTGCGTGAGATTTGGGACTTTTTCAGGTCGCGTGATCGCACGGGAGGCGGACGATGAGCCTTCTGGAGGTGAAAAATCTCGGGATCAGTTTTGGCGGGCTGCGAGCGGTGCAGGATTTTTCGCTTTCGATTCCACCGGGCGGATTGTTTGGTTTGATCGGGCCGAATGGCGCGGGGAAGACGACGGTGTTTAACTTGTTGACGGGTGTGTATGCGCCGAGCGACGGCACGATCGAGTTGGCCGGTCGATCGCTGGTGGGGCTGAGGCCGTTTCAGATCGCGGAGGCGGGGCTGAGCCGGACGTTTCAGAACATCAGGCTTTTTCCGGATCTGACGGTGCTGGAGAATCTCAAGATTGCGATGCACTTGCGTGGGCGGCATACGCTGGCGGGTACGATTTTGCGGAGCGGACATTTTCGGGCAACCGAGGCAGATCAGACGCGGCGAGCGATGGAGTTGCTTTCGATATTTGATTTGACTGATCGCGCGGACGCCTATGCGCGAAACCTTCCGTACGGCGACCAGCGACGGCTGGAGATTCTCCGCGCGATGGCGACGCAGCCCCGGCTGATTCTGCTTGATGAGCCAGCGGCGGGCATGAACCCTGCGGAGAAGCTCGCGCTCGCGGAGTCGATCCGTAGGATCCGGACGGATTTTGGTTTGACGGTGTTGCTGATCGAGCACGACATGACGCTGGTGATGGATGTTTGTGAGCGGATCACGGTGCTGGATTACGGTCAGATCATCGCCGTCGGTGAGCCGGCGGCGATTCAGAAGAATCCGAAGGTCATCGAGGCGTACTTAGGCGAAGTTGCGAACGAGCGGTGACGCGCGGTTGAATCGAATCGTGTCAAGAAGGAAAGTGGTATGTTGCTTTCGGTGCATGATCTGGATGTTCACTACGGCGCGATTCAGGCGCTGTCGGGCGTGAGCCTGGAGGTGGAGGCGGGTCAGATCGTGACATTGATCGGAGGCAACGGCGCGGGGAAGACGACGACGCTGCGAGCGATCAGTGGGATGATAAGGCCGACGCGGGGGCGGGTGATGTTTGACGGTCGGGAGATTACGAGCACGCCGGCGCATGCGTTGGTTTCGCGTGGTTTGTGTCATGTTCCGGAGGGGCGGGGGATTTTCGCGAATCTGTCGGTGTCGGAGAATCTTGATCTGGGCGCGTACTGTCGGCACGATCGCTTGGGGATTGCGGAGGATCGCGAGCGTGCGCTGGAGCTTTTTCCGCGTTTACGCGAGCGGCTGAAGCAGAACGCAGGCACGCTGAGCGGCGGGGAGCAGCAGATGCTTGCGATCGGTCGTGCATTGCTTTCGAGGCCTCGCTTGTTGCTGTTGGATGAGCCATCGCTGGGGCTTGCGCCGCAGTTGGTGCAGTTGATCTTTACGATCATTCGGGAGATCAACGGGACGGGGACGACGGTGCTGCTGGTGGAGCAGAATGCCCACATGGCGTTGGCGGTGGCGCATCGGGCGTATGTGTTACAGACCGGTCGCGTGGTGAAATCCGGGCCGGCGAGGCAATTGCTGGAGGATCCTGACGTGAAGAAGGCGTATTTGGGTGGATGAATTGGAAGGATGATTGTGGTCCGTGGATTGGGTGGTTGAATTGTGTGGGATTTGGGAGGGAGAGAGGGCCTAGAATGCGGCTCTGCGGTTTTAAAAGAAGGTAATGAGACGTCATGTTGTGGACAGCCATTCGCATGTTGATTGGGGACTTTGGGAAGTATTTGGGGATGCTGTTTGGCGTGACGTTTGCGGCATTTTTGATGACGCAGCAGGGGTCGATTTTTTGGGGGCTGATGAGCCGCACGTTCGGGTTTGTGACGGAGACCAATCAGCCGCAGATTTGGGTGATGGACAAGCGGGTGCAGTTTGTGGAGGACCTTAAGCCGTTATCGGAGACGACGGTGAATCGGATACGCGGGATCGAAGGCGTGGAGTGGGCGATGCCGCTGTATCGTGGTTTGATTCGAGCGAGGCTTTCGAATGGTGTGTTTCAGCAATGTTGGGTGGTGGGGATCGATGACACGACATTCATTGGTGCGCCGCAGACGATGATCGAGGGTCGCATTGAGGATTTGCGTCGAGCGGAGACGGTGATCGTGAACGAAGAGGGCGCGAACGGGCTGCTGGCGCGGCGGATGCCGGACGGGTCACGTATTCCGCTGAAGGTGGGGGATACGTTGGAATTGAACGATCGCCGAGCGCTCGTGGTGGGTATTTGTCGGACGATCAGGACGTTCCAGACTCAGCCGGTGATTTACACGACGTATTCGCGTGCGGTGCAGTACGCGCCGCGTGAGCGGAAGATTTTGACGTATGTGGTGGCGGGTTTGAAGCCGGGTGTGGAGATGACGGCGGTGCAGAATCGCATCGCCGAGGCGACGGGGTTGAAGGCGTTGTCGCAGAACGAGTTTCAGATGGCGACGCTTTCGTTTTTCCTGAGGTTTACGGGGATTCCGATCAACTTTGGGATTTCGGTGGTGCTGGGATTTGTGGTGGGGGCGGCGATCTGCGGGCAGACCTTTTATCAGTTTACTTCGGACAACATCAAGCAGTTTGGCGCACTGAAGGCGATGGGGGCGGGCAATTCGCGGCTGCTGGGGATGATTTTGCTGCAGGCGGGGATTGTGGGGGTGCAGGGGTACGGTTTGGGTGTGGGATTGGCTGCGCTGTTCGGATTGCGGAGTGGGTTGGGTCAGAAGACGCTGGCGTTTAACCTGACGTGGGTGCATTTGGGAGCAGTGGGTGTGGCGGTGACGCTGATCATTATGTTTGCAGCGGCGCTGAGTCTGGTGAAGGTGATGCGGACCGAGCCTGCGATCGTGTTCAAGGGTTGAATAGATCCGGTTTTGAGCCTGCGTTCTTGCGGATGCGATGGATGGGTGCGTTGGGGAGGGATGTTTCGTTGCCCGACGGTCGCGAATGTGGGGATGACAGCGTTTCAAAAAAGAATGATGTTGACAAACTGAACGGTGTTAACCTAGGCTTGTCGGCATATGGGCGTGATCGAGCGACGAGAGCGAGAGAAGGCGGAGCTGCGGCAGCGGATCGTGGACACTGCGCGGCGGCTTTTTGCTGAACTTGGCTACGACGCGGTGGGCATGCGTGCGATCGCGGAGGCGATCGAGTATTCGCCGACTGCGATTTATTTGCATTTCAAGGACAAGCGTGCGTTGTTTCACGAGATCTGCCGTCAGGACTTCGGTCGGCTTGCGGAGGTGACGCGTGAGGGGACATCGATCGTCGATCCGGTGGAGCGGTTGCGTCGGCTGGGTGAGATTTATGTGAAGTTCGCGGTTGCACATCCGAATCATTACCGATTGATGTTTATGACACCGATTCAGCATGACGAATCGGATTTGAGTGATGAGGATCGCAAGCGTGCAGGTGACCCGACGTGCGACGGCTATGCGGCGTTGCTGGAGGCGGTCCGATACGCGATCGCCGAGGGTGCGATCGATCGGAAGCCTGCGGAGGCACAGCTCGTGGCGCAGACGCTCTGGGCTGGGGTGCACGGCGTGGCGTCGCTGGAGATCACGATGCACAACGATCCGTGGATCGACTGGTCAAGTTTGTCGCGTCGGCGTGACGAGATGCTGGATGTGGTGCTGCTCGGGCTGGGCGCGAATTTGGAGGCGAGGAAGCCCGTCTCGACCGGATCGACCGTCTCGACCGGATCGATCGCAAAGAAGGCGGGGCGACGATGAATCTGGTTGCGTTGAAAATGCTCGTGGGGGATCGGATGAAGTATTTTGCGTTGATCGCGGGCGTAGCGTTTGCGTCGCTTTTGATTACGCAGCAGGCGTCGATCTTCACGGGCTATGCGCTGCGTACGGGAGCGTGGATCCGCGAGACGGGGTATGCGGATTTATGGGTGATGGACGAGCAGGTTGAGCATACGGTGGACATCAAGCGAATGGGTGACATGACGCTGTCGCGTGTGCGTGGGGTGGAGGGCGTGGCGTGGGCGTCGCCGATGTATTACGGGTTTTTGAATGTGGTATTGCCTGACGGGAGTCGGCAGAACTTTCGGATCATTGGGATCGACGACGCGACGCTTTCGGGTGCCCCGCCGAAGATGGTGGAGGGTCAGTATTCGGATCTGCGTCGCGACCGTGCGGTGATCATGAATCATGCTGCCAACGTGATGCTCGATCGGTTTCCGGCCGAGGCTCGTCGATATCTGCGGGTGGGCGATCGGGTATCGGTGAACGACAACGAGGTGGAGATCGTGGGTTCATACTCGGCGGGTCCGGAGTTTTTCTGGGAACCGATCTTTTACACGACCTATAGTCGGGCGATTTTTATGTCGCCGACTGAACGAAAGAATCTGCAGTACATTCTCGTGAAGCTTCGCGAGGGTGAGGATGCGCGGATGGTCGCGGATCGGATCAACGCGCTGGGTGGGGTGCGGGCGATGACGGGTCGGGAGTTTGAGAACCAGACGATGTGGTGGATTCTGGTTCAGACGGGGATTTTGGTGAATTTCGGGATCACGATCGCGCTCGGCTTTGTGATCGGGATGTTGGTGGCGGGTCAGACGTTTTACACGTTCATTCTGGACAATCTTCGGAACTTTGGCGCGTTGAAGGCGATGGGCGTGGGCAACGGTCGGATTGTGATGATGATGGCGACGCAGGTGGTGGTGGTGGCGCTTCTGGGCTACGGGATTGGTGTGGGATTGGCGTCGCTGACAGGGGCTGCGTTCAGTGGGGTGGGGCTGGCGTTTCAGATGCCGTGGCAGATTCCCGCCGGCGGATTGGTGGCGGTGGGTGGTGTGTGCATGGTGGCTGGGATTCTGAGCATGATGAAAGTGATGAGACTCGAACCGGGCGTGGTGTTTAGGTGAAGCGATGAGTCGAGTTGCGGCCATGAGGTGTACTGATTGTTGAAGGTTCAGTTCTGTGTTTGGCTGTGGATGAGAGTCGGTCGATTTGCTGGAGACATGATGAGTGAGTGGGCTGTGAAATGCAGTGGAGTGACCAAGACCTACAAGACGGGTGGTCAGAGCACGTATGCGCTGCGTGGGATTGATGTGGCGGTTCGTCCTGGTGAGTTGATGATGTTGGTTGGTCCGTCGGGATGTGGGAAGACGACGCTGATCAGCGTGATAGCTGGGATATTGGATCGTGATGAAGGTGAGTGCACGATCTTTGGTGAGGATTTTAAGGCGATGCGTCCTGGTCAGCGGACGAAGTTCAGGGGATTGAACATTGGGTTTGTGTTCCAGCAGTTCAATTTGCTGCCGACATTGACGGCGGCGGAGAATGTGGCGGTTCCGCTTTTGATCAATCGTGAGAATCGGGGTCATGCGATCAGGCGTGCCAAAGAGATGCTGGAGCGTGTGGGATTGGGTGAGAAGGTGAACAGTTTGCCATCGCGACTGTCGGGCGGGCAACAGCAGCGTGTGGCGATCGCGCGTGCGCTGGTGCATCGTCCGCGGCTGGTGGTGTGTGATGAGCCGACGAGTGCGTTGGATCATGTGACGGGTGAGCGTGTGATGGATTTGCTGAAGGATGTCGCGTTGGAGGACGGGCGAGTGCTGGTGGTGGTGACGCACGATCAGCGCATTTTCAAGTATGGCGACCGCATCGCTCACATGGACGACGGCCGGGTGACGCATGTGGATGCCCCCGAGCCTGCGAACGAGACGATGGGGGGCATTTAGGTCGTGGTGTCAACTTTCAGGTCACGGTGATTGTTTTGTTGATTGCGGTTTGCGTGTTGATGGGCTTGTGTTGGATTTGATGGATTGCATTTGTGTGTGGTCGTTCATTTTTTGAGTGTAAAGATCATGGTTCGAAAAATTATCATTCCGTTGTTGAGTGTTTTGGGTTTGACGGCCGCGATTTATACGGTTCGAGCGAGCAACAAGACGGTAACGCCGCAGCCGCCGATCGCTCCGCCGGCGGTGGCACCGTTTGAGCGTTATGTTGCTGGTGCCGGGTTGGTGGAGGCGAGTACGGAGAACATCGCGGTGGGTACGTTGGTGCCTGGCGTGGTGACGGAGTTGTATGTGCGGATAGGTGATCGGGTGAAGAAGGGTGATGCGTTGTTTAAGATTGATGCGCGTGATTTGGACGCGGAGCTATTGGTGGCTCGTGCGTCGTTGGAGAGCGCGGTAAAGCAACTGGAGCGATTGAGGCAGGCGCCGCGTGCGGAGGATGTTCCGCCGGTGGAGGCGCGGATGCGTGCGGCGGAGGCGTTGCGATCGAATCGTCAGCGGGAGTTTGATCGTTTGAGTTCATTGGGTACGACAGTGAGTCGCGACGAGATGGATCGTGCGTTGTGGACGTTGCGTCAGGCGGAGGCGGAAGCGGAGGCCGCGCGGGCGGAGCTTGATCGGGTGAAGGCAGGTACTTGGCAGCCGGATTTGGATGTAGCGATAGCGGTGGTGGCTGGTGCGCAGGCGCAGTTGGATGCGGTGCAGGTGGAGTTGGATCGCAGGACGGTGCGTTCGAAGATCGATGGTGTGGTGATGCAGGTGAAGATTCGCGAGGGAGAGTATGCGTCGACGGGTCCGTTGCAGCAGCCTTTGATGTTGTTGGGCGAGACCGAGACGTTGCATGTGCGTGTGGATATCGATGAGAACGACGCGTGGCGTGTCAAAGACGGTGCTGCGGCGAGGGCGTTTGTGCGGGGTAATTCGGAATTGGATGCGGCGTTGACCTTCGTTCGAATCGAGCCGTACATCATTCCGAAGCGGAGTCTGACGGGCGAAAGCTCAGAGCGTGTGGATACGCGTGTGCTGCAGGTGATTTATGCGTTCCGGGCGGCCGACTTTGAGAAGGCGCATGGAGCGAAGGTCTATGCGGGTCAGCAGATGGATGTGTTTGTGGAGTCGAGGTGAGATCGACGTAAGCGGACGCGTGAGAGAGAGCTTGGCAGAGGTGATGTCGACCGGAGTGATTTCCGCGGTCGCCTGCTGGGTTTGGTTGAGGGACGAACCAAATGACATGGACGAATCAAATGGCCGTTTGATCGTGGTGGTGCGTCGGTTGGAATCTGTGTGTGATGATGGGTGAATCAGGGTTGGGGCATGTGTGGATCCTTGAGGGCGAGAGGCCGGTCTCCTGGGCGAGTTTGGCGAGGGATTCATCGATGGCTTGATGGGCTTGGGGTGAGTTGTTGGCGAGCGTGACGATGATTCCGCGTCCGGTGCCGGCGAGTCGTGCGCCGTAAATTCCGGCCGGCTCGCGTGAGCGGAGGACTTCGACGAGTCGATCTGCATTCGGCGAGGAGATGGTTGCGGAGTCTGCGGCGCTTTTGTGGCTGGCGTACATGAGATGTCCGGCCTTATCGAGTGAGAGTCCGCGCGACTTGGGATCGGTGGCGTTGCGTGCGTCTGAGAGGTGGCGGATGAATTCGCGTGTGCGGCGGGCCTCGAAGATGAAGTGGTCGGCTGCGGGCTGGATGGGATAGGTGTGTGCGGGGTCGATGGGATGAAGATGAGTCAGTGCGGCGGGGAATCGTTGGAGCAGATCGCGGCCGGTGATCGATTCGGGTAGGGCGTTGCGGAAGAAGCGTTTGTAGTCTTCGGGATCGAGCCTGGCGAGTTGACCTTCCATCGGATCAGAGATCAGTTCGTGTCCTGCTTCACGTCCCATGCGATGCATTTGAGCGAGCAGCAGCGCGTGTGCGATCGAGGCGGACTGATGCAGGAGATCGAGGCGTTCATCGATCGTAGGGCCCGTGCGGTCGGCTGTTTGATCGATTGCTCGGCCGATTCCGATGTCGAATCCAATGTCGATGGCGACGACATGAACACCGGGCGGCGGATCGAAGTGTACAGGCGACGCGGATGAAGGTGCGTGACGGAGGAGTTGTTGCGGTAGGAAGTTCCGCGCGACGGCGTCGATGAGGGCGTGGCGTTGGTCAGCGGGTATAGGGGCGGCGGGTTGGTTGGGCTGGGGGCTGAGGTGATGGCGATCGAGGTTGAGATGGTGGAGGAGGATGTTGAGTGAGGTGCGTGTGGTGGTGAGGTGGGGATTGAGTTCGGGATTGGGCGGTATGTCGGAGAGGAAGGCGAGATCGAATCCGGTGATGCGTGCGTCGTGCAGATCGATGTGATGCAGATGATGGAGTTGGGCGAGTGGGCCGATGACGGGTGAGGCGAACGCTGCGCCGGGTGAGTTGAGTCCGCGTTTGATGGCATCGGCGTGCAGGGAGAAGAGTGGGTTGGTTGCGTCGAGTTGAAGATCGAGTGTGAAGGGTCGTTGCTGGTCGAGTTCATTGAACGAGAGGATTCGTACGCGTCGATCGGTGCGTGATCGGAGCGCGACCGCGACGGCGGGGGCGAGGGGAAGGGTGACGTGGGGTGAACCCTGTGCGGAAGCGAGTCCGCCCATGATGTCGATGGTGGCGTGCGAGGCGTTGAGATGGATGAGGCCTGGGGCGCCGAGAGTTGAGCTCAGTTCGGCAGAGATGCGAGCGATAAGTCGGTTGAGGAGTTCTGGTGAATGTGACGTGAGGGATGTCTTCATCAGGGCGGAGTGTAGGCTCGAGGTTGTGGTTGTGGTTTGAATCGGATGAAGGACTGTGAAGGGCTGTGAAGGGCTGTGAAGGACTGTGAAGGACGATGAAGGTCGTTGTTCAGTTGGATGAAGGGGGTTGGATGATGAGTTCGCTGAAGAGTCGAGTTGAGCCGTCGAAGGTGGCGGAGAGGAGGTATGCGTTACCGGGTTTGATGCGTGGTGATTCGAGTCGAAAGACGTAGCAACGGCTGGCGAAGCTCCATCGTTCGCGTTGTTGTTCGCGGGTTTCGACGGGGGCGATCCAGGCGTTTTCGATGCGTTTTCCGCGGCGTGTGGGTGAATCGCGATCGTAGGCGAAGAGCTCGAAGACGAATCGCCCGGCCGCCTTGGTGGGATCGCCGAAGTCGTCGCGAAGTTCGGCGAGGACTTCGATGCCGTCGGGTTTGTTGTCGTCGGTCCAGTCGGTGATGCGTGAGAAGGTGGGATGGAGTCGAAGTGCGATCGGCTCGAACATCGCATGGCGTGAGGAGGAGTGATTCGACGGGCTGGCCTGTTGTGGGATGGAGATGGTGTTGCAGCCTGCGATGAGTAAGGGAGCGACGAGGCAAGCGAGTTGTTGTAGGCGTTTGTGGTGCATCATGATGAAGGATGAGGCGTGTGAGGAGTATGACGATCGAATGGCTTCGCCTGGATTGGCTATAGACATGACGGGGCGGGCTGTCAATGCGACCGGGCGAAAGATTGGCATTCTGCCGTGATCCGTACAAAATATGAACATCGGAGCGACCGCATTTAATTGAGACTGTTTCTCATCAGGCGCATGCCCGGCGCGATGGGTTGTAAGATGATGATTTTCAGGTAATTGCGATTGGTGTTGGGGTTGGGTGAATTTGCAAACGGGTAGGAATCTCGGATTGACCCCCCGGCGGGTGGGGGGTATAGTGCGTGGCATCGGTACGGGCTGAAGAGGCCCTGAGTTGGTTAGACAGACGGTCGAATGGATCAATGAACGGTCAGCGAATGAGTGAACGGTGAACGAATGAGTGAACTGTTCGATGGATCGGCCGACTGTGGTGAGCTTAAGCGGACATGACATAAAGCGCCGGTGCAAGAGCGATGCGAAGGTTCGAAGCGTCTAGAAGACGTTGTCGGGCGATCAGCGATGCTCGGCGGATGAATCCTGCGGCTTCATGCCGTGGCAAACTCCCGGAGGCGGAATCGGAGCCACCCCTCCGGGAGTCTTTGTTTTTTGAGGTTGTGCGTGGGCTTATGGTTGGATGGGGCGTGGTGTGAGAATCGACGATCGATCGGTTGATCGACGATCGATCGGTTGATCGAGGATTGATGGGTGGATCGGCGATGGCGGCGGAGGTGGCGGCGGAGGTGGCTGCGTCGTTTTAGGTCGGATGAATTGAAGGACGTGGGAAGGACTTGGGAGGTTGGGCGTGGGCGAGACCGGACGTTTGGGGAAGTCGGAGATGGCGATGGCGACGACGGCTGGGTCGAGTCGGGGGATTTATGCGGCCCGGGTGGTCGAGCGTGTGGAGCTTTGTCGGGAGCATTTTCGGTTGCGGTTTGCGGTGCCAGGGTTGCCGGCATCTGGGCCGGGGCAATTCTTGCAAGTGCAATGCAACGGGGATGTTACGGCACGGCGTGGTGTGCAAGCAGGGGGCGAGGATTCTCTCGGAAGTGATGCCGGCGAGGGGCACGAATTTGACTGGGACCCGTCGGCGGGTCCGATGCGGCGGGCGGGTCGGGCAGAAGCCTCTGGGCGTGCGGGAGCCTCCGGACGATTAGATCCTTCGGATGGGCTGGGGCGTTTGGGACAGACTGTGGGTGGGTCGGGTAGTTTGGGTGGTTTGGGTGGGGTCGGGTTGGGTGGATCGATGGGGCTGGATTTTGATGGGCCTGCGGCGTTTTTGCGTCGGCCGTTCTCGATTGCAGGTCGAATGGAGTTGGATGGGGTTTCGCATGTGGATTTGATTGGTCGTGAGGTGGGTGTTGGGACGCGATTTTTGTCGAGGCTTGGGGTGGGAGATGAGGTGAGCGTGCTGGGGCCGCTCGGGAATCGTTTTCGGTTGCCCGGTGCGAATGGGATCGGTTTGCTGGTGGGCGGGGGCGTGGGGATTCCGCCGATGATTTATTTGGCGCAGGCGATCGCGGAGTTGAATCGGTTGGAGGCTGGTGAACGTCCTCGTCGTGCGATTGCGTTTTCAGGGGCGTTGACGGTTGATTTGTTGGCGTTGACGCGAACGGGCAACGCGCCGAGGCCCGGTCCGACCGACTTTGATCCGCGGTACAACATTGGGGAGTTTGATGCGTTTGGCGTGCCGGCGGTGATATCGACGGACGACGGATCGTGGGGCTGGAAGGGATTTGTGACCGAGGCGTTGGAGAGGTACCTCGACGCGTGGATCACCGATCAGGCGGACCGTCAGCGGGCGATCATTTACACGTGTGGCCCTGAGCCGATGATGAAGCGAGTGCAGGAGATAGCAGCGAGGCGTGGGATTGCGTGTCAGATCGCGGTGGAGCGCGCGATGGCGTGCGGGATGGGGACATGCCAGTCGTGCTGTATTCGGGTGAAGAAGCCTGATCCCGCGAGGCCTCCCATGCCGGGCGAATCCTGGTGCTACCGACTTGCCTGCACCGACGGGCCGGTCTTTTCCGGCGATGATCTACTTTGGTAAGACTTTGCCTTGGCTCGGTTTAGGGTTGATGAGATGTCGATCGGGTCGGCGGGTCATGACACATGATCCGGATTTTCCCGGTATCTTTGGGAATAAGTTGCGTGTCTGGTGCGTTCTGCGCTTTGGCGGGCTTATCATCTTTTGACGATGGCCCGACTGTGGGGCTCATCTTTGGGCCAGACGTCATTTCGATCCTTCAATCGTTCAAAAGCCATGATTTTGAAAACATCCCATCCGCGTTCTGTCGGCTTCACGCTTGTGGAGTTGCTGGTGGTGATCGGCATCATTGGGGTGCTGATTTCGATTTTGCTGCCGGTGCTGGGTCGTGTGAGGGAGGCGGCCACGCGGACGAAGTGTCAGGCGCAGCTTCGTGACATCGGGATGCAGTTTCAGATGTATCTCAACGAGAGAAAGCTGCGTGTGCCGCGTGTGAATCCTTTTCCGTGGGCGCCTGAGTTGTTGGGATATCCGGCACCGACGTTGGTCGAGACGCTCTTTCCATATCACAAGGGGGCGACCAAGGTCTTTGAATGCCCCGCCGACACGATCATTAATGTCGCGGAGAACTCCACACTTGCAGGCGCGGAGAGTTATTACGAAGCGTGCGGGACGAGCTATGAGTACAACGTCTTTTTCAATGCATTTTGGAGCGTGGATGAGGTGACGGGGATCAACAAGACGTGGACGGACGCGCTGGCGGACAGCAAGAATCGCGGTGTGCCGGAGGATCGGTTGATGATTTTGCGTGACATGGATCCGTTTCATAGTCGCAAGCGTGCGGCGCCCGAAGCGCGTAATGCGTTGTACGCCGACTGGCACGTCGGTCCGTTTGTTTCGGCGCGTCATCGTCCGCGTGTGACGCAGTGATCGGATGAGGGCGTGAGAATTGTTGGGATGATGAACGGTGAATGACTTGGAATGAATTTGATCGATCGAATAGGGATCTAACTGGAATTTGGAGACGCATATGAGTGGCGGACAGATCAGCGAGAAGACGTCGGCGTTTATGAAGCAGCAGGAGCAGTCGGCGGCGCGTCGTAAGCTTGTGACGGGGATTGTGGGGGTGGTGGCGACGCTTGCGATCGGGGCGGGCGGATATTTTGCGTACACGGGTTGGCAGAAGCGTCAGTCGGAGGCGCGTGCGAAGGAGTTGGCAGCCAAGGCGATTCAGGAGCGTGATTTTGACTCGATGCGACAGGCGGTCGACGCGGGTCAGGTCTCGCGCGACCAGATGCGATCGGCGATGGGCAGTGCCTTTGAGCAGGAAGCCGACCGTCGGATGAATGAGTATTTCGATTTGCCCGAGCAGGATCGTGATAAGTATCTCGATGGGCTCATCGACGAGATGCGTGAGCGGATGGAAGAGATGCAGCGTCGTCGCGCCGAGCAGGGCGAGCGTCCGCGTGAAGGAGATCGCGGCGAGGGGCGAGCTGAAGGGCGGGGTGAAGGTCAGGGCGAGCCTGCGACAGAGGAGGAGCGGGCGCAACGAGAGGCGGAGCGTGAGGAGCGTCGTCAGCAGATGGAACAGCGTCGCGCCGAGCGTGATGCGGGAACGCCGCCCGACCTGCGTGCCAAGCGTGCCGAGTTTCGCGCGGCGTTGATGCGTCGGGCGCTGGAGCGTGGGATTCAGATGCCCGGCGGCGGTCGCGGCGGGATGGGCGGCGGATTCGGTGGGGGCGGTTGGGGTGGTGGCGGAGGCGATCGGGGTGGCGATCGCGGAGGCCAGACAGGTGGTGGCCAGGGTGGTGGTGGTCAGGGTGGCGGACAGAATCCGCGGTAAGCCCGGGCATCAACATCAGCCTCGATCGCAGTCGAGGTAGGTCACGGTCGAGAACAAACATCCGAGCCATCCGTCGTACGCGTCGGATGGCTTTGTTTTTTTTTGCGACGGCGTCCACGCGTTCGTGACGTCGTCATTCACAGGAAAAGTGATTTGGATGTTAGCTCAGGCGCGGGGTCGAAGGACTGACAGGCGAGAGCCGGGTCGGTGTGATGATTGGAAAGGAAAGGCCCCGCCGGGTGAGGGCGGGGCCGGGTGGGATTTTTGTGTTTGGGTTCGAGTGAAGTCGAGCCGTTGAGGTCGAGTTATCGAATGAGGTCGAGTTATCGAATGAGGTCGAGTTATCGCGTGAGGTCGAGTCGGAGGGCACGAGCGGCGAGGACTGCGAGTCGGTCGCCGAGCGCGCCTTGGCTGAGATCAATGTCGGTGAGGAGTGCCTTGCTGAAGACTTGTCCGGAGTAGGTTTTTCCGGTGATTCGACCGAGGATGGCGTCGGTGACGACGTTGCCGGGTCGGTTGGCGTTATCGCCGATGTTGCGTGCGGCCATTTCGCGTCGGATGAGGTCTTCGATGCTGACGACGGGTTGGCTGCCGAATTCGAGTGTTGCGCCAGGTACGACGGAGGTGTTGGAACCCGCGAGCGGGGCTTGTTTGATGCCGACGCGGGGGAATTGGGCGTCGCCGGAGTTGAGCAGGGCGAGGAGGTTGTAGTTGTTGCGGGTGACGAGGACGGTGCCAGCGGCGGCGTAGTTATCGTCGGTGGTGATTTGTTGTGCCCAGACGGTCGTTTCGGTGAGGCCGTTGGCGATGATTTCTTCGTCCTGGCTGTTGAGGTTGTCGTTGATGTGTGCTTCCCCGCCGAGCAGTGCGCTGAGTGCGACGAAGCTTTCGCCTTGGTAGTCGGGGTTGAAGATGACTCGGAGTCGTCCGTTGGAGAGGACTTTGGTTTCGACGAATCGAGCTGCGGAGCTGAAGAGCGAGCCGTCGAAGTTCATGATGGTGGGCGCGCGACCGGTGGCGTTTTGTCCGCGGAAGAAGGATTCGATGGCGGGTTCAGCGACGGTGCCGACGAGGCTGACGACAGCTGCGCGGATGACGGGGCTGGGTGCGATGGAGGCGTTGGCGCTGCTGTCATAGTCAGCGAGCGCGGCGTCGCGTTTGGCGGCGGTGATGGTGCCTGCGGTGACTTTCTTGCCGAGGAAGTCGACGAGTTGGGCGCGGATCGTGGTGGCGTTTTGGGGCTGATCGGCCTGGGTGGGGGTTGGCGATTGGCTGAAGCGGGCGTTGGAGAAGTAGGCGAAGTTGGAAGGCACCCAAGCGCGGCTGGCGAGGGTGTAGCGTTCTTTGTTCAGGCCCTTGGGGAAGGTTTTGCGGGTTCCTTCGGTGTCGTTGTGGACGACGAAGTCGTTATCTGCGCCGCGGAACCCGCCGCTGTCGATGAGGATTCGGCCGTTTTTGCGGACTTGCCGGTCGGTGTTGAACTGGACGGCGGTGCCGTTGTTGATGACCTGGACGTCGCTAATGCGGACGTTGACGCGTGTCTGTGCGAGATTCCGTGAGAGCGGATTGATCGCAAAGCCGAAGGCGCGGATTTTGGTTGCATCCACCAGAGTCACCGGGCCGGTCATGTTGATGACGATCCGGTTGCTGTTGAGCTTGGTTCCGTCGGAGGCTTCACGGATGAACACGCCGATCTTTCCAGCGACAGTGGTGCTGGCGAGCATTCGGCGCTCCTCGCATCGTTCCACGACGGCGGGATTTGAGTGACGACGGCTGGACGAACGAGACGCATCCTTACGAAACATGGTAGCTCCTGAAAGTCATGACCCACGAACAGCCGACCGACCTCGGTCGGCATATTCCCTACAATCGGCAAAGTTACCGCCGGTCGCGAAAGTTGTAAACTCCACCGACGCATTCAGAGTCGCAGAACATCACCCCTTAGACGTCGCCACCCATCAAGTGGTTTCATCCGATTCTTCCGTCGCCGGCGCATTCGCGAACGTGTCAGTCGGCGCACGCAGTGTTGATCCGGACCGCCGATTGCGGTTTGATCCCCGGGTGACCCAAGCCCCCTCGATCCTCGACTACGGTCCCGGCAGGGTCCGACCCGGTGTCATCGCAGGCTACAAAGCCTACTGCATCGTCATGGCGCTGATCTATCTGATCGCGGCGATTTTCTGTCTCGGCATCGGCATCTGGATGATGTCCGACCACTCAGGAGCCTCGAACCGTCTCGAAGGGGCATTTCTTGCCTTTACAGCGCTCGTTTGCCTACCCCTGATGGCGGCGTTCCTTTTGCCGTTTTTTTTCTCTGTTCGTCCGTGGCTGTGGGTTTATGGGATCGTTTTGATTGCGATCGGGACGACGAGCGTGTGCACCTTGCCGTTTTGCGTGTGGATGTTGATTTTGTGGATTCGCGAAGACTGCCGCGCGTGGTTTGGATGGGGTTCGAAAGGTTGAAGCGTGATCGAACGATGTTTCGGGGACCGGACGCGAGCGGGTGAGATGATGATTCCGGGGAAAGTGGACTCGATGTTGGCCCCGAATGTGCGCGGGCGTTCAGAAAGAGTGCGCGAGTGCAGCCGAACATGGGCGCGAGCGATACGAAACTGTGCGAAAGCGAGCATCTTCAATGCACGAATGGGTGGGCGCGACTGGGGTTTATCAGGCAAATGACGGACTAGAAGGGTGAAAATGCTCGATTGGATCGAAAAATCGTCTTTTGCGCTGCGCAGGTGCGGACGCAGGTGCGCAGCGCGCGGGTTGGATTAGAGGCCCTGAACGATCCCTGGCGATCCATCGGAGGCGCGCGCGTCACTTGCGATGGCGAGCTTGCGTCAAGAGGAGTTAGGCATGGGTACGAGCGTCAAAGCGTCGCAGGTGTGTGTGGAGTTGGAATGGGGAAGTGGGAGCGGGTACAAACGAGTGGACAACCTTGTCCGATGTTGATCGTATGGCGCGAGGTCGCGTTGGATCGGCGAGTGACAGGGGGATGTGGTTGATTGGAAAGTGGTTGCGGGGGATGTGTTGAGGCCGGCTGGGTCGATTGGCCGGTTGATTTTTGTCGGTCGAAGATTTTGGAAGAAGGACAAACAAGAAAGAGGAGTAAGGATCATGAAGTCACCGATTCGAGTTGCGATTACTGGGGCGGCGGGTCAGATCGGTTATGCGTTGTTGTTTCGGATTGCGAGCGGACAGATGTTCGGTCCGGAGCAGCCGGTGATTTTGCATATGATCGAGGTTCCGGTGGAGAAGGCGATGCAAGGCCTGTCGGGCGTGGCGATGGAGTTGGACGATTGTGCGTTTCCGCTCTTGGCGGGGATGGTGCAGACGAGTGATCCGAGGGTGGGATTTAAGGATGTGAATTGGGCGTTGTTGGTGGGAGCGAAGCCGCGTGGTCCTGGCATGGAGCGTGCGGATTTGCTGAAGGACAACGGGAAGATTTTCATTGAGCAGGGGAAGGTGATTGATGCGGTGGCTGCGCATGACTGTCGCGTGGCGGTGGTGGGGAACCCTGCGAACACGAACGCGATGATCGCGGCCAGTCAGTTTCGCCGGCTCAAGCCTGAGAACGTCAGCGCGATGGTCCGGCTGGACCAGAATCGCGCGGTGACGCAATTGGCGAAGAAGGCGAACGTGGCGACGGCGTCGGTGAGTGATCTGTTCATTTTCGGCAATCACTCGCCGACGATGTTCAGTGCGTTTCACCTGGCGAAGATCAACGGGAAGCCGGTACCAGAGGTGATCGGGCATCATGAGTGGCTGAGGGGTGAGTTTCAGGAGACGGTCGGCAAGCGTGGGGCGGCCATCATCGCGGCGCGCGGCGCGTCGTCGGCGGCCAGTGCGGCGAATGCATTGGTGGATCATGTGCGTGACATGGTCACGCCCGGCCGAGTGCACAGCATTGCGGTGAAGTCGAATGGGCTTTACGGGTTTGATCCTGACGTGTGGGCGGGTGTCCCGGTGCGCACGACGACGCCGGGCAGTTACGAGGTGATCAAGGATCTTCCGTTGGACGATTTTGCGAAGCAGAAGATCGCGGTGACGAACAAGGAACTCACCGACGAGCGTGCGACGGTTTTGCCGATGCTTTGAGGCACGCGAGGCTCGAGCGGATCGCATTCGGCAGATCGCATCTGCGAGAGCGCGCTTTACGAAACAGACGATCGCCCGATCGGATGACGATCGGGCGATCTTGTTTAGGCGGTGGTTGCTTGGGGATTATGCTTCGGTGGCGGAGAGGGGTGAGCCTGCCGGTCGGCTGCGCAGGACGCCTTCTTCCATAAGCCTGCGGATTTTGGTGAGGGCTTTGTTTTGGATTTGTCGGACGCGTTCTTTGGTGACGCCGATGATTTGTCCGACTTCTTCGAGCGTGAGCGGGTTGTCTTCGACTTGTTGCCAGTTGAAGCGTTGACGGATGACGGTTTGTTCGACGTCGGAGAGGTCTGCGAGGTTTCGGTCGACGATGTGTTTGAGTTCGACGACGAGGTCATCTTCGACGGTGTCGCGGCGTTTTTCGCTCCAGTCGGATTTTTCGAGATCGGGCTCGAACTCGACGGGGAAGCGGGTGCGGTGCCGGCTGTGCTTTTGAGCGGTGCGACTGAAGGCCTTGAGGATGGCGCGGCAGGCGTAGGTGGAGAATTTGAATCCTCGATCGACGTTGAATTTTTCGATGGCGCGGAGGAGGGCCATGTTGCCTTCGCTGACGATCTCGGCGAAGTCGATGTCGCCGAGGCGGGTTCGTTTGGCCATGGCGAGAACGAGTGCGAGGTTGGTGCGGACGAGGTATTCGCGGAGGTGCTCACTGCGGGCGTGCCAGAGGATCATTTCCTCGGCGGACTCGGTGGTGAGGCCCTCGGTTTGGATTTTTCGTTTGAGGAGTTTGAGTCGTCGTTTGGCGAGATTGAACCGGAGGAACATGACGCGTTCTTCGGCAGCGGACATGAGCTGCGGGGTTCGGTTCATGAGTTCGGCGACTTCTTCGCGTGTGGGCTGATACCAGGCGACTTTGGGGAGCTCCGGGAGGGGCTCTGCGAAGAGGTCTTGTTCGATGGAACGTTTGCGAAACTCGGCGGAATCCATGAAAGCGATGTCGAGTTCGAGCAGGGGCTCGACCCGAGCGCGAAGATCCCGAGCCACACGAACGGCTTTAGACTTGGCAGGCAACTTCTTCACGGCGGCCATCTTGGCCTCCTTTCAATCCTTGAGTTCACTGACCCGAAAGTTCAGGCCCGATGAAAACAAAATCACCGAGCGGCAGAACGACGTATCATTCGTCGTCCATATTTCAGATTCATTTCGATTTTCACCGCAGCGACCGACGATCTGACCGGCAGGCGAGACTGTTAATCGAGTTCCATAAAGTCTTTACGATTTTACGGCCTGATCGATGTCCTGTTCGGATGGTTCTTCACTGGACACTTATCAACTCATCACCATTCGTCTGTCAGTACACGTTCAATCATCCAGAAGGGCGGTCCGGGTTGCACCGGGTGGCCTTATAATGTGTGATTGATCATTCCATTGACGCTTTGATGATGCCACACGAACCCTGCGTGTGACATGAAGCAATCCTGAGGCCGCATGACTTTCAGAAACGACAAAAGATTCGCGCGGGTCTGCATGGGAGGGTCGTTTGATCCAATTCATGTTGGCCACAAGATTTGCGCGAGGTTTGTTGCTGAGTCGATGGGTTGGGGGCGTGTGATTCTACTGCCGGCTCACCGGAGTCCGCACAAGGTGAGGCCCGCCGATCCGTCAGGTCGTGCCACAATGACATCCGATGGAGCTGGCAGATTGGTGGAAGGATCGGTCGCGGATGGTGGGTCTGAATGGGGAACAAAGCCGACGACGCCTTCGGATCGTCTTGCGATGCTTCGGCTGGCGGTAGCGGGGGATGAGTTGTTCGAGGTCGACCCGCGTGAGTTCGATCGTCCGCCGCCGAGTTATACGTTTGATACGGTCGCCGAGCTTCTGCGAGAGTCGGATGGTCCGATCGCCTGGATCGTGGGGACGGATCATTTGTCTCGGCTGCATACATGGCATCGGTTTGACGAACTTCAACGCATGATCCGATTCGTCGTGATGCGTCGGGCGGGGGAGGGTGTTGATCGTGATGCGCTAGATCCGCGCGTTCGGCCATTGGTCGATGCGATGATCGAAGTGCCTGCCATCGGGATCAGCAGCACCTTGGTGCGTGCCCGTGCCCGCGCGGGGCGATCACTCGAGGGTTTGGTCGAGCCTGCGGTCGCTCGGTATATCGTGGAACATCAGTTGTACCGACCTGTGATGGCGTGAGTTATGGATTGGCTGTGAATGTCGAAGATGCCGGTTCAACTTCGGGCGATTGTTTTCCGCGAAAAACTTCGCGGAGTGATCGCGTGGTCGTGCGTTGGATTGATCGCGGGTGCGATCGTGGGTGTGGTGCTGATGTGGACGATGCCAGAGCGGTCCGCGATGGCGAGTTATTCTCCGGTGGTTGGGATGGCTGGTGCGATCGTGGGCGCGATTCTGCGATTGATTTGGCTGCGGGTTGATCCGATGAACGAGCGGTTGTTGGTCGGACGGCTGGACGAACGCCTGGGCACGCGTGAGGCGTTATCCTCGATTCTCGATCCTGTATCGGGCGACGATCCGTTTGTACATGCTGCGCGTAAGGCGTCGCTCGAAGCTTGGCAGCAGTTGGAACCGAGGCGCATGGTAGCGATCTCGCCACATCGTCGTCTGGTGCATGCCTGCTCGGCGAGTTGCTTGATGCTGGCGGCCTCGTGGGTTTGGCAGTTCGATCGACGAGTCGCCGATGTTCGCGAGAGTGATGCGATCGCAAGCTCGGCGGACGATCGCGTGACGAGGGAATCGAGCGTCGATGAGAAGTCAGATTCTGAGAAGGCCGACGGATCAGGAGAATTGAGAGACCATCGAACAGGTTCGCGAGGGGCGCGTTTTTCTGAGGCAGAGGGCGAGCGTCTGCAAGCTTCAAGCATGACTACCGCCGAGACCGATCATCGCGATGTGGCCGCTGCTGGGGATGAAGCCGAGTCGCGTGTCCGCGTGGACGATTCGGGCGGTGGAGTTGAGTCCGCAAACTCAATCGGTTCGTCTGCAATCGCGGCAACGACAACGACCGACAAGGTCGTCATCAAGAGCGATCGCGCGATCGTCGATGCGTCGGACGCATCGGATGAGAGTCAGAGCGACCCAATCGCGAGCCGCGCTGACTCGACATCCGATCGATCGAACAGGAGCGCTTCGTCAAGCGAAGTCGTTTCATTGCGTGAGGGTGATCAGGATGGGGATGAAAGCCCGCGCGGGACGGTCAGTGCGATGAATGCGTCTGGAGCGGGCGATGAGGCGTCGGTGTTAGGGGTATCGCGGGTCGATCAGGCATGGGAGGCTGCCCGTACGCGGGCAAGGCTCGAGATTCTGTCCGGGCGCGTGCCCGGGTCGGCGGCCCGGCTTGTACGGGCGTATTTTGATCGCGTGGATGTTGCATCAGAGGCGTCATTTGATGAGCGGGCTCAATCGAAATTTGATGAAGCATCGGACGGTGTTGAGTGAATCATGATGAGCCGTCGAGCCAATCGGACGTGAAGGGAAAATTTTCGAGCGATTCGGCAGCGATCGCGCGCAGCGAAAGGAGTTCGACGCGGGCGGAGCTGATGCTGTTGGTTGCGACTGCGGTCTGGGGGATCAGTTTTGTGCTTGCGCGGAATCTTGGCGAGGCTGGCAACGCGGTGATCGGTGAGGAGCGTGGCGGGTTCGGTCCGACGCTGGTGCTGGGGATTCGATTTTTGCTGGCGGCGATTTTGTGGGGTCTCTGCCTAGCGGTGTGGAATCGGGTCGGCGGGCGACGGTCGCGTGATCGGGCGGCGACAGTTGTCTTCGGATCGACGGTCGGATCGAAGCGAGTGCGATGGCTCGTGGGTGTTGGCGTGGGCCTGTTGCTTGCGATCGGTTTGGTGTTGCAGCACATCGCGTTGGATTTGATTCGCGGGGATCGTGCTGAGGCGATGACGGCGTTCTTGACGAGCTTGACGGTGGTGTTTGTGCCGCTTGCGGTGTGGATGGTCTGGAGGCGATGGCCGAGTCGAACGGTGGCGGTCGGGATCGCGCTGGCGGTTCCGGGCGTGTGGCTGATGAGTCGTGTGGAGGGTTCGGCGGTTGATGATGGATCGTCGATGCGTGTGGGGATCGCGCTGGGCGTGGCGTGTGCGTTTGTGTTTTCGTGGCATCTTTTGGGTGTCAGTCATGCGAGCGAGCGACTCGGGGCGGGGCGGTTGAATGCGATTCAGTTTGCTGTCGTCGGCGTGGCGTGTTTGGTGGCGGCGGGGGTGATGTCGGTGGGGCATCCGCTTGATGGTTGGGATTTCGGTTCGCTGTTGGAGGCGCGATCCGTGTTTGAGATGCTGCTGTTGATTCTCGCGCCGACGCTGATCAGTTTTGGATTGATGAGTCGCTATCAGCGTGATGTGGCTCCGGCACGGGCGGCGCTGATTTACATGCTGGAGCCAGTGTTTGCGGCTGGGTTTGCGTGGATGATTGCGGGCAAGGCGTTGGGGGCGAATGTGTTGATCGGTGCGGGATTGATCCTGCTTGCGAATGTGGTGGTGGAGCTTTGGCCGTATGTTTGGCGGAGGCGTGATGTTGGATCTAGGAGATGATGGGGCGTGAGAGGTGGAGGGTGATGGCGATGAGGATGGCGCCGCCGGTCGCGCCGATGGCGTTGGCGAGCATGTCGGCGAGGTCGAAGGTTCGTCCGAAGTGGGGCTGGATGAATTCGATGCCGATGCCGACGACGTTGGCGAGTATCAGCGAGACGAGGCATGGCCGAAGCGGCGAGCGTCCGAGTCCGAAGGCGATGGCTGTGAGGGCGGACATGATCGCGTACGCGATGACATGCTGGAGTTTGTCCGACATCGAAGTGGCTGGCAGATCGGGGCCGGGTAGGAGCGAGAGAACGACGATGAGCGTGACGTAGCCGATGAGGAGTATGAGGGCGAAACGTCGCAGTCGACGGGCGACCCATTGACGTCGGTTTGGATGATTTGGAGGGTTGCTGGCGCTGGTGCGATCGTTCACGGTCGCGTCTCAGTGTTTGACGACGAGGGCTTGGCGGGCGAGGTTGCGACGTGCGAGGCTTGCGTGTTGGTGGGTGGTTGAGTCTGCGCGTGGGGGGGCGTGCGAGCGGCGGCGAGTCGAGCTGGATCGACGGTTTGAACGGTGGCGTGTGTGGCGGGCCTTGGGTTGGGTTGTGCGGTCGTGGACGTGGTTGTGGTTGTGGTTGATGGTTGCGAGTTGGGATGTGTCGGACCGGTCTGAGCGAGGGGTGGGGTTTCTGCGCTGGCGGCGTCGAGCGCGCGTTGGGTGAGCGAGCGTGGTGTTTGGAGTGAGTTGGATGGTCGTTCGAGCGGGCTAGGCGTGTGGCGAAGGGATGCGATTTCGCGGGCCAGAGCGCGATAGTCGGCTGCGCCGTTGCTCAGCGGGTCGTACTTGAGGACGCTGGTGCCGAAGCTTGGGCTTTCGGTGAGTTTGATGTTTCTGCGTACGCGTGTTCGGAAGAGTTTGGCTTCGCTCCAGGGTTGCTGGGCGGTGCGAGAGGATTCGAAGAAGCGGTCGAGTTCCTGGACGACTTCGTTGCTGAGTCGGACGTTTCCGTCGAACATGGTCAGGACGACGCCAGCGATGCGAAGTCGTGGGTTGAGTTGTTGTTGTACTGCGCGGACGGTTTCGAGGAGTTTGACCATGCCCTGCATGGCCAGGAAGTGGGCCTGCATGGGGATGACGACTTCGCCGGCGAGTGTGAGTGCATTGACGGTGAGCAGTCCGAGTGATGGGGGGCAATCGAGGACGATGTAGTCGTAGGGAAGTGGACCGGCGGCCATTCGGTCGCGCAGGACGGTGGCGCGATCGGGTCTGTCGGCGAGTTCGAGATCGACGTTTGCAAGATCGCGTGAACCTGCGACGACGTGGAGATTTCGATCGACCTCGACGATGGCCTCTGGGAACGTCAGATCGTCGGCGAGTACGCTAAAGACATCGGGTGTTTCTTCGACGTCGGGTTTGACGCCGAGATAGGTGGTGAGGTTGGTTTGCGAATCCAGATCGATGAGCAGCACGCGTGCGCCCATCTCCGCGAGGGCTGCCCCGACGTTGACGGCGGTCGTCGTTTTTCCGACGCCCCCTTTCTGATTCATGAACGCAATCACACGCATCACGAGACCTCCCAGACCATGTGCAGAGCATACACGCAGGACGCCCACGCGCCGAACCGAAGGTTTCATGGATTTATCACTCGACCCGGGCCGATGAGAGGATTACGCTTAAGTCGGCTCGAAGTGACAATTGGAGGTCTTGCTCATGTCGTCCATACGTATCAGAGGCTCGGGGCGAGGATTTTCACTGGTCGAGTTGCTTGTTGTGATCGGCATCATTGCGGTGCTGCTTGCGGTGCTTACGCCGGCGCTGCAGAAGGCCCGGCGTAGCGCATATAAGGCGGCGTGTGCGAGCAATCTCAAGCAGCTTGGCATCACGCTGATGAATTACGCGCAGACGAATCGCGGATGGTTATTCCCGGTGGGTCCTGATCGCCAGGTTCAGGTCGCTCCTGGCGTGACGGAGAATCGTCCGACGACATTCGGGACCAACGTCGCGCCGCATGAGCGATGGCCTGCGGTAGCTTTCGGCGTGCGGACGCCCGATCCGCTTCCATACGCTGCCAATCTTCCGTACGTCGATTCCAATGATCCGTTGATCTGGCGTGATCGATTCAATGCCGAGGCCTTCACGCCCAAGGTGCTGCTGTGCCCGGAAGATCAAGAGGCGTGGGAGTATCACAGCTATGTGTTGAACCAGCATCTGGCCGACTATCGAATCCGGGCGGGCGATCGTAATTTTGGTGCGCTTCGCTCAACGTCGGAGGTGATCTGGGCGGGGGAAAAGAAGACGGATGAGCGTGATTATTATGTGGAGAACACGATCATCGCGGGCAACAGCGAGTTTGATCGAGTGGTGGAGAAGTACCGCCACGGGATTCAGCTCGGGTCGAACTATCTTTACCTGGATGGAAGCGTTCAGACGTTGATGCCGGATCGGGCGAAGACGGGCATCGATCCGTGGCAGCCGGGCGGGCTCGAGCAGACAACACCGCCTCCCACGCCTTGACGATGGCGCAGATGCCAATCCAAAGACCGTTGTTCAGTTTGCTGGATGTGGTCTGCATTGAATCAAGGGCACGGAGTGACCATGAGCCACATGTCGACGGAGTCTGAAGGCCTGTCCAAGCGTCTGACATCGGCGGTCGTGTTGATGTTTGCGTTGCTGGCAATCGGGTTGCTGGCGTGGTGGTTGCTGGCACCCAAGGGTCCGAGTCTGGCGGAGACGACATCGGATCCGACACTTCGATACGGCGGGCGAACTCTTGGCGAAGCGATTCCGCGGCGCGAGCTTCGCGAAGGGATCAACGCGCTTTCGGGTCGATCATTTGTGGCGGTTCAGGGAGAGAATCGCCTCTTTGTGGATCGGCGCGGCGGGGCGTGGATGTTTCGCTTCACGCCAGGGCAGCCGCTGATTGATCGCGCGCAGCGGCAACTTTTGTCGCGTCGCGACGCACTGTTGAACGATCGGCGACTCGTCGCACGTTTGGAAGTGACCCCGGAACAGCTCGAACAACTCCGAGCGCTTGGCCCGACGCCACAATCGGTCGAAGCTGAGCTTGCGTCAACGCTCTCGACACATTTCGATGCGATCGATCAGGCAGGCGCAGGTTCAGATGCCGCCCGCGAACACGAGGCCGCGGTGATGCAGATCGTCGTTGATCTCGCCTCCCGCGATTGGACGAAGCTCCGCGAAGAGGCAGTTCGAATCGCATCGGCGGTCGCAACGATTCTAACCGAGGCCCAGAGGGCGGAGGCGTTTCGCAATGCCGATCGCAATACCGAACGCAATGCACCGGCCCCGCAGACCGCTGCGCCCGAACGTCCGACGCCATGATGTGGCCATGGGATTCGCGAGAGCTTAGTCGAAGTGCCAGGCTTGATTAAGCGTCGGATGCTTGCGGTCTCGATCGGAGAGGACAGCCTGATCGTGGGGGATGATCCAGTCGACGGCGAGCGTAGGGTCGTTCCATGCGATGGCGCGTTCGTCGGCGGGGCTGTAGGGTTGCGTGACCTTGTAAAGGACTTCTGTGTTTTCCTCGAGCGTGACGAATCCATGGGCAAACCCGGGGGGCACCCACATTTGCTTCCAGTTGTCGGCCGACAGGATTTCGGTGACGTGCTTTCCGAAGGTCGGGCTGGATTTTCGGATGTCGACAGCGACATCGAGGATGCTTCCCCTGATCACTCGAACGAGCTTACCCTGTGCGCGCGGAGGGATCTGATAATGAAGCCCGCGGACCACGCCGCGTTGAACCGAGAGCGACTGGTTGTCTTGCACGAATGCGTCATGAATTCCGGCCTCCGCCATCGCGTGCCGGTTGTAGGTCTCAGAAAAGAAGCCCCGGTGATCCTGATGCTTCCGTGGGATGAGAATCTTGACATCCGGGATGGCGAGTTCGATGACCTGCATACTCTTGTATCGGTCAAAGTCGGAGGCATCTCGAATCACATGTGACGGCGGGCGGATGGGATGTGTGGTCGTGTTGATGTGGTAGGCGATCGGATGAAGGTGAGCTGACTGTGTGACGAGCGGGTCGGACATGAGGTCACAAGAGCGTTTGTCTCGCGGAGTTCGTTCTGGCGGCGCTTTGGGATGATTCGGTTTGAGATGATTGTTGATTTGAGGCGCGTGGGCGTTTGATGGATTCTCGGAGCGGCTGGTGAGTTGCGGCGAGACAGCACCAGAGTGCGAGTCGGAATCCGATGACGCCGACGATCATTCCGGCGACGACGTCGCTGGGCCAGTGGGCCTTTTGCGCGATACGTTCGGCGGCGGTCATGGAAGCCATGGCGGCCCAGACCCACCAGGCGCGTGGGGCGAAGAAAGTCAGACCGGCGGCGAGTGCGAAAGCCATGGTCGCGTGGCCGGAGGGGAAGCTGAGGTTGACTTGATTGAACAGGCCGTGCAGACCATTGAGTCCTGGGTCGAATGCGAACGGTTGACTCCCGTCGACTTTCGGTCGAATGCGTCCGGTGGCCCATTTCATGAACCATGTGATCACGCCGGCGACCATCACGCCGAGGATGAGCACTGCGGCGCTTCGCCATCGCCAGGCGTGGAGTCGACTGACAAGCACGCATGCGACCGCCAGCACCCACCATTCGCCGGGCTGCTTGGCCACGATCCAGAGCCGGCTTTGCGACTTGTTCCATGCTGCCTGTTCTGGTGTGATCCACGACTGCACCATGGTGTCAGCGATCAAGGCGATCACGAGCAGAGCAGCGGAGAAGATCCAGAAGCGAAGCCCGGGTCGGATCGCAAATCGCTCGAGTGGCGACGACAAATCATCGCGGATGAGCAAGTTATCCTGCCCGGACGAATCCTGACGAGTGAGCGTCGAGTCCGACATGGCTAATAGCTCCCAGCTTCTGCACGGGCGATTCCCTTGAACCCGCGCAAGAGATAGAGCCGTCTGCCACGCACCTCCACGCCTTTACGAAAAATGATGATGTCCTTAAGGCGATCCACACGCTGGAAGGACGACTCGATCACACCGCCGGCATCGAGTGATCCGAGATAGACTGCGTCGCGTCCGATCCATTTCGGGTCTGTCAGGTCGGTCTCCTGCCAGTGGTCGAATTGACTGAATCGACTCTGCTCACGTCCGAGGAGGTAAGGGCCGATCGTCATCACGACGGGCGTTCCGGGTGTGTAGAAGTGAAGCAGCGATGCCTCTTGATAGTGAGGCGCGAGGACGAAGCTGCCCTCGGGTAGTTCGGCAAGTGCTTCGCCCACTGCGCGACCGAACTCGGCATTTCCGCGCATTTTGACGAGTTGGGCATCAACGGATCGCGGTTTGATGCCGATGCGGTCGGCCAGTGGATAGAGCATCTGACTGTGGTGGACGAAAGCACTGAACAGAATTCCGACGACGACGTGTCCGACGAGGACTCCGCGCCATCGCCGCCAGCTTGAGTGATCGATCGCGATACCACGAATCAGCCAAGCCGCGAGGATCGTCCATGCAAAGTAAGCCGGCACCGGCCAGTTCGGTTGAGGCGGCGACCTGAAGGAAGCCAGAAGCACGACGAGAAAGAAACCCGCGCCTGCGGCGAGCAGGAACCGCCCGCGCGGATCGGGAAGGATGTGGCGTCGTCGCGCGATGATCAGACCCACAAGCACGGGCCCGAACACGCCCACCTGCGTGGCGAGCATCAAGAGCGGGTTGGTGAGCCACGAGCCCGCCGACGCGGTCAAGCCGGTTTGGTGTCCTACATGCCGGGCGGTGACCCAGTCGTTCTGCATGTTCCAGATCACACCGGGAACAAATCCGAGGAGGCCGACAGTGACAGACATCCAGAATCCTCTGGATCGCAGGATGCTTCGTCGCTGGGGCTCGATGATGGTCCACAGGATGACACCGAAAAACCAAAGCGGCATCGCGTATTTGGCAAGGGTTCCCAAAAGCACCGCAAGTCCGACGACGAGCCAGTTCCACGCGCCGCCTCCATGCACCGCCCGCCAGAGGAACCATGTCGCAATCCCAAAGCATGCGAAGAACGGCGGATCGATGGTCATCACCATGCTGCCGACGATGAAGACGGGCATGGTGTGCATGAGCAGCACCACGCCGAGCGCGAGTCGTTCGGATCGGAAGATCGCTCGCGTGAGTGCGTAAGTGACGAGGCTGGTCAGAATCGAGAGTAATTGGGCCGGCAAGCGGACGGCCCACATGTGATCGCCGAAGACGGATGTGCTAAGCCCGATGATCCATGCGACGAGTGGAGGTTTGCTGTAGTAGGAGAGGTCGGGCTTGGTGCTCCAGTGCCAGTAATGAGCTTCGTCGCCGCTGAGATCGAGTTGTCCGTCGAGACGAAAATAGACCTGCCGAGTGATCGCACCGATGAGTAGGACGATGATTAGGATCCATCGGCAGCGCGTATCGGTGAGGGTTTGCTGCAGCGAGCGGCACCAATCGGCCGGGCGGTGTGAGGTCTGTTCGTGGGTTTTGTTTGGGACGATCGAATCATCCATGACATCTGAATCATGAGGATGAACATGAGGCTTCGATGAAGACGCTTACATGTTGCGAATGTTTGCGGGGATGATCGGGATTCAGGATGGAATTGAGAGTGATTTGGGTCCGAGTGTGACGAGGGTGAGTGGTGCGGGAGGGTGTTCGGCGAGGAAGCGGTTGGCGTCGTCGAGCGTGACGCGATCGAGTGAATCGGCCATCTCGCGAGTTGAGCGTACTCGGCCGAAGGTGAAGAAATCGCTGAGGATGTGTCCCGCGCGTGACTGCGTGGATTCCAGGGCCATGAAGATGCCTGCCTTGATGCCGATGCGAGCGCGTTCGAGTTCTTCGCGTGTGATGCCTGATTGAGCGCGTCGAAGTTCGACGACTACTTGGTCGAGTGTTTCTTGAGCGCGTTCGGGTGTGGTTCCGGCGTATCCGACGATGGCGGCGCGTTCTTTTACGGACGCGTAGTTGGCTCCGACGGAATAGCAGAGGCCTCGCTTCTCGCGGACTTCGACGAAGAGTCGCGAGCTTCCACCGCCGGAGATAGCCTCATAGACGAGTCGGGCGGTGACGTAATCGGGATGTGACTCGAGCACGGAGGGGAAGGCAAAGCCGATGTGCGTCTGCTCGCTCGGTCGTTCGATGGCGTGTGCGGTGGCGTTTGGGATGGGGCCGATGTTGAGGGGCTTGGACGTGCCCTGCCACTGGCCGAGCGTGTTGAGCACGGAGCGTCGGACTTCATCGGGAACTACATCGCCTGAGATGGCGAGGATGGATTGATGAGGGACGTAGAAGTTGCGGTATTGCGCGCGACAGGTTTCGGCGGACATTGCTTCGAGACCGGGGATCGTGCCCATGGGATTTCGTCCGAGCGGATCAGGCCAGATGCGGCTGTAGAGTTCGATCATCACCTGCGTGCGTGGGTCGTCGGAGAGCCCATCGAGTGAAGCGGCGGCGAGTTCGCGTGCGGCATCGAATCCATCGTCGTCGAGATGCGCGTGTTGGAGGATGTCGGCATAGGTGGGCAGTGCGTCCATGACGCGCTCGGCAAGCCCGGCGGCGATGTAGCGGATGTGATAGAGGCCGGCGGAGGTGTGTCTCTGCAGGCCGAGCATGTCGAGATGATCGGTGAGTGTTCGACTGTCGCGACTTCCCGCGCCGCGGAGCGTCATTTCGGAGAGCACAGTGGCGGTTCCGATCGCATCAGCCGGATCGCGCGTTGCGCCCGCGGCGAGTGCGATCGAAAGGGCCGCGGACCGCACGCCTTCGACGCGTTCGATCAGGAGATTGAGCCCGTTCGGCAATCGCTCGATGGAGATGGCCCGCTCGGCGCGTTCGTTTCGAGGCAATGAGGGGTCTGAGGTTCGATCCGATGGATTCATGAACTGCCTTTGGCTGTCGAAATCTACTACGATTTGGCTTCGAGCGAGGCGATGACGAGGCCGGTCGCGAGTTTGGGGAAGAAGTAGGTGCTCTTTGGCGGCATGACCTCGCCGCTGTGACCGAGTTGTTCGAGCGCGCGGACCGGCGTGGGTTGGAGGATGAGTGCGATTTGATAGTCGCCTGAATCGACGCGCGGGCCGATTTCGTGTTCGTCGGCGGTGTATCCGCGGACGATGGGGCTGGTGGCGAAATGTTTCTGAAGAACTTCGTCGATGAGATATCGCTGGACGATCGCGACGTCGAGTTTTCGCCAGGCGTCGGAACGCTCGGGCTCAAGCGATTTCATCAACGCCAGATCCTTGAGATGCAGGGTGACGAGCGCCTTGGTTCGACCGTCATAGAGGCCGATGGTGTTGGGTCCTTCATGGCGGAGGATTTGCGCGAATTCATCGACGTGATCGGGTCTGAGCGGAGTGCGATGGACTTGAAAGTGAGGCGAGATCTTGTCGATGAAGGCTTCGATATCGAATCGATCGAGTCCTGCGATGAGGCGATGTGTGGGCAGCACGGTGAGTCCGGGATCATCAGCAGAGACGAGCGTGAAGAGCGCGTAGTTGGCGGGGTGATTGTCCGGTAGCTTTCCGCCGGCTTGTTGTTCGGCGAGACGTTGGTAGTGCAGGGCGGTGGTATAGCGGTGATGTCCGTCGGCGATGTAGATTTTTTTGCCTTTGAACGCGTCAATGACTTGTCGCTCGACGTTGGCGTCGGTGATGTTCCAGAGTTCGTTGCGAACGCCATCAAGTGTTGCGTGGGCTTGTGGTCGATGGACGTGCGAGAAGATGAGGTCGATGATTTTATTGCCCGGATCGAAGTAGAGTCCGAAGACGGGCGAAAGCTGTGCGCCGGTGGCCTGCATGAGCTGGAGTCGATCTTCGATCGGTCCGGGGTAAGTTTGTTCGTGGGGGATGATATCGACGCCGAAGGGAGTGAGCTTGACGAGTGCGAAGAAGCCGCGTCGATGGAAGGTGCGTTTGCCGCGCGTGAAGGATTGTTCGTAGGGGTAGATGGCCGGCCTCGGGTCGCGTCGGAGCGTTCCGGCGGCGAGCCATGTTTTCATGGTGTTGGCAGCGCGTGTATAGACTTCGGACGGGCCGAGTTGTTTGGGTGGTGTGTGGGGGAGATCGATCTCGACGATGTTGAGGGGATTGTGGGTGAGGAGTCGTCGCTTGGCGGCTTCGTCGAGTACGTCGTAGGGGGGTGCGAGCCTATCCGAGAGATCAGCTCCGACGTCGGCGGCGTAGCGAATAGCGGCAAAGGGTCTGATCGTGGCCATGCGGGCGGGGATGATACCGGATGGAGTGCGAATCGACGAACCGGCGGAATTGGGTTCGGTTTGGGATAGAGTTATCCGATGCCGTACTCGCGCCAGCGTTTGTCGACGAGAGTGCGGGTGAGGTCATCGAAACTCAGTTCGCGCGGCCAGGCGCGAACCTGGCCTTCGCCGGGCCATTTCTTGGTGGCGTCGAAGCCAATTTTTCCGCCCCAGCCGTATTCGATGCTGGCGTGGTCGAGGATATCGATCGGGCCTTTGACGATTTCGACATCGCGTAGCGGATCGACATTGGCGAAGACCTGAAAGAGCACCTGCTGTTCGTCATGCACGTCGACATGCTCGTCGACGACGACGACGAATTTGGTGAGGCTCATCTGTCCGGCGCCCCAGATCGCGTGCATGAGCCTGCGGGCCTGTTGGGGATACTCTTTGCGGATCTTTAGGACCGCGCAGTTGTGGAATGTGCCGGACATGGGAAGTGTGTAGTCGATGACATCCGGCACGAGCATTTTGAGAAGCGGAAGGAAGATGCGTTCGGTGGCCTTACCGATGAAGTAGTCTTCCATGGGCGGTTGCCCGACGATGGTGGCGGGGTAGATCGCGTCGCGTCGATGGGTGATGGCGGTGACGTGGAAAGCGGGATAGAAGTCGGCGAGGGAGTAGAATCCAGTGTGGTCGCCGAAGGGTCCTTCGTAGAGTTTTTGGTTGAGGTCGACGTAGCCCTCGATGACGATTTCGGCGTTGGCGGGGACTTCGAGGTCGATGGTTTTGCACTTGACGAGTTCGATGCCCGATCCGTTGAGAAAGCCTGCGAAGAGGAGTTCGGAGACGTTGGGCGGAAGCGGTGCGGTGGCGGCGTAGGGTAGGACGGATTCTCCGCCGAGGACGACGGCGAGAGGCATTTTGGATTCGCCTGCGGCTTTCCAGGCGCGATAGTGTTTAGCGCCGTCGTGGTGCATGTGCCAGTGCATCGCGCACAGGCGCGGGCCGTGCACCTGGACACGATACATGCCGACATTGCGATGGGAGGAATCAGGATTTCGAGTGTAGATGCCGGCGAGTGTGATGTAGCGACCCGTGCCGGTGTGGGTCGGCTTGGCGGCATCGGCATCGGAGCGAGAGAAGACCTGATCGGACTCGATGTTTCCATCGAGCGGCCAGCATTGGAGGATGGGCAGCTTGCGCAGGTCGGCGGACTCGCCTTCGAGGACGACCTGCTGACAGATGCCCGACCGCACGCTTTTAGGGGGGACGGATGCGAGCTTGAGGAAGTCGAGTCCCTTCTTCATTTTTTCCATCAGGCTCGTGGGGACTTCGGGCTTGATGAGCTGGCTGACTTTGTCGGCCAGTGCGTCGAGCGAATCGCATCCGAGCGCCTGGCAGATGCGCCAGTAGCTTCCGAAGGCGTTGATGGCGAGTGGAAACTGGGCATTGCGGGTGTTCTCAAACAGCAGCGCGCGTCCGCCGAGGTTTGCGCCGAGATGCTTGTCGCGTTCGGCGTGTCCGTGCGGGGCTGGGGATTTCATGACTCGATCGCTGATGGCAGCGATTTCGAGGACGGGATCGACGGGCACTTTGACGCGTCGAAGTTCGTCGTTCTTTTCCAGATGTTGAAGAAAATCGCGAAGCGTGGGGAATGCCATAATGGAGGATGATAGAGGCGCTGGGGTGAATGGGCGATCAGTGCGCCGGCGTGGAAGTTGTGTCAGGAGCGGCGGGCTCCTTGATGGGCTCTGGGGCGGGCTCTACGAGGGGCTCTTTTGCGGGCATCTCGTTGGGAGATGAGGCGGGTTGCGGGTCGGTAGGAATTGCGGGCTGCGTGGACGGATCAGCGGTCTGAATGTGGTCGACTGGAAGGGCAGCAATTGCGGCGATGAGGAGCATTGCCGCGCCGAAGGCGGACTTGATGACAATGCCGAGTGCGCGGCCGAGCGCGGCGCCTATGCCGACCTTTGCGGACGACTTGCTGGACCTTTCGAGGACGCCTGATTCGACGAGAAACGCCCCGACGAACGATCCGAGGATGCTGCCCACAATCGTGCCGACGACGGGAAAGATTGGCGTGCCAGCGATACCGCCCACGAGTCCGCCGACCACCGCGCCGATCATCCCGCGCTTGGATCCGCCGAACTTTCGACTCCCAGCGGCGCCTGCGAGAAACTCGATCAACTCCGCCGCGATGCCGATGCCTAGCAGCGTCAGAGCACTCGTCCAACCGACATACTCACCCCATCCGCTCGACACGCCGTAAAGAATCGTACCCAGCACGATCAACCAGATGCCGGGCAGTCCGAAGAGGTTCAGCACCAGTCCGACAAGCCCCACGCCCACAAGCAGAAGCCAGCCGCCCCACAGTAAAGTGATTTCGATCCACGACATGCTCAAGAGTAGACACGCTGATGGAGCGTTCGCCAATGCGGATTGCGAATGTCGGGGGAATTTTGGCGAAGTTGGACGGAGTTGGACGGAGTTGGACGGAGTTGGACGGAGTTGGACGGAGTTGGACGGAGTTGGACGGAGTTGGACGGAGTTGGACGGAGTTGGACGGA
>JAIYCY010000002.1 GCA_027487775.1 Planctomycetaceae bacterium
CGCCCTTGTTGTCGTTGACGTACATCGTAAATGCCGTGCCGATTTGCTTCATGTTCGCCAGGCACTTGGTGGCTGCGGCTTGGTCGCGGATACGACCGAGCGAGGGGAGCAGGATCGAGATCAGCACCGCGATGATTCCGATCACCACGAGCAGTTCTACGAGGGTGAAACCGGACGGCTTTGCCGATTGAACCGGATGTGGGGTTTCGGGTGCGTGCGACCGCCGACCGTCGGTCGATGTAAGACGATTCATAAAGCCTCCGCAGCCTGTGAAACAAGGTCCTCGAATTCCGAGCGGAATCCTCCAGGAATGCCGAAATCTTACCGTGAGAAAATCGGCTTGTCAAAGGATTGACAAGATTTCGGTTCTGAGGTATTCTCCGCTCCAGAAGAGACAATTATGAGTGTGACCCTCGCCAAGATTGCCAAGCTCACCGACACCCACCCGTCCACGGTGTCTCTGGTGCTGAATGGTCGTCGGCATGATCGCGTTTCGGTCGCTACACGCGAGCGAATCGAGCGAACCGCCGCCGAGCTGGGCTACCGCGTTAATCGTCACGCCCAAGGCCTTGTGCGGGGCAGCACGCGTACGATCGCGCTGCTCCTGAACCACCTCAGCAACCCCTTTTTCGGCAAGTATGTCTCGGTCATTGAGTCCGAGGTCGAAAAAAGTGGGTATCACATCATGCCTTTTGAGACCCGCGCGAGCGATCCGCGGGAGCTTGAACTGTTGTCGTTGCAGCGGCAGGGGCTTTGTGATTTGGTGCTGAGTCTGTGCCACTACCGCAACGAACAAGATGCCGCCATCGCGGGTCAGCCGGTCGTTTTCCGCATCGACGGCTGGGAGCCCCGCGCCTCGGAGCTTTGCCCGGTCCCGCATACCGTCGTCGACTATCGACCGGCCCTGCAGAAGCTGATCAACGGCCTGGAGACCTCGGGGCGCCGCTTTGTGGGCGTGGTCATGCACGAGGCCAATGCGATTTATCTGCCGGATCATTCGGAGTTGTCCGCCTATGCCCGTTCGCTTCGAGGGAAGCTGGACCGCTCGTCCATGCGATCGGGTCCTGAAGCCCAAGTCATCGCGCATGAAAACGACGATTTGCAGGTCTGGCATGATCGCACGCTCAAGATGCTGACCGAGCAACCGGAAATCGACACGCTGCTTGTGCACACCACTGAATACGTCGCTCCTGTGATCGAGGCCGCCCGCAAGGCGGGGCGTCGCGTCGGGGCGGATCTGGCACTCGCGGCGTTTGACGATCCGCCCTTTGCGGCGTGGATGAATGGTGGGATCACGGTTCTGCGTGAGCCGATCGAAGTCGTCGCACAAGCCCTTGCGCGTCAGGCGTTGGCGGTGCTGAAGAATCAGACCCCGCCCCCGCCGCAGGTCATCGAGGCCGATCTCATCGAGCGGCATTCCACTCGCCCGGACATCCGCGCGGGCGTATCGGTCGGTCATTCGTCAGCTGGTCATTCGTCAGCTGGTCATTCGTCAGTTGTTCATTCGAATGGGGGGTTGGGCACGTCAGATCGGGATGTCGGAGCGTCCCATGTCTCGGGCAAACGAAGCCCATGGCAGGACCCATCGGTCCAGAAGAAGGGAGAGCATTGAACGGCCACCTTCCGCGTTGGATCGCGGACAGCCTGCATTAGGGCAGGTCGCCTTCGGGCAAGCCGGTGTGCCAGTCGATGTTTGAACCGAGGCGACCTTGAACGTCGTCGCCGCCTTGTCAATCGTTTGTCCGAATCGTGAATCGTGAATCTTGGTCTCGGGCTTCCCGGCAGGGGGCTTCGGGATGAACCTGAGGAGGAGTCAGAATGTCTAACAACAAAACTGCATCGCGTATCCGCACCGCCGCCTTCGTCACCCTCGCGGCTGCGGGGCTTTCATCGTCCGCGTCCGCTGCGCCTATTTTGTTCTCGTTTCAGCAGGGCGACCTGCGACAGGACGGCGTGTTGTTCGGGCCCGGGGCGTCCTACACGGGCAACTTGACGGGCTCGATTAACGATGTCAATCCGACCAAGGTGTTGACGGCCACGACTAACAACCGCGTCGGAGCCCAATTCAATACCATTTCTCCCGTTAACGCCAACATCGGTACCGATGGCCGGGCCTTTAACGCGCTATTCAGTTATGACCTCGCACCGCTGCAAACCTACCTGACTGCAAACCCCTCGAAGAGCGTATCCGAAGCAGCTTTCAGATTGACGGGTTCTGGTGGAAGCAGCTCGAATGGATTCGCCAATACATATCGGCTCTACCAGACGGTCGGGTTCACATCGTCCGCTACCTGGAGCACCTCGGACGGCACCAATGCCTGGCCGACGCCGCTCCGTACCAATACTGGTGGAGTATCGGGTGGTGGGACGCAGTTCAGTGGCCAGCTGGCGACCGCCGGAAGCACCCCGACCGTCGGGGCTGTGATGAGCTTCAACACCAGTACAGACTTCGTCGCGGCGATCAACAACGCGTTGGCCCGTGGCGACAAGACACTCTATCTGGTCGCCCAGCACAACTACTCGAACTGGGACTCATGGACCAGTTTTTACACCCACCTTGATGCCACCGTCAGCAACCGCCCGGAACTGCTGATCACGGTCGTTCCCGAGCCGGCGACGCTCGGTGTGATTGCTGCGTGTGCATTGCTCACGCTCCGTCGTCGTATGGCCTGAGTTTTTCTCACACGAAGAAAGATTCCAAGAAAGATTCCGTTTCAGGAGGAGAATAGAATGTCCGCTGCATCTAGATCTAAGATTTCGATTCACCGTATGACCGCCGCCGCCTTTGCTGTGGTGTTGCCTGCTGTGGCGTCGCCGGCTTTTGCCCAAGTATGGGATGGCGATGGTCCGTCCAACCCGAGCTGGCGATTGGCCGCGAATTGGGCCGGCAACACATTGCCCGTCTATGGCAACACATTGGATTTGAGTTTCCCGACCAGCGTTGTGAGTGGGAAGCTATACCAGACGACGTTGGGAAGCGTGGCCGCTGTGGCAAGGTCATTGTCGTTCGGTGCCGATGTCGATGGTCTTTCCACGGTCACCGCATTCTCAATCACGACAACGACTGGTACGGCGGGCCAGACCCTCACGATGGATACAAACGGCGCATTTGCGACCATCAACGTCGACGCCGGCGCGACCGGCAATATCGGCATCGGCTCGTTTAACACAGGCACGACCGGAGCATTCACCCTCGCGGACCCTCTTGAGATCAATCACAACGGCACGGGCAACCTCACCTTCAATCGTGCATTCGCCGCCGCCGGATTCGGTATCACCAAAAAGGGACAAGGTCGCTGGGTGATGGCGGGCATCGTTTCGGGTGAACTCGACTCGGCCTCTGGCATCACGCTCGAAGCCGGCACCCTCGAGGTGCAGACGACCGGAACTCTGACCAAGAACTATGCCGTCCCGCTGAACGTCACCGGGGCGAGCACGCTGGTCTACAACAACACCGGCACGAACAATCTCGCGTTCAGCCTGCCGGCCGGTGCATTGACTCTGGGTGCCAACCTCACGGTTCAGAATACTTCGGTCGACGCGGTTCAGAACAACATCATCAATGTTTCGCGCAACGTGTCCGGCAGCGGCGATATCATTGTTTCGACCTCGAACAACCTCGCATCGAACGCGGGCAACTACTCGTATCAGCGCGTTCAGCTCAGTGGCAACAACGCAAGCTGGAGCGGTGACTTCGTCATCGCACGCGGCACCGGTCAGCTCTCCGGCGACATCTCGCACGGCACCGGCGCGGTCGTGATCGGAACCACCGCCAATTCTTTTGGTGCGGGACTGGGGTTCAATCAGACTTCAGATGTGAACTTCAGCCGTGACATCACCGTGCGTTCGGGTGGATTCCGTGGGCTGAAAAGCAACAACCTCGCGAGTGGTGACATCACCACGGCCGATTACACCGGCTACAACATGACCTTCAGCGGTGACATCACGCTCGAAGGCACGCTCGCGGTCGATCACTCGCTGATCAACTCCTCGACCTTCTCTCCCTCGCCTGTCATCACCGCTTCGCACTTCGTGACGATCAGCGGAGATATCAGCGGCGTGGGCGGACTCAACGTCACGCGTACCCATGTCCCGGTGACGGTGAATTCCCCCGACAGTAACCGCAGCCGACTCGTGCTCACCGGCACCAATACCTACACCGGCGCGACCAGTGTCAGCTCGACCGCGGCACTGATCGTCGACGGCTCGCTCACTTCCAACATCGCAGTTAACGGTGGGCGCTTCGGCGGAAACGGTTCGACGACCGGCGGCTTGACGATGGCCGTCGGCTCCACTTTTGTCTTCGTCCCCGGCGTCACCTTTGATGTCACGGGCAGCGTCTCGCTCGATAACACCTTCGGCCTGGCAAGTCTCGTCAACGTCGACGGTACTGCCATCGACTGGTCGCTCGTCGGCCTTGGAACCTACACACTGATCGGTACGACCTCCAGCAGCTTTGCCAACATCGACAACTTCGGGTTGGGTGATGCGGTCGAAGTGGTTCCGGGTGTAACGCGGGCCTTCTTCCAGGACGGCAGCCTTCAGCTTGTCGTGCAGGCGGTTCCCGAGCCGGCGACGCTCGGTGTGATTGCTGCGGGTGCGATGCTGACCCTGCGTCGGCGCAAGGCCTGAACCGGTCTGAAGAAACGGTGTCCAGGCGATTCGCTCGCGACTCGGAGGCGCGGGCGGCAGGGCGGGGCCCTCGCCTACGAATCCTCCTCCGCGGGGCGTGTCAGCTAACGCTGGCGCGTCTCTTTTCGACGGTGAAACTCAGGAGGAGTAGCACCCAAGATCAAGATCAGCTCGATGGCTGGTCTGACGTTGTGTTCAAGTCGTCGTCGCGCTTCGTGACGACAAAGAGAGTTTTCATGCGGAGGGTCTGATCATGCGTTCGAAGAAGCAAATCGTGTTGGCCGCCATCGTTGGCGTTTCGTCGGTTGTCGCGGCGCAACAGCTCGCACACGCTCAATCGCTGCAGGGCGGATACGTCATCGGAAATGGCGCGCTGACGCAGAACGGCGAATCGCTGTTTATCGACAACGCCCGTAGCGGTGGTGGTGATGAGTTCTTCAATGGCGCGGGCAACTTTTTCTGGTCCGCCGTCCTTCCCAATCGCTGGCTTGCTGGCGAACAGATCAGCCTGACCGGCGTCGCCATCCCGCTCGTGGTTCAATCTGCCAATCCCGGCTCGACCACCAACAACACGCTCAACGGCAACATTACGTTCAACTTCTACGACCTTGGCGCTAACAACACCTTCAACGGCATCTTTAACGCCAGCACCAACCCCGGCGGGGATGTCCTGATCGGATCGGCGACGCTTGCATTTAACGGGAATCCCACGCCCGGCTCGAGCACCTACTCAGGCATCTTCAGCTCGCCCGTGAACTTCACCGCGCTCGGTAACGGCGTCGCGATGCGCATCGCGAGCACCAACTCCACCCGCGTCAAAATCGAACCCGCCGCCAACGGTCAGGGTGTGACCCGAAACAGCAATTCCACCGGCGCGATCGTCAGCGGCACCAACCAAACGCTCCGCATGAGCCTCGCCGGTTTCAACCTCGGCGATCCCAACACCCCGCGCTGGGTCGCAGGCGGAACCGATGATTGGGGCACATCGAGCAACTGGTCGACCAACGTCGTCCCCAATGCCGCAGGCCTCAAGGTTCTCCTGTCCAGCGCCGCTGCACCCACGACGCTCAATATCAATGCCGATCGCACCATCGGTCGCATCGAGTTCAACTCGGCACAAGGCTACCTCATCGGCCAAGGCTCCGCCGGGACGCTCACGTTCAACAACAACGCCAACCCCGCCGAGCTCACCGTCGTCGCGGGTAATCATGAAATCAGTGCCCCGATCGCGCTCAGTGGCGCGTCGACCGTCAACACCGCAACCGGCACGTCGCTCACACTCGGTGCGATCTCCGGCGCGGGCAGCCTGACCAAGACCGGCGGCAGCGTGCTCGTTCTCACCGGCGCGCCCAGCTTCGCAGGTGCGACCACCGTCAGCGAAGGCCGACTCGTCCTCAGTGGCGCGGCTTCGGCTCTCTCACGAATTTCACTCGCTGCCGGCACCACCGTCGATTACCGCGACGCCACCAGCAGCTACGCAGCCGCCAACTTCAGCAGCGGCAGCGTCGGCAGCCTCCGCGTCGGTCTCGGCACACTTGCCGTCACGCCCGCGGGCGGTGCGATCGCTCAATCCAACGTCATCGTCGCCCCAGGCGCCACGCTCAATGCCAGCGCGTACGCAAGCGGTTATGACCTGGGTGTCGGGCAAACCCTACGACTCGGCGGAACCGTCACCGCGCCGGTCCTCAACGCCTACGCCGACAACCGCATCGGCATCGGCGACGACGCCACCGACGCCATCGGGACCGCCGTCGTCAACGGCGCGCTCGCCCTCAACGGCTCAAACCCCGCCTCCGCGGACGGACTGGTCTTCCAGCTCATCGGCACCGGCACCGTCGTCGGCCCGAGCGATCAACTCCAAGTCAACGGCGCACTCGCCAAGACCGGCGCGAATCCCTATCGCATCACCATCATCCCCGACATCGGCGCACCACTTGCTCCCAGCTACGACCTGATCACCCACACCAGCGGCACCGTCAGCCCGAGCGACTTCGAAGTCGTCGGCGCTCAGGCCTTCCCAAGTTCACGCATCAGCTACGGCATCGACACCTCGACCGCCGGCGTTGTCAAACTCGTGCAGGTCGGATCGGGCAAAAACCTCACCTGGACCGGCGCGAACAGCAACATCTGGGACAACGCAACCACCGTCAACTACGTCGATGCTTCCAGCACACCAGAACAGTTCCGCAGCCTCGACACCGTCACGTTCGATGACTCGTCCACCGTGCGTGGTGTGGTGACTTCAGGCGACATCTTCGCAACCCAGGTCATCTTCGACACCGATACGCAATACAACCTGCGTCATTCCGGCGTCGGCCAGGGTCTCACCGGGCACTCCACGCTGATCAAGCGCGGCAGCGGCAGACTGGTGCTGGAATCAAGCTTCGACTTTACCGGCACGGGCACCCCGACCTTCACGGGCCCGGTCTTCGTCGAAGAGGGAACGCTTAGCTACGGCGGCGGCATCGCAACCGCGGGCGGGACTTCCAATACCGTCGGCGTGAATATCGCCGCGGGTGCGACGCTCGAACTCTGGCGCGTCGGTTCAACCAACATCGCCAGCTACTATCAACCCATCAGCGGCACCGGCGAAATCGTCAAGCGCGGTGATACCGCCGCCCTCAACGGCAACAGCCCCACCTACGCCGGCCGGATCCGCGTCGAAGAAGGTCAACTCAACATGACCAACGCGGCATCGTTCGGCACCGGCGATCAGGGCGTCGTCACCAACGGCAACGGCCGTCTCCGCATGAACATCCCCGGCACCTACGCCGTCGCGGATGCCATCACCATCAACTCCACCGGCGACGCCACCAGCAATCCGCAGCTCGCCATCGGAAGCAACGGGACCGGCACCGTCAACGGACTCGTCACTTTCAACACCGCCGACGGCTTCATCCAGACCGACGGCGGAAGCACCCTCAATCTCGCCGGCGGACTCGTCGCCTCTGGCAACATCACCAACACCTTCAACGGGTCCTTCCGCATCGGTGGCAACAGCACAATCGCGGGCAACTTCTCGCGAGCGACCGCTCAAGCCCCGATGACCATCGATGGCAATCTCAGCGTCACCGGGAACTTCACCTCCTCGGGCGTCGTCAGCTCGGTCATCATGACCCCAGCCGCCAGCGACGCCACGCCCAACACCCTCGAAGTCGGCGGACTCGTCCTCGGCGCAGGTTCCTCGGCCGGTGCCACCCGCCTCGACATCGCCAACAACATCCTCAAGATCAACTACACCGGCATCTCCCCGTTGTCGACCATCCTGACCTACATCCTCGACGGGCGTGACGACGACAACACCAACGGCAACGTGCTAGACGTGAACGAGATCGCCATCTACAGCAGCCTGCTCCCGATCACCAATCAGGACATGGGCTACTTCGACGACGGCTCGTCCATCCGCGTCCGCAAGACGCTCCTGGGCGATAGCAACGTCGATGGTGCTGTCGGCTTTGCGGATCTGCTCGCACTGGCACGCAGCTATAACACCGCCTCGGGCGCATTCTGGTATCAGGGCGATTTCAACTACGACGGAGCGGTCGGATTTGCCGATCTGCTGGCACTCGCGCGTAACTACAACGGATCGCTCACCAGCGCCGTCGCAGGCGTCAACCAGGGCGAATTCGACGCGTCCTTCGCCGCCGACTTCGCATTGGCTGCGTCCATGGTCCCTGAACCCGCAACCCTCGCACTCCTCGGACTTCCGCTCGCGATGCTCTCGCGTCGTCGCCGTGCGGTCTGATGAATGTCGCCGTCGCTGATCTGTCGAACCGACAGCGGTTCGACAGATCAGCACGGGCCTTCAACGCCTCTTGTCCTTCGATATCAAACACCCTTTATGGGGCGCTTTATCGCTCGTTTTGAACGAAAGGATTCGATCATGCGAACCAGCGCCCTCCTGACTGCCATCGTTACGACGACCTCCTGCCTGACCGGCTTGGTTTGCGCCAAGCCGGTCAACGTCGTCATGATCGTTGCCGACGACTTGGGATACGCCGACCTCGGCGTGACCGGAAATACCGATTTCAAGACCCCGCATCTTGATTCAATCGCACAGCAGGGCACACGCTTCACGCAGTTCTACGTGACCGCCGCCGTCTGTAGCCCCAGCCGCGCGGGATTCCTCACCGGACAGTATCAACAACGCTTCGGACACGATAACAACGGCAGCGGCCCGCCTCCGTTCGGACTGCCGCTCGACCAAGTCATCATGCCCCAACACTTCAAGGCCGCAGGTTACGCCACCGGCATGGTCGGTAAGTGGCATCTCGGCGAAGGCCCGGGCATGCACCCCATGGACCGCGGATTCGATGCCTTCGTCGGACACCTCGGAGGCGGTCACAGCTTCTTCAAACCCGAAGACCCCGCCAAAGATCTCATCCTCGACGGACGCGAAAAGGCCAACTGGAACGGCTATCTCACCACCTACTTCGGCGAACGCTCCGTCGAGTTCATTCGCAAGCACGCCGACGAACCCTTCTTCCTTTATCTCTCCTTCAACGCGCCGCACACTCCCATGCACCCGCGCGAAAGCGATATGCCCAATCTCACGCATATCGAGACCGAACGACGACGAAAATACGCCTCCATGATGATCGCCATGGACGAAGCCGTCGGCATGGTCCTCGATGAACTGAAATCAAAAGGCATCCATGACAACACCATGGTCGTCTTCTTCAGCGACAACGGCGGACCCCAGCCAGGCGATCCCAGCGTCAACGGCTCGAACAATCGTCCCTTACGCTCAGGCAAAGCCAAAACCTACGAAGGCGGGCTCCGCGTCCCGATGCTCATGCGATTGCCCGGCGTCGTCCCCGCGGGCGCAACCTACGACAAGCCTGTCATCAGCCTCGACCTTCTCCCGACTTTCATGGCCGGCATCGGAAGGACGCCCATCGACGGCACAAACCTCGACGGCGTGAACCTCTTACCCTTCATCCGCGGCGAGGTCGAAGGTCGGCCCCACGAGCGACTCTACTGGCGGCTCGGCGCTTCGATGGCGCTCATCGAAGGCGATCACAAACTCCTCTGGCCCAGCCGCGAAGGCGGACTCCCAGACGATCCCGATCGCACCGATTTCTCCAGGGTCGAGCTTTACAATCTCGCCTCCGATCCGTCGGAGAGAAACAACCTCGCCAAGAGTCAGCCCGAACGCGTCGAACGCATGAAGCAGGCCTGGCTCGATTGGGACAAGACCCTGGCCAAACCTCTCTGGGGAACCTGGGCCGATCGACAGAAAAAGGCCGCGCCCAAAGCGCCCGCCGCTCCTCCTCAACCCGTACCAGCCAATTAGTTCTCATCGCTCGCTTTTGTTCTTCATGCGTCTCAGATTTGCCCGACAAACCACCTGTTCATTCGATCTCATTCATCCATTTCATCCGACTTTCGGAGCCTCCGTATGAGCCAGCCGGCCGCCCAGTTTCCCACCCAAAACCACCGCGTCGACGTCGCCGTCATCGGCGGAGGCATCGCAGGCCTGTGTGCCGCCATCGCCTCAGCACGGCAGGGACGCAAAACCATCCTCGTGCAGGATCGCCCCGTCCTCGGCGGAAATGCCTCAAGCGAAGTCCGCATGTGGATCTGCGGCGCTCGCGGCAAAGAATTCAAAGAAACCGGCATCCTCGAAGAAATCCAACTCGACAACGCACTTCTCAATCCGTCGGGCAATTACTCCATCTGGGACGGCGTCCTCTGGCATAAGGCCACCTCACAACCCAATCTCACGCTCCTGCTCAATTGCTCGGTCATGAGCGGTGATAGCGAAACCATCCCAGGCGACGCCTCACTCCGACGCATCACGCGCGTCCGCGGATGGCAACTCACCAGCCAGACTTTTCACGACATCGAAGCGAAGATCTTCATCGACTGCTCAGGCGACAGCATCCTCGCACCCATCAGCGGCGCGGCTACACGCTGGGGCCGCGAAGCACGACACGAATTCGACGAAGACATCCAACCGCCCACCGCCGATCGCAAAACGATGGGCAACACGCTTCTGATCCAGCTCCGAAAGGTCGACGAAGACGTCCCATTCACTCCGCCGCCATTTGCTTATCGATTCGACTCCCACGACCAGTTCGCCCACCGACTCACCAACGGCGTGCAAGCGCATAACTTCTGGTGGCTCGAACTCGGCGGACTCCAGGACACGATCCGCGACGCCGAATCCATCCGCGACGAGCTCATGCGCACCGCCTGGGGCGCATGGGACTTCATCAAAAACCGCTCACCTCACCGCGAGCAGGCGGCCCGCTGGGCCATCGAATGGGTCGGCGCGCTCCCCGGCAAACGCGAAAATCGTCGCTACGTCGGACTCCACACCCTCTCACAAAACGAAGTCCGCGCCGCGGGCAAAGATTACAACCTCTTCGAAGACGCTGTCGCCTACGGCGGATGGTCCATGGATGACCACCACCCCGCGGGCATGCTCTATCCCGCCGAGCCGACCGTCTTCCATCCCGTGCATAGTCCCTACGTGATTCCGTATCGATGCCTGGTCAGCTCGACCGTCGTCAATCTCATGATGGCTGGCCGCAACATCAGCGTGACCCACGCGGCCCTCAGCAGCACGCGCGTGATGGCCACCTGCGCGCTCCTCGGACAGGCCGCAGGCACTGCGGCCGCCATGGCAATCGCGCGCGGGATCAGCCCGCAGCAGATTTTCCCCGCCCACATTTCTGCGCTGCAGCACCAACTCCAACGCGACGACGTCTGGCTGCCCGGTCGAACCCGCGCCGTCGATGAAATCTCACGCAACGCCACCAGCGATTGCCCCGATGTTCTCGCAGGTGTCGATCGCCCGCTCGCAGGCAATTTCAACGGCTTCCGCGCAGCCGTCGGTCAACCCCTCACACTCACGCTCAAATCCGAAAGCCTCATCGCCGGCGTTCGCTTCGTCTTCGATTCCAACCTGCTCAACGAAAAGCGCATGCCCTGCAGCTATCCCCAAAAACACGACCGCTCCAGCATGCCCCCGAGCCTCGCCAAGCGATTCTCCATCGAGGTCCAGACCGGCGGAAACTGGAAACATCTAGGCGAGTTCGAAAACGCCCAGCGACTTCATATCCTGCCGATCCACACGCGCGGCTCGGCACTTCGCGTCCGCATCCTCGAGACCTGGGGCGGCGACGAATCTCGCATCCACGGATTCGAAGCCATCGGCGAATTGCCCGCCCATCATCCCGTCCCCACGGAACGGGTCGGCTGGAGCGATGTCGTGGCTCGCGTCGATCCCAAAGACCTCGAGCCGCCCGTCAATGAAGGTGATGAAGCCACCCGACGTTCCGGCTTCGTCGCCTGACCAAATTCAACGCATCGTCTCCGATTGCGTCCGTCATTTTCGCCCGGATCTCAATACTCAGTTGCTCGTTCAATCTTGATCCGTACCGACACCGTTCACGAGGAGAAACTTCCATGCACCCCAAGTCCCACCATCGCCCATCCGCTCGCCTGGGTTTGATCTTGTCCGCGTTGGTCACAGTTCAGGGCATCGGCTGTGCTTCGCCTTCGAGCGCACAGCAGGGGAGTGCCTCGCAGGCAAGCCCACAGCAGGAAAGCGCATCGCAGGGAAGCACCACGCAGGGAAGTGCGCCGACATCGCTCGGTGCGCTCGCACAACTCCAGATCGCAGCAACCGCAGGCGAGCTGCGTCCGAACGCGGCGGGCTCCGGATGGCGACTTTCGCCCAAGGCCGATGCTGCCGGCGGTGCGCCTTCGGCTTCGATGAGGTTTGCACCCGCGGATGGATCGCTTTTGAATCTCGCGTCCTATCAAATCGTCAAGATTCAGATCCGCAACACGGGTCCATCGCCTGTCACCGTCCGCGCGAAGATCACCAACCCCGATGCCGAGAATCTTTCCGGAACCTGCCAAACCGCCGCCACGCTCATGCCCGGCGCCCGGCAGACGCTTGATCTTCGCATCATGCCCACCCCCGAAGATCCCGGCTTCGAACCCTTTGCCAAGTTCATGAAGTATTACAGTCTTGTCAGGGTGCGCGATAACACCGTCGATGCATCCAAGATCGACGCGCTGACCGTCTGGATCGATGAGCCCACCCCCGACGCGCAAATCGAAGTCTCGGACGTCGAACTCGCCGGCACCGGCGCGGTCGGGCCTGTGCCTTTCTTCCCATTCGTCGACAAATACGGGCAGTACGTTCACGCTGACTGGCCGGGCAAGATCCACAGCGATGAAGATTTCGCCGCGCGCATTCTCGAAGAAGAACAGGAACGACGCGACTGGCCCGGACCCAGCGAATGGAACAAGTACGGCGGTTGGGCAACAGGTCCCAAGCTCAAAGCCACCGGCAATTTCTACGCCGCCAAACATGACGGGAAGTGGTGGCTCGTCGATCCGGAAGGATCGCTCTTCTGGTCTTACGGCGCGACGGGCGCGGGCTTCGGACCCGACCTGACCCCCATCTCCGATCGCGAACACTGGTTCGCAGATCTTCCCCCGCGTGACGGCCCGATGGGCAAGTTCTACGCCGAAGGTCGAAACGTCATCTACATGTACTACAAGGAACGTGAGTGGCTCGGTTACCAGTTCTCTCTCGCCAATTCCGCTCGCAAGTACGGCGACAATGCCGCCGATCGACTCGTCCAAATCACCGCCGCGCGTCTGACCAGTTGGGGTTTCAACACGATGGGCGCATGGTCGCCCGCAGCGATGATGGCCTCCGGTCTCAAGCCCTACACCACCGTCATCCATTACGGCGCGCCGATGGTCAATCATCATCAGCCTGACGTCTTCCATCCCGATTGGGAAATCAAAGTCCGCGAGCGACTCGAACGCGAACGCGAAACCACCGCCAAAGATCCGATGAATATCGGCTACTTCGTCGACAATGAACGCCGCTGGGGCCGATACGCGCGATTTGCCGGCGTCTCGCTCCAAATCCTCGAAGCCGAACCCACCGTCGCTTCCAAGATCGCTTTCATCGACGATCTCAAAGCCAAATACTCCACCATCGAAGCCCTCAACCAAAGCTGGGGAACCACACACGCCTCGTGGGATGCCATGCTCCAGAGCCGCGAAAAAGTCACCTTCGCCGACCCCGCAAGCCCCGCCGTTGTTGTGAACACCAACATGTTCAACGACTGCGGCGACTTCGGCATGAAGTTCGGCGAGAAGTATTTCTCAACCTGTCGGAAACTGGTCAAGGAAATCGCCCCCAATCACATGTACCTCGGCGCACGGCTTCACAGCCACATCGATCCTTCGCTCATCGAGCTGCAGGCCAAATACTGCGAAGTCATCTCCTACAACATGTACGACGCAACGCCCGTCGGTCGCATGCGACCGTACGCCGCCATCGATCACCCGATCATGATCACCGAGTGGGGCATCGACAACGACCCACGCCAAAGCCCGTTCCGTGCGACCACGGTTCAGGTCGCCATCGGAGCCAAAGGACCGCGCACCGAGCGACTCGCACAGTTCGCCAACGACGCCATCGCCCATCCGCAGATCGTCGGCGCTCACTTCTTCCAGTATCGCGACCAACCCCTCTCCGGCCGACCTGACGGAGAAGCACTGCTTCGCGGTTTCATCAATGGAACCGACACACCCAACTTCGAGCTGATCCAGGTCAACCGAAAAATCACCTACAACATGTACAAGACCCGCTCCGAAGCCAAATGAGCCGTCTCACACCAGCATCGAATCGTAGCACACCACGCGAAATCCATACCATGAATATCTGGCATTGACTACCAGATATTCATGGTGCAGGATGGAGCGTATGATTGAGCGAAAAGACGACCTTCGACGCCTGACTGCGGCACTTAAGCGATCTCGCGTCGTGGCTTTGCTCGGTCCGAGACAGTGTGGCAAGACGACGCTCGCCCGCGAACTCGTCGCACCTGGTTCTCTGAATTATTTCGATCTGGAAGATCCACGCAGTCTGGCACGCATGGACGAACCGGAGTTATCACTCGCCCCATTACGCGGGCTTGTTGTGATCGACGAAGTTCAACGGCGTCCCAATCTCTTTCCGCTCTTGCGGGTGCTGGCGGATCGTCGTCCGCTCCCGGCCCGATTTCTGCTCCTGGGTAGCGCTTCGCCTGAACTGTTACGACAGTCCTCGGAATCTCTCGCCGGTCGAATTGAAATCCTCGAACTGCAGGGCCTGAGCCTTTCTCAGGTCGGCCCCACAGCGGCAGGCAGGCACTGGTTGCGAGGTGGGTTTCCTCTCTCGTTCACCGCTCGAAGCGACGTCGACTCAATCGCCTGGCGAAACTCGTTCATTCGAACCTACCTGGAGCGCGATCTTCCGCAACTGGGTATTCGCATCCCCGCAGCCACACTCACACGCTTCTGGACGATGGTCGCTCACTACCACGCCCAGACATGGAACGCTGCGGAAGTATCCACTGCGATGAGTGTCGATCAAACGACCATCCGGCGATATCTCGATCTCTTCACGGATCTGTTCCTCATCCGACAACTGCCACCGTGGCACGAAAATCTCAGAAAGCGTCAAATCAAGTCGCCCAAGGTTTACATTCGTGACACGGGTCTTCTGCACGCGCTCTTGCGGATACCGAATAGGAAAGAACTCGAACAACACCCCAAAGTCGGAGCATCATGGGAAGGTTATGCAATCGAAGAAGTCTTGCGTGCCTTTGCTCCGGATGAAGCCTACACATGGGCCACCTACAACGGGGCTGAGTTGGATTTACTTCTCTTCAAGCACGGAAAACGAATCGGAATCGAGTGCAAACGCACATCCGCACCACGACTCACACCATCCATGAAAATCGCGACGACCGACCTTGCGCTGGATCGTCTGTTCGTCGCATATCCCGGCGCCCAACGCTACCCCTTGGCAGAGCAGATCGAAGCCATTCCGCTTGACGAACTCTTGAACATCGCACGAACGCGTTCGGGTCGGCAACGCTGATCGCACGGCTGCTCACTTCGTCGTCACTTCCATCAGGAATGTGGCGGTGGGGAGGTCGTCGGAGTTGACGAGATTCACCGTGTCCGGGATCGCCGACCACGCGTACCGGACGGCCGTTGCGTCGGGTGATTCGATCGTGACTTGATCGGGCCCCGTGATTTTCGCTCCCACGGGCTTGAACTCAGCTTCCGCCCCCTCGCCAGCAGCACCTTTGACTTCAAATCCGCGCACGATTGAACCCTCGGTCAACTTCAGACCCGCGCCAACATGATCGAAATGAACGACGAGCTTGTTTCCGTCGCGCGTGACCTGGCGGACGATCGGCCCGGTCGCGACGATATCGTGTCCGTAGATCAGCGCGCGGGCGAGCCGCGCCGCACGCTGGCCGATATAGACTTTGCTCTTGGGGTGCAGGTCGCTGGGGTCGCCCTGGTCATGGGTGACGATCAGCCCGGCGTTCGGCGTGTTGGCGGCGGCGTGGCGCTGGGCTTCGCGCGTGCCGGGCCATTGCTTGCCATCGTGATAACCGGGCAGTTGCACGATCATGAAAGGCAACTCGGGCTGCTTGAAATCGCGCCGCCAGGCGTCGATCAGCGTTCGCATGGCGGTCTGGTAGTAGGTCGGATTGTTGCTCGCGTTGCCTTCGCCCTGATACCAGATCGCGCCACGCGCGGCATAGGGCGTAAGCGGTGCGACGAGGCCGTTAAAGAGTGCCGAAGGCCGCTTCGCGCGTTTGTCGCCCAGCATGTTCGGAATCGTCGGGCGTCGGCCCTCCTTGGTCTTTTCCCACTCGGCGAGTTTCGCTTTGTGGGCCTTCTCGTCTTCTTCAAAACGCGCTTCGGACCGCGCGACAGCCGCGAAAAAGTTTTCCGTGCCGGGCATCTGATCGAGTGTCGGACGATCGATCCACGACTCGATCCGCGTCCCACCGACGGCGGTATGAATCAACCCGATCGGCACATCGACGTGCTTGTGCAGTTCGAGCGCGAAATGAAAACCGACGCCAGAAACCGCGCCGGCGCGCTCGGGTGTGCATCGGGACCATTTGCCCCAGAAATTGTCCGCACGCGGTTCGGAGGCTGCGCCGTCCAGACTTGCCTGCAAGAAGACCCGCAACCAAGGATAGTCCGCCGCCGCGAGGACCGCGTCGTCCTGCGCCGCGCGCACGGGCCAGGACATATTCGACTGACCCGCCAGCAGATAGACATCCCCGACGACCACGTCGGAAGCCTCCTGCTTCCTTCCATCGCTCGTCTCGACACGCAGCACGCGGCTTTCGTGCGAGCCGGCCATCGGGGCAAGCGTCGCCGTCCATCGACCCGTTTCATCTGCGACGGCTTCGACCGATTGATCGGCAAACTTCACCGTCACACGCACGCCGGGCGCGACGAAACCCCACACCGGCGCGGCGGCGTCGCGCTGAATCACCATGCCGTCGGTAAAGACCTTCGGCAGAAGCGGACGATCCTGCGCACGCGTAGCCGTCGCGCAACAGAGAATCACCATCGTCAGCAGGCAAAGCAGGTTCTTCATAGGGTCCTTCCGGTTTGTGAATCACTCGGCGACGGGTTCATCGGGAGATTCTGCGGGCTTGGTCACCGGCTCGATTGTGTCGGCACGGGTCACCAGCAAAGCCAGCGTGCTCGCCGACGCTCCGCCCTTGTTGTCGATGGCATAGACCATCAGTCTGTACTGCCCCTCGGTCTGCGGGACTGCGATCATCGCATGATCCGCCGTCGACTGTTGCAGCGGGCCGGCGACGGTCGTGGTGAGCTTCGCGGACGCATCGAGAATCCATGTCACGAACTCGACCGCGTCTCCGTCGGCATCGCTGGCGGCGAAATCGATCCGCACCGACTCGCCCGGCTTGGCCAGTCGTGCAGGTGCTCCGCCCGCGAACTCGAGCTTCGACATCACCGGCGCGCGGTTGCCTTCGATCGGCTTGCCCGTGAAGTGCTCGATCATCACTTCTGCCTGCGGCGTGCGCCACATCTCCGCAAACACCGCCTCCCTTCCGGGCGTGCTCGGATTGGGATGAAAATGCAGGCTGAAATCAGTGGGCCTGTTGTTCGTCGCGTTGCCCCACAGAAAAATCGTCGAACCCAGGCACAAAGGCGAAGCGTCAATCGCCTCGAAGCATGCCTTCAAATCTGCGACCTTGCGTGCGATGTTCGGACTGTCGAGCGGATCGCCCCACTCGGATTTCGGATAGTGCCAGGGGCCTTGAGTATTGAATTCAGAGACATAGAACGGCTTGCCCCAGTTCGTCTCCGCGCTCTTGATCGCACCCAGCACCGCGCCGCGGCTGTAGCTTTGAATGCCCAGCACGTCGAGATCCGGCGCGAACTCCCGGATCTTGGCGATCTGCTCGGGCTTGGCATTGACCATCGTCAGGCTGCTGAGATGGTGAGGGAATCGCTCGTGCAGGGCGATCGACATGCGATTGACCACCCGCAAATAGGGTTCATCGAGATGAACTTCGTTGCCCATGCCCCACATCAGAATCGCAGGATGATCCCCGATCGCTTCGACCTTGGCGATGAAGTTGGCGACCATTTGATCGCCGCGGGCGTTGTAGTCGAAATCGTAGCTCGAGCCGTCACGCGACTTGTTCTTGCCGTGATGGGGCATCCATTCGCTGAGGACGACTTTCATGCCCAGGCGGTGGGCGTGATCGAGCTTGTCGATCATCGGCTTGATCGCACCGGCGGCGGGGATGGTGTAGCCGCGTACGGTGTTGACGCCCGTTCCGATGAGGCTGTCCAGATCGTGATCGCCGCACACGCCGCGAATCTGGAACGACAGGAACGGCTCGTAGCGTTTGCGTTGAATGTCTGAAAGGCCTTCAGGCATGACAAACGACGAGCCGGCGAAAGCCGACGCGGTCAGCAACAGCACGCTGCACAGCGTGAGCACGCCGCACAGCGTGAGCACGCCGCACAGCGTGAGCACGCCGCACATCGCGAATCGGGTGAATCTGGGGATCATGTGGTAGCACTCCTGCAAGGCATCCGTGGATGGACCTTGTTGAAAGGTGCGAGCAGAGAGGATCAGCGACGACGACGCAGGAGAAGGCCCGCTGAGGCGATGAGCAGGGCGGCGGTCGCGGGTTCGGGGACGGCGGCCATGGAGAGGGCGAGTGCCCAGTCGGCTTCGAAGTCGCCGGTGCCCGGGCCATTGAACGTGTCGGGTGAGCCTGCGTTGAGCGAGGTGTTGTAGTTCCGCGCGAGTGCGAGCAGATCGACGAAATCGACCAGGCCGTCGCCGGAGAAATCGCCATCGATCCAGTTTCGCCCGGCGTTGCCGTAATTGCGTGCGAGGCTCAGGAGATCGACAAAGTTGACGGCGCCGTCGACGTTGGTATCGCCGAGAATCGTCTTGGTGACCGTGACGGCGGTGGGGGAGTAGAGCACCGCCAGCCCGCGATTCGCCTCGCCGGTCGACTGCACGCCCGTGATGCTGGCGAATCGGCCGGTGATGCTCTGGGCCGAGAAGAGCGACATCGGGACGAGGTCGGCGGGCAGAATGCTCGGGACGAGTTCGAGCGTGCCCGCGAAGGCGATCGAGCTGGTGGAGATGACAGAGTCGGGGACGATCAGGCCGACGTCCATCATCGTCCGTGCGCCGGTTCCGAAGGTGAGTGGGGCGTTGATGTTCAGCGATCGCGGACGATCGGTGACTTTCGACGGAGCGAGTGTGCCGTTGATTGTGATCGACGTTCCGCCGATCGTGCCATTGCCCGCGAGCGTGCCGTTTGCACCGATGGTCAGCGTGCCGCCGCCGTGCGCGCTGCCTGTTTCGTTGCCGACAATCAGCGTTCCTGCGCTGACGGAAAACGCGCCGGTGTTGCTCGACAAGCCGGAGTTCAACCGCAGCGTGCCCGTTCCAGATTTGCCAAGCGTTCCCACGCCGGTCATCGGGCCGTTGATCGTCAGCGATCCGCCGATGTTGGCAAATGAATTGCTCGAGAGCGTGAGTTCGCCGTTGTGTGTATGACTACCCGCTGGCACTTGGAACTGTCCGCCGTTGAGCCAGATTCGGTTGTTGATCGTCACACCTCCCGCGCCGGGCGCGGATTCGGTGATGATGATGCCTTCGGGCGTTGAATCTGCGTTCCACTCCGTGCGGATGTAGCCCGATCCTTGAACGGTCGTGCCGTCCGCGAGAACGATAAAGCCCTGTTTGCCGGAAATCGCACCGTCGTTATAGACCGGGATGCCGGCCATGGTGAACGTGTTGGCAAGCCATTTGCCGAGCGTAGCGCCGGAGCGAACGCGGACGAAGCCACCCCGGACATCGATGTTTGAATTGAGCGGTCCTTCGACTCGCGATGAGCTTTCGATGAAGTCGATGGCGTGGAGCGTTCGTGTGGAATTGGCGGCGGTGTTCTGCAATCGCGCGCCGCTGACATAGAAGGTATCCGTGCCTTCGTTGCCGACCACGGTATACGTCGTGCTCGAACCGGTGTAGCTGCGGCCGTTATAGAGTTCGCCCGCGTCGGTGAGCGTGTAAGCCGCCTCGGGCGTATCCGCCATGCCCGTCGGGAGCGTGCCGAGGTAGGCTTCCGGACGCCAGTTGAACCACGCGTAACGCTGCAGACTCGCCTTGGCGTCGAGCATCGGCAACGCACCGGCCAGGAAACGTCGGTTGTCTTCCTGTGTGACCGGGTTCACGCCTCCGGTAAAGTCCAGACCCGCGAATTCAGTCAGCCAGATGGGCAGCTTTTGTCCGTTGAGCGTGTAGGTGTCGTGAAAGAAATCGATCTGCGACGAAAGCCCGTTCCACGCGTTCGTCCCGCGCACATCGCCGTACCAGTGCATGCCGATGGCGTCGATGCGAATGGTTCCGGGGTTGGCGGCGTTCAGTTGATTGGCCTTGGTCATGAACTCCGACATCCATGCCTTACCGAGCGCATCGGATCCGACGTTCGGGCTCACCAGCTTCTTCCCGTTGCTCGCCGCCATCAGGATCGGCCACAGTGCAAGTGCCTGGTCGACGGTCATGTTCGCCTGCTCGGGACGCTCGGGCTCGTTGAAGCCGAGGATCCACTCGGAGCTGTGCGACGTCACCTCCGCAAGCCTGACCGGGTCGCTGACTGCGATGCCGCTCCACGCCATCGGGATGAACTCGGCAAACGAGCCGGCGTGCGGGGTCCGGCCCCACGTGTAATACCAGTTGGCATTCACACGGTTGCTGTTGTAAGCCGAGTTGACCGTGCCCGCCCACCCGCGCTTGGGAAACTGCGGGCTGGGCTGATTCTGTGCCCAAGCCGACGAACCCAGCAAGCTCATCCCCACAAGCCCCGAAAGGCACGCGGAAATCAGCACGGACCGACGACGAACCGACGACGATCGAAACGACAATGGGTTACGCAATGAATTCAAAGCAAGGCACCTCCGCCGCGGGAAGTATAGCCCATGTCAATCGCTTGACAATGTCAAAAATCTGGTAGCATCGAGCCCGACGAGCCTCGGAGGGTTCGCCAGTTCGTTCGACCCTGTCGCTCGTACGTCTATCCCATTCGCTGCGGAGGATACCTTGAGCCGTTCACCTCGCATTTTCACGTCGTTTGCTCGCTCGATCACCGGCCTGGCCGCGATGCTCGCCGTCACGCCCGCGATCTTCGGCGCGCTCGACACCTCGGTCTCGGCCGCTTCCGCACAAGTTGCACATCTTCAGGTCCCGCTTGCAGATGTCGCACCCGCAAACGTGAGTTATCAGTCCAACTTCAAAGGCCAGCGCACCTGGGTCGGGCCCGACTATTGGACCATTCGCTGGCAGGACTGGTCCGTCAACGGGCAGTCGATCTCCGTCGAGGCCCGCGCCAATCGATCCGCCGCCCTCATGACGCATGAGGTCAAGGCAGGGGACGGAACCCTCCGCGCTTCTATCCACATCCGCGCCGACGAAAAAGTCAGCACGCCCGCGGGATTCTGGCTTGGCGTCAATGGACCGATCCCCGACTGGCGATCGTCGGCCGCTTATGCCGACTACCGCGCCTTCGCGGGCGTCAGGCCCGACGGCGCACTCGTCATTCGCGATCGAAAGTTCTCTGAACACATCTTCAAAGCCACCACACTCGATCTCGCCCAACCTTTTCAACTCATCCTCGAAACCGACACCCAAGCCAACCAAGTCAACATCCAGATCAAAGCCATCCAAAACAACATCGAAGCCGGCGCCGCCCGACTCTCCCTGCCCGCCGACAGCATCCAAGGCCTCGTCGCGCTCGGAACCATCGACCACATCGGCGAACCCCTCCCACGCAATCAGCCGGCCACACGCTGGCACTTCTCCGACTTCAATCTCTCCGGCTCTCTTCTCGCGTTTCATCCCGATCGCACCTTCGGCCCGATCGGATGGACTCAATACTTCGTCGACCAAAACGTCCTGAAGATGTCCGTGATGATGATGCCCGTCGGCGAAACCGAAAATCAAAAAGTCCAACTCCAACTCGACCGCGGGCAGGGCTATGAAACCGTCGCCGAAGAATCCATGCACCCGCTGAGCCGTTCGGCGCATTTCCGCGTCGCGTCGATCGATACCACCCGCGCGATTCCCTATCGCGTTCGATATCTCTGGAACGATCAGGAACATTTTTACAACGGCACACTCCGCGCGGCCCCTCAAGCATCGCCCCAAGCACCTAACGCGCCCATCAACATCGCCGTCCTGAATTGCGATCGCGGGTACGTCTTTCCGAATCTCCCCATCGTCGCAAACCTCAAGCATCGCAACCCGGACATGATCCTCTACCTCGGCGATCAATTTTACGAGCCGGCGGGCAATCATGGCATCGAACGACGCCCGCTCGATCGCAGCTCGCTCGACTACCTGCGAAAATACGCACTCTTCGGCTGGGCCAATCGCGATCTGCTCGCGAATACACCCAGCATCATCATCCCCGACGATCACGACGTCTTCCAGGGAAATGTCTGGGGCGCCGGCGGACGAAAAGTCCCGCCCGGCGGCGACGAAATGGGCGGCTATCAGGGCGAAGGCGAATGGATCAACATCGTCATGAGAACCCAATCCTGGCATCTCCCTGACGCCTACGACCCCACGCCCATCGAACAAGACATCACCGTCCATTACACCGACTTCACCTTCGGCGGAGTCTCCTTTGCCGTCTTCGAAGATCGCAAATGGAAAACCGGCTTCCGCTCCATCTGGCCGACCGGAGAGAGCATCCCACGCACCGACCTCGACGCACTCGATCACCCCGGCGCTGTCCTGCTCGGCGAACGTCAGGAAAAGTTCCTCGCCGACTGGGCATCACGAGACACCGACAAAGTCAAAGTCGCCATCTCGCAAACCATCTTCGCCAAGAGCTACACACACACCGGACCCGAACTCAAAAAGAACAACGTCGATCTCGACACCAACGGCTGGCCACGCACCCCACGCAATCGCGCCGTCTCGACCCTCGGAAAGGCCCGCGCGCTTCACCTCGTCGGAGATCAACACATCGGCATCCTCTCCCAACTCGGCGTGGAAACTTGGACCGACGGACCCCTCACCTTCATGGCCACCGGCACCGCCAACGGTTGGCCCCGCGCATGGTGGCCCGACACGCCCGGCGAAAACCGTCTCCCCGGCGATCCCGAAAACACCGGCCGCTACATCGACGTCTTCGGCAACCAAATGACCATCCACGCCGTCGTCAACCCCGAACCCGGCTCCCACCTCCTCACCGCCGAAACGCACACCCAATACCAAATCGCCGACGCCAAATCCTCCGGCTTCGGGCTCGTCTCCATCGATCCCAACACCCAACATGCCACCTTCAACATGTACCGATTCAACTTCGACCCCAACCAGCCCGAAGCCGCAAGACAGTTCGACGGCTTCCCCATCACCTTCAAACGCACCTCCGAAGGATGGCTGCGCATCACACCCTAAGTTCAAGCTGTGAACATCAAACTCTTTTTAAACCCCAGAAACCAATCCCGAAGAGAACCCAATAGCAAAGGAATCTGCCTCATGTTCACGCGCCGTATCAGTTTCATTTCGTGCCTCGCCTTCGGCTTCCTCGGTCTGGCCTGTTCGACGACGCACTCTTCGCAAACAACACAAGACATGCCACAGCCCCAAACTCAGCCCGTCTCATTCACGGCCGAACAACTCAAACTGCCCGGCAAGAAGGGCATCGGCTATACGCTCCCCATCGGCACCGCCGGTGGACGCACCATCGAAGACAACGACGCTCGCCGCAAACTCAACGCCGAACGAACCGCCGCACTCAACGTCTCGTGGAACTATTCCTGGAACTCCCACCTCGTCGATGAACAACCCCAAGGCGTCGAGTTCATGCCCATGATCCACAGCCGACGCTGGTTCCAAACCGACAACTTCCCCGCCGAACTTCCCGCACGACTCCAAGAACGCATCATCCCGCAAATCCAAGCCGGTCAAATCAAACGATTCCTCGGACCCAACGAACCCGATCGCAAAGAGCACGGCGACATGACCGTCGAAGAAACCCTCGCCATCTGGCCCGAACTCGAAAAGCTCGGCGTACCGCTCGTCAGCCCGTCCGCGGCCAACACCGAAGGCACACCCGCCACCGACGAAGCCAACCAAGGAACCGGCGGAAACTGGATGCCGCACTTCATGGCCGAAGCCGACCGACTCGGACTGCGCATCGACTACATCGGTACCCACGCCTACCCCGGACCCAATGCCGATGCCTTCAAAATCAAACTCCAACGCATCTACGACAAATACGGACAGCGACCTCTCCTCATCACCGAATTCGGCGTCGCCGACTGGAAGACCGGCGGCGACATCACCAAAAATCGCTTCAACCAGGCCCAAGTCCTCCAGTTCATGAAAGAACTCCTCCCCTGGATGGAACGTCAAGACTGGATCGCAGGCTATGCGTGGTTCCCCTTCAATCACAACTCCGCCCACGGCGCGCCCTCCGCACTCTTCAACGCCGACGGCACACTCAACGCACTCGGCCGCTACTACGCCAGCGTCACCCCCGACAACCCCGACGGCGATCAATCCATCCAGCCGGACTGATACGGACTCTCCTCGATCACTCGCCCGCGAAGAACTCGTCTTCCCAGGGGCCGCCTGAACCATGTCGAGTCCCACCCGTCGCATCTCGTTCAAGACCGATGAGAATCCGTCGCCAGCCATTTGCGATCGCGCGGATTCAAGGCCATCGAACGCGTGATGGAGGCGGTCAAACATGAGCCGATCGACCGAGCCCGGCTGCCCCAACTCAGTTGGGGCAACCGATTCGAAATGAAGTTCAATTCTGCAGAACCGCGAACGACAACACGATTTTTCCACTAGCCCACCCAACTGTCGCGGGCTATACTTCCCACGCGGATTGTCAAACGATTGACACTGCTTCAATCGTCGTTATCGGCCCAGTCGAGGAGATCTCCACATGCACCTGCGCTCAACTCGCCGCAGAACCTCTGCGCTCACGCTCGCCGCCGCTTCTGCAGCGTTCTCGGTCGCGCTCTCGGTCACACCTTCGCTCGCCTCGCCTCCCGCAGGCTATGAGCTCACCTTCGCCGACGAATTCAACGGCGCCGCCATCGACACCAACGTCTGGCGCATCCTCCCAAGCCGACCCAACGTCTCAATCGTCAACGGCAACGCAGAATTCCTCACCGTCGAACTCACGCCCCCCAACGGCTCAACCCCAGGCACCTACCAGGAAGGATGGATCGACACCATCAACTTCCGCCAAGTCTACGGCTACTACGAAGTCCGCATGCGCATCGGCGATAAGAGCGGCCTGAACAACGCCTTCTGGCTCAACACGCCCACCGAACTCGCAAACGCCGACAACACCCACGACCGACTCGAAATCGACATCATCGAAGCTCACTACCCCGACCCCGTCTCACGCGATTACACCAACAGCGTCAAAAGCTGGGAAACAGGCTCCGCTCAAGGTCACGGCGGAACCAGTTTCGACGTCGGCGACCTCTCCGCAAACTTCAACACCTACGCAGTCGAATGGCGCACCGATAACTCCGTCAACTTCATCCTCAACGGCACAGTACGAAACACCGTCTCCGCAGTCGCCATGCGCGCCGCACGCAACACCATCCCGCTCGAAGTCATCCTCAGCTCCAAAGTCCTCTTCGACGGATTCGCAGGTACCGTCGATCCCAACGTCGGCGGAACGAAGATGATCGTCGACTACGTCCGCGTCTACGATCAACCCGGTTTCATCGGAACCACCAGCAACAACTGGGGCACCGGCACCAACTGGGGCGACGGCGACTGGGACCGCACTGAACAGGCCGCACTCTTCAACCGCGCGGTCCCACACTCCACCATCGCCGTCGCGGGCGTCGACAAGCTCGCGCGCGACATCGTCTTTGATAATCCAACCGTCCCCGCGCTCACCTTCATCCCACGAAGCGATTTCCCGAGCGCCATCCTCAGACTCGGCCGCAACGACGTCGGCGGAATCACCATCAATGAAGACGTCGTCAATTCGCAGACGTTCAACATCCCCATCGCCGCTCAAGGCGATCTCACCCTCAGCAACTTCGCCTCCAGCCCCAACGTCAAACTCATCGTCAACAGCCCCATCCGCGGCGAAGGTGCTAATCGCGAACTCACCTTCCTCACCACGAGCGACATCGACATCAACGGCCCGATCGAATCCACCATCGCCGTCGTGCAAAAATATCTCACCGGCTCCACACGCCTCGCCGGTGATAACAATCACACCGGCCAAACACTCATCAAACGCGGCACGCTCAACATCGCGTCTCCCACAGCCCTCGGAAACGCCTCCGCTGGCACTATCGTCTCCAGCGGCGCCACACTCGGCCTCTCCGGCGGATTCACCTACAACCGCGCCGAACCCCTGCAAATCTCCGGCTCAGGCGCACCCAACCGCACCGGCGCCATCGAACGACTCGACGCCTCCAACGTCTCCATCGAATCGATGCCCATCACACTCGCCGCCAATGCCACCGTCTCCAACCCCTTCAATGCAGGCTCACTCAATCTCGGCGCTGTCAACATCCCCGGCGGCTTCACACTCACCTTCACCGGATCAGGCACCACCGAAGTCAACGGCAACATCACCGGCTCGGGCCGATTCGTCTCCACTGGCACCGGCACCGTCTCCATCGGATCCGCAGGTGTCGTCGCGGGCGAAGTCCGATTCATCAACGGCGGAACCCTGCAACTCCGCTCCGACATCGTCGACTTCCAATCCACTTTCAGAATCGAAAACTCCAAAGTCGATCTGCTCGACAACGCTTTCATCCTCAACGACACACTCCCAGGCAACGACATCGCCACCGTTCGCGGCATGGTCCGCACCGGCTTCAACAACGGCGCGATGAACGGCAACGGCATTCTCACCAGTCTCACCTCCAGCAATCTCGTCATCGGCTTTGCCGACAATGCCGTCCTCGGGCTCTCGTCGTTCCTCGGCGTCCCCGTCAACGCCAATCACGTCCTCGTCCGCGCCACCCGAACCGGCGACACCAACCTCGACGGATTCGTCAACTTCATCGACCTCCTCGCACTCGCTCGCAACTACAACGCAAACGCCCGCACCTGGACCGACGGCGACTTCAACTACGACCTCCGCGTCGACTTCGCCGACCTCCTCGCACTCGCTCGCAACTACGGCTCATCCCTCACATCTCAGGAACTCGCAAGCCTGCCCGCCGACTTCCAAAACGATTTCGCCCGCGCACTAGCCGTCGTGCCCGAACCCGCGATCCTCTCCACCCTCACCGCGTCCATCCTCCTCCTGCGCCGTCAGCGTCGATCCGCATAAGGCCATGCGAATCCGTCTCCATCGCGCCGTCCCCGTTGCGCCGACCTCGTTCGCGTTGAATCTCCCTCACGGGATCCAGTCGGGCAGATGCTCGATCGATGCCCGCGCCTCCGCCGACACCGGCACGCCCCAAGCTTCAAAGAACGGGCCCAAATCGCGCCCGATCTGCCGACTCATCCGCATCATCCATTGATCACGCTTCTCCTGCTCGGTTCCGGGCCTCTCTTCGGGCTTCAATCGCTCATACTCCGCAAACACCGCCTTGAACGGCGCCCAGCCGAACGCGTCGCGTATCTCCAGATACATCGAAAGCGCCAGAAACGGATCCGCGCACCATTCCTCAAATCGCGCACCAGCCTTTCGGTATTCTTCCTTCCGCGCCTCACGCCGCACGCGGTTGACGCCCGGATGAAAACGGTTGGGATCATTCCGGGTCATCTCTTCCATGAGAAAGACCGACCAAAGATTGTTCGTCACTTCGCCCGTGCCTTCAAAGGTCCACTCGGGTCTTTGGTGGTTGTGTCCCAGCTCGTGAAACAGGCCCCAGTTGCCGCGCGTCGATAGGTTTTGCGGGCTGGCCATGTCCTCAGCCGCATCCAGATGCGTCATGATCGGATACCCCGAGTGCATGTATCCCGCGCTGATCTGCACATCGGCGACGAATCGCTCGGGCTTGACGCGGTCACGCGGAATCGCGCCAAAGTCCGCCGACAGATCCGACATCCGCCGGTAAAAATCCGCCAGTGCCTCCGGATCGTCCAACCCGCGCAACTCGCCCGCGGGCATCGTCATGATGAGGTTGTCCGTCACCACTTCGCCCCACGGCGCGGGCGCGTGCCTGATCGATTGCAACCACGCCTCGCGCGTCGTCCTGCGCCCCGATGTCGGTTGATCAAAATAGACCGGCGCCTCAACCGCGCCGGAAATCTCCACCGACATCGGCTCGGGCAACGGCGCTCCAAGCACCACATACACAAGCCCGCCAAAAGCCGAAGCGTGTCGCGTCGTCGTTCCGTCGATCACATCCTGACGATCGACGCGCGGCGCACGCCTCCAGACGTCATGACGCGAAATGTCATCACTATGCGCGCCGACACGCAGCGAAGGCTTCAATCCAAGCAGCGCCGGCGGAACCTTCACTTCGATCACCTCGCCCGGCGCGGCATACAGGCCCGTGCTGTGCCAGCCCTTCTTGCCCACCGCAAGCGCAACCTCACGCGTCACACGCGCCGCGCCCGCATCCACCTCGCCGGGAAAATGCGCGGCCGCGGGATGTGCGCGAACCTCGTCCGCCGACTGTCGAGACATCCGCTGCAGTTGCAGCTGAAGCACCACGCGGTCCAACACATCCGACTCACCCAAAGGCGATGCCTCCGACGGAACCTTCCAAGGCCTCTCGGCTCGCTCAAGCTCCATCAACCGCGGTCGCAGGACACGCTCGTCCTCCGGCAACGCATCCGCCATCGCGGTCAACATACTCGCCGCCGCCCCGGCTTCGGTCGCGTCGATCTTCTCACCCGAACGCAATCGCTCCAGCATCGCTTCAGCGTTCAACACCGCCCGAGCGTTCATCCCTTCCGCAAGATGATCACGCACCACGTCCCGCAAGACCCTCACCCCCGCGCCACGATCCGCCTCGATCGCCTGCTCCACCCACACAATCCCAGCCCGCGCGAACAGTCGATTCGCCGCAAAGTCTCGCGACAACGTCCGACCCTCATTCAACTGCAGCCATCCCCACGCAGGCACGCCCGACACGAGCAGGCCGCCTCCCTCCACCCATTGCCCAAGCCGCTCAACATCCTCCGCGCGAATCGATCCCGCCTTCACCATCAACACACGCGTCGAGCCCGGCTCGATCTCATCCACATCACGCACCACGATCGGTTTCACCAGATCACCCGACGACAAACCCGTCGACTGCTCGATCAACAATCGCACCCATCGCCCGGCCCGCGCATCCGATGTCCCTCCGTCCAGCGCTGCGCTCAGATACGATTCGTGACCCAACGCAATCAACCGCCCGCGCCCCAGCCCACTCATCGCCACCACCGGATGACCCGCATCATCGATCGCCAGCACCTCGGCAGCGCCAAACACGCCCAACCGACCCGGCAAGCCCAACACCTCGATCGTCCCCGGCCAATCTGATCGATCCAGCGCGACGGCCGCGCCTGTTCTGTTCGCGCGATCGCCCGACTGGGCGTGCGAACGAGCGCCCGCCATCAAGACGACCGACATCGGAATCACCACCAGGGCCGCCTTCATCATGCTGATCATCCGCGCGATGATAGCGTCCAACCGTTAAGCATCGATCAACCTCAGCACACGCCCACACACTCACGCAGCCGAGGACCGATCAAAGACGCTCAAATCCCATTCCGTTCGCCAGCGAATTTTTGGCGCGCCGTCTTTGATCTCGACCGGGAGCCACACATAACCCCCATTGCTGGCGATCCTCGGCGTCCATAGATCGAACATCGCAATGAACGCCCCAGGCTTTCCCTCAACCGGAATCACAAACGAACTCTGCCCGCCGAAGGTCTTTTCCGGGCCCAGGTTGTTGTGCGGGTTCACGCCCTCACAAGGACACGGAAGCTGCCGGTACGGGCCGGTCAGATGCTTTGAGAAAAACGCGCGGGCGACGTTCGGATCCCAACCGGTCGAGCCGGAGCCGATGAGGTAATACCCACCGTCGGCGGGGATCAGAGCAGGGGCCTCGGTGTGACGTTCGATCCCTTCCACGGGCACATAGTCGGTCTCGGGCATCAGAAAATCCGGACGCATGCGCGCCGCAACAAAGACCTTGTCAGGCTTGCGAACGCCCATGTGCCATGCCGCGCCTTGGGCGTCGATCACAAACAAAAAGTCGCCCGTGCCGTGTCCAAGCCCGCCGCCATTAAAACGATGCTGATACGTAAAGGGCCCCTCGGGTACGTCGGCGGTCGCAACACCGACATAGCCGATCAGATAGCCCGTGCTTTCCGGATAGAGCTTAAAGATCATCACGAACTTCTTCGTGCTCGGATTAAAAAGCACCTTCGGCCGTTCGCAAATACTTCCTACCGCCGTCTCGCTTTGCGGGTCGTTCTCATCCATCGGCATGACGATGCCCATGTCGGTCCAGTTCATCAGATCGGTCGACCTGTAACAGTGTGTGCCGGCATCGGCGCGCTCCTTTTCGTCCCGGCCCGGATACTTCGACTCGCCGTACCAGTAATAGAACCCCGCGTGAAAGATCACGCCCCCGCCGTGCGCGTTGATGTGCACGCCATTGTTGTCCGGCCAGGGAATCCCGGGCTTAAACGAGGTTCTGATCTCGACTGGAAATGATGGAGGATTCGGCATATTCGCTCTCACGAGTCAATGGGTCAGAGACACGCTTCGGGGAAGCTTACAACGTACCGTCCGCCGACTCAGAACCTTGCGGCACAGCCATCGGCTCAAGCTGCATCACCGAACCGTCATACGTCAGCTCAATGATGATCGTCGGCGAGTTCTCCAGCTTCGGCGGGACTTCGATCTCGATCATGTCATCGACCGTCTTCCACTGGACCGGCGCTTGCGTCGAGTAGACCTTCGCAGATTGCAGCGTCGGACCGTTCGCGAATCGGGGAAGCTTGATCACGCTCGCCATCACGCCGGCTTCGTCGGGCAGCACGTGCGCAAAGACTGTGTTGTCCCGACGTGTCGAGGTGACCTGCGCGGTCGGCAGGAAAGGCCCGCCGCGAGTTTGATAAATCGCCCCGCCGTGCACTTCGAGCCACGCGCCGATTTCCCTGAGCCGCTCGACCTGATCATCCGGCACGCCGCCCTTGGGATCCGGGCCGATGTTGAGCAGTAGATTGCCATCACGCGAGGACGTGTTGGTCAGCAACACGACGATCTCTTCTAGCGATCGCGGCTTGGCATTCGGAGAATAGCCCCACGGACCGGCGAGCGTGTAACACAGCTCCCAAGGCTGCTTGCCCTCGAAATCGCCGAGCGCGGCCTTGCCTTCGCGCGTGCGGATATCTGCGATCGAGCGCGTGCGGTCGTTGATCAAGATGTCAGGAAACCGCGCACGAATCGGATCGTTGACCTCATCATCCTTCCAACTGAACCGCCCCGTGTAAGGCTTGTCCCGATCCCGACGCTTCCAGCCGTTCTTGTCCCGATCGATCCCGCCGATGCCGAGATAATTCTCCCCGCCTCCGTCGTACCAAATGATGTCCAGATGCCCGTACTCGGTCGTTAGCTGCTTCATCTCCCCGTGATACTGCTCACGCATCGCCTCGGCGGATTCGAGATAAAGATCCGGCATGAAGTAACCGGGGAATCGCCAATCCTTCGGCGAGTAATAAAGCCCCACGCGCAATCCCTCCGACCGGACCGCATCGGTAAACGTCCGAACTATGTCGGTCTTGGCAGCCGTCTGCATGGAATTGAATTCATTCGCACGCGAATCGAAAAGTGAATACCCGTCATGATGCCGCGCCGTCAGCACGACGTACTTCATGCCCGCCATCTTCGCCAGCTCCGCCCAGCGTTTGGGCGAATCCGGATCGGGTGTGAACTCGTCCGCCAACTTCGCGTACTCCGTATGCGGAATCGACTGACTGAACTTCACCCACTCGCCTCGACCCGGAATCGCATACACGCCGAAATGAATGAACATGCCAAAGCGAGCGTCGCGCCACCACTTCACACGCGCCTCAGCCGCAGGCCCGACCCGCACCGGCGTTCGCAAACCCTCCGACATCAAACCGTCCGCAATCACCGCGTCCGGCTCGCTCGGCGCGACAACCCTTGCAGGTGCGGTGGGGGACGAGGGCTCAGTCACATCCGCTGCCACAAGACCTCCAGTCAACAACCCCGCCATCAACGTTCCGATCGACGCGATCAAAAGTGGTTGCGGTCGCATGCCTTGCTGGTATAACCGACAAATCCCACTAGTCAAACGATTGATATTCACCCAAAGGCCCGCACTCATCCGCGCCGTGCTCGCTTAACTTCACTCCAGCCAAAGGACGCTCCGCCCATGCTCCTGCGAATCCCCCTGATCGTCTGTTGTCTCCTCGCCGTCTCTGCATTCGCGTCATTTTCGCCCATGACGCCCGAGCAGCTTCGACTGCCCGGCAAAAAAGGCATCGGCTTCTCTCTCCCCGTAAACGCCTCGTCCACACGCACACAAGAACAGACCGACGCGATGCGCAAAGAGCACGCCCGCAGAACCGCTGCGCTCAACCTCTCGTGGAACTACTCCTGGAATATGCCGCTCGTTGACGAACAACCCGAAGGCGTGGAGTTCATACCGATGTTCTTCGGCGGCAAGGCGTTCCATGGACCCGACGCCATCGACAAACTCCGCGCACAACTCGCTCGCGAAGTCGTGCCGCACATCGCCTCCGGTCGCGTCAAACGCGTCCTCGGACCCAACGAACCCGATCGCGAAAAACACGGCGACCTCACCCCCGAACAAACCCTCGCACTCTGGCCAGCGCTCGAAGAACTCGGCGTCCCGCTCGTCAGTCCGTCCGCTGCCAACACCGAAGGCGTCGGCAAGGTCGGCGCGCACTGGATGCCCGAATTCATGGCCGGCGTCGAAGCGCGCGGGCTCCGCGTCGACTACATCGGCGTCCACGGCTACAGCAGCCCCAACGCCGAGTCCGTCAAAGTCCGACTCAAACGCATCTACGAAAAATACGGCAAACGCCCGCTTCTCATCACCGAATTCGGCGTCGCTGACTGGAAGACACTCGATAAAGTCAGCAAAAATCAATTCACCCAAGCCCAGGTCCTCAAGTTCATGAAAGAACTCCTGCCCTGGCTCGAACGCCAGGACTGGATCGCCGGCTACGCCTGGTTCCCATTCAGAATCGAATCCGAGCACGGCCGAACCTCCGCGCTCTTCAACGCCGACGGCTCACTCAACGCACTCGGCCGCTACTACGCCAGCATCACCCCCGAAAACCCCGACGGCGATCAATCCATCCAACCCGATCCCGAACCACAACCCGCCTCGGAGGTTCAACAGCGCGGAGTTGACAAGTGACATTTTCACGACGTCGCAAAAACACCTAAAGAGGAGTGGACGATCACATTGGCGCGGTTAAACTCCTGGGATGAGTGAGGCCACCCAAGAGCTGATCGATATCTGCGAGCAACTGCCCGAGGCACAGCGGGCGGAGGTGGCTGACTTTGCCCGATTTTTGCTCGCTCGCAACGAAGATGCGGCATGGGAGCGGACCATCGCAGATCCCAAACGCCGACCGAAGCTGGAAGAGTTTTTGAAGGCATCGAAGGCGGAAGGCGCTGAGCCGCTGGCCGTGGATCGATTGTGAACTCACGCGCTCGGCCCAGTTTCTGGCGGGCGTATGCAACGCTCGATCCCCGAGTTCGACTCGCCGCGCGACGGGCATATCGACTCTTTGCAACAAACCCGGATCATCCGTCGCTGCGGTTCAAAAAACTCCAAGGTTACGAGCATGTGTGGTCGGTGAGAATCAATGACCAATACCGCGCCGTCGGCGAACGAGACGGAGACGTGATCGAGTGGGCGTGGATCGGGTCGCACAACGAGTTTGACAGTCGATTCGGTTGATTCTGCCTGCCGCGTCGATTCAATCTCAGATATCGATGCGCGGGTCTAGAAGAACGCCCGCAGACGTGAGAAAGATTCGGGATCAGATCGAACGCGATCAAAGCGCCATCACGCCAGCTCAATCACCGTCACGCGGTCGTCGATCGGATGCGGCGGGACGTTGACGATTGCACCGTCCACCGAACCCAGCACCGTAAGCGGCTCGCCGGTTTCCAGAACCGTCGCGCTCGTGATCGACATCGGCAGCTTGGGCAACTCCAGTTTCCCATCCGTCGGCCAATCGAAAACGTGCGCGTAGATCGTCGCTCCCTTTTGCGTCAGTCGTCCCCATGTCGGCTCGGCCGCGTCGACGGGCCTCGTCCCGTAGATCGCCATGCCATTGACATCCATCCAAGCGCCCAGCTCGCGCAGCCGTTTGATCGTCGCCGCCGACAACGAGCCGTCTCCCATCGGCCCGATGTTGAGCTGATAATTCCCGTTACGACTTACGTTGTTGATCAGATTCTTCAGAAACGTCTCTGTCGACTTCCACGCGAAATCCAACTTGTGATAGCCCCAGCTTCGATTCATCGTCCCGCTCGTCTCCCAGGGACGACCAATCAACTTGTCCGGGAAGTGGTTGTCGTCCATCGATAGAAAATCAACGCCTTCCTCCGTGCCGATACGACTATTGATGAGAACGCGCGGCGACCGCTGACGAATCAACCCGATCAAACGCCCAAGCCGGTCCGGCGTGAGCTGTGTCTTGCGCGTGTCGGTCTTGCTCCCCCAACTGTCGAACCAAAACAAATCCGGATCGAACATCGAAATCAATTCACCCACCTGCGGCAGACACTTTTCGCTCCAATACCTCTCATACATCGCATCGCTCGGCTGCTCGAGCGGCGGATCGTTCGGACGCTCGGGCCAGGGCGGAACGCCTCCGCCGGGGTGTTCCCAATCGAGCCAGTGCGAATAGTAGAAGCCGACTTTCAGCCCATATTTCCGACAAGCCGCCGTCAGCTCCGCGATCATGTCGCGCCGGCAGGGCGAGACTGCAATCGAGTACTCCGGCACGATCTTCGTCTTCCAGAGTGCGAATCCGTCGTGATGCTTGGTCGTGACGACGAGGTACTTCATCCCCGCGCGGGCGGCCTCGTGGATGATGAAATCCGCGTCGAACTTTTCGATCGTCAGTTGCGGAATCAGTGTGTCATAGTCGGCGCGCGAAATGCCGCCGGGCGCGGGCCAGTTGTGCTGATAGCGAATCCACTCCGCGTACCAATTACGCCCCATGACTTTGCCATCCCACACGCCGGCCGGATTGCTCGGCAAGCCGAAGTGCATGAACAGCCCAAACTTCGCGTCTCGAAACCAGTCGATCGATGAGGCACTCATCCGCGCGAGGCTAAATCCCCGCCCGCGCGCTCGCAATCGATCGCAAAGCCTTTGCGCAGATTCTCGGCATCACCGGAGCAGTCGAAATGACACCATGCTGTCAGCCGCGCTCGATAAGCTTCTCGAATGCTTTGCTTCAGGGTCTCCATCCGATTCAGCCTGCGCGATTTTCGCCTGCAAATCCTGGCGGGGGAGCGCTTCGTCGCGCACCCCAACCCATCCGCGCACACATCCGGGATCATGCCCACGCCCCCGACACCTCCGCCCGTCAAGTACGGCGGATTCGTCGCGGGGTTTCAGCACTACGACGGCCCGATGCTTTTGGATTCGCTTCGGCGGGAAATGATCTTGAGGCTGGTTCGGGATCGACACAATCCGCACGATCCGAACGCGATCCGCATCATGATCGGTTTGAACATGCTGGGCTACGTTCCGCGCGGGCCCAATGAAGAACTCGCGCGACGGATGGATGCCGCCGAGCCGCTCGTATGCAGGATCGAGCGGGTGAATAGCGATACCAAGCCGTGGAAGCAGTGCGAGATCTGCATCGAATCACTGTCGATCGCGCGGCCTTGGTTCGGCGAAACCGATCGGCATGTCGACGACTTCGAGGTCCACGAAAACCGGCAGAATCCGATTCGCTTTACATAATGACCATTATGGGCGGAGAAAGGGGGTTAACACGATGGCCAATATGCATTTACAAACCGACCCAAACGCGGCCACAAACCGCACGTTATCGGCCAGCAGCGCGCAAAACCCGGCCGCGAGCGCGCGGAAATCGATCCCGAGCGTGCAGAAAGCGCTTCCGAGCTCGCGAAAAACGCTCCACAGCCAGCAGTCATCTACACGCCAGAACCACACTCAACCCGCTCCATCCATCCCCACGACAACACCAAGGACCCACCAGATGCCACATGACGAAAAATGGGCTAAACTCACCAGCACCATGGGGAAACGTTACACACGCGTCCACCGCCTGCTCCGGCTCATGCGCATGATCCAGGCGTCGCCATCCCTCAAAGTCGGCGACCTCGCGCGAAACCTCGAAACCTCCACACGCAGCGTCTTCCGAGATCTCGACACACTCCGTGCAAGCGGCGTGCCCTGCGAACTCGATCCCGTCACCGGAGGATATCGCGTCCCGCGCGGCTTCTTCATGCCGCCCGTCGAACTCACCTTCGACGAAGCCCTCGCGCTCCTGGTCCTCATGGAACACCTACCCAGAGGCTCCTCCATCCCGTTCGTCGATCAAGCAGGGCGCGTCGTCGAAAAAGTCCGCTGCCAGCTTCCACCTGCCATTCACGAACAACTCGTCTCACTCGACGGACGTCTCCACGTCGATCTTGCTCGCGGGATGGCCGACGATTCGCCGGGCGAAATCTACAATGAAGTCCGCCTTGCCATCGCCAATCGACGCGCCTTGAAGTGTCTCTACGAACCCAATCGAACCAAAGAACAACCCGAATCCTTCATCTTCAAACCCTATGCCCTCTGGTACTGCCAGCGCGCATGGTATGTCGTCGGCGAACGTCGACACCAGAACGGCGTTCGATTCCTCAAACTCAATCGTTTCATACTTGCCGAGCAAACCAACATCCCGTGCACGGTCCCGGATGATTTTAGCCTGACCCAACACCTCGGCAACGCATGGCGCATGATCCGCGGGGATCGTCGCTACGAAATCGCGGTCCGCTTTCGTCAACCCTTCGCCGAAACGGTCAGCGAAACCCGCTGGCATCCGACCCAGACCGAAGCATGGACCGACGATCAGCAATCGGTCACGCTCCGATTCACCATCGACGGACTCGACGAAATCGTCTGGTGGATTCTCGGCTACGGCCCCGGCGCGGAAGTCCTGGAACCTCCCGAGCTTCGCGAACTCATCCGCAACAAAATCGCCGAAACATCCGCCATCTACGAACCTTCGGCAAAACCACCCACAGGTGCGGCGGGCAAGACCAGACGAACCCGAACATCTCGCTGACATGATGCTGTCAGTCGGTTTCTGTAAGGTCTAGCCATGACCTCCCACGGTCCCAGCAAACAACCAGCAAAACCCGGGCACATCGATCGCCCTCGCACGCCCTTCCTCCGCTCGCCCGATCGAGCCGACAGGTGGTGCAGCCAACGAACCGCACGCGATGCCCGGCTTGCCATAAGGTCCGGAAAGCCGATCACCGCACACAACCTAAGACGACTGCTCATGCGACGACGAATACAATTGAATGTTCATTCATAATCACTTCAACACTCATCCGACACGCATCCATTTTTTATAGTTCATCTTCTGGCCACTGTCCGCTAGATAGAATGTTGATCTGATTCACGTCGAGCGTTTTTTGCGCATGGAGTTACCAACAAACAGCACCGTCGGCGGTTTGGGATGTGACCATGGCACTTCGTGCGGCACGCCAGGAAAAAGATCGAAGAGATTGTCGCTGACGCCGCCATCCTCACATTCGCCAGATAGATCAATGCACACACCCAACGCGAACACCTCAGACTCGAATCGAGCCCGGCCATCACTCACACTCACGCGCACTTGCGCCTCAGGCCATTCCACCTCAAGATACATCGGTCCGATCCATCGGTTGTTCGCCACGACGGTCCCGCGCCGCTTCAACATCGAGAATGCGATCTGCCGCGTCGGGTCATCCATCTTCGATCGCTCAATCACACCGATGCGGGTCGCCTGATTCGGCCTCAATCGTACCTCTGCGGTTTCGTCCACTTCATAGTCGCCCGGGAATCTCACAATGCCGAACCGATGCTCGAGTCGAATCTCATCCTGCGTATCGTTCACACCATGAATCAGCAACTGATCGCCTTCTTCGAGGAACACCACAGATACCGGCGAAAAGGCGCGCCGCACAGGATGGAATGAGGGCGTGCGACGCAGAGCATGATCCACGATCGACCACGAACGAGTCGCAGGCCAACAGTCGTTGAACATCCAGAATACCGCCGCTGCACTATCGAACATGCGACCGCGAAATCGATCGATGTAAGCCCGCAATCCCTCCGCCTGCAACAGTCCGCCCCAATAGACATATTCCTCAATCGTCATCGCTCTACAGTCCATCCCAAGCCAGATCCGCGTCATCGCATCGACCAAGCTCGGCTCCTGCCACGAGTCGACCGAATTGTCATGCAACTGCCAGGCAAAACTCTGAACATAGCGCTGACCCTCCGGCAGACACGCCAGCATCGTCGGAAGCGACGTCGGACCCAGCGTCCCACCCTCATTGGCAAATCGGCACCGCATCCCGCGATACTTCCGAAAGTCCATGTCATCAATCCCAACGCTCCACGGATGCTGATCTCCGCTCAATTCATCCCCGGGATGCCGCCCGTCCGGCGAAAACGGACTCGACGGCTGATAAGGCCTCGTTCCGTCCTCCTCCCGACACAATTTCGAAAGCGTCAAATGATAGAAACCATAGTCCGGCGCGATCTGTCCCCTGCTCATCCCCGCCCAACCCGTGACAATCGCGGTCTCATTCTCGTTGTTCCCGCACCACATCACCAACGACGGATGATGCGAAAGTCTTCTCAGTTGATATCGAGCCTCCTCCACCGCCCCGGCATGGAAGGCCTCATCGTTTAGTGGATACTTTCCGCACGCATAAACGAAATCCTGCCATACCAATATGCCATGACGATCACACAAATCATAAAAGTCGTCATGCTCGTACAATCCTCCGCCCCAAACGCGAAGGAAATTGAAGTTCGCCTCAATCGCACGCCCAACCAACCGCTCGTATCGCGATCGATCCACCTCCGCCATCAGCATGTCTGCCGGCACAAGGTTCGCGCCACGGCAAAAGATCGCCCGCCCGTTCACATGCAACACGAAGAGCCGCCCGCCCTCTTGATGCTCCGACTGATCGATCCAAATGTGCCTGAATCCGAATCGCTTTCCACCGAATCCGATCTCTCCGCAGGCTTGCCGGCTCTCGGCTTCATTCGGCAAAAGCCTGTCCGACGATCGACGTTCCGAAATCGATTTCGACAAGACGGTCATTCGCCCTCGTACTTCATACAAACACTGCTCTCCCTGCCCGATCGGCCACCACAATCGAGGTGATGTCGCCTCGATCTGAAGTTCCGTCCGATTCATGCCCGGCCTGAGCGTCACTTCAATCTCACATGAAGCCGCCACGTGTCCTTCAGGATCCTTTAGATCCATCTGCAATCGAACATCAAGATCACAGAGACCCAGATTCTCAATCCACACCCGAATCGTCACATGCCCCCTGTCAAGCTCATCGCTCACCCGCGGAATGACTGCCATGTAATCCACGCGAACCTCGGCCCGCGTCCACTCCAATCGGACCAACCCCAGTCCCACGTTCATCAGTCGCGGGGCCCAATCCCATGAACCCTGACTCTGAACCTTTCTCAACCAATGCCGCTTATGCAACAGCGCGTCACGCGCGTTGTCATGGCACCACCCCTCCGCCGGCTTGTCCGAAACATGATAAAGCCCGCTCTCCAGATGCACTGCCAGCACATTGCCGTGCTCACGCAATTGCTCTGTCACCTCTACACGCAGCGGAAGAAAAGAATTCGCATGCCGGGCCAGCTTCTGACCATTCAGCACCACTTCGCCCACGCCGTCGATCTGCTCAAAGACCAGCCACGCTCGAGCACCAGGACCGTCTCCCCATTCCGTCGGCCGATCAAACTCGCATCGATACGACCAGATCATTTCCTCGACCCATCGCGCTTTCAGCACATTCGTTCCCACACGGGGATCATCCAAAAGGCCCGCTCGCATCAAATCCGAATGTACACATCCTGGCACGCGCGCGGGGATGTATCGCATGCCATCGGTCACATCCCGCTCGGCATATCCGGGCCTTCCCCGCTGCAGATCGCTCATCCGAACAAACCACCCGCCATCAAGTGTCATTGCGTGAAGCATGTCATGCGAACTTCCCACTCCCAAGACCGACTGGCAAGCCGCAGTTTTCCCGATTCTCTCCGCAAAAAATCGGTCGCAACACTCCCTATCTTTCCGATCATGCGGGCGATACGTGTTCACGCTCGATCAGACCCTTGATCAGCCGCATCATTCGACCGTGCGTCCTGGCATCCGCATCCGCCAATCCTCGCGTCAATCCGGCGAACTCCCGCAAAACCCGCGCGCGATAGGTCTCAAGCTCCGTCTCCGTTAATCGCGCGAAGCGATCCTCCACCCATGCCTCGATCCGCGCCGCAAGCTCCTTCACTTTCTGCCCGTCGTCCCGATTCAATCGCACACGATCCGCCGCCAACACGCGCGCCGACCTCTCCAACAAAAACGACTCGCCCCACCGACGCAACGCCACCACCAGCGAGCGACGCCCCACCGCATCCCCCACGCTGCGCGACCGGACATAGTCCGCCCACTCGCCGATCACCTCCGCAATCCTCTCCTCGACCGACCGCTCATCGATCTGCTTCCCCTTCGACTCATCCTCACGCGCGTCCCCTTTGATCGATGCCCTGATCCGCTCGACCCATCGCGCCATCGCCTCACGATCGGCACGACTCGCCGGCACGATCGGCCCGGCCGCTTGATCCGATTGGAGAGCCGATCCTCTCGCGCCCTCTCGACGCCGATCTCCCAAGACGCGCGCCTCATCCATGACTCGCCGGTGATACCCGGCGATCAACTCATCCATCCTCTCACCAAGATCCGAACTCCTCTGATCATCCATGCCCACCGGCTCGGGCCAATCCTCTTCGATCGCACGTCGCAAGAGTCCCAGCCGATTTCGTGTCGCTTCGCGACGATCGATCCACGCCATCTGCCTCAGCACCACCGCCGGTTCGAACACGCTCACCAATCGATTCGCGACCGGTGCTGCAAACCCCACACGCAGCAACTCTCGCCGTGCTGTCTCACGTTCCATCGTCGCAAGATCGTTCAACTCGCCTGCCATCTCCTTTCCGCTCCCCGATCGACCCGCCACACCAACAGCATCTCCGCTCCCTCCTCTTTGTTGCTGTTGTTTGGAAGTCGTCTTTGTAATTGTCTTTTCTGTAGTTCCCTTGTTGAACCGTTCGCCCGGTTCCGTTTCTGAACCGTTGCCGGTCCCCTTTTTGAACGCTCGACTCGATTCCCCTTTTGAACTGTTTGCCCGGTTCCCTTTTTGAACACTCGGCGAAACTTTGTCCGGTTCCCTTTTTGAACGCACGGGTGAGATTCGATCGGTGCCACCGGAAGATGGATGAACCTTCGGCGAGCGATCTTCGTTTGACGTCGGGTGCAACTCCGCCCAGCGGATCGCGTAGCAGGCCGCCTGCGAGTCGGCGGCATGATGCGGATCGAAGGTCCCCTCGCGCACGCAACTGATGTATCCACCCGCAAGCGCCGTACGCAGCGCGGCTGCCAGATGCCGGCGTCCGCCGATCCCCGTGTAGCGCTGCAGGTAGCTGTAGCTCAGCGGCGCCTGCTGACGACGCCCGCCGAACTGATTCTGATACCCCACCGTATGCCGAAGCACCGCCCCCACCACCTGCACCACCGCCAGCGGCTCATTCGGAATCACCCGATCAAAAAACGCATTCGGAATCGGTGAGCGCCGACCTTCGCCCGTAAAGAAACCCGCGAACTGCTTCGGATCATCCACGAATCGACCCGACGCATCCCAGCAGAGTTCAACACTCGTTGCCTGTCCACGCACCCCCGCCGCATGAGCCCGACCACTCGCGCAGCATCGCACCAGCCGCGCGGCAAGCGCTTCATCCAGCGTCGAGCGAATCGCCCCGCGACTGATCCCCGCCCGATCAATCAACTCCTGATAAGGCACGCGGATTTCCTCCTCGATCGGATTTCCATCCGCATCGAGCCAACCCAGCGTGCGACGCAACAGATAGCCCACCAGCCTCACCACCCCGCGCGATTGATGCGGAAGCACGAGATCAAAAAACTGATTCGGGCAGTAAACAAAGTTCCCCGTCAGCGGCGTAAATCCCTCGAAGACCGCGCCGACATTCGAGTCATGCTTTGCGTTCGGGTCGGTGTTGCTGTTTGAGTCGATCGTCGCGTGCAGGAGCTTTGTGGGGCGCGCGTCGGAGCGGGCCTGGGCATCATCGGGATGACCTGGCGTTGGGTGTCGGGTCGATCGGGAGTCGGTCGCGCGGATGCCTGAGGTGTGCATCGTGCGCCGATCACCCGTGCGACCGTCGCGTGGATCGGTCGTCGGCCGGTGCATGGGGCTTTACCTCAGACGCCGGGCGATGCGATCGGGGCGGTCATCATGTGGGGGAACAACTCGCGCGCGGTCTCGCGCTGCAATTGCTCGCGGCGACGCTTGTAGTCCTTGACCAGCGAGTTCACCAGATACGACCGATCACGCTCAAACTCCGCCTGAAGTTGCTGCAGATACGTCAGCACCTCGGGCTCAAGATTCACCGTCGTCACAATCTTGTTGCGACGAATCCGCTTGGATTCAGCGGTCTTCGACAATGCTGTTTGTGTTCGGCGTGCGGGCTTGGATTCGATCGTCCGCGTCGAGGCAGGCATGCGACCCTCCATGATCTTCGAGTGCTCGGGCCGACGTCTCCAACGTCGACCGGCGATATCGCGGGATCATGCTCCCGCGATATCACTGCAATGCATGGTATTGCAGTCGGTGCCCGGGTGCAATAGCTGGTATTGCACTGGGCATCGATAGCGTAATCGCGGGGAATGGAGGGTCAAGCCGGGCGACCCGGCTGGATCGTTCGGACTCAAAGAGGAGGTGGGCGATCGTCGTGGGCGCGACGTCGCACTGCCGATCGATCAACATCGATCAACATCGATCAATCACCACGAATCGACCGTTCACCGACGACCGCGCGAAGAATTGGCGGCGATGTGATCTCTGCCCACGCGATCGCGTCGCGCGGTAAGAGCATCATCAGGCGGCCAGCGTGCGGGTGCGATTGCGGGCGAGCCATTCCGTGATCGCTTCACGCGTGATATCGGCGATGCTTTGATGGCCCTGCTCGGTGAGTTGATTCTGGAAGACGACGGTCTTGAGTTGCTGATGGACCGACTTCGGCAGACGCATGTACACGCCGACCGTCGCCTCACCGGCGGCGGGCACCAGATCGACCTGCACGCGTCCTTCGGAAGTCGCTTCTGCACGAGCGTCAGTCCGCATGTCGCGATCAGCGCGCCCATCGCGATCCGCCCGGCGCGGTTTTCGCGCGCCGGCGGCGGACGTCATCGGGCGATGGATCGTCACTGGTGCGGCGGGCGTTTCGTCGATGTCGGCTTCGCGGTCGAGCATTGGGGCGTTGTCGATCTCCGGCGCATCCTCCGCAGCAGTCGAGGCTGTGATGGCGACCGGTTGGTCGGGGGTCTTGACGTGCGGTCGGATCGATCGCAGGACGGCGTCGAGTTCAAGCGGCTTGGTTGAGTTGGACGAGCTCATGGGGCAGAACCTCGGTAAAGAGTTGTTTCAGTTCGCGCGCGGCCGCCTGGGCGCCCGGCTCCTTCATGCGTGTGACGACCGTCTGATGCGTGACCGCCTTGGCGAACGCATCGCGCATCGACAGGGCGGTATTGGCGAGCGGCTGCTTCAAGCTGCGCAGGCTGGTGCGCATGAGTTCGTGCAGGTTTCCGACCGTCCGGACAAAGTTCAAGATGATGCGGACATCCAGATCTCCCCTGCCGTCTGCGATGCGGGCCTCGCGGACGCGATCGATCGAGTCTTTGGTGGTCAGGGTTGCCTGGACGTCGAGCGTGGTCGCGCGGGTGGGGATGAGAATCTGCCGCGCGAAGTACATCAGCACGTGCGTCTGCTCGTTCAGTCGCGGGGCGCCGTCGGCGATGACGATATCGTGCGTCGACTCGAGCTGCTGCACGCCGTCAACCAGCGCGGCCGGCTCGAGCAGCGTACGGCAGTGGATGCCCGGCTCCGCCAGGCTGATCCACCCCGAGGCCGATTGCTGAGGATCGTTGTCGACCAGTGCGACCTTCAGCCCCAGATCATGCAGATAGCACGCCAGATGCACGGACAATGTCGTCTTGCCCGCGCCCCCCTTCTGATTCACCACGGCGATCATCATGCATCAGATATCGGACAGCCAGCCGCGCGGACATGAATCTTGATCGATGCACAAAGAGTCCACACGCAACCATGCGAGCCAACACCCGCACTCTCTCGCGTGAGCAACCGCAAACCCCTGAGCGAGAAATCCCTCATGCAAATCTCGATGAAAGCCCGCGTGCCCGCTCGCATGCCGCCTAGCCTGCGGCACCCCTCGTGATCTCGTCCGCAAGAACTCGCGCACGAGTGCTCTCACGCGAAGGATTTCACGAGGCATTGGAGGGAACACAATCGCTTAACAGCCAGCGAGCTTTGAACACTCCAGCCTATAGAGCCGGTTCGTACACGTCGGAACGCGATCAAGACGAAGCATGGGAGCGATGGAGCATGAGTCATGGCAAAGGATCGCGGGATCTCAGGATCACGGGAGCGAGAAAGCTCCCGCGGGATCGCGCGGGGTGATGAGCGGTTGGAAGATGCTGATGGCGAGAAAGGGTAGCTCGGGTGGCGGGCGGGGGGGCAGATGGTCGTGCGTTTGGTGATGCGGTGGGATGGGGCGAAAAGAGAGCCACCCGCCGGGTGGTGGCGGGTGGCTCGGGGGTGGGGGTTAGGTTGTGGGAGGGTAGGGATTAGCGGAGTTTGGCCCGGTAGGTTCGGATCGGGTCGGCGAGGATTTGGGCGAAGGTGTCGCGCTCGAGGCCTTGGCCGGGGTTGGCGCTATCGGTCAGGCCGAAGTCGGAAGCTCTGACGTCGCGGTAGTCGCGGGTGGCGGCGTGTCCGTCGAGGTAGAGGACGTTGCCGGCTTCGTTCTTTCGGTGAAGCGTCAGGTTGAGGATTCGGTTGAAGCCGGCACCGACGCCGGATTCGTGCCAGATCCACTGGCGATACTCGAGGGTACTGAGGTCGGCGGTAGGCCAGGTGGCGGCGTTGGCGACGGGGTAGGGACGCATGGCCGAGACGCTCCATGCGTAGCGGCCTTCGCTGGCGATGATGAAGGCTGCCGACTTGCGGATGTCGGTGGTCTTCCGGCGCATCATCACGCCGTTGAAGGTGTAGTTGGTGTTGCTGAACTCGAAGGGCCGATAGTCCACGCTAAAGACGTAGTCAACAGCCGACGGGCATCGATAGATTTGCGAGTTGAGGGTAACGAGGTTGCCGTTGGTTTGAGGCGGGCTATTTCGAATTTGACCACCGAGGTATTTCATCAGGTGTCGGTGGACGTTGTTGATCTGGTGGGCCGCTGGTGCGGTGGCGGTGGGGGCCGGATCCGAACCGTAGAATCTGGCGGACCACGGCTTCCAGAAGTTATCGGGCACAACGTACGGCATGGCGCCCTTGTTGTCGTTGACGTACATCGTAAATGCCGTGCCGATTTGCTTCATGTTCGCCAGGCACTTGGTGGCTGCGGCTTGGTCGCGGATACGACCGAGCGAGGGGAGCAGGATCGAG
>JAIYCY010000010.1 GCA_027487775.1 Planctomycetaceae bacterium
ATCGAGGGCCTTGAAATGCGTCGGCTGCTCGCTTCTGCCAACTTCCTCCTCGACGCCCCGCATCCAAATCCGCGTCAGGGGCTGCAAATCGACTTCCCCGCCGACGTCTCGGCCTCCCTCTCCCCCGACGATCTGCAACTTGAGAATCTGACTAAAAACACGACCGTCGGCCTGCAGAACCCGACCTTCGTCGGCAATGTCGCAACGCTTCTAACCTCAGCGGTCTACCCCGTGCTCGAAGACGGAAACTATGAACTGAATCTCCCCGCCGACCGGGTCTCACCCGCACTTGCTTCTGATCTTTACAAAGAAGATTTCTTCCTGAATGCAGATTTCAATCGCGACCGTGCTGTCAACTTTAGTGATCTTGTAACGCTTCAGCGGAACCTGAACAAGACGAATGCAAAGTGGTCCGAAGGAGATACCAATCTCGACGGCGTGGTGAATTTTACTGATCTTGTCGAACTCTCCCGGCGGTACAACGTCCAATTGTCCGCGCCGCCCACCGGTGTGAACGGTCTGACCGCCGACGCGCTGCCGGGAAGTGGCGTTCGCGTCACGTGGAACGCGCCGGCCTCCGCCTACGACGGCTTCCGCATCTATCGCTCGCTCGACGGAACGCAATTTCAACAGATCAATGTCATCAGTAAGTCCAGCTATCTGGCCAAGCCTTACTACGACGATCTCAAGACGCAGGACGGAGCCAAGTATTGGTATCGCGTGCGTGCGTTTACGTTCGCCAGCGGCAACAGTCATACGACCGAAAAGGACTCGGCCGTCACGGTCCTGCCCGCACCCACGATGCTCGGCGCGCGGGCGGTCTCGGTGAATCGCATCGACGTGCTCTTCCGAGACAATTCATTGAATGAGACGGGATTTGAGGTCTATCGATCGACGAACGGAGGAGCATACTCGCTCGTCGGGACGGCTGCGCCGGGTTCGTCACGCTATCAAGACCAGACAGTCTCGACGGGTCAATCATATTCTTATCAGGTGCGTGCCGTTGTGATGAACGGGACGTCGCTCGTCATCGCCTCGGCGCAAACGCTCGCGAGCGATGCCGCCTCGACGGACCAGACGCGACCGGCCTACAGCAACCACTTCGGCACGGCGGAGAACGAAGCAAGGCGGCCGGGGATCACCACGCAGGCCACGCTCGCGACCATGAGCCTCGACGGAAACGACTTTGCCATCCCCGGCACCAACGGCATGGTCGAGTTCAGACTCGAAGGGCTGCCCGTTCACTCGGCCCTGACGATCTCGTTCGATCTCTACATCCTTGGCGCGTGGTCGGGCAGCACGCCCTGGCAGGTCGAACTCGACAACGACGTGATGGCATCGACGAGTTTCAGCACGATCACCACCGCGTCACAGCAGTTCGGGGGACAGGGGCAAATCAACGGCATATTCCCCGCCAACTCCGGCGCGACCGGCGTCGGAACTCTCGGCCACGAGACCGCCGATGCGACCTATCGATTCCATTTCACGCAAACCCACTCCGACACTAAGGCGACGTTCAAGCTGAGTGGCGGGGAACAGAATCTTGTATCATTCTGGGGGATCGACAATATCCGCATCACCATGCCATCCTCGAATCCAGTGGATTTCTGGGTTTTCCAGAATGGTGCACCATCTGGTGAAGCGGGCGGCGGCCTAGGCGAAGGCTCACCGCAAGGCACGCCACAACTGAATCCGACTCGTATCTCCGTTCAACGCAACAGCGACTATGATGAGAACAACACCGACGGGTCAGGCAACCTCGTGCCGGACTATGGTGTCAATGCAGGGTCATCAAATCCATTCGGGGGGCGAAAGATCGTTGCACCGGCTGGACGAGGGGTGCGAGGCGAGGTCGATGATGAGTTGGTCTCCGGCAGATTCTCCGCCGCCTGGCAAGACGGCTCGGATCGCAAGGCCGTCTGGTGGCTCGAAATCGACAGCGATGTCAACATCTGGCAACACAAACCCGATGGCGATCCCAACTTCACCGCCCCGCACCCGCGCTCGTATCCTCATTGGGGACACTCCGTCAGCAACGACCCGACCAAGCCCGACGACGGCGGCAATGAATATGAGATTCTTATCGAAGGACTTTCCAACACGCTGAATAATCCAATGTCGCTGACGATGGTGGACTCCGCCGACACACGCGTGCCGACCACAGGCGATTTTGATCCGGCCCTGCTTCCGCTGGGCGTACCGCGATTCACGAACTCAACGCAGGTCGATATCTATGATGTCGATCTGGATGTCGATAGCGACAACAACGGAACCCTCGACCGATCAGCCAACGAAGACCGCATCGAAGGCGACGCGAATGCGAGCACCGTGCTGACGATTCCGGTCAACCCGACGCCGGACGTCTATGACAACGCTGCGACCACCGACACCACCCGCTTCCGCCCCATGGTGATCGAACTGTCGGACGCACTTGATGACAGCATTTCAACTGACCTCACTTTTCACATCCCCGACGGCATCCGGTTGTGGACACCATGGTCCGGATCGACACGGAGAGCCTACCCAGTCACTGAGGGTGGCCACTTGATTCCCGACGGGATCACCCTGATTCCGCACCTCTTCGGTGGCCTCGGGCGGACCTTCTACCTGGAGCGCACTCCAGCGCTTGTGCCCGTCATCGACTCCGAGTTTGTTACACTTGAAGCAACCACTTGGAGCATGTCCGGACTTCCTGGCTTCAACAGTCTCGTCGTGAAGGACTCCGCCCGCGTGGAGGTTGCCACGGACTCGGACGGCGACAAGGTGCCGGATGACTACGAAATACTCATCGGCTCCAACCCAACCAATGCGGACTCCGACGGGGACGGCATCAACGATGGCATCGAACTGGGCGCCGGGATGAATCCGATCATCAACGATGAAGACGGCAACGGAAGGCCGGACGGTTTAGACGACCCTGATGACGACGGAGCGAACAACCTGACTGAAGTTGCTGCTGGTACAAACATTACTTTTTTCGACACTGACGGTGATCTGCTGAGCGACGGATGGGAAATACTTTACGGTCGCAATCCGTTGGACCCCGATGAAGATGGCGATGGTGTGCTCGACCACTACAACGATGACGATAATGATGGGCTTAGCAATCTTCTCGAATCGGTCTATGGGTCAGACCCAGACAAGTTAGATTCGGACGACGACGGGGTCGACGATAGCGAAGAAACAGACCAAGGAAGCGATCCCGCAGACCCGACTGACAACGGCGAGCCCCCACCAGACGACATGCTCGCCTGGATGGATCTGGCTGCCGGTGACGATAGTGGCAGCCACCACGAACGATGGCGGCTCCGAGTCGGTCGAATCAATCAGGTCGCGCCGGATTTCGGACGTGTCGGTGTTGGTAGCTACGCTTACAAGCGCGGTGAATCTTACCCGATCTCTTTGCACTTCGTCGGTCGTAATCGACCGTGGGAGCATTACGATCAAACGGCTCTGGTCGGACTGGGTGGCACGTTGCATCGCACCCCCAATCCAGGCGATCCACACTCCTGGGTTCAGGTCACACCTCCGAAATCGAATCTAGTCGACGTGCCGTACTTCATTGTCGATCCTGATACAGGAGCAAACGGAAATCCGCCTCCTAATCAAAAGCCGATCCTGGGCTACGGAGACAACACCACGGATAAATTCAAGAACAAACAGGCCACATTGCATCTGCCGATGGTGGATTTGGATGTGGATAGCGATGATAGCGACACCGGCAACGTCGCCAACATCGTTGCAAACAACGCTGAGGAAGACCGGATCGAGCGCGACAAGGGTAAATCGATCTTCGTCTCCAACGCAGACACCGACAACGACGAAGTCGTTGACTATGCCGACTGGTCTATCCCCGGACGGAACTTTGCCAAACTTGGCGTCACTCTATCGGCCAACCTTGCCGAAGCCGAGGCGTCGTTGGACGACATCCAAATCTCCTTCGAATACGATGGCTCGGATCCCGAAGCTGTGACCGGGGAAACCGGACCCGCCGCCGGCACAATCCGAATCTGGACCCACGATGCCGACAACCGCACCCTAGCACACTATCTCGAACCCGAGACGCCCTATTCCGCCACAGAGCTGGGGCTGACCTTGGGCGAGACGACTCAGTTCTTCATCGAAGCCGTCTCCGGGTCGTCCAGCCCCGCGGTCATCACAATTAGCGCCGACGTCGCCGGAACAAAGTGGAGCGGAGCGCTGCGAGATATCGTACACGTTCAGCCATTGGAAGTGACTTTCCGGGCGGATATCGATAACGACGGGCTGATCACCGACGCGGAGAGCGACGCTTCCTCCGCACAACGCCCTTTGCGTTTCTGGCTGAACAACGATGCCGACATGTGGAACGGCTCGATCGCCGCCGACGACGAGTCGCCTAACCCGGAACCGGACCACGGCGACGCGTTCATCGGCAATGCCGAAGTCGGGGACGGGGGCGATGCGGCAAAGGAGGACGTGTTCCGCCGCGACTTGGAGGACTTCGCGCAGCTCGGGCTCTGGTACCCCGAGGCGTTGCGAACGCAACTTGACCGCGTGCGGGTTTCTTTGTTGTCGGGCGGCGTCGGCACGATGGGCCTCAAGCTCTGGCGCTCGGCGAGAGACGATGCCCTGCCCCATGGACAATTCTCTTCTCGAGCCCACCTCTCGAACGACACCATCATTGAGCTTATACGGGGCGATACTATTAATTACGCCCACACATCGCCCGACGTTCAACCCTTGCAACTGTCTGCTGGCGGCTCGTCGACGCTCACCCGGGCTGAGTTCGACCGAAAGTTCGGCACATACGCAATGGGGGCGTCCGCCTACCAGTCGCAGCTAATGTTTGAGGGCACGACAGCCGGCGACGGTCGGCTGGTCGTAGAATTCCTCGACGCGGCAGGTTCAACGCTCGTAAGATCCGAGGTCTACCTGCATCTCTACGACGTCCGCAACATGTACGACCACTTCTCGGTCGCGACGGGCGCAGAGGTCGACGGCGACGGCACCTACACCGCCAACGCCGTCACGTCGCCGGTCACGCAAACCGCCACCAGGTTAGCAACCAGTCAGCTCGCCGGCCTCACAGAGACGGACGACTACATCATGTTCGTTCACGGCTGGCGGATGAAGACGACCGCCCGGTTGGCCTTTGCCGACACGTCGTTTAAGCGGCTCTACTGGTCGGGCCACGATGGCCGGTTCGGCACGTTCACTTGGCCCACCCAGTGGACCGCAGATCCCGTGTGGGACTCGGGCAACTTCGACCGCAGCGAACTGATCGCCTGGCAGTCCGCCGCGGGCCTCCGCAACGCCCTGCAGACGGTTCGGGACGAGATCGGCTCCGCCAAGCTGAGTGTGCTCGCCCACAGCATGGGAGCGATCGTCACGAGTGAGGCGCTCGGCTCCGCACCGGTTGGGCTCGTGAACACAGCGATCCTGAGCCAAGGTGCCCTGTCCGTCCACTATTTCGACGGTCACGTTACCGACCTGATCCTCGACGTCGACGACCCGCTGGGTGCCTATACCTACGGCCAGGCCGCGACAGCAATCCGAGACTCGGACAACCGTGTCGTGATCCGTTACCACGGGCTAAACGGCATTGGCAACGAGAGTCCCCGCTTTGGGTACATGCCCGGAGTTCACCGCATGGTCAACTTCTTCAACCCGCTCGACTACGCGCTGGCCACGTGGCGGATCAACGTGACGCTTCGCCCGTCCGGTAGCGTGTCGCCGCTTGACAGCTTGGCCCCGCAGTACGGCCTGTGGCTTGAGTGGTACCAGAACGCGCTTCTGCCCTTCGCCGGCATCACGCAAGATCGCACGCCCGGTTTCGACGATACGACGTACACCCGGGTGAACGGCCCACAGGGTTTTTATTACACTCGGGGCGGCCCGGGTCACCCGACCACCACACTCAATGAAGTCGACAACTGGTACGAGATGTTTGCCTTCTCCGCGACGAGCGTCACCTTGCCCGTTGGGGCGTACGATATGGATGGTTATACACCCTTCGCCGCGTCTCTTAATTTGAATCAACTGGCTTCGAACAGGTTCGATCAAACGCGACCGGCTCACTCTGCACAATTTCAAGGTAGCTTCGGGGGCATGGAGGCGTATTGGCGTCAAGTGCTCGCGGAGGCAGGCACATGAAACGACTGCACCTTCCACGTTGGCTGCTCGTTATTCCGCTCGCCGTCGTGGCCGTCGTATTGCTCGCGGTCGGCCTGAGGTTGCTCGGGTTCCGCATTCCCAACTGGCAGGAGCTGTACGTGGCCGGGATGGACCGGGCCTCGAACCAGCAAGTGACATTCTTCGGCCGCGTCGTCGATCAGGATGGCGTGCCCGTCGCCGACGCGACGGTTGCGATCTTTGTCTTCGGCACGGATCCCGACTGGGCGTGGCGAGGCGGGCCGGACAAACGCGGGAGCAACCGGCTCGACGAGTTCCGCACGAATGCGAACGGAGCGTTCACTGTCTCCTTCGTAGGCAGCGCCATCAGTGTCAGGGACGTCCGGGCTGACGAGTACGAGTGGTTTCATGACGCAGGGTACGGTTCGGGCAATGATCGAAGGCGAAGCCACGGCTGGGACCGCATGTTTTACTTCTGGTACAGGCGGGGGATGAGCGGCTACCTTCCGGACCCCGCCCGCCCGGCCCAGTTCGTGCTGGTCCGGCAAGGGGTCACGGCGGTGTCGGCCTTCCCATCGAGGGGCGGCACCGATATCGACAATTCGCAAGTCATTACGAACGTCCCGATGTGGCCGATAGAACCATCCTTGAAGGGCGTGCACCCCGCACAACCGACGACGGCACCTTCGGCTGCTCGTGGATTCGAGCCTGCCAATCCGTCGAAAGCGAACATAGATGGCGTCGAGGCCGGCGTCGGCGGCGTTGTCGCCGAGTGGCTCGTCACCGCCAATGACGTCGCGGCCGGCAAGACCAGCGTCGCTCAGGCGGCGATCTCGATCATCCCCTTCCTTCCGGTTCAAGTCGTCGGCGTTTATCAAGCAGCCGTTTGTAGTCGACCCACTTGACAATACCGTGGTCTTCGGCGGCGACAACCGGCAAAATGGAAACGGAACCGCGATCTTCGATAAAACCAATACCCGGTATCGTCTACGTCAAACGGGGCGATTCATTCCGCTGGAAGGTTACGACGCAGACGGTTTGAAGGATGGAAGCGCGACGAACCTTCCTGGTGTCACAACTAAATATGCTGCAGCCGCCGTCGTCGGTGGTCAGATACCGCCCGGTACTGTACCGCTTGCGACGGGGACAGCGGATATCAGTCGTATGACCGTTACAGCCATCCGGCAAGATACCCGACTCGTGTTGGCGAAGTTCAGGATGGAAGCAAACAATCCGCTTGTGGATGGGTCACCGGATATTGAAGTGATCTTTGACCTCATTCTCGACTATACTGACCCGCGTAATCCGCAGATGAGTCTTGCGAGCGAGCACAAGTGGTTTCCGTGCTTTGACATCTATGTTAATGGGCAGTCTGTCTATCCGTTCGATAGCGAGAATGCCACAGTCCTCAGCCTCGCTGGTCCACGGGTCTTCATTCAGTTTCCGTTTAGGCCGATCGAGTTGCCATGGGACGATGAGCAGGTCAATCCATGATATTCCGGGCAAAAAGCAAGTTCTTTCCGATTGTCGCATTGGCATGGCTCGCAGCATTTGCCATATGCTGTTCACATGAGCCGCAAAAACGTGTCGCCGTCCCGAATGGCGCCTTGCGATTGGGCCTAACCTCGGAAGTTGCCACGGAACGATTCAGTGCTTGGGCTCTTCTCGCATACGCTTTGGATGGCGTTAGCGTAAATATACCACCAGATGCAAAAGTGTCGGTGGGTGGGCGGCAGTTTACCAACGAAGACCTGTCTCGGGTTCGTGAGACATTTCTACAACTGCATAAGTCCGAGCGTGCAGAAGTCTTCAGGTACGGACTCGCCGATTCGGACAATGACGTGGTGGACGTAGTACTCGCCGCCGTCTTGATCGAGTATAACCGGCTTGCGACAAAACCGGAGAAGTCGGATTTCCTGCAAAGCATCCTGCCGGAGGTCCGGGCCATTGACGAAAAGCGTTCGGCTGATTTGCGCCAGAAACTTCTATGGATCGAGAAACTTATAGCAAATGACGCAAGCGCGTGCGGCTTGACGAATTCTTGGTATCCGACACTGTGCTGCCTGAGAATCTTGAGTGCGTAGGGTCCGGTGTACGCACCAGACCGTCGTTGCGTCGCTGGCGAAATGGTCCGGTGAATACACCGGACCCTACCTGCTGAAGCTCAACGCGCGTGGTGCCGAACTGACCAATCAAATTCACATTTCAATTGAACGGGGTCTTCGCTTGAAGCTGGCACCCACACTACGCAATTTGCTTCGCCACTCGAATCGCGCGATCGCATGGTTTGTGGCGGTACTTCCGTGGCTCTTTCCGATCTGGCTGTACACCCACGTTAGCTTCAGACGGGCAATGACCCCTGTGACCATTCACCTTGGAGATATCATCATTCGGCCTGGCCTCGAGCGAAACGACGGTCCCTGGCGCTGGCATCCTCAGATTCGAGTCAACACGCCGTCAAGTCTCACGTCCGAGGAGATACTCAGTCGCAGAGGCTTCGTTGTGGGGCCGTTGTCGTTGCGTCGAAATATGATCGCGTCGGTGCCATCCGCGCCGGCGACGCAGATCGTGCAGTTGGATTGTTGGGCGTTCTGCCTGTGGCTATTGGTATTGCCCTTTTTGATCATTGTGAGATTGCGGCGGAACGCGATGAAAGGAGCCCGTGGATTCTTTGCATCGCCGGGCACGCCTTCTGATACCAAGGAATCAAAGCGGGGACGTAGATAGTGCGTAGGGTCCGGTGTACGCACCGGACCGCGGTTGCGGCCTTCGCGAGACGGTCTGGTACGTACATCGAAGCCTATCTGCTCAAGATCTGCCCTGATCTGCGATCCCCGATAAGAAGCGTACCGGACGAGTGATACGGGTTTGGAGCAGGACGAAGGATTGACAAGCTCCCGAAATCTTCGCGCTGGGCTTAAGTCGAAGACACTTCCTGACGATGCCTCATGGACAGGTCCGAAGTCTGGTCGCTCCAGTGCCGGGGCGGGAGATGAGGACACTCACCATCTTGTCGCACAACACGGGCAACGCCCGGCGACGAAACGGAGAATCCATGAACCGTAGTAGCTATATGCCCCGATCTCAAGCCGATGCGGTGGCCTGGTCGCAGAATTTTGTGGCGGTCATCGGGCCGACGCCGTTGCTCTTTGGCATCACCGCCGACGAAGCGCAAAACTTCGCACGCATCGTCGGTGAACTCACCGATGCGTGGGCCGTCAGCCAGGACCCCGCCACCAGAACCAAAATCACCATCCGAACCAAAGACACGGCCCTCAAGGCCATGAAGCAATACGCCCGGTACATGGTCGGCCGCGCACAAAGCTTCCCTTCACTCACCGACACCCAACGCGAACAACTCCAGATCACCATCCGCAAGACCGAGCCCGCGCGGCCGGCTCCGCCGACTGAAGCGCCGGTCTTGAACGTGCTCTCGATCAGCGGTCGCACCGTCAAGCTCAAGATCGCGCGCACCGACGGCAAGCGCGGTCGGCCGGCCAAGGCATTGGGGACCATCCTTTATGTCTGTCAGGCGGAGACGCCCGATGCGGAGAATGTGAGCTGGAGCGTGCTGGCCAATACCGGCAAGAACACGCTGGAGATTCCGTTCCCGCCGAGCGAGACGACCGACACGTTCTGGATCATGGCGCAGTATTACAACGGCGCGAAGGAGTCCGGCCCGCTGAGCACGCCGGTGCGGGCGGTGCTGGTGGCGCAGGGCCTGCAGCCGAGCATCCTGAGCAAGAGCGAGCCGGTGAAACTGGCCGCGTGAGCGGGATCGCACATCGAATCACTCCTTCGAGCAACGGACCGGGCTGATGAGGCCTGGTCTGTTGTTTTTTGTGGGTGGGAGCGTTGGGGTTTGATGCATGGGAAGTTTTGAACGGGCGGTGAGTGGCGAGGGACTCGACAAGAGGCGGATGGCTCTGCACAATCGCGGGTCTATATGCCATTCGAACTCACCATGCCGCAGCTTTCGGACACCATGACCGAAGGCACTCTCGTGAAGTGGAACAAGAAGGTCGGAGACGCCGTCAAAGCGGGCGAAGAGATCGCCGACGTGGAGACGGACAAGGCGACGATGCCGATGGAGAGTGCGGAGGCGGGCGTGTTGGCGGTGATTTTGATTCCTGAGGGCGGGAAGGTGCCGGTGGGCGGCGTGGTGGGGATTGTGGCGATGAAGGGTGAGAACCCTGCGGATGTGAAGGCCGGCGCGGGCACAGGTGGAGCCACGGCGAGCGCAGGTGGCGGCGCGAGCGCAGGTGGCGCACCGACGGCAGCCGTTCATGTCGCCCACGCGAACGGAACGTCGTCGGGCGTGGCGGTGGTTGCGGCTGCCTCGGGCGTGGCGGCGGCGTCGGGTGGAGCGGCGGGTGCGGGAGACCGTGTGAAGGCTTCGCCGCTGGCGCGTCGGATCGCGGAGCAGTCGAATATTGATCTGACGACGCTGGTGGGGAGCGGGCCGAACGGTCGGATCGTGCAGAAGGACGTGCTGAGCGCGATCGAAGCCGGCCCGAGCGTGAAGGCCCCCACTTCTGCGGCGACGCCGGCATCGACAACGTCGGCGGCCAAGCCCGCAGCGCGTGCGGTGGAATTGCCCGCGCGGTTGGCGTCGGGCGCGGTGGAGAAGATCGAGTTGACGAAGATGCGTCAGACGATTGCGTTGCGTTTGCAGCAGAGCAAGCAGCAGATCCCGCACTTTTACGAGACGATCAACATCGACATGTCGGCGGCGAACGCGTTGCGGCAGAAGCTGATCGCTGCGTACGAAAAGAGCGAAGGCGTTCGCATCAGCATCGGCGACATCATCGCCAAGGCGGTTGCGTGTGCGCTGAAGGCGGTGCCCGCGCTCAACAGCACGTTTGATGAGAAGACGAGCACGGTGACCCGGCACGGCGACGTGAATCTGGGGATGGCGGTGGCGCTGGCGGACGGATTGATCGTGCCGGTGCTGCGTCATATCGACCAGATGGGGATCAAGGAGATTCGCCAGCGGAGTGCGGACATTGTGGATCGCGCGCGGCAGCAGCGTCTGAAGAAGGACGAGATGAGCGGCGCGACGTTTACGGTGAGCAATCTGGGCGTGATGGGGATCAGGGAGTTCAGCGCGATCGTGAATCCGCCGGAGGTGGGGATTTTGGCGATCGGCGCGACGGAAGAGCGAGCGGTGGTGCGTGGCGGACAGATTGTGATTCGGGCGATGATGACGGTGACGCTGAGCGCGGACCATCGCGTGATCGACGGCGCGGTGGCGGCATCGTATCTCGGCGCGTTAAAGGGTTACCTCGAAGAGCCGGCAACGATGCTTGCGTGAGGGCCTGCGTGGAAACCGGCGTGTCGAGATTTTGTACCTTGCCGAAACGCGAGCCGAGCCTAGACTTTCATGATGAAGTTAGTAGCCCACCTACTGGTCCTGCTTATCCTTGTGATGCCGGGGCACTGTGCGCTATTGACCGAGACCCTTGGTGAAGCGGTTGCAGACACCGAGCTGCCGTTGGACGAGCGTCCGTGCCCGTGTGGTGGCATCTGCATGGTCGAGGGGATGAAAGACGGAGGGGACGACCCGGTGAATGTGTCTCTCGCGACGGACCCGTCTGATCGGTTACAGTGGCTTGACCGGCTGGGGATCGACCGGTGGGCGAGCGACCCACTTTCATCAGCCGCCACGCTGTCAAGGCGCATTGCATCTCGAGGTGCTCAGTCGGATGCAAGTTGGTGGCCTGCCGACGAATCGTCGAACGAGCGGATGTGCCTCTGGACGATTTGAAACCCCGACGTGGGGTCATCAGTATCCCGGTCAATCATGAAACGCGTCCTGTCCGACCCGGATTGACGTGATCAGGTATGGCCCGGTTTCAGCGTTTAGTCACCCGTCCACCCCGCTCCATTCACGGAAGAACATTTTATGATCCGACCGCTGACCGACGCGCCGTCGATCAAATTGATCGAGCGTGCGAATCGCTACAACCGATGGCATCCATTTTGGGACTTGCAAGATTTTGAAGAACGCGCAGCCTGGCGGGAGCCCGAATACGGCATGAGCCCGGCCGCCCGTCGTAGAAGGTATCCGACCCGCGCGATCCGATATTGGCTGGCAGCGCAACTCATGCGTCGCGAGATTTTGCGTCGCCCGACGCCTCTGCGGGTTTTGGAGGTTGGCGTGGATAGCGGGCAGATGCTGGGCTTTCTCGGTGCTCGTCTCGACGTTCCGGAGAACCCCCTTCCGCCGGGCGTGTTCCGCTGGGATGCGATCACGCTAAAGCCCGACCGCCCGCGGCTCGCGAGACTGGGTTATCAAGACGTCCACGAACACAATCTCGAGCAGCTTCCGCTTCCGATTTCGCGTCGCTACGACATCATCCTGCTTTCGCACGTGCTGGAGCATCTGCGTCGCCCCGAGGAGACGGTGGAAGCGCTGGTGAATCATCTGACCAAGGGAGGCCTGATGGTGGGCGGATTCCCGAGTGTACCGGATTTTGCCCGGGGGATTCGCCAGCGTCAGCTCGATGCCGGTGCGGGCAAGCACGGGCATGTTTCGAAGTTTTCGCCGCGGCGCACGCGTGAGATGGCTCGGCGAGCGGGGCTGTCGGTGGAATTGCTGACTGGAGCATTTGCCGTGCGGGCCAAAGGTGCGTGGGTCGAGTCGTCGCGATTTTGGCTTCGATGGAATCTGATGATGGGCGCGTTGTTTCCTTCCTGGCCCGGCGAGGTTTACTTCCAGTTTCGGAAACTGAGTTAACCGAAGAAGCGGAGTTGACGGATGAAACGGAGTTAAGGGAAGCGGTGGTCGTGTTGAGTCTGAATCCGAACCCGCCCGGGGGTAACCTGTTTCCCGCCCCGAGCGGGTTCCCCATTGCCTGACAAGACGTTACACTCTACGCCGAGTCAACGACATCGGGTCTTCACCGCGGTCCGCCGCAGGACATTCTTCCATGGCCAAGAGTTACAAAAAACTGGGCGAATATCTCGTCGAATGGGGCCTCATCACGCCGAAGGAAATCGATCAGGCACTCGCCCACGCGCGCTCGAAAAATCTCCGGCTCGGCGAAGCGCTGATCGATCTCAAGCTCGCCACCGAAGGCAATATCTACAAAGCCCTCGCCGCCCAACAGAACATGGAGTTCTTCGACCTGGATCGAAACTCTGTTCCGCCCAACGCGGTCAATCTGATCCCCGACGATTTGATGCGTAAGTACATCATCCTTCCGCTGGGCATGGAGGGCGGAAAAATCAAGCTTGCCGTTCACGATCCGCAGGACATGGAAATGCAGCAGATCGTGCAGTTCCGAGTCGGCAAGCCGCTGATGCCCGTCCTGGCGCCGAAGGGCCGGATCAAGAGCGTCATCGACGAGCTCTTCAACACCACCGCCGCCAACACGATCGATAAGACGATGGACCAGACGATCGACCGCATGCGTGGATCGGTCGATAAATCCATCGATGCCAAAGGCGTCAGCAAGTCCGTTGATAAGAGCATCGACAAATCCATTGACAAGAGCATCGACTTGGGAGGCCTAAGCGAAGGCGACGACGATGCGACGCAGGCCCCGATCATCAAACTCGTGCAGGCGATGATCGCCGAAGCTGTTCGGAATCGCGCGAGCGATATTCATATCGAGCCGATGAAGGATCGCGTGCAGGTCCGATTCCGCATCGACGGGGAATGTGTTGTTCGGGACAAGATTCCTCTTCGCATGCGCGGCCCGCTCATCAGCCGTATCAAGATCATGGCGGGCATCGACATCGCGGAAAAGCGTCTTCCCCAGGACGGACGCATCAAGATGATGATCGATAAGCAACAGATCGACTTCCGTGTCAGCACACTCCCGGCAGTTCACGGTGAATCGTGCGTGCTGCGTATTCTGCGTCCGGACTCGGTGCGTATCGGCCTGGAGAATCTCGGCTTCGAGGCGGAGGATTTCGGCACGTTCAACAAGATCATCAAGCGTCCCAACGGCATCTTCCTCGTCACGGGTCCGACCGGTTCGGGCAAAACCACCACGCTCTACGGCGCGCTCAACATCCTCAATCGACCCGACAAGAAAATCATCACCGCCGAAGACCCGGTTGAATATAACTTTCAGGGCATCAACCAGTGTCAAGTCAAGGAAGCGATCGGCCTGAGCTTCGGCAAGATCCTTCGCGCGATGCTGCGTCAGGCACCGAACATCATTCTGGTCGGTGAAATCCGCGACTTGGAAGTGGCCGAAGTGGCGATTCAGGCCGCACTCACGGGTCACTTGGTGTTTAGCACGCTGCACACCAACGACGCACCGAGCGCGATCACGCGTCTGATCGACATGGGCGTCAAGCCGTTCCTTGTCGCTAGCGCGATTCAGGCGGTGATGGCGCAACGACTGGTGCGGATCCTCTGCCCGAAGTGCAAGGTGCCGGATCGTGAGCCCGATCCGTACTGGCTGCGGCTTTGCGGAATCACCGCCGACGACATGAAAGACCGCACGATCTACAAACCACGTGGTTGCGACTTCTGTGTCGGCACCGGCTTCCGCGGACGCAAGGGCATTTTCGAAATGATGATGATGAACAGCGAACTGCGTAACCTGGCCTTCGAGCGTGCACCTTCCAACAAGCTGCGGCGAGCTGCAGTTGCCAGCGGAATGAAGACGCTTCTGGGGGACGGGAAACTCAAAGTCCTCAACGGCATGACCACCGCCGAGGAAATCGTGAAAGTCGCGCAGGTCGAAGGCGTCCTCCAGCAGTAATCCAAGTCGTTCATCGTCGGTTCTCAGTTCGCCAGTAACTGATTCTCCGGCATGGTGTGTGAAATGACTGGCAATCGACTAAGGCCCACTGACCAAGCATTCCCATGGCTACTGTCCAAATCGATCGTCTCCTTGAAACTGTCGTCCGACGCGGCGCATCGGACTTGCACCTCGCCACCGGCAAACCTCCAACGATTCGGCTCAACGGCTCGCTCCGCGAGTTGCAAACGAAGATTCTCGACGCCGAGGACACTCAGGCCCTGATGAAGTCCATCACGCCCGAGCGAGTGCAGCAGGAATTCGAAGAGACGGGCTCGGGCGACTATGCGTTCGCATACGGCGAGGCGGCGCGTTTCCGAGTCGCGATCTTTAAGCAGCGTGGCAACACGTCGTTGGTGCTGCGTCAGATCCCGAACAAGCTCCTGACCTTCCAGCAGATCGGCCTTCCCGCGATGGCCGAGCAAATCTGTCGCCGCCCTCGTGGTATTTTTCTCGTGACCGGGCCCACCGGCTCGGGCAAGTCCACCACGCTGGCGGCCATGATCAACTACATCAACGAGAACTTCGATCGTCACATCATCACGATGGAAGACCCGATCGAGTTTTTCCATCCGCATAAGAAGTCGATCGTCGTTCAGCGTGAGGTGGGCGTGGACGTGCCCAACTTCGCCGAGGCCATCCGACGCGCTTTGCGTCAGGACCCCGACGTCATGCTCGTCGGTGAAATGCGCGACCTTGCAACCATCTCCGCCGCGGTGACTGCTGCCGAAACCGGGCACTTGGTCTTCGGCACGCTTCACACCTCCGGTGCCGCCTCGACCATCAACCGAATCATCGACGCGTTCCCCACCGACCAGCAGGAACAGATTCGCGTCCAGCTCGCCAACAACCTGATCGCGGTGCTGAGTCAGACGCTCTGCCCGCGCATCGACACCGACGGGCGCGTTGCTGCGTATGAGTTCATGTACATCACGCCGTCGATTCAGAACCTGATCCGCGATAACAAGACGTTCCGTATTGATTCCGACATCCAGACGGGCAAGAAGTACGGGATGCAACTTCTGGACGACAACCTGTATCAGCACTTCCTTGCCGGCCGTATCAGTGCCGAAGAATCGATTGACAAGAGCAAGAATCCCGGCGCGATGGTGGACCGCATGCGACGCGACGGTTATCAGGTCGACGAGGCCGCCGACGACGCGCTCCTCGCCGAGGCCGACGATGCCGCAGGCGGTGGCAAGCCGCCCATGGCGCAGCCCGGCGGTGGCGCGGCCCGACCGCCTGGGCCTCCCGGTCAGCCCCAAATGAGCGAAGCCGAACGTCAGGCCCAGATCCAGAAGAACCGTGAACGACTGCAAAACATGAACAAGCCCAAATAAATCCGAAGTCGCTTAGTCGTCTGACATCAGTAGTTCATCTAATCGAAGTAGTTCATCTAATCGAAGTAGTTCATCTAATCGACATCGGCTCAAAGTACGACAACTGGATTCGACATCGTCCCCCAACGAAGCACCAAGAGGTTGACATGCCCCCGCCGCCCGCCAAGCCCACGACGCCCGCCCCCACAGCTTCCCCCGCCGCCGCCCCTGCAGCCTCCGCCGCGGGCGGTGCGACGGCTCCATCCGGCATCCCGCCGATTGATCAACTGCAGGGCCGGCAGATCGGTCGCGTCCTGACCAAGATGGGGCGTGTCACGCGTGAGCAGGTCGTCGAAGCCCTCGAGTTCCAGAAGACCCGCGGCAAGGGCGTGCCTCTCGGTCGCATCCTGATCGACTTGGGATACGTCAAGGAGATTGACGTCAACATCGCGCTCGCAGCTCAGAAGGGCTACGAGATGATCGATCTCTCGAAGGTCGAGATTCCCAAGGAAGCCATCGACGCTGTTCCTCCGCAGATGGCAACGACGCACAAAGTCCTGCCGCTCAGCTTTGACAAGCCCGGCCGCAAGCTTGTCGTTGCGATGGCGAATCACGAAAACTTCCGCGCCCTCGACGATCTCCGCACCCTGATGGGCTACGCAGTCATCGCCAAGATCGGCGATCCCGAGCAGATCGAGAAGCTGATCAACAAACACTATCAGTCCGCCGCCGAGAGTTTCTCCGACGTCATCGGCGAAATGTCCGCCGACTCCAATCTCAAGGCTCTCGAAAATCGCGGTGAGTCCATCGACATGGACTCTGTCAAAAGCGCGGCGGATTCGAATCCCGTCCGCAAGCTCATCAACCTTGTCCTTCTTCAGGCCATCAAAGACAAGGCGTCCGACATCCACTTCGAGCCCTTCGAAGACGAATTCAAGATTCGTTACCGCATCGACGGTGTGCTGTATGAAATGATGCCCCCGCCCAGCTACATCGCACCCGCACTCGCCAGCCGTATCAAGGTCATGGCCAACCTCGACATCGCCGAGCGTCGCATGCCGCAGGACGGCCGCATCGAGCTGAACGTCAACAACCAGCCCATCGACCTTCGTGTCGCCGTTCTTCCCACGATGTTCGGCGAGAGCGTCGTGATGCGTGTGCTCGACCGTTCGAACGTGCAGTTGGACCTCGATCGCATCGGTCTGCGCGACGACGATCTGAAAGTGGTCCGCCAGCTCATCCGAAAGCCCAACGGCATCGTCGTCGTCACGGGCCCCACCGGCTCGGGTAAGACGACAACGCTCTACTCCGCGCTTCGCGAACTCAACGACCCGTCCACCAAGCTCATCACCGCGGAAGACCCGATCGAATACGACATTGACGGAATCATTCAGAGTCAGGTTCGATCCGAAATCGAAATGACCTTCGGCCGCATCCTGCGATCGATGCTGCGTCAGGACCCCGACGTCATTCTCGTCGGTGAAATCCGCGATAAGGAAACCGCGCAGATCGCCGTGCAAGCCTCACTCACCGGCCACTTGGTCTTCAGTACGCTGCACACCAACGACGCCCCCAGCTCTATCGCCCGTCTGCTCGACCTCGGCCTCGAACCGTTCCTTGTCACCGCGACCCTCGAAGGCGTTGTCGCGCAGCGGCTTGTTCGTAAAATCTGCACCAACTGCAAGACCGAGTTCACGCCGAGCGAAGAACAGCTGATGGAACTTGAACTACGCCCCGCCGACGTCGTCGGTCGAAAATTCTATTACGGTTCGGGCTGCGACAACTGCAACCGCACCGGCTATCGCGGCCGTATGGGCATTTATGAAATCATGACCCTCGACGACGAAATGCGCGACATGATCATCAAACACGCCAGCACGCAGGTCCTTCGCATCGAAGCCAAGAAACGCGGCATGCGAACCCTCCGTGAATGCGGAATTCTCGCCATCTACGACGGTGTCACGACCATCGAAGAAGTCGTCCGCGAAACCATCGTCGAAGAATGATCGAGTCCTCAACGGTGGTGACCATGACTACGAATGGGTCAACCACGAAGAACACCAAGAGCACGAAGAGTCTGAAGAATGACCATGGCAGACCGGTCTGCGGCTTCGATCTGTGTTGATTCGAATCTACTCGAATCAAACTTTATGAACATCCGTTTTCTGGCAGTGATCAGTTGGACGCATATTCGACTAGCCCACGTCTGAATGAACCAAATCGCATCAGTATCACTTCGATTACCAGAACACTCATCCTCCTAACACCCAGACGTGTCCGTCTTTCCGCTCTTTGTGCCCTTCGCGGCAATGATTCACCTTCGACCTTTGTCACTTCGTGTTCAATACCTCATGGCTGATGAAAATGAGATCGAGATGGACGACTCGGATGAAGAATCATCCGAGTCGATGCCCGTTTCGGGTCAGCCGCGAAATCTCAGTTGGACCCTCTCAAAGAATCTGGATCGTCGTGTCGATCAGTACGTGGTCGATCGCGTGGGCTATCTCACACGTAACGCCGTTCAAGATCTGATCGACGAGGGGCTTCTCACCGTCAATGGCAAGCGGACCAAGGCGAGCTATCGCCCCAAGCAGGGCGACATCGTCGCTGTGGTTGCGCCTCCGCCACGCGCGGAGACGATCGAACCGGAGGATATTCCGCTCGAGATTGTTTATGAGGACGACTACATCCTCGCGATCAACAAGCAGACAGGCCTGATCGTCCACCCTGCCCGCGGCGTCTGGAACGGAACGCTCGTCAACGCCCTGATCCACTACGGGCAAGTCCACGGCCATTCATTCAGCAAGGTTAACGGCCCCTGGCGTCCGGGTATTCTGCATCGCCTCGACCGCAACACGACAGGCGTCATGCTTGTTGCAAAAACCGACGAAGCCCACTGGCGACTTGCCCGACAGTTCGAGCTGCGCACCATCCAGAAGACGTATCTGGCCATCAGTCACGGCGTGCCCGAACTCCTCGAAGACGTCATCGACCTGCCGATCGGTCGCGACAAATTCATCCGTGAAAAGATGGCCGTACGCAAAATCGAATCCGGCGCAAAGTCTGCTGTCACGCGATATCAGGTTCTGGAAGCCATCGATGTCATCGCAGGCGAATCGTCGACCCTCAATCTCACCAGTGGTCAACACGCCGCCGATCATCGCAAGCCGATGCCCGCCGAGCGGTTCAGTCTCATCAAGCTTTTCCCCAAGACCGGTCGCACGCACCAACTTCGCGTGCACCTCTCCCACCAGGGTCATCCAATCGTCGGCGACACGCTTTACGGCGGAAAGGTCGTCGAATCGACGAAGGCGCCCTTCGGATCGGATGAACTTCCCTATCGATTTGAGCGGCAGGCGTTACATGCCTACGAGATCACCTTCACGCATCCGATCACGCTCAAGCCCATGACCCTGGGCGCACCACTTCGAGACGACATCCTCAAACTTTACCGCCTGCTTAAATCCGACCCGTCCGCCAACCCCCCGCTCTAACCACCAACCGCTCTAGCCCTTGTCCGATCGATCGCATCGCAAAATGATCGATTGCGATTCAACGTCTTCGTCGGGCAAGCATCGTCGCGCCGACACAACCGATCAGTCCCATGGTCGCGGGCTCCGGTACTTGCGAGAGGGCCAAACTCCAGTCACCCTCAAATGATCCGGTGATAAATCCATCGCCGGTGCTCGCCGGACCGGACGCAGAAAGCATCATGTTGAAGTTTCGAGCGAGCGCTAGCAGATCAGGGAAACCGACAGTCCCGTCGTAATTGAAGTCGCCTGCAACCCACGTTCCCGGCTGGTTGAATGCGCGGGCGAGCGCGAGGAGATCCGAGAAATCGACAATAGAATCGAGATTGGCATCGCCATAGAGTGCGCGTGCCAGTCTGACACTGCTCACGCCGTCGTCGAGCATGCCGATGCCGACGCTGGGATCCGATGGAAGCGTTGTGAAAAGCAGCCCGGTGGTGTAATTCGACGCAAAGCCCGCAGACAGGATCGAGATGATCTGCGCTGCGGGCGAGGATGTACCGGAGTAATCGAACACAAGCGTTCCACCTCGCAGGTCGGCCCCGCCGGGCGAGAAAGACCCACCGCCGATGATCGGGCGATGTGCGAGTGAAGCCACGCGGACGATGGTCGTACCTTGTTCAAGGGCGGTCGCACCGGTGTAGATGTTGGCGGCGTTGAGTCGGAGTGTGCCCGGGCCGCGTTTGATGATCCCGCCGCTTTGAATCGGGACGTCGATCGACAGATCAATTGACGCCGCGCCGTCATTGAGCGTGATCGCCCGTTGTCCACCGCCGAGATCAACAACACCGATCGATCCCGATCCGCTCATCGGACTGATCGTTGCCGCTGCGTCGTTCAGCGGAGTCACGGTGACATCGCCCGTGAAATTGATTCGCGCGGGCGTCGTCACTGCAGGCTGAAGCTGGATACGGTTGAACGTGATTGATCCACCACTCAGGGCAAACACATGCGCGGCGTCCACTTGAATCGTGTGAACACTCAAAGAGGCACTGCCCGACAAGGTGACGTTCGACGAAAACCGCGCACTGAATGGCGTCGAGTCCGCCGACGGAACGTAATTGATGTTGAGCACACCGCCGCTCAGGTTGAGCGTCTCGCGTGTGATGAGTTTGCGAATGCTGTGTGAGCCAGTTGAGAGCGTGACGATCGGATTGGCGGTCGCGCGATCGAGAATGACGGTGTCATGAACTCCGGGCAGGCGCGTGGTGGGCAGTACAAGCGTGCCAACACGCGCAGGCTGACCGGGCCCTTGCACGGGCGCGATCGGAGTCTGACCGCTGTTCCACGCCGAGAGCGTCGACCAATCCACGTTGGAGTTACCCACCAGAATCGCCGGGACGAGTTGATCCTTGACGAATTCGATTCCGCCGTTGGCGACGTTGAGATCGATGGGAGCGTTCGCGCCGGAGGCATTCAATCGCCCGTTGGCGGTGTGTTGCCAGAACGTCCAGGGCTGAGGATTTCCGAAATCGTCCCAAGGTCCGTAGAGGTTGACGAAAGATGCGTTGGGCTGCACCGTTTGGACATCGATGGACGACGGATTGGTCTCGTTGGGATATCTTGCGACCCAAAGCTGGGGAAAGTTCTGGACGACTTGAGTTCGCAGGGTGCTCGACGCCCCACCGATGACGTTTTGGGCGTAGTTGCCGTTGATGTACATCATGGGACGAATGCCCATGACGGCGAAGACTCGATTAGAGAAGTCGAGACAGAATTGTGCGATTGCGCTATCTGTTCGGATGCCGTCGCCGGTTTCGAGATCGAAGACGGGCATGAGATAGCCGGGCCTCATCCAAGCGCCTGCCATCTGGATGTAATGATCGGCTTCGTCGGCCCCGGTATTTGCGATGCCTTCTGCGTTGAGCGTGGTCGAGATGATGTCGGGCCTGGAAAAGTGGTAGGATCCCGCAAACAAACCCGCTGCAGTTGCGCGCGTGATGTTCTGAACAAAGAAAGGGTCGTCGTAGCGCTGCGACAGCGTGTTCCCACCGAGATTGTTGTTGGGATCAGACTGGTTATAGACGCCAGTGGTTCCGCCGCGGCTTGAACGGAGAAAGACGAAATCGCGTCCGTCACCGGGAATCCCATTGACGGATTGTGACGGGCTTCGCTTGGCGGTGGCCCACATCGTGGTGGACCAGTTTCCCTGCCACGCGGAGATGTCAATTCCGAGAGAGCGGTTCTGCGCATGAGCGACCGCTGCATGAGTCGACAGGACCAACGACACGAGGATGACAGAAGGCTGACGTTTCATGGGCGGCCCTTGTTATAGCATATGCCAAAGATCCGGACGAGATCGAATCGCAACGGATTTCACCGGCACTCTACAAGATGTCAAATGTGAAGCTGGGAAAGATATCGCGCACTTCTGTGCCAAGCACGGTAGTATCAGCCAGAAGATGGCCCCCGTGGGACTTGAACCCACACTCCCTTGCGGGAAGCGGATTTTGAATCCGCCGCGTCTGCCAATTCCGCCAGGGGGCCGGAGGACGGGGGATCATACACCGATCTGATCATTTTTGCGAGTCCTCGTGCCTCGTCTTTTGAGTCCTCGTGCCTCGTCTTTTGAGTCCTCGTGCCTCGTCTTTTGAGGATGAATTCGACTTATGGACACAGCCGGGCGGGATCAGCACGTTGGGCGGAGATCGCGTAGATCGGTCGGCCGCGTGCGACAAAGCGTTGCTCGTAGCCGCTCATGTATCGCGTCAGGACGTGACCAGCGGGGACGCCCGCCGACGCTCCGGCCCGTTCGATGTCGCTCCAGAAATCGTGACTCTGTCCGATGATGCTCAGAACGCGCACGAGCGTATCGTCACACGTCGAACGATCATCCTCGGCAAGCAGGTCGCGTTGCCTGACCCGCAGACGTCTTCCATCGACGTCGCGGGCATTTCTGTCTTGAGCGGGATTGGAAAAGTGTGCGGGTGCGTCAATCCCAAAGAGGCCGAGTATCCATGCATAAAGGCCAGCATGATCGGTCTTGATGTGAATCGTTCCGCCGATTTTTAAGAGTGCTGCGATCGATAGCAGGAAGTTCGCGTTGACGAGTCGATGAGCGCGCTCCTGCGGGCGATCGCTCGGCTCGGGATGCAGGATCCATATCTCGTCGATTTCGCCTGGCGCGAACCAGTCGGGCATATCCTGTGCACGCCCGAGGACGAACCGAACGTGTTGGCGGCGCTGGTCTGGAACAATGTCGATGGCGTGGATGGCTTCGATCAGTGTTTTTCGTTTCCAGTCGATGCCGACGCACAGGATCTGGGGCGGGCTTGGCGAAATGGACTCATGCAAAACCGCCGCGCGGAGCATCGAGCCATTCCATGTACCGACTTCGACGAGAAGTTTCGTGTCTGCATGAAATGGACTGCGCCACGCGCCGCGAAGCTGAGCGGCATCGGTCGGCCGGAGGAGTTTCGGTTGGGCCCCGTCAGATGAATTGCGATCGTGCGAAGCACATTGATCGTGCGAATCACATTGACCGAGAGAAGCACGATGATCGTGCGACGGATTGCGATCGCGCTGTTGTTCGCTCATCGCCGGATCTCGAAAGCGAGAAATTCTCCAGTGGATGACTCGACCCGATTTTCGACATGCTGGATGTAATCGCTCATGCGGTCGCGAATGTCGGAAACGAGTCGATCGATGTCGGCGGGCTTGGCTTCGACGACGAGTTCGACGCGTCCGTCGTTGAGATTGCGCACGAAGCCTTTGACCGGAAGTTCGAGCGCTGCGGTTCGCACCTGGTAGCGAAAGCCAACCCCCTGGACGTGCCCGGAAAAGAGAATGACGCGACGCTCGATCATCGGATGAATGGTAAACGAGTTGATCAATCCGATCGAGCGAGCTTTGACAAGTGCTCGCGGATCGCACTGAGATAGGCCTCCGGCACGCGGAGTCGCTGGGCGAAACCGATGGTGATGTGCGGCTTGTTCGATCCGTGAAAATCGCTTCCGCCGGTCTTGAGCAGGCCGAATCGCTCGGCCCAGCCTTCAAGCATGTCGACGACGTGTTCTGGATGATCCGAATGCAGGACCTCGACCGCATCAAGACCAAGATCCGCGAGCGTCTTGATCTCCTCGCGAAGCTGGGCGCGGTTTTGTTTACGAAGTTGGACGGGGTGCGCGAGCGAAACGATCCCGCCGGCGGAGTGAATCAAGTCGATCGCTTCGCGTGCGGTAAGCCGTTCCTTGTCTGCGTAAGCGCTACCTCCCTGCCCGAGATATTGCGAGAAGGCTTGCGCGCTTGTTTTGACCACGCCGAGTTCGATCAGCGCGGCAGCGATGTGAGGTCGACCGACGACGCCGCGCCCGGCGATTCGCGCGACGTGTTCATCGGTGATGGCGATGCCCTGTGCATTGAGCGTCTTGATGATTTGACGATTGCGTTCATAGCGGGCCTGAACCAGATCGCCGAGTGTTCTGGAAAGGATCGGGCTGTTCGGATCGATGCCATAGCCGAGCAGATGCATCGTTCCCGGGCGTGGATAGGCGCAGGAGATCTCGATGCCGGGGATGAAGTCGATGCCGAGCACGCGCGCCTCATCAGCCGCCTCGGCGAGACCGGCGGTGGTGTCGTGATCGGTCAGCGCCAGGGCAGAGAGCGAAGATCGTGCGGCACACTGCACAAGTTCGCGCGGCGAGAGTGTTCCGTCGCTGGCGGTTGAGTGGGTGTGAAGATCGATGTAAGTCAAAGTGCCTTTCGCGAGCCACAACTCGTATCACACTTCTTCATACAACGGGGTGCTCAGATAGCGTTCGCCGAAGCTGCACATGATCGTGACGATGGTTTTGCCTTTGTTTTCGGGGCGCTGCGCGACTTGAGCCGCGGCGCACATGTTGGCCCCGCTGCTGATACCGCCCAGGATTCCTTCTTCCCGCGCAAGGCGACGGCCCCAGGCGAACGCATCGTCGTCAGACACCTTGATCACTTCATCAACGATGTTGGTATGGAGATTGTCGGGGACAAATCCTGCTCCGATGCCTTGGATTTTGTGCGGGCCTGGCACGAGCGGCTCGTTGGCGAGTTTTTGGGTGATCACGGGGCTGCTCACCGGCTCGACCGCGATAGCCTTGAAACTCGGATTCCGCTTTTTGATGATCTCGGCCACACCGGTAATGGTTCCGCCCGTGCCGACACCTGCGACGATAAAATCGACCTTTCCGCCGGTGTCTTGCCAGATTTCCTCGGCGGTGGTTTCGTGGTGAATTTTCACGTTCGCGGGATTGGCAAACTGCATCGGCATGAATGCCTTGGGATGCTCATTGAGCAATTCGCTCGCCCGGTTGATCGCCCCGCGCATGCGTTCGGCGGCGGGGGTGAGGACGAGTTCCGCGCCGAGCGCCTTGAGGATGCGTCGACGTTCGAGGCTCATGCTCTCTGGCATCGTCAGAATCAGTCGATACCCCTTGGCCGCGCATACGAAGGCGAGGGCGATACCGGTGTTACCGCTGGTCGGTTCGATGATGACGGTATCGGCGTCGATTTTGCCTTCCCGTTCGGCGGCTTCGATCATGGCGAGGCCGATGCGATCTTTAACGCTCGCAAGCGGATTAAAGAACTCGCATTTGGCAAGCACCGTCGCAGCACCCGCAGGCAAGAGCCGATTGACGCGTACAAGCGGTGTTCCGCCGATGGTTTCGATGATGTTGTTGTAAACGCGACCTTCAGGTTTCCGTGGCATAAATCGACTCCAAATGGATGTTTCAACCGACCCTCGACGCAGACTCAAATCGTCCGCTGGCAAAGCCAAGATACACTAATCGTCCCTTTTCCTATCGGGAATCGTCTTGAGATTCAAGTTCACACGCAACGGGCTCGAATCTGCCCGCGCCATGCCCCTCATGGTAGACCCACGCCCCATGCCCGGTCACCCTGCCTCCCGGTTTTATCCCACTCAATCCCTCGACCCATCGGGCCTCCGATCCGGCCAATGCTTCGCCAGATTCGCGCTGTGCCATCCCCAGAATCAAGTAAACCAACCCCGGAAATGCATGTTCCCCGTCCGCCCGGCTCGGTATCGGATCACCGTTCGGATGGGAGTGCCACACACCGACCACCCGCCGCCCGCTCGTATCGGCATCTCGCTCGATCCGCATCCAATCGCGTGGATCGATCTCGTACCAACTCGACAGACGTGCCCCGGTCGCCCGATTCTCCACGCTGATCGCTTCAAGCCATCGTACGTTCCCGCACGCGATCTCCTGATCCAACGTCGTCACGAGCAGGCCACACGCCTCGTTCGGCCAGCACTGCTCCGCTTCACGCTTCAGCACGCGCCATGTCTGCATCGAAATCTTCCACACCTGATCCATCGTCCGATCGTTCCTTGCTCGCAGTCTCGTCAATCCTGGATGACAGTCCAATCAGTCGTTCCCACGCGACTGATGAACAGCCCCGATTCGATTGGCGTGCCTGCCGACCGAATCCGCTTCTGCGGTGTCCTGACACTTCCTCAACTGCGACAATCCGCTACACTCTCGCGTTCCGATGTAACGCTGCGACAGTTCATCCACCTGCGACAATCTCGTCTTGCGATGTCGCCACATACCAAAATCGCCTGCGGAACGAATCATGCAAACCACCCCACCGCCGAGTCATCAGCCCAAGAGTGATCTTCCTTCGATTCTGGTTGTTGACGACGATCAGATATTTCGGAATCGGCTTGTTCGCGCGCTGCAGACGCGCTTGTACACGATCTATGCCGCCGCCAGTTTTGAAGAAGCTGTAGTCCTTGCTCGGCGGCACGCCCCGCCTCGCGCGATCGTGGACATGCGCATGCCGTCGATGAACGGTGCATCCACCAACACCGCCGGCCTGGATCTGATCACCGAGCTTGCCAAGATCGATCCCGACATCGATATCGTCGTCCTCACGGGTTACGGCTCGATCGCAACGGCAGTCGAGGCGGTGCGTCGCGGTGCGCGCGACTATCTCACTAAACCGGTGGACACCGACCAGATCCTCGCCGCCTTCGAACGCGAACGAGAGCACGAAGCGCCCGCGCCCGACGCCGCCCCGAGTCTCGCCCGCGTCGAGTGGGAACATATCCAGCGCATTCTTGCCGACTGCGCCGGCAACATCTCGCAGGCAGCACGAAAGCTGGGGATCCACCGCCGCAGCCTGCAACGGAAACTCAGCAAGCTTCCGCCGCTCGAATGAACTCGCCGCCTGCAGTACGCATCCAATCACGCAGGCCGATTGATTTCCTGCCACCATGGACCCAATGGATCGACACGCATCGCCCGGTCGGTTAGCGTCTCGATCCATCCAAACTCCGAAAGGCCCTCATGCAGATCGCACCCGGACACGTCGCACGCATTCAATACATCCTCACCGGACCCGACGGCACGACGCTTGATCAAAGCCCCGAGGGCCAACCCCTGCCCTACCTGCACGGCCACAAGAACATCATCCCGGGCCTCGAGGCCGCCCTCGCGGGTCGATCCGCTGGGGAACAATTCAAGGTCACGATTCCGTCCGACCAGGCTTATGGCCCTAAAAATCCGAATCTCATCGGCGTCGTGCCCCGGACCAGCTTTCCGAAAGACCAGATGATCACCGTCGGGCAACAATTCCAGGCCAACGATCCTCAGGGCCAGGCCTTCATGGTTCGCGTCACCGCGCTGACCGAGTCCGACGTCACCGTCGATGCGAATCACCCGCTCGCCGGCGTTGATCTGACGTTCAACGTGACCGTTGTCGATGTTCGCGTTGCAACCAAGGAAGAACTCGATCACGGACACGTGCACGGCCCGGGCGGACATCATCATTGATCGTGCATTCTTTGATTGCTCGATCCCGAACCGGTGCACCTTCGTCGCACAGACCTTCAAACGTTGTCAGTGATTCGATATGCAACTCGCCTCGATCCAGCCCGCGAGACTCGCCGAGCTGCTCCTCGCGGCCGGTCCGTTGTTGATCTATCTCACCACCGCATTTGCGCTGCGCGTGGTCGGGAAGCCGGCATCATCCGGAGTCGCTGGGAGTTCGACAAAGCTCAGCGTGCCCAGCTTCGACATCGCCCGCGGGACGATCCTCGCCACGCTCGTACTCGCGACCTCGTGCGTCGCGCTCGCCATGGGCAAGTGGGATCTGGCGATCCATCTTCCATTCGCGGTCGCTGCCGTAGCGATGACCGCTGGCCTCGGACTCACGCTGATCCTCGGCCGTTCCAATGCGCGGCTGGATCCAGACATCCGACGGGCCACCACGCGAGGCTGGAGCCTCCTCTTTGCCCCCGCCATCGCGGCACTGGTGCTAGGTCATTTCGGTCGACTTGATCTGCTCTTTGCAACCGTTCTTGTCGTTCTAGGTCTTAGCGCGCTCTTTGCCGTCACACGCCATCAAGCACACGTCTCAGGTTCCTCCGCGCCCGCCCCGACCTCGAAGGCACGCAGTCCGATCCTGCCGTTCCTGCTCGTGATACCCGCCGCAGTCGTGATCGCTGTCGCGGGCATTCTCATTCTCGTGGGTGCCCCGCCCACGCTCTATCGCATGGGCTTCAGCTCCGAACTGCTCATCGGGAGTTTCTTGTTCGCACCGTGGCTCATCGCGCCTATTCTCGTGGATCAACTCAGACCCTCTCTTGGTCGGGCGACGCCAGCAGCATCGCATCAAGATCCTCCATCAACGGCAGGATCGCTGCTCATTACGACCGCACTCTTCTCGATCTGCTTCGTAGCACCACTCGTCGCGGCAATCCAGAGTCAATCCCATCACTGGCAGCCCTCTGTCGAGCCGGCGCTGCGTTGGCTCGAGCCGCAAGCGTCCGCTTCTGCATCGACATCTTCTGTCCCTGATCCGCGATTGACGAATACCGTGTCCGATGCAGCGTTGGAAGCTCCGAACGCTGCCAGCGCATCAACACACGCAACACCGCCTACTGGCGTTATGTCACCAACCGGTGCTACACCACCAACCGGTGCTACACCACCAACCGGTGCTACAGCGCCAACCGGTGCCGCACCGACGTCGGTAGATGGAGCACTGCTTCCTCGCGCGATCGCGGTGCCCTTGCAGGTCGCACGCGTTGACGCGCTCGTGCTGGTCATTGCTTCGCTTTTGATTTTGCCCGGTTCGCTCGGCCTGTTCAGGATCGGTCGCAGCGAGGGCGGAGTGTTGCTGCTACTTGGTGGCGTTTATGTGCTTCTCAGCCTCGGGGCAGCGCTTTGACAACTTTTCCGAACCTTTGCATGAGCGATCCAAGTCAAGCATCGATCGACCCCCCGACGCCCTCAGAACGACTTTCCGAGATGGCGCGGCAGCTTGTGCAGTTTCGCGACGAGCGCGACTGGAAGCAGTTTCACAACCCAAAGGATCAGGCCCTCTCGCTTGTTCTCGAGGCAGCAGAGTTGCTGGAACTCTTTCAATGGAAGAACGGCGAAGAACTCGAACGACATCTACAAGAACATCGCGAAGACCTCGCCGACGAACTCGCCGACGTCCTCGGCTGGCTCCTGCTTATCTCTGCCGATCGCAACATCAATCTCGCCGGGGCCTTTCAACGAAAACTTGCCAAGAATCACGCGAAGTATCCAGCGGATGTCGTCAAAGGCAGCGCGAAGAAATACACCGAATACAAATCAAGCGGAGACGCTGACCGCGCGTGAACTTACCACAACAAGGAGACTCGTCCTTCAGAAGCAGAGACCGATCTGATCCGATCGAATGGCAATCAGCACACATTCGAGTGCAACGCGCGTGAAACAGCGGAGGGAACAAGGATTAGATCTTTAGATCTTCTGAGACTTGACCGACTCAACTGCCGCGCGAGTCAGCCGTGTGACTTCGTCCCATCGCCCGCTGTTCAGTAGATCCTTGGCCACCATCCAGCTTCCACCAACCGCGATCACCTGTTTGATCGAGAGATAGCCGGCAAGTGTTTCCTGCGTGATTCCGCCGGTGGGGACGAATCGCACATGCCCGTACGGCGCGCAGATTGCGCGGAGCGCCTTTGATCCTCCGATGCTTTCGGCGGGGAAGAACTTCACCGTACTGACGCCGCGGTCCAGGGCCATTTCAATCTCCGTGCACGTGCTGACGCCCGGCGTGATTGGAATGTGATGTGCGACGCAATAGTCGACCACTTTCGGATTCAACCCCGGCGTGACGATGTAGCTTGCGCCACAATCCATCGCCTGCTTGCAGAGATCGACGTTGAGCACCGTTCCGGCGCCCAGGATCAGTCCGCCGCGCGCAGCCATCCGCTTGATCGACTCTGCGGCGGCGGGCGTTCGTAGCGTGACCTCCGCGACGGGCAGTCCGCCCGCCACCAATGCATCAGCCAGCGGCAGTGCCTGCTCTGCGTCGTCAATCACAATCACAGGAAGTAGTCGATGCTTTGACAGTTGGTCCATCACGCTCATGGCTTCATCTCCGATTCATCCACATCATCAATCGATCAACAACGATCAACTCATCAAACCATCGCTGTATCGGTTTGCCACTGATGGCAGCGATGCGAGAGCCTAAAGTCGCTGGCTCGTCAGTCCGCCGTCCACGAGCAGCACCGCGCCGGTCGCGTATCGAATCTCGCCCGCAGCCAGCACGCGCACTGCCCGGCCGACGTCTTCCGGTGTTCCCCATCGCTTGTTCAGCGTCAAACCACCTTCGATCAGCCGATCATATTTTTCCTTCACGCCACTCGTCATGTCGGTCGCGATGATGCCAGGCCTGACCTCAAAGACATCGATCCCAAATTCCGCAAGCCTCACCGCCCAAAGCTGTGCCGCCATCGCCACACCAGCCTTGCTGATGCAATAGTCTCCGCGATTGACGCTCGCGACTGTCGCGCTGATCGAGCTGACAAAGACAACCGACATCGGTCCGGCAAAACCCGCGCGACGCTTCGCGATCATGCGATTGGCGGCCTGCTGTGTCAGAAAGTAAGGCCCGCGAAGATTGATGGAAATCAAGCGATCAAAACTCTCCGGCCCGGCCTCAAGCACATCGGCCCGCACGTCGGGCGCGACGCCAGCGTTGTTGACCAGTACGTCCAATCGTCCGAATCGCCTCTCGATTTCGTCCAACATCGGAGCGTGGTCGGCGAGTTGTTGGATGTCGGCTCTGCAGTAAAGCACGGATGCTCCGAGCGACTCAAGCTCACGAATCGCATCCGCGACGTCGTTTGCCTCGCGCCGGCCGTTGATCACGACATCGAATCCGTTCCGCGCGAGCTCCCGCGCCACGCCAAAGCCGATGCCGCGCGATCCGCCAGTCACCAGGGCCACGGGTCGTTTGCTCATCACTTACCTCCCTCAACATGTGGACAGTCGGCCTTCAATTCACGTGTGACACAATCTCTTATCCGCATCAGGCATCAAAGAACGTCAGGTAAGGCCTCTTCTCGACGACGCGCTGCAGATAGACCGCTAATTCAAGCAGGTGGTAATCGCCCCACAGGCTTGATTCACCGCAAGGGATTCGACTTCCAGGCGGGATGAAATCCCAGTTGTTCGGGCGATGGTAGACCGAATGCAGGAGCAGGCCTTCGTGCTTGGTGGATGTCGAGAGATAAGGCTCGGCCATCAGAGTGCGTGCGACGGTGAGGCCTGCGTGAGTGTATCGACTTCCCTTTCGACCGAGGTAAGCGCCGAGTCGGAGCAGGCCCTGCGCTGCGATTGCCGCTGCGCTGGCATCGACGGGTTCGTGATCATTAAACGGATCGGCGGGTCGATCGCGCCATTCGCCGAGCTTGGACATGCCCGGTGCGCCGTCGTCCCAGTACGGGATTCCGTCCGACGCCGTGACGTCGTGGATGTAATGGTCGGCGGTATCGATCGCGCCCATTTCGAAGGCTCGCATGACGTCCGCCTTTTTAAGACCGACGCTGTTCTTGAATGTGGCATCGTCGATCGTCGCGAGGAACTCTAGCTGTTCTGCATACCCCAGCACTGCCCACGCGAGGCCGCGTGTCCATGTGCTGAACGGTGAGTATCCCTGCTGGCTCGATCGACACCGAAAGAGGCCGTCATTGCGGTTAAAGACTGCCTCATGAGCCGTGCGACCGCGTACGTCGTAGGTGTGTTCGCTGTCGCCGTGGAAGACGACGTACTGGTTGGTCGCAAGCCCGTGCAGCACGCTGCGTTTGAGTAGATCGGCGGCCTTGTCGTTTTCGTGCATCAGGCGATGCCCGAGTTGCCAAGCCACGCCGAGGATGCGCGTCGTTCGCATGGTATCGACAAAGAGGGAATGCGGCCCGTTGAAGCTGTAGATGTACCCAAGTTGCTGCGCTCCCGCCGTCCGCTTGATTCCCGCCGCGTCGCGTGCGGGATGCGTTCCCTGCCATCGCGCCGCCTGCACAGCGCCCGACGCCTTGAGCGCCATCTCATAAAACGCTAGCTCCCACACGTTATGTCGTGTGCGCCCTTCCAGAACAAGCCGACGTAGATTTCCGTAAGTGCTGAGGTTGTTAAATCCGTGATCGTGCACGCCGATGTGCGTCACGTGGGCAGCCATCTGATCGACGGTGCGCTTTCGACCGAGTTCCAGGAGCTTTTCGTCCCCCATCGCATCGGCACAAAGAATCGCACAGCCGTACTGGAATCCCTGAGTCCATTCCGTCCAGCCGCGCGACGTGTACTGCCCCTTGACAGTAAACACCGGCGTGCCCTTTCCGGAATCCCATCGCCTATCGATCGCGCGAACCTTTCGAGCGGCGAGTTCGAAGGTACGCTGCAGCGCGGGCTTGAGCGAGGCGGCGTCGATGTTGGTCGGAATCTTCATGCTCGTCCATTTCCCTTTCGATCAGCAAAATCCACATGCGTGGCAACTTGTCGATCAGACACGTGTGCAGTCATGCACGCGTTCAACAATGATTCTGATACGCGCGCAAGATGTCAGCCAGAAACTCATGCTGATTGCGCGACCAATGATGACTCGAAAAGACTTCGACTTCGATCATCCCTTCGAATCCGGCCCGTTCCACGTCGGCACGGATTGACGCAATGTCGATCGCACCTTCACCCATCAGGCCCCGATCATTCAGCATGTCGCTCATCACCGGCTTCCAGTCGCACACATGAAAGCCAAACAGCGTCCCGTGTCGACCAGCCCGAGCGATCTCCGACGCCAGATCAGGATCCCACCAGACATGGAACACGTCGGCGGCGATTCCGATCCATGGGCTTTTGAGTTGTTCGCAGATGTACCGAGCGTCCGCCATGCGGTTGATGCACGATCGGTCTGCCGCGTACATGGGATGGAGCGGCTCGATCGCGAGCTTCACGTGGTTGGACGCGGCGTGGTCAAGACATTTCGCGATGCCGTCGGCGACCTGTTTTCTCGCTTCATGCAGCGGCACTCCGACCTCAGCTCCGACCACCAGCACCACCATCTCTGCGTCCAGCGCCGCGGCCTCATCGATGCACTTCTTGTTCTCGCCAATTGACGCATTACGCTTCGCCTCGTCGCGCGACACAAAGAACCCACCCCGCACCAGGGCCGGAACCTTAAGCCCGGAATCGCCGACGATCCGTGACGCCTCCTCGATACCGATCGGTTCGATCACGTTCCGCCAGACGCTCACGCCGCCCACACCTGCCTTTGCATAGGCGTCGCAACACTCGCGCAGCGACCAAGGCTTGTTCGTCATTGTATGAATGGCAAGCCTGGATAGCGGATGATTCATGGTCAACTTTCCTTGATTTTCGATCGAACCAAAGCGATCGCGTGCATTCGGTCCTTATGTCTTAGAGCTTTGGTACATCGACCCACGAACCGCTCTTCCAGCTCTGCATGCCCAACTCGGCAAGCTGTACGCCCTTGGCCCCTTCGCGTAGCGAATACCTCCACGGCTCATCTAAGGCGACATGTCGGAGAAACATCTCCCACTGGATTTTGAAACCATTATCGTACTCGATGTTGTTCGGAACCTGCTGCCAGTTGGAATAGAAATTGATCGGCTGCGGAATATCGGGATTCCAGACAGGCTTTGGCGTCTCGGCAGCGCTTTGGACAAACACCTCGCGCAATCCCGACACTGCAGATCCCTTGTCACCGTCGACTTGAATCGTCAGGAGGTCGTCGCGACGCACGCGGGTGCACCACGAGCTGTTGAACTGACAGACTGTCCCGTCTTCGAGCACAAAGATCGCATAAGCGCTGTCATCGGCGGTGCAGGCATAAGGCTTCCCCGATTCATCACGTCGCTCGGGGATGTCTGTTCGACCATACGCGACGAGTTTCTTGACCGGCCCGAAGAGGTTCCCGATGACGTATTCCCAGTGACAGAACATGTCGATCATCAGTCCGCCGCCATCTTCGGCGCGGTAGTTCCAGCTTGGACGTTGCGCGGGCTGATCGAAGTCCATTCCTGTGAAGACCCAGTAGCCGAAATCGCCCTTGACGGAGAGGATTTTCCCGAAGAAACCGAGTTCCCTGAGCATGCGAATCTTGCGCAGGCCGGGGAGAAAGAGTTTGTCCTGCACCACGCCGTTCTTCACACCACCGTCTTCGCACAGCTTGGCGAGGCGGAGCGCTTCGGCGGTGCTGACCGCGGTCGGCTTTTCGCAATAGATTGCCTTCTTGGCTTTGACTGCCATTTCGACGAATTGAGCGCGTTGGAGAGTACCCGAGGCGTCGAAGAAGACTTCGTAATCACCGTGTTTTCCGTCGAGCGCGCCCTGAACGTCCGTGGTGTATTTCAGCGGCTGATCGACCTTGTGACGGTTCGCCAGCTCTGCGAGTTTATCAGCATTGCGGCCGGTGAGGATCGGATCAGGCATCAGCACAAGGTCCGGCCTGACACGAATTCCGCCCTGCTTGATGATCGCGAGGATCGACCGCACGAGGTGCTGGTTGGTTCCCATTCGCCCGGTCACGCCATTTAGAATCACGCCGATTCGTCGAGTAGCCATAGTGTACGGAGCCTACCCGATTTCGATCGATCGTCGATCCCATGGGCGGACAATCTGATTAGCGCATCCGGCCATTGTGTTGGGAGTTGGCAGGCACAGAATTAGAGGACGTGCGGGCGATCGCGGTAGCTACCGGGCGTCTGACCGGAGGCTAGGGTGAACCATCGTGAGAACGCGGCCGCCGAGCTGAAGCCAAGCCTGCTGGCAGCCTCGGAGACGCTTTGGCTCTCGAAGGCGAGTACGTGCTGGGCGAGCGAGAGCCGCTTTCGATCGAAGTAATCGAGCGCCGATACGCCGAACGCCTCGCGGAATCGTCGTGAGAAATGTCGTACGGACATGTTTGAAGCGCGTGCGAGTTCATCGAGTGACGGCGGTTGCGAGAGGCGACGCTCCATGAGCGTGAGGGCGGAGTCGAGTCGGCCGTCGTCGGGGCTTTTCGATGCCCGGCACGACCGGCTGGACGTTCGGCTCGACGCGCAAACGGCCAAATCTCGTGACGCCACCGTCGAACCGACCGCCACAACCTCGGCGGGCCAGAGCGCGATCGCATGGGCCAGTCTTGCCCTTGCGAGCAGCGAATCCCCGCGATCCGCGACCCAGAGCCGCCACACATCGGTCAAGGCTGCCTGCAACTGACTCATCGCGCTCAGGCCCGATTGGACGACGATCAACCGACTCAGCTCGTCGCGGATGCTTTTGAGCGACTCACGCGTCACGCCCGCCGACAATTCGATGCGCACGTGCACGACCGACGCCGAAGCATCGACAGGCACGAGCGACATCGCGTGTGCCGTGCCCGGGCCGATCATGGCTACCGCGTGCGGCGTGATGGCGTGCGGCACCTCGCGTGCTCCATGTGAAACCTCGCGCGTTGCGTGCAAAATCCCGCGCGTTGCGTGCAAAATCCCGCGCGGTGCTGGCGTCTGCCGTTCTGAATGTGATGTCACGACCCGCCCTGTGCATCCGTGAATGAAATCGATCTGGAGCAGATCGGCATGGACATGCATCGGCACATCAAACGCAGCATCGATGCGGTGGGCGCGCACGTGTTCGATGCGAGCACCGGAGAAGATCATCTGACAGAGCTTCTCGCCGAGAACTGAGGGCGATGATTCGTGACTTGGCATCATGCAGCCTTGCCGTGTCGGGCGCGCTGTGGCGGTCGGCCTGGGTCTAAATCGACATCGCCCGTCGAATCAGGTCGGTGGTCTCGGGCTTCATGAGCGATGACTTTCCGAAGCCCGGCTGTGCCCCGTCGGCGATTGCCTGGGCCTGCGACGATTCATAGTTGCTGATCAACATCAGGCGTGCGTTCGGATGCCGGCTCTTGAGGGACTTGATCAACTCGTTTCCGTCGGCATGCGAGAAGCCCGGCTCCATCGCACGATTGATCAGGAGCAAATCGCCGGATTCGATTGCTCGAAGCACGTCTGCGTCATCTTCCGCGCGCCGCACGACGGCCTTCGGTGCGGCCCGACGCACGGCCATCGTCAGGTGACTGGAATCGGGCGTGCAGTGCCCGACGAGCAGCACGCCCACCATCGAATCATCCGGCCCGCCTGAAACATCTCCCGAGGCTGCACTCATGACGCCCTTCCCTTCTCCGATTCGCTTGTTTTTCGAAAGATCGCCAGCACGCGATCAATATGGACGACGAACAGACGGTTGTCATGCTCGAGTTCGACCGGAATCGCTTCACGCGGATCGAACAGAACCTTGTCATAGGCCTTCAGCGTCACATCTTCGTCGTTTTCCAGTTCATGACTGATCGCAATGACCCGGCCGGTGATGACAGGAATCTCGTGCGAATCCGGCAGCGCGATGCCGCTACGCGTCTGGCGTTTGTTGTCGTCCTTGCGAATCACGACTCGGCGACCGACTGGTTCGATCAGGTCGTAGTCGAGTTTCTTTTGAATGTCGGGTTCTGACATATCTGAATGATAGCGTGATCGCGGTGGTTTTTTCGACTACTTCTTTCCCAAGGCTCGCTGCCGCTGAAAGAATGTCCGAAGCAACGACCTGCAAGCCTCCACTTCGACGCCTTCGACAACACGACAACGATGATTCAACCGCTCATCGGTGAGCAGTTGGTACAAGCTGTCGACCGCGCCCGCCTTTGGATCGCGTGTGCCGTAAATCACATGCGGAATCCGGGCATTGACGATCGCACCCGCGCACATTGGGCAGGGTTCGAGCGTGACCGCAAGGATGCAGTCGACAAGACGCCAACTGCCAAGCGCACGCGCGGCCGACCGCATGGCGACGATCTCGGCGTGTGCGCTTGGGTCGCGATCGGTCTCACGCAGATTGTGTCCGACAAATCGCTGGCCAGTCGGCACATGATGAATCACGCAACCGATCGGGACTTCGCCGAGTTCGAAAGCGCGCTCGGCCTCGATCAATGCGGCCCGCATCAGCTCGACGTCCAGCGGATCGAAGGTCGAAGTGTTGGCGGCAACTGAATCAGAGGAATCAGACGGGGCGACCTTTTGGCCGGTTGATTCGGGCGTATCGTCGGGACTCTGACTCACGGGACTGCCACCACGGATTCGATCTCCGGCGCGACCATTTTGACCGCCCGTTCGATGCCCATTTGAAGGGTTAGACCCGAACTCGGACATCCGACACACGCTCCACGAAAGCGCACGCGCACGCGATTGTTGGCCACATCGACAAGCTCAACGTCTCCGCCATCGGCGCGGACGGCGGGCCTGATCTGCTCGATCGCGCCGCGTACGCGGGATTCGAGTGAATCGGGGAGGCTGGCAGACTCAGTGTTCGTCACGGAGAGCGAGTCTACACCACAAGCGTATCCCGGCAAAATTGCGGAGTTGACCCAGACGAGACCGCGCCGTCGTTTAGCGCTGGGTGAGGAACCAACTGGTGTAGTCCACGGCTGCGGGCGATCCACCGGCAAGCTTGATCATGCTGTTGAGTTGTGCGCGATGGATCGTGCTGTGGTTCAGCGCATGGGTGACAAATCGCCAGAGCGGGCCGGCAAACGCCTGTCCTTTGAGGTTGATACAGCGCAGTTCTGTCTTCAGTGCCTCGCCATCGACGGCTCCGAGCCACGCATTGAAATCTTGATGCACGCGCTGCCACTCGGGCCAGAGTGATTCGCGTGATGCAAGCCGCGGATCGTCTGCCAGCCAGACCGGCGCGGCACCGGTGAATCGCTGGAGCCAGACCTGCTGGGCGGAGAGCATATGGAGCATCAGCGCGTGGATCGATCCGAAGCTGAAATCCATCGGCCTTGCGTATGCGTTGTCATCGAGTGATCGCGTCGATTCGTGCTGCTTGAGGTCTGCCCACTGCACATAGGCGAAGAAGTCGATGAGGGAGGAACGGTCGGGTTGCATAATCGTTTTCTGCTGGGAGTTGCACGAGACGGATTAACGCCGATCAGATCTACGCGAAACGGGTGCGATCGATTACGACTCCCCGAGCAGTTTTTCGATGGCTGCCTCGACCTTTTCCGTGCCGAGTCCGATCGCGCGGATGTTTCCTTTACGGTCGATAATGGCATAGGTGGGGAACCACTGCGTCCGCATCAGCTTGGCAAACGCGCCGCCCTCGTCCCATGCCATGGGGAGCGTGAGCTTTTGCTCGGCGATCAGCTTGTCAACGGCCTCGCGATCGCCGTCTGAACAGACAGCCATCACGGTGACGCCCTTGTCGACGTACTTCTGATGAAGCGCATCGGTCTTGGGCATGGCGCGAATGCATGGGCCGCACCAGGTCGCCCAGATGTCGAGGACGACGATGCGTCCTTCGAGTGAATCGGGCTTGGCCTGCACCCACGAGAGGCCTTCGATTGAAGGCATCGGAGTTCCGACGAGTTCGGCGTGCTGCTTCACACTCTCCTCGTCGCTGTGCCAGAACCACGATGCCGGCATGTCGGGTGCGGGCGAGGGGACAGCCGCGCGGGAAAGGGATCCGCCTGAGCGGAACAGGAGCGAGTAGAGCAACGTTCCGACGACAAGAGCGACGCAAAGCGTCACGACTCCGCGGGAGGATTTGGTATTCATGATGGTTTTAATCTGCGGCGAAGACCTTCATCTGCAACGCGACGCGGCGTGTGACGATGTCTTCATTGTTAAGGCGTGGCAGTGTAGAGAAGACGCCGGACTGACCGACGTTCGACGTGGTTGCATTGTAGATCGCATCGAGCGTGGTGAGGCCTGCGCTGTTGACGACCTGTGCGAAGACGGCGTATCCGGTGTTGGGACCGGTCGGGTCGAGGACGGTGTTGTCGGTGGCGTTGAAATAGAACTGGCTGGTTGCGGTGTTCGGCTGGTTGGTACGAGCCATCGCGAGCGTGCCACGCAGGTTGGAGAGGAAGCCGGCTTGGAGCGGGATGCCGTTGTTGAACTTTTCGACTTCGTCGCTGGGCTCGAAGAATGAGCCGTTCGTGGCCTCGGCTGTGCTGTAAAATCCGCCGCCCTGTGCGATTCCGATGCCGCTGGTTTCGGTGCGTACTTTGCGGTGCCAGATCGTGCCGTCGAGTCGACCTGTGTTGGCATAATCGACGAAGTTGCTGACGGTGGTGGCGATGCCGGAGATGTCGCCGCGCAGTCGTACATCGATGATGCCCGCGGTGGTGCTGAAGCGGAGTCGCGGTGTTGAGGAGCGATCGCGCCGGGTGAGGAAATGGAAGTTACCGCCCGCGGTGCCGTTGCCACTGACCGCCCCGGTGTTGAACTCGCCGTCGAGTTTGCTGTTGTTGGATGCGAGTCGGATCTCGTCGCTGAGTCGAACACGATAGACTGCGTTGACGTCGCTATTGAAGCGAATCGTGATACGGTTGCGAGCCTGATCGTAGCGCACGGTCAGATCACTGTATCTGACGTCGTCAGGGGTACCGAGAACGCCGTCGGTTCCGGAGCGGAATGCCCGGATGGTGTTTTTGTTGACATTAAGTGCGGGCGCGCTGAGCGTGATCAGCACTTCTCCACGGTTGTCGGCGACGACGTTATTGACGAGAAGCAGATTACCGTTGAGGTGTCGCCTGGCTTCGAGTGATTCGACCGGGCGATGCGACGGGCTCTTGACGCGATTGAACTTCGACATGGCGGATGCCTCCTTCTGCGGGGTCTGTCTGATTCCAACACAAAGCATTCACGATTTGAACGGGCTGACTCACCTATTTTTTGGATTCATCAGGGCCCGGCAGGCAATCTCACTCTTCACAAAGACGCCGCCAGCCTGCCCGACATTTCCTCGACGTCCCGAGCGTTCTACGATAGGACAGAACAGTGATATCGTGAAGAGGGATCGAGGTATTTGTGCCGCAAAAAAAGATCGTTGTTATCGGAGGCGGGCTTTCCGGGCTTTCGTGTGCGGGACTCCTGCAACGGGCCGGGCATCGCGTGACGCTGTTCGAAGCATCAGATTCAATCGGCGGCCGTGCGCGGAGTGATCGTGTGGACGGATTCACACTCGATCGCGGTTTTCAGGTCTATCTTGAAGCGTATCCGGAGGGAAAGCGACAACTCGATCTGCGGGCGCTTCGGCTCAAACGATTTTCACCCGGCGGGCTGATCTGGACTGGCCGCACGCGTGAACGATTCGCCGATCCGTTGCGAATGCCGAGGTACGCGTGGGCGAGCCTGCGGAGCGATGTCGGTTCGTTGTCGGACAAACTTCGCGTGCTTGCGCTGCGAAGCGATGTTCGGAAATGCAGCCCCGAAAAGTTGCGCGAAAGGCCGGCCGTCACCACCATCGAACGACTGCGCCAACTTGGATTCTCGGATCGCATCATCGAGCGGTTCTTTCGACCGTTTTATGCAGGTGTGTTTCTGGAAAGCGGATTGACCACCTCCAGCCGTGTGTTCGATTACACGTTTCGCATGTTTAGCGACGGGCACGCAGCGCTGCCCGAAAGCGGTATCGGCGCGATCGCACAACAGCTTGCTGAACGACTCGATCCCGCGACAGTTCGGCTTAAGACCCGCATCAAGACGATCGCACATCGACTCGTGGTTCCGGAAACGGGCGAACCCGTGCTGGCCGATGCGATTGTGATCGCGACCGATTTAAGGACCGCTTCACATCTGTCCGGAGGATTGATCGCGACGGCAAACCGGGAATCCAAATCTGAGCAGACGACTGATCCAACCGACCGCACCGCCGACGACGGACCTTCAACGACGTGTCTGTATTACGACGCGCCGAGTTCTCCGTTGCGTGAACCGACGCTCATGCTGAACGGAAGCGGGCGTGGTGTGGTGAATCATCTTTGCGTACCGAGCGACGTATCGTCGACATACGCTCCGCCGGGTCGTTCGTTGGTCTGCGTGAATCTGATCGGGATTTCCGAAGAGGCCGACGAGGCCCTTGACCAACGGGTGCGCGTCGAGCTCGGCGATTGGTTTGGCGAGAGTGTCAGGGACTGGCGACGACTCGCGGTCTATCGGATTCGTCATGCGTTGGCCGACCAAAGCGTGGCAGGCACGAGCGAGTCCGTGCGGCGAGTTCGACTGCGAGCGGGTTTGTACGCATGCGGGGATCACATTGAGGGCCCCGGCATCAATGGCGCACTTTCAAGTGGCCGGCGCTGTGCGGAGGCGATTCTCGAAGATCTTCCAGACTAACCGTCACGCCCGTCGACTTGGTGAGGCTCATGTCAGCGATGGATCGGAGACTTCAACGTCCAACGGGTCGAAATGAAGTCGGTATCCGTGGGTCCTGAGTCTGTAGCATCGCGCCGAATCGCGTAGTCGAAGGATCGCAGGCTTTCGACATGTTCGACAGACGAGCATTTGCGTGGGCCTGCGAAACCGAGGGTGCCAGTGGCCGCACTCAATGCAACCGATTTCGTAGCGGCTCTGGCTGCGGCCGGGGCTGACGACATCGGTTTCTGAGTAACAGCGTTCCGGCGCGATACCAAGTCGCTCGCAGGCCGCCTTCCACTTTTTGCCGTGTCCGTCGCCCGGCGCCATGGCATGAGCGATCTCATGAAGGATCGTTTCACGTACACGCGGCTCGTCGTTCAGAAGCGTCAACTTCCAGCTCAGCGTGATCTGACGAATCGTCCAGGCACACGACCCAAACCGCCGCGACGCGCGGTCAAAGACAAACGACCACTGAGACAAGCCGTGTTCGTCCATCAATCGTCTTGCGAGATTGGCTGCCTCATCCAGATTCATGTTTGATCGTCCGTGGAATCGATCTGTCAGAACTTCGCTTCGATCGCCATTCGCAGGAAAGGCTCATCGCTCAATTCGAGCAATTCGTCCGAGTCGCGTGTATCCCAGCCGAACTCGAATTGCTGCCCGAAGGCGTATCCGCCTGCGAGCACGAAACTCACGCGGTCATTGACGATCCCTTTGATACCCAACTCCGCCCGCTGCTGTCTGAAGATGATACGATCGCTTCCGGATTCAAGCTGGTCTGAGTGAAACGCGTTGGTCCGTCCCGTGTAGGCAGCAAAGAGGGAAAGGCCGGCATTCACGCGATATTCGGCTTCGACATTAAAATCATCTGGGATTGAGTAGACGAGCGAAAACGTCCATTGCTCGCCGGGCGTGTAGATCACCTCGCTGAACGGGAAGCCCAATCCCAGCCGTAGCGTCTGATCAATTTTTCGTCGATAGACGAAACCGGGCAGCGGAACATCGGGCATGAAAGACCTGTTCCCATCATAGTTGATGACCAATCCGAAGCTCTCGTTCGCGTTGATGGTGTAGCCGAAAGCCAGGTCAGCCTTTCCATACCAGCCGTTGCCATCGCCAAAGGCCTGCGTCGATGCATAACCGACGCCCACGGTCATACCGATAAGCCACTTTTCGTTGGCAAACAGTCCCATGCCAAACCCGGCGGAGACGTCGGTCAGATTGCCGGAGATCGTGTCCGAATCGTCATCGACGCGATATTGAATCAAGCTGAATCCCGCCCGCGGCTGTGCGCGGCTGATGCCAGGCGCGATGTCCTCAAGATCAAGCTTCATGCGTCCGCTGGCATCGAGAATCGAGAGATTAAACTGTCGATCTCCAACGTCCCCCTCACCCGTGCTTTGGATGGTGACACCCGTGTCCAGGACATAGTTGCGACCATCGGGAAAGGTCGAAAGCAATAGACCCGGCCCGGTCTGACCGAATGCATCGTCCGAAATGCCCGAAACGCTCGCGAGCGCGGCGATCGCAACTGCCAACCTCGCGGATGAACTTTTGTTTTGCGGCTGAGCTTGGCTTCGATTCGTCGTCCGTGACTTGATTTGTTTCATGGGTCCCAATCTAACGCTCGGCCCCCGGTGGTTGGCAAGATCGGGCTCGCCGAAAATTCGTTTCAGCTTTCCTATCTTCGGACAACTTTTCCTTTGACATCCGCCAACAGCAGGACGATAACGTCGGTGACCCCGCGGGCTGCGGGCCGATTCTGGTCTGATCACATCCGGCAAAGTGTCCGGCGAAATGTGTGCGGCGACGCTTCACATCTCGGGACGTGAATCAGAGCCGTTTCGCGAGTGCAACCACATCCCTTCGACCCCTTTCGGAGTATCTGCATGTCCCTCTGCAAATCCCGCAGCGATGGTTCGTCCAAGCGTTCATCTTTGAACATGCGTTCCACGGTTAAATCGATTGAATCGCTTGAACGCCGCATTTTTTTGCATGCCGGCCACGATCATGCTGTCAGCGGACTTCCGGAATCGGTGATGACGCTCTTCCGGGATGACGGTCACATCACCCGGACGGATTTCAACAACCTGCCCTCGCCGTTTCAGAACAAGATCGATCCTCGTTTTGTTGTGGATGATCGCCCTTGGGAGGAGCAGATCAGCCAGATGCTCCGTGAAGAAGGATCGAGCGGGACACTGCCGACCGATTCGCTCGGGACGACCAATTTTGCATTGCCCGACCTCGTGCCCGTGAGAAAGAACGGTGCATTTACGCCCTACATCGATCTGTCCGAACAGCCGGGTCGCGTCCTTTTGCGATTCTCAACCACCATCGGCAATCAAGGCCAGGGCCCCGCCATCGCCTTCTCCGGCACCACGCCGGAATTCATCATGCCCGACGGCTCGCAGCTCGTGAAGCAGCGTCTCTATACGTTTAATGGAAGCAGCTTTACGCAGACCGGCGTTCGTGATGCGGGCCGGTTTGTCTATCACGCCGCACACGGACACTTCCATTACGAAGGCTATGCAGGTTACCGGCTCGTCCGGAACGTCGGAGGTCAACCGGGCGGCAGCGTGTTCCGCAGCGACGGCACCGAAGCGATCGGCGACAAGGTCGGCTTCTGCATGATCAACACGGACAGCAGCTTCACCACCACGAATTCTGTGAGTTCGACCACGCTACCCGGCTACAACGCTTCTGGTCAGCCCTCCACAGGTTGCGGCTTTGTCCAAGGCATCCACGTCGGTAAGGGCGACACCTACTCGGATATCTACGACGGTCAATGGATTGACGTGACTGGTGTAGCCCCGGGAAGCTACTTTTTGCAAGTCACCGTCGATGCATCCGACGCGATGCTTGAATCAGACGAAACCAACAACACGATCTATGTTCCGGTGACACTCACCAACACCAACGGCACCGGCGGTATCGCGCTGGATCGATTTGAGACGGCAGCGGGCGGTCCGAACAACACTTTTGAGTCGGCAACCAATCTCGGCGAACTCGGCGTTCAGACGCAGAGCGGCCTGACGATGCACGCCGACGCCGACACCGACTTCTTCCGCTTCACCGCCGCGAGTTCCGGAACCTACGCCGTCGAACTCGTCGTCGCCGATCGCATTGTCGATCTTTACGTCTACGACCAGAATCGCAATCGCATCGGTCAGAACACCACGCCTAACAGCGGCAGCGGTTCAAGTCCGGTCGTCAAGCGCGTCACGACCTCTTTCATCGCAGGCCAAACCTATTTCGTGCAGGCTGACGGCTTTAGCGGATCAGGCAGCGGCACCGGCACGGGCGGCCTCTCGAACAATTACGCCCTGCGTGTCCTCGTCAATCCGACCGCGACCGCGCTTGCCCCGACGTCCATCGCCGCCGAAGACGGGCTCGCCGAGGGCTCGCTCCGCGTCGGTCGCAACGGCCCCTTCTCATCGGCGCTCGATGTGGCGTTCACTGTCGGCGGAACCGCAACCCGCGGCGTCGACTACAACCTCGTCTACAACGGCTCGGTTCTCACCACCAACACCATCATCATCGGCGTCGAGTCGTTCTTTGAGGACATTCGGGTCGTCCCGATCAGCGATGCCCTCGTCGAAGCCGACGAAACCGTCACCCTCACGCTCAATTCCAGCACCGCGTACGTCGTCGGAGGATCCGCAGCCAGCGTCGTCCTTCGCGACAAGCGGCCAGTCGCGGTTGCTTCTTCATTCAGCCCGTCGACCAACCGCATCAGCTTCGACTTCTCGCTTGACGTCTCCGCAAGCCTCACCGCAGGCGATCTGCTGATTCGCGACACCGCGACGAGCCAACTCTACTCCGCCAGCAGTGTCGTGTGGGACGCGGTCAACCGCCGCGCCACTTTCGCCGTCGCGGGCCTTCTCCCGCGTGGCAACTTCGAAGCCGTCATCAATCGCACCAACCTGACCCACGCTCAAGGCGCACCGCTCGCCTCCGACGCAACGCTCGCCTTCAACTACGCCCCCGCCGACTTCGACCTGAGCGGCGGTGTCGGCTTTACCGACCTGCTCGCCCTTTCCCGTAGCTACGGGATGACCAGCGGCGCGACCTACGCCCAGGGCGACGCCGACTACGACGGCGATGTCGACTTCGCGGACCTGCTGATCCTTGCCCGCAACTACGGTGAAGCGACCCGCCTTCCGCTCAACATCGCAGCCTTCGCTGGCTCGGGTTCGACGACCAACATCGGTCGTGCCTCTCTCGCGACAGGCTCCACGGCCACGCGATCTGCACAGAGGACATCCAGCGTCGACCTGATCGCTTGATGCTTGGCATCGCTTGATGCTTGGCATCGCTTGATGCTTGGCCCGCCTTGGAGCATCGTCAATCGATTCGGATTTCAGGCCGATCGCCTCTGATCGGAAGTGGTCGCGCTGGATTGCGTGAAGGGCGCGGCGCGACAATTCTCATCGCGGAATCCTTTCCGTGTGCGCGAACCTAGCGTCGATGCTATACTGGGGCCGGCATGATCCGATTCCGATGTCGCTGCGGGCATCTCTTCCAAGTCTCCACCGAAGAGGCGGGGGAGTCGATGCAGTGCCCCCGTTGCGGCATCCTATGCGACGTTCCGACGCTTGATGATCTGCCCAACCTGAATCCGGACGGAACCTACCACTTCACCGACGAACCCGGAACGGCCTCCCCCGCGGGCTCACCGCCGAGACCGAGTTCTGCCTCCGGTCCGCCGCGTCCGCGTGTTGTGCCGACGCTTTACGACAAGTCTGACACGCAGGATCTTCGCCCGAGTCTCGACGATTTTCTAAAGGCGGGGACAAACGATACGACCTTTCGCCGCGAAGTCGAAACACCGGGCGGCGCACCGAAGCATCCGCGTTACGACCCCGAGACGGGAAAACTCATTCGCCCGCTCGCCACCACGCCGCCCGTAGCCGAGGTCGTCACCGCTCCGGATGCTCGTCGCTCCGCCCACAGAGGCGAGTCAGTCTCTCCATCCGCGCCACCCAATCGCAACATCCATCTCGGTCGTCCCGTGCTCGGCTACGCACGAAGAACGAACGCGGTGATCAACGCCGACATTCCGGGTTTCTTCGCCCCGTTCACACGCGTTTTTCGCCCGATCAATCTCCTCGCCTGGCTGCTGCCGCTCGTCATCTACATCGTCATCACCTGGTTCATTCAGTTACCGCTCGTCGGCATCCTGGGCTTTTTCTTCATCTACCTTCCGCTGCTTGCGATGATGATTGGTCATCTCGGCAACATCGTCGACGAGATGGGACCGCAGGCACGCGACGAACTGCCCGTCCTCTTTCGCAACGTCAGCCTGCGTGAAGACGTTCTTTACCCGGGCCTGCGCGTCGTCGTCGCGTTTCTGGCCGGCGTCGCGCCCGCGATCATCCTTCGCATGCAGGCACCGGATCTACCAGAATTCGTCCATGTGCTCGCCTTCGCGTTGTCGTATCTGGTCTTCCCCGCGATCCTGTTGACGGTCTGCACCAGCGGCGCGCTGAACAATCTTTTGCCGCATCGGATTTTCGGCGTCATCCCGCACATCGGGCTGAAGTACTTCCTGCTCTGCTTCGTTTGGGCCGTCGCATTTGAGCTTTTGGCGTTTGGGACGTATGCGATCGGGATGATCGGCGTCTGGACGCATCATTTTATGATGTGGACGCCAAGCACGATCCCGGGAAAGCCCGGCGCCCCGCTCCCCACGCCCAGTTTCACACCACTTCCCGACTGGCTCGAACGCGGTCTGGGGTTCCCCGCCCTCTTGCTGTCGGTCTATCTCATTCACGTGTTCGGCTGGCAACTGGGAATCCTCTATCGACGCTATCAACCGAGCTTTCCATGGGTCTTTCAGCGTTACGACAGTTCGACCCGCACCGACACGACCGCTCAGCTTCATCGCCGCAACATGGAGGCCCGGGAAGCGCTGGCCCGCAACGCAGTTGAACGTAGTGTCGCCCGCGCAGAAGGCGGTCGCGGGCAATCTCAAGCCTCTCCCCAGCAACCCACTTCACCGCACTCGTCCGACGCATCGCCCACGATCCCGCCCGGCGTCCCCGTTGCACGGCCCGCATCTTCTTCACGCTCGCGCTCGCAATCCTGAGGTGAATCGGTCCGCCTACACTCCACCGCAAGACTCCTTTGCACGGTCCCCTCAAAAACACGCTCATCGCACACCAACCTCAACCTGATCCACAGACACGTCCATGCGTATCGCACTCGCTCAGCTCAATCCCATCGTCGGCGACATCGCTCACAACACACGCCTCATCATCGACGCGGCCCGCCGCGCGCGAGACGGCGGCGCGCGCCTTTGTGTTTTTCCCGAGCTGATCATCCCCGGCTATCCGCCCAAAGACCTCCTGCTCAAGCCCTCGTTCATCGACGAGAACATCGGCGCCCTCGAGACCATCGCCCGCGCGGTTCCCGAGATTCATCTCATTGTGGGATTCGCCGATCGAAATCCCTCGCCCGTGGGCAGGCCGCTTTTCAACGCCGTCGCGGTCCTTCATGGGGGCCACATCCGCAGTCGCCACTACAAGACGCTATTGCCGACTTACGACGTCTTCGACGAGAGCCGATACTTCGAGCCAGGCCCTCCCGAGCTTGGTCATCATGTTGCTGTCATCGACGACATCCGCTTCGGCATCAGCATCTGCGAAGATCTTTGGAACGACGAACGCCTCATCGCCCGAAGGCTCTACCACCACAACCCGATCGCCGATCTCGACGCCGCCGGTGCGGACGTACTGATCAACTGCTCTGCCAGCCCGTTCGTCCTCGACAAGCACGCATTCCGCATCAAACTCTTCGGCAGCCAGGCCGAGCGATTCTCCATGCCGCTCGTCTATGTGAATCAGGTCGGCGGAAATGACGAATTGGTCTTCGACGGCAACAGCGTCGTCTTCGATGCCCGCGGTAAAGTGATCGCGCACGCGAGCGACTTTTCGTCCGATCTGCTCCTCTGCAACATCCCCACCGCTGCCTCGTCTTCGAATCAAGACGGCAATCGCATCGACTGTCCGCGCGTCGGACTCGATTCGGTTCTCGAAGCGTTGAAGCTTGGGCTGCGCGATTATGTCGAGAAGTGCCGCTTTCCGTCCGTCGTGTTGGGCCTGTCCGGCGGGATCGATTCCGCACTCGTTGCCGCCATCGCGACACTCGCACTCGGGCCGGATCGTGTCGTCGGCATCGCCATGCCGAGCCGATTCAGCTCCGAGCACAGCATCAACGACGCACGCGATCTTGCTGCCAATCTCGGGATCGCATTTCACATCGTGCCGATTCGCGACGTTCACAGCGCTTACGAGCAACTGCTCACGCCCTATTGGGACGGTCGAGCGCCGGACGTAACCGAAGAAAATCTGCAAGCCCGCGTTCGTGGCGCGATCTTGATGGCCTTCAGCAACAAGTTCAACCACCTTCTGCTTACGACCGGCAACAAGAGCGAGATCGCCGTCGGCTATTGCACGCTATACGGCGACATGTGCGGAGGACTGGCGGTCATCAGCGACGTGCCCAAGACGATGGTCTGGGACCTCTCGCGTCACATCAACAACACCGCGGGACGAACGCTGATTCCTGTCAGTTCCATCGATAAAGTCCCGAGCGCCGAGCTTCGCCCGAACCAGACGGATCAGGACAGTCTGCCGCCCTACCCCATGCTTGACGGGATTATCGAGCGGTACGTCGAGAACGAGCGTGCCCCCGCCGAGATTGTCGCGGACGGCTACGACCCCGCCGTCGTGGATCGCGTGATTCGCCTGATTGATCGAAGTGAATACAAGCGACGCCAAGCCGCGCCCGGCATCAAGGTGACAAGCCGCGCCTTCGGGTTTGGTCGGCGCATGCCGATTGCTCAGAATTACGTGCCCGGCAAGCAGTGACCTACGGATGAGTTGCTGAACGGCGTTGGAACTACTGAATTGCTTCGACATCCACCCATCGCCCCGATTCGCGCAGGCTGCGGTTGCCCGCCTCCATCACCGCGATGTTCTCGACGATGTCCCGAAGGTCCGCCGGCGCGGGGCCGCCGCCGAAGAAGCGTGCCATGCCTTCGACAAGTCGGTCGTAGACGCCGTTGAAATCGACCTTGAATTGATACGCGCCTTTCGTGCCATGCACAGTCGCTCCGAAGTCGTATGAACCGACCCGCTCCAGTCGAAGGAAGGCGGAGCGTCCGTCGTGATAGTCCAGATCGACGCGTTCGCGATGCTGATCGCTGATGGCACGGATGCGTTTGACACCTGACTTGCCCATGAGCGCATCGACCATTTCGATCGTGTGCACGCCGTAGAAGTAAAGGCCCTCCATCGACGGATTCAATTCGCCCGGCCCGAACGCGTCGATTGACGCGATCTCGCCGATCTTGCTGCGATCGAAATGGTCGGTCACTTCGCGGGCGAATCGCAAGCTGCTTGCCGAGTAGCAACGTGCGTGTGTCTTGCGGGCGATCGCGAGCAGCTCGCGAGCCTGCGCGAGGTCGCAGGTGAGGGGCTTGTCGATGTAGGTGGGCATGCCTCGCGAAAGCGGATGCCGGGCGAGTTCCAGGTGTCGATGTCCGTTGACCGCCAGAACGAGAGCGCCGTCGGCGGCATCGAGCAGTTTGTCGAGCGCGTCGAATCGTTTGGCTCCGAGTGCGAGCGTCGCATCCTCCCACTTAGCCACCTCGGCGGCAGGCATGTCGTGTCGGCCGTCGGTCCAAAATCCGACGACGCTGCACTTCGTCGCCCCGCGATCGCGCAGCGCGTGAAGCCTTCGAGAGAACTCGATCAGATGCGAACTGTCTGTGCCAATGCAAGCGAGGTTCATGGGATTCGTTGGTTGTTTGTGTTCAGTCGTTGGCTGTCAGATTTGGTTTCTCGAATGGTGGTGGGTCGTGGCTTTTTGCGTGTTCGTCAGCCGGTTCATCGTTTCCAATCGCGCGTCCACCCACATTCAGACAATCACTGACAACGTCTCTCAATCCATTTCCTTCCAGCGCACAAAGCCTTCGATGGCTTCGTATTCGGCAAGGCCTAATCGATTGTACAGGTTGGCGGTCCCTTTGTTGCGATCTTCGGCGCGTTGCCAGAATTCTCGTTCGTCCGAGCCGGGGAACATCGCACGGTCCTTCTGGCTTTCGTGCTTGAAGATCGCAAATCGCTTGCGGCGGACTTCTTCGGGGCTGAGCGGGACGGCCATCTCGATCTCGTCGACGCCCCATTCCTGCCACGCGCCGCGATAAAGCCAGACGACGCACTGATCCAGCCATTCGGCTTTCTGTTTCTTGAGGCGACGCAGTGCTTCAAAGACGACCCACAGACAGAGCCGATGCGTGCCGTGCGGGTCTGAAAGATCACCTGCGGCGTAAATCTGATGCGGCTTGACGCGGTTGAGCAGGTCGATCGTGATCTGCACATCCGCATCGCCAGGCGGATGTTTGCGGACGCGGCCTGTCTCGTAGAACGGCAGATCGAGGAAGTGAATATGCGACTCGTCCTTGATGCCCGAAGCGAACGCGCCCGCCTTGGCTTCGGTGCGGCGAATCAGAGCCTTGATCTTCTGGAGTTCTGGCGGATCGACTTCGCCGGGAACCTTCTTCGCGATCGCGCCCTTGACCTTGTCCTCGATCATCGCGGCCTGTTCGGCGGCGAAACTGAAGGCGGCGGTGAACTCCTGCACAAAGTCGGCATGCCGAAGCGCCGCAGCATCAAAGACCGCAATGTTGCCCGATGTCTGATACGCCACATGCACATCGTGTCCTTGATCGCAGAGTCGAATGAACGTTCCGCCCATGCTGATGACATCGTCGTCAGGGTGGGGCGAAAAAAGAACGACGCGCTTCGGGAACACATCCGCGCCGCGATGCTGAAATCGTGGGGCCGAGCGAGGCTCGATCAAACGCGCGTCGGATGCTTCGGGCTTCTTTCCGCCCGGCCACCCGGTGATGGTCGCCTGCAGCGATCTGAAGACTTCGATATTGATTTCGTACGCTCCGCCATGTCGCGAGGCGACGAGGTCTTGGAGATGGTGCTCGTTGTAATCTTCGTTGGTGAGTTTCAGGAGCGGTTTGTTGAGCGTGGTTGCGAGCCAGATGGCAGCGCGTCGGGCGAGTTCTGGTGTCCATGCGAGGCCGATATCTTCGATCGCGCCGAGGAGCCAGGGCGCCTTGAACCGTGTCATTTCCGCGGCAGCGGCACTGTCGATGACGAATCGCGCGTTCGGATGATTTTGCAGGAAGCTGGCCGCCACCTGCGTGGTGACTTCACCTTCGACCGCCCGCGCGACGACGCGCGACTTTCCTTCGCCCCACGCCATCAGAATGACCTTCCGCGCGGCGAGGATCGTGCCCACGCCCATCGTGATCGCCTTCCTCGGCACGTTCTCGTCGCCGAAGAAATCGCTTGCGGCGTCGAGGCGCGTCACGCGGTCGAGCGTAATCAGTCGCGTGCGGCTGCTGCTGCTTGATCCGGGTTCGTTGAATCCGACGTGACCCGTGCGACCGATGCCCAGAATCTGCAGATCAATCCCGCCCGCATCGCGAATCCGCTGTTCGTAGGCCTGACAATGCTCCCAGACCTTCTCGCGTGCCACCGTGCCGTCGGGAATGTTCACATTGCGTCGATCGATATCGACATGATCGAACAGATGTTCGTTCATGAAGCGGACATAGCTTTGAAGCTCGCCCGGCTGCATCGGGAAGTATTCGTCGAGGTTGAACGTGACGACGTTCTTGAAGCTGAGTCCTTCGTGCTTGTGCATGCGGACGAGTTCGGCATAGACGCCCGTGGGCGTGGATCCCGTGGCCAGCCCCAGCACCACACGATGACCCGCCGCCGCGCGCGAGCGGATGAGGTCTGCGATCTCTTTGGCCACGGCATGACTCGCCGCCGCGCTGGATGCGTAGACAGTCGTCGGCACCTTCTCCACCTGTGCGACAAACTCCGGCGTGGGCGGTTGACGAACGATATCCGATACCGAAGACATGAGACTCCTGACGTTGGTTCCTGATCCGTGAAATCAAACGCGTAACACCCTCGATCCGAGCGCGCGCGGTGCGCGCGATCGGATGGTTATATAATTTGCTGAAATCGACGGCATTCGTCAACCATGCGGCTGACCTCAGCCCCATCCGCAAGGCTGGCGGGCTGTCCGACAGGCGATTCGCCCCGCAAAATCCGCACAAAATCCGCAAGTTGAAGATCAAATCGATCATCATGCGTTCGCACTTCGATCGTTGACGCCGCCCCTTCGCTCGGAATCCATCGTAGCTCGGTCGGCTTCTCGTAATCGTAAACGAGTGCGCCACGCGTTCCGGTCAAGCGAAGCTCGAACCGCGCAGGCTCCGCCCATCCGGAGGCGATCACGCCTGCGACCCGTGTGTGTCGCGCGGTCGACACCGATCGCAGCAGCACCGTCGCGTTGCTCTCGCCGCGATCCTTCCAGAGTCCGGTGAACAGCGCTGCGGTCATCGATGCATGACCGACCAGATAGCGAAACAGGTCGAGCGAATGACAGCCGGTATCCATAAAGCTGCCTCCGCCGCTCGCTTGCGGATCGCTCATCCAATGTCCCTGCATTGAAGGAAACCAGCATGCGAACGTGTTCTCGAATCGAATCACTTCACCCAATTCCCCCGCATCCGCGCGCCGGCGCATTTCAACAACAGCGGGCGTGTACCGATGGCAATACCCGACCATCGCGGGCACGTCGGCGTACTGCTTGCCGAGTTTTTCGATCGCGCGAGCGTCGGCGAGCGCATGCGCGAGCGGCTTTTCGATCAGCACGCCGATCTTGCGAGATAGGAGTTGTTCCACGATCGGAATTCGTACCGAAGGCGGGGTGCAAACGATCGCGCCTTTGATGTCAAAGCTGTTCGCCGCTCGGTTTGGACTAGCCGGGTCTGCGACAAAAAGCTGACCGATATCTGTCAGCCGCATCGCGTTTGGCACGATGGACTTGATACGATCCAGCGCACGGGAATCAGGGTCCACGACCGCTACGACCCGCACCGCCTCCCCCATCCGACTCGCGGACGACAGATGCGCACGACTAATTCCCCCGGCCCCCACAACAACAATGTCGATTGGCTTCACGATGATGCTATAATATCAAAAATGCGGAGACCCACCAACTTCATCCATCGTCGGAGCGCCAGTCCGTGGATCACGGGGATTTCGGGCGTTTCCAGCGTCATTTTCGGGTTTTTCGCCGCCCCATCGCACGCGCAGACGCCCGAGGTTCGCGGAACCTGGCTCACCACCACGGGCCTTGCGGCCGGAAATCTTTCCAGCCCCGCTGTCACGCAGCAGACCTATCAGCGTCTCCGCACGATCGGTCTGAATACGACCTATGTCGATGTGTGGCGTAACGGCGCGACCTATTTTCCGAGCAGCACCCTCGCACGCATCACCGGCCGTACGCTGGCAAGTGAAGTCGGCTCGCGGGATCTCTACGGCGAAACCGTGATTCAGGCCCATCGTCATGGCATGGCCAATGTCGCGTGGTTTCAGTACGGGCTGGCGGCCAAGTTTGGCAATCCCGGCACGAGCAGCACCGAGCTCGCCAAATACGCCGCCGACCGGGGTTGGCTCTTGCAGGACTCCGCCGGCGCGTTCACCAATTCGTCCAACGGCTTTGCGTGGATGAATCCGATCGTTCCGGAAGTACGTCGATTGCTGATCGACATGACCATTGAAGCCATCGACAAGTACGACCTTGATGGCGTTCAGCTCGACGACCGACTCGCCTGGCCGACGCAGTTCGGCTACGACAACACCACCCGCGCCGCCTATCTCGCCGAGACCGGCAATCAGGTGCCGACCAACTCCAGCAACAGCGCGTTCACCGCCTGGCGTGCCGCCAAGGTGACCGCCTTTGCACAGGAGTTTTACAACGAGGTCAAGGCGCGCAGGCCCTCGATCATCGTCTCGGTCTCCCCCAGCGTCTGGAGCTTCAGCTACGCCAATTACGCCGCCGACTGGCCCGAATGGTCACGACAAGGCCTCTTCGACGAATTCATCCCGCAGGTTTATCGCAATACGTTCAACAACTTCAGCACCACATGGAACACCCAAGTCACTCAGATCGGCACTCGTCGTGAAGATCTGGTCGCAGGCATTGCGATCAACACGACCGGAACCACCTACGACATCGTTCGACAGAGCATCGATCGCGTCAGGCAAACCTCCGGCGTGGCGGGGCATTCGATCTGGTTCAGCGAAGGCATCTTCGCGAACGAAGCGAGCTTTGACGGCTATTACCCGAACAACGTCGAGCGACCCGACTTGCCCGCGGGCTGGCGTCCGCTCCCGACCGTCGCGACTTCGCTCGGCGGCGGGCAGTGGTCACTGAACGTTCCTTCGACCGGACGCTATCGGCTGATCGCGCGCTCGGGAGATGTCTGGACACAGATTTGGTCCGACGTCCTCGCGGCCGGTGCGTTTAATCTCTCGCTCTCCGGCTACTCGTCAGTCGAGTTACTCGTTGATCGTCGCGGATGGCGCGTTGGCGATGCCAACTTTGATGGCAAAGTCGATCTGTTTGACTACTTTGCCTTGTCTCAAAGTTTTAATCTCTCGGGGCGCAGGTTTTCACAAGGCGATTTCAACCTCGACGGATTGGTGAACGCACTCGATTTCGAACTCCTCGTCTCCTCGTTCGATGATCCGCAGCTTCGCAGCAGCGTGAGCATCCCCGAGCCGGGAACGCTCCTTTCCTTTGGTGCGATTGGACTTCTCTGCCTGCGGCGGAATCGAAACTAAAGACGTTCAACTCAACTCACACAAGATCACTTTCAAGGGAGTTCCTTCATGCGACGGATCGTATCGATGCTAGCGATGTCGGTGGTGGGTTGGCTTGGCCTGGGTTTTGGCGCGACGGCGTCAGCGCAGCGCGTCACGCCGGAGGTCCGCGGGACCTGGCTCACCACGACCGCCAACACCGCGCTCTCGTCACCCGACAAGACCGCCGAGACCATGAAGCGTCTTCGCGCGATCGGGCTGAACGTGGTCTATGTCGAATGCTGGAAGAACGGTTTCACCGAATATCCAAGTCCGACGATGGAAAGACTGATCGGCGTGCCGATGCGCATCAACAACACTCCGCCCGAGTTGCAGCGGGACCTGTTAGGCGAAGCGGTCATTGAGGCGCATCGCAATGAGCTGCTCGCGATCGCGTGGCTCGAATACGGCTTTATGGCTGCGTTCAAGGACTCCGAGCACGAGTTCCGCAAATTCGCTCGGGAAAAGGGATGGCTCAGCCTCGCGCGCGACGGCGCGGAGGTTGGCAAGATCAACAGCTTCGTCTGGCTCAATCCGTTTCATCCGGAGGTTCAGCAGTTCCTCATCGACATCACGCTCGATGCGGTGCGTCGGTATGACCTTGACGGGATTCAGCTTGATGATCGGATCGCGCTTCCGGTTGATCTGGGCTACGACGAATACACGCGCAAGCTCTATCGCGCCGAGACCGGCCGCGAGGTGCCCGATGATTTCCGCGACCCCGAATGGATGAAATGGCGGGCCGACAAAATCAGCGAATACAGCCTGCGTTATGTCACGGAGATTCGACAGGCGAATCCCGACTTGATTCTGAGTGTTTCGCCTGCGCCGTTTCCATGGAGCTATGAGAACTACCTGTGCGACTGGATGAAGTGGACGCAATGGTGCTACTGCGGCGGAAAGCGTTGGGACGAATACATCCCGCAGACCTATCGCATGGACGGCCCGCGCACGATCGCGAGCATCGACGAGCAGGTCGCCCAGATCGGGGAGAACAAGCACGAACTGATCGCCGGCGTGCGCATTGTCGGAGACGGGCCGGACATCACCTGGTCGGACCTGAAGATGGTGCTCGACCACTGCCGCGAGTTGAAGATCGGCGGGGTCTGTTTCTGGTTCAGCCGCGGGGTTCTGGACCTGTACGAGAAGGAACTGACCGCCTATTACGATGTCGCCAACCTCGGACATGCACGACATCCGGCACGCACACGTGACTGGCGTGCCCGGCCGATCGTCGCCACCAAAACCGACGGCGTCTTCCGCGCGAATGTCACGCAGGGCAATCGCTACCGCGTCATCGTCAAGCGCAACGGGCAATGGTCGGAGTCGACCAGCCTTGATCTAAAGCCCGGCGTCCACGCTTTCGTTGAAGAGGCGGATGAACTGGAACTCTTGGTCGATCGAAGGCGATGATGCGGCCCAGATGCGATTGCAGCACAGCCGCTCCGTCCGGCGTGCGCGAACACCGTTAGGCGTGCGCGAACGATCCGTTAGGCGTGCGCGAACGATCCGCCCGGCGTGCGCCGGCACTCCGTTAGGCGTGCGCCGGCGCTCCGTCAGGCGTGCGCTGGGCTCTCTTCGCGAGCGCGGATCGCGGCGCGGACTTCGTTGATCAGGTGTTCTGCCCGGAACGGCTTAAAGAGGACGGCGGCAAGCCCTTCCTGGCTGGCGCGGACGATCGTGTGTCCGGGGTCGTAACCGAAGCCCGTCATCAGAATCACCGGCGGCCGCTGTTCCAGCTTTTGCGTGGCGGCGAAGACCTCGTATCCCGTTCGATCGGGCATGCGAATGTCGCTGAGAATCAGATCGAACACCTGCCTGCCGAGAAGTTCGATCGCGGCATTGCCACAGTCGGCGACGGTCACATCCGCCTGATAGCGACGCAAGAGCGCGCCGATGGTTTGCCGGATGTTCGGCTCGTCATCGACCACGAGAATCCTGCGCCCGCCAAGAATCGGACACCGAACCGCCGGCGTCTCACTGAGTTGTCGCGCCCCCAGCACGGTCGTGTTGGTCCCCTTCTGAACCTGTTGCAGACTTGTTCGGATGATCGTGAGGTTCGAGAGGATCTGATCCACTCGATCGCGCAGAGGCTCATTGCCGATGAAGTCTTCGAGCAGATCGCGGGCGTCAAGTTCGATGTCGTTGAGAGGCCCTTCAAGTTCGACGATCACACTGTCGGCCACGCGTGTGCTGACCTCAACGCGCTCGCGGACGAGCAGATCCAGCGTCGAGAGCGCCATGGCGATGTATCGCCCGAAAATCTCCGCAAACTGCCGATCATCCTCGGTGAATGCGGCGAGTTGTGTCGATTCGACGTTGAAGATGCCTACGACGCGATCCATCGACATCAAAGGCACGGTCAGCGAGCTCTTGGCGTGATCGAGTCCGGTCACGTAGCGGGGATCTCGTTGAACGTCCGAGCAGATGTAGCTGCGCCCGCTCGCTGCGACGAAGCCGCTGATGCCGTTGTTCTCGGTGCTGGCGAAGAGTTCGATGTTCAGCGCTTCGGGAGGTAGCCCACTGCTCATGACCAGTTCGAGTCGGTTGCTCGTGCGATCGAGTAGCCGAATGGCGAAATGGTCGAAATGCATGAGCTGCTTGGCAAAGCCGATGATCTTTTCTTCAAGCAGCCGCAGACGTTGTTGCGCGTGCAGTCCGCGAAGCGATTCGGCGTCGAGGCGCATCAGCTCGCGCCCGGCACGGTCGATGGCGTCGATCTTTTGTTGTAACCGACGTGTCGCCGTCGCATCCCAGACGACCGCGACGACCTGCACGACCTGTCCGTTGGGAGTCAGCACGGGGCTGATCATCAACTCGAGGTGTTGTTGAGACTCTTCGATAGGCACAAAGCATCGGCGGCAACGGGTGGATTGACCCTGCACGATTTGCGCCGTGGGGAGCGATAGGAAAAACGCGATCGCCTCTTGGCAGGCCTTGCGGACATGTTCTCGCACCGGCTCGGGCCAGGCGAGCAGGCGTTTGTTCATAAAACCCGGACGGCCTTCGGCATCGACCACACAGACGCCTTCGCCGATGGTGTTGAGGATCAGGCCCGCCTGCTGCGTGACGAGCGCGCGTTCGAGCGGCAGAAAATCTCCCGCATCGCTGAGCACACCGGCAAAGTCATCTTTTCGAAGCGCGGCGATGGCTTCATCCAGCGTCGACGCCATGACGACATCAAAATGATCCGCCAGGGCAAAGCTGATTTGTTTCTGCGTGTCAACACTGTCACGCAGCGCCCTGCGCGGTTCGGCGGGCGGTTCGGGATGCGGGGCTACCACCAGCACTTTAGGCCGGTCCGACACGACGATCTCCTTCGTGCTTGGTTCGCAGATTTAGAGTCATCTCGTTGCCAAACCAACGTGAACTCTTTGCCAAATGTTATCCAATCGCTCGCGCGATTCACAAGGAAATTCTGCATTCGCAACGTCATTTCACGACGAATATCGACCGCATGCTCATCCATGAGACTATCGTGTGGACATGGGTCAATGTGTTTTGGTGAGCGGAGCGAGCGGATTTGTCGGACGTGCAGTCTGTCGCGCCTTGATCGAACGGGGCCATCGCGTGATGGCCCTCGTGAGGCGAATCGAATCCGCCCCGCCGGGCACGGAACCGCGCGTCGGGGACATTCTCGACCCTGCATCGCTCGACCGCGCGACAGCCGGCGCGGAGTCAGTCATCCATCTCGTCGGGATCATCATGGAGGATCGACGCCGCGGCATCACGTTTGATCGTGTTCATGTCGAAGGCACGCGCATCATGCTCGACGCCACCCGCCGATCCAATGTCCGGAGATTCGTTCACATGTCCGCGCTTGGCACGCGCGAGAACGCTGTCGCGCGCTATCACCAGACCAAATGGCAAGCCGAATGTCTCGTTCGGGAAAGTGCGCTCGACTTTACGATCTTTAGGCCCAGCCTGATTCATGGACCCGGCGGAGAGTTTACAAAAATGCTCGCCGACTGGTCGCGCATGCGCCGGGCGCCGTGGCTCTTCATGCCTTACTTCGGACGCGGACTTTTGGGCTTCGGCGGTGCGGGCCTGCTTCAGCCGATTCATGTTGATGATGTTGCACGATCGTTCGTTGACGCGATCGATGCAAACTCCGAAATCCATCGTACATCGGTCAATCAAACCATCGACCTCGCCGGCCCGGAACGCTTGACCTGGCCCGAGCTTCACCGCACCGCCAGCCGTGCGATCGTCGGTCGAAGGCGGCTGGTCCTTCCGCTGCCGGTCTGGTGGGCGCGCATCCTCACTTCGATTATTCCCGAGCACATTCTGGGCACGAATCGCAGTCAGGTTGAGATGAGCCAGGAAGACAACACCGCCGACTTCGATGCGGTCGTTCGTGCCATCGGATTTCGCCCGCGCGATTTTTCAACCTCGATCGCAGAGTACGCCAAGTCGCTTTGAGCGGCGTCTCTGTGTGCGTCCGTGTTCGCCCGTGGCATTGACACGCTCACACGCTCTCACGCTCTCACGCTGACGCGCTCACGCGTTGACGAGTTCATGGATCAAACGTCGCCACCAAGAGCGTCTGATCGTCCCGTGGGGCGGTGTACCCGGAGTATTCCTGCACCGCCCGCACGATGCGATCGACCACTTGATCGGGCGCGTGCGACACTTGCGAACAGGCCCGACCGATCGATTCATCGAGTCGATCGATGCCGAACAGTTCGTCTGATTTCGCGCGGGCTTCGGTGATGCCATCGGTGTAAAGCACAAGCACATCGCCCGGCGAGAAGACGAAGGAGGCATCTTCAAAGACTTCGTCGTCAATGATGCCCAGGGGCAGATGCCGATGAGCGTTCAGAGCGACGATACTGCCGTCGTTGCGATACACGCGCGGCGGATTGTGCCCGGCGCTGCAGTAGACGAGGCTTCGTGTCTTTGAATCGTACACGCCGTAAAAAGCTGTCACGAACATGCCCTTGTGCGTGTATCGGCGCGAAAGCCGCTGGTTGAGAAACGTCATCAGCGACGCTGGCGGATCGGGTGTGGTCGCGCCGTTGTGCGCGATCGCGTGCGTCACCGCCATCATCACGGCCGCGGGGGTGCCGTGACCACTCACATCTGCAATCAACACGCCAAATCTTCCATCCCCAAGATCAAAGCAATCGTAGTAATCCCCGCCGGCATGATGCGACGTCTGGTAGTAACTCGAAAGCCGCACGCCCGGAATCGGTGGCAGCGACTCGGGCAAGAGCGACTTCTGAATATCACTGACCGCCTGCAGTTCCCGATCCACGAGCGCGTAGGCCTGTCGCAACTCATCCGTCAGCACAAGATTCTTCGTCGCACGGCTGAATAGGTTGGAGCTCCACACCATCATGGGCAGGACGCGTGGATCAAACGCCCGCGCCTGTCGAGACAGTCGAACGACCATGTTCACACACACGCCGTTCTCGAATTGTGGAATCGCCTGCAACGATCGATAGCCGGCCAGATGCTCGTAAGCCGGGTCGGTCGTGGAAATGTCCAGATCATCGACCGTCCGCGCGACCTCGCCGTAGATGAGTTGTCCGAGAAAGCCCCGATCAAGGAGCGGGAGTTCGTCGCGTTGTTTCCACGGGTTGACTTCGCGTCCCTGATCTTCCCAGAGCTGGCTTCGCGTGATGCGATACCAGGGCGAGAGCAGGTCGCGCCGTGACAGCGCGATGTAACCGTCGGAGGGATGAATGCGGTCGATCCAGTCCGAATAGATTCGGACGAGCATTTGCGGCTCAGATTGACGTGAGACGTCCCGCATCATTTGATGCATGTACTGGAGTTGAACCTCGACGGGCCATTGGTCGAACGGACCCGGTGGCGTATTGGGCAGATCGATCGGATCGCGGGCAACGGATGTATCGTCGGGCGTTTGGGCATCCATGGTTGCCCTGAGTGTAGGTCTACGAGGTCAAAACACCGCTACGCGCGTCAGGGGAACACCAACTTGACGCGCGAAAGGTCGAATTGCTGTCGCGAAGCATGGTTTGATTCGACCGAATTTGATCGACGTGCGATAAGATCGAATCGTGAGAACTCTGCGGTTCCTGCCTCTTGCCTTCATTGCCGGCCAGCACGGCTTTCTGCTCTTTGCGCCATATTTGGCCGTCGTGCTGGCGACGCTTCATGTGCATCGGAGCCGCAAGCTTTCTCGGACCGTCGCCGAGCGACGACTTCGTTCATCGCTCGAAGGTCAAGCCCCATTGATGCCGATGGCGAGCACCATCGCCGGTCCGCTCGCCTCGACCGATCCGGCTGCTTGAATAGCACCCACGCCCATATGTCGAATTCGCCCGGCTCAGAACCACGTCAGGTGCCCGTCGATCTCATCCTCGACCTGAGGCATCGCGTTCTCAGGCCCGGTCTGCCCTTCGAATCCGCGCGATTCGACGGCGATCTCGAGATCAACACCGCTCACTTTGCCTGCTTTGACCCCGCGGGCGCGGTCATCGGATGCGCGACCGTCATCGAACGAAGCTGGGAAGGAGCGTTCTGGCAGCTCCGCGGGATGGCTGTCGACCCGAACGCCAGAAAAACTGGGATCGGGCGACTCTTGGTCATGAAGATCGAAGACCACATCAGGCAGCGGGCCGATCCAGCGTCCAGCCTCTGGTGCAACGCACGCCTGCCCGCAAGCCCTTTCTATATGAAATGCGGCTGGGTCGTCCGCTCCGACGTCTTCGACATCCCCACCGCCGGCCCGCACGTCAAAATGACGCGTCACCTGGACTGATGTGCGATTTTCTGGGTCTGCTTCGAGAACGGTCGGACAACATCCATCGACAGTCGAATCCATCGACAGCCGAATCCATCGACAGCCGACACGATTCAACCAAAAGACGCCCGATTCGCTGTTGCTGTTGCCCAAGAAACAGCCCGGCGACTGGCGAAAGCGTGTCCATTTACCCCAACTTCACCCGAAATGGCGCTCCCATCCGACCGATCGGGTGGATTGGACGTGACTACATTCGTTCAAGGTTATCCATTTTCACAGCAAAGGCCTGTAGGTCGGATAAAAAATTCTTTGGCCATCTTGGCTTTGACCCGAACGATCTCGCTCCGGGCGGGTCAGAGGCCTGAAGACCTACATAAAGCTGCTGGAAGCTCGCGCATTCTTTACGCAATCTTCAAGTGATCGATTTCTTTAATCGTTTATTTGAAGAGCATTATGGACACATCGCAGCATGAAGCTATATGAAATATTCTACTGCGCATGACAAGGCGTAGCATCCCTCCAGTCTCCGAACCGACCGGAAATGGATTCGATACATCCTGCGCAAAACGGGGCAGTTTAGATGCAGTACTATTTATCTTGACTCGACTTACGATCGGAATACAGTACCGCTCGTGACAACCGCTTGGGAAGGCGGCTCACAGCATGTCAATGCCGGTGCCCAACCGCACCAAAGCAAATCCAAAGTGTGTCCTGAGGGCCACACACGCCGAGTCGGAATACTCGGCGGCAAGTTGAAGGAGAAGAGAGTATTGGATCCTGCGCCCGATAGATTGCTTTTGCAATTGCAATCACATTCAAGAGGCGCAGTGGAGGTACGCCGGTTCAGTGACGCTTGTTCTTCGCAATCGACCTGATTCATCCCACGCTTCCGGGTCCTAACCCGCCCCGGAAACGCTTTTCGCCAACCGTTTACTACTTACTCCGGAAAGGGAGAGTTTCTCATGCGTCTCGCTTCTTCGATCCTCGCCGTTGCAGCTGTTGCTGCCTTCGCCGTCCCGACCTTCGCCGCCGGTCAGCGCACGACCAGCGCCGATCACTTCAACCCCGGTGCTCCCAGCGTCGCCTCCCCGACGCTCGCGGTTGAGTCCGGTTCGCTCACGCTCCCCACCGTTGCCGAAAGTGCAACGGTCAGCGGCCTCAACACCACGATGCGCAACCTTCCCCGCACGCAACAGCAATACATCAATTCAGCGCAGCTCTCCTCGATCACCTCGCCTGTCTTCATCACCGGCATCCAGTTCCGACTCGCTCTGGGTGAAAACTGGCGTCCGGCCGGCTACGTCGGTGCCTCGTGGCCCAATGTCGCGATCAACTTCCCCGCCTACAACATCACGCTCGGCGCTGCAACGACCAGCCTCGATAGCGACGGTGAGTACCTGACATCAGCCAACAGCTTCGCTGCAACTCAGACCGGTGCAACCGCAGTTCGTAGTGGGCCCCTTAGCATTACCGCGGGTGCATTCCTCGCGGATGGGGGCACGTCCGGCGTGCACAGCTGGGGTCCGGTGATCGACTTCGATACCGACTACGTCTACACCCCCGGCACCTCGCTGGTCACAACTTTCAGCCTCCAAGGCTACACCGGCGGTGCAGCACAGGCCTTCTTCGCCTCGACCGGCTACGCCGCTGATGCTCAGGATGCCATCTTCGCCAGCACCTTCGGTGCAACCAACTCCACAGGCTGGAACGATGTCGTGATCGTTAACTACCTCACGGCACCCATCCCCGAGCCCGCCACCCTCGGCGCTCTCGCCGCGGTCGGCCTGGTCGCCCTCCGTCGTCGCAAGTAATCCCCTGTAAACCCCACGCTTCCGGGTCCTAACCCGCCCCGGAAGTGCTTCCGACCAACCCAATCCCCGTCTCAAGAAAGAGAGAGAACGTCATGCGTATCGCTTCTTCGATCCTCGCCGCCGCAGCAGTTGCTGCCCTCGCTGTCCCCGCTTTCGCAGCCGACAAGGCCACCACGCGCGGCCCGGAGCGTCTCAACCCGCTCAACATCCAGACCGGCCCGTCCGCTCAGTCGCCCAACAACGGCAGCGAAGCCAGCTTCACTTTCGCTCCGTTCAACCAGGTGGTTGCAAACAGCACAGGCATCCCAGGCATCGATCCTGAGTTCGTGCTCCTCAACGGCCTGCCCGCTGGCACGTGGTCGAGCTATACCGTCAGCGTCGATTGGAGCGCGATCGCGGGCGATCCGTGGAGCGAGGAGTCGATCTGGGCCCTCACCAGCGCCACCGACATCGCCAATCCCGCGACCGTCTTCTATGCCGATCCGGGCCCCGCCTCCAACTCTGCAGGCAATGGCAGCCCGGTCACCCTGACCTGGAGCGGCTTCTTCGACGAAGCCTACACCACCGGCTCGACCCCTCTCTACTTCCTGATGGGCCAAACCTTCAGCGGTTCTTCGGCCAACTGGAACAACGTCTCGATCACGCTCGGTGATGACCTTCCCGTTCCGCCCACCCCGCCGGCATCGACCCTGCTGACGGTCGGCGGCAGCTACTCCGCTCCGCTCGCAGCCGGCGAGGTTCAGTGGTACAGCTTCAACTTCGCAGGCGGCCCGCTCGTGCTCGACACGCTCGGCTCGACCCTCACCGCCAGCACGTTCGGCGCAGAAAATGACACCGAAATGGGCCTGTACAACTCCCTCGGCGAGTTGATCCTCTCGAACGACGATGCCGATATCGTCAACGACATCTTCACGTCGGAACTCGACTTCCCGAGCCTCGCCGCCGGCACCTACTACCTCGCAGTCGGCGGCTTCAACTTGTCTTTCGCGGACGACTTCGACGTCACGTCCACCGCCATTCAGAGCGGCACGATCGTGATCAACGGCCTCTCCATCCCCGAGCCCGCAACCCTCAGCGTTCTGGCCGGACTCGGCCTGGTCGCCCTGCGTCGTCGCAAGTAATCCCACAGCAACCTTCACGCTTCCGGGTCCTAACCCGCCCCGGAAGTGTTTTTAACCAACCCGATTTTTTTTCAGAAAGAGAGAGAATGTCATGCGTATCGCTTCTTCGATGATCCTCGCTGCCGCCCTCGCGGCTCCCGCCTTCGCTCAGGTTGACACCAACCTCGGCAGCCTCGGCGGCGGGACCTACAGCCTCACCGGCACCACCGTCGGCGCGACCAACAACATCGACACCTACTCGAACGGCAACGCCGCCGCGATCTGGGATCAGGACGTGATCTTCCAGTTCACAACGACCTCGGCATTCAACATCGCATTCACGTCCAACGACCCAGATACGAACCCGGACAACGACTTCTTCCTGCTCAACAGCCTCGCGACCACCATCAACGCCAACGGCCTGCGTTCGGCAACTGCTCTTGGCGCGCAAGCCTTCATCAGCGGCTCGTTTGGTCTTCAGCCTGCCGGCACTTACTTCTTCGTTGTCGACGCCTGGCGTGGCAACCCAGCGACGGCTGGCACCCCGGCAACCGGTCGCGCCGGTGCCTTCGCGGTCAACCTGAGCCTCTCCGCACCGCCCCCCCCGCCGGCCGCTTTCTACGCCGGCAGCCTCGCCACGTCGGATTCGACGTTCGCCCGTCCCACCACCGGAACCCCGCCGACAACGATTTCAACCACCGCCACGTCCGTCTTCTACGACATCCAGCCCTTCTTCGTCACCGCCGCCGGCTCTTACACTTTCGAGCAGACCAGCGCGTTCGACGACTTCATGGTCCTCTACTCTGGCGCGTTTAATCCCGCCCTGCCCTTGCTCAACGCCATCGACGCCGACGACGATGACGGCGTGGGCAATGACTCGCTCATCACGCGAAACCTTCTGCCCGGCGTTCAGTACTTCCTCGTCAATACCTCGTTCGGCAACGGCGCGACCGGCAACTACACCGTCAGCGTGATCAACTCAGCCAACGGCGTTGCAGTCCTCGGCATCGTTCCCGAGCCCGCAACCCTCGGCGCCCTCGCGGCCTTCAGCCTCGTCGCCCTGCGTCGTCGCAAGTGAGTCGGCCACCGACCTTCCATCGGGCTGCCTGAGGTTGCTTCGCCTCCGACACCGAGCCCGGCGGAAGTCCCCATCGCATCGAAGAAGCAAGGCCCTCTCCGTGCGTTGCGGAGTGGGCCTTTCTCGTTTTTTCGAAGTGGCAGTGCACTCCGCAGGTCTGTGTTCGACCGCCAGCTGATTGATCGGGAGTCAGCTCATTGATCGGAAGTCAGCTCATTGATTGGGCGTCAGCGATCTTGAATGATCGGAAGCGGACGCCCCCCACCGCGCCCCACGTCCCCGGCCGCCGGTACAACACCCAGCAATGCCAATCCCTCCCGCCATTCGAAGTAGAGATACTCAACGCCCATCTCATCATGCAGCGACTTGATCATCGCGTGGAATCGCTCGTACTGGGCATGTTGCCAGTCCGTCGAACTCGCATCACAAAAATAGACCCGACACCCAAAGGGCCTGGCCGAGTGCACGCTGCAGAGCCCTCCGACCTGATAGGGGCACCCCAACCCGTCCCACGCCTTCGATCGGTCGGAACCTCTTTGATGCTCCGGCAGAACGACTTCCGATCCGAACAGTCGAAGTTCCAGCGTCGAAACAAACAGCCGATGTCCGAATGCCTCGAATCGGCAGCATCGTCCGGATTGATCGCAGCGCGGTTGACGAGTCGAACGTTCGATCTCAAAGGCGTCATAGATTGCATGAAGCCGCATTCCGAGCGTCGATTCATCGATCGGCTGATGGAGTGCCTCGCGGAGCCGCAGTCGAGATTCTTCAGATAACCGCAGCAATCCTGTCGATCCTTCTTGCAAAACCGTCGTTACGCATCACAATCCCGCCGTCAACTCATCATATACCATGAAAAAACTGCTCGTAGCCAACCGGGGTGAAATCGCCATTCGCGTCATGCGTGCGGCGACCGAACTGGGCCTTCGTACCATCGCGGTCTACACGCATGAAGACCGCTTTGGTCTGCACCGATTCAAAGCCGACGAAAGCTACCAGCTCGGCCCCACGACCGGCGGTGAGCCGGTCAAGGGATATCTGAACATCGAGAACCTGATCGATGTCGCCACGCGTGCCGGCGCGAACTTCATTCACCCCGGTTACGGGTTCCTTTCCGAACGCGCCGAGCTGAGTCGCGCGTGCGAGAAGGCGGGCATCACCTTTGTCGGCCCGACCCCGTCGCTGCTCGAAAATTTTGGCGACAAGACCGCCGCCAAGGCGCTCGCCGATCGCGCGGGCGTTCCGACGATTCCCGGCACTGGGCACGGCCTGAAGAATCTGAAGCAGGTGCAGGACGCCTGCCGCCGCATCGGATACCCGGTCATCCTCAAAGCCAGTTTCGGCGGAGGCGGACGCGGTATGCGTGTCGTCGATCGCGAGGACGAACTCTCATCCAAGCTCGAAGAGGCCCAGCGTGAAGCCGGCGCGGCTTTCGGTCGGCCCGAAGTCTTCGTCGAGAAATACATCCGTCGCGCCAAGCACATCGAAGTCCAGATCCTCGCCGACAAGCACGGCAATCTCGTCCACCTCTGGGAGCGCGATTGCACCGTGCAACGTCGACACCAGAAGGTCGTCGAGATCGCCCCCGCGCCGACGCTGCCGATCGAGCTTCGCAAGCGCATCTGCGACGCCGCCGCACGCTTGATGAAAACCGCAAGTTACATCAACGCCGGCACCGTCGAGTTTCTTGTGGATGCCGACACGCACGACTTCTACTTCATCGAAGTCAATCCGCGCGTGCAGGTCGAACATACTGTCACCGAGATGGTCACTGGCATCGACATCGTGCGGTCGCAGATCCTCGTCGCGCAGGGTCACAAGCTCCACGAGCGTCCGATCGGCATCCCCAAGCAGGACGACATCCACGTGCGTGGCGTGGCGGTCCAGTGCCGCATCACCACGGAAGACCCTGCCAACAAGTTCATCCCCGATTACGGCCGGCTCACCGCGTATCGCTCGCCGGCGGGCTTTGGTATTCGTCTCGACGGCGGCAGCGCTTACGGTGGCGCGGTCATCACGCCTTACTTCGACTCGTTGCTGGTCAAGATCACCGCCCTCGATCAGACGCTCACCGACGCGGCGCATCGCATGGATCGAGCGTTGCGCGAGTTCCGCATCCGCGGCGTGCACACCAACATACCGTTCCTCGAAAATCTCATTCTCCACCCGAAATTCCTCAGCGGTGATTGCACCACCACGTTCATCGACACCACGCCCGAACTCTTCCGTTTCCGCACAAAGCAAGACCGCGCCACACGCCTGCTCAGATACGTCGGCGACGTCCTCGTGAACGGTCGGCCTGACGTCAAGGGCAAGGTCGATCCCAAGCGTTCACTCCCCACGCCGCAGGTTCCTCCCTACCACGACACCGATCCGATCCTTCCCGGTTCGCGCGACGAGCTTAAGAAGGGTCGCAAGCATTTCACCGACTGGATCGCGAGCCAGAAGCGATTGCTCCTCACCGACACAACGATGCGCGACGCACACCAGAGCCTGCTCGCCACGCGTCTCCGCACGGCCGACATGCTGCCGATCGCGCCGGTCTACGCGCGACAGGCCTCGGACCTTTTCAGCCTCGAATGCTGGGGCGGGGCGACGTTCGACACTTCAATGCGCTTCCTTCAGGAGGATCCCTGGGATCGACTCGCACAGCTGCGACGCGCGATCCCCAACATCTGCTTCCAGATGCTGCTCCGCGGCGCGAATGCGGTCGGATACACCAATTATCCCGACAACGTCGTGAGCGAGTTCGTTCGAGTTGCCGCGAAGTCGGGGATCGACATCTTCCGCGTCTTCGATTCGCTCAACGATCCGACCGGCATGCAGACTGCCATTCGTGCGATCGTCGAAGAGACTGAATCGATCTGCCAGGCATGCGTCTGCTATAGCGGGGACATTCTGGATCCCAAGCGTGACAAGTTTACGCTCGATTACTATGTCAAACTCGCGCAGAAGCTGGTGAAGATGGGCGCGCACATGATCGCCATCAAAGACATGGCGGGGCTTTGTCGGCCCTATGCGGCGAAGAAGCTCGTCAAGGCGCTGCGTGAGGCGGTCGGTGTGCCGGTGCATTTTCACACGCACGACACGAGCGGCATCAACGCCGCCAGCATTCTTGCGGCCTGCGACTCCGGCATCCACGCCGCCGACGCTGCGATGGCAGCCTTCAGCGGGCAGACCTCGCAGCCCAATCTCAATTCCATCGTCGCCGCGCTCAAGCACACACCGCGCGACACCAAGCTCGATCTCGATGCCCTCAATCGCATCAGCGATTACTGGGAACGCGTCCGCGTTGCGTACTATCCTTTCGAGGAAGACATCAAGACCGGAACCGCCGAGGTCTATCAGCACGAAATGCCCGGCGGACAGTTCACCAATCTCAAGCAGCAGGCCAAGAGCCTCGGTCTGGAGCACCGCTGGCGCGACGTCGCCTCAACATACGCGGCGGTCAATCAACTTTTCGGCGACATCATCAAGGTCACGCCCAGTTCCAAAGTCGTCGGCGACATGGCGTTGTTCATGGTCACCAACGATCTCACCGCAAACGATATTCTAAACCCCGCACGCAAGCTCAGCTTCCCCAAGAGCGTTGTCGAAGCCATGCAGGGGCACATCGGAAACCCGCCCGGCGGTTGGCCGAAGAAACTGCAAAAGATCATCCTCGACTCCGCGGGAGAAAAGCCGCTGCGCGATCGCCCCGGCGCGATCCTCAAACCCGTGAATTTCAAAGCCGTCCGCAAGCATCTCAAGGACGAATTCGGCATCGAGCCGACCGAGCAGGACGTGATGAGTCACCTCATGTATCCGCAGGTCTTCGCGGATTATCGCAAGCACGTCACCACCTACGGAAACACAAGCGTCATCCCCACGCCTGCGTTCTTCTACGGCATGCAGCCGGGCGATGAGATCAACGTTGAGATCGAGCCGGGCAAAATCCTGATCATCAAGCTCCTCTCGGTCGGCCCGCCACAACCGGACGGAACGCGCAGCGTGGCGTACGAACTCAACGGTCAGCCGCGCGATGTGAAGATCGTTGACCGTTCGCTTTCCGAGACGGTGAAACGCAATCCCAAGGCCGACCCCGACAACGCTCGTCACCTCGGCGCCCCCATGCCCGGCAAGATCAGCAGCGTCGCGGTCAAGAAAGGGCAGGCCGTCAAGTCCGGCGAGCGCGTGCTGAGTATCGAAGCGATGAAAATGGAGACCGCAGTCTACGCCCCACGCGACGCTGTCATCGGTGCCGTTCATGTGCAAAGCGGCTCGGTCGTCAGTGCGGGAGATCTCCTGCTCGAACTCGAATGAGCCTTCGCGCCTGCCGACACGCACTCAATGAACGCGGACGGAACATTCCAATCGCCCTCGGGAATTGCCCCATCATGGTGCGCGGGCGGCATGAAATGTGTGCGCGAGCGTCGCTGAATGTGCGCGCGAGCGTAGCTGAATGTGTGCGCGAGTGGCTTCAAATGCGTGCGCGAGGCATGAAATTCTCGCGCTTAGTCGGTGCTGTTGACCTGATTTTCGTGAGTCAAAGCGCGTGCCCTCGCGTGATTTTTGGGGTTTTCTGGCGAAATCCGATTTTGCGCTGCGCACCTGCGGACGCATTCGCGCAGCGCGCCCGTTGAATTGGATGGACCCAACGAAAGACACCACCCTCAAAGCGCTGAGTTTGAGCGCAGGCTCGACTGACCCTGCATCGGCCACCCATCCGCGAACGACCGCCGATCGAGCGAATCAGGCGGCGACGGTCGGATCAGGCTTGAATCGCGCCGGCGCTCCAGTTGCTGGCCGGGCGATAGTTGCCGAAGTAGTCGGTGAAGACGCCTCGGATGGCGGTTCCGGATCGGGCGGCGACTGCACCGCTGGTCGGTCGGAAGTTGTTGCCCGAGACGGTCTGGGTGTCGGCGAAGAGGTCGGTTCCGACCTGCGAGAAGCCGTTCCACTCGGTTGGCGTTTGATAGCCTTCCGCACCTGCGTCTCCGGGTGCGACCCACATGACGCCACCCTGGCTCCACCAGTTGGTGCGTGTGGGGCTTTCCCAGATGTTATTGTCGATCGAGCGGAAGCTGGAGAGGTCGTTCTGGAAAACCTGAACGACCGCCGACGCCCACTCGCCGGTGACGTAGTTGGGTGCGATGTAGAGATTGTTCTGCATCGTGATGCCATCGACAGGGCCCATCACGCGGAGGAATTGTCCGTACTGCTGATTGTTGTAACCGGTGTTGTTGACGATCGTGACATCGACGACCCCGCGGCGATAGGTGCCGTCGTAGCCCTCGATCATCATGTTATTTTCGCCGTGATTTTCGAGGAGGTTGTTTCGGACCATGATGCGTTCTGCGCCGTGTTTCACGAGGAAGGGCGCGTTGATCATGTGGTTGCCTTCGAACACGCCAAACCGCGTGCGTCCGCCGGTATCGGTCAGACCGTCCGCCTCGCCGAGCGGACCGAAACCTGCCGGCCCGTTGATGCGATTTTCGGCAGCGTAGACGAAGTCGCTCTTTTGGATCGACAGCGCGCCCTTGGCGGTGTCGAAGTTGTCACCCTGGCTGCGTCGATCGAGATTCGTCAGGACGTTGTCGGTCACCAGTACGCGTGAAGCGCCGCTGATGCGGACGACATGCTCACGCGTGCTGTTGGCGATGCTATTGCCCGCCAGGACGACGTTGGTCGCGTCGATCCACATGAAGTAATCGCGAATGCCAGTTACGAGCGGCGCGTCATTGTTCTGAACCAGCACGCCTTCGGGACGGCTGTTGCCGTTGATGGCATAACCGACGTTGAGGAACGTGTTGTTGCGGATCGTGGTGTTTCGACCTGCGGGCAGGATGGTGACGACCATGTTCCGCTGATCGCCGTTGGGTGTGTTGTAGATCGAGTCGAAGGTGAGATTTTCGATGGTGAGATTTCGAGCGGAGGTGTTGGAGGTGATGACGAATCGCCGACGATCGCGATCGCCTGCCCAGCGGATGACGGGTTTGTTACCGGTGCCGTACGCGCCGATGACGATGTTCTGTCCGTTGATGACGATCGCTTCGTTGCCGACGTTAAAGGTCTCGCCGCGGCGGAAGCGGATTTCGATATCGCTGGAGGCGTTGCTGAGCAGCTGGATCACGCGGTTGAACGTTCGAATCGGCTGGGCTTCGGTGCCGGGGTTGGAATCGTTGCCGTTGCTGGCGACATGATAGATGCGTCGATCGGCGTTGGTGATGGTGACTGTGGTGGAGGCGGTATGAAATCGCCCGGTTTCATTAAAGACGCGGAGCGATACGGTGTAGGTGCCTGTGCGCGAGTAGGTGTGGGCTGCGTTGTAGCCGACCATCTTGTTGTAGGAGCTACCCGGGTCGCCGAAGTCCCATTCGAAGCGTGCGGTGGTGGGATTGCCGGCGTTGAGTGTGCTTGCGAGTGCATCGACATGGATCGAATGACCGAGCGGGACAGTTGCCCCGGTGGGCAGGCTGATGCGTGCGATGGGCGCGACACCGTTCCCGAGGACAGGCGGAAGGCCTGCGGGTGTGGGATTGGTGGGCGGAAGTGGATCGGTTGGCGGGTTGGGATTGACGGGTGGATTGGAAGGATCTGTTGGCGGATTGGGATTCGTGGGTGGCGTGGTGGGATTGAGTGTTGTCTGTTCGACGCCGGAGCGGATTTCGGCGTTGATGGCGATATCGAAACCCGCGCCGCCGTCGACGTTGTCGGAGCCTGCGCCGGCGTTGATGGTATCGTTGCCTTCACCGCCGCTGACGAAATCATTCCAGTCGGCGGAGGTGATGGAGTCGTTGCCTGCGCCGGCGTTGATGGTGACGCGAAGCGTGACGTCGCGATCAACGAGGATGGTGTCGTTGCCGGTTCCGCCGTTGATGACGATGCCGGTGAGCCCGTTGCGTGCGAAGCGTTGTTGTGCCCCGTTGACATGCGCGACGTAACGATTGCTCGCACGGTCAAAGCTGACGCGCAGATTGTTTGCGGTGCTGGCGTTGCCCTGCAGGAGGAGCCTGCTGTTGCTGACCGATGCGGTCCCGCCTGTGGGCGTGGGATTGCTGGGTGGATTGGGATTGGTGGGCGGATTCGGATTCGTCGGAGGATTGGCGGGCGGATGGGTGGGCGAGGTGGGACTGCCGGTGGTTGCTTCGATTTGGGTTCGTCGCTCGGCACTGAGCGCGATATCCGATCCGGATCCGCCGTCCACGAGATCGTTGCCCGCGTTGGCGTCGATGAAGTCATCTCCCGCGCCGGCATAGACGCTGTCTCCGCCTTGCCCGGCGTAGATGGAGTCGTTGCCGTCGCCTGCTTCGATATAATCCTGACCGCCGCCGGATCGGATCAGATCACTGCCGGGCCCTGCGAGGATTCGATCGTTCCATCCGCCTGTGGTGATGGTGTCATCGCCCGTGCTGGCGTTGACGGTGACTCGGAAGTTGACGTCGCTGCCGACTTCGATGTTGTCGCGGGCACTTCCGCCGTTGACGACGATGCCAGTGAGTCCTTGTCGGGTGAAGTTTCGACCGGTGCCGTTGATGCTGGTGACGAGTCGGTTGTTCGCCCGATCGAGCGTGACGCTCATGGTGTTGTCGCTGCTGGCACTGCCGTTGAGCGTGAGAATCCCGGCATTGACAGTCGCACTGTTGAGGACGACGCGTTGCTCGAGCTTTTCCGTCCACTCAGGTCCGACCCTCACGCCATCGCTCGCACGACGAAGGATCGTCTTGCGTCCGCCCCAATCGATTGCGGCTTCCAACTCGTTCGCTTCCTGCGCACCAGTGTTCAGTGCAACAACATCCTTCGATGGCGTCATGATCATCCCTTGGCAGAGGACAGTAGAAATCACCTCTCCCGGCCGGCTTCATCGTTTTTGCCGAACCGAGATCCAACAACGCACGCCCAAGATCAGTGGGAACCCGCCGTCCCGAACGTGCCAAACCACCAGTTTGTAAGGTGGTACATGATCCTGACGCCGCTGAAAACGCCCCTGCGACAGGAAAATGAAGTTTTTATGAGACATTTGTCGAAGCATCTATTCGACACATGGTTCCCACAAAGGGTTAGTTCGACCGAGAACCGCGGCGACTTCAGTGCGATTTGCCCGGAAAAACAGGCAGATTTTGGCCACGCGTCGGCTCTGTGCCGGTCCAGACCTTCCTGTCGTCACAACCGGCACGACCGATCCCGAACGTCAAATCAGCCAAGATTTGCCGATCATGCGGCCATGGCATATCGCCCGATGGCCGGAATGAACGCGGATCGTCTTTGTTGCAGGCTGGATTCGGCCCACGCGTCGATTCCGGGTACAACCTCGCGCATGGTTCAAATCGACATCCACTACGAAGGTCAACTCACCTGCCGCTGCACGCACACACCCAGCAGCAGCCAGATCAACACCGACGCCCCCAAAGACAACGGCGGACTCGGACGCACATTCAGCCCCACGGATCTGCTGGCCACAGCGCTGGCCAGTTGCCAGTTGACCACGGTCGCGCTGGTCGCGCAGCGAAACGGGTTCGATGCCGGCCAGATGTCGGCGAGTGTCGAGAAGCACATGTCCGACTCAGCCCCGCGCCGCGTCGCAAGGCTCGTTGTACGCATCACACTGTCGGCCTCGCTCACGCCCGAGCAGCGCACGCGCCTCGAATCCGCCGCCCATGCATGCCCGGTCCACAAGAGCCTGCATCCCGATACACTCGTCGATGTCTCATTTAACTATGTCTGATATGACCAAGTCTTTTGTCTGATGACCACGTTAGGAACTGAAAAAAGAGGCAAGGAGCAGGATCATGCAATGGCGCGGACGACGACAAAGCCAGAACATCGAAGATCGACGCGGCATGAGCGGCGGCAAGGTCGCGATCGCGGGCGGAGGCATCGGCACGATCGTGCTCGTGCTGATCGTGCTGCTGCTGGGAGGTGATCCACGTGCGCTGCTACAGAACATGGCACAGGGAGGAGGCGGCAGCGCTCCGTCGCAAACGACTCAACCTCCGGGCAACGACGACGCCAAGCAGTTCATCGCCGTCGTGCTGGCGGAAACGGAAGAGACCTGGACACGCATTTTCCGCGCGGCGGGCAGTGAATACCGTCCGCCGACGCTGGTCCTGTTCAGCGACGCGGTTCAGAGCGCGTGTGGCTATGCAAGCAGCGCGGTCGGTCCGTTCTATTGCCCTGCCGATTCCAAGGTCTATCTCGATACAACATTTTTCATCGATTTGGAGCAGCGATTCGGGGCGAAAGGGGATTTTGCGGCGGCATATGTTGTTGCGCATGAGGTCGGACATCACGTGCAGAATTTGCTGGGCGTGAGTCGTCAGATGCAGAAGGCGCGCGGGCAGCTTAGCGAGTTGGAATACAATCAGCTTTCGGTTCGTGCCGAGCTGCAGGCCGATTATTTCGCAGGGGTGTTTGCCCATCACGCACAGCAGAAGAATCTGCTCGACGCCGGCGATATAGAGGAGGCGATTCGATGCGCCCAGGCGATCGGTGACGATCGATTGCAGAAGCAGGCACAGGGCCACGTCGTACCGGACAGCTTCACACACGGCACGAGCGAGCAGCGGGCCCGATGGTTTATGAAGGGCTTTAAATCCGGCGATCTGAGCGGCGGAGACACCTTCAATGCCCCGGAGCTTTGACGGTCTCTGTGCGAGACTCTGGATATTGGATCGAGCGGTTTTGACGAGTGATTCTGGGAAAATGAGATGACTCTGGTAAAAGAGAAATCGCGAGGTTATACTATTGGTTCGGTTGGTTGGTTAGACACGACTTGCGTCAGCGTATCTCTGCCCGTCTCGTCCAGTCTCGATCCTCTCCTTCCGGCGGCCAGAGTTGGCCACTTTCCCCACCGCTCGGAAAGCATCCCGTGAGCGGCATGCCCAATCTCAGAAGGAGACATCATGGGCAAGAAGTTGTACGTCGGTAACCTCCCCTACAGCGTTGACAGCTCGACGCTCGAGTCCCTCTTCGCGCCGCACGGTCAAGTGACCAGCGCCGAAGTGATCTCGGATCGCGACACCGGTCGCAGCAAGGGTTTTGGTTTTGTCGAGATGAGTTCGGACGATGAAGCTCAGGCTGCCATCGCTGCGATGCATGGCGTCGAGCACGATGGTCGCGCCCTGACCGTCAACGAAGCCAAGCCCAAGGCCCCGCGCCCGGGTGGCGGCTTCGGTGGTGGCGGCGGCGGTGGCCGTGGTGGGTACGGCGGTTGCGGCGGCGGCGGTAGTCGCGGCGGCTACGGCGGTGGCGGCGGCGGTGGCGGTGGTCGCGGTGGCGATCGCGGCGGCTACGGCGGTGGCGGCGGCGGTCGTGGTCGTTACTGATCCGCAACCTCCCGCTGGATCGTTGGCTTACTCACCGATTCGTTCAGCTGTTCAATCAACCGATTCATCAACGATCGGTTCACTCGCTCGACCATCCAAACGATGAACGAGCATCCGAAAGATCAGCAAATCGACTCGTCCGAGACCATCAAAGACTCACCCGTCAGACGATGACTCGACCCTGAAGCAGCGATTCAACCATCTCTGAATCAAACATTTTCCCCGGCCGTCCGATCACAACACATCGGACGGCCGGTCTCTTTTTGCGAGCGGCTTTCCAGATTGAATCGAGCCGTCGCTTCCCCCGTCGTGCTTCTCTTTCTCGCTTTGATCGACGAAACTCCACACCATGAATCGTCACACCATCTGGGACCTGCCCACCAGACTCCTGCATGCGATGTTCGTCCTCGGCATCTTCACCGCCTTTGCCATCGCAAACCTCGGCAACTTCGACGACGGATCATTCGACAACCACGCCATCGTCGGCTTGATCCTGCTCGTGGTCCTCGCGCTCCGCGTGCTCTGGGGCATCGTCGGCACGACACACGCACGATTCACTTCATACGTCTTTAGCCCCACGAAGCTGATCCAGTATCTCTCAAGCACCCTGCGCTTCAGCGGACCTCACAACCAAAGCAATCGGGAAATTGTTCCTTATTCCGGCCATAACCCCGCCACCAGTTTCGCCGGGCTGCTGATGTTTGCGTTGCTGCTCGGCATCATCATCACCGGTATACTTCTCGGTCGCGGGGTCCATGCGGTCGAAGGCGTTCATGTGATGCTCGTCTATGCGCTGCTATTGGTCATCGCAACACACGTCGCGGGCGTGATTCTTCATTCGATTCGGCATCGCGAGTTTCTCGTCCTCGCCATGCTCAGCGGCCGCAAACGCAGCGACCCCAGCGCCGCCATCCCCCGCACGCGTCCGATCGTCGCGCTCGTCATGCTCGTCGTCGTTGCGGCAGTCGCATATCAACTTTTCTCCGCGCACGACCCTGCCACGCACCAAACCCGAGTCCCCTTCACGAGCGCATCGATTCAACTCATTCCAAACTACGACGAGGGCTTTGAAGATTGATCACGCGATCGATTCACGCGCCTCATCAAGCCTCCACCACCCTCCGTAGCGTCCGCAAGCGCCTTCCCGTCGTATGTTCGATATGTCGTCCCAGCATCGCGTAAAGCGGTGCGACCATGCGTGCGTCGAGCGGTGCGATGTCATCAGGCAACTCGATCGCACCGTCATCCGTTCGCGGAAGCTTCCACAATCGGGCCGCGGCTCTCAGTAAGCGCGCGTCGATTCGATGTCGCTGCGACAGATTCGATTCGCAATGTCCGCATACCACTCCGCCTCCCTCGGTATTGATGCTCACGTCCTTCTGTTCCAACACGGGTCGATCGCATGTCGAACAGAACGCGATCCGCGGCATCACGCCTGCCTCGCGCAGCACATCGATCGCGCCGGCAAGTACGACGCTTTCTGTCTCGGGCCCACCGATCTTCCCCAACGTCCAACTCAATCGACCATACAACACTGCATGCGGATCAAACTGTTCAAACAATTCCGCCAGCAGTTCGGCCAGAAATAGACCAAGATGCACACCTCGCAGCGAACGCCGCATCGCCGCGCGCGCCGCGACCACGCGCCACTCCGCGATCGTGTTCAGCTCGCGATCGTCGTAATCCGTAAACAGCGCATCCGCCTCATCCAGCAGGTCAATCCCCCCGCCAAACTTCCCTTCACCCGCACGATTCATTCGGCGCGCGCCTTTGGCGATCACCTTGACCAGGCCCCGCAGACGTGAAAACAACAAAACGATCTGACTCGTCTCCGAATACTCGAAGTGTCGCAAGCAGATCGCACGGTCGCTCAACATCGCCATCGATCATCAAGCATAGCCGACCTCGGGCGGTCAATGAATTGTCGATCTTGTTGCACGGCTCGGCTCATATCACTTCACGGCCAGGCGAATCCATCGACCGGCATGGCTCGGCAGATCAAGTTCGATCGTCGATGCAACGTCGAGTTCTTCATCAGCGATCACATCGCGAACTCCCTGCACGTCCCCGTCGCCCACGCTCAGCCTCGCCCGAGTCGCCGGCCCGTCGTTGATCAGGAAATAGTGCTGAATGCCAGGCCCGACGAGCCTGTAGGCGATCGCGCCTTCGCACGCATAGGGCAACTCAACGTCGCGGCACGATAGATGCCTGATCCATGTTTCGCTCGTGAGGCGACCCGGCTTCCAAGCCGCGAGCGAGGCATCCCAGCCGAGCACGATCGCCTCTCCGCGGCCGATCGCATGGCTCGTGACGGCGGGCAGTCCGTGATCGAAGCGTTCGACCACGTTGGCCATCGTCGGCTCGATGCTGAAGCATGCTCCGTCGAGGCGAGACTGACCGATCGACCAGACGCGGTTCCCCTCACGCGAGTATTGAACGTCTGCGATACGAGCGCCGAACAATCTCTCGAATGCCGACCCGTCATCTGTCGATCGCAGCTGCGCCAAGTCGTCGTACCACGCGCCGGGCGCATCGAGGATCACTCGGCCGCCCTTCTCGACAAATTCACGTAACGTTTCGATCGTCTCATCGCTCAGCGACAGGACCGCGGGCAGATAGATCGTTCGATAGCGCGAGGCATCGCGCGTCAGTTGTCTTGCAGTGACGTGCTCGAAGGGGATGTTGCCGTTGATGAGAGCCCGTGCACATCCGATGCGGGCCCGGATCGGTTCGCTTTTCCAATGGTCTCTCCCCCCACGACTCGCCGCCGCCCAGATGGCTTCGTTCTCCCAGTCTTGAAAGATCCCGACGACGGGCTTCTTTTCACATCGCCAGAGTTCGTCGCGATATGTTCTGCACATCGCGCCGATACGACCTGCGACCCGCGCCCGCGGGCCCGGTCGATTGTTGCGATCGAGCAGACTGTACTCGCCCGCCTCCCAACCGGCTGTTCGCGTGTTCCAACACCAGAGCCCGAATCCTCTGAATCCTCCGGCGATCCAGCTGAGCATTGCCTGCGTCATCACGCCTTCATCGACCGTGAAGCCTGGTGTCTGGCCTGATGCGGAGGGTACGAAAGGCGCCTTGCCTCCGGTCAGTTGCTGAGGCCCGCCGGTCGATTCCCACGTCGCCGACCATCCGCCTCGAAACCAGTCCGCCGCGATGCTCGCCTGCATGTAGAGGGGGCGGACCGACTCAAATCCGACTTCCTCAAAATGCCACGCCAGATGGATGCTCGGATAGAAACTACCCTGCTCGTACATCAGATTGGCGATCCCCTCCATGTCCGTCGCCCGACTCGCAAAGGCAAGAAACAATCCCATCTCTCCTCCCGCTCTGAAGGGCGCGTGGGGGTCGCGCTTTCGCGCTTGATGCGCTGCATACCGCACATGATCCAGATAGATGTCGGCCTTGAAGCGCAAGACATCCCTGATCCGGCGATACTCGCGGACTTCGCGATTCAGCGTCGCCGGCAGATCCGCGCGGAGACGCTCCCAGTCGCGATACCCGCCGGACTCGCGATATTCTCCGCTTTCTCCACCCGGACCCGCGATCATGCAGTGATGCAGATTCCATGCACGATTCAGCCGCTCGATCGTCACATACGTCCTCTGAAGCCACGCGAGAAACGGCCCGACGTGCGCGTCAGTCAACTGATCGTCAAAACTGAGTGCCACCGGCGGTTCGATCGGCTCACCCGCCCATAGCTGCCCATAGTCCTCGTTCCCCGTCACACCGGCGAGCTTTCCGTCGATGCGATCCCGCATGAGCTGTTCCTGTCTGAGCAGCCACGTCGGATGCTCACGAAGCACTTCGATCGGCGTCGCGGGGTCAAGTCCGATCGACGAAAGCAGTTCAGGCGTTGGGTCTTCCCATCCGGCCTCGCCAAACCAGAAGGGGATGATCCCTTCATCCAGCGCGATGTGCATCACGCGTCTTCGGTCCGTGCCACGACACGTCTGACATTGCTTGAGCGCGGTGAAGCCGAGTTCTCGCATCAGGCGAAAATGCCGGCGAATGTCTGCCTCCGACATGCCCGGATGCTCGATGAACACACATCCCACCGGCCAGGGCCGAATCCGTCTGAATTTTTCTTGAATCGATGACATGAGTGGAATCACAATTCTTGAGTCGCCCCTGAATCGCAAGTCGTGCACTTGACGCGGAAGTAACCGGGCCACCACGAGCCTATGGAAGCGGCTTGACCGTTGCGCGCTCGAGCAGCGTCGTGCGCGTGCCGCGTTGCTCGACCCATGCCTGACCGGCATCGGTCGATGTTGTGCCGAGGAAGACGGTCTCCGATTCGCTTCCGATGGTGACGCGGATCGAGTTGTCGTTCAGGGTTTCGAACGTGGGCATTGGCGTGTTGGGCTTAAGTGGGTAGAGAATCCAGGTCATCGGCGTGTTGGGTGCGGTTTCGACGCGGATCCATTTCTGATATTCGCCGACTGTCCATGTCTTGTCCCAGCCGACGGGCGGGATGAGTGCCTCGCCTTTGGAATCACGCACCTTATCGAGCCAGACTTTGTTGGCGGCCTCGCTTTCGGCGTTCTGTCGCACCTTGTACAGTCCGGGTCCATTCATCCACTCATCTGCGTACCACCACGCATCGACGACGATGTCACTGATGTTGTTGTGAGACAGATACACAACCGCGTCGGTTTCCCATTGGCCTGGAGCTTGGAACAGGCGTCCGGTCGGATGCGTCTGTTCTTTGACGTCCCGCGCAAGCAGATGGATATGCAGGTGTTGACGGTCTGCGGACCGTGTTTCGTCGCGAACGACCAGATAGTCAGCGAACTTGGATTTTTCGTCATGCTTGACCAGCATGAGATAGCGTCGATGCGTGATCGGGATGCTCGTGGGGCGCGACGGATAGGGATACTGAAACTTTGCTTCGAGCGGATCGACCGGGGAGAGTCGCAGCGAATTTCCGCTTCGTTCTGCGACGATGACATCGGCGCTGGGCGTGGACTTAAAGGCAAGGACGCGCGCGGATCCGGTGAGTTGTTCCATCGCGTGAACGTCACGATCTTCGCCTGTGTGGCGGAAGGGTCGGGAGATGCCGAAGGTCATTGTGTTATGAAGGGCGGCATGGTCGCCGCGCGGGGTGTAGCTGCAGTTGTAGTCAAGGCTGAGAGGCGTCCCATCTCCGTAGAAATGGTAACTGAGCTCGTCGTTGTGATAGTGCCCTTGCGCTGCACCGGCCTTAAAGCTGACAAACGTCTCGCGCGGCGAACCAAAGCGTGATCGCATCACGCTGCCAAAACCTTCAAAGGCATGGCTGCCCCAGTCCATCGATTCGACGGCGGAAGGCTTGATGGACCAATCGACGCCGATGAGTTCATCGAGCAGGCCGGTCTTGAGATACTGATCGCGCAACATGAGCCAGACGGCCATCATGTCGCTGGCAAATGCCGGGTCAGCGTCTTTGTAGAACTTTGCAAGAAGCCCGAATCCATCGTTAAGCCCACTGGTCCATTTATGCGTATCGCCGATAGGTGCGGTATGGCGATGCCCAAGCCTTTGATGTGAAGGCGTGAGAAGGTGTCGATGCCAGATGCCGGTGGCGCGAAAGAGCGGATTCTCAGCAACGAGATTGCCCGATCCGCTATTGAGGAAGACGCGTGCAAGTTCGAGTTGATGCACGAGGCTGTAGCCTGCGTAGCCCGGACATTCATAGCCAACGCCGTCCGGGGGCAACAGAACGCGATCAACATCGTCGAGCCAGTTCTTCTTCGCAAAGGCCATCCAATCCCCTGCATCAGGGTGATCCGGCATCGCCGCTGCGGCGTAGGCTGCGACGGTGTACATGTCGGTATGGAAATTGGGATTGCCCGGCCCGAATCCGTTGAGATACCCGGGCCATCGATCGGGGTTGGTAAAGACATATCCGATCGCCGCCTGCACCGGGCCCGCCCACGGCTTGTCACTGACAAGATCGATCAGCGCGAGTCGATCGTCCATGTCGCGATTAAATCGCTGCGTCGGATTCAGGAAGTCGTCTTGAAAGCGTCGTTCAAGCATGATCTGCGGCGTGGGCGTTTGGACGTTCTTCACCGCGCGACCGAGCAGGTGATCGAGAATCTGCTGTTCATTGCGTGGGCGGGATGCGTATTCCTTGTCAAACTTCTTCACCGCGCGCGTCTCCGGCGTATCGCGATTGGCGTTGATGTCTTTGCGGATGCGATCACGATCGGCACGGGTCATGAGGATACGCGGCCCGTCGGGTTTACCCTGATAGTCGAGCCTGTAGCGATGCATGACATCGGCCAGCGTGAAGTCGGCGGATCGTCGGACGAGAGCGTTCAGCTTGCTTGTCGTGTCAAAGAGTGATCGCGGCCCCATCGCAAGGCCCCACGCCCGTGCGCCTACGCCAGTGTTGAAACGAATGCGTGCGGAGTTGTCATTTTCCGCAAATGCCGCGATCGTTTGCGCGTAGGGATTCAACCATTTCGATGCCCTCACCGCCGCCACACCGAAGGCAGGCGCACCCGGGTCATACGTCGTGCTCCCTTTCTGCTCTTTGGTGTTGCGGTCGATGTACGGCGTCTCGCCTGTCCGCGTCATGAAGAAGTCCTGCCCGCCACCCGGTTGCTGATTCCAAACTGGTCGCATCATCACGAAGGGCCCGCGCTGCTGATTCTGCGGCTTCATCGGATGAAATCGCAAATCGACATTGCCCCCAAACTTTTCGAATCCAAACCACGGTATCCACATCACCGTGTCCGCACCGAAATCCTCACGCACGTCTATCCAATGTCGCGATTCTCCGGCAGGCATGCGGTAACGCTCCTGCACATTGATCCAGGGCAAACCCGCCGTCACACGAAGGCGCATTTCGTAAAACTGCTCCTCAGGAAACTCTGCCCAAGATTCATCCGCGACTTCAACGTTCGCCCATGGAAGTTCATCCTGCGTGACGACAGCGGCGACTGTATCTTCAAAGGCATATCGAACGAGCACATCAGCAAAGACCGGCCCGCTCTGTTTCACCACTACATTCACAGATCGCACACGTGCATCGCCCTCCCACCGCGATGAACCAAACCACGAACCATCACCCACCTTAAACGGCCCGATCGGCCCTGGAAGGCTCGACAACGCTCTCGCGCCGGAGACCTTCGGAGAGGGAATACGAATCGCGTGAACGCCATTCTCGATGGTCAGGCTTTCGTCTCTCTTTTCGATCGCGATCGAAGTTGCAGATCCATGAGACGTATCCTCAGATTCGAATTGAACCTCGACTTTGGTTTCGCCGGCGACTTTGGTGTTCTTGGCGTCTCGATGATCTCCGCGTATCGATACAACAAACCACACACGGCTCGTCTTTTCATCGACGGACTCGATCTGCACGCGACCCACGCGATCCCCGATGCGCACCGAGCGAATCCTCAATGCCTCGGCAGTCGGGATATCGACGTAAACCAATTCGCCCGGCCAATCCATCGCGAGTGGGTTCTTGATCTCGACCGATCGGACGACTTCGGCAACCGCCGAACGAACATCGACGAACACCGACGCGGAAACACACGCACTCACAACCGCAACCATCCGCCCCAGATGTCGTGAGACCGAAGATCGCCCTGGGACAGTGAAAGCTCGCCCGAACGGAGTCACCTCTTTATCCATTTTGACACACTCCTCAGATTTTCAGGATAGACCGATCGGAATTGTACGCTATCATATCCGACGCGAACACCCATGCGACACAAATCCAATCTGATCAGATCGATTTCCGCCATTTCTGCATGTTGTCTTTTGGCGTTGTCCCCGGTCCTAGCCCGCGTAAAGCCGCTCGACGTCTCGGCTCGACCGAGCGCGGTTGATGTGCCCGGCGGCGTCGCAACGGGTGGTCATCTGCTCGCGCCTGCCGCCCTACCGACGTCGTATCCCGACGCCGAGGGCTTTGCCAGTCGCGCCCAGTTCATCTTCGAAACGGTCGCCCGGAACGACCTCGGCCAATGGCGCCGCGGATACTTTTCTGGAGGCGATCCGGGCAAATATCTCCCCGGCGCGGCGATGGGTAAACTCGCCCTCAACCCCGAAGATGCCGAGAGTCGACAATTTCTCAACGACGATCGCTCCTACCGCGAGCACTACCATTTCGCCGCCATTCAATGGCCTCGCCTGCTCGGACTCTTTCGAGATGCCCTCACCGAAGACACAGTGAACAAACTTCGCGCCGAAGCCCGCAAGTATGGGGCTTATCTCAATCCAGGCGGCACCGAAAACCACAAAACCATGTGGCTCACCACAGCCAATCTTCTTCCTCACCAACTCGATACCGGCTTATCCAACAAATCAAAGGAAGAATCCATAGCAACCGCAAAGTCCCAACTTCGCCGTTACGTCAAGGGCCTGTTCTCTGTCGGCATGGGCGAATGGGATTCATCCACATACCTGATGTTCGACATCAACGGCTTCTTGAATCTCTATGATTTCAGCCCCGATCACGAAGTTCGCCTCATCGCACGAGCGGCCCTCGATTGGTACGTGACCACCTACGTACTCAAACACCGCAGCGGCGTGTTCACGGCTCCAAATCAGCGTGGTTTCGCAAGCGCCCCTTACGATTCAATCACCGACCAAACGGGCTTTCTATGGTTTTCTGATCATTCTTCAATCGAGAATCCGCCTCGCTTTCTCTATGCTCTGCACGCCGCCACGAGCAGTTATCGACCCAATGCCGTGCTCTTCAACTTGGCCACGCAGAACGAACTTCCACTTGTGCCGTTCGAACAGCTCAACACCAAGCCAAACTATTGGTACGGGCAGAATATCACTCCTGCAATCAACCAATATGCCGAGCGTGTTTATGTTTCCCAGCATTACACCATGGGCATGTTGCTCAACGGCTTCGGCGGCCAGATCACGCGGTTTCAGATCGTCACCGACGACGGCCACATCCTCACCGCCGGGCATCCTCGTCGTAGCGACCATACGACTAAAAAGCTCGACGAGTTCGGCTACGAGGACGGACTCGGGCGTTACGAGCAATCGACCGCCGTCGAATCGACCGCCATCATCGTGAACGACCTTCCCCCCGATGAGCCGATTCGCTACAGCTTCATCACCATACCTGCCGGCGCAACGACCGCGACGATCGAGAACGACATCCTGATGTCGCTCGGAAAGGTCAGCGTAATCGTCAGGCCGATCGAATCGACTCTCGAAATCGGCACGACCGATCTCACGCCCAAACAGCTTGCTGAAAATGCGAGAGAGTTGGATCGTGGGAAGCCCGCCAAGCACACGCCGCGGCCCATCATTCGCGTGATGGCGGTCGAAGGATCGAATCGCCCCGGCTTCATCCTCGAAGTCGCCGACGACAAGCCCGAAGCGTTTCTGCATCGCCTCGATTCAACAGAGCTCGCTTCGAATATGGCGCAAGCCGGATCACTTCGCTATCGTGCCGCCACCGGACGAGTCATCGATTTTGAGCTCGGTCCCGACAACAAACCAATACTCCGTGTCGACGACAGCCCTGTCGATCCGTTCGCCTGGGACTGGGTCTATGCGGGCCCTTACATCAATCAACGCGACGGCATCCTCAACGTCACCGACGGCCGAACAGGATTTAGTATCGACTTCAGCGGAGATCTGCCCGTTTATGGCCCGGCCAGAATCGGGCTTCTCCCAGAGACTACACAACCCTGATACATCCATATTCCCGCGGTTCTTTAGTTTTCGCACGACCCAATGGAACACATTCATTCAGGAGCCAACTCCATGCGACGGTTTCTCAGCCTCATGATCATCGCCCTGCTCACGTTGACCAGCGTCGCGCGGGCAGATCGCGCCTTCTATGTCGGTTCGGGTGCCAAGACCGTGCTGCATGATGTCCACGTCCTGCCAGACGGCTCTGTGCTCATTGCCGGCGGAACCGACGACAACACATGGTTCACGCGCAACGTTCAGGACATCAAACTCGACGGCAAGCTGATCACCTCACAGCCGGGCACAGGTCGCGTCGGGTTCATGCTCCATTTGGATGCCAAGCTCGATCGGATTATTCGCGCCTACCACTTCCCGCCTGGCGTCACTGACGGCATTCGACGCATTCGAACGAGCGGAACACCTGCATTCGGTGATACGCCTGGCAAGCCTGGCGACATCTATATAAGCGGATTTACGGTCGAGAATCGCGACCAGAATGGCGGATACTTTATCGCCAAGCTCGACGGTGATTTTTCCGGAAAGATCCCGGCAAAGGTTGAATGGGTGCGCAACATCTGGGCCGGTTCGTCGCATCGCGATTACCAACCCTGGGACGTAGGTTCCGATGGCAAAGTTGTATACATCAACGGCGTCGACTTCAAAGCAGATTGGGTCATGCTCGGTCGACTCAACACCCATGGCGAGGATGATGTCGTTCCACATTTTCGCTATCACTGGGGTCGAAATGCCGCCGGTCATGGCGTGGATGGTCACTGGACCCCAGCGACCGCACGCACGGACTACACACCACAAGGCTCGGGCGTCGTCTTCAAGATCTGGCGCGCTGATCTGCGTAGCTGGTCGTCCGACGAATACAACGCGATCGTCCCCGACGGCAATGGAGGGACACGACAGGGAACCTGGCCCAACGACTACTACTTCACCGGGCCCGCCAACCCTGACGATCTTCAGTCGAGCCACACCCAGCCCGGCTACACAGGCTATCGTGTCGGCCGAAACCAAACCCATCGCGTCGTTGCCGTCACGGTCGATCGTCGCGACGGCTCGATTTACGTGGGCTACTGCGTCCAATCACGCCTTCCCGACGGCCAACCCGACTTCGAGCCCGCGGTCATCGCTTGGAATGCCGACGGGCAGCTTAAATGGTGGAGTCGACTCTACTCCGAGACCACACAGAACAGTACGCCCGACCAGTATGTAGATGGCATCGCGATCGACTATGCAAATGACCGACTGGTCGTCGGCGCTCGCGCACACGGAAACAATGTCATCAATCTATGGGACGGCACCAACAGCTTTAAGAACAAGTTGAACGGAAAGACTGGCAATATTCATATCAGTTGGATCGGCACATTCACACTTCAGAATGGCACGTTCATCAACAGCGCGTGGCTAAGCGAGCTGGTCGACACGACCAAGGGCCTCGGCAAGCCGATCGAGAGCGGCCTGCTCGCGGGATGGCCCGACCCGAACGGCGGCTGGGCGGACATGAACACCACGCGTCTCCGCGATCTCCGCGTCGATTCCGCCGGGAATATTCTTGTCGCTGCCAACGGTCGTCGTCCCTACACCACCTCGAACGCCTTCATGCAAATGTATAAACCCAACGAAGGACGCAGCCGCTGGTCGGATTTCACACGCGTCTACGCTGCTGATCTGTCGCAACTGCTGTACTCCAGCATCGTCAACACGCCCTGGACAGGCGAAACCGACGGCGGATCAACGACCATTCAACTCCACGCCATCCACCCGACGTCGAGCGGACTCATCTCTGTCGGCACGCAGAATCTTACCAAAGAGGGGCAATCCATCGGCCCGATCAACATCACCAACGCTCCCGACTACGCAAGCAAATCTCCCGATGAAGCCGGCATCATCGTGATGAAGAACTTCAACTCAGCACGCTGAGCGAATCACGCAAGCGACGCGATTCTCGTGCATGCTGACCATCGTTCGATACGTCAACCGGTCGGCCTTTCATTGCGATTTGCGGTGACGCGGATGCGCCGCGTCGGAACGACGTCGCAGCAAGAGAGTCGCGGGCAAAAGCATCGCAGCCATCGAGGTCGGCTCGGGGATCTGGCTCGATGCAAGCACCCAGTCGGATGCAAACTCGGATCCGACATCGGTCGGCAGGATCACACTTGCCGCACCAGCACCGCTGAATCCATAGTTTCGTGCAAGTACAAGAAGATCGGCGAATCCCACCGCGCGATCGCCATTGAAATCGCCCGACGCCCAGCCTGCGAGTGAAGTGGTATTGTAGTTGCGTGCCAAAGAGAGCAGATCGCTGAATCCGACGGATCCATCGAGATCTGCATCGCCGTAACGTGTTCCTCGAATCACTTCGACCCAATGGTCGGCGTCGGAACCTGCAGATCCTGCGACAGTATTGACCACGCCGTCGTCATTGAGGTCAAACTGCGTATCAGCCGGCGGAACGGGCCCGTTGGCCGCACCGAAGAGTAGATCGATATCTCCGGCATCGAGCGAGCCCGAGTCGTTGAGATCTCCGAGAAGTCGTTCGAGTTCGAGGGTGAAGCCGTTCAGATAGCTGGCCGATGCATTCACATCGCCCGCGATGCCTGTGCCTGCCCATCCCCAAAGGACCGCAGTCCCGGTGGCGTTGGCGGTAACGCTCAATCGCGCGGGCGGTGGAGGCGGATTGGTTCCACCGCTGGGATCGGGTGTGAACGGACTGCTCCATCGCAGGACTGTATGTTCTGGAATGTCATTGAATGCAGGAGGCCTCACGCTCGTGATCCGCATGGCAACCGGATTCGACTGATTACCCGGATAGCCGTTGTTGTTATCAAACGCATACCAACCCGCCGAGTAGGACTTGCCGGGGACAAGGCCATTGAACTCCAGTGCGATATGGTTCTGTCCCTGCGCGCTCGGCGTGCCGGATCCGAATACAGGGGAGAAGAGAAAATCGCTAAAGACATATCCGACTGGGAGTCCATCTTGTTGGACAAACTCATCTTGCTGGGGCACGCCTCGATTGCGTGTTTGGAAGCCATAGTTTCCAGAAAGGATGACCACACCGACTTCGCCATCCGCACCTGCGGCCGCGGTCGGTAGTCCGCTGAAGGTTCGCGCCATGGATGTCTGGTTGTCAGGCGGTATCCAACCTGTCCATCCGGAGGACGTATTGGGCGATCCCGCGCCGTTGATATCGACTTTCAGGAAAGGCCCGCTCTGGCCCGACGCTGCACCATGCCAAATGGCCACCACGATCGCCGAGGTAAGCACAGCCGTCTCGAACATGCCGCGTTGTGATTGGTCCTGTTTCATTCGACTCCTCCAGCAGAATTGATCAGCCCAAGCCGTGATAAAGCCATTAGTAATCGATTACCTATTCTAGGCGATGCGCGGACGTTGTCAAGCATTTTTTCGGCTCGGCTTAACTTCAACGCTCCGTTCCGCTACGCAGTGATCGGCCCTTTGGGCATCGGCGTGAGATGCAGCATCGGTCGCAGCACACCGCACATGCCAAGCGCCGATTCTCGACCCGGTTCGTTGATGAAAACATCCGAGTTCGATTCAAGATCCGCCACCTGCGATGAGAACAAACGCTCTGACGACTTCGCCAACGAGTTTAAACGGCGCAAGCTCTCCTCACCCCACGCGATAGGCCCGCGTTGCACGATCGAGGCGAATTCCGCCCGACGCTCCGCCATCGTGCGCTCATGAACACCGACGAAATCCCCGAGCCTTGCGAAATAAGCCGACCGATCCTTCGTCCACATCTCCATCAGATCCATGTAAGCGCGGACGGCCTGATCTCGCCGATCAAGCGCCCCCGCGAGGCCGTGCTGTTTTGCGAGGCCCAACCATCGCGCATAGACATTCGCATCATGATCGGCTTCCGGTCCGAAGTAGATCCTCGCCTCACCCGCCTCCGCAAGTCCGGCGCTTCCCATCAATCCGAGAATCACGAGATCACCTCGACTCACCAATCGATGCAGCACGCGTGGCGGAAAGTGCGCATAGACACCCTGCGTCAATTCAAGCCGACGTGGGCCGTTCTCAAGATCATGAAACTCGACGTGCCCCGCGCCGCGCAGCACGAAATAGCCTTCATCGACAATCGCATGCACATGCGGGCATCCGCCAAACTCGCCATCGGGCCCGCGACGCTGTCCGTAGACATGCACTTCGGTCAGACCGATTCCGCCGATCAGCCCGAGCGGGCGCGTTCCGGTGTCTTCGCGGTGATCGATCGATCCGGTTTCGTTCGACGATTCACTCATGAAGCCACCCCGGCCAGTTCGTCTCGCACGACGCGTCGTCCGAGCGTGATCGAACGCACCATCATCTCACAGGCTGCCATGACTTCGAGATTATTCCGAACGCTAACGCCCGGCTCGATCCCATGGACGACGTACGCGTAAAAGTCTCGAAGCAGGTCGGCTTCTCCTTCGGCATTCTCGCGCGGCAGAATTGTCTCCGGCCTGCCGCCGAACTGTTCAAGCGGACGCGCGTTGTACGTGAGACCTTCCGGACACGTTCGTATTGCCCCAAGCACCGAGTGCGCTTCGATCGTCAGGACGTTCCTCGCGGCATCATGCGTGTGGACGTAATGGACGCGTGTTCCCGATGCAAACTCGATGTGTGCGGTGGTGTTCGGGTCATGCTCGTAGGGAGAATAATCCGCCCGCCAGCTCTGCGCTGTGATCGCGCTGATCGGTCCGAGCCAGGCGAGAAGATTATCAAAGTGGTGACACGACATGTCCCAGATGCTGGCAAACGGATACGTCAAAGTCCCCGGACTCGGCCGAACGCGAAGCTGCGTGTACTCCAGAAAGTGAGGCCTGCCGATGTAGCCGGCATGGCTGGCATCATTGAAGGCTCGAACCAGTCCGCGCTCGACGGGGTTGTATCGATAATTCTGGGCCACAGCAGCCCGGGAGTTCGGATGCCTCGCGACATGATCCGCCAATCGCTGCGCGCTGGTCCAGTCTGGCGCCATGCCCTTTTCGATCATCACCGGAAGCCCGAGGTCGATTGCACGCATCGCCAGCGGCACGTGAAACTTCGTCGGCACGCAGGCGATCACGCAGTCGGCTGCGCCTTTCGATGCGGCATCGAGCGCCTGATCAATATCGGTGTAACAGACGTGGCTCGACAGCCCGGTTATCGCAGACGCCTCTGCCAACGCAGAAGCATTCACATCGCAGAGCATCGCCGACCGAAAGCCGATCTCCGGTTTACACCGATCCAGGGGCCATCGACCGCGATTCGCCACGCCGATATGTAGCACTCGCAGCATACGCGTTACATCTTGAGCAAACTTCGATTGCATGGTGGTCGGCAGTGTCCCTTCCATGAGCCATTGTGACAAATTCCGTAATCGTCCGTTAAGTGCCGATCGGATGACCGATCGTCACATTCGCCTTCAGCACTCGTCTGAATTCTATTGCTTGACCGATCCGCTCGTAAGACCGCTGATGAACTCACGCTGAAGCGCGAAAAACAGAATCGCGGGCGGAACAATCGCGATCAGCGTGCCTGCCAGATAAATGCCGTACTGCTGATCATAAACGCCCACCAATTGATTCAGCGCTACCGGCAACGGAAGCTTCGGTTGACTTTGCAGGAAGATGTTGGGCGCAAGAAAACTGTTCCACGTGCCGAGAAACGTGATCAGGCAGAACGCACTGGTCATCGGACGAACCAGCGGCATGATCAGCGTGAGGTAGATGCGAAACTCACCGGCCCCATCGATGCGGCCCGCTTCGATGATGTCGTCCGGAATGCCAAGAATCGCCTGACGAAACAGGAAGATTCCGAATACGCTGACGCAGCCGGGGATGAGCAGTGCCGCGTAGGTATCCATGAAACCCAGCCGATAGATGATCTCGAAATTCGGCGCCAGCAAGACCACGCCCGGAATCGTCAGCGAGGCGAGCATGAACGCGAGCAATCCCGATCGCCCGGGAAAGCGATACTTTGCCATCGCGTATCCGCCCATGCTGGAGAAGATCAATCCGAGCGTTGTAGCGGCGGATGAAAGGAACAGGCTGTTGATGATGTAACGGCTAAAGTGCACCGGTCCCTGCGGCGTCTGCTGGTCAGTCCAGAGGTCGCGAAAGTTTCTCGAATTGATCGTCGATTCGACCCGCGTTGCTTCATTGACCAGTGCCTGGTCCGTCACTTCATCGACTGCAACCCGTTGATCTCCTTCGCGAACAGATGGGCTGCGCCAAACAGAAGGCGGTGGAAGAAAGGTGTAATCGTTGATGACATCCGGATCCTTCACCGACGCGCTGATGAGCCAGACAAAGGGCAACATCATCAGCGTGCCCACGAGTATCAGCATCGCGTATCGGACATAGGCGCGACCCAACTTCGGTCGGATGAGAAACAGAACCAAACCAAGGCCCGCCAGCACCAGCAGAAATGTTTGCAACCCTGACATGGTCTTTACCGATCCTTTCGCGTGGTGCCAGAGAGTCGAATCTGAATGAGGCTGACCCCGAGGATGAGCAGCGTGAGGATCCAACCCACCGCCGCTGCGGTTCCGAGGTCTGCGCCGTCGAATGCGAACTGATACAGATACCCCACGATCGTCAGCCCTGAATTGTTCGGCCCGTAACCCTGTCTCAGCAGCGTGTAAGGCAACTCAAACAACTGGAAGCTCCCGATGGTGCTCGTGACCACAACAAAGGTCGCCACCGGTGCAATGCCGGGCAGCGTCACATTGAGGAATCTCTGCCATGCCCCCGCGCCATCGATCCGCGCCGCCTCAAGCAGACTCTGATCGATGTTCTGCAGCGCGGCCAGGAAATAGATCATGTTGAAGCCGACATAGAGCCAAAGCGACGCGATGATCACCGCCGGCATCACGAGTGCGGGATCTCCGAGCCATCGCTCCTGCAATCCCGTATTGAACAATGCAAAAACCAGTTTATTGAACAGCCCGTACTGCGGCGTGAAAAGCATCGCAAACAAGATTCCGACAAAGACCTGCCCCACGAGATTCGGCGAAAAAATCGCGAGCCTGAAGAATCCTTTCAACCGATCCTGTCGCGCGTTCAGTAAAAGCGCCAGACCAAGACTCAACGGCAACTGCAGAAACAGACTCGCCACCGCAAACAACAACGTGTTCCAGAGCGCTTTGTAGAAGTCAGGGTCATTGAGCACATAGGAAAAGTTTTCCAGTCCGACAAAGGTCCGTCGCACCGGCCCTGACGTCTGGAAAAATGCGAGCACCGTCGCATATCCGAGCGGATACAAGAAGAAGACCGCCGTCACGATGAAGTACGGCAACAAAAAAAGATAAGGCGCACTTGCAGCATATGGACGCGCCGACGCGCCTGCGGATGACCTTGCCAGGGCCCGCGATGATGCGTGAGGCGAACGAGCAGTCTCTTGGAGCCCCGGCGGTCTGGGTTCAAGATTCATCACCGCACCTCCAGAACCGGCAGGATCTCTGTCGAAGCCGGATCATTCTTGGATTGCGGCCCGGAGCGTTCGGCAGCTTCCTTATGGTGCTCAGATTTTCCGGATTCACCCAGATTCAGAAATCGATTTCGCCCCACGATCGCGCGTACACGATCTGCGCTGACCTTCAGCTCTTCGCGAATGTATTCGATCAGGCCGTCTTCGCCGGAGCGTCGGTGATAAAGCATCGCACGACCGAATGCGCTGTTGAGCTGCGCGATCGCCTGCCGTTGATACGGGTGCGAATGCTCCTGCGGCACCTGCTCCGCCAATTCGACAAGCAGCTTTCCGATCGATTGTCCGCCCCAATAACTGCTCGGCTGACCGAACTCCGGCAGCGACCAGGCCGACCGAACCGGCGGAAGAATATTGCTATCACGGAATCTTCGTCCGAGGTCTTCATCATTGAAGTAGAGCTTTTGCATGAGTTTCCAAGCCAGATCGGGATTGCGACTGCTCTTGGGTATGGCGAGCCCGGTCCCGCCCCAACTGCTGGTTCGACGGCCGCCCTCAGTCCATGCGGGCAGCGGCATCAAACCCATGCGCCCGGCAAGCGCGGGGGTGTTTGATTCGATCGACTTCGTTCGCCAGTCGGGTGCGATGTAAAACAACACAAGCCCGTCGTTCATCGACTGCGAGAGTGTTTGCCCCCAGCCGGCGGGGTATGCGATGGCATCCGGTCCCTGAAACTGTCGCACGTACCAGAGAATCGTTTGTGCGACCGTCTCCTGATCGAACACGACCCGCCCGTCGGCATCAAACAGATCGATGTCCTGCTGCAACAGCAGGAGGCGAAGCGCTTCACCTCCATCGGCAGGCAGATCAATCATGTACCGGTCGATCACGCCGTCGTTGTTGGTATCTGCGCGTACGACTTCGCGCCCTACGCGGGCAAACTCTTCCCACGTCGTCAGCTTGGAAACGTCGATGCCAAGCTGCTCGACGATGTCACGTCGATACGCCAGCGCGACCGGGTGAATGTCATGCGGAACGGCGAATATCCGCCCGCGGCTGCTCCATTTACCGAATCGGCTGGAGACGATCTTCTGATCGAGTCCTTCTGCTCGAAGACGATCCGTCAGGTCAAGCAGGCCGACATCTTCGAGCGGTCCGTTTGTAAACAGCCCCATCGTACCATCGAGCAACTCCACCACGTCCGGCACTTCTGCGCCCACCTGCAATGACGCCTGCAGGCGTGACTGCAAGGCGCGCTGGTCAACGAGTTGAAGCTGAACGCGGACGTTGTTCTCGATCTCAAACTCTCGAATCGGCTTGCGGTAGGCCTCGGCATGTTCCTTGGCAAAGACGGCAAAGATCAAATCCGCCCGCTCGCTCCGCGAACGCAATTCGACGATGAACAGCCAAATACCGCTCAGGATCGCGATGATCAGAATGGCCAGCGGAGCCTTGCCGTATGGATAATTCATGAGAACTCACTCGGATCGACTCATCCGCAATCCTTGGGGGAGATTGCCCGAACACCAAACGCCCGCGGAGCCGTTCATCATCGCAACGACTTCCGTGTTCCATGACATCATCGACAGCTTCATCACGACCTGAACGCATTTCACGCGGATCGAGGCGGCGCGGTGCTGGAGCGAATGATGAGTTCTTCATCCACGCGCACCTCCCGCAGGCCCGGATCGGCATGTCCGCCGAGCAAATTCAGAAGTTGATCAGCGCCGATGCGGCCCATCTCACGACCATTCACAGCCACTGCGGTCAACGGGACCGGCAAAAGGGCGACGGGAAACTGGTCGTTAAAGCAGATCAAGCTAAAGTCATCAGGAATCTTCAAACCCATCTGACCCGCCGCTCCGACGAGACTCACTGCGATCATGTGATCGTAGGTGATGACCGCCGTTGCGCGCTGCTGAACGATCGCCTGCTTGAGAAAGGTCGCCCCATTTCGAAACGGCGTGTCATGCCCGGCGGCGAGGTCGATTTTCAATTCGCGCGATCGTTTGATCAGCGTCTCATATCGCTCCGGCACGCTGTAGTGATTGAAGTAGGTGGCCTGGGCGTTGGCATACGCGACGCGACGATGACCGAGCTGTGCCAGATGGTCGACCGCGCGTCGCATGCCAGCAGCGTCGTCCGCGAGAATGCTCGTCACGGCCTCGGAAAGCTGTTCATTCACGCAGACATAGGGCACGCGACGTCGCGTCAGTTCCCGCACCGTAGCCGCCTTCGGAGATTGCAGAAGCACCGCGCCATCGAATCGCCAAAAAGGCGGGCCACGATCCGGATCTTTGCTGCCCACTTCCAAAAACACGTCATAGCCGCTGTCATGAAAGGTTTCGCTTAGTCCGTCCAGCAGTCGTTCATTGATGCCTTCGGCGACGTGCGTGTAGGGTGAAGCGAAGATACCGACGATCCGAGTCTGCTTTCGAGACAGGCTGCGCGCCGCGAGATCGGGCACATATCCAAGCTTCTCCGCGGTCTCGAAGATGCGATCACGCACCGCCTGACTCGCGCTGAATTGCTTCTTTTTGTTCAGCACGCGCGAGACTGTTGCAGCGGTTACGCCGCAAGCCTTTGCGATGTCTGAGATCGTTACTCGATTACCATCTTCGCGGGCAGGTCGGGGCACAGATTTGTCCTCCACCGCGCGAGAGTAGATCGACCGTAAGTTCAGGTCAATCGTCGCACGCGGGCGGGGCAGATTTCTTTGATCATGTGTGCCCGATATCCGCACCCGTGCCTCCAAGCCGCCTCAGCGTCACATCCACATCAACATCCAACCGAAAGATCGAAAAAGCCCACATGCCCCGATGAATCACTTTCTGATCGGCGGGGCACGCGATCCACGCTCGCTATCGCTTGATCAACTCCCGCGCGTTTGCCCCGGTCTTTCGGAGGGTGGGGTTGGACAGCGGATCAATCTTGATCATCTGCACTTCATCATCCGGTTCCGGCGACTTGCCGATTCTCACGACCGCAGACATGGGCTCACGCCCAAGATCCAGAACGACCAAACGGCTGCGCCCGTCGCGTAGCGTAACTCGCATGTCATACCGACCCCGGAATCCTCGAATAACGATCTCGCCGCGCTTGTCGGTTTGCTGGGTGACGTGCGTTCGCCATCGATGCTGGATCAATTCCAGGAACGCTTCCCCGTGCGGGCGTATGCTCCAATCGTCCGCCCACAACCCCGCCTGCGGTCGCCAATGTCGCCCCGACCAGAATCCCCACAGCATGATCCCGTCGACCGCCGGATGACTAAACACCGCCGTCATATAGTCGCGGAGATAATCGGCCTGCAGCTGACGATCCTCGAGGTCGATACTCAGTTCTGTTGAGACGATCGGAAGTCTGAATGTCGCGAACCGATCCAAGGTCCGCACGATCTCCGCCGGCGCGGGCAAGTCACTCGTAAAGTGGCTCTGAATCCCGATACCGCCAATTGGCGCGCCTTGCTCGATCAGGAAGCGAATGGTGTTAAAGAAATGCTCTTCGTGTTCATTGATCCCACGTCCGCTGTCGAAGATGCCGAAGTCGTTGACGAACAGTCTGACACCCGGACTAGCCGCCCGCGCTGCACGGAACCAGTCGACCATCACTGCATCCCCGCCGAGCAGTTCAATCAGATCGCGCTCGCTATACGGCTCGTTGACCACATCCCAGTCTGAGAGAAGCGGATGAAAATGCTTCACCGTGCGGCGGACATGCTCGTCCGTGATCCGACGTAGCTGTTCGGGATCGTCCGCGTAGTCCCGCAGACGCGAGGGCATCCAACGCCAACTCGGCCAGATCAGCGTATGACCGCGAACGACAAATCCCCTCTCGATCAGCCAGCCCAGGGCCGCATCTGTCTGGGCAGGATACCCGTCGAACAGTGCCGGCCATTTCATGTCGTTTTCGAACACCGCGAGGTTGAAATACTTCTCGACTGTTTCGCGATACACCCGTCCGTTGGCCGTATCGGCCATCAGGTGATTCGCATCGACCGCCGTACCGAATCCAAAGGCATGCCGCGTCTGATTCAGCTCGATCGTCGCGCCGTCGATAGGCGCGCCTTCATCGTCCACGACGCGAACCCTCAGGTCCTGTTTGCGATGCTTGTCGATCCGCGCCTCCGCCTCGCGTCGCCACGCGGCGTCCGGCTCGCGTCCTGCGTAGGTCAGCTTCGTCCGAGGCAGATCCTCATACCGAACCGCATTCGTGTAATTGATCACGCTCAATCCAGCGATCTCGATCGTTTGCCTGTCGTAGCCCAATCGGATGTTGACGACCGCATCGCCCGGCCCGTAATCCTCGGCCGCCCGGAACGGGACGAAGTGTTCGACCCATTGTCGCGACGCACCGAGCCGCATCTCCGCACTCTTGGTGTAGGGCTCAACGTTCTGCTCAAACACAAAGCCCGCCGACCCTTCACCCGTCATTGATTCGATACATCGCACCCACAGCCGCGCAAGGAGCACATCCCCCTTCCGCACCGGCGCAACGATCGGCTGCGAGAGCTGAATCGCCCACTCCACACCTGCGCCGTTCTCACCGATGACCCGAACGGCCCGCCCCGACGGCGCATCGGCATCTTCTCGAATCTCGACCCGAGCCAGACGCGCCAAGTCGCCGACCAATCTGAACCCGTCAAGTGATCGGTTCGGCAAAACGCTCGTTCCCATATCCGCCGACGGCGCGGGCTTTCCGTAGACGACCGGAATCGAGCAGAGCATGAATGCTGCCCAACTGAGGGTGATGATCAGCAAGATTTGAAGCAACAAGATCGACACGCCGTCGCTCCCATCTTTCCATCCGACCCGCTCGTCACGAGTCCCGCACTGGATTGATCGATCTTTCACGATCACGATCCTGTCTAAAACCGGCCCGGCGGGGCGTGGTGAGAAACTGCGGAGGAAATTCTCACCCACGCGCCCCCGCCGGCCGAAAACGTTCTTTGCTCATCGCCGTCGAATCTGGTGGGCATTCTCACTCGACTCGACTCGACTCGACTCGACTGGACTCGACTCGAACGTTCGCCGCATGAATCGGGATGCATCAGAGCCGAGTGTGCCGCTGATGGGTCAGTAGCCCGGATTGACGTTGATGTTTTTGCGGAGCAATTCCGAGCGAAACTGATTCAAAAAACGCACACCGCTCACATGGCCGTCCGCAAAGAGCACATTCGCGACCTTATCGCCGTTGTGGCGGAAGCGAATGTTTCCGGTATTCGAGGGGGAGTCGGTGTTGACCCACTGCACCGCCCCCGCGCTGCCGTTGGGAGACAGGTCGACCGGGTTGTTGAGTGTCATGTGGCTCGCGTTGTCGAGCGAATAATCGTCGGTCAGGAAGGTGCTGTAGTAGAGCCGATAGGAATCGAGCACGTTGGCCACCGGCACGCGATTGGCGGGCAGATAAAGAAGATCGCCGTTGACAGCGGTCGGGAAGAGGGTCGCATCGAAGATCATCGCGATTTCTGCACTTCGCTTGACCTTGGAAAGTTTGTAAGGCCTCAGAAACGCGTTCGCCTGACCGAGCTTGTTGCGAGCGTAGTTGTCGGCGATGTCCAATTGCGGCATCAGGCGAGGATGGCTCGCATAGTGCACGTTGCCCGCCTCTGCCTGCGCGACGTTGACATTGGGAACACTCGGACAGAATAGCGCCTCACGCAGCTTGGTCGTGTTGGCTCCGCTGGTGAAAGCTGAATCAAAGCTCGTTCCATTTCTGGGGTTCATGGTGTTCAAGAGCAGCAGCGCCCAGTGTCCTGCTTTGGTTCCGTCAAACGCCCCACCAGGCGTTGATCCGTTCCAATAGCCGTAAGGCAACGACCCCTTGTTGTTTTGCGTGTACAGCACGAGAGCCAGACCGACCTGCTTCAGGTTCGACTGACACTTGACCGCGGCCGCCTGCTCTCGGACGCGGCCGAGCGCGGGCAGTAGGATGCTGATCAGCAACGCGATAATGCCGATCACGACCAGCAGCTCCACGAGCGTAAACCCTCTGCGCGAATCGCGCATTTGCGACACCCGACCAGCATTCAGAACAACCGTCCTCATGACGAGCTCCTCTGTTAGACTCCGCATGACAAACCCCCAACGTAATCGCTTACTCATTCTAAGTCGCGTCCACCCAATTGCAAGGGATTCTGCACCCGAATTTCCTTTGCTCAAATGCTCGCATGCCGCTCCAGCGCGATCCGCGTCACGGGCGAGCTGCAGATGGACTTCACCCTCTTATGATTCTCGATGCTGTGTTCGCGATCGACGACGCACGAGCAAACCGCCGCCGATCAGCATCCATCCGAACGCCGTCGGCTCAGGAACGATCAGCACATATCGGCCCGCCCCCGGCTCATGCTTCAGCGTGAACATTTGATCACCCACCATCACGTCATATGTGCCATAGAACCCTGTCCAATCAAATGTCCCAGCCGTCGCAATGCCCGTCTCACGTGTATCGAACGCGCCGTTCATTAGATTCAGATACGCTTCGCCCGCAGGTGTGAGATTCCAATGGAGATCATACAACGCACCTGCCGGCGCGTCGGCCCAGATGCTGCCGGCCCAAAAGCCCCAAAGCGTCATGCCCGTCGCCTGTGGACTTCCGAAGACCAATCGAAGCGTGTCCGTCAACACGGTGGCAGCCCGCGCTGCAATCTCATCACTCGAACCCGCGCCGTTGGGCTTCACGCCAAACTCTGTCAGCTCAAGGTCCAATCCAAGCACGCTGAGATTGGCAAGCGCACCTGCGATCCGCGCGGGGCTGTGTTGATTGAAGGCCGTTCCGTAGTTGTTGTTTGCGTAGTATTGGACGCCGATGCCATCGATCCCTGCACCAGCGGACTGAAGTCGCTGTACATGCTGCCTGTACCAGTTCGCATAGGCATCGTTCCCCGTCTCGGCCAGCACGTTGTATTCATTGACGAATCGCTTCAGCCTGGCATTCCCGCCTTGTGTCGCTGCCAACGCGACGGCGTTGTAGACCTCTGCGACACCTGCGTCCCCGATGGCGGAGAGATACTGCGTCGTATGAAAGCTTTCGTTGTAGACGTCCAACTGATCGTGATGGAGGGCGCGATCGCGGACGTAATACTGGATCCGCTGCTCGATCTCTGCGTCGAGTTGCTCCCGCGCTGATTGATCCGTCGCAGCCGATGCGAGCAGGTTGTTGATGTATGTCGGTTGCTGGCTCCCCCAGATCAGATTGTGTCCTCGCATGCGAAGTCCGTTTGCGGTCGCGAATTGTCGCATGCGGTCGAGCCCGCCCATGGTGAGGATGTTCTGTGTTGCCTCATTGTTCGCCCATTTTCCTGCGTTTTCTGGCGTGATGCTGTTGAATCGCAGGGTTCGCAGGGCGTTCTGAAACTGCCCGGCGGTCGAGCTGGCGGACGGATTGTTCGCCACGAACGTGTTGACGCTGCTCGTCGAAGTGCCAGGCACTGCGGTTCCGAATCGAAAATCGTGTTCACGAAGGCGAACGCTCACCGGCGTTCCGTCCGCGGCGCCTCTGATATCAAGTGTCGCGCGTCCCCGGCGATAATGTGTGATGTACGTATCCGCAGCCGCGAGTGCGTTGGCGTTGCTGTTGATGTTTGAAATGCCCGCGCCGGTGACGTAGAGATCTTGAACCGTCAGCCTGCGCGAACTTGATGCGAAGGGATCATTGGCATATTCCACGCGCACCATGTGCGTGCCGGCGGGTAGTGACAGTGTTTGTGTGTAAGTCGCTGCTGCAGTTCCGACGGTCCATCCGCTTCGCATATTGTTGACCGCGAGGTTCATACGCGGAAAGACTCCGCCGTCCGATTCGCCGGTGGCGCGGATGCCAAGCGTGACCTCGCCCGGCTCGGTCAGCGTGATGTAGGTGCCGACGAATCCGTTTTGATTCAGTCGCCATTGTGTCGTTGCGACGGCAGTTCCTTGTGAACGCAGCGCGAGTTGAGAAGCGTTCAAAGTTGTCTGCGCGTCACTCGCAGTCACCATCGATCCGGTCACGATGAACAACGCGCCGATGATGACGTACGAGTTGCGCGGGGTCGGATGCTTGATCTGAACCATGGGCCGCTCCTCGGGAAAAAAATGGGATCGGCCGGCGCGTTGTGATTGAGAGTTTCTTGACCACGCGCCGGCCGAACCGTCGGCATATCGATCCGGCCTCGATGAGAGAGCCTTCGATCGATGAGCCGTGGATTCGCAAATCATCGCCATGCTCATTCGCTGCATGAGGGCATGGACTCGGATGAGTCGATAAACTCAGGCATTGAATTGAATCCGATCAACGGCGACGCAGTGCGAGCGCACCGAGGCCGAGCAGGGACGCGAGCGTGGCGGGCTCGGGGATGACGACCAGTCGCACGTTGTCGATGGCCTTAAGCGCGCGGTTGCTGTCGTTGGTGCTGAACCACATCTGGAGATAAGCCGGCGCGGTACCGCCGTGCCCGTCGCGCCAGGCGCGGTAGTCGATCATGATCGATGTTCGCGTTTGGACGCCGCTTCCAGCCGGTGCCCAGCCGACGCTGGTTCCGCCCGGATCGAACGAGCTCAGCCCGACCGGTGTGCCATTGTTGAAGTTCTGTTGGAACGACTGCAGGCCGTTGCTGTTGTAGCTCGACTGCAGGATCACTTGGAAGAGTTGGCTGAATCCCCCGCCGGCGGGATTCGTGGGTGTTCCGCGGTAGATCATGTCGAACATGATCGCGTCGTGGGCGTAGAAGTCGGCCACACGACCGGCGGTTGAGAAGCTGTATCCAAAGCTGTCACTGAACCCAGCGAGATTCGTCTCGAGTGCCCCGCCGTCGCCTGAGGTGTCGAGATCCGGCACGGTATAAACCGAGCCACCCAGTGCTTGCACGCCCGCACTCCATCGTCCCCAGCCATTCTCTGCGACTCCACCAGCAAAGTTGCCGATCGTCACCGTGCCCGAAACTGCCGACGTGATCGCCAATGACGCAGTTGCTGCAACAATCATCGCTCGCATGACCTTCCTCCACCTCCCGAAACCCCGGCGAGCCTCGGAAGAAAACGTGTTGGTTCGCCAGACAGCCTTCAAGGACGCGAAACCGCGAACCACCCGGCCAGCCACTCCAACTTCGGCCTATGGGTCAGTCGATCGGCAACCCACCGATCACCTCCGGGCCCGCTGGATGTAGCTTCCTTGTTTCGCAGTATCGTCCCAACCCTCGCGCCCGCCGCACGGGCCATTTACAGGTTGATCCTCGCGACCGCTCAGCACCACCGGACGCCGGTCCGGAACTCTCCTTTTCTCGCACCGCTCACCCCACGATCTGGACGACACACGCCGTCCGACATCGACCACAAGGCAAGCGTGTACCCAACATACCCTGCAACCCACCCCTGTCAAGCCAAATTTGCCTTAGGTAATCGGATTCTTAAGTGCGCGGCCGCCGCGCATGCGGATGTCCCGGCCCCACCGCCGGGCTGACAAGATCGCCCATGCTCAAAACTCCCACATGTCGACAACCAAAGCCCCAGGCTTCGATCCTCAATACCCCACACCCCAGACGTGACTCATCGCACCATCGATCGACGGCCAAGCAACCCCTTACAATGGACAGGCATGTAAGACCGGTAGACCGACGACCGAAGTCTGACGATCAACGCGTCAACCCACCGTCTCGACGGTTTCCCCAAATGACATCGAGCCCCCAACACTCAATCGCGCGGCCGACGTGGCTCGCCATCTTCCCGACCCGGTCCCCCATCGCCTCTGCGTGGGCCTTCGTCGCCTCTGCGTTGGCCTTCGTCGCCTCTGCGTTGGCCTTCGTCGCCTCTGCGTTGGCCTTCGCCGGTGCCCGGGCCGATGCCTTGTTCCATCATCTCCCGACGGCGCTGGAGTTGTTCCATCTGTTCGCGGAACTGCCTTTCGCGGCTTTCCACGAACTCATCGAACTTCTGCCGATCGTCGTTCAGCAATTTCTCTTCGCGCTCCAGAGCCGCACGGAGTCGACTCAAGCGCGTTTCGCGCTCGGCAAAATTGTTCTCCACAAACTGCCGCAACAACCCGCGGATCGTTTCCCGTCGTTCCGGCGTATCGCCTTCCCGCCGCATCGCGTCAAACTGCTCCAAGATCGAGTCTTCGAGCTTGAACTGATCGAGCGCGAACTTAAACAGCTCCGGCCCTTGGGCTTGCCCTTCCAGCATCCGACGATGCCCACTGGCAAGGCGAAACCGCAACATCCTCGCCGCCCGACTATCTGACCCCATTCGGGATTCGACTTCCTGATACATCTTCAGTCGATACGGTGCGTATTCGCCGAGAAACTGCACAACCTCGTCCCACTCTTCTGAACTGACGACGCGAAAGTCCACCGTCCTGTCCGGCCCGGCAGGGCCCATCCCTCGCCCCGGCCCCATCGCCCCGCCGTTCATACGATTGCCCGATCGCTCCTCGGACATCTCCTCCAAGAATTCGCGTAGCCGCGACCTTCGCTCGGGCCCGGCCCCCGCAGCCCGATCTTCGCCCTCCGCATGGGCGGGCCCGGGTTCTTCGCCGGTCTTCTGAGCCGCGCCGGGCTCACTGTTTTGCACTTGCACGGCCTCGGCGGCGTCAGTTTGATTCGCATCCGTGGCAGGTTCAGCCTCCGTCACGGGAGCGACGGCGGTAGCCTCTCCGGCAGCGGCGGGTTCGGTCACCGGCGCGGATGCCGCATCCTGCTCGCCGGTCGCATCTGCGCCTCGCGCGCTCGAGCCCATGAGGCTCATCGCGACCATCATCGCCGCGCACCAGACCAGCCCGCGCCGACCGATGCCCCCGCCCATCCCGGCAACATGCCCGCGCTTTTCGCCCGCGCGCGCAGCCCTCACTTGCGTATCGATCTCACCCGCTCGCGCGTCGTTCTCACACCCTCGCACACTGATTCCGCACGTTCGCGCACACGTTCCGAGCGCCCTGTAATCGGACCCGAAATCGACGCCTAAATGCTTTTTCATCATGATATTAGACCCCAAAAAACCGGGCCAAGTTACGCCCGCTTCACGCTCACTGGTGCGGCGAATCGTCGTCGGCGTTGCGGGTTTCATCCTGTTTGGTCCGTCGGTCATGGTTTTACTCACTCGCTCATCGATCTGGTCATGCCTCGAAGCGTCATGTGTCGCAAAAGACAACCCAACCATCTAGCCAAACAGTTCCAAGAGTCGCAGACACGTTAATTCGTCCTGTCAGACGCGTGATGGAGTTTAGTTCGAGAAATCCAGTTCAAACATCAGGTCTTCGCGAAGGCTGGTCAGGGCTGCCAATTCCGTGTCAAACTCGTTCTCCAGTCCGAGGCGGTTGGATTCCGGCGCTCGGAAGACATCCGACCAAGTGCCCGGATAGCTGACCAGTGCGGTTTCTTCCTGGTAGGTGGGGAGATTGCTCGACGCGATCAAGACTTCAGGATCGCGATTGGCGAGAAAGACCGAGACGCCCAGCAATGCCGCCGCCGCGATGCCCACACCCCACGCCCAGCGCGGCACACCCGCACCCGTCGACTTTGTCACGGTCTGCGCACCAGCGGCCCGGACGAGCGCCTGCTTCCTGAAGCCCGCCAGCGTTCGCAATTTCACGCTCGGCTGGCCCGCTTCCTTCAGCGCCGCCGTCGCGTCTTGCTCGAGCAGTCCCTCCATGGCCGAAATCTCGCGCCATTCCTCCGCCAATCCCGCGTCGCTGGCGATCCGCGCACGCAGCGCCTCCGCCTCGACGGTTGACAACTCGCCGCTCGCCAGCAGCAGCAACTTCTCTGAATTCGACAGTTCACGTTGGTTCATCGCACACCTGCCTTCTTCCTTCCCTCAAGCCGCAAACCTCCAGATCACTCTTACCGATCACAATACGCTTCATTTGAATCCCAAACACTCGATTCCATGGCCGCACGTTTCACCTTACCTCACCGTTCAGGCTCACTTTCAGCTTTTGCATCGCCTTGTGCATTCGACCCAGTGCGGTATTCAGCGGACAACCGAGCAGTTCTGCGATCTCAGTAAACTTCAGTCCCGCGTAGTACCTCAACATCACGATTTCCCGCTGCGACTCCGGCAGTTGATCGATCGCATCCCTCACCCGCGCCGACTCGTCACCCGACTCCATCCGCTGCGACGCCTCCGGCGACGATTCGTCCCTGACCAGTCTCAGCCCATCAAACGCCCGTTTCTCTCGATCCCTATGCCGCCAAAGGTCGTGTGCCTTGTTCGTCGCGATCCTAAAGAGCCAGGCCTTGAATCCCGACCCCGGCATCACGACCACCATCGCCGTCTCACCCTGCCGATGCGCGTCCCGCACCGCGTCAGGCCTGAACTGATTCGCATGCTCGAGCACGCTAAGCCATGTCTGTTGCAACGCCTCCTCCGCCCGCTGCGGACTGGAAAGATGCCGGGTCAGATAACGCATCAACGGCGCGTGATACCTCTGCACAAGCATCTCACCGGCGAGCCGATCTCCAGAACGCAGTCCCGCGAGCAAAACTTCGTCCGACGGACCTGCCTCCGAAGTCTCTTGATTATCAACACTTAGGCGCATTCCCCCGTACACGGCATCGTCCGCCTGCGTCGGTCGGGTCTTCGGAAGTGGCTCTGCCATCATCTAATCCACCGGTAGAACGCAGTCGGCCGCCAATTATTGCCCCGCCCGATCGCCAGATCAGCCTCCTGGGGCATCTTTTGATCCGCTACCACCACCCGCCAACCCTCCGCCGTCGCACGCGCGATCAAGCCTACCCAATCTGCCGAGCAAGCATAACACGACCAGCCGACCTTGTCGCGCTCGCGCGGGCGTCGGAAAACTGCGATTTGGTCATTTCTCTCTGCACGCGTGCGAATCCGTGGTAGAGATCAGTTGAAGATCCGGCAAGATTTTCTAACACCCGTCAGCAACGCGCTGACACACACGCAGTGCCTTTTGCTCCGAGGGAGAGCCTTTGTCTACAAGTGATCATGAACAACTCACCTGAAACCACCTCCAAGGGTTCCAACACCCGGGCGGGAACATCCCAGGTCCCGCGCGATCCCTTCGCGCGGCGTGAAGCGGTGATCCGATCGCTCCCCAAGCCCGGCGTCGCTCGTACCGTCGATCCCGACCAGGGCGTCTCCACGCCTTCATCTCCCAAAACTCACCTTGCCTACGGCGACGTGATTCGCATCGTCGGCATCGCTGCCGTCGTGATCGGTCACGTCTGCTCGGACATCGTCTACGACCTGCCGATGAAGCGCGAAGTTCCGCCGGTCTCTGAGTCACAGTGGTGGTACGCACTCTCGATCGACAGCTTCAGCCGGTTTGCTGTGCCGCTCTTTGTGATGCTTAGCGGAGCGTTGCTGCTTCGGCGCGGTTCATCGAGCCAGACGCCCATCGACTTTTATAAACGTCGACTGAGCCGCATCGGGGTGCCTGCGATCTTTTGGGCGCTGGCATTTTTCGCACTAGTTGTTCGACATGACGTGATGGCGGGTCAAATCCCGGAGAACGGTCTGCGTCGATTGGCTTCCGGCGAGCCCGCCGCCCATTTGCACTTTTTGTTTCGCATCGCAGGTCTGTATCTCTTCACGCCGTTTATTCGCGCCTTCATCGACGCCGTCAGTCGCCAAACGGTCGTCCGGACCACCGCGCTCTGCCTGCTGATCGCGGGCCTCGATGCCATGCTCAGGCCTTGGCTGCGCACTGTCGTTCTCGACGGAAACATCGGCAGCGCGTCCGGCAGTTTTGCCGCCATGTTCGTCCCGTTTCTCGGATACTTCCTCCTGGGGCACGTCATGTCGGCGATGCGCTTCAGTCGGCCGCATCAACTGCTGATGATCGTGGCGCTGCTTGGCTCTGTGGCGGGCATTGTGCTGGGCACGGGTTATCTGCATGCTCACTTCGGGTACACCTCGCCGGACGATTTGCGATCGACGTACTTTCTGGATCTGCTGAACCCGCTTCGCATCGTGATCGCGTTTTGCGCGTTCGGTCTGATTCGGACGTGGTTTGACCACCCCTGGCCTGCGTCGCGACTCTGGGGCTTCGTCTCCTCGACACTCGCGCCGGCCACGCTGGGTGTTTACCTCGTGCATCCGCTCTTCCAGGGCGTGTTTGAAAAGCTCAGACTCGATCCGCGCACGATCGGCGTATGGGTCGGCGTGCCGCTCAACGCGATGCTTGTGACTGTCGCAAGCTTCGTCTTTACGCTCGTCATGATGCGTCTGCCGCTGCTGAATTGGATCGTGGGCGCTCGCATCGAACGCAAAGCCTCGCCTGTGAAATGATGCGAGAGAGGGAATGTCCGTCTCGGTGTGCGACAATCCTCACAAGGCACTCGTCCGCTCGCGGGTGTTGCGGTAGGCTGATGACATGCGCATCCGGCTGCGCCCCCGACGAATGTCGCTGGCGGCGAAATCGCAGCTTCTCTTCGGGCTCGCCGCCCTGCTGATCATCTCCTGCGCGCTGTTTGTCCAGTTTCAACGGATGGAGCAGCTCACGCGTCAGCTGGACGTCTCGGCAGGCCGCGCCGTCATCGATGTGGAAATCGCCCGCCACATCCTTTCGCCCGAGTCCTTCGATCTGTCCACTGCACAGGACGCAGAATCGCCTAGCGCCTTCCCCGTGCGGCTCCTCAAAATCGAACGCGTCGCGACGCTGCCCGATGATGCATTCGAAAGGCAGGCGCTCGATCGCTTCGTCCGACGCGTCGATCGTGAATACTTTTCCCGCACCACGCCCGGCCCGGACGGGCCGATCCTGCGATTTGCGGCCCCGATGCGCCTCGGAGCAAGCTGCATCAGTTGCCACGCAGCACCTCAAGCAACCCCAGTCTCATTGCAAAACGCGTCAACGCAGATCTCATCGATCATCGCAGCAGCTTCGACTGACGCGACCACGATCACCGATGATCCGGCATCCACGGTCAACGGCAACACGCAGGCGAGCACGGAAGAAACCCGCTCGGAGGAAACGAACGCATCGCAGGCCACCACAACCGAAGACGACGCCGACGGCCCCGCGCCGGGCGAGCTGTTCGGTATTGCGGTCGTTGAGCTTCCAAGCCAGATCTCGGCGCAGCAGCGCGTGCTCAATCACGTCTTCCTGCTCGCCGCGGGATTGCTCGCAGGACTGACCGCGATTGTTGCGCTCAGCTTTATCATCACGCGGTTGATTCTCAGGCCCGTCCGCGTCCTGCAAGACACCGCCGAGAAGGTCGGGGAAGGCGATCTGAATGTCCGCGTGAAGATCACAAGCGGCGATGAGTTTGAACATCTTGCCAGCACGTTTAATCGCATGCTGAGGAATCTGCAGCAGAGCACCGAGCAACTGTCCGCCGCCAATCGGAGTTTGGACCTGCAAATCGTCAAGCTCAACGAGTCCAACTCCGCGTTGGCCGAAGGGAATCGACTCAAGAGTGAGTTTCTCGCCAGCGTGTCACACGAACTGCGCACGCCGCTGAACTCGATTCTCGGGTTTGCGGAGTTATTGCGATCAGGCGGGCTTCCGGAGGACGCGCGGACCACGCGCTATCTTCAAAACATCATCACCGGCGGACATAACCTGCTCGATCTGATCAACGACCTTCTGGACCTGGCCAAGATCGAAGCCGGCCGCGCGGATATTCGTGTGATCGCCTTCAGCCTTAGCGATTTGTTTGAGGCCCTCTGCGGCCTGCTCAAGCCGCTTGCGGAGAAAAGGAAGCTGCACATCCGTGTCACCGTCTCGCCTGATGTGCCGATCATCCAAAGCGATTCCGCCAAGCTGCAGCAGGTGCTTTACAACCTGCTCAGCAACGCGATCAAGTTCAGCCCGGACGGTTCGGTGATCGATCTGCTGGCCACGCGCGTGGCCGACGACATGGTGCAGATCAGCGTGGTCGATCGCGGGCCCGGCATCGCGCCGGAACATCACAACACGATCTTCGAAAAGTTCAGACAGCTGGATCAGGGCGTAACCCGCACGCACGGCGGAACCGGACTCGGACTTTCGATCTCACGCGAATTGGTGCGTCTGCTCGGCGGAACGCTCGCCGTTGAAAGCCAGCTCGGCCAGGGCGCGACCTTCCGTGTCAATCTGCCCCTTTCCATTGAAAGCGGCCTGCGCGAAACCCGCCCCCTCTCGATCGGCGGATGAGTCGCAGGACTGCAGATCGGAACTGGGGGCTCGGCTCGATGGCGTGCGTCAAGGCTTCAATCGCGGCTTGATCGTCCACTTCGGGCACTGCCCGAAGAATCTCGCGGGGTTGTCGTGGAAAACCCGTGTCGCCTCGTCCTCGCTATGGCCACGCCTGCGAAACTCGATCAGCGTATCGGTCAGCATGTGCGGCCCGCTCTCGCCCCAGTCGCTAGCACTGTTGACACAGATCATGTCCGTCCCGAAGGTTTCGAGGATGTCCACACCGCGCTGCGGCGTGACTTTCGTCACCGGATAAATCGTCAGACCCGCCCAAAAGCCGTGCTCACGGGCGAGACGAATCGTGTGCTCTTCGCAATGGTCGATCAGCACGCGTTCGGGTTTGATGCGTGAATCATTTTTGAGGATGTCGCAGATGATCGAAGTGCCTTTGTGCTTGTCGAGGAGATGAGGCGTATGAATCAGAATCATCTGATCAAACCGGGCCGCAAGATCGACCTGTTCTTCGAAGATCGTGATCTCGTTGCGCGTGTTTTTGTTCAGCCCGATCTCGCCGATGCCGAGCACGCGCGGATGATCCAAGAGCGGCGGAATCAGCTTGATGACCTCGCGTGAAAGCTCGACGTTTTCCGCCTCCTTGGCGTTGATGCAGAGCCACGAAAAATGTTCGATTCCGTACCGGGCCGCGCGCTTGGGTTCGACATCGAGCAGGTGCCTGAAGTAATCGTAAAACGAACCCGCACTCGACCGATCAAACCCCGCCCAAAACGCCGGCTCGCTCACTGCCACCACGCCAGCGCGGCTCATGTAAAGATAGTCGTCTGTCGTTCGGCTGACACAATGAATATGCGGATCAATGATGTGCATCTTCACTCTCTGTTCATCCACGTCACTTGGTCACACCGGAGCGGGTGTCTTGTCGCTGAGGATTTCCTGAACCCGCTTCGCTCGCTCAGGCCCGGTTCCGATCGCAACTCGAAGGCATTCGCGCAGTTCCGAAAGCCGGGCGTCATGGGCGATCACATCCGCCCCACCCGCCGCCCGCTCGATCCGATCAAAGTCCGCCGCCAGACTCAGCGCGCGTTGCCTCATCTCGTGGTATTGCCTCTCCAAGATCGCTCGTGCGTCAAGCATGACGAAAGATAATACCCCAAACAATTCCCGTGACGAGCGAAGGCGTTCGGTTGGAGGCAGATAACCTGTTTTCACTTCGCCTCAGAAGTCGCCGATTCTGATTCGGGACTCGGTTCTGTCGCGCCGAGCGGGATGAGTTTGCCCCATGTACCGGGTCTGAGTTGTGAGTTCACGCCCTTGGGTGCCGACCAGAAATAGTCTAGCGCGCTCTGAAAGTTGCGTGCCTGAAAGTTAAACGCCATCGGCGAGCGTCCGGATGGGTCGAATCCGTGCAGCGCCTCGGCAGGGATGAACATCTCGGCGACATAGCGTTCCGGGAAGACGCGTGATGCTTCTTCGATGCTCGGATGGGGGATCAGGTTCTGCGCGATGGAATCGCCTGGTCTTTTCCATTGCCCCACGATGCCGCTCTGTCCGTCGGGTCCGGGGAAGGCGATGGGCACGAAGAAGAATTGGTGGTCGTGCGGTGTATAGAAGTTTTGTCCTTCGACGGGCGATCGCGTGGAGAGAAAGATTTCGAAATTGTCGCGTGTCCACCACCATCCGTCCGCCGGCGCGCCTGCGATGTCGCGGTCGTGCATGACCACACCGAAGTAAACGCCGCGCTCGTCCCAAGCCGCATACACATCCGGCACGGGCAATGGACTCCGATCCAGGCCCAGCGTTTGACCCGGTCTGATGCCCGGCACCTTCGCCTCGTTCGGCCAATCCGAAATCTCGCCATTCATCCGCAGCGGCCAGGTCCGTCGGGGAATCTCGAAAGTCGGCGTTCGCTCAAAACTCTCTCGGAATACGTCGTATCGCGTATCCTGCGACGAGGCTGCATGCAGATCATTCAAGGTCGGCGTCGTTGCGCGAATCGCCTCGACAAGCAATTCGTAAGGCCGATCATCGATGTCAACGATGCCGAAGTTCACATCCTCCCCGTCGGCGGTCCTTCCGCTTGGGGGTTCGTCCGACCATTGAAACCAGTCGGCCCCGATGACATAGGGCAGCCGGGCGAGGCGTTGTGTAAAGACTCTATAGCCGTCCGCGCGGGCTTGTTGATCGAGCACCTGCGCGGCAAAGCCGAACGTGTTTCGGTTTCCGCTTCGACCGTCGAGCGCATGAAAGGCATACTCTGTGACGATGATCGGCTGTTCAGATTCCCGATACATTGCCGGCCACATGTCCGGGTCGAGCTTGGCGTCGGCGACATAGTAATTGATGCTCACCGCGTCGGTATGTCCGCGATGCCCGCGTACGACGGCATTGGGCGCGTGCCCCTTGAAGCGCACGCCCAGAATCAGGTGATTCGCGTCATACTTGCGAATCAGCATCGTGGTGAGACGGAAGTAGTCCGTCGCAAGCTGTTCGAGCCAGGCTTCGAACAATAGTTGATACGCCTCGGCGGGCTCGTGTGGCAAGACATCGAGGGCCGTCAACTCATTCCAGTCTTGGATCGACATCTGCCAAGCGGCATTGAATGCGTCGATGTCGGGCCAAAGACGCCTGATGACTTCGATCACCTTTTGTCGATTCGGGTCATCGGGCTTCAGATAGTCAAAGTAGATGCCCGGCCCGGATCCGCTATCGCCCCAGTCCAGTTCATTGTCGGTGTAATAGCCGACGAGATTCCGATTTTCCGCCAGCGGAGTGACTTGTCGGGCGACGGCGCGCTCGGCCACTTCGAGCCAGCCGGGCGAGTAGAGCAATCGGTCTCCGCCGGTGGCGTGTGCCCAGATGTTCAGATCCCGAGTGATGGGGACATCCAGCGTATGAAAGATCGGGTGACACCAGGCGCCAAGTCCTTTGAATCCGGCATCCTTGACGCGTGCGAGCGTCGCCTCTGCCCAGCGTGTGACGTCGCCGCTGGTCATGTCGAATCCCCCGTCCCAGTCCCCACTCAGAAAGTGCGGGCCACCCGCGCGGCGACCGAGTTGGAACGGCTGCACCGTTGTCACCGTGTTGAGCCACTCGCGACGATTTTCCGGGGAGATGAACCACCAGACGCCATCGCGCGTTCGACCGATTCTCCAGAATCCCGGCACACCGCGAATCAGTTCGAAATCCTCAAGCGAGTCCGCGGGAAGCGTCGCATGACTCACGTCATCGCCCCGCGGTTGATCAGGATTGGAAACCGCGTCCGAAGCCGGCGCGGGACTGACCGACGGATCTGCTGGTGCACCATCGACTCGATCCCCCGATCGCAGCGAACCTCCTAGCAGGACGAGCACCACCACGCTCAATACCCCAATGAGCGAGCGGCGAACCGTTCGGATCCACATTGACGCATGTCCGCGGCGCTCCAACTCCATCGCCGTGCCTCCAGCTCGACCACCCCGCCGGGCCACACCACGACCCGCTTCCTTCTATCGGCCAGTCGCGCATGAATCCTTCAACATTCACCCGATCCGCACGCTCAATGACCGCTCAGCACGAAATCGCATCTGCCCTCGGGCGGTTTTCAGACCCTGCGTATGCTGATACGCTGCAGAAGATGCTCATGCCGCACGCGGTCTATCTGTTGTTCTTGTTTGCGCTAGGCGCGTGCGTCGGCAGTTTTTTGAACGTTGTTGCGTATCGGTTCCCGCTCGGGAAGTCGGTCATCAGCCCTCCCTCGGCCTGCCCGAAGTGCAACACGCGGTTATCGTGGCGCGACAACATTCCGATTTTCGGATGGATTCTGCTGGCCGGGAAATGTCGTTATTGCCGCAATCCGGTTTCGATTCGGTACCCGCTGGTTGAGCTCACGACTGCGCTGTTTTTTGCCGGCGGATATGCGTTGATGTTCATGGGCGACATCGGGCCGATCGTGCATCGATCGCTCGTGGAGACCAATGCTTTCGGGATCGATGTGGTCAAGCCGATGGAGCTGACGCTCGCATGGGATTGGCCGGCACTGGTTTTTTATCTGGTGTTGGTTTCGTTCCTGATGGCAGCGAGTTTGATCGATTTTGATCATTTTGTGATTCCGATCCGGATTCCGTGGGCGATGTTTTTTCTGGGCGTGGGTTTGCATGCCTGGCTGGATCGCCAGGGAGTGGCGGGCAGTGTTTCGATCGATCCGGAGTTCGCTCCGATGGGGATGATGGGGATTGGCGCGGGCGTCGGCTGGTTGATCTCGATGGTGTTGCTGCGGACGGGCGTGTTCAAGCAGAGTTTTGCCGAGGGCAGCCCGATGCTTGATCGCGAGGTGGCCGAGCGGGACGAAACCGGCTCGACGGGCGGCCCGGTGGGTGTGTCGATGCCGCTGAAGGAGTATTCGAAAGGCGAAGTGCGATATGAGATGCGGCACGAGATTCTGTTTTTGCTGCCGCCTTTGATGCTGGCTGGGTTGCTGGGCGTGTTGTCGATGCGGGTGGAGGCGGTGTCGGATGTTGCGATGTGGCTGACGCAATCGAATGGGGCAGGCGGGGCCGTGGGCGCGATCACCGGTGCAGCGGTGGGCGGGCTGTTGATTTGGGTGGTGCGTGTTTTCGGTTCGCTTTTATTTGGGAAAGAGGCGATGGGCCTCGGCGATGCGCATTTGATGGTGGGTGCGGGTGCGATCATCGGAACGGGCCCGGTGGCGATGAGTCTGTTCCTGGGTGCGTTTGCGGGGCTGATTCATGCGGTGGTGCTGCTATTTGGCAGTCGCTTTCGCTCGCTTCCGTTCGGACCTTATCTTGCGATCGGCGCGATCTTGAGCTTTTTTCTCTACCGGCCCTTCTGGGCTCAATACGAGAGGGACATTCTCGCGTTTGCGTCGATGATCGGCGATTTGTTTGGATGAAGACGGACGAAATCGATGAGCAGCTTCGGTGAGCGAGTGAAGGGTTTCTTTCGCAACCTCCTCTTTGGGGTGGCGATTCTGTATTTGGTGCTGCTGGTGTTGCACAACTGGGGAGAGCGGGCGCGGTTTTGGTATTGGTTCGGATCTGCGCAGGAAGAATTGCCGGTGACCAGACTCGTGCTCGGCGCGCTGTTGATCGGGATTGTGCTGGGAATGACCGGGCTCGCGACGCTGACGGCCCTTCTGCAATATCGACGCAACCGACGCGATCGCATCGCCCGCCGACGCGAGCAGGAAATCGCGGCCATGAATCGCAAGGCTTCGATGCTGCGGACCAAGCCGCTGGTGACACGTGTCCCGCCCGCCGCGACTTCGCCGGCTCAGGGAGATTCGTCGATGCCGTCCAATTCATCGGGTGACCGCAATGTCAGTTTATCGGGAGAACGTCCTGTCAATTCCTCGAGCGATGGCGATGCATCGGACTGATCACCGGACTTCTCTCGCCCCGGCGCGTGACTCGCGTTGGGTTGCGATTATCTTGGCGGGTCTATGTCGCAGCGGTTGATTGAACTATTGAAGGCGTTTGCGGGTCGGCGCGTGTTGTTGGTCGGCGACCTGATGCTTGATCGATACATCTTTGGTCGCACGGAGCGAATCAGCCCGGAAGCGCCGATCCCGGTGCTGAGATTTTCGCGCGAAGAGCATCGGCTCGGCGGGGCGGGCTTTGTGGCGGCGCAGCTTGCGACGTTCGGCGCGAAAGTCCGAATGGTCGCCGCCGTCGGCGAGGATTCCGCCGGCGCGTCAGTGCGATCCCGGCTCGATGAGGCTGGCGTCGATTGTCACGGTCTGGTCACCTGCAACGACCGACCGACCTGCGACAAACTTCGTCTGCTCGGCTCGAGCGAAGATCGTGTACCGCAACAGATGCTGCGACTGGACACCGAGCGAACAAGCGCGGTGAGCGACGCCGAGGCAGATCGACTGCTCGCAGCGTTCGAGAGAGCGCTTCCCGATTGCGACATCGTGGCGTTGGAGGACTACAACAAGGGCGTGCTGACTCCCGCGTTGACGCGGAAGTTGATCACCCGCGCGAAGTCCGCGGGCCGAGCGGTGGTGATCGACCCTGCCCGACTCGATGATTACTCGAAGTACGCCGGCGCGACGCTGCTGAAGCTGAATCGCCCCGAGGCCGAACGTGCGACCGGATTACCGGTTCGTGAGCCGGCAGACTGGTCGATCGCCGCGAGGCGGTTGATCGAGTCACTGAATCTTGATGCGGTCATCATCACGCTGAATGACAAGGGAAGCTTTCTGATGCGACGAGGTGAGTCGGGGGAACTGTTGACGAGTCGACCGAGACAGGTCGCAGACGCGACCGGTGCGGGCGACACGGTGCTGGCGACACTCGCACTGGCGGCGGCTTCGGGCGGCGACTGGCGTGAGGCGACCGCGTTGGCCAACACCGTTGCGGGGCTTGAGGTTGAGAAGCTGGGCTGTGTGCCGGTGACGATTGAAGAAGTCGTGGCCGATTTGTTGAGTGAACACACGCAGACGACCGGGAAAGAGCGATCGCTTGCGGAAGTGCTGACAGAGGTCGCGCGTCATCGTGCCGCCGGTCGAAAGATCGTCTTCACCAACGGTTGTTTCGATCTGATTCACCTCGGGCATGTGAAGTATTTTCAATTCGCCCGTGCGCAGGGCGATCTGCTGATCGTTGGCGTGAATACGGATGCGGGGATCAGTCGGCTCAAGGGCCCGAGCAGGCCGGTCGTGCCGGAGGATGATCGTGTGGGCGTGCTCGAAGAGTTGACGAGTATTGACTATTTGGTGCGATTTGATGAGGACACGCCGATCAAACTGATTGAGTCGATCCAGCCTGATGTGCTTGTGAAAGGGGCCGACTACGCGAAGGAGCAGGTTGTCGGGTGGAACGTCGTCGAAGCTCGTGGCGGTCGGGTTGCGCTCGCGCCGCTGATTGATGGTCGAAGCACGAGCAACGTGATCCAGCGGATTCTCGCAGCGTATGGGAGCGCGTCACCGCGAAGTTGATTCTTCTGATGCAAGTCAGGGGCGGGCGTCCTACACTTGGGCAAGTCGAGGTGAGATTCGACAGAGACGAGAACAGCATTCTGGAGAAACCATGAACAGCCGACGTGATGTGTTGAAGATGTCCGTTCCGCTTGCGATGGCGGGTGCGGGGGTGGCGATGTGGGATGCGATGCTCGGCCGAGCGATGGCGGCCACGCCGGCTGCCGGAACAGCGCCCGGTGATGCCGCGACGCCGTTGCCATACTTTCACCCGTCGAACTTCTTTGACGGCAATCAGTGGGTGTTGCCCAAGCTGCCGTATGCCCATGCGGATCTCGAACCGCACATTGATACCGCCACGATGGAGTTGCATCACGGCAAGCACCATCAGGCTTACGTCACGAACGGAAACGCCGCATTGAAGGCGATGAGCGAGCTCGGCGCCGAGGCCGACGGGCGCGTGGTCGAATCGCTGCAACGCGATTTGAGTTTTAATCTTGGCGGGCACGCGCTGCATTCGCTCTTTTGGGGCACGATGGGCAGGCCCGGCACCGACGGGGTCGGCGGAGCGCCTTTCGGTCGGGCTGGTGAACTGATCAGCAAAGCCTTTGGCAGTTACGATCGATTCAAGACCTATTTCACGAAAGTGGCAGTGAGCGTCAAAGGCAGCGGATGGGCGGCCTTGGTGTATTCGCCGGTCTCCGGACAGATCTACACGCAAGCGATCAAGGATCAGGACGGCCAGCAGACCAGCGGCGCGATGCCGATCCTGTTGGTTGATGTGTGGGAGCATGCCTATTACCTGAAGTATCAGAACCGTCGGCGTGATTATGTCGAGGCGTTTTACAACCTGATCGACTGGCGGGCTGTGAACTTGTTGCTCGGGGCGTGAATGATGGCGGGCAGACCGTACAATCCGCCGCATTCGGAGATTAACGAAGTCCGCATAGATTGAAGCATCAAGCTGCGATTGAATTGACACTGGAACAAAAGAAAAGGCCTTGGTGAACACGTGCCCTTAGCCGCCATCCAAAAGATTCGTGACAACATCTCAAGCGTGTTTCTTGGTCATCCGCGGACGGTGGATCTTCTGCTGGTCGGCTTGATCGCCCGCGGACATGTTTTGATTGAGGACGTTCCCGGCGTGGGTAAGACGGTTCTGGCCAAGGCACTGGCCCGTTCGATTGCGTGTGATTTTTCGCGTATTCAGCTGACACCCGACATGCTGCCCGGCGACGTGCTGGGTGTATCGGTCTTCAACACCCGCACGCACGATTTCGAATTCAAGCCCGGCCCGATTTTTGCAAACATTGTGCTTGCAGACGAAATCAACCGAACCACGCCGCGTACGCAGTCGGCCCTTCTGGAGGCGATGAGCGAAGAGCAGGTCTCGATCGATAACGAAACGAGAAAGCTCAATCGCCCGTTCATGGTTGTAGCGACACAGAATCCGTTCGAGTTTGAAGGGACTTACTATCTGCCCGAAAACCAACTCGACCGCTTCCTGCTCCGCATCAACGTCGGATATCCTCCCCGCGCAGCAGAGACGAAAATTCTACTCACGCAGCCGGGCCGTCGCGGGATCGAGCAACTGCTTCCGGTCCTCACCGCTCAGGAAGTCATCGAGTTGCAGGACCACACACCGAATGTTCGCATCGATCCTGCAGTCCTCGATTATCTGCTCGATCTCGTCGAGGCCACTCGACAGCACGAACAACTCCACCTTGGCGTGTCGACGCGCGGTGCGCTTGCCCTCTCGACCGCCGCCCAGGCGATGGCCGTCCTCGAAGGTCGCGATTACGTGCTGCCCGACGACATCAAGAACCTCTTCATCCCCGTCTGCGCCCACCGCGTGATCAGCAAGAGTCATCTCAACAACGGCGACGCCGACACGGGCCGACGCGTACTGCAGATGATCCTCGATAGCGTGAGCACGCCGAGATAACGTAAGCGTCCTGACGTTTCTTGTTTCCGCATGAGATTGCGCAAGCGTGCCAGGGGTCGCGCTCGCGCGCCAGGGGTCGCGCTCGCGCGCCAGGGGTCGCGCTCGCGCGCCAGGGGTCGCGCTCGCGCGCCAGGGGTC
>JAIYCY010000011.1 GCA_027487775.1 Planctomycetaceae bacterium
CAGGCAAGGCGTTCCGACTTAACTTCGTGGCATTAGGGACAGCCCCCGATTGATTGATTGCCGGGGATTCGGTATGCTGCCCCCAGGCGAAGAAACAGGGACAGCCCCCGATTGATTGATTCCCGGCGGTTCGGTATGCTGCCCCCATGGCCAGAACAGCACGACACGCGCCCGGCGGACTTGTCTTTCATGTGCTCAACCGGGGCGGCGGGCGGACCAAGCTCTTTAACTCACGCAAAGACTATTTAACTCACGCAAAGACTATCTCGCCTTCCAATCCTGCCTGGTTGAAACGCTGCAAATCACGCCCATTCGTCTTCTCACCTACTGCGTCATGCCCAACCACTGGCATCTGCTGCTCTGGCCCGAACGCGACGGACAACTCGCACAATTCATGATGCGACTCACCACCCGCCACGTCCGGCGGTGGCTGACTGCACACGATCAGGTTGGCACGGGCCATCTCTATCAGGGCCGGTTCAAGAGTTTCGCATGTCAGAGCGACAAGCATCTGCTCACGGTGGCGCGGTATATCGATCGCAATGCTCGCCGGGCGAAGTTGGTGGCGCGATGTGAGGATTGGCCATGGAGTGCGGTCGGCCAATCGGCGCTGCCGTCGGAGCTGCGGCCGGGTCTGTCGGAATTTCCTGTCGAGCGTGGCGAGGATTGGCTAAGCTGGGTGAACGAGCCGCAGACCAAGTCGGAGGAGGAATCGATCCGTGCGAGTGTACGAACGAGCAGGCCGTATGGGAGCAAGGAATGGATTCAACGGAACCGCCAATCGCTGGGCTGGACGCCTCCCAAACCCCCGGGTCGGCCACGAAAGGCCCTGAATTAGGGGGCTGTCCCCGTGTCTGCCCCAACGCAAATCAAAAAAGGGGACAGGGCACAGGGATAACCGTACTAGCAAAGCACCTGCCGATTCGGGCAGCGCCTGTCACGAAAGAAAATTTCTTTGGACAAATTGTCGCACCGCGGTAGCTTTTTGCCGTCACGTCGGATCCGGGTTTCCGTGCGTCACGGGGGTGGTCAAACAATCTAGGCAAAGGTTCACAGTACTACCCGTCATTAGTCCTCTACAGCGTCAGCGGAGAAGGTCTAGGCCAACAATGCGCGTTCTACATCAGGCATTTCGTTTCGTAGGCACACTGCTGGTCGGAGTCGTTTGTGTAGGGTGTTTTTCGAAGGTCGACGAGACGGTTCTTTTGCAAAGCAGAGGGATCCCGCCGACGCCTACAGATCCTGTCACTGTCAACTATTACAAGGTAGATCTCAAGGTAAGGTCATGGGACTCGGTGAGCCGTTATCGTGCAGGGCTTTACGATGTCGCTGCGGTTGACGCTGTCATTGACGGTCGCTCCGAATCCGCTATCGACCCTCGGGCACCGCGGAACACATTCAATCCTCTGGCACCGGGAGATCCAATTACCAAAGCCCGCGGGGCGATACTGCAAAAACTTGTCGAACACACAACCGGCGAGAACGTCCTTACTGTCGCCGAAGTAGAAAGATACCGAGCGTTACTTCGATCCATCGACGATCTCGCAAGCGACCTCGATTCGAAGAAGAAGTTTGTCGTCATGTACTCGTCGCTGGCTGGGGTGATCGCTAATGCGCTTGCAGAGTATTCACTCTCCCAAGAAGTTGAGCAGTCGACATCACAGCTAATCGCACAGTTTGCTGCGCCGGCGATTGAGTCTGCTCTTAAGGAGCGAGTGGTCATCAACGCAGATTTGACTCGTCAACGCGTAACTGCGCAAGCTTTGACTGCAATGATCGAGTCAGTCAACAAGCTCAACAGTTCAGACAAGATCGACATCGCCAAAATGCAGCATCTTCTCCGACAGATGTCCGCGCAATGATCGTCGAACACCGCCCGCGTACTCAACCATTCTTTGTTTTCCTCGTCGGCTGTTTTAGCGTCGCTGCTGAATGTCTTTGACTCACATCACAGTCGGTGTCACTCGCCCGATTGTTGGAGAATCCACCATGCAATCCGGAAGAATCATCCTGCTCATGAGCCTACCGTTTCTGGTGTGCGGCTGCTTTAAGTCCAGCCTTGATGTCACCGTTTCGCAGTTCCAGTTTAATGAGAGGGATAATCCTGCACGGGCAGCGATGGCTGAACAAGGCAGATTGGCGGTCGTCAGACAGGCTGAAGCAGCAACGAGGTACACTGCTGCAATAGAGGCACAGAAGAAGTTGGTGAGCAACGTCAATTCGGCATTTATTAAGGGTGATTCAAAGGTGGTCAATCAGAATGCCGTCGATACGCTGTCAGGCAAACTCGATTCGTTGTTCGGAGATGTTACAAAGCTGACGAAGCAAGCTCAGGCAAGTGTGATCACCCAAAGCTCGCAACCTATTCCTTTTTCAGGCTTTGAAGAGTTTGACATTCGACGTCGAAATGCGCTGGCTGAAGCGAAGCTTGATTTCTGCGTCGTGGACGCGGCCTGTTTGGAAGACCCCGCACGCAAGACTGCCATTGAGGAGGATGAAAACATCCGTCAGAGCCTTGCCAAACTGGTCAATGTCACCGGGACGGGATCCGATGGTGCCGTAACCGTGGATCAAGCTCCAAAAGTCATTCAGAATGTGGTTCAAGAGCTTGAGAAATCTGAGGCAAAGGTGGCTGAAGCTAACGCCGACTTAAAGGCAGCCTCTAATGTGGCAACTGATGGGATTTCTCGCCGTCATGAAGTGTACCAGGACTTCTCCGACCCAGCGTGGAGCCTGATCAATCAAGGGAAGGGGAAGTGGAAGAGAATGTCTTCCCCCGCCAAGGCAGAGTTGAACGGAGATACGGAGATGGTGCTGGTGTTTGAAGAGGGGCTGTCACCTCGTTGGCGACATGTGAATGCCGACCCGTCCTCCGTCATTTACTCTAATGCGAGGATGATCAACGGCGCATTGAAGCAAGTATCCGCCGTTGCGGGTGCAGTGCTCGGGACTTATGGGATCAATCTGGGCGATCTTGGCGTGAAGGATCCAGGAGCCACGGGAACTGAAACCACAACCACAATCGGACTCCGTGTACATAATCTGCAGATACAACAGCAACGGGACTCGCTTAAGTTAGCCATCAACGCGGTTCAGGTCGAAGCGCAGGCAACACTGGATGCAATTGATTCCGCAAACGAGGACCCCCTAAAACAAGCCGCTGCAAAGAACCGACTTCCCGACATCCTATCCAAACTCAATACCCTAAAAGTCCTGCTCGAGAAGGTGGAGGCTGATTTGAAGAGGCCATCGGGTGAATCGAATCAGAACTCGTCCCCGCCAGACGCAACTACGCCTTCCGATGCAAACTCTGGGAGCTCTGCCACCGTGCCTTCTACCACCTCTTCACCGCAATCAAACAAAAACACGCCGAATGTTAGTGAACTCAACACTCAACCGCCTTCACCACAGCCATCGGTTCCTAGCACCAAACCGTAGACGACGAAACAGGGACAGCCCCCGACGACGAAACAGGGACATCCCCCGATTGATCGATTGATTGCAGGCGGTTCGGTATGCTGCCCCCATGGCCAGAACAGCACGACACGCGCCCGGCGGATTTGTCTTCCAGGTGCTCAACCGGGGCGGTGGCGGGGGTGGGTGTTGGTGCGTTGGTGGGTTGGGTGGTTCGGGTGCGGTTGAGGTGTGGCGGACTGGGGGAGTTGGTGCGCGGGTTTTGCTGCGCGTGTGTTGGGGTGCTGAGGTTGGTGCGCGAGTGGGCGGATCGTGGGATCGGGGTGTGTCGAATGTGTGCGCGAGCGTGTGCCTGGGTGGGTTTGAGACGCGTTCAAAAGGGGTTGAGGTTGCCTGAATGGGTGGGGAGTGAGGCGACGGGCGCGTGAGTTCAGCGAACGGCGGCGGATTGGGCGGGTGGGTTGACGGATTTTTTAGACAAAATGGATTTTGCGCTGCGCAGGTGCGGACGCAATCGCGCAGCGCGCGGGTTCATATAGAGACTGACGGCGGGTCCCACGCGAGCCGAGCGACGCAAGCTTGTCTCACAACACGGCCCGGCGATGGTCTTGCGGATCACGTTGCAGCGTTCATTCCAGTTCGCGAAACGTCTCGCGCTGATATCTGCGGGCGAACATGGTCTATGGCGACATTCGTTTGAGGAACATCGGTATGACGCGATTCTTTGACGTGGTAGTTTTCGCTGTGGCAGGATGAAGTCATTTTGAGTCAGGACTGCATCGGACTTCATCCATTTTTAGTTGGCGGGTGTGGGTTGATCGGTCTTTTTGAGTGTGAATCGGTCAAAGAGTGCGCCGTTGAGGTCGTAGGCACTGAACTCTATTTCGTTGCCGTGCACGGTTGCGAAGCAGTAGTGGTGGGCACTCTTGAAGTGCCGGGTGAACCACAGCCGGTTGGGGGCGGCCTGCTCGAGCCCCCCGCCACCTCCGCCGCTGACGACATATTGCACGCCGCGCTGCAGGTTGACTTTCATCTCCATGATCGGCCAGGTGCGCTCGTAACTATGAATGTGCCCTGCCAGGGCGAGATCTACGCCGTACTTTTCGTAGAGACCGACAAGATGTTTGGCCTTGGGATCGCCGGTGCGAAGGGGTCGATCGGGTGCGCCTCGGATCGAGTCCCAGTAGTCATCGTTGTCGCTGGAGAAGCAAGGATGATGATGCATCGCAATCTTCCACGTGGCTTTGGAGTTACGGAGCTGTTCTTCGAGCCATTTGTATTGTTCGGAGTCCGGATCGGCGGGCCGATTGGTATCGATCATGAAGAACTGTGCGTTGCCATAGTTGAACGTGTACCAGTATTCTGGATTGGGCAGGCTGAAGTAGTCATAGTAGAAGTGGGAATCGTTTTCGTGATTTCCGATGACGGGGAATATGGGTACATGGCCGAGGAGTTTGGACATCGGCTCGAAGAGGTCTTTGAGCCATTGATTTTTGGCATGCCCGTCATCGACGACATCGCCGCAGTGGACGACGATGTTGGGGCGGAGACCGAAGATGCCCTCGGCGCATTTTCGGGTGACATCGGGATTGCGTTGGGTGTCACTGATCACGCCAAAGCTCCACGGCACGTCGGCGGGCGGTGCGGTTTGGAAACTGAGGATTTCGCTTCGCAGCTCTTCGCCGGTTTCGGGGTCGGTGCGTGTGACGCGATAGAAGTAGGTGGTGAGCGGTTCGAGGCCTTCGAGCTTGACCTCGGCGATTTGCGTGGCCGCTTCTGTGGAAACGGATTGCCCGAGCGGTTGCTGCCGACCGAAGGCGACCGTCATTCGGCTCGGGCGATCCGATTCGCTCATGATGACGATCGAATCGGTGGTCGCGAATTGCAGATACGGCTTGACGAGGAATTGCATCATTTTGGTGGGATCCTGCCGGAAGTCGAGCATGTTCTGGTTCTTCATCGAGCGTGCGGTGATTTCGGCCGGGGTGAGCACGCGATCGTAGAGGCGAATGCGATGCACGAGTCCGTCCATGGGATTTTGCTCGTTGTCATCGAGGTAGGCTCCGACGACGACCGCGGCGCGGGGCGGGTAGTTGATCGGGCCGGACTGTTTATCCGATTCGGCGGAGAGTTTTCCATCGACGTAGAGTCGCATGGCTTTGCCGTCGTAGGTCCCGACGACATAGTGCCATCGGTTCAACTCAAGAGGATCGGCGGCGGGCATGTAAGTCAGCACGCCGTCGCCGTCATCAGCGCCGACCGTGGAGATCGCGAAGTTGAAGCGCTGTCGATCGAATCCGAGCAGGAAGCCTTTTTCAAAGCTGCCGTTGTCCTGGAACACACCATAGATCGCACCGTCTGGTTGTGTGGATCGCAGGCAGACCCATGCTTCGATGCTGAGGGCTTCGGTGGGAAGGTGTTGCTGGATTTTGGTGTGATCGTTGGCGACGAGAAAGCGATCGAATCCGCCGGCGAAATCCCACGCCTGCGCGGGCCCGAAGGTGATGACGCGGGGCGTGCCGACGACTTCGGCGCGGATTTTGTGAGATTGATCGAAGACGACTTTGTCGAGCGCGCCCGGCCGGGCGTCGGGGGCCCAATGCTGAAGGATGCCCGGATCGTCATGATCCGGATGCGCAGCAACGAACGGAGCAAACGCACCGAATACAACCAGGCAAAGTAGATATCGAATCAAGAATCCGAACGGGCGAGAACGCTCACTCTGTTCGAATCGCAGCATTGAATCGGTATGCATGTACGTCTTGCCTTCCATGGAATTGCTGGACGAGATGTTTGAACAAAGAGCCGTGCCGCCCGTTAAGGCGACACGGCTCCGCACGAATCTACATCGTGAACTCAACGGCGACGGCGTGTGAGCAGGAGGCCTGCGGAGGCGAGCAGGCCGAGGGTTGTGGGCTCGGGGACCATCGAGAGGGCGAGCGCCCAATCGGCTTGGAAGTCTCCGGTGCCGGGTCCGAAGTCTGCGGTCGCACCGGGTGCCGTTGCGCCGTAGTTTCGAGCCAGAGCGAGGAGGTCTGAGAAGTCGACCCCACCCACGTTATCGAAATCGCCTTGTGACCACTTGGACGCGTTCGCGTTGTTGTAGCTTCGTGCCAATTCAACGAGGTCACTGAAGCCGACCGAGCCGTTGCCGTCGGCATCGCCGATGATGTAGACGGTGGAGGCGATGAGGTCGATCTTCGTGTTGGCAGTGTTGTGTTCGAGTGTCCAGACGATGCCATCGAAGGTCGGATCGGTGACGGACGCGAAAACACCGTTCAGCGATCCGCCGAAGTCGACGAGTGTGAACCGAGCGCCGGCGGTCGGGCGATAGACGGCGTAGGCGACATCGATCTGTGCATCGACGACGCTCGCAACATTGAACTGGCTGCTGTTGCCGATGGTGAGGTTGCCCGTGACGTTGATGACGGGATGGCTGCTGTTTTTGATGCGAGCGCCGAGTTTGGAGACGTTGTTCTCACCTTCGATCCCGCCGAAGAGCGGGACGAATCCGAAGAACATGTTTCCGCCGACTTCGATGGTCGGAGGCGCGAAGGTCGAGGCGGATTCACCGACGACGGTGATGGCGGCTTCTTCGCCGAATCCACCGACCCAGAGGTCGCGTGCGATGTCGAGCGATCCGCCGGAGATGACGACCTGACCGCGGTTGCGTGAGCGGCCGACGTTGGCCGGGACGTCGGAGGTGGCGATGAAGAAGTCACCGCCGCCATCGGCCCAAACGGTCCCGCCTGCGAAGTCGGTGGAGGGAACAGCCCAGGTGCCGTCATCGGGGAGGTTACCCGCGCGGGTGCCGGTCGGAGCGTTGCCGAGCGTGTTGACCGATCCGCCGGAGATGTTGAGTGTGCCGTTGCCACCGCCCTGTCCGACGTAAATGTTTCGACCTGCGTTGACAACCCCGCCGCGGACGTTCACACGGGCGTTCGCGCCGTGTCCGATGCTGATGAAGCCGTCCTGGCTCATGGGCGAGGTGGCGCCTGCAGCGCCGGTCTCGTCGGCGACGAGCACGCTACCGTTGAGCGACCCGGCGCGGACTTCACCGCCGTTGACATTGAGGGTGACGTTGGCGTTGACCGAACCGGCACCGACGAACACGCGTCCGCCGGCCTGGAACAGTGCGCTGTCGTTGACGGTGACGTTGATCGTTCCACCTTCACCGGCGGCGGTGTTGCCACCTTCGCCGAGTGCGTGATCGCGATCGACGATGAACTGGCTCGAACCGTTCATGGTCCAGTTGAGCGCGAAGTCGGCCGAGTGACCATCGTCGGCCATGCGGACGTCCCAGCCGACGAGGACTTTGGAATTGTTGTTTTGGATGACGTTGAGTCGGCCTGAGGGGTGATCGCCGGGGTAGAGCACGTCGGCGGTATAGATGATGCTGTTGCCGTTCATGGTGATGTTGGCTTCGGCGTTGGCGCCATCGACGAGGAGGATGTCGTCGCCGACGCGGGGAAGCGGATCGCCTGCGATGGGACGACGGAAGCCGGTCGCGCGGGTCGCGTCTGCGATGCGGGTGCCGGCGGCGACTTCGGCGTTGCCGCTCATGGAGAGGTTCAGACGCGCGTTGTCCTGAGCGATGACCAACCGGGTGGTTTCTTCGCCGTTGCCCCAAACGTTGATTTCACCGCCGGCCATGCTGATGTTGACGGTGGAGTTTGCCGGCGCGATGGTGGAAGCGAGCGGACCGACGCCGATGAGACGGGCGCTGGCTTGGAAGTTGATGAAGGTTTCCACGCCGGCGGCACCGAGCGTGAAGCGGCTGACTTGGCGCTGGCCGAGGCTGGTGTTGAAGACGGCCGGGAGCGCGGCGGTGGTGTTGGAACCGAGTTCGATGATGGTGTCGGTGTTCCATGTGCTGGGACCGAAGTTCCAGTTGGCGGCGGTGCTGGCGTTGTTGTTGGCGCCGGCGCCGGTCCAGTTAATCGAAGGCGGGGGCGGAGGCGCGATCGGCGCGCCGTTGGCGGGCTCACGGAACCAGGTGGCGAAGGTGAAGCTGCCGTTACCGAACTTGAACTCTTCGGGGAACGAAGCAGCCGCGCCGATGTTGACGTAGTTGGAGACGCGGAAGTCGCCGGCCTGACCGAAGAGGCCGGTGTCGTAGAGCGCTCCGGTGCCGCGCCAGGTGCCGTTGCTGACTTCGGCGTTGCCGGCGAGGTCGTTGACGTTCCCGTCGAAGTTGTAGTAACCGACAAGATCAGTGCCAATCGCGGGCGCGGAGGAGATCACGCCACCGAGAGATGTCGGGGTCGCGTTGACGCCCGCGTTGTAGATGTCGAGGAGTTCGGTCGCGTTGACCGATCGACGCCAGATCGCTGCGTCGTCCATCAGGCCGTAGAAGCCGCGACCGGTGATGTAAGGGCTGTTGGGGGCGTAACCGCCGGTGCCGTCCTGACCGAGGTTGAGATCCAAGCCGAGTTGGTGGGTGTCGAGGCTGCCGAACGATCCACCGCCGATGTCTTGAAGTTGGACCTGAGCGACCTGTCCGCCGTTGATATACTTGGTGACGCTTCCGGTCGTGGTGTCAACGCTGACGGCGATGTGATTCCACGCGTTGCGGCTGTAGGGGGTCCAAGGCGTGTCGCGTCGGCTGGTGGGTGCATTGAAGAGCGTGTTGTCTCGCAAATTGAAACGCGTTTGGGCGATGCCGCCGCTGTCGCGAAGGCTCAGAACAAAGCCGGCGTTGCTGCCCGAGGCCCAGTTCTTGTTGCTGAACAGACCAATGTCGGTGAGCTGCTGAGCAGATGCCTGTGAGGCCGGCAGCAGGATCGCTGCGGCGAGCAGGGCTGCACGCTGTGAGCGGACGACGGAACGTGACGAACGATGGCTGGTACGCATTCTCAACTCCAAGTTTCTCCCGACCCTTCGGGAAGCGATCGACATGAAAGGTCTTCGCGTACTCGACACGTCGACCTAGCTGCAGAAGCGCTCTACAGCCTTCATGAGAATGCGACACGACTATTTGCTTCATGCGCGAATCTTCTTTAGCACTTGGTTACGGTCGGACCCATCCATAAACATTCTCTCACCGCCTGATTCAGGATTTTTTGCTGAGATTCTGCGTCGTATGCCCACTTTGGCGCAATGTCGATCTTGTGTCTGAATCGTGCGCGGAAGTTGGTGGGTCTTGCGCCCGTCATGGCCGTGGTTGCACGGCATCATCCGTTAGTCTGCGTCCATGCAACTACGACCGAATGACGATGCTCAACCTCGATCACGCAAAAGAGCCACCGCCGGTGCGATCGACCGACTCGCCCGCGTCGAGGAAGGCGATTCGAATCAGACCGAGGCACGCGGGGCATTTCGGGCAGACCACCTCAGCAATCTGACGCGCGATTGGCTCGATCGCGATGAATCTGCGTTCGTGCATCAGTCGCTCTCGACGCCCTGCCTCAACGTGATCGATCGATGCGAAGGGCCTTACCTGTTTGACATCGAAGGTCGTCGGATACTCGATTTTCACGGCAACGGCGTGCATGTGCTGGGCTTTGCGCATCCGCGCGTGGTGGCAGCGGCGATGCGACAGATGGGCACGCTGCCCTTCTCCACCCGTCGATATACCAATCGACCTGCGATCGAACTCGCCGAGCGCATCGGCTCGATCCTGCCAGACGGGCCCTGGCGCGTTCTGCTCACGCCGGCGGGTTGCCTGGCCGTCGAGACCGCGCTCAAAGCGGTGCGACTTGCGACCGGACGCTACAAGGCAGTCGGCATGTGGGGATCGTTCCACGGCGCGTCGCTCGAAGCAATCTCCATCGGCGGGGAGCGAATGTTTCGCGATCCAATGGGCCCGCTGATGCCCGGTTCACTTCATGTCCATCCTTGGAAACCGGGACGAAGCGTCGATGATGCAGTGAGCGAATTGGAGAACCTCTTCCGTGTCGAAGCCGATATCGGCGCTGTGCTCGCCGAGCCGATCCGATGGAGCACGATCACCCTTCCGCCGATCGAATACTGGCAACGCGTGCGTGAGTTGTGCGATCGCTACGACGCGTGGCTGATCTTCGATGAAATTGGAACATGCATGGGACGCACGGGCACATGGCATGCCTTCGAACGTTACGGAATCGTGCCAGACGCCGTGGTGATGGGCAAAGCACTCGGCGCAGGACTGGGCCCGCTGGCCGCATGCGCGATCCGCGCCGATCGGGTGCCGCCCGATCTCACGCGCGATATCGCGCTCGGTCATTACACCCACGAAAAAAATCCGCTCGCCGCCACGGCATCGCTCGAAGCGATCAAGGTGATCGAAGATGAAGGACTGCTGCATCGCGCAGAAGTCTTTGGGGCGAAGTCGCTAGCCGCAATGACCGATCGCCTCGGCAAATTGCCAGGGGTCGTCGCAGTGCGCGGCGTCGGGATGATGTTTGCCGTTGAGTTGAAAGACGAAGCCCACGCCGAGCGTGTGATGTACGCGTGCCTGCGAAATGGACTGAGCTTCAAAGTGTCGTCCGGCCGCGTCCTGACGCTCGTCGCACCAATCAATCTCGACGAATCGATCATGAATTGGGCGATCGATCTGCTTGCGTCTGTGCTTGCATCGACAATCTGATCGGCGGCATCAATCCTGATCGGCGCCATGAATCCTGATCGGCGTCATGAATCGAAATCGCCAACGGGCAAGCTGAGGGGTTTCAATTCCAATGGGCCGTCAGTTCCACTTGCCGTCGTAGGCGGCCTGCGGTTGTTCGCCGTCCAGCCAGCGCTTGCTGCCGCGCGGGATGGAGTTGACGTGGCCGTCTAGGAAGAGGGCGTTGTTGGCTCGCTTGCCGTTATGCCGGAAGACTTCGTCAATGGCTGCCGCGAAGACGAATCCCGACACGCCGTTCCAGGTGGACGACGCCTGCGGATGTCCTTGTCGCCACTGTCGAAGCGTCGCGAGAGGGCTTCCGCCGGCGATCAGGGTATCGCCGTTGTCATCGACACGATGTTCGACGTGATCTTGCGTGACGATCACTCGGGACGGCTGCTTGATCGTGCTCACGCGCTTGAATCCGCCGATATAACCGTTGATGCCGTACGACGCGCGGAACGGATCGTTGTTATCGGTGAATCCGGAATCAGGGTCCATGAAGTTCATGCTCGGACACCAATGCACACGACGCCCCGCGCCGGTGGCGGCATCAATCTCATCCCAAGAAGTCGCAGGCTGGTCGTGATAACGCCGAAAGTTGACCGACGTCAGATAAGGCAGATATGCAATGCCCCAATAAGCATCGCCGTCGAGCGGAAGCGGGATGCGATAAAACACGCGCGAGCCCGCGGGTATGCGGCGGTACCAATTGCCCTGATTCGGCGTGGGGCTGAAGCGGTCGCGATTGTCCCTGGCATACATCAACATCGACACGCCGATCTGTCTGAGATTGGATCGGCATTGAGCGCTCTTGGCTTGCTCACGCACCCGGCCGAGCGCGGGTAGAAGAATCGAGACGAGCAACGCGATGATCCCGATCACCACGAGCAACTCGACCAGCGTAAATCCACGCCGGTCGCTCTCCGACGACGTGGACCGGGACGATGACGAGATCCGTTCGTTCGATGTGTGTTCCATGACCACAAAAATAGAAACGCAGCGCAAAGAGCATTTGAGGCGATCCTCAATTCCAGCGCAGAACCCCCGCGAAGTGGCGCAAGCGACCCACCGGACGAATCACGCCCAATCCAGAAATGTCTCACGCCAATGTTTCTCAGCCAAATCTCGCGCAAGACGAAACTCACAAGCCGATGTTGACGCGACACATTTCCTCACATGGCATCAGGCTCGTCGTGCCGATCTGCGCCGTGCGTCCACTTGGATGCGCGTTCACTTGGATGCGTGTTTACTTTGATGCGTGTTTATTCGATCGGGCCCGGCGATGGCGACGTGATGTCCAAAACCATCGGCGGAACCGCACCCGCGGGTGGCCGCCGATGGCTCTGTCGATACTGGCTCGGTGTGAGTCCTGTCTTGGCCTTCAGCAATCGCTGCAATTGCTCCGCATTCCGAAAGCCCGTTCGCATCACGATCTGTTTCACAAGCAAATCTGTCTCGCACAACAAGCGGCAGGCTTCATCCAGTCGCAACCGCTGAAGGTGCGTCACCGGGCCGTGCCCGACGCTGCGACTGAAGTGAAGCTCCAGCTTTCTCCGCGAGACACCCAAATGCTCAGCCAGCGATTCGGTGTCGATGTCGTGATTCAATCGCGATTGCAGATATCCGATCGCGACGTTGACCAGATCATCCACGATGTGGCCCGACAAAACGCTCTGCTTCCAGATCACGCCTCCGGGATTGACTAGCTTCGGCGACTCGACCGCCCCGCCGCTCATCAATCGATCCAGCTCCGCGGCGGCCAGATATCCCACCAGTCGCGGGGATTGATCAATGCACGTGAGTCCAGGCTCGCAAATGTCGCTGACCAACTGGTCATAATCCGCCGACAACACCGACAACTGACTCGGCACATCGATCCCCGCAAAACAAGCCGCCTCACACACACGCTGTCCGCCCAGAAAATTCCAGGTAAGCACACCCGAAGGCTTGGGCAGCGCAGAGATCCAATCCGCAAGCGGCAACAGCGTATCGTGCGGATTGGAATCACTCGGCAAAACCCGATCCGGATCGAATCGTGCCGGCGTACCGAATCCCGAACTCCTCAGCTTCTCGGCAAAACTCTGGTAAACCAAATCTTCATAAAACGGTCGCGCAGGCGGGCCGTGATATGCAAAATGCCGGGCGCCGGTCTGAATCAATGTCTCAGCCGCCAATTGACCGATCTGACGCTGGTCGCTCGTCACCTGCTGAATCGATGCACCCGGCACACGAATCTGCGATACATTCACACAAGGCAACTGGCTCAAGCGAATCTGCTGAACCAGCAAAGGCGAATTCACCCGCGCGATCACACCCTCGCCCTTCCACCATGCCGGCACTTCCTGCATCTCAAAATAACCACGCGTATCCACATACAGCGTCCATCGCGATCCACCGCTCGAATGTCGCCCATGATGCCGCTTCACATAATCGCTCACGCCCGCCACGATCAAACTTCCCCACGACGTGCTGGTCTCCACCAGCACGGCAATCCGCTTGATCGGACTTGCGCTCGGCTGTCCCTGTGATCGCTCAGAATCCTGAACACGCGGGCCCGATCCCGAAGCAGCCTTGATCGTCCGATGCACCGGCCAATCCTGATCACCTGAAGCATTCGGGTTTGCGTGAACGGATGCGTGGTGAAGCGAGTCGTTCGCCATACCCTGACACTACCGCACCCCGATCAACCGATGCGCAAATTGAGTATCGCCTCATGCGATCTTTGCGCAATCCTCACAGTAGGCCGCTTGAAACGATCCGCCCTTGCGCGACTTCAAGGCTGCTTTGCGCCGGTGCCGTGAATGCATTCGCCCTGCCTTTGTCATACTCATCGCGATGAATCCTGCGTACGACCTTGCCGTATTCGATCTGGCCGGCACAACTGTCTTTGATGAAGGCGATGTCGTAGCCCACGCGCTACGCTCGGCGCTGATCGACGAGGCACAACTCGAAACCACCATCGAGCAAATCAACCGCGTCATGGGCATCGCCAAACCGCTGGCCATCGCAAGCCTTCTCCGCGACGCCGAAAGAATTGCCGATCAACCCGACCCAGCAGATCAGGCACAGGCGGCGGCACTTGTTGCCCGCATCCACCAGCGATTCGTTCGAGGCATGATCGATCACTACCGCCAAAGCCCCAGCGTCTGCGAAATGCCCGGTGCAACACAAACCTTCCAACGACTCCGAAGCAACGGGATCAAAGTCGCGCTCAACACCGGCTTCTCACGAGACATCACCGACACCATCCTCAACCGCCTCGGCTGGAGCGAGAGAATTGTCATCGACGCGAGCATCACCAGCGACGAAGTCCCCGAAGGCAGGCCCGCACCCTTCATGATCCATCGACTGATGGAGCGACTCGGCGTGAATGATGTCAGACGCGTTGTCAAAATCGGAGACACGCCGAGCGATCTCCACGAAGGCACACGCGCCGGCTGTGGACGCGTTGTCGGTGTCACTAATGGATCACACACCCGCGAGCAACTGCTGAAACACCCGCACACCGACCTGATCCCCGGCGTGTCGCATCTGCCAGAGACCCTGCTGCGTCATCCGATCCCCAAGTTGCGACTCCACACACCCGGTCCCGCCAACACCACGCCCTCGGTTCGCTCGGCCATGACACGCGATATCGGCGCGTGGGATCGCGAACTGATCGATCTCTGCAAGGACATTCGTCACTCGATTCTCGAAGTCGCGGGCGTCAGCGAAGCCGACTTCGCCTGCGTACTCATGCAAGGCAGCGGCACCTTTGCCATCGAGGCCGCCATCAGCACCGCCATCCCGCGCGGCGGACGCCTGCTCGTCGTACGCAACGGCGCGTACGGCGAACGCATCGCAACCATCACCCGTCGCCTCGGCATCGATCTCATCGATCTGCCCAGCCCCGAAACCGAACCGACCGACATCGAAAAAGTTCTCGGTGCCATCGGCGATCATCCAGAGATCACGCACCTCGCCGTCGTACACTGCGAAACCACGACCGGCGTGATGAACGATATCGCCGCGCTGCTCCAGCGCGTCCGCGCGATCAGACCGGACATCGTGACACTCGTCGATGCGATGAGCAGCTTCGGCGCAGAAACGATCGATATGGAGAGCGGGCTCATCGATTGGCTGATCGCCAGCAGCAACAAGTGCCTCCAGGGAACGCCCGGCATCGGGTTCGTCGTCGCAAGAATTGCCCGGCTCACCGAATGCGCCGGTCGCGCTCGCGGACTCAGCCTCGATCTGCACGACCAATGGCTCGCCGCTCGCACGCACGGACGATTCCGATACACACCCCCCACCCACGTCCTGCTCGCACTCAACGAAGCTCTTACCGAACTCAAGGCCGAAACCCCCGCAGCACGTCTTGAACGCTATCGCGGACTCCGGGATCGCCTCATCCAAGGCATGAACGCCCGCGGATTCAACGCCTTGATCCAACCTGAACATCGGTCCGCCATCATTACCACCTTCTTAAACCCGACCGACCGGCCGTTCGATTTCGATGTCTTCTATCAACGCCTGCAAAACGAGGGATTCGTGATCTATCCCGGAAAAATCAGCAAGGTCGATTGCTTCCGCGTCGGACATCTAGGCGACCTCCAAATCCCCGACATCGACGACCTACTCGCCGCCATCGATCGCGTGATGGCCACAACGACAGACCCCAACAGGTCCGACCCCAACAGCACATCGATCGCCAAGAAGCCCCAACGCGACGCCGTCATCGAAGTCCACATCCCGAACCCCAAAGCCGGCGAAAGGTCAGTCCCGTCGCATCCACTCCCAACCGACTCCTTCGTCAAAGTCTAAAGAGCGTCCAGTCCCACCAGACTCATCGAGATTCGAATGCGATACATCAACAGCATCCTGACGATCGTCTTCGCGTTGTGCTTGAGCATGAACATTTGCTCGGTCGCGCAAGGCGAGACGATCACCGTCTATACCGCCCTTGAAAACGAACAGATTCGCCCGCTGATCGACAACTTCGAAAAGTCGAATCCGGGGATCAAGGTCGACATCGTTCGCGACTCAACCGGCGTCATCACCGCAAGATTTCTCGCTGAAGCAGAAAATCCCCGCGCAGATGTCCTGTGGCAGTTGGCCGCCACGAGCCTGCTCCTTGCCCAGGAGCGCGGCATGATCGAGCCCTACGCGCCACGCGACCTCGCCTCGATCAAGCCCCTCTTTCGCGATCCGTCCAATCCGCCTGCGTGGGTCGGCGGAAATGCATGGATGACCGCCTTCGCCATCAACCTGCCCGAGCTCGAATCACGCAACCTTCAAAGCCCGCGAAGCTTCGATGATCTGCTCAATCCCGCCTATCGGGGCCTCATCGTCATGAGCAACCCCGCCAGCAGCGGAACCGGATTCCTCACCGTCTCCGCCATCCTGCAAATGCGCGGGGAAGTTGCTGGTTGGGCCTACCTCGAAAAACTCCACGCCAATATCGCAAGCTACGAACACAGCGGCAGCAAACCCGCAAAAATGGCCGCGGCAGGCGAAGCGGTGATCGCCATCTCGTTCTGCTACGCCTCGCTCCAACAACTGCGACGTGGTGCACCCATCGAAGTCGTCTTCCCACGCGAAGGAAGCGGCTGGGAACTCGAAGCCACCGCACTCGTCAAACGATCCAGCATCAAGCCCGCCGCCCGCACCTTCGTCGACTGGGCGAGCGGTCGCGATGCCGTCGACATCTACGGACGCGCTTACGGAGTCGTCAGTCGCGATGACGTCAAGCCCGACGATCAGGGGTATCCATCCGAGCCGCTCAAGCAAATGGCACCCAACGACCTCCAATGGGCCGCCGCCAATCGTGAACGCATCCTCGCCGAATGGACGCGACGATTCGCCAGCGGCAACTGAAACACGTCAGATCAGGAACGCAACTTGGTCGATGCAGACTTCACAACCTCCCTCCGCAACACAGATCGCGCCATCGATCCCAACCTCCGCAAAGTCCACGCGCTCTCACGACCGCAAGGACTTGCCGTCGGCATCCATCACATCAGCAAGACGTTCGGCAAAAGCCCCGCGCTGAAGCATGTCTCCATCGATGTCGAGCCCGGCTCGTTCGTCGCACTCCTCGGCCCGAGCGGTTGCGGAAAGACGACACTCCTTCGCATCCTCGCAGGCCTTGAATCCGCCGACTCCGGAACCCTCTCGTTCGGCGATCGCGACGTGACGCACGTCGCACCGTCGAATCGTCGCTGTGCGATGGTCTTTCAAAGCTATGCACTCTTCCCCAGTCTCACCGTGCAGGGCAACATCGAGTTCGCTGTCCCAAGGTCAACTCCCCGAAACGCCCGACGCCAGATCTCTATCGATCTTCTGAAACGTGTCGGCCTCGAGTCACACGCTAGAAAGTACCCATCGCAACTGTCCGGCGGACAGCAGCAACGTGTCGCACTCGCACGCGCACTCGCTCAGTCGCCCGCACTACTGCTCCTCGATGAACCGCTCAGCGCGCTCGACGCCGCCGTACGGTATGACCTGCGAAATCACCTGCGAACCTTCCAACGAGAAACCGGACTCACAACACTCATCGTCACGCACGATCAGGAGGAAGCCCTCGCGCTCGCCGATCGAGTCGTCGTGATGAATCACGGCGTTGTCGAACAACATGCCTCACCCGAAGACATCTGGAACGCGCCAGCTTCGCTCTTCGTCGCACAGTTCGTCGGCGCGATGAATCTCCTCGAGTCCGTCGAGTTGCAGAACGACCTGCTGATCCACGCTCCCTCCGCCGGGCAAGCCATCGGCTTTCGACCCGCGTCCGCACGGCTCAGATCGCCTCGCGAGTCCGATCCCGCCCACGCGATCATCGGCACGATCGCCGACATCACTTTTCAAGGCGGTCACTTCGCAAGTCATGTCGCACTGCTTCACCGAGAACAGTTCATCACGATTCACCACTCCAACCTCCTGAATCAATCAGCCAGCGGTTCAGCACACCAAACCCCGCCCGGCTCACGCGAGTTCTCCGTCGGCTCACGCGAGTTCTCCGTCGGATCACGCGTTGTCATCGAACTGCCCGAACGCGCGGCCCATCGCTTTGACGAACACGGGCGACGCATCGGAGCCGAGCAACCATGAGCAACCGCCGCCATTCCAGCGTCGCGGCGACGCGCAAGCCTCTCGGAAACCGCCGCAACGGCGCGATACGTTCTACGTGGGGGGATCGACTCTTCGCCGTCGCGCCCACTCTACTGCTCGCGATCATCGTCCTGCTTCCGATCCTCATGCTCCTGATTCGCAGTCTCCATCACGAGAACGGCGAATGGATCGGCCTCAGCAACTACAGCAAATACCTCCGCACACCCATGCTTCTTGGCGCGCTGCAGAACTCGCTGATCGTCAGCTCGCTCTCAGCGATCATCGCCGTCACGATCGCGACCGCCCTTTCATTCGTCGTCGAGCGAACACGCGTGCCCGGCCGGGCCCTCCTCGGTCACATCATGATGCTTCCGATGTACGCACCCACCATGCTCATCGGACTCTCACTCATCTACCTTTTCGGAAGACAAGGATGGGTCACACGAGGCTTCTTCGGTCGGACCATCGAGATTGACATCGGCCTCTACGGCCTCACCGGCATCATCATCGCTGAGACGCTTCTGATCCTCCCCGCTGCACTGCTCGTCATGCGCGTCGCCATGCGCGGTATCGATCGCCGCCTCGACGATGCCACAAGGCTCATCGGCGCATCCGCGTGGCAGCGACTGCGTGTCGTCGTCTGGCCAGCATGCGTCTTTGGAATCTCCGTCTCAATCATCGCCTGCTTCATTCTCGCGCTGACAGACTTCGGCGCACCGAAAATCGTCGGCGGATCCGTCGTCGTTCTGCCCGTGCAGATCTATCAACAGGTCGTCGGACAACAAAACCTCTCCATGGGCGCAACGATCGCTGTGCTGCTGCTCCTGATCTCGGTCGGACTTTTTCTCCTGCAGCACCGGATCGAGAAGCGAGCAACGCTTCGCACCGTCAGACCTGATCAACTGACCAGCCGCGCGGACATTAAGCCGAACATCGGACGAGACATCGCCATGAGCATCGTCGGCTGGACCGCGGCCCTCCTCATGCTTGCGGTCCTGCTCGCCGGCATCGTCGCATCGGTCACGCACGTCTGGCCCTGGTCGATCTCTCGCGCTTCAGCAACTCCCGGACCGATGTTCTCCTTCAGGCATTACCTGACCAACGACGCGCTCTCCGCCGGCATGGGAAAGGCCATCAGCAATTCACTCCTGATCGCTGTCCTCTCGGCAACACTCGGGGCGGCTGTCGCCTTTATCAGTGCCTACTCCGTCGAAAAACTGCGGACCTTCGCCTTCTCGCGATCGATGAGCCGATTGCTCTGCCTCGTACCGCTCGCAATGCCCGGTCTCGTCATCGGTCTGGCCCTGGTGCTTCTCTTGAACCGCCCGACACTCATTGGATTACCCAACCCGCTCACCGTTCTTCAAGGCGGATTCGCTCCGCTTGTCATCGCCAACGTCGTTCACTTCATCGGCATGGCATTCCTCACGACCACCACCGCCCTCAGGCAGCAGAATCCAAACATCGAAGAAGCCTGCGACACCTTCGACGCTTCTCGAACACGCCGAATCACCTCCATCGCCCTGCCACTCTCCGCACGCGCGATGCTCGACGTCTGGCTCTACCTCTTCATCAACGCCATGACCACCGTGTCGGCTGTCATCTTTCTCTACAGCCCCCAAACCATCACCGCCAGCATCGCGGTCGTCGCACTCGACGACGCAGGCGAACAGCAAGCCGCCACCGCGCTCTGCGTCGTGATCCTCGTCATCAACCTGCTCGTCGCGAGCCTGATCGCTCTTGCGAAAAGGCTCGTCTTGAACAAGTAGGTCAACCACGGAGACCCGCCCATGAAAATCTTCTGTCTCGGCGGCGCAGGCCGAATCGCACGCGAAGCCGTTCTCGATCTGGCGACAGATCCGCGCGTCGAATCCATCACCATCGCCGACGCAAACACCACTGCCGCAAACGAGGTCATCGCCCTCATGCCCGCCGGTCGGGCGACATTCCAGCACGTCGATCTTCTCGCCTCGCCCGACGCGTGCATCCACGCCATGCGCGGACACGATGTCGTCATGGACGGAACCACCATTTCCCTCAACGGCCTAAGCACCCGATGCATTGCCGAGGCAGGTTGTCACGGCATCAACCTCAACGGCTTCGGAGACGAAGATCAACACGATCAAACCTTTCGCGCAAACAATCGCGCCCATGTCGCCGGATTCGGCATGACGCCCGGTCTGACAAATCTGCTTGCCGTCCACGCTGCCGATCAACTCGACCACGTCGAATCCGTCCGCATCAGCCACGGCGCCTTCCGACCCATCGCTTTCTCACGATCCATCGCCGAGACGACGACCTATGAATACGACCCCGATCTGCCAGGTCGCGTCGTCTACGAGAACGGAGATTTCACTCAAGTCCCACCCTTCGCGCGGCCTCGCGAGATCGAACTCCCTCCGCCTTACGGCAAGACCGTCCAATACATCATCCCCCACAGCGAAACACGCACGCTCGCCAAGTTCCTCGCACCCAAGGGCGTCAAACTCATCGAGGTCCGCGGAACCTGGCCCGCTCCCAATATGCGGCTGATCTCCGCACTTCATGAGTTCGGCATCCTCAGCAATCCACGCGTCCGACTTCCCATGCCAGACACCAACCAATCCATCGACGTCGGCGTCCTCGATGCCATCGCCGAACATCTGCTCCACTCCACCGCGGGCACGACCACCGCACTCTACGGCTACGCACTTCACGTCGAAGTCATCGGAATAAAAAACGGCCAACGTGAAGAGCATGTCCTGACGCATACACATCCGACCAGCGACGGCAGCGTCCCCGACTGGGCCGGACTGCGTGCCTACACACGATGCGTCGGACTTCCGCTTGCCATCGGGGTTCGCCTGCTGGCCCTCGGTCAGTTTCGCGGTCGTGGCGTGCTCAGCCCCGAGCAAGCCTTCACGCCATCCGATGTATTCGACGCACTCAGAACGCGCCAGATTCACATCCACCACACAACCAGGATCGTTCATCAAACCCAATTGAATCGACCAACGCTCCGTCACGGCGAAGTCGGAGACTGAGTCTCGACCGGCTTCCCCTTGACCGTCAGACGCACCGGATGCCCGAACCACGCATTGGTCGGCGGCTTGGGATCGCTGAGGTACTGCTCGGTCAGCTTATCCGTCACGGTCTTCATGTCGCTCTCAAACGGAACCCATCCGCCATTGATATCCGGAAAATCGTGCCGACAGTTTTCACACTTGCTCGTATCATGGAACCGGATCGGACACCAAAAGCTCTCGACGTTCCGAAGCATCTCTCCGCCAAGACTCCACACACCCGTCATCCAGTCGCAATACAAACACCAGATGCGATCGTGCCCGATCAAACCGCTGAACTTGTGCCGTGTCACGTTCACCCACTTGCTGTGATCGTAACGCGGAAACTTCGCCAACCAGATCAACGGCGGATACGCCAGATACTCCGCCAGCCGGATCATCGTAAAGACCGGCACCGCCCAACTCGTCGCAAACAGCGCCAGCAAATTCGGAATCGCACCCACCATCTTGTTGTTGATCTTGATGATCCTCGGCCCGTTCCGCGCCTCCGGATGGGCAAGCTCATGCAAGATCGTCCAAAGAACCAACGTCGAATACATCCCGATCACCGACGCCAGCAACCCCCACCAGCCCGCCACGATCGGACCCACAATCAACGGCAGCGTCGTGAAACAAAACACCACCACATCCAAACCCGGCGCACGACACAACCGAGCACTCAACCATCGCCCCGCCCCACCAAGACGCGGCAATAAATGCAGCAACCCACACAGCAACAACTGCCCGATCACCGTCGACGCAAGCACAATCAAAAATTGAATCATCGTCCCTCCAACTACCACGAAGCCCATGTATCGTCCATCCGCTGACAGGCATTCAAACATTTACGCATCGGCATCAGACGCACGCCGAACATTTCCACGCTCGCAAACGATACGGGTATGATCCGCCCGATGCCCGGATTCTTCGACACCTTTGACGACCTGAAGCGCCCGACAGGACGCACCGAGGACGACGATCTGCTCACGCCGCAGGCATTGAACAAACTCGTCGAAGCGTCGCTGAAGAAGTCGATGCCCGCTCGATTCGGCGTCCGCGGAGAGATCAGCAATTTCTCCCGCCACCGTACAAGCGGGCACCTCTACTTCACGCTCAAGGACGCAAACGCGAGCGTCGATTGCGTGATGTTCGCTCAGCGCGCTTCCACGCTCCGCTTCGATCCGAACGACGGACAGGATGTCGTCGTCGAAGGCTCGGTGGGCGTCTATGTGCCACGCGGGCGATACCAGATCTACGTCCAGTCGATGCGCCCGATCGGTGTCGGATCACTCGAAATGCAGAAGCGCCAGATCGAAGAACGCCTGCGGGCCGAAGGTCTGTTCGACACCGAACGAAAACGCTCTCTGCCACGCTATCCGAAACGCGTGGCGCTTCTCAGCAGCCCGCAGGCAGCGGGATTTGCCGACATCATGAAAGTCTGGTCGCGCACGCCCATGATCGAAGTGGATGTCATCGACATCCCCGTCCAAGGCAACGACGCAGCCGCCCGGATCGTCGAACGACTCCACGAATTGTTCTCCCACTGGAACAAGAAAAAACAATCGACCGCCGACGTCATTGTCCTGGCACGCGGTGGCGGGAGTCTGGAAGATCTCTGGGCGTTTAACGACGAGCAGCTCGCGCGGACGCTCACGCGATCGCCTGTGCCGGTCGTCACCGGGATCGGACACGAAATCGATGTCAGCATCGCAGACCTCGTCGCCGACCATCACGCCCACACCCCCACCGAGGCCGCCAACGTCGTCGCTCAGGGATGGCTCAACGCCAGACAGACGCTCGCCCGCATCGAACTCGACATCGGTCGATCGCTTCGCGTCATGCTCGGCGCTGCACGCGGACGCATCGCCCGAATCGAACGACACGAAACGCTCCGCCGACCCGAGATGATCTTCAGGCCGCTGCGAATCCGACTCGACGAACTCGATCGCCATCTCGAACAAGCGTGGGCCGATCGAATCGAACGTGCATCGTCCCGACTTCGCGACATCGAGCGATCCGTGCTCTGGTCGCGCGCACGACTCGTCCCCGATCGTCGGGCCCGCATCGATCGAATCGACGCTCAACTCCGCGCACTCGATCCCAGGGGCGTCCTGCGACGAGGCTATTCCATCACCCGACGCAACGACGGATCGATCATCACACGAACCGCTGACCTGCAAACCGGCCAACCCAACGACGAGTTCCTCCGCACACAACTCATCGACGGAGAAGTCATCTCCCGCCTCGTCGATACGCACGTCAACACACCTCTCACTTCCACCGACGATTCCACCGTCGATCGCGCGGTCGATCACAAGGTCGATCACAAGGTCGATCACAAGGTCGACAACACTGTTGATACCAAGGTCGATCCTCGCGCGGATTCCATCTCCGAAACTCGATCCGATGCTCCCGAAGATTCTCCGATTGATCCCCATCGGCAGGGCCGACTCTTTTGAGTTTTGCTCGATGGATGTCTGCTCGATCGGCGGGTTTCGCTCCCTTTGAAGACGGTCTTTGCGACATGGATTCAAGTTTCGCGCCCCGTGCTTCCGATAAACCGAAGGGCCCGAGGTACGCCATGCGAGTGCGGAGCGTTCGCCGGCGTGTCTGGATTCGGGCCCGGGAGTTTTGCGATGATTGCCGACACTGCTGCTTTTGCCGATTTGGAAGACGATCAGACCGACGCACTCACGCTTGAGCGTCGACGCGGAACGCGCGTCCGACTGGTCAGGCCGATCCTCTTGACCGAGGCGACACGCGGGCGAACGCTCGCGGGCACGACGCGCGACATCAGCCATAGCGGATTGCGGCTTCGCGTACCGGTGCTCCCATTGCGTGCTGGCGATCAGGTCCATGTTGATGTCTCCTCCATCGCCGGACTCGGGCTTCTGCCTGGGCGTCGACGCACGATGTCCGCCCGTGTCGTCTGGGCACGACGCGAAGCCAAAATGGTCCGACCGATGATGACCCTCGGCATCGAGTTCGACAACGATTTCGACGCACAGGTCAATGTCGCCTGAAGCAAACACGGATGATCGCTCGACCAACCATGCAGATCCGAACGGCTGCTTGGTGACTCGCTTGCCAGTCTTCATGTGTCCCCCTGCCCTTTGTCCCGCTTCCGATCTTCATTCGCCCCGCCTGCGAGATTCCCTTAAGATGACCGCGTGAGATTCTTACTGCACGCTACCGAACATCCGACGCTGATCGATTCTCTTCAGAAGGCCGGCCATCGTGTCGTCGGGCCCGCCGACATCGGGCTCAGCGACGACGCCGACCCGCCCGCCATCATCAAGGCCGCCCACGTCGCGCAACTCGACGTCGTCACCATCGATCGTGACTTCGCCCAATTCGCTCGCACACAACCCGTCAAACTCGATCGCGCGATGATCTACCTCCAACTCACAGGCGGAGAACTCGAATATGCCGACGCTGTCGAACGACTCTTCTCCCGCTTCAAACGCCTCAAGCCCGGACACCTCTACACCGTCACCGAAACACAAGTGAAGACACAGCAGATGAAACACGCCTGAGAAGATGAAACACGCCTGAGAAGATCAAACACGCCTGAGACATCCCCGATTTCGAACGCCCACAAAGCGACATCCGCAAAGCGACACCCACAAAGCGACATCCACAAAGCGACACCCGTCCAGTCAATAAATGAAGCCCCAACACCATGTGTTGGGGCTTCTCATTCAAGTTCCCATCGTTCACGATTCGGCAGTCACGATTCGGCCACCAACGGGCCAAATCCTCATGCCATTCCGCCGACGCTGTCGTCGGTCAGGCCGCAGGCCTGTCGCTCACGATCGATCTTCTCTTGTGTCGCGCTGCGCGACGAACTCTTCTCGCCGACCGTACCCAGCACCTGCTCGTGCAGGCCCTTGCCGCTGGGAACCATCGGATACACATGCTCGTCAGGCTCGACAAAGAAATCGACCACCACAGGACCGTCGTGGCTGAGCATCTGATCCACCGCCTTCGGCACGTCTTCCTTGCGGTCACAGCGAATGCCCTTGATGCCAAACGCCTCCGCCATCGCAGCGAAGTTGGGATTCTTCATCACGCTCTGGCTATAGCGCTTTTCATAGAAAAGGTCCTGCCACTGCTTGACCATGCCCTGGAAGTCGTTGTTGATGATCGCGACCTTCACCGGAATGTTGTATTCGCGAATCGTCGCAAGCTCATAGCAGGTCATGATGTATGAGGCATCGCCGTCGATATCGATGACCGTCTTGCCGGGCGCGCCGAGCTGTGCGCCCATCGCGCTCGGCAGACCGTAACCCATTGTGCCGAGCCCGCCTGATGTGATGAACTGACGCGGGAAACGCCATCGATAAAACTGTGCCGCCCACATCTGATGCTGGCCCACGCCCGTCGTGATGATCGCCTGACCCTTGGTCTGACGATGCATCTCCTCGATCACATATTGCGGCTTGGCAAACTTCGAGTCGTCAAAGTACTTGAACGGATACTGCTGCTTCCAGCCGTTGAGCGTCTCAAACCACGCCTTACGCGGACGCGATTCAATCAGTTCGCACATCGCCTCAAGGCTAAGCCTTGCATCGCCGACGACAGGCACATCCACGTCGACGTTCTTGCCGACTGACGAAGGATCGATGTCGATATGGATGATCTTGGCCTTGGGCGCAAAGCTCGCGAGGTTGCCGGTCACACGATCGTCGAAACGGGCACCGACTGCGATCAGGCAGTCACATTCCTGAACCGCATAGTTCGCGTAGGCGCTGCCGTGCATGCCGAGCATGTGCAAACTTCGCGGGTCGTGTTCGTCGAACGCGCCCATGCCCAGCAGCGTCGTCGTGCACGGGATGTTCCCACGCTCGGCGAGCTTGCGGACGGCTTCGTGCGCGTTGCTGATGATCGCGCCGCCACCCACATACAAAAGCGGGCGATCCGAGCGATTGATCAGCTCGGCGGCCTCGGTCACTTGCTTGGCGCTTCCCCCGGTCAGGCCCGCCTTCTTACGCTTCATGATGTGCTCGCGCGGCGTGTCGTCCACTTCATCAGGACAGATCGCCGTCGTCACGTCCTTGGGCAAATCGATCAAGACCGGCCCGGGACGCCCACTCGTCGCCACCAGAAACGCTTCGTTGACCACACGCGGAAGTTCACGCACGTCTTTGATCAGATAATTCCACTTCGTGCACGGACGCGTGATGCCGGTGACGTCCGCTTCCTGGAACGCGTCGTTCCCGATCACCTTGGTCGCAACCTGACCCGAGAAGACGATCATCGGAACCGAATCCAGCGCCGCCGTCGCGAGCGGTGTCACGGTGTTGGTCGCGCCAGGCCCGCTGGTCACGATGCAAACGCCAGGCTTGCCCGTCGCGCGGGCATAACCGTCGGCGCAATGCCCCGACGCCTGCTCGTGACGATTCAAAATGAACTTCGCCGGCGTCTTGTAAAGCTGGTCGAACACCGGAAGGATCGCACCGCCCGGATAGCCGAACATCACTTCGACCTGATGCGGACCGATGAGCATTTCATGGAGAATCTGCGCTCCGCTTTTGCCCTTAAAGCGAGGCTTGGCATCGCCGGATGGTCGGCGGGTCGAAGTCGGTTGATTGAGGATGGTCATGACGGAAACAACTTTCTACCTCGGACTCGCTACGAAGACACAACGTCCCTCGCAGCGAACACGAAGTGGGTAAAACGTGACATCAGATTGGATCATGTTAACAATTTGCGCCCTCGGCGAAACCACATCGCCTCGCAGCTGATCTGCGAGACGCGCGTTCAATCGATTTTGAGGGCCGGCCGGGGTGGTGGCCGTTTCGAACATGTCGGGCAAGGCCGACAGACGCCGCTCGCGGGTGGGCGAACCTTTCGGGCACCGCCACCTGATTACATCGATGAAACCGATGCCCAAGTGACGTTTAGGCAGGGAGACTAGTGCCCGCGTCAGAACCACAGCCTATCGCATCCATCCCCAGATTGGCAAGCCCCTTTCCTGACTCTGCCCTCTTTCAATCCGTCCCGAAACAAACACGAATCGTCTTCCCCATCCCATCACCACCCATCCCATGCCAAAAGCCCGGCGATCGATCTCGACAGGCAAACCGCGCACGAAACACCTCCTATAAACACCCCCGCGCTGCGCGCCTGCGTCCCCATTCGCGCAGCGCAAGACCCGATTTTCACCATTTTTCCCCGAATCACGCCCGGTTCGGGTCCAATCCGATGCGGCATCGGTCGAAATCAGGCAATTTCCGGATCGCTCGGCGCCGCTTTTCGGCCACTCAAACACGCATTCGATGCGCCCGCGCACACTCCGATTCCGCCTATGCGTATCCACTCCCGGAACGGTCGAACACGACCGGTACTTCCGTCGGTCGAACTACATCATCAGGTCGAACCACATCATCAGGTCAGACCCCAGCATCAATCACCCACCGAAATCCGATCGGGTCGGCCCATCCTGTCCGCGGCCATCCAGTCGCGACGGACCGGCGATTCGTACACAGAATCGGCCTGCAATCCGATTTTTTGCTTGATCTGGCGAGGAATTGGGATAGTCTTATAGAACTAACCTCGGAGGGTATTCTATGCGTACAGCGGTGATTGTGAAGGCGGCCTCGTTGGCTGCGGCGGCGGTTCTTGTATCGGCTTCGGTTTCCAACGCCCAGCAGCTCCGGCTTGCGAAGGCAGCGGAAATCAACCTTGGAACTTTCTTCGTCGGCGGGGCAACCCCCGGTCTCAACGGGTCCAACCCCAGCGCCGTCGCCTTTGACGGAAACAGCGCCTACATCAGCGGCTTCAACAGCTCGGCCGGTGCGAACAGCGTCGGCGTCGTCAAAATCGCCAACCTCCTCGGCGGATCCGCAACCGTCACAGAACTCGCGGGCACTCGATTCACCTCCAACGCCAACGTCGGCATCCAAGGTCTCGTCGCCGATGCCAACGGCCTCTACATGACCCATGACAGCGGCGTCGCGGGCGGCGGATTCATTCGCAAGTTCGACCTCAACGGAAATCAACTCTGGAACGTACCCTCCAGCAACGTCTCCGGCAGCTACCGACCCAGCGCCGTCGACATCGATCCGCTCGGAGACAACGGCAACCCCATGATCGGCACGCTCGGCATCAGCTCAGGACGTCGCGTCGGCATTCGCATGTCCGACGGCTCCATCGTCTATGATGCAAGCGCCGGCGCCATCATCTCCACGCCAACCACCGGCTTCACCCATCGCGGCATCGCCTTCGACTCGGATGGCAACGTCGCAAGCCTCGCACAGCTCGGTGTCGACAGCGCCACCCGCAACACCGTCGGCGGAACCGATTTCAACAAATGGGACAACCTCATCGCCGCTGGAACCAAGACGAGCAACCTCAACCCGATCCAGGACGTCGCGTTCATCCCAGGACTCACCGCCGGCGATGACCTCATGCTCCTCTCCGTTCGACCCGATGGACCCGCAGATCAACCCTTCACCTTCACAGACTCCACCGCCATCGCCCAGTCCGGCCTCGACAGCCGCCACGTCCTGATCCGTCAACGTAACGGCAGCACCGGCGCACTCACTCAGCTCTCCCTCACCGGCGCCGAAGACGGCGGAACAGCTTACACCAGCAACCTCAAAGGACTCGCCACAGGACTCGACGCCAGCGGCGCTCCAGTCCTGCTCGTCGTCAGCTTCGCCGAAAAACGACTCGACCTCTACCGCGTCGAATCCGAATGGAACGTCGCCGCCGGCTCATGGAGCGGCACCGGTAGCTGGCTCGGCCCCGTCGCCGACGGTGCCACCGCGTCGGCTCGACTCGGCAACCTCCCAGGCGGACCCGCGACCGTCGACCTCGATTCCACGCGCACCCTCCGCAAACTCACCATCGACAGCTCCAACAGCTACACCGTCAACGGCGCCGGCAGCCTCAACCTCTCAGGCTTCACCGACGGCGCCACCGTCGTCACGCCCGGACTCATCGAAGTCGTCTCCGGAAGCCACACCGTCAACGTCCCGATCAACCTCCAGGTCAACAGCCGAATCGTCGTCAACGCCGGCGCAACGCTCACCCACACCGAACAACTCGGCGCATCGGGCCGCGGTCTCACCAAACGCGGTGACGGAACGCTCGTGCTCAAAAATCTCCGCGCCTCCGCCGTCAACCTCGAAGGCGGCGAAACACGCATCGCGCCCAACGGCACCGATGCAGGCGTCTCACGCGTCGGCGGAATCAACCTCGTCGGCGGAACGCTCAACCTCACCAACAACGCCCTCATCGTCGACTACGCCACCACCTCGCCCATCGCCACCCTGCGCGATGCCTTCCTCGTCAACAACACGCTCACCAGCTCGCTCCTGAATTCCAACACCAGCATCGGCATCGTCGAAGCATCCGATCTGGCCGTCACCACCTTCGGCGGATTCACCGTCGACGCGACCGCGGTCATCGCCAAGTACACCCTCAAGGGTGACTCCGACCTCAGCGGAAGCGTCGACTTCGTCGATCTCGTCGCCATGGCACGTAACTACAGCGCCGCCAGTGGCGCGGGCTGGCACCAGGGCGACACCGACTACAACGGCACGGTCGATTTCGTCGATCTCGTCGCACTGGCTCGAAACTACAACAGCTCGATCCTGCCCTCAGGCGAGATCAGCCTCGGCGACTCCAGCACCTTCGCCGCCGACTGGGCACTGGCGCAGTCGATGGTCCCCGAGCCCGCAACACTCAGCCTCCTCGCCGCCGGCTCTCTCCTTCTCGGTCGCCGTCGTCGATGAGTCCTGACTTCGGTGTTCTATCAACACCCATTTATTTTGGAGATTCACCGACGAGCGATGGACCTACCCGGGTTCATCGCTCGTCGGCTTGACCAACCACTTCAGACTCCGAATCCATCGCATCCGTCGCTGTCCAGACACCTTACCCGGTTTGACAGTTGAGGCTGAATCCGTAGTCTTTCGGGGCTTGCAAGACAGGAGCAATGGCATGTCGGTTCTCGAAGATTACGAAGAGTTGAAGCGATTGGTGATCGAGGCGGACGACGACGTCCGCAAGGCGGCAGGCGGCAACAAGGCCGCCGGCACCCGAGCGCGAAAGAAGATGCAGGAAGTGAAGGCCGCCGCGCAGGGGGTTCGAATCAAGCTGCTCGAAGGTCGCCAAGACACCGACGGCACCGAACCCGCAGGCGAATAACCACGCCGGCGATCAGACTCGCTTGCACATGATCGCGATCGCCGCAAAACACCGGCGGATCAACGTCATCATGGACGCGCGCCCGAGCGATCGCCTTGCTTTCAGTCGTGCGCTGTTCCATAACAATCATCTACCTACCTCGCTACCTACCTCGGGCCGAATCCGCAACCTGTGCTCGTCTGGATCAATTATGCCTCCCCAGTCCGTCTTGAATCTTCAGAACGTCGACCTTGATCGTGTGTTGTTTGACCGGGCGGAAATCGAGCGGGTCAATCCGCAGCGCGGCGACATGCTGCATCTCGACGGCGTGGTGCACATGGGCCCGGAAGGGATCATCGGCTTTAAGGACGTGCGGGACGACGAGTTCTGGGTGCCGGGACACATCCCAGGCAGGCCCCTGCTGCCCGGCGTGATCATGATCGAGGCCGCAGCGCAATGCGCGAGCTTCTTCACCCGCAAACAGCTCGGCTGGCAAGGTTTCATCGGCTTCGGCGGGGTCGAAGGCGTGAAGTTCCGTCAACCCGTCTCGCCCGGCGTGCGCATGATCCTCGTCCTGGCCAAGAAGTGGGACCGCCATCGACGCGTCTGTTGCGCCGCTCAGGGCTGGGTCAAGGGCAACCTCGCCTTCGAAGGCGACATCATTGGAACCGTCGTCTGACAGACGCATCGGTCTGTCTTATTGGTCTGCTCGCTGCAACATGCGCTCCAGCGCATCACCGACCGTCCAGCAAATCAAGTGTCAAAGCCGCAACGCGATCCGATGCGCCGGGTCGGCCGATCTTCTGAATGACGGACTGCAGTTGCCCACGCTGACGCGAGCGAAGTGCGGGGTCGCGGATCAATTCAAGCATCGCCCGAACCACCGGTTCCGTCGGGCCAAACCATGGGATGAACTCCGGGCAAAGCAGATCTCTCCCGTCAAGTCGACCATCGCTTGCAAGTAGATTGATCAGGCCGAACGTGCGCGCGCGAACGATGTGTCGCGCAACGCCGTGCCAGAAGAGTCGACTTCCCGCATAGACGATCACCATCGGCACACCCAACGCCGCGACGTGCAGCGTGGCCGTCCCGGAGACGCACAACGCGAGGTCGCATCGTGGAAGGATCTCATCGAAACCATCCAGATGCACCGATACCTCCGGAAAATTCCGAACGTGAGACCGCGCGATCGGATCAGTAATGCCCGTCGTCGGAATGACAAAACGCAGAGTCGGTTCATCGACGAGCAATCGCCGCGCGACATCGAGCATGCGGGGCAGATTCGCGCGGGCAACGCCAGCACGCGATCCGCAAGGCAAGGCGATCGTCAGCGATTTGTTCGAGGACATCGATACTGCGCCCGACGTCGAGATCGAAGCTGACGAAAGGTCGTTCGATGGTTCGATGCCTTGCGGGACGCGAATGGAATCAAAGAGCGGATGCCCGACATAGGTGGCACGGACGCCGTGATTGCGGAAATAGGATTCTTCGAACGGCAGAATGCAGGCAACATGATCGGCGAGCCGGGCGAGATCATGAACGCGTCGCTCGCGGCTGGCCCAGGTTTGCGGCGCAATGTAGTAAAGCACAGGCGTGTCAAACGACTTTGCGAGTCGGGCGAAGTGAACGTTCATCGTCCAACTGTCACAGCAAATGTGCAGATCGGGCTTCTGACGCGTGTAAAAGTCTCGCGTGAAACGGAGACGCCGTTTGATCTCGACGGTGCGCTTGAATGCCTTGATCCCCATGGCCGCTCGGGAAACGGTGTCGTGCAGCACGTTCGCGCCAGCCGATGCCAATTCAGGACCGCCCAGTGCGTCGATCTGGAGTTCGGGGCGCATACGCCTGAGGCTCCGCACAAGCTGGGCGGCGTGCATATCCGCGCTGTGTTCGGCGACGGTGATGAAGAGCCTCGACATCGGTGCCGCTATCGTCCAGAAGGATCGACGCGGAGCAAGGCCGCCGCGCAAGACGGCAACGCGGGATGACCCTACGCTCCCTTCACCGAATCGATACGGCGCAAGGCTCGCCGGGAATGGTGCAACTGAATTGCATGTCGCGCGTGCTTCGGGTATCGACGCTCTTATCGTCACACGCGCCGCGCCTAACATGGTGCTCGTGCGTCGCGGCATGAATCGGAAGGACTCTTCACCATGGACGTCAAACTCAAAGCAATCACCAAGCGATACCAGGCGCCCGACGGGAGCGTGACCGACGTGCTGGACGTGCCGAATTTTGACATCGGAGCCGGCGAACACGTCGCGATGATCGGATCAAGCGGAAGCGGCAAGACGACGCTCCTGCACGTGATGGCGGGGATCACCGCGCCGAGTTCGGGTTCGGTCGAGTGTGGGGTTCCCGGCATGTCACCGGTGAACCTCGCCAAGCTTCCCGAGGCCGCTCGGGACGCGTTTCGCGGGCGGTACATCGGCATCATCTTTCAGACGCACCACCTGCTAGGCGGATTCACGGCGATGGAGAACGTGCTCCTGGGGATGAGTTTCACCGGCAGGCCTGCCGATGCCGGCTGGGCACGGCATCTGCTCGAAACAGTCGGTCTCAAAGATCGCATGGACTATAGGCCGGGAAAACTCTCGGTAGGACAACAACAACGCGTGGCCGTCGCGCGGGCACTTGCGAACCGGCCCCAGCTTGTCCTGGCGGATGAACCCACAGGCGCGCTGGATCCGATCAATGCGCGGTCGGTGCTGGATTTGATCCGATCGCTCACAACCGAAGTCGGCGCAGCGCTCCTCCTGGTGACGCATGATCGCGAAATCGCACAATCGCTCGCGCGACGGGTCGATCTGGCTGAAATCAACCGAAGCTCATCGCGTTACGTCTCGGCTGACACGGCTCGAATTGCGGAGGTCTCTCGGTGAATATCTTTCAATTGATCCTCAAGCAAATGCGTCAGCGGGCACTTTCCAGCTGGCTGACGATCCTCTCGGTGCTCTTTGGCGTGATGCTGGCGACCAGCGTGTTCGTCGTGCATCGAACCGCCGGGCAGGTCTTCCAGCAGGAGGACTACGGCTTCAGCGCGATCGTCGGTCCACGCGGATCGCGACTGGCGCTGGTGCTCAACAGCGTCTACGACATCGATCAGGCACAAGGCACTATTCAGTGGAACGTCTACGAAGATCTCTTTCGCACGCCCAACGATCGATTCGCAAGCTGGGCGATCCCTTTCGCAGTCGGCGACACATGGAAAGGTCGGCGAATCATGGGAACGAGCGGGCTGATCGTCGATCGCCCAGAGATTGCCAGCATGGCAGAGCTGCTCAAGCAACAGGGACGCGAGCTTCGCGATCTCGCACGATCGCCCGCCTCACCTGAATCGGCTGAGGCCCTGGAGAATCGCATCCAACAGGTCGCGGATCTGACGCTCCAGAGATTCGTTGAACTCGATGATCTGCAGACGAACGCAGGCGAACTGGACTTTACAATCTTTGATCATCTGGAATCGATTCGCGAAGACTACGAGCGGGCGATCTCCGGACTGACCCAAACGGGAACGGCGCAGCGATTGCTCGGAGTGGCCGCTGCCCAAACCGTCGGCGAGCGGCTCATGACCCTTGGCAACAGCGTCAAACCTTTCGAGGTGGGCTATGGTCGCAAGCTCACAATCGCGGAAGGTCGCGCGTTTCATTCCATGAAGTTCGAAGGCGTGCTCGGGGCAAAGGTCGCACGCGAACTCGGCATGAAAATCGGAGACGAGTTTCAACTCGAACACGGCGGCAGCGCCGAGGATGTTCACGCCGAGGTGTGGAAGGTTGTCGGGATTCTTGCTCCGACGGGTACAAGCTTTGACGACACGATCTACATCCCGCTGATCAGCAGTTGGGCTGTCCCCGAACACGAGCATTTCATGGAACTGGCCGCCGAGATCGCAGGAACGCCCGACATGGACGCTCCGATCACCAAAGACTCGACGACCGTCAGATCTGGCGCGTCGCCTCAACCCAACGCATCGCCCAAGCCGGGAAACGCGCCCATGCTGCCGGGAGGACGCGTGGTTCCCAATCTTCCCGCACCCGACAACACGCCACGCAACACCAACGCAACACCAACTTCTCCGCTTGCATCGGCATCAAATGCCCCGGTCGAACCCAAGTCGGCGGACGAGCATGACCATCATCACCACGAACACGCCTTCATGCTCAGGCCCGACGGAACGATCAAGCTCGACCTCGAACGCGAAAAATGGCGTGTCAGCGGAATCTTTGTCGGTACGCCCGGCTTCTATCAATACGGCAACCTCAGATTCAACATCGAACAAAAGGGACTCGCGATGGCAGTCTCGCCTGCACAGGAAATGCGGGCGTTCTTCATGAAATTTCTCGAGCCTGGAACGAGAGTGTTAAGCGGGATTGCGATTCTTGTCAGCGTGCTCGCGGCGATCACGATCCTTGTCAGCATCTACAATTCGGTCGTCGCCAGACGACGTGACATCGCGATCCTTCGGGCACTCGGCGCGACACGCAACCGCGTGCTTTCTCTCATCACACTCGAAGCAGTCCTGATCGGACTCGTCGGAGGATTGCTCGGACTGCTCGGTGGATATGCCATGGTGTCGATCGGAATCTCTCTCTTCGGAGACGAACGATTGCCCATCCGAGGGCTCAACGTCGGATGGTTCGAATGGGCCTACCTCGCAGGCGTTGTGATCCTCGCCGCGCTCGCAGGCCTCGTCCCCGCGCTGGCGGCCTATCGCGTGAGCGTGGCGGACAATCTGGCGTCTGAATGAATCAGCCCATACAGACCCCGGCTCGTTGCCAAAGGGTACGCCCGATTGCACGCCCGGTGTCAGGCGAGATCTGCGCCGAGCCCATCTCGATCAGTCTCAGCCGACGGCCTCTGAGAGCACCTGCTCGTCGATCCAGATGCACAACGCGTGAAACAGGAGCTTGTGAACTTCCTGGATCCGATGGGTCAGCGGGCTGGGCACAATCAGCGTCACGTCGCCGCGACCTCGGAGCGATCCGCCGTCCTTGCCGAGCAGCAGCGCGACATGCACGCCCTGCTGTCTGCACGCATCGACAGCCCGGATGATGTTGGTGCTGTTGCCGCTGGTGGAGATGCCGACAAACAAATCACCAGGCTTGCCCAGTGCCTCGATCTGTCGCGAGAAAATCTGATCGAAACCGAAATCGTTCCCACAACAACTCATCGCCGACGCGTCCGTCAACGCAAGGGCCGCAAGCGCCCGGCGATTGCGATGAAATCGCACGCTCAGCTCCTCAGCAAAGTGCATCGCATCGGCACAGCTTCCGCCGTTGCCAGCGAACATCACCTTTCCGCCCCGTGCCCAGCACGCCATCATCGCCCGACCCAGCCCATCAACATCCGTCGAAAGCCTGGCGAGCGAAGGCAACAATTGCTGCCAGTCAGATAGCGCATCGAGATAAGCGTCGGTCGGCGTCATGTGCCAAATCATACCGGCGAGTCGATCCTGACGCATGCGTCGCGCCCCGGCATTCGCCATCCTCGCATCCATCGCTGCGCACGCATCCATTGCTGCGTACGCATCCATCACTGCGCACGCATCCACACGCAATCGATTGTTTTGACGTGCACGTTCTTCTTGAGCGCGTTTCGTCCAGCCCAATTTGGCTTATCATCCAGACCCATGACCAACATCAAGCTACATTCCGCATACCACGCGGGCCCGGTTGATCGGAGAATCTTCTCTGGATTTGTCGAGCATCTCGGGCGATGCGTCTACGAAGGCATTTATGACCCAGGCTCACCTCACGCAGACGCAGAAGGATGGCGCGTCGATGTCATCGATGCGATTCGGCCTCTCGCGATGCCGCTGATGCGCTATCCGGGCGGAAACTTTGTGAGCTGCTATGACTGGTGGGACGGCATCGGACCTCGCGAAAAACGGCCCAAGCGACTCGACTACGCCTGGCGAAGCATCGAGAGTAATCAGGTCGGATTGGACGAGTTTGTCCGATGGTGCACACGCGTCAACACCCAGCCGATGATGGCGGTGAACCTCGGCACGCGCGGCGCCGCAGAGGCGCAGGCGATCGTCGAGTATTGCAACTCACCCGCCGGTACAAAATGGGCAGACGAACGCGTCAGGAACGGCGTGCGCGATCCCTATGGAATCAAAGTCTGGTGCCTCGGAAACGAAATGGACGGCCCGTGGCAGGCCGGTCACGTACCCGCCGAGGAATACGCACGCCGTGCCGATCAGGCGGCCAAAATGATGCGAGGCGTCGATCGTGACATCCAACTCGTCCTCTGCGGCTCGAGCGCCCGCGCCATGAATACCTACATGGATTACGACCGCGTCTCGCTCGAATACTGCTGGGATCACGTTCAGTTTGTCAGCGCCCATCGCTACAGCAGCAACGACCGCAACGACAGCGACTGGTTCCTCGCCGAGGGCGTCGAAATCGAACGCATCGTTCAGGACTATCGAGGTCTCTTCAACTTCGTCCGCGCCAAAAAACGATCAGACAAACACGTTCATCTCTCCTTCGACGAATGGAACGTCTGGTACAAAAATCGCCAAGGCGACGGAGACTGGAAACAAGCACCCCACCTGCTCGAGGAAGTCTACAACCTTGAAGACGCGATCGTCTGCGCCCAGTATCTCAGCAGCTTTGTGCGAAACGCAGACCTCGTGAAAATCGCCTGCATCGCTCAAATGGTCAACGTGATCGGACCGCTCATGACCCGATCCGACGGACTGCTCGTCCAAAGCATCTACCATCCACTGAAGTGGTACTGCCAGCACGCAAAGGGCAAAAGCCTGCAACTGCTCATCGACGGACCAACCTACAAAGCCGGCGCTCGCGGTGACGTCCCGGCCATCGACGCCGCCGTCACGCTGGATGAATCCACGGGCACTGCAGATCCGTCGGCGGGTACGCTCGCGATCTTCCTCAGCAATCGCGATCAGCACGCCCAGCACACCGTCTCACTCACACTCGAAGACAAGACCTTCAAGAACGTCATCGAGGCCGTCCAACTTGCCGGACCGGACCTGAAACTGGACAACACATGGGAGCATCCCGATCGAGTCAAACCCGTGCCCCTCGATGTCACGATCACCTCGCCCAACACGATCAAGCTGACCTTCACCTCAGCCGCCACGGCGATGGTTCGCATTCAACTCGCTTGATCGAGTTTTGATCTGTCGGGCAACGACGCGATCTCACGTACACAGCGATCTCACGTACACAATCGATTCGGCAGGAAAACGAATCTGGCGGTACAGAATGCCGACTCACAGCCCGAAACCGCGGCGTGAGATATGTGACCTCGAGTCACGAGAAAGAACCCCGGCACGCTGGTCCGGGGTTCTTTGCTGACTAGATTTGCTGCGTCGCAACGTTCTTTACATCGAACACCGACGCAACATGCCGGAGGACCCGGGCCTTCCCGCTCGGGTGGTCGGGCGGATCACGCGAACAGTACGTCATCCGCGCTTGATCCGAGCGTAGAGCCCGTCGAGCGGCGAGCATTGCCGGTGACGATGCTGCCGAGAACCGATCGGGCGATCGATGCAGATGCTTCGATCGGCTGACGACTGAACGCCCGGGCGAGGTCGCCGCTCGGAATCATGCCCGTTCCGGGTCGCGGGGATTCACCGAGTGCAAGACCGTAGTTGCGCGAGAGTGCAACGAGGTCGGCAAAGCCGGTCGTACCGTCGTAGTTGAAATCACCATTCAACCAACGGGCCGGGGATTGAACGATCCCATAGTTCCTCGACAGTTCGACAAGATCCGCGAAGCCGACAACTCCATCAAGATTGGCATCGCCCGCGAGCGTGTAGCGGATGACGGTGTCGCCCACGTTGATCGGCACGCCGAAAATCGTGTTGATGCCGATCTGTCCTCCGATGCCGTAACCCAGCGCGTCCTCGGGTAGTGTGGCGGACGACGCAATGCCGCTGTTGATCGACGGCTCAACACCACTCCAGCTACCGCCGCTGTAACCGTTGACAAGTCGCGTGCGGTAGAACGACTCGGAAGCAATGCCTCGCCGGATGAACGCGTTGTCGTTGAGATTCAGGACGCCACTGATCGACGCGCCATTGACAGTCAGCACCTTATCACGACCAGAATTGACGATCAGCCTCCCGCCGATACCGACGTTGAGCGAGTTCAGGTCATCCGAACCGGCGAGGTTCACGGCGGTCGTTCCGGTGTTGTCCGAGTTGACGTTCAGCACGTCGACGCCCGTTCCCGTCTGCACTGTGACCGAATAGGTGAAAAACAGGAACGCGCCAGTGTCTTGAACGTTGATCGTATCGTCCCCGCCGTGGGTGTTGATGTCGATGAATTCTCCCGTGGTAGCGACGTTGTAGGTATCGTTGTTGGAGTTCGATCCGAGAACTGTCACGCCGATGGTGGAGGTATTGCGGAAGCTGATGAGTCCGCTGGCCATCAAGCCGGAGACTTCGCTGTAGCTGCCGTTGACGTTGAAGGTCACTGTGCGGTTGGTCGAACCATAGAAGTCGTCGAGCGTGAGCTGTGTACCGCTGGAAATTGCGTTTTCGATCGTGATGTTCCCGGTTTGATTGTTCATGCCCACGCCGAAGAGGAATCGGCCGTCGCCAATCGATACGTTCTCGGCACCTCCGGCGCTGTTGATGGTCAGGGGCACGGAATTGCTCTGCACGCGAACGGTGTCGTTGCCCGTGCCTGTCGTCAGACCAACCCCGGACATGCGATCGCGAATCCACTCGATGCCGGCAGGCGACATCCCCGTGAGACGACCCAGCGTGCCGGAGTTAAAAATCGTCCCACTGCGGCCAATCACATCGGCGTTGGCGTTCAGATTCAATGTGCTGAACCCTCCGAGATTCTCGATGCGAAGCGTGCCGTTGATCGACTGGAGCCCGTTGCTCACGCTTCCAACGTTTACCACATCCGCCCCACCCGAGCTGTCGATCCGCATAAAGTCGCCCGCATCGGTGCTGCTCACGTTGACCGTGTTGGCTCCCGATCCGGTGCGAAGATAAATGTTCTCGATCGCCGCCCCGTAGGAGAAGCCCGGCCAGAAGTTCCTTTCCACTGTGGATGAAGTCACCGTATAGGTGTCAGGGAATGTGTTGTTGTCGTCGTAGACGAAGATGCTGTCCGTCCCGTTGGATCCCAGTACCGTCGTCGATCCCGACGCAAAATCCAGATTACCCGTGCCGAATCCGAAATCGATAAAGTCATCCCCCTCGCCGGGATCGATGGTCGTCGGCTCCCCTGAATTGTTGTCGATGCGAATGATGTCAAAGCCGGCGCCCGCATCGATGCGAATCGAACTCACGCTCGACTCCGGGAAAACGCCACGCCACGCCGGCAGATTACCAGGCCCACGCAGCGAACCACTGCCAGGCACATCGGCACCCACATCGACATCGACGATCACGTTCCCCCCGCTCGTGAATACCGTGATGACATCATCACTCGCCCCCTCACCGCCTCGAATGTAAAGCTCACCGGTGCTCCGCAGATGCGAGTGAAAGCTCCCAAAACTCGCCGCGGGCTGCGTGCTGTAGCCCATCGAGTCATTGAAAACCAGCCGAAGATTTTCTGGCACCAGATAACGCCTGCCAAATTCATAAAACGCATTCCCCGCGTCGTCGGTTCCACTCCAAGTCTGTCCGCCGATCGTCGCAGTTTGCGGCTCGGCTGTGTGCACCGCCGAATTCGTGTCGCCACCCCCGCTGTCGAACTCGGTCATCAGGTGCTGCACGTTGCCCGTCGAATGCGTATACAGCACGCTCGTACCACCCACCGCCGAATCATCCACGCCCGTGTTCGTCACGTTGTTCTGAAACAGCGACGGTGAAAAGAACAATCCCATGCAGTGCGCAATCTCAGCAAGCGCCACCGTCAGAAAATCACCCAAACCCGCCGCCGGAGAGCCCGCCTGCGCGTCCGCGGCAAACGCATTGCGAATCGTCCCGCGGAACTCGCTGTGATCAAACGGCGTCGGATCAATAAACCATCCGCTGCCCAAGCCGTTCCCACCGCTGCCCATCGTTATCCCACCCGACGTCGGCTTGCCACCAAACCAACTCGACACGCCCGCGCTCGCTCCATTGCCGCTCGCGCCGGTCGCCATCTTCACCGTCAACTGATAACTCGCCGCGCCCAACGGAAACGCATAGTTAAAGCTCCCGATCACTCGCGCCCACATGTTGATCGCCGCATCCATCACCGCCCGCGCGGTCCCGGCGTTGACACCAAACACATCATCAAATCGATCATCATCCGCTCCGCTCGTGATCCCCCGATTCACCCACACAATCGGAGCAACCTCCGCCGTCGATTCTGTGTTGCTCGAAAGGCTCCCAGTCACCGACGAATCGACCCGACCATCACGGCCGTCCGTCGAACGCGAAGCAAATTGCTCCGCCTGAGGCAACACAGGCGGCGTCGGTGAACTCGCACGCATCGTCGACTGAAACGCCTCGATCTCCTCAATCGTGTCAATAATCGTCGTCGGACCAAAACGCGGATTCTCCGCCGCCGGTATGTGCTGATCCATGCACAACAGCCGCCGCGCCTCCAACGATTCCACCCTCACCCCGCCAACCGCACGAACCAACACGCCACGCCCCTGATTCAACCGAAACATGCAAAACCTCCATTAGAAACAGCCCGACGCACCACTGAATTGACACAACAGTTACAACACGCCAAAGACCAAACCACAGAAATGACACCAACACACAATCCCGCCCCTGCCCCAAGCACATCAGAGAGGAACTCTCCGAAGCCAACCCGCCGGGCACGCTTCCCATGCCGACGAGCATCGTCCAAGACAAAATGTCGCACATCTCGACCCGATTCACAACCCCTTTTATCAGACGTTAACGCAGCCACGACCAATGAATTGGTTGGCGTCGGTCGTGTCGCCGGGGCCGAAGATCGTGGGGTCTTGGCTGCGGAAGCGGCCCGTGCCCGCGTCGTAGTCTCGCGCTCGCAGATCGTACGCACCCAGGCTGTGCGTGCGGAACTCGCCTGCGTA